>NZ_BAAIFH010000001.1:0-3413 GCF_054654135.1 Calditerricola yamamurae
GTACACGAAAGGATGGTGTGCCCGACAGGGCTCGAACCTGTGACCTCCACCGCGTCAAGGTGGCGCTCTCCCAGCTGAGCTACGGGCACGCGGATTGTCAAGTGGTGGGCCCACCAGGACTCGAACCTGGGACCAATCGGTTATGAGCCGACCGCTCTACCAACTGAGCTATAGGCCCACAGGTGGTTGCGGGGGCAGGATTTGAACCTGCGACCTTCGGGTTATGAGCCCGACGAGCTACCTGGCTGCTCCACCCCGCGCCGACGAAACTTACTATACCACAACGGTCGAAAGAAAATCAAGTGGGAATTTGAGAGAAGTCCTCTCCGTTCCTCACCACATGTAGCGCACGCCGTAGCGGCCATTTTTCAGGCGCACCACCTCCACCTCTCGCGGGCTCTTGTAGCCGTACAGCCACCAGTCTTCCTCCATCCTCTTGGCCAAACAGCCCGCTTGAAACTTGGAGTCAAACACCTTGGCCCAATAAATCCAGCGCCCTGGCTGAGCGGGTTTGGATGGTTTTTCCATATCCTCCCACCTGTCCTTCCGACGTCGTGATCACGTGGGTCACGGGCAAGAGCCTCCTTCGCTGGCCGGTCCCACGCCTCCCTTGCCCGTGATCCGGACCTTTCGCCTACCCGGCGTGCGCTTCCGGTTCCACCTCTGTTGCGTCGCGCTTGGCCTCCAACGCCGCCTCCTCCTCATCGCGCAGGCGATGCGCCAAGCGACTCGAGGCGGACGCGGCGATGCTGCAGACGATATCGTCCAAAAAAGTGTGCACGCCCTTCCCAGCCTTGGTGTCCAGCTGTTTGATGATGCCCACCTTCTGCTTGTCAAGATGTCCGAAGGTGGTCACGGCAATGCTACCGTAACCGAACACGGATCCCAACGCCAGCGTTTCGTCGCAACCAAACAGGCTTTCATCCGACCGAACCAGGGAAAGCAGCGGTTCGGACAACAGGCCCTTCTCGGCCAGGACGTCCAGCTCCACCCCGACCAGGATGGCGTGCTGCACCTCCCGCTTTTCCAACACGCGTTCCACGCTTTCCACGCACGCCTCCATCGAAAGGTCCGGCGTATACGGCGACTGCATGAGATACACGATTTCCGCAATCGCTTCAACGGTCACACCGCGCTCCCGCAACCGTTGGAGAGCAGCGGCTTTCACTTCCTTGCTCGACACCCGTCTGCGCAAGGGATCAATCTCCTTTCAGCGCAAAGTCGAATTCTTCCCTTCATTTCTATCATAGCACAACGGGCCAAAACTGCGACAAAACTGCAATCCAAACCGCTACGCTTGTTTATTCCCGAAAGCGACTACGCCCAAGGATCGCTTCACGGCGAATCCTCCCTCCACCCCATACCCTTCCCTCCCCTGCTGGTTCCGATACCCTAGCGGCGGCAGGGATCATCGTCCCCGGGGTCGCAATTTGATACAATAGGAGCATCGATCACACGCACGAATCAAGGAGGTATGTCCATGCTCTACTGCGTCTGCCTGTTCCCGCAGCGGGACGTGCAAGAACGGGCCAATTCCTACCGCAAACGGTACGACCCGCACTATGCGCAGATTCCCCCGCACATCAAAGTGACCGAGCCCTTCTCGATGGCTGACAACGCGCTGATGTCCGTTGTGGCAGACTTGACCGATGTGGCCAAGAACAGCGAACCGTTTACGCTTCACTTTCACAAATTTGGCACGTTCCACCCAACCCATAACGTGCTCTACTTCGCTATCAAGGAGGAGCCGGCCCTGCTGGAACTCCGTCGCCGGCTGTATGAGCGCCTCCCGCTCGGCAAACCGAAGCACCCCTTCATTCCCCACCTGACCATCGGACAAGACCTGCCCAACGAAGAGCTGCTCGACGTCTACGGGCGCCTGCGCATGACCAATCTGGATCTGATCTCTCCCATCGATCGGTTCCACCTGCTGTACCGGTTGGACGACGGCGTGTGGACCGTGTACCAGACGTTCCTGTTCGGAAAAGAATGCTGATCGGCAAGGGAGGGAGGACGATATGGAAGATCCCGTTGTCGTGCTGGCCGCCGATGACGCGCAGAAACGGGACGCCCTGGCCGTGCGCGAAGCAGTCTTCATTCGCGAGCAGGGCGTTCCGCCGGAGCTGGAACTGGACGAACATGACCAAACCGCCCTCCATTTCGTCGCGTACGCCGGTGGCCGCGCGATCGGCGCAGCGCGCCTTCGCCCCTACAACAAGGATACGGGCAAGGTGGAACGGGTTGCGGTGCTCTCCGCCTGGCGCGGCAAGGGCGTCGGCCGCCTGCTGATGGCCGCGGTGGAGCAGGAAGCGGCCGCCCGGGGCTTTGTGCGTCTTCGCCTCAACGCGCAGACCCATGCCGAACCGTTTTACCGCAAATTGGGATACGAAACGGTCAGCGAGGTATTCGAGGAGGCGGGCATCCCGCACGTGACCATGGTCAAAACCTTGGCCCCGTAACCGAAAACGTCCGCCCCTTCCGCCAAAGGGAAGGCAGCGGACGTTGAGAGGGTGGCCCCCCGGGTTCCATACGAGGTGTTCGCCCGTTTAGTACCCGAGGATATGGTAACCGCTGTCGACGTGGATCACTTCGCCGGTGATGCCCCGCGACAGGTCGCTGAAAAGGAACAGCGCCGTATCGCCCACCTCGGACTGGTCGGTGGTGCGGCGCAGGGGCGCCTTTTCCTCGATCGTCTTCAGGATCTCGTTAAACCCGCGGATGCCCTTCGCCGCCAGCGTGCGGATGGGGCCGGCGGAAATGGCGTTGACGCGGATGCCGTCAGGACCGAGGTCGTTGGCCAGGTAGCGCACGGTCATCTCGAGGGCCGCCTTGGCCACACCCATCACGTTGTAGTTTTTGACCACCCGCTCCCCGCCGAGGTAGGTCAGCGTGACGATGCTCCCCCCCTCGGTCATCAACGGACGCGCCGCACGCGCCACGGCCACCAGCGAATACACGCTGACGTCCTGGGCCAGGTGGTAGCCGTCACGGGACGTGTTGACAAATTCGCCCTCCAGCTCCTCCGTCTTCGCGTAGGCAATGCAATGGGCCAGGCCGTGCAGCACGCCCACCTCCTCACGGATCCGGGCGAAGACGGTGTCGATCTCCTCATCCTTTGTCACGTCGCACGGCAGGAGCAGCGAATCCTGGCGCGGCAGCGTCGCCACCAGATCACGCACGTTGGCTTCCAGCCGCTCCCCTTGATACGTAAAAATGAGGCGTGCACCGGCGCGGTGGGCCGCTTGGGCGATCCCCCAGGCAATGCTGCGCTTGTTGGCCACGCCCATGATGAGAATGTTCTTGCCTTCCAATAATCCTTGCATCGCGTTTCCTCCCTTTCCTAACGTGACCCCACGTCGCCACCGTCAACGTCATTTAGTATACCATTTCCTCCCGTGGACGCACGAGCGGTC
>NZ_BAAIFH010000002.1:0-8250 GCF_054654135.1 Calditerricola yamamurae
GCTGCTGCCTCGTAGAGTTTGCCTTCTTTTGGTATATACTTCCAATACGCTTCTGGGATCGCGCTGTCCAGCTCACTCGCTGTGTTCACGCAGCAGGTGAGAGAACAACACAGCATCGACTTTTAGGGACAGACAGACACCACTTTTTGTGCAAAAACAAAACCCTTCTCGCGCACCCGTTTAGTGCGCAAGAAGGGTTTTTCGTTCTCCTTATTTACGCCTCGTGCCGTTCAAAGGCACAAAAAGGCCCTTTTGGTTCACAGTTCCTGCTTCTCCCAGTTAGGAGAAGCCTTTTCAGGCCCGCCATACGCCATTGATACCACGCCACACTACAGCATCAAGGCGTTGCGGCAATCGCGGCTGGTGGCTGCAGCCGCCTTTTGTGCTGCCATGCGCGTCATGGTACCGGGCCACTCCTAATGGTACCAAGGCGCTTGCAGCTCGTGCGATCGGTGGCCTCGATCGCTACCTGCTGCCCTGCGCGTCATGGCACGGGCCACACCTTTATGTGCCAAGGCGCTTGCAGCCTGATCCGGTCGGTGGCCTCGACCGTACCTGCTCCCCTGCGCGTCATGGTGCGGGCCACTCCTTCATGCACCAAGGCGCTTGGAGCCCGCGACTGGTGGCCTCAGCCGACCTGCCCTCATTCACTCACTTCATCGGGGCAGGATTTTCCTGGCCACATTATACCACACTTCTCGATCTGTGGTAGATATTAGCCCCCCACCAAGAAAACCGCTCAGAAGTCAAAATAAAGCGCTTTCATTCTGGCCGCCTCCACCTTACCCACCACCAGGAGGCCTCCACAGCCACCGTATCCGCGCAATCTGGTCACCAAGGGGCGACGCCCGCGCGAAGGCGTCGCCCCTGTAACCACATTGTGCGCCGCAAGAGGCGCGTCAAGGGTACGCGCTTCGCGCCGCTATCGCGCCTTTGACGCGCACGGTGTGACAGTTTGTCATTCCATCATTCCTGACAGATCGGCAGGAAAAACGGGCGTAGGACGGGAAAACGGAAAGGACGAGCGGTGGACGAACGGAACAAGACGCAAGGACGGAAAGGACGGACGACGGACGGATTAATTAAAAACGGATGGACGAAATGGACGAGCGACAGACGATTTAAGCAAAGACGTAAGGACGGAACGAAAAGACGGCAAACAATCGGGGGTGCTACGGATTGACGAGACTGCTGCGTAAAAAAGACCTTGTGGAGATTCTGGGCCTACCGAAGTCAACAATTTCGGACTGGCTCATTGAATTCCACGTTTACATCCCCAAGGTCAAGCAAGGAGCCATCACCTTCTATAAGCCCGAAGCCGTGGACGTACTGAAGGCCATCAAAGAACTGAGAGAGCAAGGCTACCACAAGGTGCAGATCTTCGAAATCCTGGCCGAGCGCGGGTTTCCGGTAACGGTTGACGAAGCCATCGAAGACATGAAGCGCGTGCTCCAGATGCAACGCGAACAGCAACCACGCGATGCAGTGTTCGCGGTTGCACAAACAACGGCACAGCTATCTGTAAAAATGTCCGAGATTGACGAAGCGGTGCAGGAACTGGTGCGAAAGCAGGACGAGACGGACGGACGGATTGCCGAACTTGAACGCCAATTAGAAGCGGTGCGCCGTGAACTCGAACAGACAAAGGCCGAACTAGCCGAAGAACGCGCTAAACCATGGTGGCGGAAACTGTTTAGGTAAAACAGCTAGGACGGAAAAACGGAGAACCAAGAAAAACGGAGAAAAACGGAGCTATCATGAGTTTGACCTTCCCGCAATAATGGTCAAAATGCCCCTGTTTCGCCCAAGTGGAAATCAGCCAAAACCGCCGAAAACGGCCGAAAATCGCCCTCGACGGATGCGACCATCACCGCTACAGTTAACACAGCGTAGATTATGGGACGTTTAGGAAGTAAATGGAAACCAACAAAGGGGGAACTTGGCCCCCTTTGTCGGTGTGGCTGCCCAAACCAACGGTTGTACGTTGTATCGGGAAAACATTATACTAACAGTGAAACGATTATTTTATCGTTTTATTAAGGAGGAGGTCGCATGGCAAGTGAGCGGCTAAACGACGCACATTTTTCCCGATATCCCAATCGAACTAGGGCAGATACGTGCGACGTGTTCATGTACGATGCGGAGAAGGTTAGCCGATTGCGGCAAACGGTTGATCGCGTGAAAGACCTTGCTCCGCTGTTTAAAGTCTTGTCCGACGAAACCCGACTAAAAGTGGCTTATGCCCTTACATTGGAGGACGAACTGTGCGTCTGTGACGTGGCCGCCATAATCGGCTCCTCGATGGCCACGGCTTCGCACCATTTGCGGTTGCTCCGCAACATGGGGCTCGCGACGTACCGCCGTGAAGGAAAGATGGTGTTTTACCGGTTACAAAGCCCTGAGGTTCGTCGGTTGATCCAAGAAGCGCTAACCATTGTTGAAGGGAGAGAATAACCGTGGCGGAAGCGGCGCAGATCAAGAGGGAATACCGCTTAACGGGCTTGACTTGAATGGACTGTGCCGCCAAGCTTGAGCGGCACGTCCAGGCGTTGCCTGGCGTTAAAGAAGCAAAGTTGAATTTTGCGGCATCAAAGTTGACAGTTTTGGGGACGATCTCCACAGAAGAACTGCAGAGAGAGGTCAAAAAGATTGAAGATGTGACGTTGCATCCCGTTGGAACTCCTGAACCTACCGCCACGAAGTCCTTCTGGGCGTCGAACCGCAAAGCACTAACGACCGGGCTTTCGCTTCTGGCCTTGGCAACCGCATTTATCGTGCCAGAACCGTTCGGAAAGGGCTTCTTGCTCGCTTCGATCGCGGTGGGAGGACATTCGTTGCTGCGTAAAGGCACGCGCAACCTGATTCGACTCAACTTTGACATGAACGTGCTGATGACGGTGGCCATCACCGGGGCGCTGTTGATTGGCGAGTGGAAGGAAGCGGCAGTGGTTACGTTTCTCTTCGCCGTCAGTGAGATGCTGGAGTCCTATTCGATGGAAAAAGCTCGCCAGTCGATCCGTGCGCTCATGGAAATCGCGCCGAAAGTAGCCACCGTTCTCCGCGACGGCCAAGAGATTGTCGTTCCGGTGGAAGACCTGGTTGTCGGGGACATCATCTTGGTCAAGCCCGGGGAGAAGATCGCGGCGGACGGGGAGATTGTCGAGGGGACATCATCCATCAATGAAGCTGCCATCACCGGGGAGTCCATGCCCGTCGACAAGACGGTCGGCGATTCGGTTTACGCCGGAACGCTAAACCAGCAAGGAGCAATCAAGGTCCGCGTAACAAAATTGGTTGCGGACACGACGATCGCCAAGATCATTCATCTCGTGGAAGAAGCGCAAAACGAGCGTGCTCCCTCACAAGCGTTTGTTGACCGGTTTGCCAAATATTACACACCAGTCGTTATGGTTCTCGCGCTCGGCGTTGCCCTTGTTCCGCCCCTATTCTTTGGCGCGGATTGGAGTCACTGGATTTACGAGGGGCTCGCGCTCCTAGTCGTCGCATGCCCGTGCGCTCTGGTCGTGTCGACACCGGTGGCCATCGTTTCAGCCATCGGGGCGGCTGCCCGACACGGGGTGTTGATCAAAGGCGGCGTCTATTTGGAAGAGGTCGGCAACCTGAAGGCAATCGCCTTTGACAAAACCGGCACCTTGACAAAAGGTGAACCGGTAGTGACCGATGTCGTGACGTTGGGAGATCGAACGGAGCAAGATGTGCTGGGCATAGCCGCGCGCCTGGAAAAACTGTCGGAACATCCGCTGGCAAAAGCCATTGTCAAAAAAGCAGAAGAGGACGGTTTGGTGGTGAAGCCGGCCGACGAGTTTTCGGCCATCACCGGGAAAGGGGCGTTCGGGCGTGTCGACGAGCAAACCTACTACATCGGAAACCCTCGCCTGTTTGTAGAACTGCACGGTGACATCGGCGCGGTGCAAAATCAGATTTCCGCGCTGCAACGCCAAGGGAAGACCGTTATGCTGTTGGGGACGCCAAACGAACTCGTGGGGCTCATTGCAGTAGCTGATCAGGTGAGGGAACAGAGTGTTCAGGCCGTGCGGGCGCTGAAACAGGCGGGCATCGAAAAAACGATCATGCTAACCGGCGACAACGCCACGACTGCGGCCGCGATCGCCAAGCAGGTGGGGATCGACGAATACCACGCTGAACTGCTTCCGCATGATAAGCTGGAGAAAATCAAACAGCTCCGGGATGCGTACGGGAAGGTGGCCATGGTTGGCGACGGCGTCAATGACGCCCCGGCGCTGGCATCCGCAACGGTAGGCATCGCCATGGGCGGCGCCGGAACCGATACGGCCTTGGAGACGGCGGACATCGCGCTCATGGCTGACGATCTGTCCAAACTACCCTTCACCATCCGCCTGGGACGCCGTGCCGTTCGGGTCATCAAGCAAAACATCTCCTTTTCGCTGATCACGAAGTTCCTCGCCGTTCTCTTGGTGTTCCCGGGTTGGCTCACTCTATGGCTGGCCATCCTTGCCGACATGGGGGCCACCATTCTCGTGACCTTAAACGGGTTGCGTCTCTTGCGAGTGAAATCGGCACCTTCTTTGGAAAGCCAGGAGACCTAAACCTTTCGCTCGGCAACTTCGACCCGCTCATCTTCCCTGTGGTGCACGGGCAATGTAATGAACATGGCAGGACATCCTGCCAAACAGGCAGGATGTCCTGCCTGTTTTTTCTTGACACCGCCGGTGTCTGGAAAAAGGAAACTGCCAAAGGGGGCCGGGTTTCCCCGTTGGCGGCCACGCTTTATGGCAACGTGGCTTTCCACTGGCGCACCACGGCCTGCACGTTGCCGAGACAGCACGCCCCCTGCGGATTGTTCACCTCGCACCCGCAGCGGCCCGCCTTCACATGGGCAGCGATGGTGGCGGAAGCGGTACTCTTGCCCGTTTGGGCGAGCTCGTCGCGAATGCGCCGGCGTGTCCACCCGAAACAATAGCACACCGGCACGTCTTCGCCCGGGTCCTTTTGGTAAACCGGAACCTTCACATCGGCGGTGCGAAAGGGCGCACCATCGGCTGCAAAATACACCACGTCGCACTGTGGTGCGGCACAAAACGCATAGGCCGTCTGCGGATCCAACCGCTCAAGGGCCTCCGGGCGAAGTAGGCTCTTGAGCGTTACCAGGCCAATCGGCTTCCCTTCCTGACCGCATTGGGGGCACCGCAACACCGCCGCAACGGGTTTTCCATTTCCAACGGCACAGCAATCGCTCATTCGCTCTCCCCCTATCGATTGGTTTTGACGGCAAAAAATCGGCCTCGTGCAGCACTGTGCGCCGTCTTTTTGTTTGTCACATCGCGGTCTTGCGTGCCTCCAGCTCCATCAGCAAAGCCAAAAGCTCCGGATCGTCGGCAATGCGGCGCTCCTGCCGTTCTTCATAGCCGCCGGAGGCCTCCATGCGCTCCTGGTGCGCGACGGCGGCCGCCATCTCCTGCATGGCTGTGGCAACCTCCTGCGCGGCCGCGGTGGCCTCGTCAGCAGCCTTTGACGCGCTCAGCCAATCGTAAATGCTGGCGTTGGTGCGGCGGCAGTACACGGCAAGCTGGTGGATCATCGAGCAATAGAAGTACCCCGCAAAATCGCCGTACACCTTGCCTGCACGCAGGCTGCGCAGGTTGGCCTGCAGCGTCTTTGCGGCTATTTGAACCACGTCATCAGTAGTCGGATCAAGGCCCATGCGCCGCGCCGCCAACCGCACTCTGCTCCAAAGCTTTCTTGCCGGCAGATAGTTTTGCATAGCAGTCACAGCAAACCTCTGGGGTACACCGCGTGCTCCTCTGTCCCTGCCCTTTTGGTCCTTTTGAAGCTCTTTTGTTTGACCTTGAACGTTGTTCGTTACTTGAACGTTCTTTGCTTCTCTCTTGTTTACCTCATCCTTATTAACCTCTTTATTCGCCTCCGAAAATGCCCCAAAATCCCTGTTCTGACGCGGCATTTCGGGATCGTACAGAGGGCACTTCAGAGGCTTGTCCAGCGGTTGAACGACGGTAAATGAGCTTCCTTGCTTGCCGTCCACTTTGCGACGGGAAATGCGCTTGATCAAGCCGAACTCGCGCTCCAATCGCCGCTGAGCGGCCTTAACAGCGCTGACACTAAAACCAATTTCCTTAGCGATGCTTGCTGTCCGTGCCCAAACAACTCCAGGTACAAGGCGTGCCCGCTGTGCAAGAAAGTGAACATAGGCCATTTCGCACGGCCGCAGATACGCACCGTATGCCGAGATAAAGGCGTTGATTGTCGCTATAAACGCCGCTACGCTGCTGAACTGAGAAAGTTTGCGCGCCTCGGCGATCAGTCGTTGTCTCCGTGCTCTAGCGGCTGCGATGTCGATGGTTTGTGCTGCGTTTGCTGCAAACATAAAAGCCCTCCTCCCGGTTTTTCACAGGGTGAGGGCCCTTCCCCGGCGTGTCTAAATCGTGGTATAATGAACACGCCACAATTGAAGAAGGTGTACCTCACCCTATTCGTGGGAAGACGGCCGGTCCCCAAACCTTGGGCCGTCTTCTCGTTTTTAATGCTATCAAAATGGTTATTGGCCTGCCAGATGTTCACACCGATGTTGTGCTCATATTGTCTTGCTCTGCAAACACCTGAACCGGCGTACGTTTGCGCGTTATGTGCACCTCCCCCAGCGTCAGCTTGACTTCATTCCGGCGTGCCTGTTTGACCAGATAACGGGCGAGATTTCGCTTCTGTTCAAATATCCCAGCCCAAGACGGGTAAGCGTCGATTTTGCGGAATTCATTCAGCATCAGTTGCTTGTCCTTTGTCTTTGCAGTCTCGTACAGCACGATCCGGAGGCCCTCGTAGGTTTCCCGCGACAAACGTACCGTCACGCGGCCATCAACGATCCGGATCACCAGCGCAGTCAGGTCACTAATGCGAATCTCAAGCGGTCTTTCGCGGATGTCGCAGAAACGATCATCGTACGTTATGCCCTCCTCGATCTCGCCCAAAGTGTGCAGAATAATTGCAATGTTATGCCATCGTACATACACGAAGTTTGCCAAGCCCTTGGCTTTCCTTCTATAACGTTGAAATTTTGAAAGGTTAGTTTTATATTTTCCTATCAATTTACGGTCTATTTCCTCGTATTTATCTTTCTTTTTTAATGGAAAGTACGTTATATGGTAGAAATAATAACCCCTACTAACGAGATAAACGACATACTGCACGAGTCCTTGCCAGCTTGCCGCCAGATACCGAGTCCCCATCCTGTCACCTCCCGGTGAACTTGAAAAAGATGAAAAGGGACGGCCGCCAGGCCAGCCAGCCCCTCATCGGGGCTGGCCCCAACACCAACAATCGCCTACGGATTGCGCTTTCGACTGGCCATTGTGCACGGGTCGCCACTCCCGTGCAGCCAACGCTGAACCACTGCCCACGCAGTCCAGCGCCCCCTGAAGGGGATCTACTTGCGCAAGCTCCCGGACCTCGCACGCACCAAAGTCGGCGCGCCGTTCGGCCCTTCCCCCGTTAGTCGGCAGCTCTGGCAACAGACTGCGGTCGCCTTTCTAAGCTAAACGGCTTGTGCAGCGCTTTGGCGCGCTGCGGGGCAGAACATGGAAGCTCCCCCTTACTCCCCTGCTATCCTTGCGGATCAGCAGGGTTTCGGTACGCCGCTGCCTCAGGCTCTCGGGCCTGCCCGCTTTCTGTTGCCTCACCCGGTTGCTTCCCACGTGTGGAGTGCTTTGGCCGCCCGCATTGGTGGGCGGGCCTTTAACGGGTTGAGCTATTCGCCGGCGAACATTACTGCTCACCAGCTCCCCCGCCGGGCCTGCGTTGGGCCGTCGCCGAATCCCCCCGCAGGGTGGATTAGTCCCCCATTGGGACGTCACCACTTTGCTGCCGACCAGCACCGCGCGCCATGCCGCGCGGCACCTTGTCCGGGTCGCCCACGTTCAAAGCATCCAGTGGGTAGAAGGCCCTCATCGGGCCAGCCCCCATCCCCACCGCGCCAGCGCCTCTCGACGCACGCGGCGAGTCCCGCCGCGACTACGTTCACGGTGGCGAGCCGTGAGGTCGCGTCGCGGCAGCCCGCGTCCGCTCGGT
The DNA here is from genome assembly GCF_054654135.1 of Calditerricola yamamurae. Classification (NCBI taxonomy): domain Bacteria; kingdom Bacillati; phylum Bacillota; class Bacilli; order Caryophanales; family Bacillaceae; genus Calditerricola; species Calditerricola yamamurae. The sequence continues at coordinate 8,080 of NZ_BAAIFH010000002.1, forward strand.
GGCGTCGAGCGTCGCGGACCTGCGAAGTTGGTGTTGGTGTCGGTCTAGCGGACTTGCTCGTCCATGTTCTCTTGTCTCTCTGTCCCTACAGCGGCCAGGTCAACTTCTTAACCGGTGTTCACTTTCTCACCTCCAGGCATGCTTTTTCCATGTTCCTCTACGAAGTAGCTT
>NZ_BAAIFH010000003.1:0-281656 GCF_054654135.1 Calditerricola yamamurae
GCACGCGGATTGTCAAGTGGTGGGCCCACCAGGACTCGAACCTGGGACCAATCGGTTATGAGCCGACCGCTCTACCAACTGAGCTATAGGCCCACAGGTGGTTGCGGGGGCAGGATTTGAACCTGCGACCTTCGGGTTATGAGCCCGACGAGCTACCTGGCTGCTCCACCCCGCGCCGACGAAACTTACTATACCACAACGGTCGAAAGAAAATCAAGTGGGAATTTGAGAGAAGTCCTCTCCGTTCCTCACCACATGTAGCGCACGCCGTAGCGGCCATTTTTCAGGCGCACCACCTCCACCTCTCGCGGGCTCTTGTAGCCGTACAGCCACCAGTCTTCCTCCATCCTCTTGGCCAAACAGCCCGCTTGAAACTTGGAGTCAAACACCTTGGCCCAATAAATCCAGCGCCCTGGCTGAGCGGGTTTGGATGGTTTTTCCATATCCTCCCACCTGTCCTTCCGACGTCGTGATCACGTGGGTCACGGGCAAGAGCCTCCTTCGCTGGCCGGTCCCACGCCTCCCTTGCCCGTGATCCGGACCTTTCGCCTACCCGGCGTGCGCTTCCGGTTCCACCTCTGTTGCGTCGCGCTTGGCCTCCAACGCCGCCTCCTCCTCATCGCGCAGGCGATGCGCCAAGCGACTCGAGGCGGACGCGGCGATGCTGCAGACGATATCGTCCAAAAAAGTGTGCACGCCCTTCCCAGCCTTGGTGTCCAGCTGTTTGATGATGCCCACCTTCTGCTTGTCAAGATGTCCGAAGGTGGTCACGGCAATGCTACCGTAACCGAACACGGATCCCAACGCCAGCGTTTCGTCGCAACCAAACAGGCTTTCATCCGACCGAACCAGGGAAAGCAGCGGTTCGGACAACAGGCCCTTCTCGGCCAGGACGTCCAGCTCCACCCCGACCAGGATGGCGTGCTGCACCTCCCGCTTTTCCAACACGCGTTCCACGCTTTCCACGCACGCCTCCATCGAAAGGTCCGGCGTATACGGCGACTGCATGAGATACACGATTTCCGCAATCGCTTCAACGGTCACACCGCGCTCCCGCAACCGTTGGAGAGCAGCGGCTTTCACTTCCTTGCTCGACACCCGTCTGCGCAAGGGATCAATCTCCTTTCAGCGCAAAGTCGAATTCTTCCCTTCATTTCTATCATAGCACAACGGGCCAAAACTGCGACAAAACTGCAATCCAAACCGCTACGCTTGTTTATTCCCGAAAGCGACTACGCCCAAGGATCGCTTCACGGCGAATCCTCCCTCCACCCCATACCCTTCCCTCCCCTGCTGGTTCCGATACCCTAGCGGCGGCAGGGATCATCGTCCCCGGGGTCGCAATTTGATACAATAGGAGCATCGATCACACGCACGAATCAAGGAGGTATGTCCATGCTCTACTGCGTCTGCCTGTTCCCGCAGCGGGACGTGCAAGAACGGGCCAATTCCTACCGCAAACGGTACGACCCGCACTATGCGCAGATTCCCCCGCACATCAAAGTGACCGAGCCCTTCTCGATGGCTGACAACGCGCTGATGTCCGTTGTGGCAGACTTGACCGATGTGGCCAAGAACAGCGAACCGTTTACGCTTCACTTTCACAAATTTGGCACGTTCCACCCAACCCATAACGTGCTCTACTTCGCTATCAAGGAGGAGCCGGCCCTGCTGGAACTCCGTCGCCGGCTGTATGAGCGCCTCCCGCTCGGCAAACCGAAGCACCCCTTCATTCCCCACCTGACCATCGGACAAGACCTGCCCAACGAAGAGCTGCTCGACGTCTACGGGCGCCTGCGCATGACCAATCTGGATCTGATCTCTCCCATCGATCGGTTCCACCTGCTGTACCGGTTGGACGACGGCGTGTGGACCGTGTACCAGACGTTCCTGTTCGGAAAAGAATGCTGATCGGCAAGGGAGGGAGGACGATATGGAAGATCCCGTTGTCGTGCTGGCCGCCGATGACGCGCAGAAACGGGACGCCCTGGCCGTGCGCGAAGCAGTCTTCATTCGCGAGCAGGGCGTTCCGCCGGAGCTGGAACTGGACGAACATGACCAAACCGCCCTCCATTTCGTCGCGTACGCCGGTGGCCGCGCGATCGGCGCAGCGCGCCTTCGCCCCTACAACAAGGATACGGGCAAGGTGGAACGGGTTGCGGTGCTCTCCGCCTGGCGCGGCAAGGGCGTCGGCCGCCTGCTGATGGCCGCGGTGGAGCAGGAAGCGGCCGCCCGGGGCTTTGTGCGTCTTCGCCTCAACGCGCAGACCCATGCCGAACCGTTTTACCGCAAATTGGGATACGAAACGGTCAGCGAGGTATTCGAGGAGGCGGGCATCCCGCACGTGACCATGGTCAAAACCTTGGCCCCGTAACCGAAAACGTCCGCCCCTTCCGCCAAAGGGAAGGCAGCGGACGTTGAGAGGGTGGCCCCCCGGGTTCCATACGAGGTGTTCGCCCGTTTAGTACCCGAGGATATGGTAACCGCTGTCGACGTGGATCACTTCGCCGGTGATGCCCCGCGACAGGTCGCTGAAAAGGAACAGCGCCGTATCGCCCACCTCGGACTGGTCGGTGGTGCGGCGCAGGGGCGCCTTTTCCTCGATCGTCTTCAGGATCTCGTTAAACCCGCGGATGCCCTTCGCCGCCAGCGTGCGGATGGGGCCGGCGGAAATGGCGTTGACGCGGATGCCGTCAGGACCGAGGTCGTTGGCCAGGTAGCGCACGGTCATCTCGAGGGCCGCCTTGGCCACACCCATCACGTTGTAGTTTTTGACCACCCGCTCCCCGCCGAGGTAGGTCAGCGTGACGATGCTCCCCCCCTCGGTCATCAACGGACGCGCCGCACGCGCCACGGCCACCAGCGAATACACGCTGACGTCCTGGGCCAGGTGGTAGCCGTCACGGGACGTGTTGACAAATTCGCCCTCCAGCTCCTCCGTCTTCGCGTAGGCAATGCAATGGGCCAGGCCGTGCAGCACGCCCACCTCCTCACGGATCCGGGCGAAGACGGTGTCGATCTCCTCATCCTTTGTCACGTCGCACGGCAGGAGCAGCGAATCCTGGCGCGGCAGCGTCGCCACCAGATCACGCACGTTGGCTTCCAGCCGCTCCCCTTGATACGTAAAAATGAGGCGTGCACCGGCGCGGTGGGCCGCTTGGGCGATCCCCCAGGCAATGCTGCGCTTGTTGGCCACGCCCATGATGAGAATGTTCTTGCCTTCCAATAATCCTTGCATCGCGTTTCCTCCCTTTCCTAACGTGACCCCACGTCGCCACCGTCAACGTCATTTAGTATACCATTTCCTCCCGTGGACGCACGAGCGGTCCCGAGGGAAGAGCCCTTTGCCCGGCGCGCGATCCGTGCTAAGATGAAGAAAAATGCGCCACAGGTGAAGAAAAATACGCTACAGACAAAACTATCTGAAACAAGGAAAAACACCGACGGAGTGGAGGGGAGCCCATGACCCCGGAAAAGACCCGCGAGCTGCTCCGCCTGCTCGAGGCCAATTGCCGGCGGAGTCCGGAGGCACTCGCCGTGCTCCTCGACGTGTCGGTGGACGACGTGAACAAGGCGCTGCGCCGCCTCGAGGAGCAGGGCATCATCGTCAAGTACTCGGCACTCGTGAATTGGGATAAGGTGCAGGAAGACTGCGTCACGGCGATGATCGACGTCAAAGTGACGCCAAAACGTGACGTGGGGTTCGACGAGGTGGCGCGGCGCATCAGCCAGTTCCCCGAAGTCAAGGCTCTGTACCTCATGTCCGGCGCCTACGACCTGTCCGTTATCGTGGAAGGACGGTCCATGAAGGAGATCGCCGCCTTCGTGTCGGAAAAGCTGGCCACCCTCGATTCGGTCATCTCGACGACGACCCACTTCATGTTGAAAACCTACAAACACGACGGGGTCATCTTCGACGAACGCCGCGATGACCGGAGGATGGTCGTCACGCCATGACCGAGAAGTCAACCCGCGTTCGCCTCGCCCGATCGGTCGCGTCCATCCCCCCGTCGGGCATCCGGCGTTTTTTTGAGCTGGCCAATTCGGTGGCCGACTGCATCTCCCTCGGCGTCGGCGAGCCGGACTTCGTTACCCCTTGGCGCATCCGCGAAGCAGCCATCGCCAGCCTCGAGGCGGGATACACCGCGTACACCGCCAACGCGGGCCTTCCCGAGCTGCGCGAGGCGATCGCCGCCTATCTCTTCGACCGCTTCGGCCTGTCCTATCGTCCGGAAGATCAGATCGTCGTCACCGTCGGCGCCAGCGAAGCGATCGACCTCGCCCTGCGCGCCATCCTTGATCCGGGAGACGAGGTGCTCGTCGTCGAGCCGTGCTATGTGTCCTACGCCGCCAACGTCCGCCTGTGCGGTGGCGTTCCCGTCAGCGTGCCGACGACGAAAGAAACCGGTTTTCGCCTCCGCGCCGCCGAACTGCGCAAGCGGATCACCCCGCGCACCAAGGCGCTCATCTTTTCCTACCCCAACAACCCCACCGGCGCGGTCATGGGGGAAGAGGACTGGCTCGAAGTGCTGGCCGTCGTCCGCGAGGCAGGGCTGATCGTCATCGCCGACGAGATCTACGCCGAGCTCACCTATGATCGCCCGTTTGTCAGCTTCGCTTCCTTCCCCGCAGTAGTCGAGCAGACCATCCTCGTCTCCGGCTTCTCTAAGGCCTTCGCCATGACCGGATGGCGGCTCGGCTACGCTTGCGGTCCGGCCGACCTCATCGCCGGCATGGTGAAGATCCACCAATACACGATGCTCTGCGCGCCGATTCTCAGCCAGAAGGCGGGGATCGAGGCACTGCGCCGCGGCCGCGATGACGTCGCGCGCATGGTGGAGGCCTACCGCCAGCGGCGCAACTTCTTCGTCAAGGGCCTCTGCGACATCGGCCTGCCTTGCCACCGTCCGGAAGGGGCCTTTTATGCCTTCCCCTCCGTTGAACCGACGGGCCTTTCCGCGACCGAATTTGCCGAGCGGCTCCTTCTTGAGGGCAAAGTGGCCGTCGTGCCGGGCGACGTGTTCGGTGCCGGCGGTGCCGCCCACGTGCGCTGCTCCTACGCCACATCCCTCGAAGCCCTCGAGAAGGCCCTCGAGCGGATGGCCCGCTTCATTCAGCACATCCGCCCCGTCTAACGCCTGACGAGAAAGGAGCGTGGCGCATGATCAAGCCCTTCCGCAAAGTCCTCGTGGCCAACCGCGGCGAGATCGCCATCCGCATCTTCCGCGCCTGCACCGAGCTGGGCATGCGCACGGTGGCCATCTACTCGGAACAGGACAGCACCTCCCTCCACCGCTACAAGGCTGACGAGGCCTACCTCGTCGGCGCGGGCAAGGGGCCCATCGAGGCCTACCTCGACATCAACGGCATCATTGAGATCGCCAAGCGCAACGACGTCGATGCCATCCACCCCGGCTACGGCTTTCTGGCCGAAAACGCGGAATTTGCCCGACGCTGCGAAGCGGCGGGTATCACCTTCATCGGCCCCCGCCCGGAACAGATCGAAATCTTCGGCGACAAGGTGAAGGCCCGCCAGTTGGCCAAATCGTGCGGCGTGCCGATCATCCCCGGCACGGAGGAGCCGATCGAGCACCTGCAGGACGCCCTTCGCTTTGCCAAGACCCACGGTTACCCCGTCATCATCAAGGCGGCGGCCGGCGGCGGCGGGCGGGGAATGCGCATCGTACGCACGCCGGCGGAGCTGGAGCAGGCCTACGAACGGGCGCGCTCGGAGGCCCGCTCGGCCTTCGGCAACCCGGCCGTGTACCTGGAGAAGTACCTCGAGCGGCCCAAGCACATCGAGGTGCAGATTCTCGGCGACACATACGGGAACCTCGTCCACCTGTACGAGCGCGACTGCTCCATCCAGCGGCGACATCAGAAGCTGGTGGAGGTGGCACCGAGCCTGTCCCTTTCGCCCGAGCTGCGTGAGGCGATCTGCGACGCCGCCGTCCGCCTGATGAAGGCAGTGGGGTACGTCAACGCCGGCACGGTGGAGTTCCTCGTCACCCCCGACGGGCAGTTCTACTTCATCGAGGTCAACCCGCGCATCCAGGTGGAGCACACCATTACCGAGCTGGTCACCGGCATCGACATCGTCCAGGCGCAGATCCGCATCGCCCAGGGCTATGCCCTGCACGATCCGGAAGTGGGCGTTCCGCCGCAGGAGAAGGTCGAAACGCGCGGCTACGCCATCCAGTGCCGCGTCACGACGGAAGATCCGGAAAACAACTTCGTCCCCGACACGGGTCGCCTGCTCGCCTACCGCTCGGGCGGAGGCTTCGGCGTGCGCCTCGACGCGGGCAACGCCTTCACCGGAGCCGTCATCTCGCCCCACTACGATTCGCTTCTCGTGAAGATCTCCACGTGGGGCAATACCTTTGAGCAGGCGGCGGCCAAGATGCTGCGCACGCTGCGCGAGTTCCGCATCCGCGGCGTCAAGACGAACATCCCCTTCCTGGAAAACGTCGTCAGCCATCCCGACTTCCGCTCCGGGCAGTACGATACGTCCTTCATCGACACGAAGCCGGAGCTGTTCGTCTTCCCGCCCAAGCGCGACCGGGGGACGAAGCTGCTCACCTACATCGGCAACGTCGTGGTCAACGGCTTTCCCGGACTGAAGAAGGAGAAAAAGCCGAGCTTCCCGCCGCCGCGTCTGCCGAAGGTGCCCTACGACACGCCCTACCCCGAGGGAACCAAGCAGATTCTCGACCGCGAGGGTCCCGAAGGGCTTGTGCGGTGGATTCGCGACCAGAAACGGGTGCTCGTCACCGACACCACGTTCCGCGACGCCCACCAATCCCTCTTGGCCACGCGGGTGCGCACCTACGACCTCGTGCGCGTCGCCGAGGCGACGGGCAAGCTGGCATCCGGCCTCTTCTCGCTGGAAATGTGGGGCGGGGCCACCTTCGACGTGGCCATGCGGTTCCTGAAGGAATGTCCATGGGAACGACTGGAAAAGTTGCGCGAGAAGATCCCCAACATCCTCTTTCAGATGCTCCTGCGGGGAGCCAACGCCGTCGGGTACGCCAACTACCCCGACAACGTGATCCGGGCCTTCATCAAGGAAGCGGCCCGGGCGGGCATCGATGTGTTCCGCATCTTCGACAGCCTCAACTGGGTCGACAACATGCGCGTGGCCATCGAGGCGGTGCGCGAGGAAGGCAAGGTGGCCGAGGCGGCCATCTGCTACACCGGCGACATCCACGACCCGAGCCGGCCCAAGTACAACCTCCGGTACTACGTGGAACTGGCCAAGGAGCTGGAGCGGGCCGGCGCGCACATCCTGGCCATCAAGGACATGGCCGGCCTCCTCAAGCCCTACGCCGCCTACGACCTCATCCGCGCCCTGAAGGATGCCGTTGACCTGCCCATCCATCTGCACACCCACGACACGAGCGGCAACGGCATGGCCACGCTGCTGAAGGCCATCGAGGCGGGCGTGGACATCGTCGACTGCGCGACGAGCGCCCTGTCCGGCCTCACGTCGCAGCCCAGCCTGAATGCCCTCGTCTACGCTCTCCAGCGTCACGAGCGCGACACCGGCCTCGATCCGGACGCGCTGCAGCAGCTGGACCACTACTGGGAGGACGTGCGGAAGTACTACAAGGGCTTTGAAAGCGGCCTCCTCGCGCCCAGCGCCGAGGTGTACCGGCACGAGATGCCCGGCGGCCAGTACAGCAACCTGCAGCAGCAGGCCAAGGCCGTAGGCCTGGAAGATCGCTGGGATGAGGTCAAGGAGATGTACGCCGTGGTCAACCGCCTGTTCGGCGACATCGTCAAGGTGACGCCGTCGTCGAAGGTGGTCGGCGACATGGCCCTGTTCATGGTCCAAAACAACCTGACCGAGGACGACGTGTTCGAGAAGGGTCACGCGCTCTCCTTCCCCGACTCCGTCGTTCAGTTCTTCCAGGGCTACCTCGGCCAGCCCCCGGGCGGCTTCCCGCCAAAGTTGCAGGAAATCATCCTCAAGGGGCGCGAGCCGATCACCTGCCGCCCCGGCGAGCTGCTGGAGCCGGTCGATTTCAACGCCCTTCGCCTGGAAGTGGAAGGGAAGATCGGGCGGAAGGTCACCGACCGGGAACTGCTCTCATATGTAATGTACCCGCAGGTGTTCCTCGACTATGTCCGGCACGTGCAGACCTACGGCGACGTCTCCGTGTTGGACACGCCCACCTTTTTCTACGGACTGCGCCCGGGCGAGGAGATCGCTGTGGAGATCGAGCGCGGGAAGACGCTGATCATCAAGCTCCTGTCCGTCGGCGAGCTGCAGCAGGGCGGCCTGCGCACGGTGTACTTCGAGCTGAACGGCCAGCCGCGCGAGATCCTCATCCGCGACGAAAGCGCCCATGTGGCCACGGAAGAACGCCCCAAGGCCGACCCGGCTAACCCCCTCGAGATCGGGGCCACCATGCCGGGCAAGGTGATCAAGGTGCTCGTCGAGGCCGGCGACCGCGTGCGCAAGGGCGAACACCTTCTTGTCACCGAGGCGATGAAGATGGAAACGACCATCCAGGCGCCGTGCGACGCCGTGGTCGAGGAGATCCTGGTCAGGGAAGGCGACAGCGTGCAGACGGGCGACCTGCTCCTGCGGCTCGGCAAAAAGGCGTAACGCCGGCGTGGGATCACGCGTTCAGGCAAAAACGTTTAGCGGAAGGAGAAAAGCAGATGACCGTTGGTGAACAAGATGTGCGCAACCCGGCCGGTTTCTGGATTCGGTTCGCGGCCTCGACGATCGACGGGCTGCTCATCCTCCTGCATCATGGGCATTCGCATCGCCAAAGTCAGCGGCGAAAGGCCGGGCCTCGGGACCATGTTTCTGCGCCATGCGGTAGGCGGTCTGCTGTGCGGCATCACCTTCGGCATCGCCGGCTTGATCAGCGCGCTGATGGTGAGGCTGAACCGCGACAAACGCGCCCTCCACGATCTCCTGGCCGGGACGTACGTGACGCATGACCCGTCGCCAATCCGGTAACCCCCTCCGGCGCCACCCGGTGAATCCCCGTGCGGAACGCGCCCTTTCCATCGGTTTTCCACAAAACCATTCCCCCACACGGCCTTGCGGGTCGTGTGGGGGATTGTTGTACCGAAAAATTTCGCCAGGGACCGGAAAGTCCGTCCCGCCCGCCACCGCACACGGCAATGCTCACGATTTCCGTTTTGCAGGGGCACGCGCCCCGCACGTCGCGAACGGGGCGGTTGGTCTACGTCTTCTAAACGGGAGAGGGAAGAGCAGATGGCCATTGTGTTCTATTCCTTCGACTTCGTATACAATCTATACATAACGTATGCCCAGATTGCGCTCGCCAGTCCCCAAAGGAAAGCCATGAGATTCCCTACGTTTCTGATCGTTAAGTAAAGAAAGAGAATCAGCACTGCAACACGGTATATAAATTTGCCCATCCTCATTCCCCCGTTTCGAGCGTTTTTGACAAGGAACCAACCCGCACAAGAGCTGTGCGAGAAAGCTTGTGAGAGGGATCCTGCATGCTTCCCCGAAAACCAACGCCCATCCCCAATCCCCCGGTTCTGCGCGTTGTCTCCGTGACCAAGCAATACGGGAGCAAGACGGCGGTCCACAACGTGTCGTTTGAAGTCGGAGCGGGCGAAATTGTGGGACTTCTGGGCCCGAACGGCGCCGGGAAGACGACGATGATGAACCTGATCGCCGGACTGGTGCGCCCCACTGCCGGGACGATCGAGATTGAAGGGCACGACGTGTTCCGCGAACCAATCCAGGCCAAACGGGCACGCTTTTTTGTGCCGGATACCCCGGCGCCCTTCTCGGGCATGACCGGCGCCGAATACCTCCACTTTGTCGCTGCAGCTTACGGAATCCCCGCCGGGGAACGGGACGACCGGATGGCACCGTATATCCGGGGATTCCATCTGGAGGGTCATCTTGACAAGAAGGTGTCCGCATGCTCCCATGGCACGAAGCAGAAGCTGGTGCTCGCCGCCGCGTTCCTCGTGCGCCCGCGTCTGCTGATGCTGGACGAGCCGCTCATCGGTTTGGATACCCCTGCCGCGGTGTTTCTGAAAGACGCCTTGAAAGCCCACGCGGCAAAGGGCGGAAGCGTCCTGATGTCCACGCATTTGATGTTCCTGGCCGAAGAGTTGTGTGACCGGGTGGTGATTCTGTCCCGCGGCAAGAGGGTTGCTGCGGGTACCCTCGCATCGCTTCGGGCTCGGGCAGGCGATGAGCAGGCCACCCTGGAAGAACTGTTTCTGGAGTTGACCCGCAATGGCACCGAGGTCTAACGCCCGTTTCGTCGGGACGCTGTTTCGGTATTCCTTCGCCAGCGTTTTCCGCCCGAAGCGGAGGGGGACGGGACGCCTGCTGGTCATGGGCGTGTTGAGTGCGGTGGGACTGCAGTATCTGTACGATCTGTACGGTTTTGTGCTCCGCGAACAGGGTGACCCGAGCCAAGCGCTCACCTACGTGTTCACGGTGCTCGTGGGGCTGCAGGCGCTGTTGTTCTACCTCGGCTTCCTCTGGCTGATGGGGGTGCTGTACTCGCACAACGAGCTGGCGTCTCTGCTTGCCCTTCCCTTTTCCGAGCGACTGGTGGTGGCTGCGTTCTTCCTCCCGGTGCTCGTGCGCGCCTACCTGCTGGAAGGGATGTTGGCGGGGCCGGCCCTGGTCGCCTTCTTCCAGACAGGTTCTCCTACAATGGGGCAAGGGCTCCGGCTGGGTGGCCTTCTGCTGCTCGGCCCTCCCCTCGTCCTCGGTCTCGCCCTGCTCCTGCTCCTCTTCCTGTTTGCGCACAATTCCGGGCGAAGGCACGTATGGGCGGGGGCGATTGCCGGTACCCTCCTCCTCCTGGTCGGGATGCTGTTTCGGCATCACGCCGGGCCTGCCCTGTACCGGTTCTGGGAAGCGACGGGTTCTGCGCGCTTCTGGATCGCCAGCTTGGGGATCGTGGTGCTCGAAACCTGGCTGGTCGGCCGGGCGGTTCCGCGCTGGTGGGCACGGGGAAGAGAAAGCCACGGGGAGAACAACCGCCCTCCTGCCCTTCGACGGTACCGCGGAGGGCGCTTCCGGGAGGTTGGGGAGCGTTCGCCCCTTCTATGGCTGGTTCAGCGCGAATGGGCACGGTTTGTCTCCGTTTCGGCCTATCTTACGAATTACCTTGCCACGTCGGTGGTCGCAATCGTCCCCTTGATCCTCCTCGCCCAGCGCCTGGCGACGGTGGAAGCGGGACGCCTGCCCCAGATGGTCGGAGACGAGCGGCTCCCGCAGGCCCTGGTCGCCGGCGCCGTCCTCCTGGTGTACGGCCTCGTGTCCTCGGGATCGCTCGCCGCCTTTTCGCGCGAGGGCAGGGAGTGGTGGACCCTACGGGCCCTGCCGATCCCGCTTGCGCGGCTCTTCCTGGCCAAACTCATCGCCAATGCGCTGCTGGACCTCCTGGGGATCCTCCCGGCGCTGCTGACCGCCTGTTTCCTGTTCCCGCTCCCCTCCTCCCTGCGCGCAGGCTGGGTGGCCGCCATCGTCCTGTCCCTCTGGCTCCAGACGGGGGTAAAGGTGGCCCTGGATGCGCTTTCCCCCCATTTCGGGTGGACCGAGCCGCTCCAACCCCTGCGGGGCCTCAAGCGCTACGTGTCGTATGTCGTCAACGGCACGGTGATCGGCGGGTGCGCCGCCCTCGCCATGCTCCTCCAGCGGCTGACCGGGGCTTTCTCCGCCCAATTCTTGCTTTTCTTTTGCGCAATCGAACTGGTGGGACTTTCGCTCCTGGTGGCGTTCCTGGTCTGGCAGGCCGAGAAGGCGGAAGCGGGGCATTCGAGCTTGTGGAGACGGTTGGTGGATCAGAGCGCACCGCCGTTTCCGTACCTGTCCCGCTCCAAGGACATCGCCGCGCAATAGGCGTCAGGTTTCGCCACAAAATGGTTTTTCGTGCATGACGCGCCCCAAAACAGTATACTGAAAGCAGTACTTCGGATTGGAACTGTCCCAGGGGATGCTGCCGATGAACAAACTCTACCGCCGTCTGCGACTGGAATACCTGAAGCTGCTGCGCACGCCGGGGGCGCCGTCGAAGGTGGCCCGCGGATTTTCCGTGGGCCTCTTTGTCGAGTTCATCACCCTGCCGACGCTCGGAGCCGCGTTCATCCTGCTCTTTCCCCTCTCCTATCTCTTCCGGGGAAGCGTGCCCGCCTCGCTGATCGGCTTTGTGTTCGGGAAGGTCATCCTGCCCCCGTTTCTCCTCCTCAATTTCAACCTCGGCCGCCTGCTCCTCGGCCAACGCACGGCCGAAACGGTCACGGGCGGGTTCACCTTCTCCTTCGTCAAGGCCCACTGGCTCGCCTTTTTCCTCGGCAGCACCGTTACCGGCATTGTTGTGGCTGCCGTCGGTTTCATCGCGGTCTACTGGCTGCTCACGACGTACCGCCGAAACCGGCTCCGCCGGCGCCGCGTACGATCCGGCGCTCCGGGGTCAGTCACCATCTCGGAAAACGAAGGCAAATAACGACGCCGTTTCCCCGCTATTCGGAGGCATCGCTTTCACCGGTTTCCTACAACAATCCCCCACGCGGCCCGCAAGGCCGAGTGGGGGATTGTTGTGCCGAGCACCAGCCCGCAGGAAGAATCCCGCCAGGTGACCGGCGGCAGGTTGTGCAGAATCCTCAGTCCTTCGTGTCCCGACGGGCGACACCGGTGCGCACGGCCGCCTCGATCACCGCCTCGCGCACCCGCTCCACCACCTTGGTGTTGAACACCGACGGGATGATGTAGGTTTCGTTCAGCTCGTCGTCGCCGACCACCGAGGCGATGGCCTTCGCCGCAGCGAGCTTCATCTCCTCGTTGATCTCGCGGGCGCGGCAGTCGAGGGCGCCGCGGAAAATGCCCGGGAAGCACAGCACGTTGTTGATCTGGTTGGGGTAATCGGAGCGACCGGTGGCCAGGACGCGCACGTAGGGCTCCGCCTCTTCGGGATCGATCTCCGGAACGGGGTTGGCCATGGCGAAAACGATCGGGTCGCGGGCCATCTTCTTGATGTCCTCCACCTTCAACACGCCCGGCGCGGAGACCCCGATGAACACGTCGGCGCCCTTGATCACGTCCGAAAGGCTGCCGGAGACGTTGTCCGGGTTGGTGTGTTCCGCATACCAATTCCAGATCGGGTTGTCATAGCGCTTGCCGCGAACGAGGGCCCCTTCCCGGTCGACACCGATGATGTTCTTGACCCCGGCAGACAGGAGCATCTTCGTGCACGCCGTACCGGCCGCGCCGATGCCGCAGACGACCACCTTGATTTCCTCCAGGCGCTTGCCGACCAGTTTCAGCGCGTTGAGCAGGCCAGCCAGCATGACGACGGCCGTGCCGTGCTGGTCGTCGTGGAAGACGGGGATGTCCAGCTCCTCCTTGAGCCGCTCCTCGATCTCAAAGCAGCGCGGCGCGGAGATGTCTTCCAGGTTGATGCCGCCGAAGGCTGGGGCGATAGCCTTGATGATGCGGATGATCTCTTCGGTGTCCTTGGTATCGAGGCAGATGGGAAACGCATCGATGCCGGCCAGCTGTTTAAAGAGCATCGCCTTCCCTTCCATCACCGGCATCGCCGCGTAGGGTCCCACATCCCCCAGCCCGAGCACCGCCGTGCCGTCGGAGATGACGGCCACGGTGTTGCGCTTGATGGTCAGCGAGAAGGCCTTGGCCGGGTCCTCGGCGATGGCCTGGCAGACCCGGGCTACACCCGGCGTGTAGACCCGGGAAAGCTCTTCGCGGTTCTTGATCGGCATCTTGGGCTGCACTTCCAGCTTTCCGCCCAGGTGGACGAGAAACGTCCGGTCGGAGACGTTGATCAGCTTGACACCAGCCAGGCGGGAGACGATGTCGACCACCTGCTGGGCATGGGCCTGGTCGTACACGTTAACGGTAATGTCGCGCACCGTGCGGGTTTTGCTCACCTTGATCACGTCAATGGCGACGATGTCGCCGCCCGCCGCACTGATCGACGACAGGATGCCCCCAAAATGGGCCACCGATTTGTCGATTTCCAGGCGCAGGATGATGCTCATGCTCGCCATTCGTTCCAGTGCCAATCCCGTTCACCTCTCCGTTGTCCTCACCCAATAAAGAAAACACCAGCAGAAGCGAGAAATCTGCCGCGCAGTTCACGCTTGTCTGATTGATCCGGTATAATGGTTCATTATATCGTGAAGTCCGATTTCTTGACCAGCCGTCAGCCTCCGGCGCCATACGGATTGGGGCGGTCGGGCCACCGCACAGCAAACAGGCAGAAAAGCCGCGCACGCGCCTCTTCGTCCAGCTCCAGGTGCACCAAGCGGCCCCCTTCATACCGCACAATGGGATACGCACCCGCGGCAAGGGGCCGGCCCCGCTCACGGCCCACGAACACCGGATCCGCCTCGAGCATGGCCCAAAAGGGGTCGGCCGTCGCATCCCGATCCCACCTATCGGGCACCGGGGCCACAAACAGCGTAACCAGGGGGCGCAGTGGGGCGACCGGCCCGTCGGTGCCCTCGGCCACCCACACGGAAAAGGTCGCCTCCCGAATGTCCGCCCGCGGATGACGCCGGCAGACGACCAGGGCGCGGTGCACCGCCTCCATCAGCGCTTCCTGCGCCCCCTCTTCCCCCTCTCGCTCAACCAGCGCGCCGTAGTCGACCAGATAGCCGATCCCCTCGGCCGCCAGCACGTCGTCGGGAAGGGCCGCGGCGGAAGCCGTCGTCGTCGCCCACAACGGCTCATCCCCCTCCGTCGCGGCGGCGCGGGCCGCCGCGAGCAGGCGCCACCCCTCCTCCCGCGCGGCATCCGTCAGCGGCAGGCGCTCGCTGAAGATGTGCACAAGCGCCCCCGCCCCGTCGTGGGCAAGATGGTGCAGCCACGTCGATGTCTGCCCCAAGAGACGTGCCGCAAGCCACCGATCGGCCTCGCGGGCAACGTCAAACGTGTAGGGGAAGCCGACGGGCTTCTCCGCCTCCCCTTCAGCCCACACCACGGCAATCCACCGGGAACCCTGCTGGGAAAACCCAAGCCACAGGTCCCTGTCCACCAGCTCGTCAAAGGCCTCGACATCGGGGTGCACGAGAAGCAGGTGCACGGACGCGCCATCCCACAGCCCCGTGTACGTCCGTCCTTCCTCGAGCACGAGGCGGTACACATCCGAAAATCGTCCCGGGTCCAGCCGCTGGCCAACGGTGTCCCCATTCGGGGCGCGCGCCGGCTGAATCGGGGCATCAGGCCAGCCCTCATCGCGAGGCAACGGGGACCCTCCCCTCGCGGCGCAGTTTGGCGATGCAGGCCGCCACGGCATGCTCGCCGTGGGGCGGACTGATCCAGTCGGCCACCTCCTTGAGCTCCGGATGGGCATTGGCCACGGCCACACCGAAGCCGGCTCGGCGAACCATCTCGTAATCGTTCAAATTGTCGCCAATGGCCGCCACCGCCGACAAGGAAAGGCCGAGCAACTCGGCCAGACGCGCGAGACCGTCTCCCTTTGTCGCGCCTTGCGGAATGCATTCGAGGTAGTCCACATCGGACTGCACGAACTGCACGTCCAGCCTCTGTTCCTTAACCCAGCCCTTGAGATCCTCCAGACGCTCCGGCGCGATGATCCACAGCACCTTGGTAAGGGGGCCGGGCGGAAGATCGGCCAGCCGGTCAAGGCGTGCGCAGGCCACGCCGTCCTTCCGTTCATGTTCGGCAACGCGCTCGGTGTACGGGTAGGCGTAGGGCACACCGCCATGATACAGCACCGTGTTCACGTCGGGGAACGCCGCGCGCACGGCCTCCACCAGCTCGTAGGCCTCGGGCGGTAGAAATGCCTCCCACAACACCGTGCGCGTCCGCATGTCCACAAGGCGCGCGCCGTTGTACAGGATGAGCGGGGCGTTGACCTCCACCTGCTCCAGGTATGGCGCCACCGAGGCTTCCATGCGCCCCGTGGCCAACGTGAACAAGCCCCCTTGCCGGCAAAACCAGGCAATGGCGTCACGGTTTTCCTCACTAATGCGCCCCTGCTCGTCCAGGAGCGTCCCGTCCATGTCGCTGACCAAAAGCCGGATCTCCACGGTTTCTCTCCCTCCATCCTTCAGCCCTGGAACGCCTCGCCGAATCGCCCCCGTCCGATTCGCTGGCGCACTCCCCGGCAACGGGCCACACGCCGCTCTTCACGCGACGGCCGTGCCGGGCAAGATGCGCGCGCAGGCGGGGCACCGGGCCAAATCGTCCGCCCCGAGGCCGCTGTAGAGCTCGCCGTATACCCATCCCGCCCCCGGCACCAGGGCCGGGTAACTCCATCCCGTATCCCACAGCTCGCCAAAAACGCGGGCGCGTCCAAGAAACCGGCCGCATCCGCCCAGGTAGCGGTCATGGTCAGGGACTGCCCCGCCTCAGCGTGCCATATACGAATACGAGCGCTCCTCGGGAACGCAAAGGCCTGTCCACATCGCGTGTGTGGCCGGATGTTTCCGCATCGCCGCCTCCTTCGGCGCGACCGAAGTTCCGCTTTTTAAGCTTACCATTTCCGTCGCCGTCGCGCGACCGATCCCCTGAGGTGCAAACCGTTGCCCAACGAAAAAACCCCTCCCGCAACGGCCTCAGTCGTTGGCCATTCCGAGAAGGATGAGGAACAGGAAAAACAGGACGACGATCACGAACACACCGGGATTGACCAGGGCGTAGAAGAAGACGAACACCGTCACGACGGCCAGGAGGATCGGCGCCAGGAGGTTCAAACCGTGCAACACGTGCGAAAAAAACGTCCGGTGGCGGAGGTGGAGTTTGACCCTCCCCCACCACGCGAAATGACGTCGTTTCATGGTGTCCCCTCCGATCCGGTGCCTACGGTTTATATCTATTCGCGGGAACCCGGGAGGGAACACCGAGGGAGTACAGCACCCGCCTGCAAAGCGCGATCCTTTTCTTCCAGCGCCCGGACAAAAAAATGCGGGCGTCCGCGCCCCCAACGCGGACGCCCCATGCCCACCGATGTTCCCGCTCTCAAAAGCGCAGGGTTTCCTCAACGGCCTCCAGCACGCGGTCGGCATTCGGCAGGTAGTCCTCTTCCAGGGAGAAGAAGGGCACATGCACGTCGGGCCCCGTCACACGGGCCACCGGCGCCTCCAAGTACAAGAGCGCTTCGTCGTTGACGAAGGCGACCAGTTCGGCCCCGAACCCGCCGGTGCGCGGGGCCTCGTGGACAATGACGCATCGGCCCGTCTTCTGCACCGAGTCGCGCACCAGATCGCGGTCGAAGGGATAGAGCGTGCGCAGGTCGACCACTTCACAGGAGATGCCCTTCGCTTCGGCGCGCTTGGCCGCCTCGAGCGCCACGGGCACCATTGCCCCCCAGGCGATGACGGTGACGTCGCTTCCCTCCCGCGCGATCCGCCCTTTGCCGAGGGGCACCGTGTAGTAGTCCTCCGGTACCTCCTCGCGCATGGCGCGGTAGATCTTCATCGGCTCGAGGAAGAGGACGGGATCGGGATCTTCAATGGCTGCCAGAAGCAGCCCCTTGGCGTCATACGGCGTGGCGGGGACGACCACCTTCAACCCCGGCACGTGGACGAAAAAGGCCTCGACGCTGTCGGAGTGCAGCTCCGGCGCACGAATGCCCGCCCCATACGGCGCGCGGATGACGAGGGGCACACTGTAGCGGCCCATCGTCCGCGTGCGAATGCGCGCGGCATGGGCGACAACCTGCTCGAAGGCCGGAAAGATGAAGGACAAGAACTGGATCTCCGCCACCGGGCGCATGCCGTTCAGGGCCAGCCCGATGGCCGAGCCGACAATGGCCGACTCGGCCAGGGGTGTGTCCACCACGCGGTGTTCGCCAAACTCGGCCAAAAGGCCGTCGGTGGCCCGGAAGACGCCCCCGTTGACGCCGACGTCTTCCCCCAGCACCATCACCCGTTCGTCGCGTCGCATCGCCGTGCGCAGCGCATCCGTAATCGCCTGCACCAAGGTCAGCTGCGCCATGATCAGACCCCCTCCTTCCTGCGTGCCAGTGCGGATGCGCGCTGCGCGCGGACAAACCACGGCAGTTCGGCGAAAACGAAGTCATACAGATGCGCCACATCCGCCGGCGGGTACGCTTCCAGTTCCCGCACCGCCGCCGCGACTTGCGCGTCGCATTCGGCGAGGAGCGCCGCCTCCTGTTTGTCGTCCCACAGCCCTTCCGCCACGAGGTGGCGGCGCAGCCGGTCGATGGGATCGAACGCCCGACGGGCCTGGGATTCCTGCTGGTCGCGGTACTTCGTCGGGTCGTCGGCCGTCGTGTGCGCACCGTAACGCCAGGTGACCGCCTCGATCAGCGTCGGCCCACCCCCGGCGCGGGCCTTGTCGAGGGCCTGCTTGGTCGCGAGGTAGACAGCCAGCACGTCGTTCCCGTCGACGCGCACCCCTTCCATGTCGTAGGCCAGGGCACGCTGGGCAATCGTGCGCGACGCCGATTGACGCGCAAAGGGCACACTGATGGCATAGCCGTTGTTCTGGCAGAAGAAGACGACCGGTACCTGAAACACGCCGGCAAAATTGAGCCCCTCGTGAAAATCGCCTTCGGACGTCGCCCCGTCCCCGAAGTAGACAAGGGCCGCCGTCTTCTCGCCGCGCAGCTTGGCCGCCCACGCCGCGCCGACGGCATGGGGAATCTGCGTAGCAATGGGCACGTAGGGCGGCAGGATGTTCCGGTCTTCCGGGGGCACGCAGCCCTCCAGGCGTCCCGACCAGTACAGGAGAATGGTGGTGAGCCGCTGCCCGAAGGTCATCATCGCCGCGTGGTCGCGGTAGGTGGGAAAGAGCCAGTCGCCCGGATCGAGGGCGGCGGCGCTGCCCACCTGGGCTGCCTCCTGCCCTTCGAAGGGGGCGTAGGTGCCGATGCGCCCCGTGCGCTGCAGGTTGACCGCCTTGCGGTCAAAGGTGCGCGCCAGCACCATCCGGCGATAGAGGGACAGGCGCAGGTCGGCGGGCAGCCGGTCGCGCACCGCCTCATCCAGCGTGCCGTCCGGCTCCAGAACGCGGTAAAGGGGAAACCGTTCCTCCATCGTGTCTCCTCCCTTCTTCCCTTAGCGCAACCGCCATTTCGGCGCCACGCCGGGGATGAAGATGCTGCTGACGCGCCGGCGACGGGCGATGCGCTCCTTCACCAGGCGCCGCGCGGCCTCGTGGGTGGAAAGGCCTTCCTCATGGGCAAGGCGATAGATGGCCAGCACCATGTCGTAGATCGCTTCCGTTTTCTTCATCACCCGCTCGCGGTTGAAACCGTACAGCTCGTCAGCCACCTGGATGAGGCCGCCCGCGTTCACGACGTAGTCGGGCGCGTACAGGATGCCCCGCCGCGCCAGCTCGTCGCCGTGCCGATCCTCGAGGAGCTGGTTATTGGCCGCGCCGACAACGGCCCGGCACTGGAGGCGCGGGATTGTCTCGTCGTTGAGGATCCCGCCGACGGCGCAGGGGACAAACACGTCGCAGGGCACGTCGTAGATGGCCGCCCCGTCGACAACCTCCACCTCCGCCCCGCGCGCGCGGGCCCGCTGCACGATGCGGTCCAGCGCCTCCGGCTGGACGTCGGTCACATAAACCTTGGCCGCCCCTTCGTCCCACAGCCGTTCCACCACTTTGAACCCGACCTTGCCCAGCCCCTGTACGGCAAAGGTACGCCCCGACAGGTCGTCCCGACCCCACAGCTGCTTCGCCGTCGCCTTGATGCCCATCACCACGCCGTAGGCTGTGGGCACGGAGGAGTCGCCGCCGCCTCCGTAGGCTTCCGGCAGCCCGACAATGTACGGGCATTCCTTGGCCGCATGGACGAAGTCTTCCGGGTACGTGCCCATGTCCGTGCCGGTGTAGAAGCGGCCGCCCAGTCCGGCGACGAAACGCCCGAGGGCGCGGAACAGCTCCGGGGATTTGTCGGTGCGCGGATCGCCGAGGATCACCGCTTTGCCGCCGCCGAAGTCGAGGTCCGCCGCGGCGCATTTGTACGTCATACCCTCAGCCAGGCGCAGGACGTCCTGAAGGGCCTCCTCCACGCTGCCGTACGGCCGCATGCGGCAACCACCCAGCGCCGGCCCCAGCGTCGTGTCGTGCAGGGCGATGATGGCGCGCAAGCCGGATTCGGGATCGTGGCAGAAGATCACCTGCTCGTGTTCGGGGAACCGTTCCATCAGCGCCATGGTTTCGGCCTCCTTCTGAAAGGGCTTACAAAGAAATGTATGTCTTTTCAAAATTGTCCTCGAGAAGGCCCGTGGCCGACAGAAGTCGGCCTAGGCCATGGCATGGATGCGTTCTTGGATGCGCGCCTTGGGGAGAATCACCTGCGTGAAGACCCCTTCGCCGACGACAGCCTTGTCGTGCATGGCCCACACCCGGCAAACGACTCGCTTCGGCGTCACCTCAATCGCCTCGGCGGTGAAGGTCACCGTCTTCCCTACGGGAGCAGGGGCGCGGTGCTCGACGGAGATGGCCGCGCCGATCCCTTCCTCCTCATCCTCCAGGAACGGCTCGATCACCTTACGCCCGGCCCACTCCAGGTAGTACACCATCGACACGGTGGACAGGACGGGGTGGATGCGCTTGCCCCCAAAGCCGGCGCACATGTCCTCGGTAACGGTGACGGTGATTGTCTCCCTATGCCCGACCGCCAAGCCCGGTTTCACCGTTCGTTCCCTCCTTGCGCTGGGGTGCCCAATGTCCGCCACGCCGCCGCCAGCTGCTCGATCAGCGGCCCGCTTTCGGCGACGATGCGCGCAATCACCTCGCGTACCGTCGGCACATCGGTGACAAGCCCGACGATCTGCCCAGCGTTGACGTGACCCTCCTCCAGCCGGCCCTCAATCGCCCCGCGGACGTGGCTCTCCTCGCTCGTCAGCCGGTCGAACTCGGCCTCCGTCAGCCCATCCCGCTCGCGGGCGGACACCATCCGGGCGTACGGGGTGGCCAGGAGGCGCGTTACCCGCCCCACCGACCGCCCAACGACCACCGTGTCGGTGTCCGCAGCGGCCACGAGGGCCTCCTTGTAGCGGTCGTGAACGCGGGCCTCCTTCGTCGCCACGAAGCGCGTGCCCATCTGCACCCCGCTGGCCCCCAGGGCGAGGGCGGCCACGAAACCGCGGGCGTCGGCAATGCCGCCCGCCGCCACCACCGGTACACGGACGGCGGAGGCGATCTGCGGAATGAGCGTCATCGTCGTCAGCTCCAAGGGCGCGTTTTTCCCCGCCGCCTCCACCCCTTCCGCCACCAGCACATCGGCCCCGGCGGCGGCCGCCTTCTTCGCCTGGCGCACCGATGCCACCGTCACCATCACCCGTCGGCCCCGTTCCTTGAAAAGCGGAATCCACGGCGCCGGATTGCCGGCCGACAGGCTGATCACCGGTACGTCGGTCTCGAGCACCACGTCGACGACGCGCGCCAGGTCCGGGTGGACAGATAGCGGCAGGTTGACGGCAAAGGGCTTGTCGGTGAGCCGCCGGGCCGTCTCGATGCGTGCGCGCAGCTCCTCCGGTGGTAGGGTGCCGGCGCCGATCTGGCCCAGCCCGCCGGCTTCGGAAACGGCGGCGCACAGCTCGCCGCTGGAGATGTTGCCCATGCCGCCCTGGATGATGGGATAGCGGATGTTGAGGAGTTCCAAGAGCCGCTTCACGGTCATGGCCATGCCTCCGTTTCCCTTTCCTCGTCTTCTCCCGCGCAACCGTGCTATAATGACGCCAAAGAACTCGCGGGAGGGATCGCGCCATGCTCTACGCCCTTGGCGACAAGCGTCCGCGGGTGCACGAGACGGCCTTCATCGCCCCCGGCGCCCACATCATCGGCGACGTGACGATCGGGCCGGAGTCGGGCATCTGGTTCAACGCCGTCCTCCGCGGCGACGAAGCGCCCATTGTCATCGGGACCGCCGTCAATGTGCAGGACAACAGCACCCTGCACATGTACGAGAAGTACCCGCTTATCCTCGAGGACGAGGTCTCCGTGGGCCACAACGTCATCCTGCACGGGTGCCACGTGAAGCGCGGCGCCCTCGTCGGGATGGGTTCAGTCATTCTCGACGGTGTGGAAATCGGCGAATACGCCCTCATCGGGGCCAACACCTTCATCCCGTCCGGAAAGAAGATCCCGCCCTACACGCTGGTGTTGGGCGCACCGGGGAAGGTGGTGCGCGAGCTGACCGAGCAGGATCTCGAGCTGGTCAAGATGACCACACGCGTGTATCGGGAGAAGGCGAAGCAGTTCCGCGAACGCCTCACCCGGTGCACGGAATGAAGCGCGACGTCCGGTCGAGCGACGCGGACGAACGCCACCGCGGCCCGCGGCAACGCCCCGGGCCGCGGCTCCTTTTGACAGCGGGGTGGCAACCGTCGCCTCAGCGCACCGCGCCGTCCCCCGCCGCCGGCGCTTCCTCGACCAGCGGCCGCTCCATGCGGTGCACGACGCCCAAACAGCGGGCGATGAGCCGGCCGGAGGCGGTCGTTACCGTCATGTCGTAGAATCCGGCGCGGCGTGTCACATGGTTTTCTCGCGCTTCGGCGATGAGCCGCTCGCCAAGGGAGGCGGCGGCGAGAAACTGGATCGACACGCTGGTGGCCACGGCCACGCGATTGTGCGAATTGCTGGCCACGGCAAATGCGTAGTCGGCCAGGCTGAATACGAGCCCGCCGTGGGGCGTGCCGGCGAAGTTGAACAGATCGGGCGTCACGTCGACGGCCACGCGGGCGTAACCCGGGGCGGCTTCGAGGAGCGCAAAGCCCATCCGCCGGGCGTACGGGTCTGCGCGGAACCGGTCGAGGAGACGCTCCGGAAGATTCCGTTCGGGGGTTTCCCTGAATGCGTTCACGCCCGTCCCCTCCGGTTCAATTTGCGCGTTGCCCTGTCCACAACTCCCAGGCGCGGCGACGGCCGGCGGCCCAGGCGGGGACAGGTCGGGCCGCCGAGAAACGGGAGAAGGTGACCCTGGCCCCGCCGACGCGCCGGCAATCGCCACGTCGGTTCGGCGCCTTACACGCCGAACGGGTTAAGCGGTTTTTCGCCGATGTAGGCGAGCACGCTCTTCGTCTCCGTGTACAGTTCCAGGGACTCGATGGCCAGCTCCCGGCCAAAGCCCGACTGCTTGTACCCGCCGAAGGGCAGGCCCGGGAAGGCGGAGAACGGGTTGTTGATCATCACCACGCCGGCCTTGAGCTGTCCGGCCACGCGGTGGGCGCGGGCGAAGTCCTTCGTCCACAACGCCGCGGCCAGGCCGTAGATGGTGTCGTTGGCCAGGCGCACCGCCTCCTTCTCGTCGCGGAACTTCATCACCACGACCACGGGGCCGAAGATCTCCTCCTGGGCCACGCGCATGTCGTTCGTCACGTCGACGATCACCGTCGGCGCATACCAGTGGCCCTTCTCGAAGCCCGGCACGGTGAGCCGCTCGCCGCCGTACAGGACGCGCGCCCCTTCCTGCTCGGCCAAGCGCACATAGGAATCAATGACGTCCACCTGCTTGGCGGAGATGACGGCGCCAATGTGCGTGCTCGGATCGAGGGGGTCGCCTACCTTGAGCTTCTTGGCCTTCTCCACAAACTTATTCAGGAATTTGTCGTAGATCGACTCGTGGACGAACAGGCGCGAGCGGGCTTCGCAGGACTGCCCGGTGTTGTAGTAGATGCCAAACAGGGAGCCGTCGACGGCCGCGTCGAGGTCGGCGTCCTCAAACACGAGGTTCGGCGACTTCCCGCCCAGCTCCAGCGTGACGCGCTTGAGCGTTTCCGACGCGCGGACCATGATGTCCTTCCCCGTCGTCGTCTCGCCGGTAAAGGCCACCTTGTCCACGCCGGGGTGCTCAACGAGGTAGGCGCCGACGTCAGCACCGCTGCCGGTGACCACGTTGATGACGCCTTCGGGCACACCTGCTTCATGGCAGATCTCCGCCAGCACGAGGGCAGTGATCGGCGTGAGGCTCGCCGGCTTGAGGACGATGGAGCAACCGGCGGCCAGGGCGGGGGCAATCTTCCACGCCGCCATCATCAGCGGGTAGTTCCACGGCACGATCTGGGCGCAGACGCCGACCGGCTCCTTCACCGTGTAGTGGAAGAAGCCCTTCGGCACCGGCTTCGTGCTGCCCTCGAAGGCCAGCGCCGCGGCGGCGTACAGCTCGAAGTCCTCGATGGCCTGCATCACTTGGCCCTTCGCCGCCGAGAGGGCCTTCCCGCTGTTGAGCACTTCCAGCTTGCACAGTTCGTCAAAGCGCTCGCGCATGATGGCAGCGATGCGATTTAAGATCTGCGCGCGGCGGGAGGCCGGATAGCGGGCCCACTTGCCGTTTTCGAGGGCATTGCGCGCTGCCGCCACAGCCTTGTCCACATCGGCACGGGTGGCCTTGGCCACCTTGGCGATAACCTCGCCCGTCGCCGGGTTGTAGGTGTCGAAATACTCGCCGCTTTCGCTCTCTACGTGCTGCCCGTTGATGAACAGGAGGTACCGGTCCTTCAGCATGGTATTCGCCTCTCCCTTCTGCTGGATCGATGGTGTGGGTCTTGCTCACGCGAGGCGCTCGACGAGGGTGGCGATGCCCTGGCCGACGCCGATGCACATCGTCGCCAGGCCGTAGCGCCCGCCGCGACGGCGCAACTCGTACACCAACGTGCCGAGGATGCGCGCGCCGCTGGCCCCGAGGGGATGGCCGATGGCGATGGCGCCGCCGTTAACGTTCACCTTGGCGTGATCCAAGCCCAGCTCACGGATGCACGCCAGCGCCTGGGCGGCGAAGGCCTCGTTCAGCTCCACCAGGTCGAGGTCGTCGACGGTGAGCCCGGCGCGCGCCAGGAGCTTGCGCGTGGCGTAGATCGGCCCCAGACCCATGTAGCTCGGGTCGACGCCGGCCACGGCGAAGGTGACAATCCGCGCCAAGGGCGTAAAGCCGAGGGATTCGGCCGTCTTCCGTTCCATGATCAGGAGCGCCGCCGCCCCGTCGTTGATCCCCGACGAGTTGCCGGCCGTCACCGTTCCTCCCGGGCGGAAGGCGGGTTTCAGCTGGGCCAGCTTCTCCAGGGTCGTGTCCGGGCGCAGGTGCTCGTCCTTGTCGAAGAGGCGCGTCTCGCCGCGTCCGGCGGGCACCTCCACGGGGACGATTTCGTCGGCGAACTTGCCCTCCTCCCACGCCCGGGCCGCTCGCCGCTGGCTCTCCAGGGCAAAGGCGTCCTGCTCCTCGCGGGTGATGCCGAAGCGCTCAGCGACGTTCTCCGCCGTCTCCCCCATGCTGTAGGGCGGGTACTTTTCCGCCAGGCGGGGGTTGACGAAGCGCCAGCCAATCGTCGTATCCACCAACTCGCGGTTGCCGCGGGGCAGTTCCTCCTCGGGCTTCAACATGACGAGGGGCGCCCGCGACATGCTCTCCACCCCGCCGGCAATGAAGATGTCGCCGCACCCGGCAGAAATGGCCGCCGCCGCCTGGTTGACGGCCTCCAGCCCCGAGCCGCACAGGCGGTTCACCGTCACGCCGCCCACTTCCTCGGGCAGCCCGGCCAGCAACACGGCCATGCGCGCCACGTTGCGGTTGTCCTCGCCGGCCTGGTTGGCGCAGCCGAAGATAACATCCTCGATGGCGGCCGGGTTCAACTGCGGGTTGCGCGCCAAAAGGGCGCGAATGACGTGCGCGGCCAGGTCGTCCGGACGCACGCGGCTCAGGCTGCCGCGGTAGCGGCCGAAGGGCGTGCGCACGGCGTCAACGATCACGGCTTCGCGCATGGCTGTTCCTCCTTTGCTCACAGCGTCTCTTACGCGCGCGACGATCCGTCTGCGTACCGGTAAAAGCCGCGGCCCGCCGCCCTGCCCGTCCACCCGGCATACACCAGCTTGCGCAGGAGGGGGGCCGGGCGGTAGCGGTCTTCGCCCAGTTCGCGGAAAAGGCCCTCCAAGACGGCCAGCACCTGGTCCAGGCCGATGCGGTCGGCCCACTCCAGGGGACCGTAGGGATAGTTCGTGCCTTTTTTCATCGCCAAGTCGATGTCCTCCGCCGTGGCCACCCCCTCCATGAGGGCAAAAGCCGCCTCGTTGGCAATCATGGCCAGGGTGCGCGGGAAGACAAGCCCCGGCGCGTCGTCCACCACCTCAACCGATTTGCCGCGCGCCCGCCAGAAGGCTAGGGCCCGTTCCCACTGGGCGTCGTCTTCGGCCTGCAGCGGGCGGCTCACCTCCAGCACAGGCATCTCGTCCAGCTGCCACGGCGAAAACCCGACCACGCGCCCGGGGTGCGCCAGATGCGCGGCCACCTCGGTGGCGCAGGCGCCGACGGCCGACGTGTACACGGGAACGGCCGGATCCAGGTCCCGCTCAGCCGCCGCCAAAAGGGCGCGCTTCTCCTCGCGCCGCGCAGTGACGTCCACGACGGCGTCGACGGCGAGTGCGCCGGCCGCCTCTCCGCCGTCCCAGCGGAGGACTTCGTCGCCTTGCGCTGCCAGCCAGCGAGCCACCTCGTCGGCCAGCGGCCCGCTGCCGACCAGCAACACCCTACTCGCCGTCATAGCGGTAATACCCCCTTCCCGTTTTCCGGCCCAGCGCGCCAGCGCTCACCATCATGCGCTGGATCGGGTGCGGGCGGAAGCGCGGGTCGTGGAAGAAGGCCTCGTACACCGAGGTGGTCGTGGCGAAGTTGATGTCGATGCCGATCAGGTCCTGCAGTTCAAAGGGCCCCATGCGGAAGCCCGCCGCCTTCAAAATGCGGTCGGCCTGTTCGATCGTGGCCACGCGGTCGCCGACGATGCGCAAGGCTTCATTGTAAAAGGGCCGGGCCACCCGGTTGACGATGAAGCCGGGCGTGTCCTGGGCGCGGATGGGCACCTTGCCCACGGCTTCGACAAACCGCACGGCAGCGTCCACCGCCGCGGGCGCCGAGAACTTCCCCGCGATCACCTCGACAAGGGGCATTACCGGCGCAGGGTTGAAAAAGTGCATGCCCACCACGCGCTCGGGCTGTCTCGTCGCCGCGGCGATCTCCGTGACCGACAGCGACGAGGTGTTCGTGGCCAGGATCGTCTCCGGCCCGCAAGCGGCGTCGAGGGTGCGGAACACCTCGCGCTTGACGTCAAGGCGCTCGATGACCGCCTCGATGACTAGTGCCGCGCCGGCCGCGTCCTCCAGCGCCGCCATCGGGGCAATGCGCGCGAGCACCGCGGCGGGGTCCTCCGCCAGCCGTCCTTTCTCTGCCCGCTTGTTCAGCCGGCCGGCGATGGCGCGAAGCCCTCGCTCGAGCGCCGTCTCCGCAGCGTCGTACAGCCGAACAGCATACCCGGCAACAGCAAAGACTTCGGCGATGCCATTGCCCATCGTCCCCGCCCCGATAACGGCGACGGTTTCCTTGGACATCCCGGTTGTCTCCTCCTTCCGTGCTCGAGCGGCAGTGCCAGCGGGTCTGCGGATGCGCGCCGGCTGCGCCCCGCCTTTCGCGGCCGCCCTAGCGGCCGCGGAACACCGGCTTGCGCTTCTCAAAAAAGGCCCGCACGCCTTCGCGGTGGTCTTCCGTTTTCCCGGCGATGGCCTGCAGGTGCGCCTCATAGGCCAGTTGCTCGCCCAGCGGAACCGTCAATCCCTTGTAGAAGGCCCGCTTGGTCAACGCGATGGCCCGTGTCGGCATCTGCGCCAGGCGCTCAGCCAAGGCGATCGCCTCCGGCATCAGCGCGTCATGGGGCACGACGCGGTTGATCAGACCGATGCGGGCCGCCTCCTCCGCCGTCACCTTGTCGCCGAGCAGGGCCAGCTCCATTGCCTTGGTCAAGCCCACGAGGCGGGGCAAAAACCACGTGCTGCCCGAATCGGGTACCAGGCCGATATGCACGAAGGCCTGCACGAAGGACGCCTTGTCCGACGCCAGTTTCAGGTCGCAGGCCAAGGCCAAGCTCACGCCCGCACCGGCGGCCACGCCGTTGACCGCGGCCACGACGGGTTTTTCGAGGGACGTGATGGCCTCGATGATCGGGTTGTACCCGCTCCGCAGCAGCTCGCCATAGTCGAGGTCCGGGTTTTGCGTCACCGTCTCCAGGTCCTGTCCCGCGCAGAAGGCCCGCCCTTCCCCGGTGAGGACCGCAGCGCGCACGGCGTCGTCCCGCGCGATGCGTTTGAAGGCGTCGAGCAGTTCCCTGTGCATCTGCGGGGTGACGGCGTTCAGCTTGTCCGGGCGGTTCAAGGTGACAACCGCCACCCCTTCCCGCTGCTCCACGCGAATCGTCTCGTACATGGCCATCCTCCTCTGGCGTTGATGAGCCGTCAGCGGCCCTTGAACGACGGACGGCGCTTTTCGAGAAAGGCACGCATGCCTTCCGCCTTGTCTTCCGTGGCGAACAGCAGGTAGAAGCAGTTGCGCTCGTACTCCATACCGTCCTGCAGCGTGGTATCGAGGGCCTTGTAGACCGCCTCTTTGATCAGGCGCACGGCCATGGGCGGTTTTTCGGCAATGCGCCGTGCCAGGCGAAGCGCCTCGTCGAGACAGGCTTCCGTCGGCACCACGCGGTTGACCAGACCGATGCGGTACGCCTCTTCCGCCGTGATCGGATCGCCGGTCAGCAGGATTTCAAGGGCCCGCGCCTTGCCGACAAGGCGGGTGAGGCGCTGCGTGCCCCCCGCACCCGGCATGACGCCCAGGTTCACCTCCGGCTGGCCGAAACGGGCGTTCTCTCCGGCGATGATCAGGTCACAGGCCATAGCCAGCTCGCACCCGCCGCCGAGGGCGTACCCATTCACCGCGGCAATGATAGGCTTGGTGATCCAGCGGATGCGGTCCCACACGCGGAACTGGTTGCGCTGCTTCATCTCCACCACGCCGGCTTCGGCCATCTCCGTGATGTCCGCGCCGGCGGCAAAGGCCCGCTCGTTTCCGGTGAGGACGATGCAGCGGACCGCGTCGTCGCGGTCGAGGCGTTCCAAGGCGTCAACCAGCTCGTCGACCAGCGCCAGGTTGAGGGCATTGAGCACCTCCGGGCGGTTCAGGCGGATAAGAGCCACGCCGTCGGAAAGGTCGACCAGCAGGTGTTGGTACGCCCGCTCCATCGCCCGCCCTCAGGCCTCCACCACTTCGCCGATCATCATGTACACGAGCTTGCCGGCGAAGCCCATCAGGTCCTTGGCCGCCGCCTTCCCTTCCGGCGACGCCATTGCCGCATCCAACGCGGCGCGGTCGGCGAACACCATCTCGGCCATCAAGTAGTACTCCGCCTCGCCGCCCATCGGCGTGCCGCTGATGCGCGTCACCTCGATTTTCTGGAGGCCGGGCATCTTCTTGGCCAGCGGGGCGTGGGTCTCAAAGTAATGGCGGTCAAAGGCCTCCTTGTCTTCCGGCTGGCGGTACAGGGCGATCAGTTTGACCATGCTCCTCGCCTCCCCTTGCGTTGTTCAAATGGTCCCACCCTTCCGATCGTTATGACATCCATCGGCGCGGGAATGCCTGCTGCGCCTAACGAAACGGATCCATTACACTGTCGTCTTGGACGCGGAGGGGTTGGTCTGATACAGCTGTCGGCGATCGATGATGCGCTTGGCCTTTCCTTCGCTGCGCGGGAGGGTGTGCGGGGCCTTCAGGGCCACGTCCACAGTGACGCCGAGGGCATCCTTCAGCATCTCGCGCAGGTGTCCGGCCAACCGGCCAAGGCTCGGGTGTTCCGGCGCGAAACCACCAATGCCCGCGACAAAGGATTCCGACACTTCAACCTCCAGGGTCACCTGATCCAAGGCCCCCTGGCGATCGATCACCACCTGGTAATGGGCGGTCAGCTCCGGCACGCTGAGCACCACGGCTTCCATCTCCGACGGGAAGACGTTCACCCCGCGAATGATCAGCATGTCGTCGATTCGCCCCTTGACGCGCGACATGCGGATGTGCGTCCGACCGCAGCGACAGGGCTCGGGATAGAGGAAGGCCACGTCGCCGGTACGGTAGCGAATGACGGGGAACGCTTCTTTGGTGAGCGAAGTGAAGACCAGCTCGCCCGTTTCCCCGAGCGGCAGCGGCTCGCCCGTTTCCGGATCGATGACCTCGACGAGGAAGTGGTCTTCGGCGATGTGGAGCCCCTCCTGGGCTTCCCAGCATTCAATGGCCACGCCGGGACCGATCACCTCCGACAGCCCGTAGATGTCCACGGCCTTGATGCCCAGCTTCTCCTCCAGCGTCTGGCGCATCTCCTCCGTCCACGGCTCGGCCCCGAAGATCCCGTACTCCAGGCTGGTGGTGCGCGGATTCTTGCCCATCACTTCCATCGTCTCGGCGATGTTCAGCACGTAGGACGGCGTGCCGGCGATCCCGCGCGGTTTGAAGTCTTCAATGAGCGTGATCTGGCGCGGTGTGTTGCCGCCGGACACCGGCACAACCGTGCAGCCCAACCGTTCCGCACCGTAGTGCATGCCGAGACCGCCCGTAAACAGGCCGTAGCCGTAGGCGTTGTGGAAGACGTCGCCCGGACGTCCCCCTGCCGTGGCGATGGCCCGCGCGCAGACCTCGGCCCAGTTCTGGATGTCCCGCTTCGTATACCCCACAACCGTTGGCTTGCCCTTCGTCCCCGAAGACCCGTGGATGCGCACGACGTCCCGCAGGTCCACGGCAAAAAGCCCGAAGGGATAATTTTCCCTTAGATCGGACTTTTTCGTGAACGGAAGCTTGTGCAGGTCTTCTACCCCGCGAATGTCCTCGGGCTTGATCCCCCGCTCGTCGAACAGCCGGCGATAGAAAGGCACGCGGTGGTACACCCGTTCGACCGTTTCGCGGAGCAGAGCCGACTGCAGTCGCTTCAGCGCCGGCCGATCCATCAGTTCGATTTCCGGTTGGAACAGCACAGCGGTCCCCTCCCTCGTCTTCCCCGCAACGCGTTCTCGTCCCGTCTTCCTCACACACCGTCTTGACGCGTCCCGTCTTCCTCACGTCTCGGTTTCCCGCACACCGCCCGCTCGCGGCTTCCGCAGCGGCGTGGGAATGCGGCGAAACCGCTTACACGGGCTTCATGCCTTCAAACGGCTGCCGACAGGCTTTGCAGTAGAAAATGGCGCGACAGGCAGTCGGACCAAACAGGTTCTCGATGGCGGTGTCCCGCGCGCCGCAATAGGGACACTCCGGCGCGATCGCCATACCGTCGGAAGCAGGCGGTGGCGCCAGGCCGAATTCGGCCAGCTTCCGGCGCCCCTCGGGTGTGATGCGATCCGACGTCCACGGCGGGTTCAGGACAAAGCGCACCTCCACCTCCTCCACCCCGTCCACCTGCGCCAGGCGTGCTGTCACATCGCGGCGCAGGATGTCCAGGGCTGGGCAGCCAACGAAGGTAGGCAGCATCTCCACGGTGACCCGCCCCCCCTCGGCTGCCACGCGGTGCACCATTCCCAGCTCGACGACGCTCACCGTGGGAATTTCCGGATCCTTGACCTCCTGCAGCGCCTCCCACAGCGCCGTTTCCAATGTTTCGCAAATTCGTTCGTCCATCGTTTCACCTCCCGTCGCCGCCCTTCACCGGCCCGCGGCCGGTTTACCAACGGGCGTGGGGATCGATGCGGTAGACTTCCCCCATCGTCTCGAGGAGCGCGTCCAGGTCGGCGGAGTGCTGGCCCAGACGGCCGTCCTCCTTCGCCGGATGTGGTGCGCCTGGCCACGCCAGCTGGGCCGCCTCAAAGAGAGGCTTCATCCGCGCCTCCCAGCGCTGAACCAGTTCGTCGCGGGCGACCGGCAGAATGCCTTCGGCGACAATATGCGCCTCGTGGACACCGAGGGAGAACAAGTCGCCCAGGTCGTCCCATACGGCAGCCACCGCCCGTTCCACACGCGCTTTGGCCTCCCCGCCGGCCTGGCCAAGGCGGGTAAACCACGTCTCCATGTGCAGGAGGTGGTAGCGCTCCTCGCGGCGGATCTTCACCGCCCCGTGGGCCAGCGGCGCGTAGCTGGAAGACGCCAGCGCCTCCAGGCGGACATCTTCAAAGATGTCGTACACGAGGTGGCGAACGATCGTGTACGCCCAGTCGCCGTTGGCCCGCTCGACAAGCCGCGCGTTGCGCCGCACCGCCGCCGGGCGGCCGTAAGCCAGATCGTCTGCCTTCCCCTCGCCCAGCTCGCTGAGGAGGTGGTAGAAGAGCGTGGCGTGGCCCACTTCGTCCTGGGCGATGGAGCTGAAGGCCACGTCCTCCTCGATGTCCGGGGCCAGGCCCAGCCACTCGGAATCGCGGTGGCCGAGAAACAGCTCGTCGTCGGCCAGCTGATACAGGAAGTCGATCAGCGCGGCCTTGTACACCGGGCGATCAATGGCCTGCGCGGCCTGTTCGACCTTCATCCGCCTCACCCCGCAAATCCTGGACAACTTCTTCGAGCGTCATCATCCGTTCCTTGAACATCCGCCACAGCCGCCCGTTCTCGGTGTATCCGGCCACTTCGCGGTAGCGGCGGTCCAGCTCCCGGGCGAAGAAGTCGGCGTCCTCGTAGGACGTGGCATGCACATGCTCGCGGCGCACCACCCAGATGCTCACTGCGTGGTCGCGCCGGAGAAAGTTCTCCCGCGCAACCTGAAGCGCCAGCTCCGGGGAGGGTGCCAGGACGCTGCCGACATGCACGTGATGCTCCGTCGGGCTGCGCTGGATGAACACCTCATAGACATCGTAGACGCCTTCTCGCTTCACGTCCGGCATGACAGCCCCTCCTTACTCCCCTGCGCAACCCCGCCGTCACACGGCCTGCGCTGCGGTACGGCTGACGCGCGTCATGGCTTCGCGCACCCAGCGGTTGCCCTCGTGGGCTTGGCGGCGCAGCGCAATTCGCTCTTGCGACTTGGGCCCCTGGTTTTTCTGCACAATGCGGGCAAACTTGTCCCAATCCGGCTCCGTGTAGACCCACCGGTTCTGGGTCTGGTCGTACCGCAGGTTTGGATCGGGAATCGTCAGCCCGACCGCCTTGATCCGCGGCACATACCGGTCGAGGAACTTCTGGCGCAGCTCCTCGTTGGTCTTCGTGCGAATCTTGTAAACAAGCATCTTCTTGGCCGCCTCCGACATTTCCGGCGGACCGAAGAAAAACATCAGCGCTTCCCACCAGCGCTCGAGGGCCTCCTGCAGCATGCGGCGCTGCGTTTCCGTTCCGTCGGCGAGAGCCAGGATGATCGATTCGCCATGCTGCATGTGAAAGCTCTCTTCGGCGCAGATGCGCTTCAACACACGCCCGTACGGCGCATAGGAGGTATCAAGGAGCGACGCCTGGGTGATGATCGCCGCGCCGTCGACCAGCCAGCCGATCACGCCAGCGTCGGCCCACGTCGGTGCCTCCATGTGGAACACATTGTGAAACTTGACCTTGCCCACAAAGATGTCGGTGATGAGATCGTCACGCACCTTGCCCAGCGGTGCCGCCAGGTCCTCCGCCACGCGCAGGAGCAGCTGTCCGTGCCCCACCTCGTCCTGCACCTTGGCCATGATGGCCAGCTTGCGACGCAGCGTCGGCGCTTTTGGCACCCACTCCTTCTCGGGGTAGCACCCCATGATCTCGCTCACGCCGTGCATGTGGATCAGCCGGATGAGGAGCTGGCGGTACTCGTCGGGCATCCAGTCGGTGGCCTCAATCTTCTCGCCCCGCTCGATGCGGGCCAGGAACTTGGCCTTTTGCTCATCTTGCAGGATTTCCGCGCGAATCTCCTCCAGGGTGCGCGTTGCCGTCGTCATGGCGCGTTCCTCCTTTCCCCTTCCTTCCGTTCTGCCGACAGCCCCTGAAGCAGGAGGTCGGCAAACTGCTCGGCGATGGTTTCCGGACTCAGCGGCCCGGCAGGGTTGTACCACTGGTACAGCCAGTTGGCCGCCGACAGGATGAGCAAGCGGGCAAATTTGGCGTTGACTGGCTTGAATGCCCCGCTGCGGATGCCTTCCTCGAGAATGGCGGCCCACATCGCCTCGTACCGGTCGCGCTTCTCCTGGATCACCGCCCGCCGCTCGTCGGTCAGCGCCCGCCACTCGTGGAAGAAGACCTTGGCCGCGTCCAGGTGATCGGCGACGACGCGCGCATGGGCGATGAGGCCGCGCTTGAGCTTGTCGGCCGGATCGCCGGGACCCGCGGCGATCGGTTCCAAGGCCGCAAGGAAAGCGTCGGCGCCTTCGTTGGTGATGGCAAACAACAGGTCTTCCTTGGAGGCGATGTGCGCGTAAAGGCTCCCGGAAAGAATCCCGCTGGCATCGGCGATGTCGCGAATCGTCGTTCCGTGGTAGCCTTTCTCGCTGAAGAGCTGGCGTGCCGCGGCCAGAATCTGTTCCTTGCGGCCGATACGAGGCAATGTCCTCCCCCCTTGTCTTTAACAAGCGCTTGCTTGTTTTTAGAATAGCGCAAGGACAGGTTTGCTGTCAATAATATAAAGATAATTTTCACCCTTCCCCAGGTTCTGTGCAATGACATTTGTCACGCTTCACCCGATTCTTCGCCTTGCCCGTTCGAAACCGTCCTCCTACAAAGGAAGGGGCCCCCTCGCGCGTTTCCCCGCGAAGCGGTCCCCGTCCCCTTGGCCAGAGGGGCGCCGATGATGCGCCCCTCAGTCTTGCTTGTACACCCACTTGCCGCCTTTCACTTCAGCCATGACCATCGCGTCCGTCGTCAGACCGTTGTGGTCCTCCGGCGAGAAGTTGAACACACCGGTGGTGCCCACCCAGTTCGTCGTCTTCTCCAGGTGGTCGCGGATGGCTTCACGCGTGGTGGCGCCGTTTTTCAGCGCATCGACGATGAGGTGAAACGCGTCGTACGCATACGCGGCAAAGTTCCCCGGCTCGCTGTTGTAGGCTTGCACATACTCCTGGTAAAACTCGCGCACCACTTTGGCCTGCGGATCGCTGTCCGGGATCTGCTCGGCCACCAGCAGCCGTCCAGTCGGAAGCACGACGCCTTCCGCCGCGTCACCAGCCAGCTGGATGAAGGTGTTAAAGGCGCTGCCGTGGCTGCTGATGTACGGGATGGTCAGGCCAAGATCTTTACGGTTCTTGGCGATGATGGCCGGTCCGGGGTTGGTCCCCCACACGACCATGGCCTGGGCGCCGGCGTTCTTGACCTTCGTCAGCTGAACGGTCATGTCCTGGTCCTTCGTGTTGTACGATTCCGTCGCCACGATCGCGATGCCGAAATCCTTGGCGAGCTTGACCAAGGCTTCCTTTCCGGCAGTACCATACGCATTCGAGTCGTGGACAATGGCAACCTTGGTCAGGCCCTTGTCTTTCAGGTATTGCCAGATGCGCGCCGCGGCCAGCTCGTCGGAATGGGGCGTCTTAAAGACCCACTCGTTCGGGGGCTCCACCACCTTTACGCTCGCCGCCAGGGAAACGAGGGGAACCTGGTTTTCCTGGGCGATGCCCTTCATGGCCAGGCTGGCCCCGGTGGTGGTGGACCCGATGACGGCCAGCACCTTTTCATCGTGAATCATGCGGTTCATCTCTTGCTGGGCCTTTTGCGGCTCGCTCTCGTCGTCGACCAGCACCAGGCGCAGGGGAACGCCGTTGATGCCGCCGCTTTCATTCAGCTTCTTTTCCAGCAATTTGAGCGTGTTGTACTCGGGTTCGCCCAGCGGGCTCGCCGGACCGGTTTTGGACACGATGGCACCGATGACGTACTCTTTCGGCTTTTCCCCGCCGCCCGGTTCTCCGTCGCCGCCACCCGACGCCCCTTGCTGGCCACCGCAGCCGGCCAGCATCAGCACCATCGTCAAGCCGACCACCCTCAGGATCCGCAACGTGTTTTTCATGCGACCACCCAACCTCCTTGCTTGTGATGTCTTGGTGGAATTTACCGAACCGCCGCCGAAGAATGTTTCCCGAGGTACGATTCCTGCACCGACGGGTCGCCGGCCAGCTCTTCGGCCCGGCCGTGCAGGACGACCCGGCCCGTCTGCAGCACGTACGCCCGGTCGGCGATGCGCAAGGCGCCGCGCACGTTTTGCTCGACGAGGAGCACAGTAGTACCCCACTCGTCGCGCAGTCGCCGGACGAGCTCAAGGACCTCGCGCACCATGAGCGGCGACAGTCCGAGGGACGGCTCGTCCAAGAGCAGCACGGCCGGCTTGGCCATCATCGCCCGGCCGATGGCCAGCATCTGTTGTTGGCCGCCGGAGAGGGTACCGCCGAGCTGCCGTTGGCGCTCCTTCAGGAGGGGAAACAGGGTGTACACCTCCTCCAAACGTTCCAGGCGCTGCCGTTTGGACATGCGGCGAAACGCGTAGGTGCCGAGGAGGAGGTTGTCCCGCACGGTGAGGGTGCCAAAAACCTGCCGGTGCTCCGGCACATGGACGATGCCCCGCTCGACCAGGCGCTCGGCGCCCAGGTGGCCCACCTCTTCGCCGCGCAACCGGACGGACCCGCTTTTTGGCGCCAGCAGGCCCGAAATGGCCCGCAGAAGCGTCGTCTTCCCGGCGCCGTTGGCCCCGAGGAGCGCGACGATCTCGCCTTCCTGAATGTCCAGCGACACCTCGTGCAGCACGTCAACCCGGCCGTATCCGGCGGTCAGGTTGTGGACAGATAAGAGCGGTACCTGGCTCACGCGCTCACCTCCTCCCATTCGGCGCCGAGGTACGCCCGGATGACCCGCTCGTCGCGCTGAATCTCCTCAGGGAAGCCCTCGGCGATCTTCTCTCCCTGGTCGAGGACGACGATGCGGTCGCACAGCGCCATGACCAGGTCCATGTCATGCTCGACCAGCAGCACGGTGATTCCTTGGTCGCGAACGGCGCGGATGTTCTCGGCCATGGTCGACGTCTCGACGGGATTAAGGCCCGCCGCGATCTCATCGAGCAGGAGGAGTATCGGCTCCGCTGCCAGGGCCCGCGCCAGCTCCAGGAGGCGCAGTTGCCCCAACGGGAGCAGCCCGGCAGTCGTGAAGGCCAGGTCGGCGATCCCGACAAAGGAAAGGGCTTTTAGGGCCCGTTCGCGAAGCCGCCGCTCCTCGTCCCGCACGCGGCGTGACGGGAAGGCCGTGGCGAGAAGCCCCGCCCGACCGTGACGATGACAGCCGACGAGCACGTTGTCGAGAACGGACAAGTCACCAAACACCTGGATGTTCTGGAAGGTACGGGACAGCCCCAGAGCCGCGATCTCGTGGGGGGAGCGGCCGCTGATTCGCTCACCGCGAAAGGTGACCTCGCCCTCCGTCGGCGGCAACACGCCGGAGATGATGTGAAACAGTGTGCTCTTCCCCGCCCCGTTGGGCCCGATGAGGCCGACGATCTCGCCCGCACGCACCGTCATGTGGACGTCGCGCAAGGCGACGAGACCGCCAAACCGCCGCCCGACACCGCTTACGCGGAGGAGGTCGCCTTGCATGCCGCTTCCCCCTTTCCGTCTTCCACAGCACTTTTTACCGGTCGGCGCCCGATACGGCGAAGGAGCGGGGCCAGCGTCGGCACCAGGCCGTTCGGCAGGAAAATGACGATGCCGATGAGAATGAGGCCAAAGAGTACCAGCTCCACTTCGCTGGTTACGCCGGGGAGGGTGTGGCCCAACCAGTTCACGCCCACCCGGATGGCCGAAACGATCATCGCGCCGACGACGGCCCCCCAGATTGAGCGCATCCCGCCCAGCACGACCATGGTCACGAACAGGATCGACGTCTGCAGGCCGAAGGGCTCCGGCACCAAACTGTAGCTCATGTGAGCATAGAGCGCGCCTGCCAGCCCGGCCAGGACGGCGCTGAGGATGAACACCTGCATCTTGTACGCCCCGGTGTCGACGCCCATCGCCGCCGCCGCCACTTCGCTGCTGTGGATCGAGCGCAGGGCACGACCGACGCGGAAGCGAACGATATTCAGCCCCATGAAGATCACCAGGAGGGCGATGGCCCATACGAAGTAGTAGTAGGGCAGCCCCGACGAAATCGCCCATCCGGCAATCGACAGCTTGGGAATGCCGTACAGGCCGGATGCCCCGCCGGTCACATCGGCCCACTCGTTGATCACCACATAGATGGCGATGCCGAAGGCCAGCGTGGCCATGGCCAGGTAGTAGCCCTTGAGGCGGGAGAGCGTCCGGCCAAACACGTAGGCAATCAGCGCCGGAACGGCCATGGCCGCCACCACGCCGAGCCACGGGTTGAGGCCATACCGGGTCGTCAGCACCGCCGTCGTGTAGGCGCCGACCCCATAGAAGGCCGCCTGCCCGAGGGACACCTGGCCGGCGTACCCCATGAGCAGCCCCAGCCCAACCGCCACGATGGTATAGATCCCGGTGAACGTGGCCACGGTGATGAGGTACGACGTGTGGGCGACCCACGGGTAGAGGAGCACGACGAGCGCGAACACCGCCAGCGCGCGCATCACAATCCTCCTTTCCCCACGCTTTTTTCACCCAACAGCCCCTGCGGCCGCACCAGCAGCACCAGGAGCACCGCAGTGAAGACGATGGCGTCCTTCAGTCCCGAGCTGACATAGCCCGCACCCAGCGCCTCGATCACGCCCATGACCAGGCCTCCGACCACGGCGCCGGCGGCGTTGCCCAGCCCGCCGAGGATGGCCGCCGAAAAGCCCTTGATGCCCAACATCAGGCCGATGTCGTAGGCCGGATAAATGAGGGGAGAAATGACGATGCCGGCCACCGCACCAAGGGCCCCGCTGATCCCGAACGACAAGGCCGACATCCGCTCGGGACGGATGCCCATCAGCCGTGCCGCGGTGCGATTCGCCGCACAGGCCTGGAACGACTTGCCGAGGAGCGTGTGCTCCATGAACAGGTACAACAGCACGACGACGACAAAAATCGTCCCCACCACCCAAAAGCTTTGCGGCGCAATCGGCACGCCACCCACCACGACGGGGTCATCGCCGGTAAAGGACGCCACCTTGACCGGTTCCTTGCCCCAGATGAGGCTCGCCGTGCCCCGCACGAAGATGGCCACGCCGATGGTGAGGATGATGAGGCTCAACTCGTCGGCCCCCCGCGCCCGCCGCACCAGGCCCCACTCGATAAGCAGGCCGAAGGCGGCCACCAGGGCCATCGTGACCAGCGCGCTCAACCACAGCGGGAGACCGGCTGTCAAGAGGGTATACACGATCAACCCGCCGAGCATGACAAACTCGCCCTGGGCCAGGTTAATCACCCGTGACACGCTGTAGATCGTCACGAACCCCACCGCCACTACGGCGTACGTGCTTCCGATGAGAAGTCCGCTGATCAAAAACTGGATGATCTGATCCATGTCGCATCCTCCCTCTCCGCCCGTCACCCATCTGGCTCATCCCGTGTCAGCGCTTCCAATAGATTGCGTATTATTCTTAAATTTACAAATCTTAACCCTCTTCGGTCAATTCACCCCCATGCGGGATACGCCCGTGCGTCACCCCCTGTATCCGGTGAAACCGGTCGTCTTCGCCCCCGTTAATTACCAAGCGCTTGCTTGCTTTAAATCAGTTAATTTTAGAATAGCCAAACGAGACACACTCGTCAATAATAAAAAATAATTTTTGAACATTGACAGGAACGCGTGCAATGAAATTCGTCACACCTTCCCTGAATCATCAAAAAATGAAAGAGCGGAGGACCCAACCCTCCGCTCCGTTCCCCCCGGCTTCTCGCTGCGAAAACGGCACCCCCTTCACCAGCGGGCCGCCGGCTCGAGCCGGTACACCTCTCCCATGGTGTCCAGCAGGGCGACGAGGTCTGCGCTGTGCTGCCCCAACCGCCCGTCTTGCGCCGGGAGCTGGGGCGTGCCCGGCCAGGCAAGCCCGGCTGCCTCAAACAGCGGCTTCATCCGCGCCTCCCAGCGGGCGACCAGCTCCTCGCGGCCGATCGGCAGGATGCCCTCGGCGACGAGCACAGCAGCGTGCGCGCCAAGGGAAAACAGGTCACCGATCTCCGGCCAAATGGCGGCCACCGCGTTCTCGAGGCGTTCCCTGGCTTCCCCGCCGGCCTGGCCGAGGCGGGTAAACCACGTCTCCATGTGCAGGAGGTGGTAACGTTCCTCGCGGCGGATCTTCACCGCCCCGTGGGCCAGCGGCGCGTAGCTGGAAGACGCCAGCGCCTCCAGGCGGACGTCTTCAAAGACGTCGTACACGAGGTGCCGCACGATCGTGTACGCCCAGTCGCCGTTGGGCCGCTCGACAAGCCGCGCGTTGCGCCGCACCGCCGCCGCGCGGCCATAGGCCAGGTCGTCGGCGTCCCCTTCCCCCAGTTCGCTCAACAACTGGTAGAAGTACGCCGCATGGCCTACCTCATCTTGGGCGATGGAACTGAAAGCCACGTCCTCCTCGATGTCCGGGGCCAGGCCCAGCCACTCGGAATCGCGATGGCCGAGAAACAGCTCATCGTCGGCCAGCTGGTACAGGAGATCAACCAATGCCGCCTTGTAGGCCGGGCGCTGCAGGGCTTCTGCTGCGTTT
Organism: Calditerricola yamamurae; assembly: GCF_054654135.1. Lineage (NCBI taxonomy): Bacteria > Bacillati > Bacillota > Bacilli > Caryophanales > Bacillaceae > Calditerricola > Calditerricola yamamurae. Next base: position 40,270 of record NZ_BAAIFH010000003.1, read on the forward strand.
TGCACCGTCACCGGTCATCACCCCGCATGTCCTGAACCACCTCTTCAATGTTCATCATGCGCTGCTTGAACATCCGCCACAGGCGTCCGTTTTCCGTGTAACCCGAAACTTCGCGGTACGATTTGTCCGTCTCCCGGGCAAAGAAGTCCGGATCTTGGTAGGAGGTGGCGTGGATATCCTCCCGGCGCACCACCCAGATGCTCACCGCCCGGTCGCGGCGGAGAAAGTTTTCCCGTGCCACGTGGAGGGCCAGGTCCGGCGAAGGCGCCAGGACGTTGCCCACATGGACGTGGTGGTCCGTCTTGTTGTACTGCACAAACACTTCGTACACGTCGTAGATCCCTTCCCGCATAGCCATTCCCTCCTCACCCCGTCATTCGCGTCCGAACCCGCGTCATCGCTTCACGCACCCAGCGGTTGCCTTCGTGGGCCTGGCGGCGCAGTTCAATGCGTTCCTTGGACTTCGGTCCCTGGTTGTCGCGAACAATGCGATAGAACTTGTCCCAATCCGGCTCGGTGTAAATCCAACGTTTCTTCGTTTCGTCGTAGCGCAGGTTGGGGTCCGGAATCTTGAGTCCCAGGGCCTGAATGCGCGGGACGTAGCGGTTCAGGTACTTTTGCCGCAATTCCTCGTTGGTTTTGGTGCGAATTTTGTAAACGAGCATTTTCTTGGCCGCTTCCGACATCTCCGGCGGACCGAAGAAGAACATCAGCGCTTCCCACCAGCGCTCAAGGGCGTCCTGCAACATGGCGCGCTGCTTGGCCGTTCCTTGGGCCAGGGCAAGGCAGATCGACTCGCCGTGCTGCATGTGGAAGCTCTCCTCGGCGCAGATGCGCTTCAGCATCCGCCCGTACGGGGCATACGACGTGTCGAGCAACGACGCCTGGGTGCAGATGGCCGCCCCGTCAACCAGCCATCCGATCAGGCCGGCGTCGGCCCAGGTCCGCGCTTCCATGTGGAACACGTTGTGGAATTTCACCTTGCTCACAAACAGATCGGCCATCAGGTCGTCGCGCGTCCGATTCAGCGGCGCCGCCAGGTCCTCCGCCACACGCAGCAGGAGTTGCCCGTGGCCCACCTCGTCCTGCACCTTGGCCATGATGGCCAGCTTGCGGCGCAGGTTGGGCGCTTTGGGCACCCATTCCTTTTCGGGATAGCACCCCATCACCTCGCTGATGCCGTGCATGTGGATAAGGCGGATGAGAAGCTTGCGGTACTCGTCCGGCATCCAGTCGGTGGCCTCAATCTTCTCGCCCCGCTCGATCCGGGCCAGAAACGCCGCCTTCTGCTCGTCCTGAAGGATCTGTTCGCGGATCTCCTCAAGCGTCAAGGTAGATGTGACCATGCTGCCTCCTCCTTCTCGTGATCGTCCCCCATATTCTCCGACCGGCCGTGCGGGAATCAGGCGGACGTAAACAAACAAGCGCTTGCTTGTTTTCAGAATACTAGGGCATTGTGCGAATTGTCAACGCGTTGACGTGCATTTTTTGCGTATGTTCACACGTTTGTCACAAAAAACGCGGAGGACACCCCTCCGCCGTACACGGATGAAGCATGGGCCGAACGCCGAAGGCAGGTTTTGGTCATCCGGCAAACAGGCACACCCCGTCGTGCCGGTCTGCGCCTACCCTTTGAGAGATTCCAGCCACTCCGCATAGCATTCGTCGCACAGCGGTTCGTTCCGCTCGCCGCCATCCGGTTCATAAAAGGTGACGTAGTGGATGCCGGCAAGGGAATGGCCGCACCAGTAGCACGTGCCGTCCACGATCCTTCGCTCCTTTCCTCGTGTGCATGCGGATGTTCGGCACGAGGTAATGTGCCCCGCCCCGGCCCCTTCGTTACGCGGAACCTTTCACCAGCACCCCCGATGCGCTCAAACCACAAAAAAACGGGTGGCCGTCTGGACCACCCGGGCAGGCTTATTCCCCACGAAACACCGGCTTGCGCTTTTCGGCGAAGGCCTGCAGCGCCTCCACGCGGTCTTTGGTGGGAATGAGCACTTCGTATGCTTTTGATTCGATTTCTAGGCCCGTCTGGATATCGACGCCCAGCCCGCGGTCGATGGCAAACTTGGCCTGGGTGACGGCCAGCGGACCGTTTTGGGCAATTTCCTCCGCCAATTTGCGCGCCGCCTCGAAGGGATCGGCCGCCACGCCGGTGAGGATGCCGAGATCATAGGCCTCCTTGGCTGTGATCTTGCGGGCCGTAAAGATCAGCTCCTTGGCCCGCATCGGCCCGATGAGCCGCGGCAGGCGCTGGGTACCGCCGGCACCGGGAATGATGGCGAGGGACGTTTCGGTCAGTCCCATCATCGTCTCTTCCGACGCAAAGCGAAAATCGCACGCCAGGGCCAGCTCAAATCCGCCCCCGAAGGCGTAGCCGTGCATCACGGCAATGGTAGGCTGCGGCAAGCGCTCGATGGCCGTGAACACATCGCGGATCTTCAGCACGTTGCGGCGCACCTCCTGTTCGGTTAACGTGCGCCGCTCTTTCAGGTCGGCCCCCACGCAAAAGGCTTTCCCCTTGCCCGTAAAGATCACCGCGCGAATGTCGCGGCGCAACTTGATGGCGTCCACAATCTCGCCGAGGCGAACCAGCGTAGCGTAATTGAGAGCATTCATCACATCAGGGCGGTTCAGGGTGATGATGCCCAGAGGGCCTTCAACCTCAAACAGCACAACCTCATCGCGCAGCACGTCACTCACGGTTTCTCCCCTCCTGATCCGATCTTTCAGGAAATTGAAAACACTTCCATTATACCGGGAGATCTCCCCGGTCTCAATGCTTGGGCCGGACAACGGCGGGGGAAACCTGAAGCCGCTGCACGTGGTGCTCCCATTCGCCGCCGGTGGCCGCATCGAGATCGGCGCATCGCAGTAGCCCCCGGTACAACGCGTACGCCGGGGACACCTGGCGGAAGACAAGGGTCTCCACGTGCACGCCATCGTGACGAACCAGCCGCGCCGAAACGTCCGCGGGCTTCTCGCCGCTTCGGCATACGGGAACCACCAGCCCCAGATCGCGGATGATCTCGCCAAGGGCGTAGATGCCGAGGGCATCGTAATCGACGCTGTCCGTGGCCCACCACAGGCGGTTCCACCAATCCGCCGCCGACCACTGCGGCGAGGCAGTGGCGGGTCGCGGAATGCGCAGCACAGCCCCGTCGGGCTGCACGTAGACGACCCATTCCCGCCAGAGGAAGATCAGTTCATCGTCATCCAATTCGTGCGTACAAACGATCGCCTGGGGCGGCACCAGCATCCGCCACAAAAAGGCGGCCGGCTTGTCAGCGAGGTGCACGCCTGTCACCCCCTCCCACCCAGTGTGGGCAACCGAGCCGCCGGCCATACGCGGACGGGTTTTGACAACACAAAAAACGCTTCTCCCGAAAGCCGGGAGAGCACCCCTTACATCTGGGACGGCATGTCGCACGTGCGGTCGGGCTTTTCGAGCCCGTTCCGGCTCATCGGTGACGCGCCAGCCGAGGAATTGGCTTGAAACGCCTGCTGCAGGCGTTCCACCAGCTTGGGCACTTGCTCCAGGATGCGCTCGTACAGGTGCGTCGGTCCCTCCAGCGGTACGGAACGAATCCCTTTGCTGTTGACGACGAGAAACGCCACCGGCGTGATCGACACGCCGCCACCGCTTCCCCCGCCAAAGGGGAAACCGCGTCCGTTCGTTCCCCCACCGCCGCCTTTGCCGTCGGACTCAAACTCGCTCCCGCCCGCCGCGAACCCAAACCCGACGCGAGAGATGGGCAGAATGACGCTGCCATCAGGCGTCTCCACCGGTTCACCCACAATGGTGTTGACGTCCACCATCTCTTTGAGATTTTCCATCGCCGTCTTCATCAAGCCCTGGATGGGATGCTCCGCCATCGTTTTTCCCGTCCTTTGTACAAAGTCCACGCCAGTTTGGCCATCGCAAGAATAGCTTGCCCGATCCGGATGCGCAGCATGCAGGTGAGACGGCTGGAAAGGGTTGTCTCGTGGAAGGCGGGAATCACGCGGACGTTCGGAACCGCCTTCAGCCGCACGTACCGCGTTACGGTCGCCAGCACAGCGCCTTTGGCCACCCACGCCAGTCCGGTTAACATCCCGGTCAGGGCGGCGTCACCGGTGCCGATGCGCGACTCCCACGAGAGCCGCTCACACGTAATGTGCTGCGTAAACGCGCGCAGTGCCCGGCGGGCGTCGCGGAACCGCCGCAGGAAGCGGCGCATTTGTCTCCACTGACGCCGCACGTCGGCACGGGTGAGCCGTCGGGTTTGCTCGTCGAGCGTGCGGTCGCCGGCAACGGTCGCGGTACGGCGGGCATAGCGAACCCGCCATTCCTCCCCGTCCACGCCGGTGATCTCGCGGCGGATGCCCATCCACCGAAACCACGTCCACACCTCGACGCACACGTAATCCCGCTCGCCCTCGCGCTGCACGGTGATGGCCACCCGTACCGGCGTCAGCAGGAACACAATCAAACTGACGATGCTCAGGCCAAGCCACATGTGCTCCTCACACCCCAGGTCGGCTGTCCACAGTTTCCCATGTCCCTAGTATGAGGGAAAGGGACCCAAGCGATGTGGCCACCCACGGGAAACCGCTGCGCGACACAAAAAAATTCCCGGCCGAAGCCGGGAAGCAAGCCGCCTCAGTGGAGCAAGCCGGTGACGCCGTGCTCCTTCGCCTGCCGCTGCTCTTCCAGCTGGTACAGGAAGGCAATCCATTCCTCTTCGCTGCGAAGGTTTTTCACCTTCTCCACCAGTTGTTCCAGGCCTTTTTCAAACAAGAAGCGCTTGAGCGCCCGCAAGCCTTCCTCCGTATCGGTACGGAACGACGAGAGCTGGAGCAAAAGCTCCCGCGTCAACTCGAACGGGTAGTAGTCGAGAAGCGTGGCCGCTGACCAGTAGAAGACATGCTTGTTTTCCTCGTTGACGTTGGAAACCAGGGCACGGAAGATCTCCGCCGCTTCGATGAGCTGATGCTGCGACAACACCTTGCTCATCTGTGGCCCCCCTTCCCAACATGCCTTCTACTTTCAACATAGTGAAAGGCGGTGCAATTGAAAAGGGGGATAGCCCACCTGCCCCTCCACAATCGTCATGGCGACACGCAGCCCAAGCAGCACGGCGGGGTCGCGCCTCCCCGCGGCGAGGGGATCACCCGTAAATACGGTCAAATCGGCCCACTTGCCAATGGACAGGGTACCCCGTTCCCCCAGTTCCCCGGCCACGGCCGCACCGCCGACGGTGTAGAGGCGAAGGGCCGTTTCGACGTCCAGCGTTTCCCCAGCAACCGGGACGGGTCCGGCGGCGGTGCGGCCCCCAACAACGGCGGCGTGAATGCCGGTGATCGGGTTGAGGGGCGCCACGGGCGCGTCGGAACCGCCGGCGCAGGGAATACCGGTGGCGAGAAGCGAGCGCCACGCGTAGGCCCAGCGCAGCCGCCGGGGGCCGAGGCGCTGGGCAATCCACCCGGCGTCGTCGGCGGCGAAGGCCGGCTGGATGTCGGCGGCCACGGGAAGGCGCGCCAAGCGGTCCAGCAAATCAGGGGCGGTGAGGGACAGGTGAATCAACCGGTCACGCTGGCCGGGCCGCGGCGGCACGTCGGCCAGCACGCGCAGAACCTGCTCCAGCGCCGCATCGCCGATGGCATGCACGGCGACGGGGAGGCCGGCCGCGCGGGCGCGGGCCACCTTGTCGCGCAGGGCCTCGTCATCGCAGGCGGCTGCGCCGCGGTTTTCCGGATCGTCGGCATAGGGCTCCCGCAGGTGTGCCGTGCGCGCGCCGAGGGACCCGTCGGCAAAGAGCTTGACCGGTCCCGTGCGAAACCACGGCGGCTCCGCGTCCGGGGCTGCGGCGCGCGCGTCGCGCCACTCGTCGAGGCAACGGAACGACACGAGCTGCGTCACCCTCAGGGGAAAGCGCGTCTCCTCCCATAGGCGCTGATAGACACGCCGCACGCGCGACCAACCGCCAAAATAACCCACGTCTTCCGTATGCACAGCCACAAGTCCGCATGCCAGCGCCGCGCGGACGGCTGCACGCAACATGGCCACCAGCTCGTCCTCCGTCGGCGGCGGAACGGCGCGCTCCACCTGCCAGCGGGCCGCCTCCAGCAGGAGACCGGTGGGCCGGCCCCGCCCGTCGCGGACAATGCGCCCGCGCGGCGGATCGGGCGTCTGGGCGGTGATACCCGCCAAGCGCAGCGCCGCGCTATTGGCCACGGCGGCATGGGTGCAGATACGAACAAGCAGTACCGGGTGGTTGGGCGCCGCCCCGTCCAGCTCGTCCCGCGTGGGCGGGCGCCGCTCGAGAAGGTGGGATTCGTCCCACCCTACCCCCACGATCCACTTCCCCGGCGGCGTCCGCGCAGCGGCGGCGCGCACCCGCTCCAGCAGGGCCGCCAGTGTCGGTGCGCCCGACAGGTCGAGTCGGGACAGGCGCTGCCCCACGCCGAGGAGATGGACGTGGCTATCGGTAAGGCCCGGCACCGCCACACCGCCTTCGAGATCGATCACGGCCACGCCGGGACGCCCGAACTGGAGGCGCAGGTCCGCGTCGTCGCCCGCCGCCACGATACGCCCGTCTTCGGCATACAGGGCGGTAACCACGGGATGGGCGGGATCAAAGGTGTAGATCGTCCCGCCGCGAATCAGCACCTTGTTCGGCACGGCCCTCTCCTCTCCTTCCGCCCCGCGTCGCGCTCCCCGACCCTGAACCCGTGAAGGAAGAAGCGGCACCCTCCCCCGCCGCACGCGGCTCCGCCTCCGCGCCGGCACGCTCGGCCAGGGCCTGCTCCGCGGCGCTCGTTCCGGCCACATACCCCGTCGACAGCGCGGCGGTGATATTGTAGCCGCCGGTGTACCCGTGCACGTCGAGAATCTCCCCGCAGAAATAGAGACCGTGCATGAGCTTGGACTGCATCGTGCGCGGGTCGATCTCCTTCACGTGCACCCCGCCGCCCGTGACAAAGGCCTCTTCCAGCGGCCGTGTGCCCGTGGCGCGAACGGGAAACGCCTTGACGAGACGCACGATCTCGCGCCACGCCACCTTCGACACGTGGGCACACGTCACGTCGCCGGGGATCTTCGCGCGCTCCAGGACGAGCGGCGCCAGACGCTCGGGCAGGAAGGCCTTGAGGGCGTTCTTAAGCGCCTTCTTGGGCTGTGTGCGGGTCAGGCGGTCGCGCTCGCGCTGCAGCTGCTCCTCCGTCCAGTCGGGCAAGAGGTCAACGGTGATCGTCACCGGCAAATCGCCGGTCTCCTTGCGCGCTTTCACTACAAACTGGCTGCACCGCAGCGCGGCGGGGCCGGACAGGCCAAAATGGGTGAAGAGCATGTCCCCGCGGTGGGCGACGAGGGGTTTCCCCTTCGTCGGGTGCCACACGGTGAGCACCACGTCGCGCAGCGCCAGCCCCTGCAACCGCCGGTCGCGGATGAAGGACTCGTCCGACGTGATCGGGACCTCGGTGGGGTACAGCTCCGTCACCGTGTGCCCGGCGGCCCGTGCCCAGGCGTAGCCGTCGCCCGTCGACCCGGTGTGAGGCACCGACATGCCCCCCACGGCCACCACCACGGCACGGGCGCAGGCCACCTCCCCCGACACCAGGCGCACGCCCCGCACGCGCCCGCCCTCGTAGATCACCTCGGCCACGGGCGCATGGAGGCGGATGGTCACCCCCGCCTCACGCACCCGGCGCACCAGGGCGGCCACCACGTCCTTGGCCCGATCGGAGACGGGGAACATGCGCCCGTTGTCCTCTTCCTTGAGCCGCACGCCCAGCTCCTCGAAAAAGCAGATGATTTCGCGCGGACCGAAGGTGGACAGGGCGCGGTACAAAAACCGGCCGTTGCCGGGGATGTGGCGAATCAGCTCGTCGATGGGCTTGTTGTTCGTCACGTTGCAGCGCCCGCCGCCGGAGATGGCCAGCTTGCGGCCAAGCTTGTCCTTCTTTTCAAGCAGCAGGACACGCGCCCCGCCCAGGCCGGCTGCGGCGGCGGCCATCAGCCCGGCCGGTCCGCCGCCGACCACGATGACGTCGTACGCCATTTGCTCCTTCCCCTTGGCCCCATCGTTTGGGGCAGCATCTGGTCCGACCTTTACCCTACCACAGTTTTCCCGATGAAGAAAAGGCGCCGGAGGTTTGGATCGTCTCCGGGCTTTTCCATTGCCTCTGGCCCACTTCTCGTCCATCTCCATCAGCAAAGCACCCAAAAACCGCAAGGCATTATCACGATTTGGGAAAATCCGAATCAGCCGTATGCATAACCCGTAGCGTGAGGATGCTCACCCGAGTGCTTGGCAAGCACATCGCGGAGGTATGCGTTCTGTTCAAACGCCCGTTTGTTTTGTTGTAGGAAGGCTCCTTAACGGGAGTGTTGGTTCTCCGCTTGTTTCAAAGGGCAACACCACCGTCGGTTGGATCTCGGTTTGTTTGAACCGTTCCCGCAGCAATTCCTTGAGCTCCTCCGGCACTCGAACGACACCGCCGTTGACAGCGTAAACGCCTTCGGCAACATCGCCGTGAAATTCCAACAATACTTTTCGCACCTTCCATTCCAGTTCCTTTCCGGGAACATAGGTGACGATGCGCACCCATCCCATCTGTTCCCCATTGCCGTTTACCGGAAGGCGCTCGTTGGGCGTCCACGTTCCTCGTTTGAGTTCTTTTATGATCGTACGCGCCTCCGCTTCTCCAATGACAAACCGGATTTTCCACGAACGACCACGCACCACCCCGTATTCCACACGCACGGGTTGTTTGTACGCTGACCATTTTTTGTTGGTGATGTGGTCTTGTCGAAAAGTCATGGGGTGAAACAAATAGGTCTCTTGAATGTGGCGCGCAAGAAAGGCAGCCGTTTCGTAGAAAGCCAACAATAACAGCACAGATGTTATTCCATAAAAGAGTCTCTTGTTGCGAAACATCGTTTTGCCGATCACGTCCTTTTCCGAATGCATTAAGTCTTGTGAAAAAGAGAGAGAGTAGGGACAACCCCCGCCTTCTACTTTGATACTATCTAGCTCTTACACTGAATGTTGATGACCCTCCACGAGTAAAGTAAAATCGATTTAACGAATCATAAATTGTGACTTTAACACTCCATGATCCGGAATATAAATTACCAGATTTCGATCCACCCATCATGTATATGTAAAAGTCTCCAGCAATCCCAGTTTTATTCTTATAGTTATCATAAAGATAATTAGATTTGTTCCATCCCCAAATGCTATTATTCACAAGTGTAATGAAACTCCTGCTTCTACCATTTGCTTCTCCAGATGATGAACTAACAGGGAAGTTTAAGGTGACGCCAAAATATGCATACTGAATACTAATCTGTATTGATCCACTTTTTCCATTGGGATAGACATTTCTAACACTCAAACCACCAGAGCTGTAATCTGTTGGGTCGATAAAATGTTCTACTTTAGTTAAAACCTGCGTTGATGGCAATTCTTTATCTAACCACACTCGTGAAGTATAAGCTGAATCATTTTCTTGTGCGCTTAATTGAGGAGACCCTACTAGATGAGCATAAACACCGTTTTGGTAAATAACAGCACGGAGGTTGGGGTCACTTATGGATCCACTTCCCGGATCAGCAGCATAGGTGGAAAATTTCTCTTCTTCATCTTGAATTATATTTTTCAACCTTTCTAATGTTATTGCTTCAGGCCCAGCAGTAAAAAGAACAGAATTTTCGTTAGCGCTAATATAACCCGAGATGACTTTCCCTCTCCTTTCAATAGCTAAATTACCACCATAAGTAGTTATTTTGCTATTATTATGTTTAACGTACAAAGCCTCAGCAACCCATGTATCCCTCAATAATTTGAAGTTATTCGCGTAAAATATCCAAATTTCGTTAAATAAAAATAACTTACTTTCTACGTGTATTAATTTTTTGTTTCTAAACAAGGCATGATTAATATAAACATTTGCATCGCCTACCTTATCACCTGTAGAGGTATAAATATATCAATAACCCTGGAAATAGCATACGTCAATCCCTAGCCGGTTAGAAATGCTTTAACATACTTCGACAGCATGTTTCGACAAATCCTTCCCCTTAAACCACAACCAAGCCCCCGCGGTTTGCGATGGATCTTTCACCGACTCGGGCTATATCTTAGTCCCATTTCTCACGAAATCGGCGCAGACAGCGCCCATGCCGACACTCAAAGGAGACGGCCCAGCGACAAAGCATCGCTAGGCCGCGGAACAAAGACGTCTTCCTTTCCTAGGCCGTGAACGGCCAGCGGGCATGCCCCAAGGCGTAGCGCGGGTGCGAGCTTACCGCGGCGCCATGCGCAGCGCGCCGTCGAGGCGGATCGTCTCGCCATTGAGCATCGGGTTCTGCACGATGTGGCACACCAGCGCAGCGTATTCCTCCGGGTGTCCGAGACGTTGGGGGAACGGAACCTGCCGGCCGAGGGAACGGCGCACCGGTTCGGATAGCCCGGCCAGCATCGGCGTCTCGAAGATGCCCGGCGCGATGCTGACGACGCGGATTCCGTAGGCGGCCAGCTCCCGCGCCGCGGGCAGCGTGAGGGCCGCCACCCCGCCCTTGGAGGCGCTGTAGGCTGCCTGGCCGATCTGGCCCTCGAAGGCGGCCACCGATGCCGTGTTGACGATCACCCCGCGTTCGCCATCCGCGTTCGGTGCGTTGCCCCGCATCGCCACCGCGGCCAGGCGCAGGGCGTTGAACGTCCCGACCAGGTTGACGCGGATAACCCGCTCAAAGGCGGCCAGGTCATGGGGCCCCTCCTTGCCCAGCACCTTCTGGGCCAAGCCAATCCCGGCGCAATTGACGAGGACGCCGAGCGGCGCGCGCCGCACCGCCGCATCGATGGCCCGCTCCACGGCAGCCGGATCGGTCACGTCGGTGGGCACAAACAGGGCGCCGTCGCCCAGCTCTCCGGCCAGGGCCTCCCCCGCCTCGGCGCGCACGTCGGCGATCACCACCGTCGCCCCGAGGAGATGCAGGGCCCGCGCCGTTGCCGCTCCCAGGCCGGACGCGCCGCCCGTTACAATCGCACTGATGCCGCGCACATCCATAGGGCCAACCTCCTCCTCGCGAGGGTTTCTCCGGCGCCGCTCCCGGCGCCCGACCGGCACGATGCCCGGCGCCGTCACGCCAGGCGCTCGATCACCGTTGCCGTGGCCATGCCGTGGCCGATGCACATCACCTGCAGGCCGAACTGCCCGCCGGAGCGCTCCAGCTCGGAAAGCAGCTTGGCCATGAGGGCCGCCCCCGTGGCCCCGAGGGGGTGGCCATGGGCAATGGCCCCGCCGTTCGGGTTGACCTTCTCCAGATCCACTTGCAGCGCCCGCGCCCACGCCAGCACCACGCTGGCAAAAGCCTCGTTGATCTCGACCACGTCGATGTCGCGCAAGGTGAGCCCCGCCCGCGCGAGCGCTTTTTCCGTCGCCGGGATCACCTCGAGGAGCTGCAGCGTCGGGTCGCCGGCAACCACCACCCGTGCCCGGAAGCGCGCCCGCGCCTTCAGCCCCAGCGCCCGCGCCGTGTCGGCATCGGCGAGGAGGACGGCCGCCGCCCCGTCGGAGATCTGGCTGGCATTGCCCGCCGTGACGACGCCATCGGGGCGAAACACCGGGGTAAGGGCCCGCATCTTCTCGCGGTCCGGCGCAAAGCGAATGCCCTCATCGTGCTCGAAAAGGAAGGGCTCGCCCCCGGCGTCCAGCCCGGTAAGGGGCGCCAGGTGGTCCGAAAACCGCCCTTCGCGGGTCGCCGCCGCCGCGCGCCGGTGGCTCTCATAGGCAAAGTCGTCCAGGTCGTCCCGGCTCAGCCCGAACCGCTCGGCGATGCGCTCGGCCGACTCCCCCTGGTGCACGAGCTCGTATTTGTCGTGCAACGCTGGGTTCAGCGTCTCGAACCCGCCGCCGATGTCCGAAAACATCGGCACCCGCGTCATCGCCTCGACGCCCCCGGCGATGACCACGCGCGCGTCGCCTGCGGCGATGGCCTGGGCGGCGAAATGGATGGCCTGCTGGCTGGAGCCGCACATGCGGTTGAGCGTCACCGCCGGCACCGTGTGCGGCAGGTCGGACAAGAGCACGCCCAGCCGGCCGACATTGGCCCCCTGCTCCCCCGTCTGTGTCACGCAGCCGGTGATGACGTCGTCGACCAGCGCCCCGTCCACGCCCGTGCGCGCCAGCAGCGCGTTGAGGACGTGGGCATACAGCGCGTCCGGACGCACGTGGCGCAGGGCGCCGTTCTTTTTGCCGATGGGCGTTCGCACGGCATCCACAATCACCGGTTCGCCCATGTTCACCGCTCCTTTCCGCTGGCGTGGATGGCACCCGCTCGGCGCGCCAGCTCCCGCACCATAATCGTACGCTGGATTTCGTTGGTTCCTTCGTAGATCTGCAGCACCTTGGCGTCACGCATCAGCTTCTCCACGGGAAATTCCGCGCTGTAGCCGTACGCGCCGAACACCTGCACCGCTTCCACCGCCGCCCACATCGCCGTGTCGGCAGCAAAGGTCTTGGCGTAGGCGGCCTCCAGGGTGTTGGGCGCGCCCGCCGCCGCTTTCCACGCCGCCTGACGCACCAGCAGGCGGGCCGCCTCCGTGCGCATGCCCATTTCCGCCAGCTTGAAGCCGACACCCTGGAAGGCAAGCAGCTTTTGTCCGAAGGCCTCCCGCTCCGCGGCGTAGGCCAGCGCCTCGTCGAGGGCGCGCTGGGCCAGCCCCACGCCGAGGGCGCCCACCATGGGACGCGAACGGTCGAAGACGCGCATGGCCAGGCGAAACCCGCTGCCCTCCTCCCCCAGCAGGGCGTCCGGCGCCAGCTCCACGTCGTCGAACACCACTTCCGCCGCGCTGGATGCCCGCTGCCCCATCTTGGGGAGGGGCGGGGAAACCGAAACGCCCGGGCGGTGACGGTCCACCAGAAACGCGCTGATCCCGCGGTGGCCGGCGTCGGGATCGGTTTTGGCAAAGACCACAAAGAAGTCGGCCTCCGGGGCGTGGCTGATCCACGTCTTCCGCCCGCGGAGGACCCATCCCCTTTCCCTGCGCACGGCCCGCGTCCGGATGGCCGCCACATCCGACCCCGCATCGGGTTCAGTCAGCGCGTATGCCCCCAGCCCCGTAGCCAGGCGCGCGCCGTACGCCTTCTGCTGCGCCTCCGTGCCGGCCAGGGTCAGCGCATCGGCCACCAGGTTGTTCAGGAGGATGGCCGCGGCGATGCCCGTGCACGCCCAGGCCAGCTCTTCCGCCACGACCACCAGCTCCACCGGCGTGGCCCCGGTGCCGCCGCAGGACGCGGGAAGCGCAGCAGGTTGACCAGGCCCAGGGCACGGGCCTCCTCGACGATGGCGTGGGGAAAGCGGGCTGTCCGGTCGCATTCCGCCGCGGCCGGCGCGATTACCTCCCGTGCAAACCGGCGCGCCAACGCTTGCACCTGCCGGTGCTCCTCGGTCAGCGCAAAGTCCATATGCCCCCTCCTCTGCAGTCGCGCCGTCCCATGGGCTTGCGGCGACGCCTGTGCTCCGCCCCGTACGACACCGCGACGTTGAATGAACAGTCATTCAGGGAAAGCAACGCCGTACCCGCCGCCCCCTATCCGGCGAGAACGGCGGGACATCCACTTTACGCGGGCGCGCCGAACCGCTCGCGCCACGTGCGCTTGAGGATCTTTCCCGACGCGTTGCGCGGCAAGTCGGCCACGAAGTGCACCTTCTTCGGCACCTTGAAGGGCGCCAGGCGCTCCCGCGCGTAGGCGATGAGTTCCTCCTCGCTCACCGCCGCGCCCTCGTTCACCACCACGACGGCGGTGACAGCCTCGATCCACTTCGGGTCGGGCGTGGCGATGACGGCCACTTCCTTCACCGCCGGGTGGGTGTACAGGACCTCCTCCACCTCGCGCGAGGCCACCAGCACGCCGCCGGTGTTGATCACGTCCTTCTTGCGGTCGACCACGGTGATGTACCCCGCTTCGTCGACGCGGGCCAGGTCGCCGGAGTGGAACCAGCCGCCGGCAAAGGCCTCCGCCGTCTCCTCCGGCTTTTCCCAGTACCCGGTGCACAGCTGCGGCGAGCGGTACACCACCTCGCCGATCGCGCCCGGCGGCACATCGCGCATGGCCTCGTCGACAACGCGCAGTTCGACGAAGGGCACCGGCCTGCCCGCCGACGCAGGCCGTTCGTCGTGCTCCTCCGGGCGCAGCACGGTGGCCAGAGGGCCGATCTCCGATTGGCCGAAGCAGTTGTACAGGGAAAGCTGGGGCCACTGCCGGCGGAACCGCTCGAGCACCGGGACGGGCATGATCGACGCGCCGTAGTATCCTTTCTGGAGGCAGGACAGGTCGCGCCGCACAACGTCCGGATGGTGAAGCAGGGCGATCCACACCGTGGGCGGGGCAAAAAAGCTGGTAATCCGCTCGGCTTCAATGGTGGCGAGCACCCGCTCCGGGTCGGGGGCCCCGTGCAGCCAGTTTGTCGCCCCCAGCAGCAGATAGGGCATCAGGAAGACGTGCAACTGGGCCGAATGGTAGAGGGGCATGACGTGCAGCACGCGGTCCGTGGCCGCAAAATCGAGGGCCAGGATGCAGCTCATGTACTCGTACATCAGGGCCCGGTGCGTCATCATCGCCCCCTTGGGCAACGACGTCGTACCGGAGGTGTACAGGAGTTGGACGAGGTCCGTCTCCTCGAGGTTGCCGTCGGGCAGAACCGGCGGGTCGACGCGGGCAAGGCGCAGGACGTCGAGCCCGTCCCCGCCCCACAGCGTGCCGTACACCGCTACGCCCAACCGCTCGCGCACATCCTCCACCGCTCCGGCCCCGGCGGGATCGTAAAACAGGGCACGGCTGCCCGACTGGTTGACAATGTAGACCAGCTCGTCACCGGTCAGGGCAAAGTTGACGGGCACGTGCACCAGCCCGGCCTTCGCCGCCGCCAGCCACAGGAGCACGTAGGCGTCGGAGTTGCGCCCGTAGACAGCGACGCGGTCGCCCTTCTCGAGGCCTGCGGCAAGGAGGTGGCCGGCCAGCCGCTCGGCCGCCGCGTCCAGCTCCCGGTACGTCCACGCGCGCCCCCCGAACACCAACGCCACGCGGTCGCCGCATCGCCGCGCGGTGCGTCGGATCAGGTCCCCGATGGTGTTCCGCCAAATCGCGTTCATCGGCATGCCCCCTTCTCCCGGGATGGCGGCTAACCGGCGGCCGTCCCGAAGATGTCTCGATACTGCTCGCGCAGCTTGGCCTTGAGGAATTTCCCGGCCGATGTGCGCGGAATGGCCTCGACAAAGACGAAGGCATCGGGCAGCCACCATTTGGGAAACGTATCGGCCAAAAACGCCCGCAATTCCTCCGGTGTCACCTCGGCGCCTTCTTTTTTCACCACCACGGCCAAGGGGCGCTCCTGCCACTTGGGATGGGCCACGCCGACCACCGCCGCCTCAGCTACGGCCGGGTGGGCCATCAGGGCGTTCTCCAGGTCCACCGAACTAATCCACTCGCCGCCCGACTTGATGAGGTCCTTGACGCGGTCCGTGATCTTCACATACCCGTGGGGGTCGATGGTGGCCACGTCGCCGGTGCGGAACCAGCCGTCCGCCGTCCAGCTGTCCGCCGCACCGGGGTGGTTGTGGTAGCTTCCCGCCACCCACGGCCCGCGCACCTGCAGCTCGCCCATCGTCTTCCCGTCCCACGGCGCCTCGCCCGCGTCGTTCACCACGCGCACGTCCACGAAGGGAGCGGGAATGCCCTGCTTGGCCCGGTAGGCGTACTGCTCCTCCTCCGGCTGGTCCGCCAGGTACGACTTGAGGTGGCTGACCGTCCCCAGCGGCGTCGTCTCCGTCATGCCCCACGCGTGGATGACGCGCAGGCCGTGGCGGTCAAACCCGCGGATCATCGCCTCGGGCGCGGCCGATCCGCCGACGACGAGGCGCATGCCCGGCGGCAGCGACCAGCGCCCGGGGGACCGGTCAAGGGCCTGGAGAACGGCGAGCCAGATCGTCGGCACCCCGGCGGCACAGGTGACGCCTTCCCCTTCGAACAAGTCCAGCAGGCTCTCCGGATCGAGATGGGGTCCCGGAAACACCTGTTTGGCGCCAACCATGGTGGCCGCAAAGGGGACGCCCCAGGCGTTGGCGTGGAACATGGGCACCACCGGGAGTACCGTGTCGCGGTGGGAGATGGCCAGCGTGTCAGCCAGCGCCGCCGCAAAGGAGTGCAGCACGAGGGCGCGATGGGAATAGACCACGCCTTTCGGGCGGCCGGTCGTCCCCGAGGTGTAGCACATGCCGGCCGGATCGTTCTCGTCTAGGTCAGGATAGGCGAAGTCGCCCGTAGCGGCGGCCAAGAGGGCCTCGTAATCGTCATAGCCCCCGGGCACGTCCTGTCCGGTGAGGGGCACGACGAAGATGCGCTCCACGCGGATGCGGTCCTGGATCCGACGCAACAGCGGCACCAGCACATCATCCACGATGAGGAACCGGTCTTCGGCGTGGTTGATGATGTAAGCGATCTCATCCGGATGCAGGCGCAGGTTGAGCGTGTGGAGCATGCCGCCGGCGGCAGGGATGCCAAAGTACGCTTCCAGGTGGGCGTAGTGGTTCCACATCAGCGTCCCGACCCGATCCCCCTTGGCCAAGCCGAGCCGCTGCAGCCCTTCCGCGAGGGCGTTGGCCCGGCGAACAAAATCGGCGTACGTGTAGCGGTGAAGGGTCATATCCGGCAGGCGCGAGACGATCTCCACCGGGCCAAACAGCTTGCCTGCTCGCTCCAGCAGGTGCGTCAGCGTGAGTGGATAGGCCATCATCGTGCTCGTGACCACGGCCATCCTCCTTATTTTCTTAATATTTTTTAAGTTTAGTTGTTTTCGTATTGTACTCTGCCTCCCCCGGACTGTCAAGCTTCCATCCCCACGCCTCTTCTCTCCTCAGATGACCCTGATCAGGCCAGCAATTCCGGAAGCAAGGTCCCGACCATGTAGCCGCCAAACACAAGGCTGACCAGGCCGGCCAGAGTGCGGATCCCGGCCTGTACGGCGAACCTGCGGGAGGCCACCGTCAGGGCCGGCGCGGCCACGAACAGGGTTACGGCGAACATCCCGAGGACCGTGCCCAATCCGAACAGGAGCAGCCAAAGCGTCGCAGCGCTGAGGCCGGGCGACGCCTGCAGGGCCAGGACGGCCACCGCCCCGCTGCCGGCAAGGCCGTGCACCACGCCAAACCCAAAGGTGATCCACTGGCGGCGCACCAGTTTGACCGTGGGGTGCTGGTGACCGGGACAATGAAAATGGCCGTGAACGACATCGCCGTGGGCGTGGGCATCAAAGTGGATGCGGCTCCGCGCCACGCGCCACAATGTCACAACTCCCAGCAACACCAGAAGGGCGCCCACCGTCACATCCACCATATCCTCGAAGCGCGGCGGCAACTGGAGACGGAAGAGGAGCAACGGCAGACCCACCGCGGCGATGGAGAGCAAATGGCCGATGCCCCACACGAAGCCAAGCCACGCGGCCGGCCAGAGGCGGCGCTCTTCGGCCACCAAGGTGGACACGGCCACCACATGATCGGGATCCAGCGCGTGCCGCATGCCAAGGAGCAGCGCAACCCCGAACAGGACAAACGCATCCATTTCCATCCCTCCTTTTTCCTCGTGTCCCAACGGTTCCCGCTCTCACTCGCCAACCGCTTGGCGCTGAAACACGTGGTGATAGTAAGCGGCGCAGGCGCCCTCTGACGACACCATCAGGGCACCGACGGGGTGTTCGGGGGTGCACGTCTTTCCAAAAAACGGGCATTGGTGGGGTTTCAGGGCCCCTCTGAGCACCTCGCCGCATGGGGCCCCCTGGGGATCGGACACGTGGACCCCCGGCACGGCAAAGCGCACCTCGGCATCCCACGGCGCAAACGCGGCCCGCAGCTTCAGGGCCGACTGCGCAATCCCGCCGAGGCCGCGCCATTCAAAGACCGGGCGCACCTCAAACACCTCGGCCATCGCCTGCAAGGCCGGGCGATTCCCTTCCCAGGAGACGGCACGGGCATATTGGTTTTCAACTTCGGCGCGCCCGTCGCGCAATTGCCTGACCAACATGAGGATGGACTGCAGTAGATCCAGCGGCTCAAAACCGGATACGACCACCGGCTTGCCATAGTTCCGGACAATCTGTTCGTAGGCCCCGGCCCCGATGACCGTCGAGACATGCCCGGGGGCGATAAACCCGTCAATGTGCAGGTCCGGCGCATCCAATATCGCCTGCATCACCGGAAGAATGAGGACGTGGTTGGAAAAGACGAAAAAGTTGCGCACGCCTGTGGCCCGGGCGCGAAGGAGGGTGAGCGCCGTGGACGGGGCTGTCGTTTCAAAACCGATGGCAAAAAAGACGACGTCGCGGTCCGGGTTCTCGAGGGCCAGCTTCAATGCGTCCAGAGGAGAATACACCATGCGCACATCGGCCCCCTTGGCGCGCAGCTCCAAGGGGCTGCCGCGGCGCCCGGGCACCCGCATGAGGTCCCCAAAAGCGGTGAAAATGACGTTGGGTTGCTCAGCGATGGCCAGCCCGTCATCCATGCGCCCCATGGGCAGTACGCAAACGGGGCACCCCGGCCCGTGAACCAGCTCGATGTTCTCGGGAAGCAGCTTTTGCAGTCCGAACCGGTAGATGGAATAGGTGTGCCCTCCGCACACCTCCATGATGCGATACCGGCGGTCCGGATCCACCAACCGGCAGATCTCTTCGGCCGCTTTCCGAATCAACTCCGGGTTGCGGAACTCATCGACGTATTTCATCGCTCCGGCACCTCCAAGGCCCGACCAACGGCCATCCCCCACGGGGTCGTCACCGCCTGTTCTCCCCTTTCTCCGCCCCGCCGATGTCTGCACCGGCGGCGGCATCCGCTGGTGCTCCGTCATCAAACCGGTAACCGCGAACCTCCTGCAGGGCCTCGTCCGCTTCCCCCAGCATCGCCAGGAGTTGCAGCTGCTCTACCGCTTGCTCGGCGCTGATCTTGCTCATGGCAAAGCCGACGTGGATTAGCACCCAATCGCCGGGCCGGACGCCGTCGTTCTTGAGCAGGTCCACGTTGATTTTCCGCCGCACACCCGACACATCCGCGACGGCATAGTGCGGATCTTCATCGAGCAGTTTCACGATCTGACCGGGTATGGCCAAGCACATAAACGCCCCTCCTCCTTCATCGCCCGCCAACACAACGGGGCCCGTTCTCCTCAAGCCGATACCAGGCGCCAGAGCATGACGCGGTTGTTGCCCGAATCGGCAATGGCCAGCAGATCCTTGTGGCCCCAAATGCCATAGGGCCAGCAAAGGGTGTCCCGCCTGACCGCTTGCCAGCGGTTTTCGCCCGAACCGTCAAAATCGTCTTGTCCGATTACGAGGGTCGCCTCCCGGTACACCCCCCTGCGCGGGGGACCGGGAAAAAGGAGCACGCGGTTGTTGGCGGTATCCGCCACCGCCAAATGGCCGCGACATACGGTGACACCATACGGAAACCGGAGGCGCCGCGGACCTTGGGGGACATGGGGGAGCTCGAAGGCCTGGGTAAAGCTTTCTTGGCCAAGCAGCAAGTCGGCTGGGCGATCCGCCTCCGGGGGTGGGGTGAAGCCCAGCACCCGGTGGTTGCCGGCATCGGCCACGTACAGCGTGTCGCCGTCTCCCGCCACGGCGTGGGGCCAACGGAACGTGTTGGCCCCGACCCCCTGACCACGGTTTTCCGCGCCGGTATACGGGTCCGGTTGGCCCAGGACGAGGTCGGGCATGCGTTCGCCCTCCGGCACTCCCCGCCAGCCAAGCACCCGCCGATTGCCCGTGTCCGCCACGAAGAACCACCCGCCAACATAGGCAAACCCGTAGGGCCAGAAAAACCCCAGCGGACCGACGCCGCCGCCCCGATTGGGGGCCGTCGCGCGCAAGTCGGGCTGGCCGATGACGTCGTCGGGCCGCTGGCCGTTCGTCTTGGGGAGGGTGTCCCACACCAAGATGCGGTGGTGCCAGGCGTCGGCCACAAACAGACGGCCTTCCACCACCGCCACCCCGGTGGGCAAGTGCAAGAGGCCAGGACCTTCCGTCTCGAAGTCGTCATGCCCCACGACCACGTCGGCGGGCGCATGGTCCGCTTCGGGCCACCCGTACCAGATGAGGACGCGATGATTGCCGGTGTCGGCCACCACCACCACGCGCTCGTCCACATACACCCCTCGCGGCGCGTAGAGCTGGACCCGGTCCGGCCGGGCCGGTGGCAGCGCCAATCCCCCTGGAGCCGGTGCCCCCAGCCAGCGTACGGGTTCCGCCCTCATGTGGGGCGCACCCATACCCGGTTTCCCTCCACCCGGACAGGGAACGGTTCCAACTGAACGTGAGGAGCGGTCCGGCATTCACCCGTCAGCAGGTCAAAGCGAAACCCGTGCCACGGGCAGGTGATGACGGTCCCTTCCACGGGTCCTCGATCCAGGGGCATCCCCAGATGCGGGCACTGGTTGCGGAAGGCCATGATCTTGGTTCCCACGCGGACCAACAGCACATCCTGGCCTGCTTTTTGGAAGCGAAGAGGACGACCGTCTTCAAACGCTTCAAGGGGCGGGCCTTCCATCCAACCGCTTTTCGCGAGGTTCCCCACTTCGTGTACGGGGATCAATCCGGACACCCCCTCCTCCGCCACCACTTCCACGCGTTGGACCTCTGGCACGCGCGCCTTGACCGCCTCTTCCACACCTTCCTGTAACGTCCGCATCGACAGGGAACAACCGGAACAGGCCCCGTGAAGGCGGACGTAGACGGTGGCGTCCTCCACCTTCACCAGCTCCACATCGCCGCCGTGGGAGCGCATGTACGGGCGCACTTCTTCCAAGGCGGCGGCGACGCGTGTGAAGAGATTCGGCTTGATGATGCCGTGCATGAGGAACAGGGCGTAAACGGCGGGATCTTCCACCGCCTTGAGCAGCAGCTCTGTACCCGGTTCCGTTGCGCGCAAGGAACGCACGAGCTGGCGCAGCGCGTGTCGGTGGAACGCCTCGATGGCTTCTTTCAGTTCAAGGGCCCGGCTCCGGGCGTCCTCCGGTAACCCCTTGAGCGCCTCCAGCGCGTGGTCCACGCGGGCGGCCAGCGCCTCGAAGTTGTCGTGATGGCTGTTGGGGGCATCCCGGTGCTCATGCGGTCCCATGGCGTTCCTCTCCCCTTTCCGCCACGGCTTCCGCCGACGCCGGCCGCCGGCGAAGGCGCGCGATCTCCCCGAGCACTTCGTCCACCGCCGCGGCCGCGTCCGTTTCCCCATGCTCCAGGAACAGGCGGCGCGCCTCCTGAAGCCGCGGCACGGCCCGGGAAAAGGCCCCCAGATGGGCCAGGGCATTGCCCTGGTTGGCCAGGACGCGGGCGTACCCTACCGGGTCGTCCTCCAGCCGCCGCACGGTCATGACTTCCTCGTACAAGGCCACGGCTTCCCGCAGGTTGGCTTCGAGGTGGGCCGTCGGCACCTGCTGAAGGACGTTGGCCAGGTTCACCGTGGCGCTCGCCCATAGCTCGGGGTGGGTGTCCTTGCGGAAGACGCGCAGGGCTTCGCGTAACCCCTGGACAGCCACCGCGACGCGCAAGCGCGCACCGCGGTCGAGGGGCGGCATGGCGAGGTAGGTTAGGGCCAGATTCATCTGGGCCATGGCGTAGGCCTCGGGGTGGCTTTCCCGCCGGAACACCTTGAGCGCCTCCTGGTAACATCGCGCCGCTTCCAGCAGAGGACCCTTTCGGCCGTCCGCACGACTTTGGTAGGCTGTTCCCAGCTGGAACCACAGTTCCGCCCGGACTTCCCGGAAGGCCGTGCCTTCCAAAAGCTCGAGCGCCTTGCGGAAGCCGGCGATGACCGCTTCCCCGTCGTCGCCCCGCATCTGCCGGATGGCGGCCTCTTCGGCGTACAGCCGGGCCGCAAAGACGGGTGATACCCTTTCCGCCGCCTCCGCCGCGGTCCGGATCCGCTCGTAGCCCGTTGCCCAATCCCCCTGCTGAAGCGCGTCATACCCCTGGGTTGCCAGGAGAAACGCGCGGATTTCCCCGTCGCTCTCCCGCAGATCGGGAGGCGCCGCGCCCAGACCCATCCGCCAGGCCACTGCGTCCAAAAGCCGGGCGTAGTCGCCCCCCAGGCGCTCCGTGGCCCACACGTAAACCTCCGCATCCGGTTGCAGAACGAAGCGGTTGTAAACACCTTCCGGCCCTTCCGGCAACGCCGATAACAGGGAGGCTTCGTTCTCCCCCTCCACGGCCCGGGCGAAGAACCCCCATGCTTCCGGCCATCGCTCGGGAAGCCGCCCGCGCAACAGCTCGGGCAACAATACCGGGGCTTCCGGGACAGGCGGCAGGAGCAACAACCCTGCCGTGCCGGGAAACACACCGATCGGTTGCGGACGCAGCATGCTGCAGCCTCCTTTGCCCTTATCCAGCGGCAACATTACCGGTTTCCAGCCTTTGAGAGAACAAGCGAGATACGCAGGGCGCCCGCCTCGCCGTCCCACCGCGCCTCGCGCACCCCCGGTTCAACGCCCTCGGGCAGCAGATGGTGCACCAAGAGACTCCGATCGTCGCGCGTGTTGCGCACCTTAAGCAGCAGCCCGGTCGTGGTGATCTCAAGGTTCACGGTCGCTCCCTCCCAAGCGCCGCATCAGCTCCGACGCCAGGCGTTCCATGGCCGCCTCGACAACCGGAGAAAGGCCAAATCCGGGATCGACGGTCGCTGCTTCGATCAGGAAGACCGTCACCTTCTCCGGAAAGCGATCCTTCAGGAGCCAGCGGCCAAAAGCAAGGGCGTGATCCCACCGAAAATCGTGCAGGTTGACAGCCGAGAGAGGAGGCGTTTCCACCTCCTCCCCCGGAATTTCGAAAATGGTGCCCGGCTCGGCTCCCGTCTGGCAGGCGTCGACGAGGATCAGCTCCCGGGCATCCCCGATCTGAAAGGCCACATCCATGCCGGCGGTTCCGCCGTCGGCCAGGCGCACCCCGGGAGGCGGCCCCCATTCCCACAACCGGCGCACCAGCATCGGCCCCACGCCGTCGTCGCTCCGGAGCAAGTTGCCGCAGCCGATAATCACCGTCATCCAGCCCGCCTCCCCTCCCGCCAGCCTCCACGCATACGCCGTCCCGCCTCACCCGAAGGTTGGACCCACCTTGTAGCGCGCCAGCTGCTTGTGCGTCTTCGCATCGTACGCATGCACCGTGCAAACCAAGCAGGAGTCGTAGCTCTGGGCGATGTGGGCCAGCTCCACCGGATCGTCGGGATCTTGCACCACCGTCCCGATCATCGCCGTCTCAATAGGGCCGCGGTTTCCGTGGCGATCCCGGGGACTGATGTTCCACGCCGTGGGCGTGATCACCTGGTAGTTTTCGATCTTGCCGTCCTTGATCTGGATCCAGTCGGCAAGGGCGCCGCGGGCTGCTTCCGTCGCGCCGAACCCCCACCCTTCCGGCAGCTCCTGCGGCTTGACGTAGAACTTCTCGTTCAGGTCGATCTGCTTTAGCCACTCGTGCATGCGCAGGTAGTATTTCGCCGCCTCGTGCATGCGCGCCAAGACGCGGACCATGGCGCTCGGCCCAATCTCCTGGAGGATGTTCAGGAAGAGCGGGTCGTAGTCTTGCCACGGTTCGGCGCCCGGACGCCCGGCGATCACCTGGCGTGCCAGAGGCCCGACTTCAACCGCGATCTCGCCAACACCCGGCAGGTCGTACCGCGGCGCTTTGGCCCAGGTGTACTTGCCCTCCTTCTGCCCTTCGGCAGGATCGATGGGCTCTGTCACCCCGTTGAAGGGGTGAAGGGAAGCCCCGCCGCGATAGAAGGAATGGGTGTGATCTTCCCGGATCCGCTCCTGATCGAAGTCGTGGAACTGCTGGCCGTCATACACGCCCGAGCGGCTAATCAGAGCGCCGTTGCGGCCCTCAATGTTCGGGTAGCGGTATTTCTCGGGGTGGAAGAAGGTACCATACGCCAGATACCGTCCCGGCCCCGCACCGATCTTGTCCAAGCCGATCTCCATGCTGTACCGGAGAAACAGCCCCAGATCGGAATCGCGGTGCTCTGGTTTTTCCTCCAGCCAGTTGAGGACGTCCTGCCACGTCTTGTTTTCCAGCCACCGCTCTATCGAGCACCCGAGCCAGACCTTCTCCAACCACGTTTGGCGGTAATAGTCCAGAATGGAGAGGGAGCGGGTGATGTCGGAAAGGGTGGGGCCGCACATCACACCACCCGGCACCATAAAACTGGAATGCGGCCACTGCCCGCCGAAGATGGCATAAATCTCGACCGGTTTGGCCGAAACCGTCACGCCGATCTCGTAGTGCTCCCCTTCGAAGGGCGCCCAGCGGCGCACCACCTCATCGTAGAGCGGGGAAGACGCATACTTGCGGTGTGTCAGGCCGATGGCGAACAGGGCGTAAAACCACCGGGGGATGCTCTGGATCGTTTCCGCCGCTTGCGCCAGATTGCGAACAAGGGTGGCATTGGGCGGGACTTCCGTGTGCCAGGCGGTATCCAGGGCATACGCTGATTTGTAGAGGTGACTGCCCCCGCAAATGCCACAAATCCGCGGCGTCACGATGAGGCCCGCCTGGGGATCCTTGCCCTTGAGAATGATCTCAAAGCCGCGGAACATGGTGGCCTCCGTCCAAGCATCGACGACCACTCCATCCTCAAGGGCGACCCGAACGTCCAGGTCGCCTTCCACGCGGCCCAGCGAATGAACCTTGACCTCCGTCTTCTTGCCCGAAGGGATCACTTCCTTGGCCATGCCCCTTCCTCCCTTCTTTCCCGTGACTGACCCATTGGCGCGACACTCCCGGCCAACTGCCGCAGGGGGCAGGCGCCGCGCATCAGGGCACGAACATTTCTTCCTTCGCCCACTTCGGCGCCGCTGCCCGCGCCACCGCGGCGTGAATCGAATAGCTCAGCGGGTCGCTGCCCGACGGCACTTCCTTGGGAATCGATCCCAAAACCTTCTGCGTCTTGAAGACGGTTCCCGGCGCCAGGTCAAAGAAGGGAAATTGCGGCTCCGTGCACCCGATGCAGGGCATGCCCGCCCGCGTTTTAGAGGACTGCCGATTCCAGAGAATACGGTTACAGGAGGAGTGGGTCATGGGACCGCGGCAACCCTGTTCATAGAACAGACAGCCCTTCCGCGTTCCCTGGCCGAATTCCTCCACGGGCTCCTTGTAGTCGAAGTATTCATTTCGGGTACAACCCGTATGGGTATGGCTCTTGAAGAACGTCTGCGGCCGTTGCAGCTCGTCCAAGACGATGTCCTCGGCCCTCCCGGTGGCGATGGCCACGAGGATCTGTGTGACCCAGTCGGGGTGAGCGGGACAGCCGGGAATGTTGATCACCGGCAAGCCCGCCCGCGAGCGGAAATCCGCGCCGAGAAACCCGCCCTTTTCTTCTTTCAGGTATTGCAAGCCCACGGACTCGGTGGGGTTCGGTTTCGCCGCCGGAATGCCGCCCCAGCAAGCACAGTCGCCGATGGCCACAACGTACTGGGCCTTGTGGGCGAGCTCCCAAATCCAGTCCTTCTTCGGACGGTCAAAGAACATGTCGTACCGGCCCGTTCCGTTGGGCCCCTGAATGACCGTCCCCTCAAAAACGAAGATGTCGAGCGGGATCTCCTCGTTGAGAACGCCGTCGAGAATTTTGCGGACGGCATCTCCAAATTCCAGGGACAGGGAATGGTGATAGAGGATGCGGATGCCGAAGTCGGTGACCAAATCCACCACCGTGGGCTCCTCGGCATTCAAGAACGACTGGGTGTTGCCGTTACAGGCGCCCCCGTGCATCCACAGCACATTGGCCATGCCCCTCACCTCCAATCCAGATCGCATCGCCTCAAGTCCCACTCGTCCGGGTCGCCATCTCCCGGAACGCCAGATACCCCGCTTCCAGATGGTTCAACCACCCGGCCAACCCCTCCCCCGTACGCGCCGAGACCTCGATTACCGGCAGGCCCGGCCTGACCGCATGCAGCCCCTCATAAAACCGATCCCGCTGAAACCCCACCGCCTCGGCCAAGTCGAG
Organism: Calditerricola yamamurae; assembly: GCF_054654135.1. NCBI lineage: Bacteria > Bacillati > Bacillota > Bacilli > Caryophanales > Bacillaceae > Calditerricola > Calditerricola yamamurae. The sequence continues at coordinate 66,297 of NZ_BAAIFH010000003.1, forward strand.
TTTCGTGATGACGGCCACATCGGCGCTGTTGACGATGGTGGGGTACTTCAACGGCTTGTCTTCCCCTTCGGTAACGGAAAAGAGCACCGCGCGCTCGTTTTCCCCCAGGTCGTAACTCGCCGGGCACACCAGGTTGCCGACGTTTTCGATGAAGAGAAAATCGTGTTCGGCCAGGTTCCATCCTTCCAGGGCCCGGTCGATCATCTCCGCCTCGAGATGACAGACCGTGCCCGTGGTGATCTGGCGCACCGCGGCACCGCTCTCGCGCAACCGCCGGGCATCGTTTTCCGTTGCCAAATCCCCCACCAGCGCCGCCACACGATAGCGCTTCCCAAGGTGCAGAAGCGTCTCCCGCAGCAAGGTCGTCTTTCCCGTCCCGGGACTCGAAACCAAATTGACTACATAGACGCCGGCTTCGCGAAAGCGCCTGCGCAATTCCCTCGCCAGGAGGTCATTCTTCTTAAGAATATTCTGCCGAATCTCGACGATGCGGGGCCTCATCCCCTGCTCCCTCCTCGCCCTCCAGTGCGTACAGCTCCATTTCACGCCCGTGCAGCACCGCTCCCGTTCGCGTTCCGCAGACGGGGCAGCGCATGGGCAACGGCTCGGGCAGCGTGCGCGCTTCCTGACAACGGGGGCAGTACACGACCACCGGAACGTCCTCAATGACCAGTCTGGCTCCTTCCAAGGGTGTTCCTTGAATCACCACATCAAAGGAAAACTCCAAGGCTTCCTTCACCACCCCCGAAAGGACGCCCAGCTTGACGTAGAGGGCCCGTATCCGTCGCAGACCCTGGCGTTCAGCTTCTTCTGCCGCCAGCTCCGCCAGGCTGTGGGCGATGGACAGCTCATGCATGGTGAAGCTCCCGCGACAGGCGCTTGGCGAAGCTCAGCACAAACTGGAGGGCCACCTGCACGTCAGGGTCTCCCAGGGCGCGCATGAGCCCGATCAGCCCGATCCGCTTGGGTTCGGCGCGGGAAACGTCCTCGGCAGCCTGGATCATCGCGCGGGCCAGCTTTCCCACCACCTGGGCAAAGCGAACATCGAGCACGTCGGAGCGGAACAAGGACTGCACCTGGGGCGAGTCAAGGAACTCCTGGAGGCGGCCTACGGTATGGAACACGTTCCCCAAGGGCGCGCGCTGCCCCGACGCGGACAGGGCCTGCCGCAATTGAATCACCATGTCGTTGATCGAGTCGGCGATCTCCGGCCCGCGGCGCAAAAACCCTTCCACCATTTCGAGCAGAAACACAACGTTATCCAGCTTATCCAGCAAGCGAACCAACTGTTCGGCCGTCCGTGGATCTTCGAGCCGCTCCAGCAGCATCTGCTCGGGATGCACGTCAGCGGCAGCCCGTTGCGCAGCCCCCGCCATGGTCATCCCCCCTTTTCCGGGTAAATCGTCGGGATGTTCTCCGCTTCAGCGTCGGCCCTGGTGGCTGACCTGCGTCCCCCCCCCCTCTCATCCCAGGACAAAACGACGAGGCAAACTTATCATAGCACAATTCGAAAGCGTTAACAATGCCTTAATAGAACATCTTGACGAATTATTCTGTCAGATAAAAACGAACCCCCCGGCTGGCGAGAGGGGTTCGATCCATCAGTGAATCGGCAAATACACGAAAATTTTCGTTCCTTCCCCGGGTACGCTGCTTACGTCGAGCGTGCCGTCATGCGCCTCGACAATCGCCTTGCTGTTGGCCAGCCCGAGCCCAATGCCCCATGGCTTGGTGGTATAAAACGGCTCGAAAATCTCGTCCCACCGCTCCGTCGAAATGCCGGGTCCCGTGTCGGCCACCGTGATGAGGACGTCGGCCTCCAACCGGTTGACCGCGACCGTAATCTGCCCGCCAGCGGCGGTCGCCTCGATGGCGTTCTGGATCAGGTTGATGAGCACCTGGCGGATCTGGTCGGGATCGAGGTCGATCAAGGGCACGGCCTCGTCGTAATGTTCCACCAAGGTGATGTTCTTTTCGACCATCTCGCTCTCCAGCAAGCGGCAGGTTTCCGATACCAGGCGCACCACGTCGCTTTTGCGGCGCTTGGGCACCGCCGGTTTCGAGATCCGCAAAAAATGCTGCACCAGTTCGGTGATCCGGTCCAATTCGTTCAGGATCAGATTGGCCTTCTCTTCATAGGGGCCGGAAAACACCCCTTTTTCCTTCATCAGTTGCATGGCCAGGCGGATGATGGCCAGCGGATTGCGGATCTCGTGGGCAATCTGCGCCGAAAACCGTCCCATCACGCCGAGCCGTTCCATCTGCTTGAGGGCCCGCTCCAGCTCGACCACGCGGGTAATGTCCCGCGCACACGCGACCAAGCGGCGCACACCGCGCGCGCTGTCGTCCAGCCAGAAGGTCTCCCACAGGTACTCCCGCGTCTCGCCGGTCACGGGGTGGACAAAGGTCTCGCGGAAGTCGCGCAGCGACCGCCGTTCGCGCAAGCTGATGGAAATGGCATTGTGGCGTGAGAAGATGCGGTCAACGGGGGCACCTTCATAGTCGCCGAACTTGCGCCGTGCCGCCCGGTTCATCAATTCGATCGCGCCCTCTTCCGTGCAAATCAGCACCGGCTCATCGGTCGTGTGGATCAGCTGGTTAAACAGGTGGGTGACGTACAGGTTCTGGCTTTTGAGCAGATACGCCTGTTCGATGGCATACCCCGTCGACAGGACCATCCCCAAAAGATACGGGCTGTGCTCCTCCCGGTACGCGGCAACGGCCAGTCCCCCGATCAGCCGGCCTTCCGCGTCCCGGAGCGGGGTGGCCGCACACGTCATGTCGTAGAACGCCTCGCAGTAGTGCTCCCGCCCCACCATCGACATCGGTTCACCCGTTGCCAGGGCCGTCCCCAACGCGTTAGCACCGTACACCGACTCCTTCCAACACAGGCCCTCGGTGGTATGGTGTTGCAAGAGGGGATCGGGCAGGCGTTCACCCCGACAGTGGAGCAGAATGCCATCGGCGTCGCAGATCACGACGATGAAACGCGACTTGATCTGCTCAAACAGATGGTCGAGGAACGGCTGGGCCACATCCAGCAAGATCCGGTTGTGCGCTTTCCGGCGAGCCAGCTCTTCCGGCGGGACGGGCGCGACGGTGGGCAAGCAGCCCTTCGGCACGCCGTAACGACGCGAACGCTCCCATGCCTCGCGGATTTTCTTCTGCCGTTCCGCTTCCGACAGGGCCAAGGCGGCCATTGGCATCGGCCAGGTTTCGTCCATGCGTGTTCCTCCTCGTGGGGGGCTGCTTCCTTTCGGTCCACGCTTTTCTATCTTACTACAGTCATCCCCCGCATGGGGAGGAAAACGGGTCGGCCAACCGCTCGAGCAGGCGACGGAAGTCCTCGGGCAGCGGTGCGGTGAGGCGCACCAGCTCGCCGGTACGCGGGTGGGGAAAGGCGAGGCGCCACGCGTGAAGCGCCGGGCGCGCGATGGCCGTCCGCGCACCTCCATACAGGTCGTCCCCAAACAGGGGATGGCCCAGATGCGCCAGGTGGACGCGGATCTGGTGCGTGCGTCCTGTCAGCGGCCGGCTGATCAGCAGCGTTCCTGCGGCGTAGCGCACAGCCACACGATAGCGGGTGCAGGCCGGCTGTCCGTCCCGCCGCACGGCGCGCTGGATAATCGAACCGGGGACCCGGCCGATGGGCGCGTCGATAACACCTGAACTTCGCGGCACCCGGCCTTCTACGCAGGCCAGGTAGGTTTTCCGCACCGCCCCCGCCGCCTGCAAACGGGCCAGTTGGGCGTGCGCCGCGGGGGACTTGGCGATGAGCGTCGCCCCCGACGTCCCCACGTCGAGGCGCGTCACCGGATGAAAGGCGCGCGTTTCGCCGCGCGCGGCCCAGTAGGCGAGCACCGCGTCCATCAGCGTCCCGCGCGGATGGTGGACCGTGGGGTGCATGCATTGTCCTGGCGGCTTGTCGACGACCAGGAGGTCCTCATCTTCATACAGAATGCGGATCGCCCCTTGCGCGATCCCTCGCCCATCCGGCTCGGTCACAACTCCTTCCTCGCCCATGACGCGCGTCCCCCCTTCCCAACAAAAAAGGAAGCTCCCACGAGCCTCCGCGCTTCCTTCTCCCCGTTCTGCTGTTCCGTTGCGCCCTCGCGCCTCCGTCTCTCCCCTCACGGTCAGTGCGCCCAAAAGGCCTCTCCACCCCAGCGCCGCGATCCGCGCCCTTATTTCTGGCTCTTCTTCGCATCGGAGGCCTGCGGCTTGACCGCGGACTGCCCCTTTTTCTTCTGCGCCATCACGAGCTGGTACAGCAAGCCCATGACTTCATCCTCCTTTTGGCGCTCGTGAAACCGGTACCCATCCACTGAATGCGTTTTTCTGTACCAATATGGTAACCGAGATCTTGTTATAATGGAAATGCCATTTTTATCGGACTACTTATTCGCCTTTGGTATAAGAGAGGAGGCCAAACCCGTGCTGTACGAGCAGCTGGAAATGCTCGTGGCCATCGTCGAGGAAGGCAGCATGAACCGAGCCGCCGACCGGCTGCACATCACGCAACCCACCCTGTCGCGCGCGATCAAAAAGCTGGAGGAGCGCTTCGGCACCGCCTTCTTTGAGCGGCGCGGCAAGCATCTCGTGCTCACCCCGGCGGGCCGGCGGGCGTACCAGACGGCCGTCGAGGTGGTGGGGGCCGTGCGCCGCCTCACCGATGAGCTGGTCGCCATGGAGACGCCGACGCGCGGCCCGCTGACGCTCGGCGCAGGGCTCACCACCCTGCAGCACGTGTTGCCCCCGCTGCTTGCCCCGTTCACCCGCCAGTACCCGGAGATCGACGTCAACGTCAAGACCGGTCGCGCCCACGAGATGGTGATGGCCTTGGAAAACGGCGAAGTGGACCTGGCCTTTATCGCCGCCGACCAGTTCCACCATCCCTACCTGGAGGCCCTGCCCCTGGAGACGGAGTCGATCATCCTCGCCGTTCCTGCCCACCATCCGCTGGCCCACGCGCCGTCGCCGCTGTCTGTTTCCGCGCTGGACGGTCAGCCGTTTTTGCTGTTTTCCCCCGGCACATACTACCGCGATTTCCTCGACCGCATCTTTTCTGAATCCGGCGTACGGCCGCACATCCGCCTGGAGGTGGACAGTTTCACCACGCTGAAAAAAATGGTGGAAGCAGGGCTGGGGGTCACCTTCCTTCCCGAATCCTACGTGCAGGACGACGTGGCCGCCGGGCGCATCGTCGCCGTTCCCGTTCAGGAGCTGGCCTCCGTCCGGTTTGTGACCTACCTCCTGTCGCCGCCGTACCTGCAGCGGGGAACGGCGCGCCTCTTCCGGCAGTTTACGCGGGAATACTACGCCCTTCGGTAGGCCGGGCCGCATCTTGAACGGCCGGCAGCGTCCCCACCACACCGTCGCGTCGGGTGCTGCTACCGGCTGCAGCCCCGCGCGGCGATGTCGAGCTCACCCACAACCCGGCCGTTCCGCACAGCATAGGCGCGGTCGTACAGGTTGACAACGGGACAGATGTGGTTGGGAATCACCTCAACGCGATCGCCCACGACAAGCGCCGCCGTCCACGGGGTGATGATGCCGTGTTCGTCGGACACGCGGGTCACGAAGCAGGCGGGGTGGTCCTTCAGCACGCCGTATCCCGGGTGGCGCCCCGGCGGCCCGGTGTTGACCGGGTCGGACCCCAGGGCCTTGGCCCCCGCGTCCAGCACCAGGCGCTCGCCGTCGCGCACCGTCATCACCGTGGCCAATACCGTCGCCGCACACGATTCCCACTCGCCGCGCACGAGGGCCTGGGAACGGTCGAAATAGGCGTATACGCCGGGACGGATCTCGGTGATCCCCGGCAGGATCTCCCCAACCAACAGCGCCGGTGTGCACCCGACCGACAGCTCAAAGGTCCGTCCCGTGCGCGCGGAAAGGGCCCGCCCCGCCTCCAGCATCGCCCGTTGCGCCGCCTCGGCCAGGCGGCGCATCTCCTCGACGGTTGCGCCGCCGTAGACGTGCCCCTCGTGGGTGAACAGGCCGGCCACGCGCACCTGCGGCCGCCAGGAGAGCACCCACTGGGTGAACGCCACGGCCGCATCCGGCGCCAACCCGGCGCGGTGCTGGCCAGTGTCCACCTCAACCATCACCTCGAGGGGGATGTCCTCCCCGAACACCGCCAGAAGGCGCTCGACGTGCACCGGATGGTCGACGGCCACGCGGACGCGCACGCCCTCCGCAACCAGGCGGGCCAGTTGGCGCAGCTTTTCCTCGTCCACAACCGGCGTGCAAACAAACAGGTCGCGCACGCCGCTCGGGAGCAAGGCCACCGCCTCGCTCACCTTGGCCACCGTCAGGCCGGCGGCGCCGAGCTCGAGCTGCCGCCGCGCCACGGCCACCGACTTGTGTGTCTTGGCATGGGGGCGCAGCTTCACGCCGGCGCGACGGGCGCGCTCCTGCATGCGGTGCAGGTTGGCCTCCAGGCGTTCGAGATCGATGAGCAAGGCCGGGGTCGGCACGTCTGCGTAGGCCCGCGTGGCGTGCCCGCTCCGGACCGGCGTTCCGTTTGAACTGCTCATGTTCTTTCCCCTTTCGAAATTCTCGTGCTAAGATTAGGAATAATGGTTTTTCCCCGAAAGAGGCAACCGCTCTTTGCAACCACTCCAATCCGACCACAGCGAAAGGAAGACCGACCATGGGCATCACCGTGCAACCTTCTCAGCAACTGCGACGGCTCCCCACCCAGTTTTTCGCTTCCCTTGTGGCCAAGGTAAGCCGCGTGCGCGCGTCGGGAGCCGACCTGATCAACCTGGGCCAGGGCAACCCCGACCTGCCGACACCTCCGCATATCGTCAAGGCCTTGCAGGCGGCGGCGGAGGACCCGCGCCATCACCGCTATCCGCCGTTTACGGGACTGCCGGCGCTCAAGGCGGCCATCGCTGACTGGTACCGGCGCGAACACGGTGTTGAGCTGGACCCGGAAGCGGAAGTGGCCATCCTTTTCGGAGCGAAGGCCGGCCTGGTGGAAATCGCACAGTGCCTGCTCGACCCAGGTGACGTCTGCCTCGTGCCTGACCCCGGCTACCCCGACTACTGGTCGGGCATCGCCATCGCCGGGGCGGAAATGGTAACCATGCCCCTTTCACGGGAAAACGGCTTCCTGCCCGACCTCGCGCGCATTCCGCATGCGGCGCGGCAGCGGGCCAAGCTGATGTTCCTGAACTACCCGAACAACCCGACGGGCGCGTGCGCCCCGGAAACCTTCTTCGACGACGTCATCCGCTTCGCCGACGAGCATAACATCGTCGTCGCCCACGACTTCGCCTACGGGGCCATCGGGTTCGACGGCCGCAAGCCGGTCAGCTTCCTGAGCCGTCCCGGGGCGAAGGAGGTGGGCGTGGAGTTCTACACGCTGTCCAAAACATACAACATGGCCGGCTGGCGCGTCGGCTTCGCCCTCGGCAACCGGGACGTGATCCGCCTGATCAACCTGATCCAGGACCACTACTACTGCAGCCTGTTCGGTGCCGTGCAAATGGCGGCCGTGGCCGCCCTCACCGGTCCGCAAGATTGCGTGCGCGAGCTGGTGGCCACCTACCAGCGGCGGCGCGACGCCCTCTACAGCGAGCTGCGGGCGGCGGGGTGGGACCTCCTGCCGTGCGAAGGTTCCTTCTTCGTGTGGCTGCCTGTGCCGAAGGGATTCACCTCGGCCGGCTTCGCCGACCTTCTGCTGGAGGAGGCCCATGTGGCGGTGGCGCCGGGCATCGGCTTCGGGTCGTGCGGCGAAGGGTACGTGCGCGTGGGTCTGCTCGCCCCCGAAGCGCGCATTCGCGAAGCGGCGCGGCGCATGGCCCGCGTCGCCCAGCAGGTCGGCAGCGCGGCGCGGTGACGGAAGACCCAACGGGGAACACGGCAAAGGGAGGGACAGCCACGTCCCTCCCTTTTAGGCGATTTCAAACCCCAAGTCCTCCAGCATCTGGTAGTCCGCCGGCGGCGCCTGTCCTTCCGTGGTCAGGTAGTCGCCGATGAAGATGGAGTTGGCCGCGTAGAGGAGCAGCGGCTGCAGCGTGCGCAGGTTCACTTCCCGCCCGCCGGCGACGCGGATTTCCTTGGTCGGGTTCACGAAGCGGAACAGGGCCACCACCTTCAGACAGTAGGTGGGCGTCAGCTCGTTGAGGTGTTCGAGGGGCGTGCCGGGGATGGCGTGCAGGAAGTTGATGGGGATGGAGTCGATATCCAGCTCGCGCACGGCAAAGGCCAGCTCCACCACGTCCGCGGGCGACTCGCCCATCCCGATGATGCAGCCCGAACAGGGCGAGATGCCGGCCTTGATCACGTTGCGGATCGTGGCCACGCGGTCGGCGTAGGTGTGGGTGGTGGCAATGTTGGCGTAGTGGCCTTCGCTCGTGTTGAGGTTGTGATTGTAGCGGTCCACCCCCGCCTCTTTGAGGGCGCGGGCCTGCTCTTCCGTGAGGATGCCCAGGCACGCGCACACCGTCAGGTTCAGCTCGGCCTTGATCTCCTTGACAGCCTCGATCACCGTTTGGAGCTCCCGTTCGGTGGGGCTGCGGCCGCTGGCGACGATGCAGTACGTCCCCGCCTGGAGTTCGGCTGCCTTGCGCGCTCCTTCTACAAGTACCTCCTTGGACAGCATCGGATACTTGGCAATCGGCGCCTTGGAGACGATCGACTGGGAGCAGTAGCCGCAATCTTCCGGGCACAACCCGCTCTTGGCGTTGATGATCATGTTCAGGCGCACGCGCTTGCCGTAGTAATGGCGGCGCACGCGGTAGGCGGCATGCAGGATGGCCAGCAGCTCGTCGTCATCGGCCTGAAGGACGGCCAGCGCTTCCCCGCGGGTTAGCGGCTCGCCCGCGATGGCTTTGTCGGCAAGCTGCTCCCAGAACGCCCATCCCCGCGCCGTCGCGCCCTGCGTTACCGTTTGCGAATGCACAATCCCGCCTCCTCTTTTTCGTTGCTTTTCCCCGTGCCTCATGGGGCACGCCGGGCAACGATCCACACCACGTGGTAGGTAGCCGGCACGCCGTCCGGTCCGCCAAAGAGCCGCTCGTAGGCTTCGAGCATTCCCAGCAGGATGCGGCGGCTGGCGCGCGGCAGGCCCTCCGGGGCGTGGTTCGCGCCGGTGCGCTTCACCGTATCCAGGAAGGCCCGCACCGTCGGATAGCGCTTTTGCCACTGGGCCTCCCGGATGAGGCGCACATCCAGCCCGGCATCCCGCACCATCGCCGCCCAATCCCCCGCTGCGAAAAACACCGGTCCGCGGCGCGGCGTTCCCACGTCGCCGGCAGCGGCGAAGGCCTGGTCCAACTCCCAAAAGGTGCGCGGGCCGAAAGTGGCAAAGGCCAAATGTCCGCCCGGGGTCAGGGCGTCCGCCAGCGTCCGCAGCGTGCGCGCGGGCTCGGTGAGCCACTGGAAGGTGGCGTTGGACACGACGCGGTCGACGGGGCCCTCGGGCACCCATTGTTCAATGTCGGCGCACACCCACCGCACGCGGGAAGTGGCCAGCCGTTCCTGGGCCACGGCGAGCATCTCCTCGGCCAGGTCGACCGCCGTGCAGCAGGCCCGGGGGTACCGGTCGAGAAGCTTCCGCGTCAGGTAGCCCGTACCGCACCCGACGTCCAGTACCGTGCGCACCGCCAATGCGTCCCCCTCCACGGCGGCAAGGTGTTCCAGCAGGGCGTCGGCCATGGCTCGCTGCACCTCGGCGTAGCCGTCGTACTCGCGGGCCCTTCGGCCGAAGTGGCGGCGCACCGCCTGCTTGTCAACGGGATTGACGGACGTGTGCATCAGCATCGCTGGGCCTCCTTCCGTGGATCAGCTCGGCACGTCCACCCGCTGCGCACGTCCCGCACCGCCGTACCCGTGCCCCGTGTCGGCGGATCGCTGTACCGTTGCCAGCTCGGTCTCCAGCCAGCGGGCAAAGGCGGACGGGCGGACCAGGTGCGGGGCGTGGCCCGCGCCGTTCCACACCGTGAGATGCGCGTTCGGCAGTGCATCGGCCAAGTCGCGCGCCCCGGACAGCGGGCACACCGCGTCGGTCGAGCCGTGCAGGAGGCGCACCGGTACACGGCACCGCGCCAGCTCCTCCCGCGCGTCGCCCTCCGCCAGCACGGTCAAACCGGCCAGCCCTTCCTCCGCCGGCGGCGGGGAAGTGAAGAGCCGCTGGCAGACGGCGGCCGCCTCCACCCGCTCGCCCGGTCCGAACAGGCTGGCTACGAAGCCCCGCCAGGTGGCGAGCGGGTTGCGCGCAAAGCGACGGGCGAAACGGCGCAGGACCCGCGCATCCCAGCCGTGCGGCCAGTCGGGGGCCGTCACGAAGCGCGCCGTGGCCCCGACGAGCACCAGGGCAACCACGTCGTCTGCCATTTCCCGGGCAATCGAGAGGGTCACCAGACTGCCCAGCGACCAGGCGACGACCGCCACCGGGCCCCGACTCGCCTCCCGCGCCTGGGCAACGGCCGTACGAACGACGTGGGAAAAGTCCCCCGGCGCGCGGCACCCCGCCCAGTCCACCGCCACGTGGACCGCAGCGTGGGCGAGATGCGGCCACACCGGCATCCACACCGCGGGCGGCATGCCCCAGCCCGGCACCCACACGAAGGCGCCCACCCGTCCCGTGTCTTGTGTCCCGGCACCCCTCGCGCTCAGATCCTTCACGCCTCCGGTCCCCCCAAGGCGCGCACCGCGTCGATCGCCACGCGGGCGGCCCGCTCCACGTCGTCCTCGTCGTGGAGAGCAGTAAACGAAAAGCGAAGGCGCGCCGTACCCTCGGGCACCGTCGGCGGGCGGATGGCCACGGCCAGGACGCCCTGCTCCTCCAGGGCGCGGCTGACCGCCAGCGCCGCCCTGCTGCTGCCGACGATGAGCGGCACGATGGCCGATGGCCCGTCGCCCCCGGCAAGGCCGGCCGTCCGCAGCGCGGCGCGAAACCGCGCGGCAAGGGCCAGCGCCTTCTCCCGCCGCCACGACTCCTCCTGGGCCAAGCGCAGCCCGGCCAGCGAGGCAGCCAGCACCGCCGGCGGCAGGCCTGTCGAGTAGACGAGCGAGCGTGCCCGCTGCACCAGCCAGCCGATGAGCGCGCGCGAGCCGGCTACATAGGCGCCAAGGGAACCCAGGGCCTTGCTGAAGGTTCCCATCTGCACCTCCACAACGTCGGTGAGCCCAAGGGCGGCCACCAATCCGGCGCCGCGAGGGCCGAGGAGACCGGCGCTGTGGGCCTCGTCGACCATCAGCCACGCGCCGTAGCGTTCCTTGAGGGCCACCAGGTCTTCGAGGGGTGCGGCGTCGCCGTCCATGCTGAACACGGCGTCGGTGACGATCAGCTTGCGCGCCTCGCGGGGCACCTTCCTCAGCAGGTACTCCAGGTGCTCCACGTCGTTGTGGCGGTAACGCACGTGGTGGGCCCGCGACAGGACGATGCCGTCAACAATGCTGGCGTGGTTGAGCCGGTCGCTGAAGACGACGTCGCCCCGCCCCACCAGGGCCGGGATGACGCCGACGTTGGCCGCGTACCCGCTGGTGAAGACCACTGCCGCCTCCGTCCCCTTCCACCGTGCCACGGCCTCCTCCAATTCCGCCGCCAGGGGCAAATGACCGGTCACGAGGCGCGAGGCGCCGGCCCCCGTACCCCAGCGCTCGGCCGCCGCCCGGGCGGCTTCCTTCAGATCCGGGTGGTCGGCCAGCCCAAGGTAGTTGTTGGACGAAAGATTCAGAAGCCTTCGCCCGCCGCGTAGGGCGTAGGGACCGGCGTGATCGGTCACCACCAGGCGGCGGCGCAGGCCGTCCCGGTCGCAAGCGGCCAGTTCCTCGGCGAGCACAGTGTCAAGGGAAAGGCTCACCGCGCGCGTCCCTCCCCCGCGGCCTGCTTGCCCGCCGCCGGGCGGTCCAGCCACGCCTCCACCGCCGCCAGGTCGAGGTGCCGCTCGGCCCATTCCGCCGCCTCCTCCGGCTCCGGCAGGGCGGGAAGGCGCGGCAGGCGGCCGATCACCGGCACATCGCCGTAGCGCTCGATGAGGGACGGGTTGACCTGTTCGCTCACCCCGAGGGGCTCCGCGTAGCCGTTCAGCACCACTCCGGCCACCTCCAGGCCGCGCGACCGGGCGTAAAAGACCGTGAGCAGCGTGTGGTTGACCGTCCCCAGTCCCGGCCGGGCGACGACGAGCAGCGGAAAGCCCGCCTCCACGGCGAGGTCGGCCACCGTCCACCCCGGGGCAAGAGGCACGAGCAGGCCCCCGGCCCCTTCCACGAGCAGGTGGCGGTGCCGGCGCGCCAGTTCCGCCAGCGCCCCGCGCACCCGGACAGGGTCGACCGACCGCCCGGCCCGCGCGGCGGCCACCTCCGGCGCCAGCGGTTCCTCGTAGGCGAAGGGGCAGACGAGGTCGGGGGGATCGTCCACCCCCGCCCACCGCGCGAGGCGCGCCGCGTCGCTGGCCGGATCGCCGGGCGCATAACCGCTTTGCGCCGGCTTCATCACCCCCACATCGCGCCCGCGGCGGCGCAAGGCAGCAGCTAGGCACGCGCCGACAAAGGTTTTGCCCACGTCGGTGTCGGTTCCGGTGATGAAGAGCCCGCTCACGAACGTTTCGCCTCCTCCTCCGTCACCTCGGCAATGGCCCGGTGCAGGATGCCCAACATGGCGTCCAGTTCCTCCCGCCGGCTAGCGAGCGGCGGCATGAACACCACAACATCGCCGAGGGGCCGCGTCAGGAGCCCCAGGTCGCGCGCCCGGCGGCAGATGCGCCACCCGACGCGCCGCACGGGATCAAAGGGCTCCTTGGTGGCCTTATCGCGCACCACCTCGATGCCCACCATCAGCCCGGCCTGGCGCACGTCGCCGACGTGGGGCAGTTCCGCCACCTCTACAAGCCGGCCGGCGACGTGCGCGGCCATCCGCTGCACGTGGGCCACCAGGTCACGCTGCTCAAACAGGTCGAGGTTGGCCAGGGCCACGGCGCAGCCGAGGGGGTTGCCGGTGTACGAGTGGCCGTGGTAGAAGGTCTTCCCCTCGTGGTAATCGGCGTAGAAGGCGTCGTACACCCGGTCGGTGGTCAGCGTGGCCGCGACGGGCAAATACCCGCCGGTGATCCCCTTGCCCAGCGTGAGGAAATCCGGCGTCACCCCCTCGTGCTCGACGGCGAACATCCGCCCGGTGCGACCGAAGCCGGTGGCCACCTCGTCGCAGATGAGGAGCACGTCATGGGCCCGGCACCGCTCGGCCACGGCGCGCAGGAACCCCGCGGGCATGCGGATCATCCCTGCCGCCCCTTGCATGATCGGCTCGACGATCAGCGCGGCGATCTCCCCGGCCTTCTCTTCCAGTACCCGGTCGAGCTGGGCCAGGCAGTCGGCGGCGCAGGCTTCCGGGTCGCCCGAGGGGTGGCGGTAGACGTACGGATAGGGCACGCGGAGGGTCGGGAACAGCAGCGGCCGGTACAGGCCATGGAAGGTCTCGATGGCCCCGACGCTTACCGCCCCCAGCGTGTCGCCGTGGTAGGCGCAGGTCATCGTCACGAACCACTGCTTTTCCGGGCGACCGATGTTGCGCCAGTACTGGAAGGCCATCTTGACGGCGATCTCCACCGCCTCGGCCCCGCTGTCGGAGAAGAACACCTTCGTCAGCCCCGGCGGGGCGATGTCGGCCAGGCGCTTGGCCAGGAGCACCGCCGGCACGTTGGCGCTGCCGAGGAGCGTGGCGTGGGCCACCTTACCAAGCTGGTCGATGATGGCCTGGTTCAGCTCGGGGACGTTGTGCCCGTGCACGTTGAGCCACAGCGAGGCATACCCGTCCCAGTACGCCCTCCCGCGTACGTCGAAGAGACGCACCCCTTCGCCGCGCTCGATGATGACGGGTTCGTCTTCGCAATAGTCCTTCATTTGCGTAAACGGATTCCACAGGTGCCGCACGTTGAATTCGCGCAGCGTCTCGTACGAAAAGGGCTGTTCCGCCACCTGTCCGCATCCTCCCGTTTGTGGTTTCGCGCGCTTCCTTCGCGGAATTGTTAACCTCATTATACGACTAGATTAACAAATCAGGCAAGAAAAAAATTCCTCGTTTGCGCAGCAAAAAAGCTGTTCGCGCCGCGGCGAACAGCTTACGTTTCGTTATGTATGGTGCGGTCGGCGAGACTCGAACTCGCACGGCCCGAAGGCCACTGCCCCCTCAAGACAGCGTGTCTGCCAATTCCACCACGACCGCACAAGATTGGTGAGCCGTGCAGGACTCGAACCTGCGACACCCTGATTAAAAGTCAGGTGCTCTACCAACTGAGCTAACGGCTCATGGATCGACAACGCATGGTTAACTATACACCATTTCTCCTAAATGCGCAAGGGGATTTTTTTGCTAGCAGCTTAGAGTGGGTGAAGAATAGTTAGTTTCCGTCCCCTATAGCTCGGGTCAAAACGGCACGGACAAATGCGATCTTGAAATCTTTTACAAGCATTTTCCGTCCCCTATTGCTCAGGTCAAAACACCTGGCGGCGGCCATTCTGCTGAGGATCATGGAGCGATTGTTTCCGCCCGCTACAGCTCAGGTCAAAACCACAAAAAACGATGAACTACCCGCTTGAAGGTTACGAGCTTCCATAGCTCAGGCCAAAACGGCGAATATGCTGGTGCAGCTCGGGCTGCCCTACGAATTTCCGTCCCTTATAGCTCAGGTCAAAACCCCAAAGAGCGAGCCGTGTGAAGTGAGAGTACCGAGCTCGTTTCCGTCCCTTATAACTCAGGTCAAAACCCGGCCGTCGTAAGTGAAGCCCGGCGCGTTGGCCGGACTGTTTCCGTCCCTTATAACTCAGGTCAAAACCTCGCACATTTACACGAGGTTATGTATCGTGTCTATCTGTTTCCGTCCCTTATAACTCAGGTCAAAACCGAAGTGGACGGCAAGCAGTACATGGCCATCCCACGTGAGTTTCCGTCCCTTATAACTCAGGTCAAAACGACGGCGATGGCGGATAGCTCGTATTCGGAGCGTTACGTTTCCGTCCCTTATAACTCAGGTCAAAACCGGTGATGCCGAGGGAGCGCTGGAACTCGCCCGCTCGGGTTTCCGTCCCTTATAACTCAGGTCAAAACATGTTGACCTTCCCTGGAACCCGGCCATCTGGAACCGTTTCCGTCCCTTATAACTCAGGTCAAAACCCACCGTCGTACTGTCGACGGTGCCAGGAATATTTTCGGTTTCCGTCCCTTATAACTCAGGTCAAACCGCCGCCGCACTAAGGACACAGGCCGTTTTTCTTCCGGTTTCCGTCCCTTATAACTCAGGTCAAAACAAGGTCGAAATCCCGGGAGCAGGCGAGCCGAAGCAGGTTTCCGTCCCTTATAACTCATGTCAAAACCACGATATACACATCAAACCTGCCGCTCGAGGAGTTGGCGTTTCCGTCCCTTATAACTCAGGTCAAAACTCGAGCTTCGTCCGAAGGAGGAAGTCGTGGATGGAAAGTTTCCGTCCCTTATAACTCATACCACGGCGAGGGGCGGTGAATCACATGATGGCAGGTTTCCGTCCCTTATAACTCAGGTCAAAACTTCGGTGTGGAGCTGGAATTCACGGGGATGACCCGGTTTCCGTCCCTTATAACTCAGGTCAAAACGACCGTCGGGCGCGCGAAGCCCATCTCCGAGCGGGTTTCCGTCCCTTATAACTCAGGTCAAAACCCTAGAGCGAGCCGTTTGAAAAGAGGGTACCGACGTTGTTTCCGTCCCTTATAACTCAGGTCAAAACGGACTGGATCATCCCGATAGTGACCGTGCTCGGCATGTTTCCGTCCCTTATAACTCAGGTCAAAACATCGAGTGTGCCCTTGAGAACCTGAACGTGGAGGAACGGTTTCCGTCCCTTATAACTCAGGTCAAAACAAAGCGTATCTTTCTTCCCGCGTGATGGGACAGGAAGTTTCCGTCCCTTATAACACAGGTCAAAACCGTAAAGGCAAACCAAAACAGTTCTTTTGACTGGAACGTTTCCGTCCCTTATAACTCAGGTCAAAACGCCGACGTCCTCGGGGTCCATTATCGCCTCCGCGTGATTTCCGTCCCTTATAACTCAGGTCAAAACCCGTACATGACGGTAGATGGTCAGATCCGCTGGGCGTTTTCCGTCCCTTATAACTCAGGTCAAAACTTCCCAAGGCACGGCGGAAATGGGCAGATGATGTGAGGTTTCCGTCCCTTATAACTCAGGTCAAAACTATGACTCGTTCTGGCTCGTCCAACCGGAATGGTTGTTTCCGTCCCTTATAACTCAGGTCAAAACTCCTCAAACACTGCCAGAATCGGTGTTAGATACATTCCGGTTTCCGTCCCTTATAACTCAGGTCAAAACCCGGGCGCAATTGTTTGCACAGATGACGCGCCAGCATTGGGTTTCCGTCCCTTATAACTCAGGTCAAAACCGAGGTACATGCTCGCCAGCTCTTGGTGGGCCTCCTGTTTCCGTCCCTTATAACTCAGGTCAAAACCAGGAGATGTTGCGCACCGTACAACACATAAGACAGGTTTCCGTCCCTTATAACTCAGGTCAAAACTCGGAAGGGTGACACCGAATGAGTGTGATCACCGTGTTTCCGTCCCTTATAACTCAGGTCAAAACTTCCCGCGTCTCTTTCCCGAAAGACGCGCGCGCAGCGTGTTTCCGTCCCTTATAACTCAGGTCAAAACTGACCCCCACAACGAACACAACACCAACAATCAGAGTTTCCGTCCCTTATAACTCAGGTCAAAACTGGAAGTGGTGATATTCTAGATCTACCAACTATACTGTTTCCGTCCCTTATAACTCAGGTCAAAACTGGCCATCGACGGCGATGCAAACACACCTTCCAACGTCGGTTTCCGTCCCTTATAACTCAGGTCAAAACCCCATTCAAAAACCTTGCTACATCAAGCTTTTCGTTTGCTCAATCACATTGAATATGTCGTCGACCTCCAATCGTGCAAAAAAGCCGGGAGGTCGACGACACCTTGCGATCAACTCTTAGCCAAGTAGTCGATCAGCTGCTCAATCTGGGCACGCTGCAAGGGATAAGAGACAAGCAGCGCATCTCCATTCGGCAACAGGTTGGACAACAGCGTTTTGGCGGCGGCCAAGCCGTTTACAGCGTCTTCTTCCGACACCGGTTTCATGCCGTGTGCCACCACGGAAGCATGCCGTTTTTCCGTCAATTCGTCGAGAAGCTTTGCCAGTTTCATTTTTTGCACCGAATTGCTTCTCTGCGCATTGACCTCCAGCTCAAGTATCTGAACAAATTCTTTATCTTTCAAGACCTCCTTAAGAGCTTTAAGCCCAGTGGCCCGATCTAGCATATTCCGAGACTTGTTCAAGGTCGCAACGGCTTCGCGGTTTTGGGCACTTGAACTTTCGCTCAAATTCCGAGGTTCAACCCCCCATTTTTCACGGAGACGATAGTAAACCACTCCTTCAAAGATCCGCCAAAACCGGGCCAGCACGTCGGCATACGCCCGACGGGCAAAACAGCGCTGGGCGTTGAAATAAATGTCCACCAGGTTGTGGGGTGTTTCCTTATCCTTTTCGGGTTCAAGGCGTTTGAGGTAATCGACCTGCTTTCGCAAGCTCTCCGCGATGGTACCGGCGTCTCTGGTCGCCCGCCACCGCCGTTCAATGGAGGCCAGCTTTTCATATGCCTCCCGATATTTCAGCAAGTCCCATTTGCGATACGCCTCGAAAATGTTCGCCACAAGTTCCGCCGCAAGCCGACGCGAACTAAACACGCTAATTTCCTGCAGTCGCCGGCATTCGTTCACCATGACGCCAAACAAAAACTCCGGCAAACAGTGACGAATACGGCTGAGACTGTTTTCTTCCTCGAGGAAATTTAGCTGGATTTCCCGAATGCGCTCTTCCGGTGACGAAAGATCAGGATTCTTTACTTGCCACAGCCGCGCTCCGGGTATATACCCGCTATTGGCCAGGACGTACCAGCACGTTTGCATTTGGGGTGTCCCAGAAGAACAGTTAAGATGGATCTGAACGTCTTGACCGTTCTTCTTCTCTTCCTCTAACCCCGCTAGAATTTTCCTCACCTCTTCTTTCACACTTGGCATCAACTCGGAGAAATCAGTTGGGTCTTTAAGGTAAAGCGATCGAACGTAACACGTGCTGCGAGGCGACACTTCCGGCAGCAATTCCTTGGTGGCGTAAGCATTCGATTCCGTGGCATCACGAACACCAGGCCCTTCAGCAGTAGGGAAAAGGTAAACAAGGTCCGGTTGTAAATGCTTGCACAGTGTGAGCACCGCACCCTCTTTATTCGTCTTTTCGGAAATGGGGTCCTGTTTCCCGACAAACGACAGCAATATGTTCATCCGTCTTCTTTACCTCCTTATTTGGATTTGCGCGCGAGAAACATTATGCATCCGCCTTACGTACCCCTCGCTTCGCAAACCGAAAGGCGAAGCCATCCAAGGGGAGAGGTCGGCACCCCCTTGGCCATGACCACCTTTCGCGACTGCGGAAACTGCGGATGCTTACGACGGGGGAAATACAGCTGGCGTAGCGTCTGGCGTTCCGCATTCGACAAATGCATCACCACAGACGCGGACAGCAAGCCGCTTCCCCACCCCACCCGCAGATTCGGGCTTTTCCGAGTGAGCACATCCAACTCGCCGACCATGTTCGGCAAGCCCGCATCCTCAAAAAAGCGCTTATCCTCTTCAAGGGAACGACTGTACATGGTTTGACAGGCGTCCATCCAGGCCTCTAGACGAAACGGGGCGCGCTGTCCCGTTGTTTTGGAAAGGAGCTCCAAGAGCTCCCGATCACATTTCAATCTTCCTTTAAACGTGGTGCCCGGTCGAACGACTTCCACAAACACACGGGCACCATTCGCTCCATAATGGTACCCTTCTCCCTCATTGAGGCTGATAATCCTTACCTCCCGTACTTCTGTACACGCGGTTTGTTCGGGATACGCGTCGCTCACGTGCAGCCCCCGTAACCAATCGGTTTGCGGACCGCGACGATGGCCCCGCAACGACGCTCGCAATAAGTTATCGAGCCGTTCTCCCGGTCGATCCGTTTTCCGTCCATCCTGAATCCGTCTGCCCTCACCAACAATCTGCTTCGCACGCGCCGGTGTGTCGGCCAGTTGGTTGAGCAACGCGACGCGAATGGCCCCCTTGAGACTGGACCCCGGGAGGTAGGGGGTACCCGATAACGGATCAGTCACAAAGGGGAGAAGGTGGCTCACCCACATGCGTTCGCCCTTGGGAATCCGACGCAATACCGTCTCTTGCCGTAAACGGTTCGCCCGATCCACCGGCAACCGATCCAGATATCGGTCAAGCGACGGTCGGGTTTCCTGTTCCACATACCGGACAAAGTCATCGATATCGCCTTGTGTGGCCAAGGTTTCTGCCCATGCCGCCTCATTAACCATGTACACCGCGTGGTCGTCTTGGAAAAATTCAAGGGAGGTCATCCTGCCCTTCGCATCCCCAATATGTACGGGGGTCAACACCTCAATCGTCAGCTCGTAGATCACGGGTTTCCTTCCTCCCGTCTTACGCCGACGATAAACGCCCGGCCATTCCGATAAACCGGATGGGCAGCAAAGCCTGGGGGAGCCACATTCACCAATTTTCCACGGACCGGCCTCCTGAATAGGCTCCCTTCCCCAAACATGAGGACCCGCTGATGACGCCGGCCGAGATTTCCCTTCATGCTCTCCAACCAGCCGGTACGTTCCACCAAATGATAGGCCACCAGGTTGTCGCGCACCTCTTCCGAGTTGTCCGGATACACGAGAGAAAGCGTCAAATAGGCGTTGGGATCCGAAACCTGCTCGATGGCGAATGCACCGGAAAATTCCGGTTCAAAAACCCCATATCCTTGGCTCCGCCGACCACCAATTCCTTCCTCTCCCAATACCGTGAGGACCGTCTGAAAACGAGGCCAGTCTTCCTGTTGAACATCAACCAGAAAAAACAGGCCGGCATCGCGACGGTCATCAAAAACCGTCTCACCAACGAAATACAGAACCGAAGCCGCCCTCCGGCGATCCAAGGTCACATGCGGTCGCACCCGGGTTTCCATCACCGATTCCAGAACCTGCGTTTCTTCTATCAACGTTTCATAATCCAGCGGTTCACCCTTGATCCATCGCACAAAATGCTTTCGCTCGATAAATCGCGCGCGTTTCAGTTGCTTTCCGTATTTCAACGCTAGCTCATTCGTATAGCCCGGGGCCGGCAGCAAGGGGCGCGGAAAATAGTACCGCTCCCCCGCAAAGGGAAAGGCCGAGGAAAGACGGAATTCCGGCGGCGCCTCCCCAAAGACGCGCAGCCAAGTCTGGAAAACGGCGCTGTACAGGGTATCGGAATGGACAATGCGGGCGCTTTCCTCCAGGCCCAAGCCGGCTTCGCCGATATGCACCGGAGCCTTGAAGCGCAGTTTCACCAGCTGCATCATGCTCTTTCCTCCGGTCGCTGAAGCGAAGTAAGCCAACTCTTTACCGCGCATGCCACGTCCTTAAGGGATTGCTCGGGCTCCGCACGCCAAGCCTGTTCCTCTTCCTTGCCCTGGTAATATTCCAGGCTGCGCCAATATACGTGGAGATTCACAAATCGAACTTGCCCGTAACCGCGTGAGCCGTGCCCGCCGAGATAGTCGTCTTCCAACAGCTGCAGACCGGTAAAGATTTCGTTCACGTCTTCTTCAATGTTTGCAGACGCTGTTTTTTCCCAGACGTTATACACCATTTGAAAGCGAAACTGCGCCCCCCGTGGAACCCGCTCAATCTGCCGTGGATTGGCGGCACAGGTAATTCGGTCCAGGGCATTTTCAAACTTCACTTCGGTCAAGTAATAGCCGCTTTCCATCTCCAATAGCTTTTGTTTGCTCGTATTTGTTAAGCGCGCGTCCCGCACATAGAGCGTAGCCGGCAAGTTGGTTTCCACAACGCCTTTTGTACGGCTCACGCCAAATAGCCTACAGATGACACACGTTTTTTCTCCGCATTCGTGAAGATGAACTTCCACATCGCCGACTTTCATCTTGCGGATAAACCTGTATTTTTCCGGTTCCAGCGCATGCCGATAGCGTTCCAATAGACTGCGCAGTTTTCCTTTCAACGAGCTACCGGGGATATAGGGTTCACGCGTGACCGGATCGCGAATAACCAACAAGTCAACTCCCCCGATGTCACTCGTCTCACGGCTGCTTCCGATATGGAGGCCGGTGAGGCATTCAATCTCGCCCTCAATCAATAGCTTGCCTGCGAAGCTGTTCCCATTCATTCCGGTCATCCCCTTCCCTTCCTACTCGTTACCGCCATAAAATTTGTGGTACGCCACCACGGCACGAACGAAGCGCACAAGCTGTTGAAAATCTTTCCATCCCTCTATGCGATCAATCATGGGGGCAATCACCGCTAATAGTGGCCGGACCGCCTTGTTGCGCCCCGCAGCATACGCCAGAAGAACTTTGAGGTATACCACTTGATCCTTACAAAATCCTTCTGGACCCTCCAACCGAACGTCGACTTCCACTTTCAAGACGGCTCCCATGAAGCGGCGGATTTGGGCCATCTTGAGGTCATGAGCCAGAAGCGCACCCAACACATTGGCCCATGTAACCAGCTTCTCTTCCGGTATTGCCGAAAGACGTTCTACCTCACAAACTTTACTGACGATGTCATTTTGTATAATCGATTCCTTCGTATCACCGAGAATTGAATCCAAGCGATTATCTATTTGTTTTTTTACCGGATTGTTTGCTTCTACATAGTTTTGATGAAGAAGATCGATAACGCTAACCAATTCTTGGTCATCATTAAGGAGGTAGTCCCGGCATTTCCTTTTAACATTTTTCGTAAAATCTTTCTTCCATTTTTCCGAAGAGAGAATGTGATACCATACAGCCCGCTCAACCGGAGGCTTGTTATCCAAAAGCTGCTGAAACTCCTGTAGGGCCAAATCAGTCGGTCTATTCATCATTTTCCTTTGTCCCCCTCAACATATGCTTTAAGATCTTCAACATGGGAGGAAGATACGTTTTTAGCGCTTCATCACTCAAACTCATCGCCAACAGCGATCGGTAGAATCTTTCAACTTTCTCGTTACGTCCTTTTTTTTCACCGCTGATGACGCGGGAAAACAGATAGTACAGTTGCGGCAATACCCATGCTCTGTTTCCGCTCATTCCAGATTCCGCGGTGTTGTAGGCTTCGATCAAGGCAGCAAATCGGTTAAGGAAATTTCGTGAAAACGCCGCTTTGACGGTGAGCTGTTCCAGCGTGAGAACGTCGCCAAAAATGCGAAAGTATTCGCGTAACCTCTCAAGATCCTGCCAGGTTAATACCCCACCAAACAAGGCCAAACGATCACGCCCGCCGTCTTTAGCCCCGGCTTCGGCTGCCCCCGCCAGATCGGCCAGTTTGTACAACGCCACCTTTTCATCGGAAACAACCAGCCCTCCGGAAAGGGTGATATCCGGGTTATCCCCGGTGTACTTCCGAAAATCGTGATAAATGGCGCGGGCGGCCTCAAGCACGGAATCCCAAGCTCCTACCAAGAAAAGGTCGTCTCCTCCGGCGTACACAACATTGACCACAAATTTTCGTGGAGGAAGCGGGAGAAAATCCCCCTCCTCTTTTTTTAAGAGCTGGGGAAGATAGTACTTAAAGTAAAGGTTAAGACGTGCGGACAACTCGCTCATTCGGGCAAACGTCAACCGGTCAAGTCCCCGGGCAAAGATCTGGCCGAGGCGATCCACATCCATGCGCAATACGCCGATGCGCTTGTCTCCTACTGCTTGTCCCGCCAGTTCACGAAATTCGCTCCGGCTAAAGTACGATCCAAGCGGAAAGGCGCGAACCGGCCAAGTCCCATCGGGCAAATCCCAGGGGGTCACCACCCGGTATTCCGTGAGGATATCGTCCTCCCTGACGGTGCCAAACGCATACGTGGCTTCGTAAACAGAAACGGTAAGCACACCTTGAATGTGCGATTTCTTGATCTCATAAAACCTCTCGATTGTGGCCAGTGTTCTTCCCAGATCTATCATTGAGCGGCAAAAACCGCAAAGCTCATATACGTCGCCGTCAAGTTCGACAGGCTTGATGTCACCGGACTGATGGCAAACCTCGCATTCGGTTTCGACAGGACGGGGCCCCAAAAACGCTTCCGGGTCCTGCGTCAAGAATTCTTCCCATTTGCCGTTTTTCTGCATGTGCAATTCGCGGTGCAACTCTCCCCAGGCCGCAGATAGGCCGTCGGTGTCACCTCTTAAGTCGGCACCGCTTAGCGGTATCGCCGCAACACAGAGATAGAGAAGCGTTCCATATCGTTCATAAAGCCAAGCATTGAACCGCTGCTGAAAAGATCGGATTTGCTCCAAGCATGCGGGCGTATTGGGAGCAAGCAGATAGAAACCGCCACCGGAAGCATAAATCAAGTGGGAACGTCCGAAAGACAATGTTCGACACAGCTGGCTGGCAGCACTTTCAATGAGAAGATCCAAATAGAACGAGCGGGCCCGCAGCGTTTTAAGAGCCGCCTTTGAGCCAATCGTATAGATGAAATTCTGAATCCCAGACAGGTCGGCTCCCACCAACAGATAACGGGATTCGTGCCGATGCCGGATGACGTCCCGAAGATCGTCGCGCTGCCAGTCGTACCCCTGGTCACGAAGGTAGCAATAATTGCACCAACTAAGAGCTGCCGTGGTTTTGAGGTGCTGGTAAAGCGATGTGACGGAACGGGCCTGTTCCGATCCGTGAGTCTGCTTAGGTACCAGGCTTACGTATTTTTCCAGAAGCAATAGTAACCTGTCCTCTTGCCAATTCTCCCTTCGCTGCAAACCTTCCCGTAGACCTTCCCACACTTTACGGTAAACGGAATTGAACGCCTCACGAGAAATTTGCTCCGCCAGAACCGGGTACGGAGTATCTTCCAGGAGCCCCGGCTGCCATAGATGGCGCTGCCTATTTTCCGATCGTTCTTCATCCAACGTTACCCGGTCAAAGATCACGTCTAAACCATATTCACCATGATTTCCGTCAGCAATGTTCCTTTCCCGTTCCATGCCGGAGGCAATGGAATCGGCCTCCGCCACCAGGTAAACAAGGTTTTGGATCTCCCGCGGGATCTGATACGCATCAGCAGGCAAACCCGAATCCATCAAGTCTCCAGGTTGCAACCGAATGACTTCCTGTACTTCATGAGGCAATTCCATCTCCTTGGCCCATTGATACCCCAATTCTCGGGGACTCCGACCGTCCCGTTGATCCGGTGAAAGAGCACGGAAGATGACCTCTCCGATGTCGTGCAACAGAGCGGCCAACACAATACGTTCACGCTTCAATCCGATTGCCCCTCCTCCTCAATGCTCACCTCATACCGGCCGAATCCAAATGAAAGGCTCTTCCCTACCCCTAACACCTCTCCAGCCTTGATGTACGGGTACAGGTCGGTAAGATCTCCTTGATACCTGACTTTGCCCACAACCCCTCCCAATTTCATGTCCATCTGCTGTGTAGTGGAATAGCGACGGTAGTCAAACCATCGAAGGGAATTGCAGACCCTCCTAATCGTTGCTGCCTTTTCTAGCAAGCGGGCTGCATCGAGATCCGGATATCGACCAGTGGTCCAATAATAAAGGCTCGTCATCCTCCGCAAAGCAGACCGGAACAGCACATGAAATTCCAAATCGTCGGTAAGCCGATTCTGATGTTTTATGCGCAACGGACTCAAGGTCCGAACGGTTAAGGTTTGCACTTCCCGGAAGTCGATGTAGTCACCCAAAGGTAGCGGATGGACGTTTTCCAATCGAACGGAAGCGTTCCGCGAAAAAATGGCGTTTTTCTGCCCTCCGGGAGAAAGGGAATAAATGCGGTCCACTACGAAACGTCCTCGTTTCCCACTTTCATTGCGCAATCCAATTCCTGTTCTACTCATACTTTCCAAACAGAAATAAAAGTAAGGATAATAGGAAACGGCTGTACCCATTAAACGAAGATATACGGTAACAGATGTTCCCGCTTTTATATGCGTTGGAGTGGAAGGTGCGAAAAAGCTGAGATAAGGAGGTGAAGAATTCCCGGCCGGCATATTTCCGCGTGATGCGGAAAATAGCTGGTAATACGCGCAAATCTGTTGCAACTGGCACTCCTCACACGGGTAGTGTTTCGAATAGATACAAACCGTGGTACGAAACGACGTTCCCAAAGCTGCTCGCAAAGCATTTTCCCGAAAAAAAGGCAGCCGGATGTCCTCTTCGGCCACCAAGCGAATTTCGAGGTTGAGGATTCGCAAATCATCCCACAATGATCGGCATTCGGATACCATTGCGCTGAAAGGGCCCCCCCATTCAGAAAAAACCGTTCCGCTTATCAATGCATCCAAAACAATACCCTTTTTGCTTTCTTTCGACATGTTTTTCCTTTTTCCTTCTTCCTTTTTCGACAAAAAAGTTTGCGGTTTTCATAACCAAAACGAATAACAGAATCCACCTGTCTCAATCCTCTCCCATTCCCAACCGCACCACCTCCCGCATCAGGTAAAACGGCACCTCCTTGTTCTGCCGCCAGATGCGCGCAAACTGGCGGCGGTCCACCGGATGCGGTTCGCGACCCACTTCCAAGGTGAAGGCCGGGATGCAGAAAGTGGCAATCACCCAGTCAGTATAGCCGCCGCCGTAGGCCGTGCGGTCGTCCTCCGGAATCAGGCGATAGCCGGTCAGGCGAGCCAGCCCTTCCGCCAGTGCCTGGTCGCGGTGCAGGCGCTCGCCGATTTGCCCAAAATACCAGTAAATTTCCTCCCCGGCGGTGTGGTAGGCCAGCGTGGCGCACGGGCGCAGCGTCCGGGTCAGCGCGATCATTGCCCGCACCTCCGGCTCCGTGGCCGGACGCACGCCGGGATAGAAGGCGGCCGCCGGTCCGTCCACCACCTGGCGCAAACTGCTCCAGCCGGCGTCGTACTGCCGGTTGAGGTCCACACCGCGCACGTTGGCCTTCCACAGGGCAAACCGATCCCATCCGTTGCGCCTCAGCATCGTGCGGAGCTGCGCCTCCGGAACGCCCACCGCCGCAGGCCCGCGGGTGGCCAGCTCCACGCCATCGGGGTTGACGACCGGCACCACGACCAGCGCCACGCGATCCAAGAGCGCCCGCACCGGTACGCCCTCCCATCGCGCGTCGGTGGCGTACGCGTGCGCATAGCGCCACAAAAGGGCCATCGCCAGCCAGGTGGTGGCCCACTCCCGCGCATGGTGGCTGGCATTGAGGAGCACGCAGCGCGTCCCTTCCCCCAGCCGCACCGCATACAGCGGGCGTCCTTCCACCGAGCGCCCGATCTCCCGGCACGCGATCACGTCGGCATAACGCGCCTGAAGCCGCGCCAGATCGCGCTCAAGGTCCGCCAAGGTGTACAACGCGTCCATGATGCAGGCCTCCTCTCAGTTCAAACCCCGGCATAGGCAAAGGTCCCGTGGAACCGTATAATGGCATTGGGAAACGTTGTGAAACGCAAACCCCTCTAGTTGACAGAGAGAAAGGAGTCCGCCCATGATCGTTCCGCATCCTGTCGTTCTCCGCGGTCCGCGCATCCAGCTCCGTCCGGTGCAGCGGACGGACATCGCACAGCTACGCAAGTTATGGGCCAATCGCCACGTCATGAGCCATCTCGGGTATCCCAAGGGCATCCGCCTCAGCAAAGAGAAGGTGGCCGCCTGGGTTTCCGGCTTGTACCGCGACTGCGACCTAGCCGTCAACCCGTATCCCATGGTGGTGACCGACCATGGCGATCACTTTCTCGGTGAAGCGTGCATCGGGCAAATGAGCCGTGAAGGCGTCAGCACCCTCGAAGTGAAGCTGCTTCCCGAACACTGGGGAAAGGGCTACGGGCGGGAAGCGCTGGCCTTGCTCGTGCACTACTGCTTCACCCACTTGCGCATCCCGGCGCTCCAAGCCACGCCGGCTGTTACCAATTTACGCGCCATCCGCATGGTTGAGGCGCTCGGCTTCGAACCGAGCGGCGAAACCTACGACTGGGTGCCACCGCGGGCGCTGCGAAAGACCGCCGTTCCCTACCAGTACACCCTGTTCACCTTGCCCCGCGCCCGCTACGCTGAGCGTTCGGCCACGTCCCAATCCAGGCCCTTTTCCGCCATCCAGGCCACTGCACCCACCGCTCCCTGAACGAGGTGAGCGGTGGGTTTGTTATTGGATGCGGAATTGCGGGGTTCCTTTGACACGAATTTTCCCCAGCGCTATAATTTTTCCTTGGGGAAACTTTTGCGGTTTACGCCAATCTTTTTTCCTTGTCACAATTCCAATCGATCGCCCATAAATTGCTTCGTGATCGGTTTCGCCTGCACAGAAAGAAGAATCCAGTTGGTTCATCCCATTCGCGACACAAGGGGGAAAATTGCGTGAACAAACAAACCACAAACGCGGATGACGGATGGAAAAACACCGGTACGCGTCCTACACTTCCCGAAGTATACCGCTCGTTGAATATCCCTAAAAATGGGTCTTGGTTCCGAAAGGTTCTCGCCTTTCTCGGCCCCGGATATTTGGTAGCCGTTGGCTATATGGACCCCGGAAACTGGGCCACCGATCTTGCGGGCGGTTCCATGTTCGGGTACACGCTGTTGTCGGTGATTTTCATCTCGAACCTCATGGCCATTTTGCTGCAGGCACTGGCCGTGAAATTCGGGATTGTGACGGGTCAAGATCTCGCACAAGCCTGCCGGGATCGGTACAGCAAGCCGGTTGCGTTCGGGCTTTGGATCCTCGCGGAACTCATGATTGTGGCAACGGACCTGGCGGAAGTGCTCGGGGCCGCCATCGCGCTCAACCTGTTATTCGGAATTCCGCTCTTCCTCGGCGTCCTGATTACGGTTCTCGACGTTCTGCTGATTCTTCTTCTTCAAAACAAAGGTGTTCGGCTGATCGAATTCATTGTGATCGGCTTGATTTCCGTAATTGGCGGCTGTTTTGCCGCTGAGCTGTTGTTATCCAAACCCGATATGAACGAGGTGCTGGGCGGATTTCTTCCGACGTCGGAGCTTCTGACCAACCCGGAGATGCTGTATATCGCCATGGGGATTCTTGGCGCCACGGTGATGCCGCACAACCTGTATTTGCATACGTCGATCGTCCAGACCCGAAACTTTGAACCAACGAAGCAAGGCATGCGGGAAGCCATACGGTTTGCCACACTCGATTCCACCATTGCCCTGCTGTTTGCCTTCTTTATCAATAGCGCCATCCTGATTTTGGCTTCCTCGACGTTTCATCAGGCGGGCCATACAGATGTTGCAGACCTCGCCGACGCCTATCACCTGTTGACGCCGCTGTTAGGGACAACGCTGGCCAGCATCCTCTTTGGTGTCGCCCTGCTGGCTTCGGGACAGAACTCTACCCTCACCGGTACCCTCTGCGGGCAGATCATCATGGAAGGCTTCCTCAACATCCGGTTGAAACCCTGGCTCAGGCGCTTGATCACGCGGGCGGTCGCCGTTGTCCCCGCCATCATCGTGACAGCTGTATCGGGCGAAAAGGGAACCACAGAGCTGCTGGTGTTGAGCCAAGTGATCCTCTCCATGCAACTTCCCTTTGCCGTGGTACCGCTCGTCAAGTTTACCAGCGATAAAACGATCATGGGTTCCTTTGCGAATCCGTTATGGCTAAAAATATTGGCATGGTTGGTAACTGTCCTCATCGTAGGCTTAAACCTCTACCTGCTGTTCTCCACTTTCGTCCAACGCTGAGCAAGAAACAAAAAAATGGCGAAAACGAAAACGCGAGATTTCCCTTCGCAGTAACCCCATACCGTGCCGGAGAGGGAAATCCCGCGTTTTTTGTGCTATTCCATCGGTGGGGTCTCGCGTTGCAGCGGCCGACTCGCTTCAATGCGCCCCCCGTGGGGCGTCACCCTCCCGCCGCTGAGTCCCTCGTTGATCATGCGGTCGACGTCGAGAAAATACCGGTCGCGCCCTTCGTGATCGACATCAGGCGCGTGAGGGGAATCCGGTTTCCGCTTGTCGTCCATCTCCATCGCCTCCGCCCTTAGTATGCGTAGGTGAGTCCGTAATCCACACAAAATTGGACTTGATCACAAACGGCGGTTTACGATTGACGAAGATGTTGGCGTTCAATCGTCCCTCTCTTCTGAACCGCTATCCTTCTCCTACCTTAGAACCTTTTTCAACCTCTCGAGTTTCTGGCTTCAGGATATGATTTGCACTAGGCTCTACGCTAAAAAGTGTGGGTTCTAAGAGGAAAAGGCGGTCGACGAGCCAAGGGATAGTTAAGCACACCACATCCCGAAGGAGGCTCGCGACCGCCTATGAACAAGCTTACCGCAGAAATGTTCGGCTTACAATCGTGGATTGTTTACCGTATCGTGCATCAATCCGATGGTATTCACATCTACGCCGGTCGGCCGCGTAAGGAAGCGCGGTGTCCGGATTGTGGACAGCTGACACGCCGCGTCTACGATCGTGCGCGCGAATGGAAACGGAAGCTGCACACCTGGTGCAACGAGAAACCGGTTTACCTCTGGGTACGTCCCCGGCGCTTCCAGTGC
The DNA here is from genome assembly GCF_054654135.1 of Calditerricola yamamurae. NCBI lineage: Bacteria > Bacillati > Bacillota > Bacilli > Caryophanales > Bacillaceae > Calditerricola > Calditerricola yamamurae. Next base: position 95,833 of record NZ_BAAIFH010000003.1, read on the forward strand.
ACGGCCTGTCGAAAAGTGTTCACCGAACGCTTTCCTGGTATTCGCCCCTGGGCACGCAGGACCGAACGGGCCGAAGCCCTTTTGCTCCAGCGCCTGAAAGCAGGCAGTTTTCGTCGTGCCGCCCAGGAAAGCGGAACAAGCACCAGCACCTTGCGCCGTCTGCTTTTCCGGTGCGTAGGCCAGCAGGTAAATCTCGAGGAAGCCCTCCGGGATGTTGATGCGTTCGTGCTGAGCATCGATGAACACAGCTATCGTGGCCGTGACATGATGGTTACGGTCACATGCGTGTGGCCAAAACGGTGCCTTTTGGCCATCTTGCCGGATGACCGCATGAAAACACTGGAGCGCTTTTTGCGCCAGCTGCCGGAGACGGTTCGTCAGCGGATTCAGGCCGTGTGCATCGACCTGAAGGATGCTTGGCGTCATGCCGTGAAGCGCGCTTTGCCCGGCGCTGTCATCGTGGCGGATCCGTTTCACGTCATCCAGGACGCGAATCGGCGGGTTGACGAAGCACGGCTTGTGGAACAGCAGGTGACCGGGGTGCGCCTGAGGCGCTGGCCGCTTTTGAAGAACGAGGACGACCTCACCGAACGCCAAGCTGCCCAGCTTGCCGCCATTCGGAAGCATCACAAGAACGTGGCCCACTTTCACTGGGTCAAAGAGCAGCTGCGAGACGTTTACCGTGCTTCCAATCGAGACGAAGCCGCAGCCATCCTGGACCGCGTGATCTTTGAGGCCCAGTCGGCAAGCGATGCCGCGCTCCTGCAGTGGGGACGCACGCTCCGCCGCTGGCGCGAGGCGATTCTGGCTTACCACACCTGGCGTGTTTCGAACGGCTACACGGAGGGCGTGCACACCAAGATCAAGCTGCTCAAACGAATCAGCTACGGCTTCCGTAACCGTGAGATCTATGTGCGAAAGATGCTCCTCGCTTTTATACCCTTGGCTTGGTTGACCTCCCATCCACAGTTATTGACTTAGAGCCTTTGCACTATTGACAAACTACACTATTTTGTTTAAATTGAAAGATAGGGAGGTGAGATATCAGCAAAAGAAAATTATTTGTATTATAAAAGAAAAGTAAAAACTGAAAAATTATCCTTAGAAGAGTTCGTAGAAAAATGTTGGCTCCATGGGGTATGGATAAAGCTACGCAGCAAAAACTCATTAATAAAATTATGAAGGCGTTTTGGAGGAAGTAACTAAGTTAACTTATCCTGATGGTTCAATTAGTGTTACTACGAGAGAAATACCTATTGAAGGCAGTGGAGAAACTGGTGATATTGGTTCTTTAGCTGTAGATACTAGTACTGGAAAAGTGAGCTGTGGAACTGGATATTGTAGACTGGTCCATAAGTATGGTCGGATCTTACTCAGTTACATCTTTTAGAGTAAATAAAGCACAGGAAAATCTTTCTGGTCCTGCTTATGCAACTTTAGAATGGGTGGGAACGTCTCCAGGAGGTTACTATTCGACTACATTTAGGCTAAGATTGCACGTTGGGAATGACAAATATTATTCTTCAGCCAACTACTAGATCCCTTTAGGAGGAATACTTATGGAGATCGGTACTGCCATATATCATGGTATGGGACTTGTAATTCTTGCAGTAACAGTTGTTGTTGTAGGTTTATTAGTTAAAATTCTCTTGATGCTATCCAAAAAATAGTATTGCAATGATCTTCTGCTCAATTATGTCCACAAGCCCCGCGCATCATATACCGCGCGGGCATTTTTTTAAGCCCTCTCTTGCCGCGTGCACACCATGCAACGTGCAAAAATACACAGGCCGGCCTTGCCGTAGCAAGACCGGCTGTGGTTACACGTCACTTGGTCAGTACGTGGATCCCGTGCCCCAGGGCCACCTCGGCCGCTTCCATCATCGTCTCGCCGAGGGTCGGATGGGCGTGGATGGTGAGAGCGATGTCCTCCAGCGTCGCCCCCATCTCGACGGCCAGCGCCGCCTCGGCAATGAGGTCCGACGCCTCGGGGCCAACAATCTGCACACCGAGGACGAGGCCGGATGCCTTGTCGGCCACCACCTTGACAAACCCTTCGGCCTCGAGAAGCGACAGGGCGCGGCCGTTCGCCGCGAAGGGAAACTTGCCCACCGCCACCTCGTAGCCCTGTTCTTTCGCCTCGGCCTCGGTGAGGCCCACGGCGGCGATTTCCGGATCGGAGAAGACCACCGACGGGATCGCCGTGTAATCAACCTCGCTGGACAGGCCGGCGATCGCCTCGGCCGCTACCTTCCCTTCGTAGGAGGCCTTGTGGGCCAGGGCTGGGCCGGCCACAACATCGCCAATGGCGAAGATGTGCGGCACCTTCGTGCGGCCCTGCCGATCAACCGGGATCAGGCCGCGCTCGTCCACGGCAATGCCGATAGCCTCGAGGCCCAGCTCGTCGGTGTTCGGACGGCGCCCGACGGTGACGAGGACGTAGTCGGCCTCCAGCTTCTGCTCCTTGCCGCCGACCTCGACGGTAACGACAACGCCGTCCTCTTTCTCCTCGACGCCCTTGGCCAGGGCCTTCGTCAGCACCTTGACGCCGAGCTTCTTCAGCTTGCGCTCGACGTAGCGGACCAGTTCTCTGTCAAAGGCCGACAGAATAGAATCGAGACCCTCGACGATCGTCACCTGGGACCCGAACTTGGCGTAGGCCGTGCCCAGCTCGACGCCGATGTACCCGCCGCCGATGACGACGAGGCGTTTCGGCACCTCCTCCAGCGACAGGGCTTCCGTGGAGGAGAGGACGCGCTTGCCGAAGGGCAACGTCTTCAGCTCCACCGGTCGCGATCCGGTGGCGATGATGCAGTGGTTGAACCGGTAGCGGTTAGCCTCGTACCCGTTGATGACGCGCACCTCGCGCTCGTTGACGAACAGGGCTTCCCCTTTCACCACCTGAACCTTGTTGCCCTTCAGCAGGCTGGCCACGCCGCCGGTCAGCTTGTCCACCACGCCCTGCTTCCACGCCTGCACCTTGGCAAAGTCCAGGGTGACGTTTTCCGCCACGATGCCCATCTCGCTGCCGCGTTTGACGCGCTCGTAGGTGCTCGCCGCGGAGATGAGGGCTTTGGAGGGGATACAACCGACATTGAGGCAGACGCCGCCCAGCTTGTCCCGCTCCACCAGGGTGACGCTTTTGCCCAGCTGGGCAGCGCGAATGGCCGCCACGTACCCGCCCGGTCCGCCGCCGATGACCAGAACATCCGCCTCGAGCGTGAACTCTCCGACGACCATAATTACACCTCCAGAAGGAGCAGCTCCGGATCGTTCAAGAGCTGCTTGAGGGTGTTGACAAAGTGCTGGGCCATCGCGCCGTCAATCAGGCGATGATCGAAGCTGAGGCACAGGGTCATCACCGGCGCCGCGACGATCTCACCGTCTTTCACCACCGGCTTTTCGGTGATGCGGCCCGTACCGAGGATGGCCACTTCCGGATGGTTGATGATCGGCGTGAAGAACATGCCGCCGGCGAAGCCGATGTTCGTGATCGTAAACGTGCTCCCCTTCATCTCCTGCGGTGCAAGCTTCCCTTCGCGCGCCCGCGTGGCAAGGTCACGCAGCTCCTGGGCCAGCGTCCAGATGTTCTTCCGGTCGGCATCGCGGATGACCGGCACGACAAGGCCGCGCTCGGTGTCGGTGGCGATGCCGATGTCGTAGTACTTCTTGTAGACGATTTCCTGCTTTTCGTCGTCGATGGAGGCGTTCAGCGCCGGGAACTGCTTGAGTGCGGCCACGGCCGCCTTGATGATGAACGGCATGTACGTAAGTTTGATGCCCTTCGCTTCGCCGATAACCTTGGCCCGCTCCCGCAGCGCGACGAGTTTGGACACCTCTACCTCGTCCATCACCGTCACGTGGGGTGCGGTGTACATGGACTTGACCATGGCCTCGGCGATCACCTTGCGGATGCCCTTGAGCGGCACGCGTTCTTCGACGCGCTCGCCCGCTGCCGCCACCGTCGCCGGAGCCGGCTGTTGGACGGCCTCGCGCTCGGGCGTCGCCTCGGCCGCCTGGGCCGGTTGCGCCGCCAGTGCCGGTTGTGCCCCGCCTTCGAGATAGCGGAGGATGTCCTCCTTCGTCACGCGGCCGTTCGGCCCCGTCCCGGGCACCAGGCGGATGTCCACGCCTTTTTCACGGGCAAACTTGCGCACCGCCGGCGTGGCCAGCACGCGCTTGCGCCCGCCCGCTTCTGCCGCGGGAGCCGGCGCCGCTTCCGTTTGGGCTACCGCCTGGGCCACCTGCTGTCCGACGTCGCAGCTCGCTCCGCCGGTCGCGTCCGCCTTGGGCGCCTCTTGGCCGGCCTCCGCCGCTTCCGGCGCGGCGCCTTCCGTCTCGAACACGACGAGCACATCGCCGACGACGGCCACCGTCCCCTCCGGCACCTTGATCTCCTTCACTTTGCCCGTCACCGGGCTGGGGATTTCCACCACAGCCTTGTCGTTTTGCACCTCGAGAATAACCTGGTCCTCCTCGACGGTGTCGCCTTCCTTGATGTGCCACTTGACGATCTCGCCTTCGTGGATGCCTTCCCCGATGTCCGGAAGCTTAAAGTGAAACTCGGCCAAGCGGACCCCCTCCTCTGGCGTTCAGATCCCTCGAGCTTCCACTGCTTCTTAATGTTAAATGTTAGAAGTCAAGCACCTTGTTGATGCCTTCCGCTACGCGGGCCGGATCGGGCAACCACGCGTCCTCGATGGCCGCGAACGGATACACCGTATCCGGCGCCGTCACCCGTACCACCGGCGCCTCCAGGGAAAGGAGCGCCTTCTCGTTGATCCGCGCGATCACTTCCGCCGCCACGCCGGATTGTTTCTGGGCCTCCTGCACGACAACGGCGCGTCCCGTCTTTTCCACCGAGCGGATGATCGTCTCCTCGTCCAGCGGGTTGATCGTGCGCAGGTCGATCACTTCCACCTTCGCCCCGCGCGTCTTCTCGATCTCGTCGGCCGCCTTGAGGGCCGTGTGCACCATCGCGCCATAGGCGATCACGGTAACGTCGGTCCCCTCGCGCACCACGTTGGCTTTCCCGAGGGGGATCGTGTACGCCTCCTCCGGCACTTCTTGGCGGAAGGAGCGGTACAGCTTCATGTGCTCGAGGAAGATGACCGGATCGTTGTCGCGGATGGCCGAAATGAGGAGCCCCTTTGCGTCGTACGGGTTGGACGGGATGACCACCTTCACCCCGGGCGTCTGGAGGAAGAGCCCCTCGAGGCTATCGGCGTGCAGCTCCGGCGTCTTCACGCCGCCGCCGAAGGGCGAGCGAAACACGATCGGCGCCTGGTAGCGGCCACCGGAGCGGTAGCGCATCCGCGCCGCCTGCGAGGCAATGGCGTCGAAACACTCAAACACGAAACCGAAGAACTGGATCTCTGCAACCGGCCGGAAGCCCTGCACCGCGAGGCCAACCGCCAGCCCGGCAATGGCCGACTCGGCCAGCGGCGTATCAAATACACGTTCTTCGCCAAACTGCTTCTGCAATCCTTCCGTGGCACGGAAAACCCCGCCGTTAACCCCGACGTCCTCGCCGAAGACCAGCACCGACGGGTCGCGCTCCAGTTCGAGACGCAGCGCGTCGGTAATCGCCTGGATCATCGTCAATTGCGCCATCCCTTATCGCCCCTCCCGTTCCGCGAACTCCGCCTTCTGCTCGTTCAGGTGCGGCGGCAGTGTCTCGTACATCGCGTCGATCAGGTCGGTAACCTTCTGCTTCGGCATCCATTCGTCGGCCTTCTTGATCGCGTCGGCAACCGCCTGCTTGGCCTCCTCGATGACGCGGTTTTCGTCCTCTTCGCCCCACAGCCCCTTCTCTTCCAGGAAACGGCGGAAACGGATCAGCGGATCCTTCTGCTCCCACTCGCTAAACTCCTCGTTCGTGCGATAGCGCGTCGGGTCGTCCCCGGCCATCGTGTGCGGACCGTAGCGGTAGGTCAGCGCCTCGATAAACGTGGCTCCCTCGCCATTGCGCGCCCGCTCGGCCGCCTCCTTCGTCACCCGGTAGACGGCCAGCACGTCCATGCCGTCAACGCGCACACCGCGGATGCCGGCGGCAACCGCCTTTTGTGCCAGCGTCGGCGTCGCCGTCTGCTTGTGCAGCGGCACCGAAATGGCGTACCGGTTGTTTTGGCAGAAGAAGATGGCCGGAACGCGGTAGACGCCCGCAAAGTTCATCCCTTCGTAGAAGTCGCCCTGCGACGTGGCCCCGTCGCCGAAGTAGCAGATGGCCACCCGCTTTTCGCCGCGCAGCTTGAAGGCCATGGCCACACCAACGGTCTGCGTGCACTGCGCCGCAATGATGATCTGCGGCATCAGCACGTGAACATCTTCCGGAATCTGCCCGCCGTGAATGTGGCCGCGGGAATAGAGGAACGCTTGATAGAGCGGAAGACCGTGCCACACCATTTGCGGGATGTCGCGGTAGCTGGGCAGGATAAAATCGTCCTTGTTGAGGGCAAACTCGCTGCCGATCATCGACGCTTCCTGACCCGCAACCGGCGCGTAGAACCCGAGGCGCCCCTGGCGGTTCAGGCTGATGGCCCGCTGATCCCAGATGCGCGTGAACACCATCCGGCGCATCAGCTCGCGGAGCTGGTCGTCGGACAAGTCGGGCATCAGATCCGGATTGACCACCGTGCCGTCCGGCGCCAGGATCTGCACCGTTTCAAACTCGGGACGCTCTTTCGTCGCCATGCTCATCGCCTTCACCCCTGAATGGAGATTCAGTCTGTGTTATACAATACAGTCGTCCTGTTATGGTATAACACCGAGCTCCGCCCGAATCAGGAAAAAGCATTTATTTTCTTAGCGTTCTCCCCTATTATAAAAGTTGGCGTAAGCCATTTCAATAGCGCCCTGTATCAAACAGGAAATTCGATCTGTTTCACTGAGGTGATGGCCATGTCACCCCTTCGCGTGGAAGACTGGGGGCTCATCGACTACCAGGAAGCGTGGGACCGCCAAAAACGCCTCATCGCCGAATTGGACGAGGGCCGCTCGCCCAACGTGCTCGCGCTTCTGGAGCACCCGCACACCTACACCCTAGGCCGCGGCGGCACCTACGAGCACCTGCTGGCCCCGCAGGACGAACTGGCCAAGCGCGGAATCCGCGTCTACGAAATCGACCGCGGCGGCGACATCACCTACCACGGCCCCGACCAGCTGGTCGGCTACCCGCTGCTCCGTTTGTGCGGCCACCGCGCCGACCCGCGCCGCTACCTGCGTGACTTGGAAGAGGTGCTCATCCGCACCTTGGGAGACTTTGGCATCGACGCCGGACGGAAAGCGCCGTATACCGGGGTGTGGGTCGGTGATGAAAAGGTGGCCGCCATCGGAGTGAAGTTTACCCGTGCGCGCCGCCACCGGGGATGCATCATCACCAGCCACGGATTTGCGCTGAACGTCAACACCGACTTGCGGTATTTCAACCTCATTATTCCCTGCGGTATCCGCGAATATGGCGTGACGTCCATGGAACGGCTGTTGGGGAAACGGGTGGCGATGGCGGACGTGAAGGAGCGGGTTGTCCACCATTTTCGCGCCGTCTTTTCGGACGTAGCGGAAGGCGACCCGGACAAGCCGGCCTACGCGGAAGGACTGCCATCGGTCGCGCCCGGTCCCGCCTCCGAGGTGAGGCCGTCGTGAGCAATCCGTACCTGAAGCGCACCATCCACCGCCACAACCTGGCCAGCCCGCACCTGGACCACGAGCGGGAGATCCTGGTCTATCTCCCGCCGGGGTACGACGAAGGGCAGACGTACCCGGTGGTGTACTGCCAAGACGGACGCGAATTCTTCAACTTCGGACGCATCGCCACGATTGCGAACAAACTCATCCTCGACGAAGGGATGGAACCCATCCTGATCGTCGGCGTCACCGTCGACATCAAGCGTCGCACGGCCGAGTACGCCATCACCGGCGACCGCAACCCGGCCTACACACGCTTTTTCGTCGACACGCTCGTCCCTTTCATTGAAGCACACTATCCCGCACGCCGTACCCCCCAAGCACGCGTCCTGGCCGGAGACTCCCTGGGAGCCAGTGTCTCCCTTCAGCTGGCCCTGGAACATCCGGACCGGTTCCGCCGCGTGCTGTCCCTCTCCGGCGCCTTCTACCCGAAACTCCAGGAACGCATTGCCGCATCCGGCGACCTCTCCGGCTATGACATCTTCATGTGCGTCGGCACGGCGGAGACAGCGGTGGAAACCCACATCGGCCCCGTCGACTTTGTGGCCATCAACCGCCAGGCGCGGGACCTCCTGAGGCAAAAAGGCGCTGCCGTTACCTACCGCGAGGCCGAGGGGACGCATGTGTGGGGCTTCTGGCAAACGATGCTCCCTGACGCCTTGCGCCACTTTTTCCACACTTCCCGGACAGGCTAAGGCCATTTGGATCCTCGATCGCGACACCAAAACACCCCTTCCGGGCACCTCCGGAAGGGGTGATGCATTCTGAAACCGGTTCGGCCCCTACAATTTCTTGCACATCGTCCACCGGGGACGAGCGTGAAAAAGCCGGCTCAGCCGATTGCCGGGCGCTATCGGGTACGCTATGGTTAAGGTAACGATGGGAAAGGAGGGAATCCCGTGATCCTCACCACGACACCCAATGTGGAAGGCAAGCGGATCGTGGCGTACCTCGGCGTCGTAACCGGGGAAACAATTATGGGTGCCAATGTGGTGCGCGATTTCTTGGCCAGCATCACCGACATCATCGGCGGGCGCAGCGGGGCATATGAAAGCAAGTTGGCAGAGGGGCGGCAGCTGGCGTTGAACGAGATGGCGGAACGCGCCCGCCGGCTGGGCGCTGATGCGGTGGTAGGCATCGATCTCGATTTTGAGACGATGCGCGACGGCATGATGGTCGTTGTGGCGACGGGAACGGCAGTCAAACTAGCTGATTGAGACGATTTCAGCACACCATCCCCCTTCCGAATGAAGGGGGTGTTTTTATCGCCTCGGCATGACGAGAATGGCCTCAGCCTGTCCGGTACATCTCTGTCCGGATTTTCTTGCGCTTTTGCCATAATGTTGTGAATGGTATGGTCTAAACCATCAATTTCTGGTATAGTATGAAGTAACCCCCCTCCTCGTTGCAAAACGCAAAACCACCGGACCGCGCTTCCGATCGCCCAATCGATGGAACTTTGCCCTCGGGGAGGGACCCCCATGAACGCAGGCCGTCGTTTGCGCATTCTCCGCCGCATGCGCGGCTGGACCCAAGAGGAGTTGGCCAGCGGGATCGCTTCCATCGCGCATTTGAGCAACATGGAAAACGGGAAAAGCGAAATTTCGGATTACTACATTTCAAAATTTGCGTCGAAACTGGGGGTTTCCCCGGAATTCCTGCGCGGGGACGACCCGCCGAGCCTAACGGAAGCATACGATGAGGTGATTCCCGAGTTCAACGAGGCGTTGATCCTCTACAATCTGCAGACGGCCGATGCGCTCCGGCCCCGGGTGGAAGCCCTCGCCGAACAGATTGCCAACATCGACAAGAAAGTCAACGCCTACCGGCTGATGGCGACGTACCACATCCGCCGGCGAAAGCTGGAGGACGCCAAAACCTGGCTGGAAAAAATGGACTGGTGGATCGACGAGGGCATCTCGCTCTACACCAAAATGCTGGCGCTGCGCACGAAGGGCACGTACGCATTTTACCGGGGCGACTACATCACCGCATACGACTATTTCTGTGCGGCGCTCGAGATCACCCACCACCTGCCCATCGATGTGGAGGTCGCTTATGTCCACTACAACATGGCCTCGGTATTGGACCGCATGAAAAAGGACAATCGCGAAATCCTTTACTACTGGACCAAGTTTTACGAAATCGCCCAGTTGCTCGGCCGCTGGTACGAGATGGGCGTGGCACAACTGGCGCTGGCCGTCATTCATATGCGTTACCGGGATTTGCTCGCCTGCGAAACCTGCCTGCGAGCGGCCCAGCAAATCCTTTCGCGCTTTGAAAGCCCTTATCTTCAAGGCTATCTCCATTTCAACATGGGAAGCCTCTTGATTAAAAAGAACATGCACGAGCAGGGAGTGGCCAAATACCGGGAAGCGATCAAAATCTTGCAACAACACGGTTACGAAATCGACAGCTTGCGGATTTACCTGGCCTTGGCCCAACATTACCAGGAAATCGGCGATGTTCTGAATTTGCGAAATTCCACGAAAGAAGGAATCCGCCTGGCGAAGCAACTCAACCTCCTGTTGGAGCAATACGATTTACAAGTCTACCTCGCCATGGCCGAACAGGCTCTCGGAAACGACGACCGGACCCAGAAACTCCTCCAGGAAGCGTTAGCCTTTTACGCGCAACACAACTACCGGGAACAGGCCGCTCAAACGGCCGAAAAAATAGGCGACCTGTTCCACGGTAAAAGGAAATACAAGGAAGCCGCAAAATACTATAAACTTGCAACAACCTTCCAGAAAGGAGGAACGGTGGAATGAAGACGTTTTGGAAAGTCCTGTTCTTGACCGCCGTGTTCTCGGTCCTGGTTGCCGGCGTCTGCTCGGCCAGGGAGATCATCGGCGCTTTCCAGATCCCCCTCGAAGCGGTCAAATAAGCGAATCTGCGTTCACAACATGGGAATGGAAACTCAAAAGCGGGGTGGCGCGTCGCCACCCCATTTGTTATGGGCCAACGCGGTTCTACGCTACCCCTTCATGTCCTCGTTGATCTTTTCAACGCGCTGCTTGGCTTGACGAAACCCCATCTCGCCCCGGTTGACTTTGGCCTTTAGTTTTTCCAGTTCCCAAAACAGTTTCTTGTCGGTTGTGACGTGGATCTCATGGTTGGGGAAGGCCGCCTTGAGCCGATGATGCACGTCTTGGCGAATGCCCTTGAGGCGAAAGCGTTGAAACCCCGAGACCTTGGCCGCGATGCTGATTTGCCGGTCCACCACGACGGACACCGCCTGGTCGACGCCGCGCACGCCTTCGGCAATTGCCTCGGCCCGTTCGGCCGCCCGGCGGTCAAAGGCCGGTTCCCGTGGCACTGCTTGTGCGGTTACTTGCCCCTGACCCTGCTTCGCGGCGTTCTGCTTGGGGACCATGTCGCCACATCCGGCCAACAAGCACACGCTGACGGCGAGCAAGAGCAAGGCGCGCACCCCATCATCCTCCCTTCGTAGAACTGCAACCCAGCCACAAACGAACTGTGCTATGATGGAAAGGAAACGACCGGAGGTGAGTCGGTTGCAAGCGGATGTCACGCTCGTATTGGCCTTTGGCGCGGGGTTTTTGTCGTTTCTCTCCCCGTGCTGTCTCCCGCTCTATCCGTCCTACCTCTCGTACATCACCGGCATTTCCGGCGCACAGATCCGTGAAGATCTTGCCCTGTTTCGCCGTGGGGCCATCTTGCACACACTGTTTTTCATGCTCGGCTTCTCGGTGATTTTCTTTGCCCTTGGGCTATCGGCAACGGCGCTGGGGAGTTTGTTCAGCCGTTACCAAGACTTGATCCGGCAACTGGGTGGCCTGTTGATCGTGACCATGGGGCTCTTCCTGCTGGGTGTGCTTCCCCTCAAATGGCTGTACCGGGAAAAGCGCTGGGAACCCGCCAGACGCTCGGCCGGCTATGTGGGGTCCTTCCTGGTGGGCATCTCCTTTGCTGCCGGATGGACGCCCTGCATCGGACCGATTTTGACGGCCATCCTGACGCTGTCGGCAGCCAACCCGGCCAAAGGCGTGCCCCTCATTACGGCGTACATCGCCGGATTTGCCCTGCCGTTCTTCATCATGTCCTTTTTCCTCGGGCGGCTGCGCATCCTTGCGCGCATCAGTGAACCGTTGATGAAAGTGGGGGGCGCGGTCATGATCGTGATGGGCATCCTCCTCTACACCAACCAGCTGTCGCGCATCACGATCTGGCTCATCGATTTGTACGGCGGATTTACCGGCTTCTGATCAGTCGGGGCCCATGCGCTCGCCCCGCGTGTCATACTCCACTTCCGTCCGGAGCGGCATCCAGCCCGTCTGGTACGTGTGATACAGCTCGTGAACCAGCATGACGGCCTCGTCCGCCGCGCCGGCCAGTTCCGCAGCCAGTTTCCCGATAGGTTCGCGACGCTCGTCCAGAGAATCGAGAAGGTTGCGCAGCAGTGTGGTTGCCAGCCCGAGCTGTTCCACGACTTCGCTCAGTCCGTTGTCGAGAAGCCGGGCTTCCCGGTGAGCTGTCCCGTCGGAAGGACGCGCATCCGCCGACTGCAGGGAAACGGTGTGGAAGGAGGAAAGCAGCGCCTCGCGCGCCGCGCGGGGCAAGCGGTCCAACATGGCCCCCACCCTGTCCAACTGCTCCTGGCTGCGGGCCACCAGGTCGGCCACGCGCGACAGCGTCTCGTGCCCAGCAGCGGCCTCCCCGTAGAAGGGCAGCGGGGGAAGCTGGCGAAGTTGGGCAGCAATGTCCCGCAACCGTTCGGAGAGCCGTCGGCAGTCGAGGACAAAGCGCCGAGTGTGTTCGGTCATGGCTGTCGCTCCCCGTCAAGATGTGCGTTCCAAATCTCTACTTGATAATCTCCCCCATCCCCCTCCCCATTATGTCCCCAGAATGGGGCCGCACCATCGGCATGCCGCCCGCCGGCCGACAACAAAAGCCCCTGGGACCATGTGCTCCCAGGGGCTTTCGCTTCTGCCTGCCTTGTACCGAGCGAGCGCCACTCACCCGACGGTGTCGGATCCGTTCTCCTGCCCGCGCCCGATGCGCTCCCGTACGACTTGTACCACCTCTTCCGCGGTCAAGCCGTGGGCGTTGATGACCGACGCGTCGGTCTGCCAGTCCGTCATGCCCATCACGTTGGGGTCTTGGCCTGAAAGGACAACGGCGTCCACCTGCGTCAACACGTCCTCTCGCAGCGGAACGACCTCAAACCCGCCGGCACGCAGCGCTTGCCCCACATGAGTCAGGGTCTCTTCGACGGCAACTCGCCGCATTACACGACACCTCCTTCACAGCGCCTCGCCTGCTGTCAGCGGCGGATCAACATGCGCAGGGACAAGGGGATCATGCCGAACCAGCGAACAGTCCACGGCTCCTTCGCCTGGCGCCGCTTGCGCCGCTCATCGCGCGGCGTCTCGAGGTATTGCACAAACCGCTGGGTGAGGAACTTGATCAGTTCCTGCACAACATTCACCTGCCATCCGCCATTCCGACACGTTAGTCCTAGTATGATCCGCCCGCCGTTCGTTCATTCATCCGGCACCGGTACAGGCGAACAATCTCCTCCGCCACCTCCCGCGGCAAGCGGTTGTCCGTGGCGATGCGCACGTGGGCGAAATCGTAGAGTCCGCACCGCTCGCAAAGCAGCTTGTGGATCCGCGCCTCCACATCGCCGGCCAACAGAGGGCGGGACGTATCCCCCCGCAAGCGGCGGACGAGTGTTTCGGCTTTGGCCGTCAGCGCCACAACAAACTGTCCCTCCGTCAGCAGGGCGACGTTGTCCCGGCGCAGGACGACGCCCCCGCCGGTGGATACCACCTGGCCTTCCCCCTTCAGCACCTCACGCAGCACCTCATGTTCGCGTTGGCGGAACCAGGCTTCCCCCCGCTCGGCAAACAACTCGGCGATGGTGCACCCGGTGACCGCCTCGATCCGCTGGTCGGTGTCCACATGGGGCCAACCGAGGGCTTCGGCAACCATCCGGCCCACGGTGGACTTCCCCGTGCCTGTCATGCCGATGAGCACCACATTGCGCATCTGCGTCTCACTCCTCCCACGACAAGACGGCTCCATCCGCCTTCCGCAACCGGCACGTGACGCCATGGCGGAAATGGGGGGGAACCGACGCCTCAGCCCGCACGTGGAGGGTTGTGTCGTCCTCCTCCAGCCGCCACACCGTGACCTGCCCGTCACCCACAGCCCGCGTGACCGGAAACGCCAGCGCGTCCGGAGCCGCGCGCACGGCCATTTGAACATAGGCGACCCCGGATTCGGCGGCATAACGCGCCCGCCACGCCCCCAGCACGTTTGCCTGCGTGTGCAGCGCCGTCAGCACGCCGTCCAGTGCGGCCACCGCGGCCAAAACCGTCGTGCCGAGCAAGACGAGCACCACGAGCAGCGCGACACCCGCCTCCCCCTTTGTCGTTTCCGTGCAGGGGACGTCCCTACGAATCCGATTCGTTGGGGCCATTATACCATGTCCCTCCCAGAACGAACGTCTCGGCGTGCCGCACCGCCCCCTTGGAGAGCTGAAGGGTGACGCGCACGCCCCCGGCCGCTTCCGCAAAGCGGACGTCGGCGACATCCTGGCAAAGTATGGTGTAGCCGAGGCCGTTTACGGTGCGCACAATGCGTCCCGCATGATCCAGCCGGTAGGTGATGCGTTGGCCGTCATAGGTGTACAGGTCAAGGCGGCTTCCCTCCGGAACGACGGCGTGCGCCCGCCGCATCTCGGAGACAACAAAGGTCACGAACCCGTTGGTCTCGGCGATGAGCGCTGCAACCTGCGCGGCGCGCTCCTCCTCCTGGCGCCATGCCCACACGGCGGGAACGAGCATGCCGATCAGCACCGTCGTCACCGCTAGGGCGACGAGCAGTTCGGTCAGGGTAAACCCGCGCCCGCCACGTCGCGGACAAGGGTCAACCGCTGAGGGGTGCCGCGCTCGTCCCACGACACGGTCACCTCCAGTCGCCAAAGTCCGTCAGCAACATGCTGGCGGCGCAACGTCGTGGAAAACGCCCGGCCCCCGGCGGCGACGACCCGCGTCTGGCCAGGGGCGAGCTCCCCGCAGCCGGCTTCGGTGGCTTGCTCCAAGCAGGAGACCGCTACGGCCAGCGCATGCTGCCGGACAAGCAGCTTGGCACGGCCGTCGAGAACCGCCTGCCAAACGGACATGAGGACGAGGAGCAGGGTCACGGCCACCCCCATGGCCACGGCGCATTCAACGAGCGTTAGCCCGCTTGCCTCACGGCGCCACGAACTCCACGCGCACACGGCCGCTCACCACCTGCAGGATAACGCGGGCATAAGGCGCACCATCGGCTTCGACCCAGATCGATCCGCCCTGTTGGATGCGCCCGTCGGGGCCGAAACGAAGGGTACCGTGCGGGAAGTTACTCGCCAGGTGAATGCCCGGCGGCGCGGCCCGTTTACGCAGCGGCATCCCGCTGGCCAGCGCCACGGCATAGCCGGTGGGAACGACGCGCACCACCGCCGCTTCCGCTCGGGCGAGGGCCTCGCTCTGCGCGTGCTGGACATCGCGGACAACGGCGCGGAGAAATGCGCGCCGCTCCGCCTCCGCCAGCGGCCCCTGCGCCGCCGGAAGGGCAATGCTGAGCAACACGCCCAACACCGCGAGGGCCACCACCCATTCCAACAGGGTTACACCTCCTTCGCAGCGAAACCGGTTCACGCCCTTCCCCCCTATGGCGACTTGGGCTGCCCGTGCACGGGGCACGTTACCGTTACAACGTCGCCGCTGATGCTGACGGCATAGGCAGCGCCCTTGGGGCATTTCGGTACGCTCTGGAGGTACTTTTCCGCCACCAGCTGTTCCAGGTCGATCGTATCGTTTTCCATCGGGTACGTGCCCTTGTCCAGACGGAATTGCTCGAGCTGGCCGATCAACAGGCGCTGGTTGGCGTGGCACGCTTTTGCTTGCGATCGTTCGGCGGCGCCGCGAAAATTGGGCAAGGCGATCATCAAGAGAACCCCGATCACAAAGAGAACGACCAACATCTCCAGCAGGGAAAACCCGCGTTCGCGCGATGACATGTGCATCCCTCCATCCCGGTTACAATTGATCCATCAGATGGAGAAGGGGCAAGAACAGCGTCAGGACGACAAGGAGCAAAAACGCCCCCGTACCCAGGACAAGAAGCGGTTCGAGCAGCTGCACGGCGCGCTGGACCCGGCGCTGGCGCTCCGCCTCAAGGGCCGCGGCCGCGCGCAAGAGGCAGCTCCCCAACCGGCCCGTCGCTTCCCCATGCCAGGCGGCCTGGAGAAGAAGCGGTGGATAGTCGCCCGCCCGTAACGCGTCGACAAAGGTGGCTCCCGAGGTCACCGCCTCGACCAACCGGATTACCTCCTTCCGCCAAGGCTCGGAGGGCGCGCTGTCGGCACAGATCTCCAGTGCACGGCGCAAGGGCACGCCGCTTGCCAGCAGCCGTCCCACTTGGAAGGCCACAAAGTGTGCCCGCGCATCCCGCAGGCCACGCGCAAGAAGCGGCACCCGCCCCAGAAGGCAGGACAGGCGCGTGCGCAGGGCAGCGAATTGCGCCGGAACTGTGCCGCGGAGGAGGAACGCGGCGCCTCCCGCGAGGGCGATGCCCACCGCTGCCAGCATCACTCCCTGCGACAGGCCCTGGCCGATGCGCAGCACCGCGCGCGTGGCCAGGGGAAGCGGGACGTCCATCGCGGCATACAGATCGGCAAAGCGGGGAATCACCCCAATGAGAAGAAAGGTCAGCGTCGTTGTCAACGTAACCAACACCACCAGGGGGTAAACGAGGATTTGCCGCAGGCGCTGGCGCAGGTGCACGCGATCCCGGGCATAGTCGGCGGCAGTGCGCAGCGCGCCCGGCAGCTCACCGCTTTCTTCTCCGACGCGAATGAGGGCCACCACCGGTCTCGGCATCCCGGCGCGGGCCAGCGCGCCCGCCAGCGACCACCCCGCCTGCAGATCGGCGGCCACACGGATCAGGGTCTCACGCCGGCGCGCAGGGCAGATCCCCGCCACCGTCTCTAAGGCGGACAGCAGCGGCACCCCGATTTCCAACAATTCCGAAAGCGCTTCGCAGGTCTCCTCGATGGCCTTATCCGACCAGTTCGCTTTCACCCGTCCCCACCTCCAACGGCTCGTCGGTACGCCTCCCCTCCCCGCTTGATCGGCAATGCAGCAACTCGTGCAACGTCGGCCATCCTTTGCGCCGCATCAGCTGGCGAAGCCCGTTCGGCTCCCAACGCTGCCGAATCGCGCTCGACAGCTCCTCATCCACGTCCAGGAGCTCAAACACGCCGGTTCGGCCGATCGATCCCACACCGCCGCAGCGCGCACAAGACGCCGCCATCCGTTCGCTCCGCCGGCAGGAGCAGAGCCGCCGCACCAGCCGTTGGGCGATCACGCCGGACAGCGTCGCCGCCACCATATGCGGTTCAACACCCAGGTCGATGAGGCGCGTCGCGGCACTGGAGGCGTCGGCGGCGTGCACCGTGGCCAGAACCAAGTGGCCGGTCAGGGCGGCGCGCACCGCGATGGCCGCGGTCTCCGCATCCCGGATCTCGCCGACCAGAATCACATCGGGATCCTGCCGCAGCACAGCGCGAAGCCCAGCAGCGAAGGTGAGCCCGGCGCGTTCGTTGATCTGCACTTGGTTCACCCCCGCCAGGCAATATTCCACCGGGTCTTCCAGCGTCACAACGTTTGTTTCCGGGCGAGCCAACCGGCGCACCATGGCGTAAAGGGTGGTGGTCTTCCCCGATCCGGTGGGTCCCGTCACCAGGACCAGCCCTTCCATCTGCGCGAGCCACCGCTCCACTGTGGCGCGCTGCTCCGGCGTCATCCCCAGATCTTCCAGCTCAAAACATTCCACATGGCGGCCAAGCAGGCGCAGCACGGCCTTCTCGCCATGAAGGGTGGGCAGCGTGGACACGCGAACGTCAACGGCGACACCGCTGACGGTCATCGTGAACCGCCCGTCCTGCGGAAGCCGCCTTTCGCCGATATCCATACCGGCCCACACCTTCAGCGCTGTCACGAGGGCGACGCCCGCTTCCGTAGTAACCCGGTCATGGCAGAACAGCTGCCCGTCGATACGCAGCCGCAGCCGCCACCCGCCCTCTTCCGGCTCCAGGTGCAGATCGCTAGCCCGCTGTCGAACGGCTTGTCGAATCCACCGCTCCCATTGGGAAACCGTGTCCAATTTTCTCACCCTTTGTCAAACGGATTACAGTGTCTCCCATTCGCAATACGCATAGAGAAATCCTGCCGCTCCATGAAAAATTTTTTTGTCTCCCCTTCCGCTGGCATTGGCGCATGTTCGACGCCCGCACGGGACACCCTATGCCTGTCGATGGAGAGTAGCCAAGGGGTAAGGCAACGGACTTTGACTCCGTGATCGCAGGTTCGAATCCTGCCTCTCCAGCCACAACGCGAAAAAACCAGCCGGCAAGCCGGCTGGTTTTTTCTGTTCGCCCATGGTAGCATGGGGGCAGGCGCGGAAAGGAGGAACGGCATGATCCAAAAGGTGATCGAACTCGGGCCTGGCTTCTCCGATCTGTACGAACTCATGATGCTTATCCGCACCAACCGTCACCGCTTGCGCCACATCCTGCGCATCGAAAGCGAGATCGCCGATCGGATTGCCGTGTCCTTTGCCGCCGCCTTCGACCCGGCACCCCCCTCATCTTTCCAGCCCGTGTACCTGTGCCGGGAGGGCATACGCATAAAACCCGGGGAGTCCAACCAACGCATCGCCGCCATGGAAGCGTGCGCGCAGGAAGTAAACAAGCCGATCATCGTCCTGCGCACCAAACCTTCCACTGCCTACGCCGACCCCCAGCAGTACTACATGCACCTCATCGCCCTCTTACGCTCCGGCCGGTATCTTCCCGAACCGCACAACTTCTGGTAAACCCGGGCGTGCCGCGCGCTCTCGCCCATCCGATCAGGACAAGACATAAAAGACCCGCCTGACCGCTTGCGGTCAGGCGGGTCCTGAATTTCCGGTACCGCGAACATCATAAAACGCGTCCAGCGGCGTGCGCTTGGCCGGAAAATCAACCGGCAGTTCATGCCGGTGGGAACGCTCCACCTTGCGCACAAAGCGAAGGCGCTCGATTTGACGGACGATGTCGTCCACGCGTTCCCCGTCCACATACAACACGACATACTTCATCCGCTGCGAAACATAATGGATATTGCCAAATTTCCGCAATCGCGGCGCGTAGCGCGTGTGGTGCACCCACACCGCCAATCCGATCCGTTTCGGAAACATACCGCCCCTCCCACCGTTTCCTCTGTAAAATTAAACCACATGGCAGAGGAAACAGCAAGGTGAAAACTGGACGTCAGATGAAGGCTACGTCGCGCAACACCCGCCGGAGCCGCATCCACCACCGCAACCGCTCGATCCGCACCCCAACCCGGCAACGGGATTGTTTCCGGGTACCTTGATGTTCGGCGAGACGGCATGGGCGATGGTTTTGCTTACCTCGTAGAGCAGCGCGTCAAGGCGTGCTTCGGCCTGTCGAAAACGGGAAACCGTCTCCAGCTCGTCCAACTCGCGCTTCAACGCGCGCGTTTCCTCCACCACCCGGCTGTAGTCGGGGTGGTAGCGACCGTAGCGCATCACGTCTTCGTACTCCCGCTTTTTTGCCTGAAAGCGCCGGATGAGCGTTTGCGCCCGCGCGTCGCGCGCCAGCGCCGCCTTCCAGCGAACATACTCCTTCGCTTCCCGGGAGGCCAGGATCAATTCGCCCAGTTCGCTCGCCTGTCGGATCACGTGCGCCATGTCCAGGGAAGGCATGGGCCCACCTCCCGACCCCATTGTACCACAGCACGCGCAGGGAAAACAGGAAGCCAGGTGCTTCCGATTCCGGGCCGCCAAATACGGCGTTAGCGTCAGTCCACCGTCACGTCGAAGGTCTGCGCTATGCCATACGGGGTGTGATCGTGGTGGGCCAGCTCCACCTTGATCCGATGGTGCCCGGACGGCAGATCGGGCAGCACGTAGCGGTGCCCAACGATTTTGGCCACCTTCTTCCCGTCGACGTACAGATGGGCGTGCCCCTCCCCATACACGTTTTTCTGCCCCACTTTCGTCGCGCGGAACCGGAAATGCTGCGTCTTCAACTGGAGGATGAGGTCCCGCCCTTGCACTTCGGCCGTAACCGCCAGCGTCGGCGTCGGCGCGGTGACCGGCTCGCCCTTTCCCTTCGCCAGGTTGAACAACACGAGCAGTGTGCCAATGGAAAAACAGGTGAACAGAATGAGCAGCCGTTGCCGTACGAGCATGCGGGGGCCCTCCCTTCTCCCATTTCTTCCCCCCTCAGTTTAAACGGCCACCCGGCTGCCTATTCCTCGCCGGTTGCCCACCACCGCCCGCGGTTACTCCGTCCGCGCCGGACGGAACCCGGCATCCAGGGCCTCCCGCTCCGTGCGGAACCACCGTTCCGCCCGCACCTGGTCGTAGTAACGGCCGCCCGGCAGATGGTACACCTTTTCACCCCGGGCGTTGATGTTGCCCTTAATCAACCCGCGCCCCCTGCGGTCTACGTACGGCTTGTCAATGTCGCGCGTCCGCCACAGGCCCCGCCCTTCGTCCCGCGCGCGACGCTCGGCGGCCATCAGGCGCTCGGCATAGCGCACGTTGGGTGGAATCGTCATCTTCAAGGCGTACCCTTCGGCTAGCAGGCGCTCGTTGAGCATCGTGCCATCGGGCAAATAGACATACGCGAGGAGCCGGCCGTACCGGTCGCGCTCCTGCGCGTCCCGCTCGAGGCGTACCGCCTTTCCCTCCGCCAGCCGGCGCACGAACGCTTTGGCTTGCTCGCTGTAAGGCTGCCCCGGGCGCCCGTTTTTGCCGATCTCGGGCGCATCAACGCCGATCAGCCGAACCGTTTCCCCGTTTTCCAGTACCAACGTGTCGCCGTCGATCACGCGCGCCACAACCGTCGTGGACGCCGTATCGGCCACGCACCCCGCCAACCATGCGACCAATAACACCGCTGCCAGTCCGCGTATAAGAGTCCTGAAGATCATTCCGCACACACCTCCATCGATACAAAGCCATGTCCAAACGTGATCCAAATGTGGACAGGGGATCCGTTCGCCCTGGGCTCTAAGTCAATAACTGTGGATGGGAGGTCAACCAAGCCAAGGGTATAAAAGCGAGGAGCATCTTCCGCACATAGATTTCGCGGTTGCGGAACCCGTAGCTGATTCGTTTGAGCAGCTTGATCTTGGTGTGCACGCCTTCCGTGTAGCCGTTCGAAACACGCCAGGTGTGGTAAGCCAGAATCGCCTCGCGCCAGCGGCGGAGCGTGCGTCCCCACTGCAGGAGCGCGGCATCGCTTGCCGACTGGGCCTCAAAGATCACGCGGTCCAGGATGGCTGCGGCTTCGTCTCGATTGGAAGCACGGTAAACGTCTCGCAGCTGCTCTTTGACCCAGTGAAAGTGGGCCACGTTCTTGTGATGCTTCCGAATGGCGGCAAGCTGGGCAGCTTGGCGTTCGGTGAGGTCGTCCTCGTTCTTCAAAAGCGGCCATCGAGGCAGGCGTACCCCGGTCACCTGCTGTTCCACTAGCCGTGCTTCGTCAACCCGCCGATTCGCGTCCTGGATGACGTGAAACGGATCCGCCACGATGACAGCGCCGGGCAAAGCGCGCTTCACGGCATGGCGCCAAGCATCCTTCAGGTCGATGCACACGGCCCGAATCCGCCGACGAACCGTCTCCGGCAGCTGGCGCAAAAAGCGCTCCAGTGTTTTCATGCGGTCATCCGGCAAGATGGCCAAAAGGCACCGTTTTGGCCACACGCATGTGACCGTAACCATCATGTCACGGCCACGATAGCTGTGTTCATCAATGCTAAGCACGAAGGCATCGACATCCCGGAGGGCTTCCTCGAGATTTACCTGCTGGTCTACGTACCGAAGGAGCAGACGGCGCAAGGTGCTGCTGCTTGTTCCGCTTTCCTGGGCGGCACGACGGAAACTGCCCGCTTTCAGGCGCTGGAGCAAAAGGGCTTCGGCCCGTTCGGTCCTGCGTGCCCAGGGGCGAATACCAGGAAAGCGTTCGGTGAACACTTTTCGACAGGCCGTGCACTGGAAGCGCCGGGGACGTACCCAGAGGTAAACCGGTTTCTCGTTGCACCAGGTGTGCAGCTTCCGTTTCCATTCGCGCGCACGATCGTAGACGCGGCGTGTCAGCTGTCCACAATCCGGACACCGCGCTTCCTTACGCGGCCGACCGGCGTAGATGTGAATACCATCGGATTGATGCACGATACGGTAAACAATCCACGATTGTAAGCCGAACATTTCTGCGGTAAGCTTGTTCATAGGCGGTCGCGAGCCTCCTTCGGGATGTGATGTGCCTAACTATCCCTTGGCTCGTCGACCGCCTTTTCCTCTTAGATCCCACACTTTTTAGCGTAGAGCCTTCGCCCTGTTGACAGTACGCACGAATTGCGGAAATAATAACGAATAAATCAATGATCAAAATGGGCTGGAATCCGAAGCAAGGGGAGCGAGGAACATGACGGCAACTGGACAATCCGGCTACGCATACTTCGCGGGAACCATTGTACCCTTTTCCGAAGCAAAAATCAGCATCGCCACCCACGCCTTCAACTATGGAACGGCGTGCTTTGAGGGCATTCGCGCCTATTGGAACGCAGAACAGGAGGAACTGTTCGTCTTAAAGCTGCGCGAACATTACGAACGCATGCACCGTTCGGCGCACATTCTGAAGATGACTCCGCCGCTCTCCGTCGACGAGATGGTGGAGGTAACCGTGGAGCTGCTCCGGGCGAACGCGTTCCGCACCGACGTGTACATCCGGCCGATCCTCTATAAGGCCGAACCGCTCATCAGCGTCAAGCTGTCCGGTATCCGCGACGACTTCTGCGTGTACTGCGTGCCGCTGGGCGACTACTTTGACACGGAGATGGGGCTGCACATGGGGGTGTCGCCGTGGCGGCGGGTCGACGACAATGCCATCCCCGCCCGTGCCAAGATCAACGGCAGCTACATCAATGCCGCGCTCGCCTCCGACGACGCCCGTGCCGCCGGCTTTGACGAGGCGATCATGCTGACCCCGGAAGGCCACGTCGCCGAAGGCTCTTCCGCCAACCTGTTCCTCGTGCGCGGCGGGCGGCTCGTCACCAGCCCGGTGTCGGACAGCATTCTCGAAGGGATCACGCGCGGCATGGTGCTGGAGCTGGCCCGCGACCTCGGCTTTGAGACGGAGGTCCGCCCCATCGACCGCACCGAGCTCTACGTGGCCGAGGAAATGTTCCTGTGCGGGACGGGGGTGCAAATCGCCCCGGTGACCAAGGTGGACCACCGGCCCATCGGCAACGGGAAGCCGGGCCCGATGACGAGGGCGCTGCAGGAGCGGTTCTTCGCCGCCGTTCGTGGGCGCGACGAACGCTACGCCCACTGGCTGACGCCGGTGTATGGGCGCGTGGCCACCACGACCCCCGGAGCACGCGGGGCAGAGCGCTAACGGTGCAAGAACGGCCGGTTTCCTCTCCGGCTTGCGTCTCGCTGGAGGCCGGCCATCCCAATCCAGCTCGCCATCAGCCGATGACGAGGACGAGTACGCGTCAGGTGGTATCTCCAGAGAGCCGGCGGACGGTGCGAGCCGGCGATCCCCGTCGCGGAAAATCCCCTCGGAGGCGGCTCCCGAACGCCGACTTCGCCGCGGCCAGTAGGGAGTCCCGGTGATTCCGCCGTTATCGGAACGGGCACCCTGCCGGAGCGGAAGAGGCTCGCGGAACCGCGTATCGGTCCCGCCACCGAACATCTTTCCACGCGGCAAGGGTGCCTGCCGGAGTGCCGCCCGGAATGGGGGTTTCGGGCGGAAAAAGGGTGGTACCGCGGGTTTACGCCCGTCCCTTGGGGACGGGCGTTTTTTGTTTGCCCAGTTCCCTATCGCGATCCCGTTACCCTTCTGCGGAGGTGGTTGGCAATGGGGATTTTGACGTTACGTACCGTGACATCGCCGAAGCGGAAGCGCGGCTAAGGCGGGTGGTTCACCGCACGCCGCTTCAGCATTCCTGCACCTTCAGCGCGATGAGCGGCTGCGAGGTATACCTGAAACTCGAAAACCTCCAGAAAACCGGCGCGTTCAAGATCCGCGGCGCCTACAACAAGGTGGCCAGCCTCTCGCCCGACGAGCGCGCCCGTGGCGTCATCACCGCCTCGGCCGGCAACCACGCCCAGGGTGTGGCCATGGCCGCGTTCCGGTTTGGGGTGCAGGCCACGGTGGTCATGCCGGTGGGAGCACCCCAGGCCAAAATCGAAGCCACCCGCGGCTACGGTGCCGAGGTGGTGCTGGTCGGCCAATCCTACGACGAAAGCTACGCTGCAGCCTGCGAGATGGCCGAGCGGGAGAAGGCCACGTTTATCCACGCCTTCGACGATCCCTACGTCATCGCCGGTCAGGGCACGGTGGGACTCGAGATCCTCGAAGAGCTGCCCTACGCCGACGCCCTGATCGTCCCGGTCGGCGGCGGCGGGCTCATCTCCGGCATCGCCGTGGCGGCCAAGACGATCAAGCCGGACATCCGCATCATCGGCGTGCAGGCCCAAAACGCGCCGGCGGCCCACGACTCGTGGCGGAAGGGCCTCCGCCTCGACGTGCCGGCATCGCGCACCTTGGCCGACGGGCTGGCCGTGCGCCGCCCGGGGGCGCTCCCCTTTCGCCTCATGCAGCGGTACGTTGACGACATGGTCCTCGTGACGGAAGAGGCCATCGCGGCGGCCATCCGCCTGTTCCTCGAGCGGGCCAAGCTGCTGGTCGAAGGGGCGGGCGCGGCCTCCCTCGCCGCCCTGCTCAGCGGTCAACTGGCCTACCTGCGCGGGCAGCGGGTGGTGCTCGTCGTCAGCGGTGGCAACGTCGACCTCGGCCGCCTGACGACCCTGGCCGCAGCGCCGAAAACGCCGATCGGCACGGGAAGCTGACCGGAAACCCGGCGCGACCGAACGAGAATCCAAAAGACAAACGGCACCGCGTTCCCTGCGGTGCCGTTTCGATTGGGGCGCACAGCGACGGCACACCGGCGGGCAATCTTCCATCCGCCCACCGTCTCCGCACCGTTTCAGGCCAAGTCCAGCATCCGATCGATGGCCACCCGGGCCCACCGGGCTACCTCCGGCTCGACGTGGATGACGTTTTGCGGCGTTCCCTTGACAAGGTTCTCCAGCGCCCACAACAGGTGCGGGCGGTCGATCCGGTTCATCGTCAGGCACGGGCAAACCCTCTCGTTGAGTGAAAGGATGAACTGCTCCGGATGCTCCTTGGCCAGGCGGTTGACAAGGTTGTGCTCCGTGCCGATGGCCCATTTCGTGCCCGGGGGCGCCTTCTCCACCGCGCGGATGATGTACTCCGTCGAGCCGTAGTCGTCGGCCAGCTGCACCGTCTCGTAACTGCACTCGGGGTGGACGAGAACGCGGATGCCCGGATAGCGTCGCCGCACCTCGTGCACGTGGCGCGGCGCAAACCGTTGGTGCACCGAACAGTATCCCTTCCACAGGATGAGGCGCACATCGCCTTCGCCGTGCGGATGGACAAGGGCCATCTCCTGCGGATCGTACACGGCCATGTCCGCCAGAGACAGGCCGAGCTTCACTCCTGTATTTCGCCCGAGGTGCTCGTCGGGCAGAAAGAGGATGCGTTTCTTTTGCGTCCATGCGTAGGCGAACACCTTCTCCGCGTTGGACGAGGTGCACGTCAACCCGCCGTGCCGACCGACGAAAGCCTTGATCGCCGCGGTGGAGTTGACATACGTCACGGGGAGGATCGTATCACCAAACCGCTCGGTGAGAAGGTCCCAGCACGCCTCCACGTCTTCGAGCGCCGCCATGTCGGCCATGGAGCACCCGGCGTTCAAGTCCGGAAGCACGACGACCTGTTCGTCGGCGGTGAGGATGTCCGCCGTCTCGGCCATGAAATGCACGCCGCAGAAGACGATGTACCGCGCGTCCAATTCGGCGGCGATGCGGGCCAGCTTGAGCGAGTCGCCGCGATAATCGGCAAAGGCGATCACGTCATCGCGCTGGTAGTGGTGGCCGAGGATGACGAGGTCCTTTCCCAGCGCCGCCTTGGCCTCGGCAATGCAGCGGTCCAACTCCTCCGACGAAAGGCCGGTGTACGCCTCGTCGATCGGTGTCGGGTAGCGCACGTTTCCGGTAACGGCCATGGCGAACCCCCCTTGTCCTTGTGTCGGCACACGTTCAGCGGCCCGGCTGCACGTCCAGGCTGATGTCCAGCGCCCGTACCGAGTGGGTGAGCCAGCCTAGGGAGAGGACGTCTACCCCCGTAGCGGCATACACCCGCACGTTCTCCGGCGTAATGCCGCCCGACGCCTCGGTGATGGCCCGCCCCCCCACGCGGCGCACCGCCGCCGCCACCTCGTCGGGGGGCATGTTGTCGAAAAGGATGAGGTCAACGCCGAGCCGCACGGCCTCGTCAACCTGCTCCAGGGTGTCCGCTTCCACCTCGACCTTGATCCAATGCCCGACGTACCGGCGAACCGCCTCGACGGCGCGGGAGAGGGACCCGGCGGCGGCAATGTGGTTGTCCTTGATTAGGACGCAATCGTAGAGGCCGAACCGGTGGTTGATGCCCCCGCCCATCCGCACGGCGTACTTGTCCAGGGCGCGGAGTCCCGGCAGCGTCTTTCGCGTGTCGGCGATGCGCACGGGGAAATCGGCCACAGCACGGCAGACGTCTCGCGTCGCCGTGGCGATGCCCGACAGGCGCTGCAGGAGGTTGAGGGCGACACGCTCGGCCGACAGGATGGCCCGGCCTTCCCCGGACACGGTGGCCAGCACCGTTCCCGCAGCCACGTCGCTTCCCTCGTCCACATGGCGTTCCATGCGCACCTGCGGGTCAAGGAGGCGAAACACCTCTTCCGCCACCGGGAGGCCGGCAATCCGTCCCGCCTGCTTGACCACGAGCCGCCCGACAAGGGGCGTCCCCGGCGGGAGGATCGCTTCGGTCGTCACGTCACCGGTTCCGATGTCTTCACGCAAGGCCTGCGCGATGAGCGGGCGTACCGACCACAGATGCATAGGCCCCTCCTTGGAGCGAGTGGATGTGAAATGCCGGATCCGGATGCGGCGCATCCTGCCGGTAGTGGGCCCCGCGGCTTTCCCGCCGCCAGCGGGCCGCGCGTGCGACGAGCAGGGCCGTTGTCACGAGGTGGCGGTCGGGTGTCGGGAGCGGATCCAGCCGCTCCAGGCAGGCGGCGAGCGCCCGCTCGGCCCGCGCCAACCCGTCCTCGTCGCGGACGATCCCCACGTGCGCCCACATGAGGTCTTGGAGGTGCGCCAGAAGCCGCGGATCCGGCTGCATGGGCAGGGCGGCGACGGCAGCGGCGGGAAGGGGCGGCGCCACCCTCTGCACCGGTTCATCCAGCGCCTCCGGCAGCGCTTCGGCCAGTTGCTCGGCCATGGCCACGCCTTCGAGCAGCGCATTGGAGGCGAGGCGATTGGCCCCGTGCAAGCCGCTGGACGCCACTTCCCCCACGGCGTACAGGCGCCGTACCGTCGTCCGGCCGCACGGGTCGGTGAGCATCCCGCCCATGCAAAAGTGCGCCGCCGGAACGACCGGGATCGGCTCGGATAAAGGGTCGACGCCGTGCCGCCGGCATAACTCCACGACGGTAGGAAACCGCCCCGCGAGGTCCGGGACGTACCGCGCATCCAGAAAGACCTTCCGCCCCGCCCGGAGTTCCTGGTAGATGGCCCGCGCCACCACATCCCGTGCGGCCAGCTCACCAAGCGGATGGACGCGCCGGAGGAATCGCTCACCACAGCTGTTGACGAGCACGCCCCCTTCCCCGCGCACCGCCTCGGAAACGAGGGGCAGCGGTGAGGCGGCGGCGCCCAGCGCGGTGGGGTGAAACTGGACAAACTCCATGTCCCGCAGTACGGCCCCGGCCCGGTACGCCAGGGCGTAGCCCTCCCCCAACGCAACGGGGGCATTGGTGGTGTAGCGATAGAGCTGACCCAATCCGCCCGTGGCAAGGACTACGGCGCGGGCGGTAAGCTGCAGGGCGCCTCCGCCGGCAGTCGTGGCCACGGCACCGGTGCATTCCCCGTCGCTCACCAAGAGCTCGGCAACCCGGACGCCTTCGCGCACGGCGATCCGGTCGTGGGCGCGCACCCGTACGCACAGCGCATCGACGAGGGCGCAGCCGGTGGCATCGCCCCCTGCATGGACGATGCGCCGCCGCGTATGGGCCCCCTCCCGCCCGAGAAGGAGGTTGCCCTGGGCATCGACGTCAAAGGGCACACCCAGCTCCGCCAGCAGGCGCACCACCCCCGGCCCGCGCGCGACCAGCGTCTGTACCGCCTGCGGGTCGCACAGTCCCTGCCCGGCGCGCAGCGTGTCGGCGGCATGGAACGCGGGACTGTCGTCCTCGGCAAGCGCCGCCGCCAGGCCCCCTTGGGCGAGCCGGCTGTTGCCGACTCCCAGGCGCCCCTTTGTCACCAACACCACCCGTCCATGACGGGAGGCCAGTAGCGCGGCGGCCAGTCCGGCCAGGCCCGAACCGATCACCAGCACGTCGGCGTCGATGCGTTCGTACACGGGGCATCCCTTCCTGCGGCGCAAGGCAAATCGGAATTCTTATTTCAAATTATCCGATGTGTCTTGAATGCTGTCAAGACAGGTGTAAACTTAAAGTGAGACGCGGTTCGAACAACGCCGATCGCACGGAAAGGAGGCGCGGTTCATGGACCTGACCCGCTATTTCGACCATGCGGCGACCACGCCCGTCCGCCCCGAAGTGATCGCGGCGATGGCCGCCTGCTGGGCGGACCACTTCGGCAATCCCAGCAGCTTGCACGACTTCGGTCTCCGGGCCAAGGAAGCCCTTGAACGCGCCCGCGCCGTCATCGCCGGAGCCATCGGCGCCAGCCCCCGAGAGCTAATCTTCACCGGCAGCGGCACGGAAGCGAACAACCTCGCCGTGCTCGGCGGTGCGCGGCGCATGCGCCGCCTGGGCAAGGGCGACCACGTCGTTGTCAGCGCGGTGGAACATCCATCGGTGCGCGAAGCGGCCAGGGCCTTGGAGGCGGAAGGCTTTCGCGTCACGTGGGTGCCCGTCGACGCCTACGCCCGCGTCGACCCCGATGACGTGCGACGCGCCCTGACACCGAAAACAGTGCTCGTGAGCGTCATGCACGCCAACAACGTCGTCGGCACGATCCAGCCGATTGCCGCCATCGCCGCCGCCGTTCGCCGGACGTCGGCCCTGTTTCACTGCGACGCCGCGCAAAGTTTCGGAAAGATCCCCGTGAACGTGAACGCCCTCGGCGTCGATCTGCTCACCGTGAACGCCCACAAGCTCGGCGGGCCCAAAGGTGTAGCGGCCCTGTACGTGCGCAAGGGCGTGCGCATCGACCCCCTCGTCTACGGCGGCAAGCAAGAGCGGGCCCTGCGCCCGGCAACGCAGAACGTGCCCGGCATCGTCGGCTTCGCCAAGGCCGTTGAGCTGGCTCTGGCCGAACAGGAAACGGAGCGCCGGCGCCTCGCCGCCCTCCGCCAGCGGCTGATCGCGCGCCTGGCAACGGCCATCCCCGGTTTTCACGTGAATGGCCACCCCACCGAATGCCTGCCGACGCACCTCAACATCCGCATCGACCGGATCGAGGGACAAGCCCTCATGCTCGAGCTCGACCGACGCGGCTTTGCCACGTCGAGCGGCTCAGCGTGCAGTGCCGCCAACCACGAACCCTCCTATGTGCTCCTGGCCATGGGGCAATCGCGGGAGGCCGCGTGGGAGAGCCTGCGCATCACCCTGGGCCGAACCACGACGGAAGCGAGCGTCGACGCCCTGGCCGACGCCCTCATCGCCGTCGCCCACGCATGGCAGCAGGCGGCCAACATCCCCTTCGCCGGCGGCCGGCCGTAAGGGCAGGATGGGGCGAAAAAAAAACATGACGCCCCGTTCGCAACGGGGCGTGGTCACATGGTGACAGCACGGCCGATCGGCTGGCCCATTCGGATCGGCATGCCCGGGTGCAGGTCGTCGCGCAGCCGCACCGCACCCTTCGAAAACAGCACGATCACCGTCGATCCGAAGGTGAAGTACCCCAGTTCGTCCCCTTTTCCTGCGTAGCGCGGCGCCTCGAGGACGCGGCACGTCAGCTTCCCGCGGCGGACGTTGGTCCGCACCGTCTCGTCGTAGGTGACGCACACGCTGCCGACCATCGTCGCCCCTACCTTGACGACGGCCACCTCCCCCCAGTCCGTCCGGATGTACGTGATGAGGCGCTCGTTTTTGGCAAACAGCCCGGCGACACAGCGCACGCCGAAGGGATTCACCGGAAAGAGCGTGCCCGGCACATAGCAGTACCCGGTAATCCACCCGCTTACCGGCATGTGAATGCGGTGGTAGTCACGCGGGCTGAGGTAAAGGGTGACGAAGGTGCCACCGTCGTACACGGCGGCCTTTTCGGAAGACCCGAGCAGTTCGCTTACGCGGTAGGTTACCCCCTTGGCCTGCAGCAGTGTCCCATTGGTGATGCCACCCATTTGCGACACCCGACCGTCGACCGGGCTCACGACGACGTCCGCACCGGGCGCCACCGGACGCACGCCGGGCTTCAGGCGTCGGGTGAAAAAATCGGCCAGGCTCTCGTACGCCTCCAGCGGCCGCTCCGCCTCGTCCACGTTGACGCCGTACGCCCGCGCGAAGCGGGGAATCAGCACGCGGCTCATCGGAGAAGCGGCCAAGTACCCGGCCAGGCGCGAGACGCTGCGCTTGGGCACGGCACGCAAGCACCACAGCATGAGGCGATCTTTTGCGACCATCTTCCGATGACCCATCGACAACCTCCATCGTAGCGTTTCGGACATGCCCTCGCATTACAGTCCTCACGCAACAGCCTTACTGTACCACGGACAACGCGCGCCGATCAATTGAGGGGATAACCGGTAGAATTTTTCACGGGGCGTGATTTATACTGGAATGGAGAGCAGACAGGAGGGATACCCATGGCGGAACCGAACAAGCGGCAGACGATGGAGAACGAAGACCTCATCCACTCGCTGCGCGGTTTTACAATCTGGTTCAGCTTCTTTATGGGTTTGGCCGTCCTTTTCACCATCCTTGAGCTGCTGCTCAAGTGAAGACGGCCGTCATCGGGGAACGAGGCGGGACATGCCCGTTCCCCTGTTTTTTATCGGACAGGCCGATCCACGCCTCCAGCGCCGGCACCACGCGTTTTCTCCTCCAGATTTCCCTGCACGAAAAACGGGCTGCGCGCTTCCCTTACCCCCGCGCAACCCAGCGAGCCACCGCGTCGCGCACCGACGGAATGTCGTCCGGATAGTACAGCTTGTGAATGGGCTTGGCCTGCTGGCGCAAGGCGCGGACAATGTCGGACAGCTCGACGATGTCCACCGGCTGCCCGCCCACCAGCACCCGCACCCCGGAAAAGTCGCAGAACAGCTTGTTGTCGCGGCGCACGACGGCAAGGTAAGAATCGGGGTCCAGTCCTTCCCGTGTAAGGGCGTCGCGGATGTGCGCCATTGCTTCCTCGCCCGGGAAATCAACGTACTGGAACAACCGACGGTGGAGAAAGCGGCTGGCGAGGTCGGCCAGCACCGGGTCAGCCTCGTGTTGCCACTCGTGGAAGGCGGCCATCATCACCGTCTCGTCGAGGGCAATGTATTCGGATACGCTCAGTTCGCGGTTCGGGTCGTTGCTGCGGAAGAACGGCACCAGGGCACGCGGGACAAAGGCGAGCCGCCCCTCACGGTACAGCATGCGCGCGCGACGCAAGATTTTCTCCAAGAGCACGTCGGACCCGATCGTGTTCGGGTGCAGGTACACTTGGGTAAACATGAAGTAGCGGGCCACGAGGTACTGCTCGACGGTGTGGATGCCGCTCGGGCGCAGGACGATGGACGTGGGGATGTCGCCCCCGCCTTCCCAGTGGGGTTCCATGATGCGAAACATGCGCTCCAATTCAAAGCGCCCGTACGTCACGCCCGTGCAGATGGCGTCGCGCAGGAGGTAGTCCATCCGGTCAACATCCAGCTGACTGGCGATCAGCTGACGAATGAGCGGAAACCGCACGGGCTGCGCCTCATCGTAAACGCGGGCCACCTCATCCGGGAAGCCGGGATCCATTCCCGCGAGGATGGCCGCGATTTCCTCGTCTTCGCGGATGATGCGCTGCGTCCACTCTTCGTGGCGGCTGCCGATGGCCTTTTCAAAGGCATGGGAAAAGGGGCCATGGCCGATGTCATGGAGGAGCGCCGCAACGTACGCCACAGCCACAAACTCATCTGGCTGATGGGTCCAAAACCGGCTCAGGTAGTTCAGCAACTTGCGCATCACTTCATACGCCCCAAGGGAATGGGCAAACCGGGTGTGCACCGCGC
This sequence comes from Calditerricola yamamurae, assembly GCF_054654135.1. NCBI lineage: Bacteria > Bacillati > Bacillota > Bacilli > Caryophanales > Bacillaceae > Calditerricola > Calditerricola yamamurae. The sequence goes on from NZ_BAAIFH010000003.1 coordinate 127,907, forward strand.
CGTGAAATGTCAGGTCCGAGGTGCCCATCTGCTTGATGCGCCGCAACCGCTGGAAGGCACGGGTATTGATGAGATCCCACACCAACCGCTTGCGTACGTGGATGTAGTCATGTACCGGATCCTTAAACACCTTCTCCTCGGGTAGCAGGGAAAGCTTCACGCGCTTCCCTCCCTCTTCAGCTCGCACGCCGTCGAACATCTCCCCCGCGGGAATTTCCCATGTCGTCATCCCAGTTTCCCTGTATTTTACGACACCCGCACCGCTGCGCGCAACGCCGCGCACGTAGTTGTCTTTCTTTTTCGTCTTTTCCATCGATTTTACGGCTCCATCGGCCTTCTTGGCCGTACCGATGGAGCCCGGATTGTGGTCCTGTTCTCCCCTATCGCGCCGAATCAGGCCACGCAATGGGGACGGCATACGGGATCGGATCGCGCGCGCCGGCTTCCTGAAACCCCTTGATGCGCAGCCGGCAGCTGTCACACACACCGCAGGCCACGTCGCCACCCTGGTAACACGACGTGGTAAGGTGGTACGGGACCCCCAGTTTCATGCCGGTGCGGATGATCTCGGCTTTGGTCATGTGGAGGAGCGGCGTGTGGATGGCAATGGGGTGCCCCTCGACGCCCGCCTTCGTCCCGCGGCGAATCGCTTCCTGCATCGCCTCAATAAAGGCCGGGCGGCAGTCGGGGTACCCGCTGTAGTCGAGGGCGTTGACCCCGATGAAGATGGCCTCGGCTCCCTTGACCTCGGCGTAAGCCGCAGCAAGCGCCAAAAAAAGGAGATTCCGCGCCGGCACGTAGGTGACCGGAATCTCGTCGGACAGGCCATGTGTCGGCACGGGAATGTCGGGATCGGTCAAGGCGCTGCCACCGATATCGTGCAAGAAGTCAAGGCGGGTGATGCGGTGCTCGCGGACGCGGTAGTGCGCGGCCACCCGCTTGGCCGCCTCAAGTTCGTTGCGGTGGCGTTGGCCGTAGTCGAAGGTCAAGGCATACAGCGCGTAGCCTTCCGCGGCGGCGATGCCCATGCAGGTCGTCGAATCCAGCCCGCCGCTTAAGATGACGACCGCTCGCTTTTCCATGTTGCACGCTCCTTTCCTGGGGTGGACCCAGCGCGGCCCCCGGGCGCCGACATGCGGTCTTCGGCGCGCGTCGACGCCCTACACCCCCCGAGCCTGCGGATCCCAAATCACTTTGTGCAGCTGGAGGTTCAGCTTGACCTCGGCCAGCCCGTGGGTCAGGATCAGTTCGACCAACCGCCGCGGGGGCATGGTATCCCACACCGGACTAAAGAGCACCTGCCCCTGGGGACGGTGGGTGTTCAACACCTCAACGGCCCGCCGAAAGTCGTCCTCGTCAGCGATGACAAACTTTAGCTCATCCTGGGGCCGCAACTGGTACAGGTTGTCGACCACCATCGCCGCCTCTTCCCCCGATGCGGGCAGCTTGTAGTCGACAATATAGCGTACCTTCTCGCTCGGCACGGCCGCCAAGAAGGGGGAAAGGGGAACGGCGCCGCTTGTCTCCACGTGGACATCCACCACATGGGGCAGGTCGGCGAGGGCGGCGAGGAGCATGGCCGATTTTTCGGCATACATCAGCGGCTCCCCGCCCGTTACGCAGACGTGCCGCCACGGATAGCGTCCCACCGCTTCCCGAATCTCGGCCACGGTGAGGACACGCTGCGGTTTGTCGGGGGGATAGCTGTACGGCGTGTCACACCATGTGCAGCGCAGCGGACACCCGAACACGCGCACAAACACGGTGGGAACCCCCGCGCGGGTTCCCTCCCCTTCCACCGTTTCAAACAGCTCCACGAGGGGAAGGCGTGCCCGCCGCCACGCCTCTGGGTCGCGCACGCGGGCCGATTCCGCCCACCCCTCGCCGCCGAAAGAGGGCTGACCGTGGGCCGGCATCCTCACGTCGCCTCCATCCATTCCCGCTTGACGGCCGCGTAGCTCGTCGGCGTTTCCCACAAGACCACCTCTTCAACGCGCAGGCCCGGGATGCCCTCGCGCCCCAAGGCCTTTTCCAGCTCCTCAAACATCCACACCACCATGTTTTCCGCCGTGGTGTTCATCGGCGGCAGGATCGCATTGAGATACTGGTGATCGAGCCGGTCGACGATCGTTTCCTTGACAATGCGCTTCAGGTCGGCAAAATCGATCACCAGCCCGCGGTCGTCCGGGTACCCGCTCACGGCGACGCGCAGGCGATAGGTGTGCCCGTGCAAAATGGCGCATTTTCCTTCGTAGCAATGAAGATGGTGGGCGCTGTCAAAGGTGAACTCCTTGGCCACGAGCACGCGTTTCTGGTGGTAGCGCAGCTGCTCGCGCGTGATGTCCTTACCCAGCGTTTGCAGCGTCGTCGGATGATTGCGCATGCGCGGCATCACTCCTCTGGTTCCGACCTTCAGCCGACGGGTTTCGGCCCCGGCCAAACATGCGGATGAGGGAGGCGAGCAGGGCGTGGCGGACGAGCGTCCACAGCTCGCGCCACGTCAGTGGCTCATCCCAGCCTTTCGCCTTGGCGCGCACAAAGGCCTGCCGCGCCTCCGCCCACCGTCCTCGGCGCAAGGCGATGAAGCCGCGCAACAGCCACACGTTCCCGTCGTCGATTTCCGCTTCCGGCAGCGCATCGAGCAGCTGCGCGGCCGATTCGACATCCCCCTTGCGCAGGTACAGCCACGCCAAGCGCACGCGCGCCGGCAGGAACGCCGCGTCGGCCTTGAGGGCCGCCGAATAGGCTGCTCCGGCCTCCGCGCTGCGCCCGAGGGCCTCAAGGACCTCACCGTACCGGACCCACGCCGACGCGTCCCCTGATTCCACGGCGAGGTAACGTTCGTAGGCCTCCCGCGCCTCCTCGAGGCGCCCCATGCGCGCCAAGACCATCGCTTTATTGTTCCACATCGCCGTCCAGCCCTTTTCACGCTGGAGGCATTGTTCGCAGACGGCCAAGGCGCGTTCCAGTTCGCCGGCTTGGAAATAGCACCACCCGAGGCGGCTCCAGGATTCGTGGTCGTTCTCATCCTGCGCAACAACGCGCGCATACCATTCGGCCGCTTCCCGGTAGCGCCCCATCTTCTCGTAGGCGTACCCTTTGTTGTGCAGCGGGGTGGTCTCCTCGGGGCGCAGGCGGTGGGCCTCGTCAAACGCTGCCAGGGCCTCCTCATAGTGCCCCGTCTCTCCGCAGGCGATGCCAAACTGGATCCACGCCTCGTAGTCGTCGGGCACGAAGGTCAAGTAGGTCCGCCACAGCCGCCGCGCGTCCGGCCACTGCTCGCGCTCCGAAAGCAGGCTGGCGGCGCGAAAGAGGATCTTGGGGTCCTGCGGATCGAGGGCCAAGGCCTTTCGGTACGCCTCAAGGGCCTCGTCGTGGCGGCCCAGTTGTTCCAAGGCGTAACCGCGATTGTAGTGGCCCAAGGCATACGAGACGTCCAAATGGATCGCCTGGTCGAAAGCCCCCAACGCCTCCTCGTACCGCCCTTGGTCGAGGAGGAGGGTGCCGTAGTTGTTCCAGAAGCGCTCCTGGGCCGGCTCCCGCCGCAAGGCCTCCTTGAAGGCCGTTTCCGCCGCCTCCCAATCGCCCAGGTCGGTGAGGCACAGGGCGTACCAGTTCCACGCCTCGGCGTTGTCCCCTTCCAGGGACACCCAACGCCGCGCCAGGGGCAGGGCTTTGGCCGCTTTCCCCATCGACGCCAGCAGGCGGACGCAGCCTTCGAGCGCTTCGGGGTTGTCGGGGTTCCGATTGTGCGCCTGTTCATAGTACGCCAGGGCGCGCTCAAGATCGCCCAGACGCTCCCAGATGTCGCCCAAATTGAGCAGGGCGCCTTCGTCGTTGGGGCGCAGGGCAAGGACCTTTTCGTAGGCTTCCCGCGCCTCCTCGAGGCGCTCGTCGTTGGCCAGGGTCACGCCCTTGCTGTACCAGATGTCCGGGTTGTCCGGCTCAAGGCGCAACGCCTCTTCGTAGGCCTGGTAGGCTTCGTCAAACCGGTCGAGCATTTCCAGGCAGATGGCCCGCATCTGCCACCACTCGGCGTTGCTCTTGTCCAGCGCCAGCGCCTCGTCGATCGCGGCCAGCGCGGCTTCGTAACGTTCCAGCGCCATCAGGCAATCGGCCAGCCGATACCACGCCACCGCGTCGCGCGGATTGATTTCCACGACACGGCGAAACGCTTGCACCGCTTCCTCGTAGTCCTCGAGGTAGCGGTGGGCCATGCCCTTGAAGAACCATGCTTCGGCCATATCGGGATGCAGGCGGACGAGATAATCGTATTCCTCGACCGCCCGTTCATAGTCTTCCGCATTGTAATAGCGATGGGCCATGGACAGCCGTTTTTCCAAATCCATGACCGATCACCTCGCTTCCACAGCAAAAGGAACGAGCACCGCCACGGTGCTCGTTTCACCTGCTCATCAGATTGAGTATACCACACACAAATCGTTCATGCCACAGGGCGCAATCGCTCAGCTAAAATCTAACCGAAGGGAGACTGGATCACTCACATCGAAATCTTACCGAGGGGGATGTGACGTGACCATGTCTCTTCAAAGCCGTCGCGAATACCTTACACAAATCCGGAAATGGTATGCCAAAGCCTCGTCCCGAAAAGAAAAGTCGCGCATTCTCGATGAAGTCACGCGCGTGCTGGGGTATCACCGCAAGTACGCTATCCAGGTTCTCAACGGCCCGGAGTGGAAACCCAAACAGATCCGGCGCAAACGGCCCAAGCGGTATCAAGAAGCGCTCCCTGTCATCCGAACCGTTTGGGAAGCCCTTGACTACCCTTGTGCCGAACGCCTCCATCCGGTCCTCCTGCCGACTGCCGAGCATTTAGAACGCCATGGAAAACTTCGCTTAACCTCGCTCATCCGCCAGCAACTCGCCCAAATCAGCCGATCTACGCTCGCTCGGCGCCTGAAGGAATTCGATTCGCCCAAACCCAGACGCTTTATGCGCCCCAAACCCACCAATCGCTTGAAAAGGGACATCCCTGCAGGCCGGCTCCCTTGGAACGAATCCCGCCCCGGCGCCCTGGAAATCGATCTCGTCGAACACAATGGCGGCGACTCGTCCGGCCAGTTCGCCTGCACCTTGTCGGTTACCGACATGGTCACCGGCTACAGCCGCCGCCAGGCCATCCTCGGCAAAAGCCAAAAAGCCGTCTTCGCTGCCTTGGAATCCATCCTCTCGCAGTGGCCTACAGCTGTCCATACCCTCCACAGCGATAACGGTTCCGAGTTCTTGAACCATCATCTCCTCCGTTTCTGCAGGCAAAAGGGGATTGCGTTTATGCGCAGCCGTCCCTACCGCAAAAACGACAACCCCCATGTCGAACAGAAAAACCGCCAGTTCGTTCGCGAGATCGTGGGCTATGCCCGCTACGACACCCCAGAGGCTGTGGAGTGGCTCAACGCCGTCTATGCCCTCCTCGACCCCTACGCCAATCTCTTTTTGCCCACCCGCAAGGTCGTCGAAAAATCCTACGAAGGCAAGCGCATTCGCAAACGCTTCGACCAAGCCCGCACGCCTTTCCAACGCCTGATCGAAAGCGGCGCCTTAAAACCGGAGATGGAACACGTGCTCAAGGCTCAGTTTGAAACGCTCAACCCGCTCGATCTTCATGATGAGCTCGAAAAAATCGTGGCTCGGGGTCCTTGGGCTCCCTCCCCCGAGCCACCTAACCAAGAACCTCTTGAGGTCGGGTAGACCTCAACTCCATTTTCCTACCTGAGGGAGCCTCTTGCCAAGAGTATTCGGTTAGGTTTTTACGTGAGGGATCGGTTTCACTTCGGTTAGGTTTTTATGTGAGTTGACACGGACGCCCACGATTTGCGCTACCTCGTCGGCCATGCGCACCTGCAAGCCGCCATCATTCTGGCCCATACCGGGCGACCGTCGGACGCGCTTCGGCACCTGGAGAAAGCCACCTGCGCTGCGCATCTGACCGACAACGCCCACCTGCAAGCGGAGATTGCCCGTTGGAAAGACACGCTGGTTGCGCAGCAGCAAAATTCGTAAAGCACCCAGGATCAAGAAAAGAGCGGATGTTGGGTGCAGGGTTCGGCCACGATTTGTTCAAGACTCTGACACAACTTTTCCCTTGGCAGTTTTGCTACAATTAAGGGAGAATGCGCTTCTTTGACAAAGGGGGAGGAAAGGATGAAGAACCTGTTGTCCTATTGGCGTCCCGTGCTGGTTGCCGCTGCGCTCGCCCTTGCGCTCACCGGCTGTGGCAGCGCAACAGAAGACGGCAATCAAGGCACACAAGGTGAGCAGCCGGAACAAGGCCAGCAACAAAACAGCCAAGCCCAGCAACCGGCCAGCGGCGGGTACGATGCTGCGAAGGCGGAAGCCCTGTACAATCAAAGCTGCGCCGCCTGTCACGGCCAAAATCTGGAGGGCACCGTTGGGCCGAACCTGCAAACCGTCGGCTCGCGGCTGAGCAAAGACGAGATCTTGGACATCCTGCAAAACGGGAGAGGAACGATGCCGGGCGGCCTCGTGAAGGGCGAAGACGCGGAAACGCTGGCCGCGTGGCTGGCCGACAAAAAGTAAGCCGACACCCCTCACTCTGTCCCCTGCCGCGCCATCGGCGGCAGGGGAACATTTTTTTGGCAATACCCGTGTCCCCCCTCAAACCCGCACCTCGTCTGAGCGAAAAAAAAAAGCAGTTGACCGACTCCGGTCAACAGCCACCGCTTGGGATGTTACTGAACCGTCACCGTAAGCGCCTTGTGTTCGTGCAGCGAAGCTTTCTCGGTTGCGTGTGAACCCGGTACGTGCCCGGTTCCGGAAAAGCCACCGTCACCACATACGTGCCGGGCTGCTGCTCGTGGGCATCGGCAAAGGTTCGTTTCTGGGCGCCTTCCCGCCCGTATTCTAGCCGCACCCGGGCCCCCGAGAGCGGTTGCCCTCCTTGCGCCACGACGATGGAGATGCGCACCTCTTTCCCAGCAACAACCGGCTCGTCCATCTTGACGTCAAGGGTCAGCTCCCGTGATCGTGGGAGTGGCCCTCTTTTATCGGGGCTTCCGCTTCTGCCGGGTTCCCCACGACAAACGTGGTTTCCTCCATGCTGTGCATCTCACGGGCGGTAACGTGGTACATCACGTGGTAACGACCCGGTTGGTCAAGCCGTTTCTGGGCCTCATAAACGCCTCCTCCGCGATGCGCGGCGAGAAGGAATTCGTGCTGCGCTTCGCCCTCACGCCACAGCTCCACTTTTGCTTCTTGGGCATCATCCACCGGCTTTCCATCTTGCGTTACCGAGAGGCGGAAGCGCACCTCATCGCCCGGTTGTATCGATTGGGGTTCAATGGTCAAGTTCACCACAATCGGCGAGGACGAGGCAGGCGGCTGCGCCGCGTTTTGGCAAGCGCCAAGCAACATGGCCATGCCGATGAGTCCCGTCGCCATGCCCAGGATCCTGTTGATCCGCACGGATATCCCTCCTTCTTCTCCGTTGAGGATCGGTCACGGCATGTCTCTCCTAGTATAGGACAAGCGCGTTTCCTTCCCAATGGCCCTTAGGAGCTATGCGGCAGTTGCGATGGGCCGGGCTTTTGTATCTCCCCGTTTGGTTAAAAAATTTTCATTCGTCTTAGATTCTAGACAAATCATCATCCCCCCTCTATCCCTCAAAAGAGCTAAGTTGTGACAAAAGATTGTCTTCGTATTTTAAACATCCTGCCCATTCCGGGTACTGGCCCTCATTAGAACCGGCTCACAAAAAATCCTGAAGCCCAAGGCTTCAGGTCACTTTGCTTCATCCCGATTCTGTTGTATCGCTCCGTTAAGCGTTCGCATCGGCCCCCATAAAAGCCCTCAGCTCGGTAGGGAAATGGAAGCCAAGACCCCGCCGAGGATCATCAGGATCAGCGCGACCCCCAGCTCCAGCCGCAACGCCCAAACAAGGAGGAATCCTGCCCCCTCTCCCGGTACCTCGCTCTTCGCGTCCACATGGGGAAGCACCCGAAAGCGGATCCCGGCGGCAAGCAGCAACGCGAGGGTGGCCAGCGCCAGCTTTCCGGTCAAAAGAAGGCCCTCGCGCGTGGTCCACAGGTCGCGCCACGCGGTCAGCCGCATCCACGCAAGCAGCAACCCCGTTCCCCACCCCACCACCAGCACAGGCAGTGTTACGGTGAAAAAGCGGCGCAGCACAGGAACAAGCCGCGACACCGTCCCCCCGCTTGCGCGAACCTTGGCAGCGGAAACGGCAAGGACAGCCAATCCACCAATCCATGCCGCCCACGCAAACAGGTGCAGGGTGCGAACCAGTTTGGCCATCCATCCGTTCAACGGGGATCCGGGACCATCCAAGGCATGCGCGGTAATGGGAAACGTCAGCAACAACGCCACCAACAAACCGGCAAGGATCTGCTGGCGAAGGCGGGGAGCCAGGGAAAACTGTTCCAGCTGCCCCATTCCCCACAGCAACAGCGGTCGAAACCAGGCCGCAAAACCGATCGGCGTGGCGAACAGGACGGCGTGAACATTCAGCCAGAATTCAACGCCGAACCAACGACCCGCATTAAACCCCTGGGCCAAAAGGAAAACCCGAGTAAACCCGGAAAGGAGAAAGAACCCCGTTGCGGCACGGCGGACACGCCGCTGCACTTCCGGCGAAAACGTCCCCCGCTCCCGCAACGCCGGTTCCCGCGCCGCCGCCCAGGGCCCCACCCCCAGGATATACACCACCGCCAGCGCCACGAGCAGCTCGACAGGACGCAACCAGCCGTCCAGTTCTTTCAGGAAATCCAATAAGGGGCTGATTCCCGGAACGACACAGAAGATATAAGGATTCACTTTCTTCATCTCCCTTTTCCGACGGTTCCCGTCGGGAGCCTGTCCTTCTCCATCATGGCCAACTCCGCGGCATTTGCTGCACGTGGGATACCAGGTTTACGGCATCCACCCGCGCTCGTAGGCGTACCGCGCCAGCTGCACGCGGTTTTCGAGATGCAGTTTGTTGAGGATGTTTTTCAGGTGGTTTTTGACCGTGTACTCGGAGATGCCCAGTTCTTCGGCGATTTCGCGATTGGTCTTGCCCTGGGCCACCCGGTGCAGGATTTCTCGCTCCCGTTTGGACAACGGGCCGTCATCTTCTGGCGGGGCAGCACGCTGCTCCGTCAACTCGCGCAAGATGCACAGTGCCAGCTCCTTCGAAAGCGGCGCCTCATCGACGGCAACGGCTCGTAAATAGGTCACCCACATATCGGAAGGCAGATGCTTGATCAAGTAGCCTTGCGCTCCCCGCTTGATCGCCTCGAACAGGTGGGTGACCTCATCGGAAACCGTCATCATCACAATCTTAACGTACGGAAAGCGCGCCTTGATGCGCTTCGTTGCCTCCAGACCGTCCATGCCCGGCAGCTTGATGTCCATCAGGATGAGGTCGGGCATGTGCTGCTCCGTCAGGGCAAGGGCTTCTTCACCGCTCATTGCCTCGGCGACGATCTCAAACTCCGGCGCAGCCTGCAGGATGTCGCGCACCGCTTCCCGCGCGTGGAGATGATCATCGACCACCAACACGCGAATCCGCTTCACGTCATTCCCTCCTTGCGCACCTCAAACCGCGTGCGCCCATCCTCGCGCGACAGGCGCAGCGTCCATCCCATCCGCTCCGCACGGTCTCGCAGGATCTTGAGGCCAAATCCGTCGGGGTGTTCAAAGGGACACCCGGTAAACCCCCGCCCGTCGTCTTCTACCACCAGCGCCCATCCCCGTTCGGTTTCCCCACACCAAATGTACACCGACCGGGCCCGGGCATGTTTACGCACGTTGGCCAGCGCCTCGCGCAGGCAGGCGAGCAGTTCCACCTTCTCGCGGTTAGAAAGGCGCTCATCCGGCAGTGGCCAATCCACATGCACCTCCAGGTCCGTCTCGGCGCGCAACCGGTCGACAAGGTTACGAACGGCCTGCGGCCACGCCCCGGACTCTTCCGGGCCCTCGCCGGACGGGGAAACCTGCAGGTTGGCAATCGCCTGGCGCACGTCGTCGGATAGTTGGCGCACAGTCTGACGGATTTGGTGGAACACGGCTTCCTGCTCCGGCGTGAGGGCACGGCCTATCCGGTCCAGTTTCACCGCCAGCCAAAAAAGCGTTTGGGCAATGCCGTCGTGCAGCTCCCGCGCCAGGTTGGCCCTCTCCTCATAAGCAGCCTTCTCCACCTGCGCACGATGCAGATCGTGCTGCATACGCTCCAATAAGCGGAGCAACGGGCGCAGGAAAACCATCGACACCGCAAACACCAGTACCGGCGTGAGCCAGTTCCCCGCCTCCATCGACACATACGGCAACAGAAACTCATGGCGTACGTATTCCCACAGTCCCACCGCCAGAGGCGGGAGGAGCAAAATGGCCCACTTGACCAGCCTATAGGGCACGGAAGAACCTCCTCCGTTCCTTCCATCCTTCACCGCTTGTTTCGCCTCGGAATTGTACGATCGAGCGAAAATCCGGAATCACCCCTGTGGTGATCAACACGTCGTCCCAATATCTAGTCCCATTATAAAGAAAAAAGGGCACCCTTCATAGGCGACCTTCATTTTTCAACAAACCTTAAAAATTGTCGTATACATCCGGGTCTTTGGGCGGATCCACGTAGATGCTGCGGTATCCAGGTCCTGCAGGTACGTGGCGTCGTCGAGAACAATGACCGACTACCGATCGCGCTCGGCCAAGCGCCTCATTTCTCCCCTCCCTTGCATTCGCCGCAGTAGCCGTAAATTTCAAATTTATGCCCGGTGATCGTGAACCCCTCCGGTTGGCCGAAGATGGCGTCCATAGGGCACAGGTCGATGGCCATCGTTTTGCCGCAACCGGTGCAAATCAGATGGTGATGGTGGTGCCCCGCGCCGGCGCATGCAAAACGGTAGTGCTTCTCCCCATCCAACTCCGTCGACTCGAGAATGCCCAGCCGTTCAAACAAGGACAGGTTTCGGTATATGGTATCGAAGCTGACGCGGGGATACTCCTCCTGCATGTACGCCAGGACGTCCTTGGCCGTCAGATACCGCTTTTCCCGGGCAAAGATGTGCACCATCTTCTCGCGTTTCCCCGTGTATTTGTAGCCGTGCTCCTTCAAGCGATCCAGTGCCGTTTTGACGTCCATCCTTTTCTCCCCTTCGCCTACCATCGTTCCCGCAGGCGCCTATACGCCGCCGCCACCAGCAACAACACAAGGGCCACCAGGGTGATGGTCCCGCCCGTGGCCAGCCGGAACCCATAGGCCAACGCAAACCCGAGAACCACCGACAGCTCGCTGATGGCAACAGACACCACCAGCGTGCGCCGAAAGCCGCTGGCCACCAGCATGCCCGCGGCCACCGGGAGCACCATCAGCCCGGAGACGAGCAGCACCCCGACGGCGCGCACGGCAACGGAAATGGTCAGGGCCATCATCACGACAAAGGCGTTCTCCACCAGCCGCGCCGGTATGCCCACAAGCCGCGCGTACTCGGGATCGAACGTCGTGGCAAACAACTCCTTATACAAAAGGACGACGCCACCGAGCACGAGAACCGTAGCCAGGGCCGTCAACTGGACGTCGCCAGGTTGCACGGCGACCAGGTTGCCGAAGAGGTACCCGGCAAAATCGGCATTCCATCCGCCCAGCAGCCGAAACAGCACAACGCTGGTGCCGAGGGCCAGGGCCAACATCAGCGGAACGGCCAACTCGGCAAAATGGGCGTACACGCGCCGCAACCACAGGACGACGAACGCGCCGAGAACGGCAAAAGCCATGCCGTATGCCGGAAGGGTAAGGGACAAAAAATACGGGAGCGCGCTCCCCACCAGCGAGCCGACGGCAACCCCCGTCAGGTTCAAGTGGGCAAGCACTTCGCCGATCGCGGCAAGCCGGCGCGCGACGAGAAAGAGCCCGATGATCGGGCAGAGAAGCCCCACCATCGCTCCAGTAAGCAGCGCGCGTTGGGCCAGCGGCAGCGCAAGAATCCAGTCGACCATCGCACGCCTCCACCCTTGCGCTCTCCCGGCGGACCGCCATCATCCCGCCGCCGGGTCAGCGATCTTCACGTACAAAGCATATCACGGACGGAAGCGCAGGCCAATCTGCCTCACCGCGATCGTCGCCAGCAGAATTGCCGCGGCCAGGAGGACGATAGCCCCGCCTGTGGCCAGGTCGAGGACATAGGATAGCACCAACCCGCCAACAACCGCCAGCTCCGAGAAGCAAACGGCGTAGGCAAATACCTGCTTAAAGCTGCGGGCTACCTGCAACGCAGCAGCCACGGGCAGGGTGATGAGCGCGGAAACGAGGAGGATGCCGACGATGTTCATCGCCACGGGAATGACCAGTGCGACAACCAAGACGAAAAGGATGTGGATAGAGGCTTTGGGAATGCCGGACACCATCGCCCCTTCTTCGTCGAACGCCAGGTAAAACAGCTCCTTGTACAAGAGCACCACCATCGCGACAACCGCCAATCCCACGAGCAGCACGACGATCACGTCGGCGCGGGAGACGGCAATCAGGCTGCCGAACAGATACCCAAAGAGGTCTCCGTTCATTCCGTCGGCCAAGCTGATGAGCACCACGGACAGCCCCGTTGCGGACGATAGCACGATCGGGAGCGAGAGTTCGCGGTATGACCGGTACACCCGGCTCAGCCGTTCCACAAAGAAGGCGCCCGCCACCGAGAAGGCCATCCCCACGTACACCGGGTTCACGGCTTGCAGCGCCGGCACCGTCGTCTGCAAAAAGAGCCCGGCGGCGACACCGGAAAGGGTCACGTGGGCCAATGTGTCGGCGATCAGCGACAGGCGGCGCACAACGAGGAAGACGCCGATGACCGGACACACCCCCCCGATGACCAGACCCGACACCACGGCGTGTTGCAAAAAAGCGTGTCGCAAAACGTCTTCCAGCACGGCCGTTCTTCCCCTCGGTCAACGTGTTTCGCGTGCGCGTCAGTGTTGGTGTTCCATCACGCGCACGTCATGGCCGTACACCCGGTGGAGGATCTCGTCTTGGCGGGCGGTAAACGCCTCGGGATCCCCATGAAAGTACAGCCGCTTGTTCAGGCAGGCCACGCGGTCCACCATGGATGTGATCACCCCGATGTCATGGGAAACAAGCAGCATGGTGACGTTCAGCTCCCGGCGCATGTTCGCCAGCAGGGCAAAAAACTGGCCCACCGACTGCTCGTCCACCCCCACCGTGGGCTCGTCGAGGATGAGCAACTCCGGGTCGGCCACCAGAGCCCGGGCGATGAAGACGCGCTGCTGCTGGCCGCCCGACAGCTTGCCGATCGGTTGCCGGGCGTAGTCGGCCATGCCGACCCATTCCAACGTGCGGTACACCTTTTCCTTTTCCCGTTTCCCCATCCACCGAAACAGGCCCATCTTGCCGAACAGGCCCATCGACACCACCTCAAACACCGTGGCGGGGAAACCGGTGTTGAAGCTGTTGGCTTTCTGGGAAACGTATCCGATCTTCGACCAGTCACGGAACCGGGAAAGCGGCTCGCCGAACAGGCGGATCTCCCCCCTGTTCGGCTTAAGCAGGCCCAGAATCAGTTTGATCAAGGTAGACTTGCCGCCGCCGTTTGGGCCGACAATCCCCAGAAACTCGCCGTGCGTCACGGTTAGGTTGATGTCCTCGAGTACCGGACGGTCGCCATAGGAAAAAGTTACACCCTGCAACTGGACAACCGGGATGGACGTTCTCATGCCTCAACACCAAGGGCCTTCTTCAGGACAGCCAGATTTTCCCGCATCACGGTGAAGTAGTCCTTGCCCTTGGCCACATCCTCCTTTGACAAACCTTCCAGCGGGTTGAGCGTCAAGGCCTCGGCGCCAATCTCCTCACGCACCACTTCAGCCACCTTGTTGCTGACAAGCGTTTCGAAGAGGATGTATTTCGCATGATGGGCTTTCGCCAGCGCCAGAATTTCTTGCAGTTCCTTCTGGCTCGGCTCGTCGGACGGGGACAAGCCGGAAATGGCGATCTGCTTGAGCCCATAGCGGTCAGCCAAATACCCGAACGCGCTGTGTGACACGATGATTTCCTTGCGCGGGGCTTGTTTCACCGCCGCTTCGTACTCGGCGTGAAGGCGATCCAGCTCTTCCGCCAGCTTTCTATAATTTTCGTCATACGTTGCTTTTCCTTCCGGATCGACCCGGACAAACGCGTCGCGGATCGCCCGGGCGATATCTTTGGCCCGTACCGGATCCAGCCACACGTGCGGATCGTACGGCCCATTGCCGCGTTCGTCCGCATGTCCCGGCTCGGCTTTCGCTCCGTTCCCGTGGGCTCCGGCGCCGTCCACGTTGGGACGCTCGCCCGCCGCGCCGTGCAGCTTCCCACTGTGTCCGTCCTCCCCGGGACTCGACAGCAGGTTGACGTGCTCGGTAGCCTTCACAATGACCATATCCGACGTGTCGATGGCCTTCAGCACCTGGTCGATCCACCGCTCAAACCCGGCCCCGTTGTACACAAAGACGTCCGCTTCGTCCAGCTTGACGACGTCCTTTGGCGTGGGCTCAAATTCGTGCGGTTCCGCGCCCGGTGGCACCAGGTTGTGCACCTCGACACGGCCGCCGCCGATTTGCTCGGCAAAAAACTGGTACGGATAAAGACTAGTGTACACGGACAACTTCTTCGGAGCTTCCGGTTCAGTTGACGGCACGGTGCCTTGCCCGCAACCGGCCAGAACCAGCATCAGCACGAGACACGCGGCCCACCCCTTCAACCCGCGCAGTGCCCGTCCCACGGCACATCTCCTCCCTTATCGGGGCTTTGTACGGAACCGTTCCGATGCAACTCCCCTTCGATTATACGAAGGTGCCAGCCTCCTGTAAACAGGAACAATTTCGATTTAGTAGGCCACGCAGAACCCGGTTACACAAGGGGGGCGGCAACGACAGCAAATCGGTGGCGGCTCCTCGCTATATCGTAACGATTACGATTTTTATCGTAACGGGGAACGTTCCCGCTGTCAAGCCCATCCCCGTTTAAACAAAACGAGACCGGTTCCGCCTCACTCCAAAGGGGCCGGTCGTTCCTCCGTCCACGATTCGAGTCGTTCCAGCACGTCGCGCGACTTGAGGCGCAAGCCCACATGTTCCTCCCAAAACGCCCGCATGAGCCGGCGCAGCTGCGCCTTGGTTTCCGGCTTTACGTTGATCGTGCCGATTTGCCCGACGTCCACGCGGGCCAGCCGCCGCAACACGCGAACCGCCGCCGGGGCAAGGGGAAGCGCATCGCGGTCGGTCTGCTGGCATGCGGAGCAGAGAAAGCCGCCCTCGCGCACGCTGAACGCCGCCGCTTCTAGCCGGCCACAGGCGACACAGGCATCGAGGTGCGGCCGGAAGCCGGACGCAGCGAGGGCATGCAGCTCATAGATGCGGGTGAGGATTTCGGGATCCTTGCCTGCCTCGAGCTGCTGCAGGATCCCCACAAGCTGATCAAACAGACGCGGGTGCGCTTCGCGCTCGGCAAGCAGCCGATCCGTCACCTCCAACATATAGGCCGCATATGCCGTCCGGATCAAGTCGTCGCGGATGCGGGAAAAGGCGTGCAGGACCTCGCCCTGGCTCAGAGTGGCCAGCTCGCCTCCCGCATGGCACAGGTAAAGGCCGTGCGTAAGCGGCTGTGTAACGGCAGCCAGTCGGCTGCGCGGTTTTTTCGCGCCGCGGGCGACGGCCC
The DNA here is from genome assembly GCF_054654135.1 of Calditerricola yamamurae. Lineage (NCBI taxonomy): Bacteria > Bacillati > Bacillota > Bacilli > Caryophanales > Bacillaceae > Calditerricola > Calditerricola yamamurae. The sequence goes on from NZ_BAAIFH010000003.1 coordinate 143,580, forward strand.
CAAGCTTCCCTTGCTCGCGCGTGAACAGGGTAATGATTTTATGCCCTTCTCCGTAATCCCTTGTTCGCAACACTACGCCTTCCAACCGTATGAGCATGCCCGCTCTCGCCTCGATTCGCGAGCGGCTTCCTACGTCGCAACAACCTCCGTCACGTCACGTTCCACCTGCTGCTCGTGGCGCTTGCTCAGTTCCCGGTAAAGCAGGTAGGCCTCGATGTTCCCTGTTGCGGCGAACACGTCCCACGAGAAGTCGCGCACCGCCAATCACCCTTTCGTGACGGATTGGTTCCTGTATTTGTAGGATAGCCGCCCGAGTGCCCGCTATACTGGCAAACGCTGTCCTCACTCTTCGGTGAAACCAAAGTTTTTTAGGTAAAATTCCTGGTTCCGCCAATCCTTTTTCACTTTCACCCACAATTCCAAGAAAACTTTGCTCCCCAGCAGGCGCTCGATATCCTCGCGCGCCAACCGGCCAATCTCTTTCAGCATGGAGCCCTGCTTGCCGATCAGGATCGCCTTTTGCGAGTCGCGCTCCGTGTAGATGACGGCGTGGATGTAGACAACGTCCTTCCCCTCCCGCCGCGTCATTTCCTCGACGACCACGGCAACGGAATGGGGCACTTCCTCGCGCGTCAGGAGCAGCACCTTCTCGCGAATCAGTTCGGCCACGATGAACCGTTCCGGGTGATCGGTGACCTGGTCAGACGGATAGTACTGGGGTCCCTCCGGCAAATAGGCAAAGATGGTCTCCAGAAGCGTCTCCACATTCGTGCCGTTCAGGGCAGAGATCGGGACCACCTCGGCAAAGGAAAACGCACGGCGGTACGCGTCGGCGAACGCCAACACCCTGTCGGGGGAAACCTGGTCGATCTTGTTGATGACGAGAAAAACCGGCGTCTTGACTTCCCCGAGGCGCTCGAGGATATAGCGGTCCCCCGGCCCTAGGGGCTCCTCCGTCACGTCCGCGAGGAACAGGATGAGGTCCACTTCCTTCAACGCGTTTTCGGCCACCCGCACCATGTAATCGCCCAGCTTGTGCTTGGGCTTGTGGATCCCCGGCGTGTCGAGAAAAATGATCTGGCCGCGCGCCTCCGTCAGCACACCCTGGATCCGGTTGCGCGTCGTCTGTGGCTTGTCCGACATGATGGCAATCTTGTGGCCAATGGCCATGTTCAAGAGGGTGGACTTACCCACGTTCGGTCGGCCAATGATGGCCACAAACCCCGACTTATGCCCGCTTTTCGTTTCCATGGAGATCCCCCCTTCCAAAGGCGCCGGGCAACAGCTCAGCCACCGTCTTGACCTCCTGGTCTCCTTGTAGGTTGGCCAGAATGACCGGCATGTCCGGCGGACACAACTCGGCCAGCACCTGGCGGCATGCCCCGCAGGGCGGCACCGGTCTTGGGGTGTCGGCGATGACGGCGAGCTTCACAAAGTCGCGCACCCCCTCCGACACGGCCTTGAACAGCGCCGTCCGCTCGGCGCAATTGCACAGCCCGTATGCCGCGTTTTCAATGTTGCACCCCGTGAACACCCGCCCGTCGCGCGAAAGGAGCGCTGCGCCAACCGGGAAGCGGGAGTACGGCACATAGGCGCGGTCGCGCGCGCGGCGGGCATGTTCAACCAACGTGCGGTCATCCATGCGTTCGTCACCCCGTTCGATTCCGTTACCCCATAATCCCAACACTACAGGCGGGCGCCAACGCCAATCCCTAACAGGATGCCCAACGCGCCGCCGAACATTACGGGCACAAGCGCACGCAACCCCTTCCGTTGCCACATCCAGAGTCCAACGAGCACAAGCAGGCCCGCCGCGACCCATGGCCCGCCCAGGACAGCCACCAGGCCCGCCCCCCACAAGATCCGGCCGTCGACGACAGCGAGCGCCGACCACAGTGCCGCCAGGACCATGGCGGCGCAGGCGGCGACCAGGACATGCCCATCGCGATACGGCCACACGCCTTGGGTCATCCACTGCCACACCGGCGGGCCAAAGATAAGCAAGCCGCACACCGCGGCATATCCGGCCACGACCAACACTGCGCCCGCCGCGGCGTCTTTGGCCGCTTTGGCGAGAGGATGACGGCGGGTTGTGGCCAAATCGACCGCGCGTTCAACAGCCGTGTTGGTCAATTCGAAGGCCAGCACCAGTGCGACTGCCGTTACCACACGCCAAAACGCGGCTTCCGGCCAGGGCACAAACACAAAGGGGGCGAGGGCAATACTGGCGATGACAAGATGGATGCCCATGTTTCGCTCGGCGCGAACCGCAGCGCATATGCCTGCCCATGCCGAGCGGAAGGCGGCAAAGGAGGGCCACCGGGGCACGCGGAATCCCCCCTTTAGCGCCGAAGCCCGAACTGCTCCAGTATCGCTTCCTGGCGGGCAAACATCTCCCGCTCCTCGTCCGGCGTCTGGTGGTCGTAGCCCAGCAAATGCAAAAAGCCATGAACAGCGAGAAAGGCCAGCTCCCGTTCGAAGGAGTGGCCATACTGTGCAGCCTGTTCGGCAGCACGCTGCACAGAGATGACGATGTCCCCGAGGGGCTCGGGACCTTCCGGCGCCTCGTGTACCGCCGTTTCTCCCTCACCCGGCTCGCGCAAGGGGAAGGAGAGCACGTCCGTGGGCCGGTCAATGCCGCGCCACGTGCGGTTCAGTTCGTGGATCCGGTCGTCATCGGTCAACGTGACGCACACTTCCGCGTCGGACACGCCCTCCGCCTCTGCCGCGGCCTGCAGCACCGCCTCGAGCAAGCGCAGGTGATCACCGCGAAGCGGCGTCCCGTCGTACTCGGTGATAATGTCCACCCCAATGGCCATGATGCATCTCCCCTCATTCCAAACCTAACCGATCACCGCGCGGCGGCGGACGATTCGTCGCGCCGGACGTCCGCGGGGTATTCGATGCGCGAGTGAAACATGCCAATCAAAGCCTCGACGATCGTACGCGAAATGACTTCCAGCTCTCGGAGGGTCAAATCGCACTCGTGGAACTGGCCGTCGTCAAGGCGTTCTTTGACGATGCGCCGCACCAGGTGATCGAGCTGACTCGGCGTCGGCCGTTTCATGGACCGTACCGCGGCCTCGACGCAGTCGCAGATGCCGACAATGGCCGCTTCTTTCGTCTGCGCCTTGGGTCCCGGGTAGCGAAAATCCTCTTCCCTCACCTCGCTGTCCGGGTGTTGCTGTTTCGCCTTGTGATAAAAGTACTTGAGCAGCGTCGTCCCGTGATGCTGCTCGGCGATGTCGCGAATCGGCTTGGGAATCTTGTGGGCCTTGAGCATCGCCGCGCCGTCGTATGGATGGGCGAGGATGATTCGCTTGCTCAGATACGGTGACAACCGGTCGTGGGGATTCTCCGCCCCGTACTGGTTTTCGATGAAGTACTGGGGGCGCTTGGTCTTGCCGATGTCGTGATAGTACGCCCCGACACGCGCAAGCAAGCCGTTGGCGCCGATGGCCTCGGCCGCCGCTTCGGCCAGGTTGGCCACCACCATGCTGTGGTGATACGTGCCCGGCGTTTCGATGAGCAGCTTGCGCAGCAGGGGATGGTTCGGATTGGACAGCATGACCAGGCGAACGGACGAAAGAACCCCGAAGGCGTTCTCGAAAAACGGGAGCAGCCCTACCGTCAGCACCGTGGACAGCCAGCCGCCGGCAAAGGCAAAGCCCATCGCCATCAACAGCTCAGGCCACGGGAACGCCGAGCCGTGCCGCGCAGTAAGCAGCACAACGACGGCCGCTGCGGCAGAAGCGACACCGGATACGGTGAAGCCCGTCAGGAGAAAGTGATGGCGCTGGGTTATCCGCCCAATGCTGTACACCCCGGCCACGCTGCCGGCCAGCGCCACCAGCGCGTAGCGAAAGTCAAGGGGCAATTCGAAACTCTCGTTGTACAAGAGTGCGGCCAGCGTGGCAAACAGCATGGCTCCGGCAAGGGCCACCCGCTTGCCCACCAGGGCAGCGATCAGGGAGGCGCCCAGCGCGGCGGGCGCAACAAACCCGTGATACGGATAGGTCCGCAACCCCCACAGCGCGACGGCCTTCAGGGCAATCATCTGCACCGCGGCGATCAGCACCAGCATCAGCAAGGTGCGGTTGTCCCGCCGTGACGGTTTGCCGGTCGACGCCAGTGTGGCCCACAGAATGGCCACCAGCATCGCCGCCAGCCCGGCCAAGCCCAGCATGGGCCATGGTGACGGCGTCGTCTCCACCAACCCCAGCAGCTTGGCCTTGCGGTACCCCTCGGGCGTCACCAAGGCGCCCTTTTCTACCAGCACCGTCCCCTGCTCAATCGTTACCGGTTTGACGAGGGAGCGGGCGAGTGCCCGGCGTTTTTCCGTCTCCGCCTCATCGTAAAAGACATTGGGGACCACCGACGCCAGCACCAAGGCCCGGACGACGGTTCGTACACTGCGCCCCAGATCGCTGCGCACAAGCTGTTCGTCCACTTTTTCCCGCGCCGCTTTGACGCCGGTAGCCTGGTCGGTAACGCCTTCCAGCAGGATCTGCTCCACGGTGTTCACCGTGATGGCGCGGGCCACCTCCACCGTCTGCGGCGACAGGCGAGCCATCGCCGTGTACACCTCATCCGCCAACTCATAGGGAACGGCGGCCTTCAGCCGCTCAATCCGCCCGGACGCGGGGAGGTTGGATGAGGCGAGGGCCTTTGCCTCCGCAAAGACGCGTTCCAGTACCTCGATCTGGTTGGCGGTAATGCGGTCGTCGCGGCGAAAGACCGGCTCCACGCCGGCTTCGGCCCGCTGGCGCGCGCGCTGCGTTTCCTCGGGATCCTCCACGGTGTAGGGGGCAACAAGCGTCACCGGCGACGGCTCGCCCACCTTCAGCTCATAGGCGGTCGGGCGCGCGTGGGGAAGAGCCAGGGTGAAGAGAAGCCCCCACAGCGCCAGCAGGAGCCCTATGCGCACCACCGTGCTCGCGTTCCAGGCCCGCAGCACCGCACGCGCGTCCGACCGTCCGCTTCGCGGCATGTTGTCCCCTCCCTATCGCGCGGTCGCTCCAACCGTTTCCCGCTGCTCCTCGTATGCCTCGATGATCTTCTGGACCAGGGTGTGCCGAACCACGTCAGCTTGCGAGAGATAGATGAACGCGATTTCCGGAATGCCACGCAGAACGCGCTCCGCGTCGCGCAGGCCCGACACCTTGCCCGGCGGCAGGTCGATCTGCGTCACGTCGCCGGTGATGACCATCTTCGAGCCAAATCCCAGGCGCGTCAAGAACATCTTCATCTGTTCGGTTGTGGTGTTTTGCGCTTCGTCAAGAATGATAAAGGAGTCGTCCAGGGTTCGCCCGCGCATGTAGGCGAGGGGGGCAATCTCAATCAGCCCGCGTTCGATAAATTTGGCCACCGCATCGGGCCCCATGATCGTATGCAGGGCATCGTAAATGGGCCGCAGATACGGGTTGACCTTTTCCTGAAGGTCACCCGGTAAAAAGCCCAGGTTCTCCCCCGCCTCAACGGCCGGTCGGGTGAGGACGATCCGCTTCACTTCGCCGCCTTTCAGGGCGTTGACGGCCATCACGACGGCCAAAAACGTTTTCCCCGTCCCCGCCGGGCCGATGGCAAACACGATGTCCCGCTTGCGCATCGCCGCCACATAGTGGCGTTGGCCCAGGGTTTTCACGCGGATCGGCTTGCCCTTGAACGTCATCCCGATTTCCTCGTGAAAGAGGTCCACCAGCTCGTCCACCAGCCCCCGCCGGGCCAGCTCGATGGCGTATTGGATATCGCCCTCGCTCAGCGAAAAGCCTTTGCGGATCAAGCGCAGGAGGACGCGAAAGAGCTGTTCGACGCGCTGGGCTTCTTCGGGATCGCCGGTGATGGTGACCTCGTTGTTGCGGGAGACGATCTTGGCCCGCGTCGCCGCTTCGATCCGCTTGAGAAACGCGTCATGCGGTCCGAAGAGCATCAAGCCTTCTTCGGGATCGCGCAAGAGGATTTTGTACGTGACAGGTTGCAACGGTCCTCAGTCTCCTTGCTCCATGATGGGTTGCGCCCTGGCGATGTTCTCAAGTGTTACCACGTGCAGTTTCATATACAATGTATCATTCCGCACTTCGCTGTGCAAAATCTTTTCCCGCAGGATTCGGCCATCTTCCCCGATGCGGCGCCGGACGTCGGCCCGGGCCAGATGCTTCCCGATGGCGGCCGCTTCACCTGGCGCAACGCGCAGCTGCTGCAGCTCCGTTTCCATATAGATATCTTTTTTCCATCCGAGCGGAAGACGCCGACCGAACAGCTCGCCCTCCTCACGTTCCTCGACGACGCGATAGCGTACGAAAGGGACCGCCTCGTACCCGCGCAGGCGGATGCGATAAGTGCCGAGGAGGGCGTAGGTCCGGACAAACCGCCGCCCGGTGAGCACCTCGCGTTTCTGCACCAGGGGAACGGCCACCTCGCTCTCGTACCATACCTCCGCCTCCACCTTCCCCTCGGCGCCGACGATCTGCGCCTGTGAGCCTTCGCCCACCACCCCGGACACCAGCACCTGCCCCGGGACGACCCATTCATTGGGACGCACCAGCGGGCGACCGCGTTCCACAATCAGCCGGTGCACCATTCCGCGCTTGGCGGCCACCAGATGGCTCGACCCCTGTGCAGGGGGCGTTTCGGGCTTCACCTGCTCGACAACGGTAATGCGCACGCGCGTCCCCTTCAGCTCGATGCCCACCCACGCCACGTCAGGCAAGCGGGAAAGGAGCTGCCGCTGCAGCTCGTCCAGTGCGGCCAGGCGCGCACGCCACTGCCCCCGCTTGATGCCCAGCTCCTCGGCGACGCGCCGGACTTCCTCGTCGCGCAGGCGCTCGTTGCCGACCACCTCCACGTGCCACACCACCTGCGAGAGCCCGTACAACAAGACGGCAAAAAAAAGCAGACCAGCAATCAATCCCTTGCGCCGCAAAAGACGTAGCCGCCAAAAGGGCCAGCCCTGCTTGACCATGATGCGTGTCCGCATCCCCAACATCCGCCGCGCGCTTCGCAGTCGCCGCAGATCTCCTGCCCGAACGGTCAGGTACGCCTCCTGCTTGCCGACGACACGCACATCCCATACCTGCACGCCCTGGCGCACAATCTGGTTCAAGAACCGCTCCAGGTGCCGCCCGCGCACCGCCAGCACCACGTATCCCCACCACCATTTCAGCCACCGGTCGCGCACCGTCTTCCGCCCCCTCTAGTTCAAAAACGTGATGGAATCGATTTGCCCCTCGACAAACAGCTCTTCCGGCAAAATGGCCCGCAGCACCAGGTTCTTTCCGCGAATCACCAGTTGTCCGCTGGTGAGAAGGAGGCGCACCTCCTGCTCGTCAAACCACAGGATGCCGCGGTGGTTTTCGATATACACGTGGAAGGAGCCGATCATCGTGACTCGGGGTACATCGAGGAGGGCGTCATCCGGGAGGTCGAGTGCCTGCACCGCCCAGCGACGCAGCCGACGGGTCCACCTGGCCATGTGCCCCGCCCCCTTTTCTCTCACAGGAATATGCGCAGTGCGGACCGGTTATGGCATCCAATGAAAACGCCCATCCCGGCCGAGCCGGGATGGGCGTATGCGCGTTAGTCACCAAGCACTTGCTGCACCAGGGCGTTGACCCGCTTTCCGTCAGCACGTCCTTTCACCTTCGGCATCAGGACGCGCATCACGTTCCCCAGGTCCTTCTTGGACGTGGCGCCGACCTCCTGCACCGCATTGCGGATCAGCTCCAGCAGCTCCTCGTCCGACAGCTGCGCAGGCAGGTACTGGGTCAACACCTCGATTTCGGCCTTGACCTTGTCCACAAGGTCTTGCCGGCCGGCTTTCTCAAACTCGTGGAGGGAATCGCGCCGTTGTTTCAGCTCGCGATGCAGAACGGTGATCACATCGTCATCGGTAAGGGGACGACCTTTCTCGATCTCCGCGTTCTTGATCGCGGCCCGTACCATGCGAATGACCGAAAGCCGAACCTGGTCCTTTGCTTTCATGGCAAGCTTCATATCCTCGGTCAACCGCTCGATCAGGCTCATGCTTTCCCCTCCAACCTTACTTCCCCCGCTTGCGTGCAGCCGCCTGGGCCTTCTTTTTGCGACGAACGCTGGGCTTCTCATAGTGCGCGCGTTTTTTGACCTCGGCCAAAATGCCGTCGCGAGCCAGCGTCTTCTTAAAGCGGCGCAGCGCGCTGTCCAGAGACTCGTTCTTGCGGACGCGAATCGCAGGCACCCTCTTCCCTCCCTCCGCTCAAACCCTCACAGACCCAGTACCTTCCGTCCTGAAGTCTGTCTGTCTCATTATAGTACACGGCGGGAGGGCGGTCAACGACGACCCGCGTCTCGACGGCGTGCGCCCAGCGCAACGCCAGGGGGGAGCCCGCCGCGCATGCGGCTCATCCGTTCGTTCCCTTCCACCCCATCAGGTGGTAATGCAGGTGGAACACCTCCTGCCCCCCGTCCTTGTTGCAGTTGTTGACGAGGCGCATCCCCGTCAGGCCCAGCTTGCGGTACAATTCCTGCGCCACGCCGTGGATGTGCGCAATCAGGGGCAGGTCCTCCTTGGCCACGTCCATCATCGTCGGGATGTGCTTGCGCGGTACGATCAAGAGGTGGGTGGGAGCTTTTGGGTTGATGTCGTGGAAGACGACCACCTGCTCATCTTCATACGCCATCCGCGCTGGCAGCGCGCCTTCGATGATTTTGCAGAATACGCAGTCTTGCGCCATGATGCCCACCTTCCTCCTTGTCCTCCCGTTTTTGCCTCTAGCGTATCACAAACGGGAACACGCGCCAACGGCGTCTCGAGCGTTATTTTCGGCTGCGCACCTCAAAAATGGCAAACTTGAGATAGTCGCCTTCGCTTGCCCCGTGGATTACCGGATGGTCCTTGCCGGCCGTGCGAAACTCGACCAGCCGGAGAATCTTGTGCGTGTCGAGGGCGGCATCGGCAATGGTGGCCAGAAAGCGCTCCCGGCTGACATGGTACGAGCACGATGCTGTCACGAGGTACCCGCCGTCGCGCAGAATGCGCATGGCGCGCAAGTTGATCTCCTTGTACCCGCGACAGGCCGCGTCCACCGCCTGGCGGTTCTTGGCAAAGGCCGGCGGGTCGAGGATCACGACGTCAAAGCGCGCGCCCTCGGCATCGAGCCGGCGCAGCTCGTCGAAGGCGTTGGCCACACGGAACGTCACGCGCTCGGCGTAACCGTTGCGGGCCACGTTCTCCTTGGCCACCGCGATGGCCTCTTCGGAGATGTCGACGGCCGTGATGTGCCTGGCGCCGTAGTGTGCCGCGTGCACGGTGAAAGCACCGGTATGGCAGAAGCACTCCAACACCTCGGCACCGTCCATGCCGGTCTCCCCCCAGCCGGTCATCAGCGGGGCGATCGCGGCGCGGTTTTCGCGCTGGTCGAAGAAGTAGCCCGTCTTCTGCCCCTCGTGGACATCAACGACGAAGCGCAGCCCGTTCTCGACGATCTCCACCCACCGCGGCACCTCGCCGTACCAGACGCCCTTCTCCTGCGCCAGGCCCTCCAGTTCGCGCACCGGCACGTCGTTGCGCAGGTAGATGCCCCGCGGGCGAAACACCTCGACGAGGGCCGCGCGAATCAGGTCCCGACGCGCGTCCATGCCGTAGGTCAGAAGCTGGACGACGAGGATGTCGCCAAACTTGTCGACGATCAGGCCGGGGAGAAAGTCGGCTTCACCGTACACCATCCGGCAGGCCGAGGTGTCGGCCAGAAAGCGCTCGCGGTGGCGCTTGGCCTGTTCGAGGCGGCGCACGAAAAAGCCCACGTCGATCTCCTCGTGCGGATCGTAGGTCAGCACACGCACCAGGATCTGCGAACGCGGGTTGATGTAGCCCTTGGCCAGAAAGACACCCTGGTGGTTGTAGACGTTCACGAGGTCCCCGGGCTGGGGATCGCCCTCCACATGCGCCACTTCGGTCTGGTAGATCCACGGGTGCCCTTGTTCCAGGCGCCGCCGCCGCTTGCGCTGCAAAAAAACGCGGCCCACCGCCGTCCCTCCTTTCGCGCATGGCATTGTCCCGCCCTTCATAGGAATGAAAGGACAACACGTCCGGAGGGCAGGACATGATCAAAGCAGTGCTCATCCCGTTTTCCGTCGGCTTGGCCTTGTTCCTGTTCGGCCTCACCATCCTGCGCCGCGGGCTCGACGGGTTTGCCGGCCCCCGTCCCGCGCGGCTGCTGGCCACCTGCACGCGCACGCCGCTGCACGGCTTTCTCACCGGCACGGCCGTAACGGGGATCCTGCAATCCTCAAGCGCCGTCACGGTGGCCCTCGTGGGCTTGGTGGACGCGCGCCTGCTCACGTTCCCCGCTACCGTCGGCGTCATCCTTGGCACCAATGTTGGCACGTGCCTTACGGTCGAACTGTTGGCCCTCAACGTTGAGCGTTTCGCGCTGCCCCTCGTGTTGATCGGGGCCCTGCTGTGGGCCGCACCCAAACGCCCCATCCTCAGGGGGATCGGCCTCACCGTCGGCGGTTTCGGCTGCCTGCTCATCGGCCTTGTCGTCATGCAGAGCGGCGCACGCCCGCTTGAGGAGACCCCGTGGTTTGCAGAGCTGTTCCGCCGCGCCCAGCACAGCGAAGCCATCGCCCTTCTGTTCGGGCTCCTTTTCACGGCCCTCATGCAAAGCAGCACCGCAGCGACCGCCGTGGCCATGAGCATGGCCGCCACCAACGCCTTCTCCGTCCCCCAGGCCATCGCCTTCGTGCTGGGGGCAAACATCGGCACGTGCACGACGGCCCTGCTCGCCGCCATTGGGGCCCGTCCGGCAGCGCAGCGCGTGGCGTGGTGCCACTTCACCTTTAACGTGCTCGGCGTCGTGGCCGCCTATCCCCTGTTGGAGGCCCTCACCCGCCTCGTCGCCTGGCTGAGCGCTGATCCCGACACCCAGGTGGCCCACGCGCAAACACTGTTTAACCTGTTTTGTTCCCTGATCGCCCTTCCGCTGGCCCGCCCTTACGCAAAGTGGATCGAGCGGCTCTTCTGATGCCCGGAGACCGCTCGCACGGCGTCAGTATCCTTGCCCCGCCGGCTGCGCCCCGGTCACGATGGCCACACCGCTCGACGTGCCAATGCGCGTGGCACCCGCTTCGATCATGGCCCGCGCCGTCTGCGCGTCGCGCACCCCGCCGGAGGCCTTGACGCCCATCTCCGGGCCCACCGTCTCGCGCATCAGCCGCACGTCGGCCACCGTGGCTCCGCCCGGTCCGAACCCCGTGGAGGTCTTGACGTAATGGGCGCCCGCCTCCTTCGCCAGCTGGCACGCGCGCACCTTTTCCTCATCGGTCAAGAGTGCCGTTTCGAGAATCACCTTGACCAGGGCCTTCCCTCGCGCGGCCTCCACCACCGCGGCAATATCGTCCCGCACGGTCGACTCGTGCCCCGACTTGAGCGCCCCGACGTTGAGCACCATGTCCACTTCGCTCGCCCCGTCAGAAAGCGCTTGCGTGGTTTCGTATACCTTGACCGCCGTGGGTGTCGCGCCGAGCGGAAATCCGATCACCGTGCACACCCGCACCGGCGTGTCCGCAAGGCGCCTGGCTGCCGTGCGCACCCAGTAAGGGTTGACGCAGACAGCGTAAAAACCATACGCCCGCGCTTCGTCGCACAGCTTGAGGATGTCCGCCTCCGTTGCCGTCGGTTTGAGGAGCGTGTGGTCGATGTATCGAGCCAAGTCGCGCATTCAACCGGTTCCCCTTTCCAAGCCCAAGTACGCGTATGCTTTCGTGAGCACGTCCACGTTGTTGTCGTACCCATGCTCACGTTGTCGCCGCCACGCTTCGTGCGGCGCAAGCCACTGCGCCTCGTTGATCTCCTCCACCTGCGGGCGAACCGCCCCATCGGTGGCTTCCACGAGAAAGTAGTGCACTTCCTTGTCCACCGTCTTTCCTTCCCTCGGGTGGACGTACTGGTACCGCACAACCGCCAGCGGGCGGACGATGCGGCCGCGCACGCCCGTTTCCTCAGCAATCTCGCGCAACGCCGTCTCCTCGATGGTCTCCCCCGGCTCCTGCTTGCCCTTGGGAAAGGTCATCTTGCCATAGCGATCCTCAATCATCAGAATCTCCAAGCCTCCGTGGCGCTTGCGGTACACCACGCCACCGGCGGACACTTCACGCATCCTTTCACCCCCCAAAATCGCATGGCGGAAGAGCGGAGGGCAACACGCCTTCATCCTACGCATTCTCGTCCTGCCTTGCAAGCCTGTCCCCCACCCAACCACACGAAGTTCCCTGCCACGCGTTTGCGTCCGTCACCCCGCAACCGGGCAACCTGAGAAAGGTTTTGTGTTTATTGTAACACACATCCATTCGCCATCCCACCAACCCCTTCTGCCGCTCCCCATGCCAAAAAAAAAAACGCTGCAGGCCACACAGGACCTACAGCGTTTCATCCGGTTCAGCGGCGTGGACTACCGCGCCAACCGGCGGATCGCCTCGACCGCCTCTGGGTTCTCCAAAGCCGACAGATCGCCGGCGCTCATGCCAAGGTAGGCGGCGCGCACGGCACGGCGCATGATTTTGGCGTTGCGCGTTTTGGGCAGGTCGGTAACGAAATGGATGGTCTTGGGACGCAGGGCCTTGCCCATCCGCTCGGCAACCCAATCGAGCAGTTCCCGCGCCAGCACCTCAGACGCTTCTGCGCCAGGCTTCAGCACGACGAAGCAGACCGGCACCTCGCCCTTTACCTCATCCGGAACGCCAATGGTCGCCGCCTCCTTGACGGCCGGGTGGTCGACCAGCACCGATTCCACTTCCGCTGGCCCCAACCGCTTGCCGGCCACGTTGAGGGTGTCGTCGGAGCGCCCCGTGATCGTCCAAAAGCCCTGGTCGTCGAGGATCACCCAGTCGCCGTGCACCCACGTGTCCGGCCAGCGCTTCCAGTACGTTTCCTCGTACCGCTCGGGATCCTGCCAAAAGCCCCGCGTCTGGCCCACCCACGGCTGCGTCAGCACCAGCTCGCCCACCTCGCCGCGCACCGGCCGGCCGTCCTCCCCGTACACCTCGGCGGCCATGCCGGGCAGCGCGGCGTTGAACGTGACCGGCGCGATGGGCTTCACCAGGACGTTGCCGAGGATCCCGCCGGAAATTTCCGTCCCCCCCGAATAGTTAAAGATCGGTACGCGACCCCGGCCCACCTTGTCGAACAGCCACAGCCACGGCTCGGGATTCCACGGCTCACCCGTCGATCCGATGACGCGCAGGCTGGACAAATCATGCCGGTGGGCCAACGCCTCGCCGTGGGGCATCAGCGAGCGGATCAGCGTCGGCGAGATGCCCAGGTGCGTGACGCGGTGACGGGCAACGAGCTGCCAGATGCGATCCGGTTCCGGATAGTCGGGGGTGCCGTCGTATAGCACCATCGTCGCCGCGTTCAAGAGCGCACCGAAGACAAGGAACGGGCCCATCATCCAGCCCATGTCGGTGACCCACAGGAGCACCTCTCCAGGCTTCAGGTCCATGCCGAAGCCGGCATCGAGGGCGGCCTTGATCGGAAAGCCGCTGTGGGTGTGCACTGCGCCCTTGGGTCGCCCCGTTGTACCCGAAGTGTAGAGGATGAGCAGCGGATCGGCACTGTCCATCGGTGCGGCTGCTATATGGGCGCCCTCAACTTCCAACTCGCGCCAGTCGAGGTCGCGCCCCTCGCGCCACGGGATGGCCCGCCCGGTGCGCCGCACGACGACCACCCGCTCGACGCTCGGCACCCGATCCGCAGCCTTGTCGGCCTCCTCCTTCATCGGGACGACCCTGCCACGCCGGTAGAACCCGTCGGCCGTGATCAATACTTTCGCCTGGGCGCTCTCCAGGCGCTTGGCCACGGCGTCGGCCCCAAAGCCGGAGAAGGCCGGCATCACCACGGCGCCGATCTTGGCTGCCGCCAGCATGGCCACGACGGTTTCGGGGAGCATCGGCAAGTAAAGGGCCACGCGGTCCCCCTTTTCGATTCCCAGCCGCTTCAGCCCACACGCCACGCGGCTGACCCACGCCGCCAGCTCCTCGTAGGTAATTATGCGCGTGCGCCCTTCCTCCCCTTCCCACACGATGGCCGGGCGGTGGCGCACGGCAGGATCGTCCAGCCACTTGTCGACGGCGTTGTGCGCCGCGTTGAGCCGCCCCCCCACAAACCACTCCGGCCACGCCGGGCCGCGCGAGACGTCGAGCACCTGCCGGTAGGGCGCAAACCAGGCGATGCCGAGGGCCTTTTCCGCTTCTCCCCAAAACCAGGCCACATCGCGAATCGACGCGGCGTAAAAGGCGTCATAGTCGTCAAACCCCAGCGCCTTCATCCACTGCGCCAGCCGCGTGTTGCGGACGTACTCCGGTGTCGGGTACCAAACGGGTTCTGCCATCAGCTCTCCTCCTTCTCCGAGAAACGCTTGCTCTGCCCCGATTTTATTCCGATTACATTATCAATTTAGCATTCTTTTTCTATTCAGAAAACCTTGATTTCGTGTCCGCACATGCAGGTATCACGACGTTATCCATGTCAACCCTGGCGAGGAGGATGATCTCAGAAACAAAAACGCAGACTTCCGGAGAAGCCTGCGTCAGACTGCAGACAAACACCCTCGGTGCCAACGCAGCCGAGGGAGTTTTCATGTCGTCTGAGTACGAAAAGGACACCGAAATGAAGGGCATGGCGCCCTGTTTTTCCTAACCTCCATAACCAATTCGCCAGCTTTTTTAAATTCATACAAGCAAAAACAAGCATCGCCTGCATTGTCACTTTTTCCAACCCTCGCAACGTGGTCCAACGCAAGCCATGCTTCTCCTTGAGATCCGCAAATACACGCTCAATCGTTTCCTTTCGGCGTGCATATAGGCGTTTATTCACTTCTGTATGGCGCAAGTGCTCCACTTCTTCCATGTAATGGGCCCAGATATGGCGGCTCACACGCTTAACCGCGTCGTGGCTTTCTGTGCACTGGGAGCGGAATGAACAAGATCGACAGGTCGTGGCATCGGAACGGTAGATTCGGTAACCCTCACGGGTCGTGGTTTCGTAGGTAAGCACTTGTCCGGCAGGACAAAGATAGCAATCGTAGTACTCATCGTACACGTAATCCTGCTTTCGATACCTTCCGTCTTTTGTGTGGGGACGGGTATACGGCATGACCGGACGGACCTGTTGGTCCAAGAGGTACTTGCAGATATAAGGCGTTTTATACCCCGCATCCACCGCGACAGCGCTGGGCTTTCCGACGTGCTTGACAGCTTGCTCGAACACATCCGGGAAAACCTGACTGTCATGAACGTTGGCGGCCGTGACGACGGCACTGACGACAAAGCCGTTTTGGTCGCT
The DNA here is from genome assembly GCF_054654135.1 of Calditerricola yamamurae. Classification (NCBI taxonomy): domain Bacteria; kingdom Bacillati; phylum Bacillota; class Bacilli; order Caryophanales; family Bacillaceae; genus Calditerricola; species Calditerricola yamamurae. The sequence goes on from NZ_BAAIFH010000003.1 coordinate 158,899, forward strand.
GGCCGCATGGAAGGAGTAAGCGAACGTCTGTTCCTTTTCGTTTTTGACAAACCAGCCGCTGTCCGGATCGGTGGTGCTTTTTTTCACCTCCTTCCAGACGGCTTTAGACTTTTTTGGCAACGGCTTTTTCCCGTGCGCTTCGCGGTCCTGGTTGATTTCCTCTTCGAGAAGTTCTTGATATTTCTTGCCTTCTTCCTGGACAAGCCGCTTGATGAATTTTCTCTTGTTGGCGTTGGCTTTGACATGGGTGGAATCGATATACAACACGGAAGGGTCGACCAGCCCATGATGGCAGGCTTCTTCAAGAATGCGCGTGAAGATCCTTTCAAAGAGGTCGGTACCCTTGAATCGGCGGACATAGTTTTTTCCAAACGTCGTGAAATGGGGGATGGGCTGGGTGAGATCGTATCCCAGAAACCACCGGTAGGCGAGATTGGTTTCGATTTCTTTGATGGTTTGACGCATGGAACGGATGCCGAACAGATACTGGATGAGCACCATTTTGATGAGGACAACGGGATCGATGCTGGGTCTTCCGTTGTCTGGGCAGTAACGATCTTCCACTAGTTCGTAGATAAACGAGAAGTCGATGGCGTTTTCGATTTTGCGAACCAGGTGATCCTGAGGCACCAATTCGTCCAACGAAACAACGGTAAGCTGGTAACGGCCTTCGGCCGATTGTTTTCTCAGCATGTGGCCACCTCTGCATGATGGGATAAGAACTCTATTCGACAAAAAAGCGTGTAGACCTTGTACCTCCCGGTACTTTGTCTACACGCTGACGCAGACTTCCGGAGAAGCCTGCGTTCAACGGGCCGAACGGGCAAGTACATATAAAAAATACGGCGCACCGACAACGGCGACGACGATGCCGGCGGGAATCTCCGACGGCTGCACCACCACGCGCCCAACCGTATCGGCTCCCAAGAGTAAACATGCGCCGAGCAATGCCGACGCCGGCACGACGTGCGCATGATGCACGCCGACCAAGCGCCGCGCCAAATGCGGGGCAATCAGTCCCACAAACCCGATCCCGCCGCTCACCGACACCGAAGCCGCCCCGAGCGCGACGGCAGCCGCCAGCAACTGCAACCGCTCTTTTGCCACCGACACGCCGAGCCCGGTTGCGATGGTCTCGCCAAATAAGAGCGCGTCGAGAACACGGGATTTGAAATAGACATAAAGAAACAGCCCCACCACCCATGGCAACAATGTCCATGCATGATCCAGGGTGGCTCCCCATATGCTTCCCGTGAGCCAGGTCGCCACAAACTGGTACAGCTCCCGGCTGAGCCGGAGGGACAGCACGGTCATAAGCGCGCTCAACCCGGCGGCAACGGCCACGCCGGTTAACACGAGACGACCTGGCTGCAGCCCCTGCCGCCGCTCGTAGGACAAGGCGAACACGAGAACGGCCGCCAGTGCACCGCCCACAAACGCGAGGAACGGCAACAGGAGTACCGGAGCACCTGACCCCGTCGGGAACCAGGAAAGGTACAGGACCACCATCACGCCCGCACCGGTGGAAATCCCTAAAAGGTGCGGGTCGGCCAGCGGGTTGCGCGAGACCGCCTGAATGACACATCCCGACAGCGCCAGGCCCGCACCCGCAAATGCCGCAACGAGGACGCGCGGAAGCCGAAACTCGAATAAGATCAGCTCCTGCTTCGCCGTCCCCATGCCGGCGAGCGTTTTGACCACTTCCACCGGGTTCATGCGGCTGGCCCCGGTATTCAGGCTGATGGCAACGATCACGAGCAGGCAGAGGAAGAGAATCGGAATCACCGCACGTCGGCGACCTATACGAATCCCCCCTTCCCTTTGCGGGCCACGTACAGGAAAAAGGGCACGCCGATTAACGCAAACAGCACGCCGATCGGCGTTTCATAAGGCGGGTTGATCATGCGCGCGCCGATATCCGCCCAAATCATCAACAGCCCGCCGAGGACCGCGGAACACGGGATGACCGCACGATAATCAACCCCCACCACAAAACGGGCCAGATGCGGAACGACGAGGCCGACAAAGCCGATCGGACCGACCGCCGACACCGCGCCGCCGGCAAGGGCCAGCACCACAGCGGCACCTGCCAGCTTCACCCTTGTTGTTTTTTGTCCCAGTCCGGTGGCCACGTCGTCGCCAAGGCTGAGAAGGGTGATCGACCGGGACAAGAACACCGCGACAAGGATAGCGGAGACCAGCCACGGCGCCAGCCATTTCAACTGGCTCCATTTCACACCCGCCACCCCGCCGGCAAACCAGAACGCCAAATCTTGACTGAGCTGAAAGTGAAGCGCAATTCCCTCGCTTAAGGACGTAAACAGGGCGCTCACCGCGGCGCCGGCGAGCACGAGGCGAACGGGCGTCACACCACCCCTCGTCAGCGCGGTGATTCCATAAACAAGCGCCGCGGCAACGGCGGCGCCACAAAAGGACCACAGAATGAGCGCCTGATAGGAAAGACCGGGAAAAAACGCAAAACAGACAGCTACCGCAAAGATCGCACCGGCATTCAGCCCCAGCAATCCGGAATCGGCCAGCGGATTTCGGGTCATTCCTTGCATGATCGCACCCGCGACCGCAAACGCCGCGCCGACAAGCACATCGGCAAGCGAACGGGGCAGGCGCAGATCGCGGACAATGGCGTGGGCGGTTTGCTGCGCATCGTAAGCGAAAAGCGCATCCCATACGGTCGCCAAACGAATGTCCGCAGCGCCGACCGAGATCGACAGGGCAATGCTCAACACAATGGCGCCCAATCCCCCCACGAGCACGAGGGATGCCGCCCACGGACGAGCAGGCAATTGAGGTTCCGGTTTTCGTCCTCCTGGTTTCATCGTGTTCCGCGTGTTCATTTTTGATGGGCAGAAAGAAGGGTTTCGACAACAAGATCGAGCTGGTGTTCAACGGAAATGGCATCGGAAAACCAAATGTCTTCAATCTTCAACTCGTAAACATGACCGTCTTTCACAGCACCAAGGTTTTTCCAAATGGCGCTGTTTTTCAACTCGCTTTCCGCCTGTTCGGTTCCGTCCGTCTTGTATACGGTCCAGAACATGTGGTCAGCCGCGTAGTCAGGCAGCGCTTCCAGCGAAATCAATTTCCACTGCGAACCTTGTATTACTTCTTGCCGGATTTTCTCCGGGGGTGTCAGCTGCAGCGCATTGTAAATGACCTGGCCGGCATGACCAAAATTGTCGCCAATGACGTAAAAATCCTTTCCTTGCAGCTTGTAAATGCCAACGGTTTCGCCCTCGCCGATGACGCCTTTGATTTTCTCACGGGCGGCCGCGGCTTTCTGTTCAAAGCGTTGAATCCATTCCTCCGCTTCCTTTTGCTTACCAAAAAGCTCGCCGAATACGCGGATCTCTTCTTGGATGTTCTTGTAGTGGCCGAACGGAATCAACACCGTCGGCGCGATTTTCGACAACTGTTCGTACTGGTCTTCCAAATACACAATGATGAGGTCCGGATTCAGTTCGGCAACTTTCTCCAGGGACATCGGGTTGCCGACGTTTTCAATTCCCTTCGCCTGGTCGCGGATGTACGGATTTTCCATCACCGCCTGCGAAACCCCTACGGGCTTTACGCCAAGCGCCAGCGCGTTTCCCAAATACTCGTAGGGCATGACAATCCGCTTCGGATGGGCGGGAATTTCCACGGTTTTCCCGTTCGCCATCGAGAAGGTTCGCGTTTCGTTCTCCGCTGCCTTCTCGTTTTCCACTGCGGGATCCCCTTGATTCCCGCAGGCGCTCACCATCGCGAGAACCAGAACGAGGAGCAGCGCAAGTGCAGCCCTTCGTTTTCCCGTCAACATCATGATGGCAACCCCCTCGATTCGACAATGAAGTCACACCGCTAAAAATGATAATCTTTTTCATCACCGCCGTCAAGGGACAGCGGCGCTTTCTAGTCGCATTGAATATACAAAAAATTTTTAGTATAATATAATTTGCGACAAATAAGTGCTGCGCTGTAACGACCGTCGGAACGCATCCCCTCGCACCATATCCTTTCTGGTAAGGAGGTGGATCCCGTGCACGGCGGGCATTTGGCGCTCACCTCCTATCGCGAGATCGCCCGCAAACGGAAAGAATTGTCTCGCGAATGGAACGGGCTTGTGGTCCATCGCCAGATCCCGCATTCCATTCGCCCCGTGGTCCAGGACTCGTGGAAACGCTGCATGTCGTCCGGTGTGGACCCCACGCGGCAGCAAACAACGGTGCTCCTTGACGAGGACGACGTGCAAAATTTGGTTGCAAATTTCCGCCTGTATCAACTGGCCCTTCCCATCTTAGAACAGCTTGCCAAGGAGACGGAAGGAACGGGTCACCTCCTCACCCTGTGCAACCGGGATGGATTCATTTTGTACCTCCGTGGCGAACCGGCCATCTTGCGAAAAGCGGAAAAGATGAATTTCGTCCTCGGTTCGCAATGGAGCGAAGAAGCCATTGGAACCAACGCGATCGGTACGTGCCTAAAGATCGGACAACCGGTTCAGATTTTCGCTTCCGAACATTATTGCGAAGGGGTTCACGAGTGGATCTGTTCCGCTGCCCCGATTTTTGATCCCACGACCAAAACCATTCTCGGGGTCGTCGACCTGACCGGTCCGTGGAACTATGCCCAACCTCATAGCCTCGGCCTGGTGGTGGCGACATCCCAATTCATCCAACAGCGGCTAAACGAAGAGGCCGCCCGCCAACGCTATCGGCTGATGGAACGATTTTGGGAAGCCCGCGAACAGTACCCAGGCGACGGCGTACTGGTGCTGGATCTGTCCGCGCATGTGGTGCAGGCCAACGCTGCCGCACGATGCTGGCTGCGGACCAACGAGGCCCGCTTGCGCCGCTTGCTCTATCACGAGCTGATAGATCGCCCGTCTCCTGCGGATGCGCAGCCGTGTCCGCAGATCTCCTCAATACCCGACGACCCCGTCATCGAGGGCGTGTACGACGGCAACGCGCGCATCGGATTTCTTTGCATCATCCGAAACAAGCCTACCGTGCCTTCGAAGGCGCCAACACGCTCCAGCGCCGCCTGGCAAACCGTCGTGGGCCGTTCGCCGGCCATTGTCCAAGCGATGACCAAATGCGAAATGGTGGCGGATGCCGACGTTCCCGTTTTGCTTCTGGGGGAGAGCGGAACGGGAAAGGAGCGGTTTGCCCGGGCCCTTCACGCGTCGAGCCGCCGCCGCAACAAACCGTTTCTCGCCCTCAACTGCGGCGCCATCCCCAAAGAACTGGTGGCCGCCGAGCTCTTCGGATACGAGCCGGGAACGTTCACCGGGGGATTAAAGCAGGGCAAAAAGGGCAAATTTGAGGAAGCGGACGGCGGCACGCTGTTTCTCGACGAAATCGGAGAAATGCCCCTGGAATTTCAGGTTCACCTGCTGCGCGTCCTGCAGGAAAAGGAGATTCTCCGCCTGGGCGGCAGCCGACCCATTCCGGTGGACGTGCGGATCATCGCCGCCACCCACCGCGACTTGGCCCAACTCGTTCGCGAGGGACGTTTCCGGGCCGACCTGTTCTACCGGTTGAACGTGGTCAGCGTCGCCATTCCCCCGCTGCGCGACCGGCGTGAAGACATCCCGCTGCTCATCGATCACTTCCTTAGGCGATTCGCCGACAAGTACAACCGTTCCCTTCCCCAGCTCAATCCTGATTTGGAAGCGTTTCTCGTACACGCGTACGACTGGCCCGGCAACGTTCGCGAATTGGAAAACGCGGTCGAGCATGCCGTGCTCTTCTGTACGGGGAACCGCATCGATGCCACCCACTTTCCCCCATCGATCGCGCAGGCATACCTCGCCAACACGCCGAACCCGACCGCTCGGCTGCTTCCCCCCTCGCCATCAGGGGCACACAACAACCATGACGCCGGGGAACGGGAACGCCTGCTTGCGGTGCTCTCGGAAACGGGCGGAAACCTGTCGGAAGCCGCCCGCCGCCTCGGCATCGCCCGCACCACCTTGTACCGCAAGCTGAAGAAGTTCGGGCTCGAAAAGCAGGCCGTCATTCACGTGCGAAACGCCTAGGAAAACGCGAAGCCCCGCCGCTGTTAGGCGGGGCTTTTTGCGCATTCCATGCACCCTCGCTTACCTGTGGGCCGGCTCCGCACGCTCCGGCACCGGCTGGCCGAGCCAGTCGCGGTAGAAGGTCTCGATGTCCGGCTCCCAGTTGTGGATGACCGGGTACCAGGGCGTCGGCGCTTCCACCTCGAGCAGGGTGCCGCAGCTCGGGCAGTAATACTCCCGGAACACCTGCCAGTTCGGGTCCGGCGCCATCAGTTTGGGGTAGATTTCATTCAGCGCTTCCTCCGTGTCCCGCACGTAGATGAGCGCGTGGAGCTTCCAATTGTCCCGGTAGTCACAGAATTCGTGACCACAGTCACACTTGATCACCCATTCCTTCGTGTCTTTCTTCTGCACAATATACAGGTGATACTGGTAGGGGAGGATGATGCGGTCCTCCCACGGCACCCGCTCCTGTAAGATCTCCAGGTACATCCGGAAGCGTTCGGGATCTTTGGGCTCCGAGAGCATGCGGTGCAGTGTCTCCCAGTCGATCGTCCCGTCGATCAACTCTTCAATTTTCTTCCGATCGTATGCCATTGCGGTAGACCTCCTCCATTTTCCGCGTTGGCGGGAGGGCGGGGCGATTCTCCGCCCTCCGCAGCCTTCCTCACTCTTCGACCAGCACAAGGCGCTTCACGTCGGGCAGCTGTTCCACGCTCATGCGATGTTTGGAACCGAAGGTCGGCACCTCCAGTTCTTCTTCGGTCAGGTTCCAGTCCTCCGGCAGATCCCAGAAGCGCTTAAATTCCGCCAAAAACTTGGGACTTAGCTGGAAGCTCGTCGCGAACATGTGGCGCACCTGCACCGAGGCCTCCTTGCGCAAGATGCGCTCCCGCTCCTCCTTCATCCACTCGCGCGTCGGCTTCGCCCGGGCGATGCGCTCCCTGCGGATCTCCTCCCGGCGCTTTTGGGTCGCCTCCCGATCCACACGCCAACGGCCCTGCTCATCTTGGAAGAGGACCGCCCCATACACCTTTTCCGCATAGCGGGGGAGCAAGTACCCGCCGTTCAGGTCGGCCTCGATCTTCGCCGGATCACGTTCGAGCGGATCGCCGAAGCCTGGACCACCGCGCAGGTAGTTCAGGTAGAGATCGTAGTTCTCAAAGATCGTCTCTGTGGTCATGGTTTGCTTATCCCGCTTGATGGTGCGGGCTTTCATGACCTTCTCGTATTCGGGATTGTCCGGATCGGCGTCGGGCCCAAGGGGAAGCGGGAGCCCCTTCTCGATCCGCTCTTTCAGATCGGTGCCGTGGGCTTCGAAGCGATAGCCGGTGGCCGCTGGATAGCCACCCATCAGCCCCCAGTCGCTGACCATATACCCGTTCCCCATGAAGAACATGGTCCAGTCCTTGGCGTTGTACACCATGCGGAGCGTCTCATAGCCGCACCCGCCGCGATACTTTCCATACCCGCCGGTGTTGGCCTTGACGTTGCGGCCCAAGTAGATGAGCGGCTCCGCCAGCTCCCAAATCTCCATGTCGCCCATGTCGCCCTCGGGATTCCAGATCGCGGCCGCGTGATCCAGCCCGTCCTTCACCGCGCCGGCTCCCGTGCCTTCGGAAGCCGCCTCAAAGCTGTTGACGGCGTGGATCTCGTCGTACTGGTTGAACCCGCCGCCTTGGAGCCAGTTGGACGTATTGGCGTTGCCGGCGTTGACTTCTTCAAGATACCCGCGGGCGAAGTAGGCTGTGCTGAGGCTTCGCCAGATCGCGCTCCAGGCGGAAACCAGGAAGTGCCAAGCGTACGAGTGGGCCGTGCGGCGATCGTCCGGGTTCTGCCATGTCCCCCTCGGCAGGCGGAATTGCGTCGCATAATAGGCACCGTCATTGACGAGTTCCGTTGGAATCAGGGTCTGCGTCATCATCACCCAGATCCCGCTGGTGAACGAGACCGGTTGCGCGTTAAACGAATGCCAGCCCCAGCGGCTCGACCCCTCGAAATCGAGCTTCCACGTGCCGTCCGCGTGAATCGTGATTTCATGCGGCGCATGCATGATCGTGTCGACCTTCGCATAGGGCGGAACGTGAACGTCCGGGTGTTTGTACCCGACGTCGACGAACGCCACCGCCCGATACTTGCCCGGCACCGTCATCGACTTGATTCTCCGGATCAGACTGCGGCGCCCGTCTTCCACAATCTCGTAGGCAAACTTCATATAGTTGTCGATCCCCACTTCCCGAATGAGGTCGAGCACCAGATCGCGGATCATGTGGCAGCCGGCGATGCGGGTGCGCTCATCGAGCAGCCAGTAGCGTGTCGTGCGGATGGACCGCTGGCTTTCATGGAGCCAGTCGCGGAGCGGCCGGTCATTTTCTCCGGTTTTCCGGCAGGTGATCTGGTAGCCGTCACCAAACCGCTGCACCGGACCCATGGTCATCGATCCCGGCCCGAGGGCGCCGGTATCAATCACGTGCGTCACGCCCCCGACCCAACCGACCAGCCGGTCTTCCCAGAAGATGGGGACGATCGTATGCACATCGCACGGGTGAACGTTGCCCAGCAAACAGTCGTTGTTGGTAAAAATGTCACCGGGGCGAATGCCAGGGTTTTCCTCCCATCCGTTTTCGATCATGTACTTGATGGCCGCGCCCATCGTCCCGACGTGGATGATGATCCCCGTGGAGGTCATCAGCGAATCGCCGGCGGGGTTGTAAAGCGTAAAGCAGAGCTCACCCTCTTGCTCGACGATCGGCGAAGCGGCGATGCGCTTCGCCGTCTCACGGGCATTCACCACGCCGGCACGAAGCCGCGAAAACATTTTGTTGTACAAAATCGGGTCGCGTTCTTTGAGTTCCAAGTTCGTCAAACCGGCATAGTGCCCGGTCTCCCGCGTGAGCTGCAGCACCTCATCGCGATGCGTTTTGAGCGTCTGTCCCTCGAGCTTCAAGGGGCGGAAAACCATGCCCTGTGCCGTTTGGGGATTTGCCATTTGGACCATCCTCCTTCATGTTCGTGATGGCTTACCGGCGCTTGAGATGGAAGAGGCGGTGGGCATCCAACGTCGTGCTCCACCCCGGGGGAACGACCAGCGTCGTCGCCGGGGCCTCGATAATTGCCGGGCCCTCGATCCGGTTGCCCGCTTTCAAGGCGTCCATATCCCAGATGTCGGCCTTCACCCATTTCCCGCGGAAGTAGAACGGGCGCTGCCCGCGATACGCTTCGTTCGGCGGTGTTGCGTCGCCGAGCGGTTCTTCGGGAATGCGCGGCTTGACGCTCGGCACAATGCCGCGCATGATCGCGCCGGTGATGGTGAAGCCCAGTTCGGGGCTGCGGGCGGCTTTGGCGTACACGCGAGCATACGTCTCTTCAAAGGCCTCCGTCAACCGATCCCAGTCTTCGGCCTTCTCGACACGGCTGAGCGGCGAATTGATCTCGAGATCATTCAGCTGGCCGCGGTACATCATGCGGTAACCCGGAAACAGCGTGACGCTTTCCGTCGCATAACCGTTGAGGCGGAACTCCTCGATCACCTTCTCTGCCAGCTCGCTCCAGGCGCTCTGCAGCACCTTCACGGCCTCAAGCTTTTCGGCCGCACCGGCATCCGGCGCCACGTTGATATCGAGGCTCTTGTCGTAGCGGTACTCAAATTCCGCCGCGGCGCAGCCGAAGGCAGAAAACCCGGCCGCCCAGGCGGGAACGATGATGTCCTCGAACTCGAGCCCTTCGGTATACCCGTACGTATGCACCGGACCGGCGCCACCGTAGGAGAAACAGACGAAATCCGAGGGATGATAGCCTTTCCCGCTGATCATTGCCCGCAGATGATCGCGAAGGCGCGTATCGAGGAGCTCAATCACCCCCGCGGCCGCTTCCTCCACCGAGAGCCCCAGCGGACGGGCGATTTGCTCTTCAATCGCTTCTCGGGCCCGCTGTGGATCCAGCTTGACTTGCCCGCCGAGGAAATTGTCGGGGTTGATGTACCCGAGCACCACGTGGCAGTCGGAGATGGTGACGGTTTCAACGCCGCTTTCCGGCCAGCAGACGCCGACACGGTATCCCGCGCTATCCGGGCCGATCTTGATCGCATGGGTATACGGATCGATGCGCACGTAGCTGCCGGCGCCCGATCCCACGCTGTCCATTTGCACGAGCGGCAACGACAAGACCAACCGGGCCATATCCGGGTCGTGCTGGATGGTGAACTGCCCTTGGACGATCAGCGCCATGTCAAAGCTCGTGCCGCCGATATCGGTGGCCGCGATGTTGCGATAACCGAGACGTTCGCCGAGGGATCGCGCCCCGATGACACCGCCGATCGGCCCCGACACGACCGTCCGCGCCAGCTCTTTCGCCTTCCAGCTGATCGTTCCGCCGTGGCTGGCCATCACCCGCAAGTCGAAGCGGGCGCCGAGTTGTTTGAATCGCTCGTTAATTCGGACCAAGGTCTTCCGCGACGGCTCAGCGGCATACGCTTCGAGGATAGTGGTGTTGGTGCGGTGGGACTCTTTGCGCACGGGATAATAGTCGGAAGAGGCAAACACGGGGATCGCCTTCCCGGCTTCCCGCACCACCTCGAGGACGATGTCGCGCACCCGCCGTTCATGTACGGGGTTCTTGTACGAATGAAGGAAGCTGATGACAATGCCTTCCACGTTTTGTTCCACAAGGTTTCGCGCCGCTTCATAGGCTTCCTCTTCCCGCAGGGGGATGACAATGTTGCCGAACATGTCGATCCGTTCGGTAACCCCAAAGGTCAGCTCCCGCGGGACCAGAGGCGGATCATAGCGATGGGTATTGAGATGCAAGCGATCTTCGTAGGAATAGCCCAGGTACGACTGGATCGACCGCCCCATGCGATGGAAATCTTCCAACCCGCGGTTGACGATCAACCCGACGCGCAAGCCTTTCCGCTGCACGATGCGGTTGAGCATGGCCGTCCCCGAGTACACGGCCGTCACCAGCTGCGGAAAGACGTCTTCGACGGTGAGCCCCCACTGCGCCAGCGCGTCTTTCGATGAGTTGATCACGCCGACCGATTCGTCATGCGGGGTGCTCTGCGCTTTGCCCACAACGAAGTTCCCTTCCGCGTCGACAAAAAAGGTGTCCGTCATCGTTCCGCCGGCATCGATCCCCAACACCTGAATGCTCCTCGCCATCTTTGAACCCTCCCATGCTTGGTTGTCTACACAAACGCCCCTTTCCCCTGTGGTGGAAGATGAACAGGAGGCGAACGCCTTCCCTCCAGGAAAGCGTTTCACTCCAAATTCCAAGCAAGCATCATGCCAACATTTCTCCACGTCGGTCTCCCTCGCCACACGCAGCTCGCCGGCCTTTTTCGCGCACCCTTACCACCGTCCGGTTACACCTGTTGTGATACGGGTGTCCACTTGTTGTGTTACAGTTGTTCACGGGACGGGGCGCTCCACACCCCGCACGTCCGACGGCGCACCATCCCCCGCACCAATGCAAAATAAAAACCCGCCTTCCCATAAGGGGAAAGCGGGTTTTCTGGACTTCACGACACGTGGGCCATCGGCGCGTCGTCGTCGAGGACGCGCACGAGGGTGCCCTTGCATTCGTCGGGGCCGGCTTCGTCAATGCGCACCTTGCACATCTTCCCGACCAGCGACGGATCGGCGGGAAAGACCACCTTCAGGTAGTTATCGGTGTGACCGACGTAGAGGCCCGATGCCGGCAGGTCGCGCACCGGGTGTTCAGGAATCACGTCGAGGACGTCGCCGACAAACTGCTGGGCGTAGGCAAGGGAGAGGCGGTTCGACAGCTCGATAAGCCGGTCGACCCGCTCCTTCTTCACCGCTTCCGGCACCTGGTCGGGCATACGCGCCGCCGGCGTGCCGTTGCGCTTGGAGTACGGGAAAACATGCAGCTCGGCAAAGCCGATCTCCTCGATAAAACGATAGGTGTTCTCAAAGTGGGCGTCCGTCTCGCCGGGGAAGCCGACGATCACGTCGGTGGTGATGGCCACCCCCGGCAGCGCCTCACGGATCCGCTCAATCTTGGCGCGGTACTCCGCCGTGGTGTACTTGCGGCGCATCCGCTTCAGGATCTCGTCGTCACCCGACTGCAGCGGAATGTGCAGGTGGCGGCACAGCTTCTCCGAGCTCTGGATGACGGCGATCACCTCGTCCGTCACCTGGCTGGCCTCGATGGAACTGATGCGCAGTCGCTTGAGGCCATCGATCTGGACGAGATCGGCGAGGAGTTGGGCGAAGGAGTAGTCTTCCAGGTCCTCACCATAACCCGCCGTGTGAATGCCGGTGAGGACGATTTCCTTGTACCCTTGTTCCACCAGCTGCCGCGCCTGGGCCAGCACGCTCTCCGGCTTGCGGCTGCGGAGAAGCCCACGGGCCCAAGGGATGATGCAGAAGGTGCAGAAGTTGTTACAGCCGTCCTGGATCTTCAGGAAGGCCCGCGTGCGGTCGGTGAAGTCCGGCACGTCCAGCTCCTCGAAGATGCGCGTTTTCATGATGTTGCGCACGGCGTTGATCGGTTTGCGCTCGGCTTGGTACCGCTCCACGTACTCGAGAATCTTGTCGCGGTCCTGCGTCCCGATGACAATGTCGACACCGGGAATGCTCATCACTTCCGCCGGCGACGTTTGCGCATAGCAGCCCATCACGGCGATGACGGCATCAGGGTTGCGGCGCACGGCGCGGCGGATCACCTGGCGGCTCTTCTTGTCGCCGGTGTTCGTCACCGTACACGTGTTGATCACGTACACGTCGGCCTCGTCGTTGAAGTCAACCCGCCGGTAACCGGCCTGCTTGAACAGGTTCCACACCGCTTCCGTCTCGTAGTGGTTCACCTTGCACCCCAGCGTGTGGAAGGCCACCGTTGGCATTCGCGATCCCCCCTTTCCGGATGGAAAATCCAACAAAACGCGACGGCGTCTGCCGAATGCTACGCCATTAGCTCAAACCGGTAGGCGATGGCCGCCATCAGAAACAGCCCGGCCGTTTCCGTTCGCAACACCCGTTTGCCCAGCGACACGGGCACAAACCCGGCCGCCCGCGCCGCCTGCACCTCTTCCGGCGCAAAACCGCCCTCCGGACCGATGAGAGCCAGCACGCGCTGCCCCGGCCGTACGAGGGAGAGCACCGTTCCCAACGGCACCGTGCCCTCCCCTTCGTAGGCCAACAGCGCGGCATCGTAGTCGCCGGCGAGCCGGAGCACCTCATCCCAACGCCGCACCGGTTCGACGCGCGGCAAAAGGGTGCGGCGGGACTGCTCAAAGGCCTCTTTCACGATCCGTGCCCAGCGCGCCTGTCGCTGCGCCGCCTTCCTTTCGTCCAGCTTCACCACCGTCCGCGCCGACACCAGCGGCACAAAGCGGCCCACACCCAACTCGGTGCCCTTTTGCAGGATGAGGTCCATCTTGTCCCCCTTGGGCAAGCTTTGCGCGAGGGCCACTTCCACCGGAAGCTCCCGGTCCTCGGTCAGCGGCTCGACGAGGCGCACCACCACCTCGCGCGGTGAGGCACAGGCAATCTCGGCCCGCCACACGCTGCCCTCGCCATCGCAGATGATCACACCGTCGCCCGCCTTCAGGCGCATCACGCGCAGCGCGTGGTGGGCGTCCTCGTCCAGCAGCACCGCCCGGTCGCCGGCAAATCGCTCACGGGGAACCCAGTACCGTTGCATGGCAACAACCTCATGCTTGCAACCGTATTAACTTTGGTATTCTATCATTTTTTCGCGATCACCGCCAGCCAGTCGTCCTCGGAAACCGTTTCCACGACGGCTAGACCGCTGGATTCCATCGCCTCCCTTACCGCCGGCGCTTTGGAGCGGATGATACCGGAGGCGATGAACGTCCCGCCCGGTTTGAGATGTGCCGCTGCGTCACCGGCCAGGCGGACGATCACCTCGGCCAGAATGTTGGCCACAATCACGTCGGCGGCCACGGTCACACCGTCGAGGAGGTTGTTTTCCCGCACGGTAATATGGTCTTCCAGCTTGTTCAGGGCCACGTTTTGCCGCGCCGCCCTCACGGCCACCGGATCGAGGTCAAGGGCGAGCACCTCGCCCGCGCCCAGTTTGGCGGCGGCGATGGCCAGCACGCCGGATCCGCAGCCCACATCGATCACCGTGTCGCCGGGCCGCACCGCCTGTTCCAGCGCCCGCAGGCAGAGCACCGTCGTGGGGTGCGTGCCGGTGCCGAACGCCATTCCGGGATCAAGGGCGATTACCCGCTCCTCCGGGTGCTCCGGGGTGTACGATTCCCACACCGGGCGAATGGTGAGGCGCGGCGTCACGCGAATCGGCTTGTAGTACTTTTTCCACGCCGCGCTCCAGTTGGCCTCGTCCACCTCAGCCAGCGTGACGCGGGCGGGGCCCGGTTCGATGCCGTACTGGGCCAATCCGCGCACCGCCGCCTCGATGGCCTTTACCGTCTCGGGCAGGTGGGGAGACGACGGCAGGTACGCCTTCACCACCACGCCTTCCTTCGGGTATTCCGCAGGATCAAGGGCGTAAATTTCGCCGAACGCCTGGTCTCCTTCGCGCAACAGCACGAGGGGATCCTCGATCACCACCCCTCCCGCGCCCGCCTCGTGCAAGAGGTTGGCCACCGCTTCCTGTGCTTCGTGCGTCGTATGCACGGCGATCTCGATCCACGTCATCGGCGTGTTCCCCCATTCTGCGCGTTCCGTTCCGATAACAAAACGCGGCCGCCGCGCCGCGGCCTTTCGCGACGCGCCCACCGCGTCTTGCCCGCAATCTTCGTTTATTGTAGCAGGGGGGCGTCGGTGACGCCAATCCCGTGGGTCACGCGCCGGCCATCGTCCCGCCGGAACACGTGCACGCCCTCGGGCACGAGGCGAAGCCCGACGCGGTCCCCTTCCGCCACGGGCGTCTCGCCTTCCATTAGAACGCGCAAGGTGGAACCACCCTCCGTCGTCACCGTCACCAGTTTTTCGTGCCCGAGCAGCTCTACCAGGTCCACCGTACCGTCCGCGTGCCCTTGCCCCGGCCCCACGACCTGCACGTGGTGCGGGCGCACACCGACATCATACGCTCCCGCCGGGATCGTCGCCGCCAACGGCACAGCGGCCGCCATCCCCTCGAGGTAAAGCCGCTGCCCGTCCGCGCGACCCGTCAGCCAATTCATCGGCGGATGGCCGATAAAGGCGGCCGTGAAACGATTAGGCGGCGTCCGGTACAGCTCCTGGGGCGTTCCCTCGGCCACGATGCGCCCCGCATCCATCACCACCACCCGGTCGGCGATGGTCATCGCCTCGGTCTGGTCGTGGGTGACCAGCACCGCGGTAATGCCCACTTCGCGCTGAATGCGGCGAATTTCGGCGCGCATGGCTAAACGCAGCTGGGCATCGAGATTGGACAGCGGCTCATCCAGCAGCAGCAAGGCCGGTTTCTTGACGAGAGCCCGGGCCAGGGCCACGCGCTGCTGCTGGCCGCCGGACAGTTCCCCCGGCCGGCGGTCGAGCAGGTGGGCCACCTGCACCAGTTCCGCGTACTCGTGAACCAGCCGGCGGATCTCCTCCTCGGATTTCTTTTGCATGCGCAGGGGGAACGCGATATTGTCGTACACCGTCATGTGCGGATACAGGGCGTAGCTTTGAAACACCATGCCGATGTTGCGATGCTGCGGCAGGACATCGTTCACCACTTTGCCGTCGAAACGGATCATCCCGGCCGTCGGCCGGAGCACGCCGGCGAGGAGATAGAGGGTCGTCGACTTGCCGCAGCCCGAGGGCCCAAGCAAGGCGACAAGGGACCCAGAGGGGATGTCCAGGGTTAGGTTCTCCACCGCCGTCACACGACCAAATCGCTTCGTTACACCGTCCAGCTGCACCCTCATCCTTTCACCCCCCCTGTATACAGCGCCAGCAGGTAGCGCTGCATCAACACGTAGACGAGGAGAACGGGCACCATGTAGAACACCGCCACCGCCGCCACCATGCCGTAGTCGGCCACGTCCCCTTGCGACATGAGACTGCTCAAAAAGACGGGCAACGTTTGGGTCTCCATTCCTGGAGCCAGCACGTAGGGAAGCAGAAACTCGCTCCACCCGGACAAAAAGGCAAAGACGCCTGACGCCAGGAGGCCGGGCTTCACCAGGGGCAGTACCACTCTTCGCCACACGGTGAAGCGGCTGGCCCCGTCAACCATCGCCGCCATCTCATAATCCCACGGCACCTGGTCATAAAAGCCCTTGAGCACCCAGACGTGAAACGGCAAGTCGAGGGCGATCTTGACCAGCACAACCCCGATCAGCGTGTCATAGAGGCCAAGGTAACGCAAAAGCAAAAAGATGGCCACCAGCAGGGTGATGCTGGGGAAGGCGTGCAAGACGATCAGCAACCCCAGCCACAGGCGGCGGGCCGGCACGTGAAGGCGGGACAAGGCATAGGCCGCCGTGCTGGCCAACCCCACTTCCCCGAGGGTCACCAGGGCGGCAAACAGCAGGGTATTCGCCGTCAGCGCCCAGATGTTCGGCAGGTACGGATCCGAGGTCCAGAGGAAGGACCAATTGTCCCACGTCCAACCAAGGGGACGCAGCCCCTCCATTCCGTCGCTCCACGACGCCAGGAAAAGCCAGGCGTACAAGACGACGAGGGGCAAGGTCAGCGGGATAAGCAAAAGCCACGGCACCCAAGCGCGTTGGCGCACTTCGCTGGCCGCACCCAGCATTCACCGTTCCTCCTTTCCCACGGATTCGCCGTTGCGTCGCCGAACGGCGGGAACGCATCCCCCCGCGGCCTACGAGACCTCAATTTTCGGTCGATCCACCATTTTCCTAAACTGGAAAAATCTTAGGTATACCAGTGATGCAACAAGGCCGATCACGACGAGTACCGCTGCCAGAGCAGCGCCCAAGCCGAACTGCGCGTTGCCGAAGTAGTTGGACAAGGCGGTGTGGAAGGCATACAGCGCCCACACCTCGGTGGTGTAGTAGCCGGGTCCGCCATTGGTCGTGAGGAGGATGTACTCATAAGATGCCAGAAGCGACAGCGTCTGGTACGCGGCAACAAAGAGAATGGGCCACCGCAGGTGCGGCAGCACGATGTAGCGAACCGTCGCCCACGCCGAGGCGCCGTCCAGTTGGGCGGCGAGAAGTTGCGGGCGTGGAATGGCGCGAATGGCGGCAGAAAAGATGATCATCCCCATCGACGCGCCGACAAACCCGTTGATGGCGATGATCATCGGCCATGGGGCCTCATGCAGCCAGTTCCGGTCGCCCGGAAGCCCGAGCCACGAAAAAAATTGGTTCAGAATGCCGTACGGCGATTCGGCGGCAAAATACCGCCACATCAGCACGTACACCACCGACGGCGTGATGCGCGGGAGCAGCCACAAGGCGCGGAAGGCTCCGCCCCACCGGCCCGACAAGAAGGAGGTGGCCAGGGCGAGCACCAGGGCAAGGCCAACATTGAATAGCGTGAGCGTCATCGCGACGTAGAGGAAGGTGTTCCGCAGGATTTGGCCGGTCGACGGATCCGCGGCAATCCGGTGGTAGTTCTCCAGCCCGACCCACGAAAAACCGCGAAGACCCGTCGCCACGCTCATGTTCGTCAGGCTCACGAGCAGCGTCAGCACAACGGGAATCACGAAGAAGATGAGCACAACAAGAAAAAACGGCAACAAAAAGAAGATGGGAAGGCGCCACGCGTGCGCCTGCGGACGCCTTCTCATCGAATGATCACCTCGTCTTTCAGCTGCCCCTGCAGCTGCTTCACCACCGTCTCAACGGCCACTTCCGGCGTCATCTGTCCGGCCACCACCGCCGTCAGGCCACGGTAGACCGCCTGGTCGTACGTGCCAAACTGGCTGTGCAAGGGAAGAAACTTGGCGTGCTCAACCATGTAGCTGACGGCGTGAAGGAACCCGCTCTTGCGGTATTCCGGATCGTCAAGCTGCGATTTCAGGATCGCCAAGTGGCCGCTTTCCACAGCGTGGCGCGTGTTGAGATCGGGTGCCGTGGCCTCGATCAGCAGGCGCGCCGCCAACTCCGGATGCTTCGACTGGGCCGTCACCATATACACGAGCGGATGGGACAGCGTCACGCCCGGACGCCCCTTTTCGCCGCTGGGGATCAGGGCATAGCCGAGGTCGCGCATTTTGTCGTCCGTCAGACCGTACTTGTCCTTCCACTCGGCCACCTGCCACGACCCGCCGTGGAAGAAGCCCACCTTCTGTCCCATCACCGTGCGGTGCCAGATGCTCCAGTCGGTCCCGATGAGCGTCGGGCGCATCACCTTGTCCTCCTGGGCCGCACGGGCGAAGAAGCGATATTCGTTTAACAGGGCCTGCCTATCGAGGACGAGCTTGCCCGACTCGGCATCGTACATCTCTCCACCATAGGCAAAGTAGAACAGGTAGAAGTCCGGTCCCGGCTGCGGCCGCGTCCAAAAGCCCATCGCCGGTTCAACGGCACCTTTGTCTTGCAGGTCCTTGGCCACCTTCAGCAGGTCATCCAGAGTGAACGCCCCGCTCCGGATGCGATCCGGGAGCGCCTCGATGTCCGCGTCGGACCATCCCGCTTTCTTTAGCAGCGATTTCCAGAAGTACAGCGGACGGGCCTCAACGTCTTGAGGAATTCCCCAGATTTTGCCTTTATACGTCACGGCCTCCCACAGATTGGGGAACAGTTCCTGATACACAGGATTGTTCCGCACGTACTCATCCAGGGCAATGATGTGGCCGGCCTCCGACCACGGCGCCACGTCCTCGTGGCCGCTCAGCACGATGTCCGGCGCCTTGCCCGCCTCGGAGGCGAGGATGAACTTCTGCTTGTACTCCTCCCACGGCCGGTCTTCCAGCTTTCCTTCAACACGCACGCGTACAGGTTGGCCCTCTTGTTCCAGCTTCTTGTTGAGCCGCTCGGCCGCCGCCTTCAGGTTTTCCAGGCGGTAGCGCTCCGTCGGCTTGCCAACAACCATTACCGAAAACGTCACCGTTTGCACGCCGTCTGAACCGGGCGCTTGTGCAGAAGTCCCATTCGTTTCCTTGGATGTTGTCGCGCACCCGCTTACCAGCAGCGAAGGAATCAGCACGAGCAGTACCCACACGGACCACCAGCGCGACACCCTCACCCGCGGGTACGTGCGCATCATCTTTCCACCTCCGCATCCAATTGATGTTATGGTGATTTTATTATTTTCACGCTTGTAAAAAATATCCTATTGACGAAAAAGAAGAAGAGATAAGGCTCACCGCATCGACCAAGCGATAATGGTTCCGTCCTCTTCATCCAACCGTCGGCTTTCCGGCTTTCCCCACGACGGCTCACGTCTCACTCTTGTTGGGTTACGGCCTGAAAGGCGGAAGGGTCGTCGGTTTGGACGATGTCGACCCCCCACTCCACCAGCTCGCGCAACGTATCCGGCGTAGGGGCAAAGCTTTGCACGGCCACGTTCTGTCGGTGCAGCGTGTCGACATCTTCCCGCCGCAGGTGGTCGTAATCGACACAGAGCACATCGGCCTGCGCCTGCCGCACCACCGACACCGGGTCGATCAGCCGCGCCTGGCAGATGACACCCGTCATCATGCGGGGTTCCAGCTGCTTAACCCGGCGTGCAATGGCGTGGTCAAAGGACATCACCATCACTTGCTCTTCCATATGCCGCTCCTTGATCATGCGGACGACGCGGTCGCACAGGACCTCCTCGTCGTCCCCCCGGCTCTTCAGCTCGATCTGGAGATAGAGCCGGCTCGAGGACCACTCCAGGACCTCGGACAGCGTGGGCACCGGCTCGCCGCGATAGCCGTCGCCAAACCAGCTCCCGGCGTCGAGCCGACGCAGATCGGCAAGGGACTGATCGGCGACCCGACCGCGGCCATTGGTCGTCCGCTCCAGTGTCCAGTCATGGAACACAACCGGATGGCCGTCGCGGGTCAGCTGGACGTCGAGCTCGATCATGTCGACACCGGCTTCCAATGCCTTGCGGAACGCCGTCAGCGTATTCTCCGGTGCGGTCGCCCTCCCTCCCCGGTGTGCGGACTTGAGCCAACGCTTTTCCTTCAGCGTCTCGTGGAGCGGCTTCAGCGCTCCCATCTCCGTAGACCCCCCGTTGGCACCTCAGCGCGCGTCGGTCATCATCTGGTTGGATACCGTTTCATTCTTCATTATAACGTCTGGGATGAAAAGAGGATAACGATTCGCTTACGATTGGGTTAACGACGCGGGTGCCAACCAAAAACGGTTCGTGGCAGGGGCCTAGCTGCCCCGAAAGGCCCGCTTCATCTTTTCAAACAGGCTCTCGCCGCGGTGCGTCTCCTCCCCGCTGATGGCGGCAAACTCGCGCAACAGCTCCTTCTGGCGCTCGGTCAGGTGGGTCGGCGTGACGACGACCACGCGCACATGCTGGTCGCCGCGTCCACTGCCGCGCAGGCGGGGAATCCCCTTCCCGCGCAGGCGGAAGAGGGTCCCCGTTTGCGTTCCCGGGGGAATGCGCAGCTTGACGCGTCCGTCGAGGGTCGGCACCTCGATTTCGTCGCCAAGCGCGGCCTGGACAAAGGTGATCGGCACGTCACAGTAGAGGTCGTCTCCTTCGCGGCGGAAGAAGTCATCGGGCTTGACGCGAATCACCACGTACAAGTCACCCGGCGGGCCGCCGTTGTAACCGGCCTCGCCCGCCCCGGGGATGCGCAGGCGCGTCCCCGTGTCCACACCGGGGGGGACGGTGACGCGCACGGTTCTCCGCACGCGCACCCGCCCTCTCCCGCCGCAGGAGCGACACCGTTCGCGGATGAGTCGCCCGCGTCCGCCGCACACCGAGCACGTGCGCCGGCTCACCATGCGACCAAGGAAGGTTGCCTGCACGATCTCCTCCATCCCCGTCCCGCCGCAGGCGCGGCACACCTCCGGCTGCGTGCCAGGGCGAGCGCCGGTGCCACGGCAGGTGGAACAGGGCTCTTCCCGCGGCACCTCGAGGTCCACTTCGGTGCCAAAGGCCGCTTCGCGGAAGTCAAGGAGCAGGGGCATCTCCACATCGGCCCCCTGACGCGGCGCGTTGGGATTTTGCCGCCGCCCGCCGCCGAAGAACATGTCAAAGATGTCGCCGAAGCCACCGAGGTCCTCGAACCCGCCGAAGTCAAACCCTCCGGAACCCGAGGCGCCCGCTCCCGCACCGCCGCCGACATCCTCGTTCACGCCGGCGTGGCCATAGCGGTCATAGCGGGCCCGCTTCTCGGGGTCGCTGAGGACGTCGTAGGCTTCCTTCACTTCCTTAAACTTTTCGGCCGCGTCGGGCTCCTTGCACACGTCCGGGTGGTACTTGCGGGCCAGCTTGCGGTACGCTTTTTTGATTTCTTCCGGTGAGGCGTCGCGGGACACCCCGAGCACCTCGTAATAGTCCCGCTTGGACATCGGCATCACTCCTGCCTTCGCGGCGCCAGCCGCGTGGAGCGGCCGGGGCGAAAACGGTCAACGCCCTGGTGCCGGGACCATCCTGCCCCGGCCCCGTGGCGTTGACCGGCTCGCCGCGTCACTTCTTGTCGTCGTCCATGACCTTGTACTCGGCATCGACGACGTTCTCGTCCTTCTTGGCTTCGCCGCCCTGCGCGCCGCCAGATGCCGCCTGTGCCCCAGCCTGCTGGTACATCTTGGTCGACACCTGGGCGATGGCCTCCGCCAGGGCATCCTTAGCCTTGCGGATCTCCTCCAGATCGGTCCCGGCCAGGGCGTTTTTCAGCGCCGCTTTCTTCTCCTCGACCATGTCCTTGTCCGCCTGGGACACTTTGTCACCGAATTCCTTCATCGTCTTGTCCACGGTGTACAGGAGCTGGTCAGCCTCGTTACGCAGCTCAACGGCCTGCCGACGCTTCTTGTCCTCCTCGGCATACTGTTCGGCTTCCTTGACCATGCGCTGGATCTCTTCCTCCGACAGGCCGCCACCCGAGGTAATGGTAATCTTTTGCGACTTGCCCGTGGCCAGGTCCTTCGCCGACACGTTGACGATGCCGTTGGCGTCGATGTCAAAGGTGACCTCGATTTTCGGCACGCCACGCGGCGCCGGCGGAATGCCGCTCAACTCGAACTCGCCGAGAAACTTGTTGTCGGCGAACATCTCCCGCTCGCCCTGGGCCACGCGGATCGTCACCGACGTTTGGTTGTCGGCCGCCGTGGTAAAGATCTGCGACTTGCTGGTCGGGATCGTCGTGTTGCGCGGGATGAGTTTCGTGAACACGCCGCCAAGCGTCTCGATCCCCAGGGACAGCGGCGTCACGTCGAGGAGGACGACGTCCTTCACCTCGCCGGACAGCACGCCGGCCTGGATGGCCGCACCCATGGCCACCACTTCGTCGGGGTTGACGCCCTTGTGCGGCTCCTTGCCGATAAACTTCTTAATCGCTTCCTGCACCGCCGGAATGCGCGTCGAACCGCCGACGAGGATCACTTTGTCGATGTCATTCGGCGTCAGGCCCGCATCTTGGAGCGCCTGGCGCACCGGACCCATGGTCCGCTCGACGAGGTGGGCCGTCAGCTCCTCGAACTTGGCCCGCGTCAGCTCGCGTTCGAGGTGCTTCGGACCCGTAGCGTCAGCGGCGATGAAGGGCAGGGAAATGGTCGTCGTCAGCACGCTGGACAGGTCCTTTTTTGCCTTCTCGGCGGCGTCCTTCAGGCGCTGCATCGCCATGTTGTCATTGCGCAGGTCGATGCCCGTTTCCGCCTTGAACTCCTCGATCAGCCAGTCCATGATCGCCTGGTCGAAATCGTCGCCGCCGAGGCGGTTGTCGCCGGCGGTGGCCTTCACTTCAAAGATCCCGTCACCCAGTTCAAGGATGGAGACGTCGAAGGTCCCGCCGCCGAGGTCATAGACGAGGATCGTTTGGTCGTCTTCCTTGTCCAGCCCATACGCCAGCGCCGCCGCCGTCGGCTCGTTGATGATCCGCAGCACCTCCAGGCCGGCAATGCGCCCGGCGTCCTTCGTCGCCTGGCGCTGGGCGTCGTTGAAGTATGCCGGAACGGTGATGACCGCCTTCGTGACCGGCTCGCCAAAGTAGGCCTCGGCGTCGGCCTTGAGCTTCTGCAGGATCATCGCTGAGATCTCCTGCGGCGTATAGGACTTGCCATCAATGTTCACCTTGTAGTCGGTGCCCATGTGCCGCTTGATGGAGATGATCGTCCGGTCCGGGTTGGTGATCGCCTGGCGCTTGGCGGCCTCGCCGACAATGCGTTGCCCGTCCTTGAAGGCAACGACCGACGGCGTGGTGCGCCCCCCTTCGGCATTGGGAATGACAACCGGCTGGCCGCCTTCCAGGTACGCCATGCAGGAGTTGGTCGTCCCGAGGTCAATGCCGATGATCCGGCTCATCGTGCCCATCCCTCCCTGTGCGTCCTCACGTGTCGCGTCGTATCTCCCCTTGCGTCCGTCAGGGGTTACTTGCTCACTTTGACCATTGTCGGGCGCACGAGACGCCCTTTGAAGGTATACCCCTTCTGGAGTTCCTCAATCACGGTGCCCGGCGGATGGTCGCTCGACTCCGCCTGCATCACCGCTTCATGGATGTTGGGATCAAAGGGCTTGCCGAGGGCCTCAATGGGCTCCAGCCCCTCCTGGCGCAGCGCCTGGTCGAGCTGCCGGTGGATCATCTCGATGCCCTTGACAAGGGCGTCCACGTTGTCGGTGGTTTTGCCCGCCGCAAGGGCCCGTTCAAAATTGTCCAGAACGGGCAACAGGCGTTCAACCAGGCGGAGCGCCCCGAAGGTGAGGGCGTCTTGCTTTTCCTTCTCGAAGCGCCGGCGCGCGTTTTCCAGGTCGGCCCGGGCGCGCAGGAACCGCTCATGGGCCTCTTGCACCTGGGCCTTAAGGGCCGCCACTTCGCCTTCCAGCTCGGCGACGCGCGCCTTGAGGGCCGCCACGTCCGTTTCCGTCGCCCCGCCGCGGTTCGGATCGGTCTCGCCCCCTGCGGTCCCCTCTCCGGCCGCGCATGGCTCCGGCGCTGCAGCATCCGGCTGAGGGGTGCCTCCGGCCTGTGCGGCCTCACCACTGCCGGGCGCGGATCGCAGCCCCTCCTGGGGCGCGCCCGCGTTCGCAGCGGCCGTTTCCGCCGTGCCCTCAATCGACGTGGTTTCCCGCGCTTCCTGCCGCTCCTGCTTCTCGTTCACGCCTTCCACCTCCTACCCCTCTCCTTCCTCGTCCCGCCGCATGCGGATCACCGTATGGATGCGCAAAATCGCTTCGGCCACCTCGCCGGCGGTCTTCAGGGCGTGTCGCTTCACCGGGGCTGGGTCAAGCACACCGGCGGCCACCATGTCCACCACGTCTCCCGTGTCGCAATCCACGCCGAGGGCGTCGCTGCCGCTCTCCACCTGCGCCGCCGTCACCGCCTCCAGTTTTTCCAGCGGGTTGAACCCGGCGTTCTGCACGATGCGCGCCAGAGGGACGCGCAGCGCCGTGGCCACCACGTCGACGCCAAATCCTTCCATGCCGCGCATCGTCGCGCGCAGCCGCTCCAGCTCGCGGGCCACCGCCACCTCCACACTGCCGCCGCCGGGCAGGTACCCTCCACGTACCGCCGCCTGCACAGCCGACGCCGCATCGCGGGCGATGCGCTCCCGTTCGCCCGTCACCTCACGGGTCGAGGCGCCCACGAGGATGGTGGCCGTCTCCTCACCGCCACCGCCGGTCACGCGCACCCGGCCGAGGCGCGGATCCTCCTCCACGCACCGGGCTGTGCCCAAATAGCGCGCGAGATCCTCTTCCCGCTTTTTGAGTCCCGTGCGCTTGATGGGCACTGCCCCGGTGTGCGCCGCCAGCCGCCGCAGCTCGGCGCGGGCCACGCGGTGGACAGCAAGGATGCCGTGATCGGCAAAAAACTCCTCGGCCGCAGGGTCGAGACTGCGGTCGACGGCCACGAAGCGGACGCCGAGCCGCACCAGCTTCTCCAGATTGTGCACGAAGGCTTCCTTCAACTCCAGATACCGGCGGAAACCGGCTTCGGTGGCCAGGGCCTCCTCATCGAGGCTTTCCGGCGCCAGCGCGTCATCCACAATGAGCACCCGCGCGTCCGTCACCCGCTGGGGCATTTGCCGGCTCGCCCGTTGCTTGCCGATGAGCACGCCGGCCACCACCTCGTTCTCCGCCCGCTCGTGGGCCACCACGGTGTCCGCCAGCTTGAAATCGGGGTCGCGCAGCTTGGCTTCGCCGACCCGGCGCGCGCCCTCCACCACCAGCTCGGCAATGTCGGCCTGCTCGCGCCCGGCGATGTAGGCGATGCGCAAGAGGGCCGGATCGTCGAGGCCGCGGACGGGAACGGCCCGCTCGCCGAGAAGGCGCAGCGCTTCGGCGATGCCCCTGCGCATCCCGGCAATCACGCGCGCCACGGGAACACCGCGCTGCACCTGTCGCGTCCCCTCGGTCACCAGGGCTGCGGCGAGCACCGTGGCCGTCGTCGTGCCGTCACCCATCTCGGCCTGTTGGGACTGGGCAATGCGCACCACCATGCGCGCAACCGGGTTGCGGACTTCCATCTTCTCCAAGATGGTCACGCCGTCGTTCGTGACGACCACGTTACCGCCTTCGTCCACCAGCAGCGTGTCAAGCCCCTTGGGGCCAAGCGTTCCCTCAACCGCCGCGGCGACCGCCTGCACCGCGCGCGCGTTATGCAGCAAGGTAGCCAGCTGCTCGTTCTCGTCTCCTTTGGTTGCCGCTTTCTGTTCCATGCCCACCACGCGTCCCCTCTCGTAGAACATAGCGAAGGGGGGCGCTCCCCCCCTCCTTGCGCAAACTCCGATGGCTTCGTCCACGTCGGCAAAACGCGCCTACGCGCTGTACAGGCGGCTGAGCAGAGCAGACAGATCGTGGGCAAGGTATTCCAGGATGCCGATCACCCGTCCGTACTCCATGCGCGTCGGCCCGAGGATGCCCACCGTGCCGACCAGCTTGCCGTCCACGGAGTACGAGGCGGTGATGATGCTGCACCCCTGCACCGCTTCGTTGGCGTTTTCCCGCCCGATGCGCACGCGGACACCGTCCTCCCGCGTGGCGAAAAGTTCCACCACCAGGTCGCTCCGTTCCAGCACGCCCAACAGCGCGCGCACTTTTTCAACATCACGGAACTCGGGCTGTGCCAAAATGTTCGTTGTGCCGCCGACAAAGACGCGCTCCGCATCCTCGTCGGCCACCGTCAGCGCGCGGTCCAAGAGCTGCAGCACGCGCGCACATCGGTCGCTTTCCCGGCGCAGCTCCTCGGCCAGCTCGGCATCAATGCGCTGTTTCAGCATGTACAGCGGCAAGCCGGCCAGCCGATGGTTAATCCAGTTCACCATGCGCTCCACGTCGGACAGCGACAAATCGGGCGGCACGTCGACCACACGATGTTCCACGCGCCCGGTGTTCGTCACGATGACGGCCACGGCCCGCTCGGCGCTGAGCGGGACAATGGCCAACTGCTTGAGGTGCGTTTCGTAGATTTCGGGCCCCAACACCACCGCCGTGTAGTTGGTAAGCGACGCGAGAATCGTCGCCGTCTGGCGGATCACTTCCTCAAATTCATGTAGGCGTTGGGTAAACAACCGCCGGATACGGCGGATTTCTTCCGGTTTCAGCCGCACGGGTTCCATCAGGTGGTCAACGTAGAACCGGTAGCCCTTCTCCGACGGAATCCGCCCGGCCGATGTGTGGGGCTGCTCCAGGTATCCCATTTCCTCCAGGTCTGCCATCTCGTTCCGCACCGTGGCCGGGCTGAACCCGATGTCCTCGCGCTTGGAGATGGTGCGCGATCCGACCGGCTCGCCCGAGCGAATGTAGTTGTCGACGATGGCGCGCAAGATGCGCTTCTGCCGCTCGGTCAACATCGTGTTCACCACCTTGTTAGCACTCGAGGACTTCGAGTGCTAAACCCTTACTTTTACACTAGCAAGCCCCCTCATGTTTGTCAATCATTCGCATTGCCTCCATTCCCGCCGTCGAGGAGGAAGCGGGCAAACACCTCGTTGCCCAAAAGCAGGCCATCCCGCGTCAGGCGCACGCCCCGCGCATCGCGCTCGAGCAGGCCCTTTTCAACCAGCTCCGCGATCACCGGGCCGAACACGGCGTCCATGGTCACGCCGTGGCGCCGGAGAAAACGCGCATGGCTCACCCCCTCGGTTAGGCGCAGGCCGAGGAACATCGTCTCCTCCATCGCCTCCCGCGGCGTGACCACATGGGCCTCGGCTCGCGGTAGCCCACGTTCGGCAACCGCCTTCAGGTACCGGTGCAGCGTCCCGACGTTGGCATAGCGCACGCCGCCCGCATACCCGTGGGCCCCCACACCCACGCCATAGTACGGTTCGTTTCGCCAGTATACCTGGTTGTGAACCGACGCATACCCCGGGCGGGCAAAGTTGCTGATCTCGTACTGCCGGAGGCCGCGCTTGTCCGTCTCCTCCAGCACGGTCAGGTACATCGCCACCTCTTCCTCCTCCGGGGGAAGACAGAGCTGCCCGCGCACCCACTTCCGGTAAAAGAGGGTCTGCTCCTCCACCTTGAGGCTATAGGCCGACAGGTGGGGCAGCTCGAGGGCAAAGGCCGCCTCCAGCGACGCGCGCACATCGGCCAGGGTCTGGCCGGGCAGGCCAATCATGAGGTCGATCGACAGGTTGTCCCACCCCGCCCTGCGCGCCAGCCGTACCGCCCGCACCGCGTCGGCCGCCGTATGCGTGCGCCCGATGGATGCGAGGAGATGATCTTGGAAGGCCTGAACGCCGAAACTGAGACGCGTCACGCCGCCGGCGGCCAACACGCGCAGCTTCTCCTCGTCCACCGTTTCCGGATTGGCCTCCACGGTCATTTCTACGCACGCCGTCAGGTCGGCGTGACGGTGCAGGAGGGTGAGCAGCCGCTCCAGTTGGCGGGCCGAAAGGAGCGTGGGCGTGCCGCCGCCCACGTACACGGTGGCCAAGCGCGGCCGGCGATGGCCCAGGGTGAGGGCCAGTTCCCGCTCGAGGGCATCCAAGTACCGTTCGATGAGCTCGTCCCCCTGGGCAACGAACACGGCAAAATCGCAGTAGTGGCATTTGCGCCGGCAAAAGGGGACATGGACATACAGGGCAGTCGGCTCCCCTTGCCCCGGCGACGGAACCGCTTCCCATGTCTCGCCCGGCCGATCGTCCGCTTTCGCCATCCGTACCCTCTCCTTTGGCAAACGGCCCACCCGCTACGGGTGAGCCGCTCGTGCTCGCATGGGATCGCTCATTTCTTTCCGTTGCCGTCATCGACGCGCAGCACGGCCATGAACGCCTCCTGGGGCACTTCCACCGTGCCGATGGCTTTCATGCGCTTTTTCCCTTCCTTTTGTTTCTCGAGCAGCTTGCGCTTGCGCGTCACGTCGCCGCCGTAGCACTTGGCCAGCACGTTCTTGCGCAGGGCGCGGATCGTCTCGCGGGCGATCACCTTGCTGCCGATGGCCGCCTGGATCGGCACCTCGAACATCTGCCGCGGGATGAGCTCCTTCAGCTTCTCGACGATCTGCCGTCCGCGGTAGTACGCCTTGTCACGGTGGACGATGACCGACAGGGCGTCCACCGGGTCGCCGTTGATCAGGATGTCCATCTTCACCAGGTTGGACGGCTTGTAGCCCACGAGCTCATAGTCGAGGGAGGCGTAGCCGCGCGAGCTCGACTTCAGCTGGTCAAAGAAGTCGTAGACGATCTCCGCCAGCGGCAGCTCGTAGACGAGCTGGACGCGCGAGGTGTCGAGGTATTGCATATCGACGAACGTCCCGCGTTTGTTCTGGCACAGTTCCATGATCGGGCCGACGTAGTCGTTCGGCACGAGGATCGTCGCCTTGACATACGGCTCCTCAATGCGCTCGATGTGCTGCGGCGCCGGCATCTTGCTCGGGTTGTCGATCTCCAGCACCGTGCCGTCGGTCTTGTACACCCTGTAGACGACACTCGGCGCGGTGGTGATGATGTTCACGCCGAACTCCCGCTCGATGCGCTCCTGGATGATCTCCATGTGCAACAGCCCCAAAAACCCGCACCGGAAACCGAAGCCGAGGGCCTGCGACGTCTCCGGTTCAAAGTGCAGCGCGGCGTCGTTGAGCTGCAGCTTCTCCAGCGCTTCGCGCAGGTCGTTGTAGTCGTCGGAATCGACCGGGTACATGCCGCAGAACACCATGGGGTTGACCTTGCGATACCCCGGCAGCGGCTCGGCGGCGGGATTGTCGGCCGAGGTGACGGTGTCGCCGACGCGCGTGTCGCGCACACTCTTGATGCCGGCGGCAAAGTACCCCACGTCGCCCACGGTCAGCTCGTCAACTGGCGTGGCAAAGGGGGCGTAGGTCCCCACTTCGGTCACCTCAAACACCTTGCCCGTTGACATCATCTTGATCTTCATCCCCGGCCGAATCACGCCGTCCACGACGCGAATGTAGGCAATCACGCCGCGATAGGGATCATAAAAGGAATCGAAGATGAGGGCCTTGAGCGGCGCGTCGGGATCGCCCTTGGGCGCGGGAATCTTGTGCACGATTTGCTCGAGGATCTCCTCGATGCCGATGCCCTCCTTGGCCGAGGCCAGCACGGCGTCGCTGGCGTCAAGGCCGATGATCTCTTCGATCTCCCGCCGCACACGCTCGGGGTCGGCGGCGGGCAGGTCGATCTTGTTGATGACCGGCAGAATCTCCAGGTTGTTTTCAAGGGCCAGGTACACGTTGGCCAGCGTCTGCGCCTCGATCCCCTGGGACGCGTCGACAACAAGAAGCGCGCCTTCACAGGCGGCCAGGCTCCGCGACACTTCATACGTGAAGTCCACGTGCCCCGGCGTGTCAATCAGATGGAGGATATACTCGTTGCCGTCTTTCGCCTTGTACGTCAGGCGCACGGCGTTGAGCTTGATTGTGATGCCGCGCTCCCGTTCCAGCTCCATCTGGTCGAGGAACTGGTCCTCCATCTCCCGCTCGTCGAGGGTGCCGGTGTACTCGAGCAGCCGGTCGGCCAGCGTCGATTTCCCGTGGTCAATATGTGCGATGATGGAGAAATTGCGAATCCGTTCCTGCCGCTTGCGACGGTCCATCCCGTTTCCCTCCGCGTCTTGCGTGCACTTTTTTCATTATAGCACCGCGCCGAACCCGCCACAACGGGACGGACACCCGACGCAAAGGCCCCCACGCATGCCGTGAGGGCCTGTCCGGAACGGATCCGTCACGATCCCAGCTTGCCGGTCATCCACTCGACCGCCGAACGCGTCAAGCCGCGCACCCACTCCCCCAGCGCATTGCCCATCCGGCTCAGGAAGGGGGAGTCGGCGCGCACCGTTTCCGGCGCCTGCGGCTGGGCCTGCCGCAGCCGCCCTTTGTCGAGGGTGACGCGTTCGCCCATTACCGTGAGCTCCACAATATCGCCATCAACGCGGGTGATGGCCAACCCGTTGGGTCCCTTGTCGGCGCCGCCTTCCACGCGCTGGATGCCCTTGTCTACCGCGTTGACCCCGAGCAAGATGCCCACCACCAACACCACAGACACGGAAACAAACGCCCCGACAAAGCGGGCTACCCCGCCCATCACCGGTGCACCTCTCCCTTCTCCGCCGGCGCCTGGACCTTCACTGCGTCCCAATACACATCGGCAATGACGTCGGCAAAGAGTTCCGCCGTCCGGTAGCATTCCTCCAGGGTATTTTCCACACCGCCGACCTCCACCGTTAAAGCACGCGGCAACACATGCTGGTTGTACTCCCCGTTGCGCCACGGCGTCTTCTCAAAGGGTTTGATGCCGCGGGAAAGGCCCGGATACCGCTCGTTGATTGCCTTGTGCAACTGCTCGGCAAAGGCATGGTTTTTCTCCCAATGAGGGTTGCCTTTCCCGATAATAAAGTACAGTTTGGCGTAGGTTTTCCCGTTCATTGTCAGGGTCGTTTTCTCCCGCTTCACCGCGTCGCGGTGAATGTCAAAGATAAAGGTGATGTCCCGATTGGCGGCCATCACTTCTTTCACCTTTTTAATGGATGCAGCGTAGGACAACGCATAGGGTTTCCCTTCTTTCATGAGCTGGCCGGTAAAGTCCGTCGTGTCGACCACCGTGCCAATGCCGCGCGCCTCCAAGGCTTTGGCCAAATGGCGGCCGATCAGGGTAACGTTGACCTTGACGTCCATCGCGCTGTTCGGATGGTCTTTCCCGGGCAATTCCGGCAAAAACGATTCGCGCGGATGGGTGTGATAGATGAACACCACGCGGCGGCCGCCGGTGGTGAGCGCCGGTTTGGCGTCGGGCGACGCCTTCTCGTCGGACGGCGAAGGCTTCGGCTGTTCAGGCGGAGGAGGCGGTGGAGCCGGTTCGGGGGCCCCGCTTGCGTCCTGGAGCGGCATTCCCGCCAACGCGCCGGCCGGCGGCTGGGCGTCGCCCGCTGCCAACAGCACCGCTTCCTCTCCGGCAAACTGGGCATACCCCGGCAGTTCCCGCGACAGGAAGGTGCGCGGGCGGGACGGGTCAACGCCAACGAGCAGGTGGAAGAGGCTCCCGCTCCACCCCTTTCCGCCGCCGGTGGTGTGGGCATAGGCCGACCAATAGGACATCTCCGGCGCGACCCAGCGGATCAGCTGGGCCCCCGACAGGACCGATGACGTCCCCCCGATCGGCGCAACCGCGCGATCCGCCTGCAAAACTCCCAAGGTCCCGGCCAACACAAAGAGCACCGCCGCGCCGATCGCCAGCCCGATCATCTGTCGTTGCACGCGTGGGCTGCCGCCCACGACGGAGATCACACGAAAGCGAAGGTTACGCACAGCCTGTCCCTCCCCGGTTCCCGGATGGTCTTGTCCCCCTCCCCTTGTCCCATTCCTATGCGGCGGGGCGGAGAAACAGAACAGACCACCGGGAAAAGGCGGAAGAAGACCGAGCGGCGGGAGGAGTCGCGGCCGGACGCCGATCAGTACGTGTACGCCGCCGCGTTGGCGCCGTCCACCGCCTCGTGCAGGGCCATGTTCAGCCCCGTGGCCAACACGTTGGCCATCCCGCCGATGAAGGCATCCACCTCCTTGGGCGTGACGATCAGGTTTTGCCCGAGCGGCTGCAACACCTCCGCTATCAGGGCGCGCTTTTCCTCAGGCTTCAGCGCCCCGACGGCGCCAAACAGGGAGGCTTCGAGCTCCGGGTCTCGTTCCCCGCGCGCCTCCTCGATGCGGCGAGGGTCGGGCGCATAACGCCGGGCACCGGGCACCAGGCGCCGCGCCGGGCGGTTTTCCCGGGCCTCGGTCAGCTGCGCGCGAAGGTGAGCCAAGACGTAGTCGATGGCGTCATAGGCAATCGTCGCCGCGTCGACGACGGTGGGGACCCCGATGGCCAGAACCGGAACGCCCAGGGCCGTACGGTCCAGGGGCTTGCGCTTGTTGCCCACACCCGATCCCGGCTGAATGCCCGTATCGGCAATCTGGATGGTGGTGTTGACGCGCTCCAGCGCGCGCGCGGCGAGCGCGTCAACGACGATGACGGCGTCCGGCCTGACGTAGCGGCAGATGGCAAGCACGATGTCCGACGTTTCAATGCCCGTCGTGCCAAGCACGCCGGGGGCCAAGGCGCTGACGGGACGGTACCCGTGCGCCACCTGCTCCGGGGCCAGCTCAAAGAGATGACGCGTGACGAGCAGATTTTCCACCACCAGGGGACCAAGCGCGTCTGGCGTCACTTGGGCGTTGCCCAGTCCGATCACCAGCACGCTGCTTTGCGGTCCAAGCCCGAGGCGGTCGAAAAATCCCTCCAGTTCTTGCGCCAGGCGCCCGGCCACACGATGGCGCAGCGGCGTATCCTGCCGGCGCAACCCCGGCACCTCGAGTGTCACATACGTGCCCGGTTGTTTGCCGATCGCCCGCGCGCCGGTCTCGTCCGTCACCGACACCCGGGTCACCGTGATGCCATCGTCCCGTTCCGTATCGATGGTCACGCCGGGCACCGGTTTCCCCAGTGCGGCACGGGCGTAATCATGGGCCTCCAGGGCCAAATCGGTGCGCACGGCAAGGGGCAGCGTAATGTCGTGTTCCATGACCGCGCTCCTTTCATTCCGCTTTCTCTTTCTAGGGTGGTTGGCGGAACTTGCCGTTATTCTGTGCGTGTCAACTTTCAGTAGGTGCCCCGACACAAAAATTTGAGTGATCGGTTTACACCCTTCTTGGAATCGCCCGCACAAGCTCACGAAGCACATACTTTACCCAAGGCGCACCGGATCCAGGCCCGTTAAGGGCCGGAATCCTTGCGCGCAGCCATCCCTCTATGTCTGCTCTCCAACTCTTTTCCCTTTCCTCCGCCGCTCCTTTGCCAAACACATGGCTCATTCTTTCCGGTTGGGCTGTCCACTTGGTTTTCACCACTTCAGCCAGTTCCCCATTTGCCCGCGACGCCAAAAGCCGCGCCAACCGGCCGGCCCCCTCGACGCTCCAACGCGCTCCATGACGCTTCATCCGCCGTGCAATGTGATGAAACACTTGTCCCTCAATCGCCCCTAATCGCACGGGCTCTCCCAACTCCCGAATGCCTTCCCAGTTGGTCCGCAGATAGCGCCGCAACTGAACCACACGCTGCCGCTGTGCCCCGCGGCTGCGATGTTCGGCTGCTTTCAGAGCCTGCTCAACCCCTTCCCAATCGGACGTTGCCAGCGCAGCACAAACCTCCCGATACGCCTTCTCGTCATGTCGAAGACTCTCCACCAGGTTCCGACGAAGGTGAAACGGATCGAGCCGGTATTGCGCTCCCGGAAAATACGCACACCCTTCTTTTACAAACGCCGCTCCATCACCCCCCACATACCATCGCTCCACTGCGCCGAAATCCCAATGTTCACCAAACTTCGCCACGCACTCTTCCCAAAAGGTCGTCCCTTCTGCTACACCGGCATGCACACAACGTTCTTGCAAACGACGCCGCTGGGCCGAAACGTCCCCTTTTCCCTCGTAGGCCACCGCCACCTTAACGGGAATCGTTGCCCGCTTCCCTTCCGAACGCCGGGCTGGTACCCAAACCTCATCCGCTTCCACATACACTGCCGAGCTCTTTCGTTGCCCTTTGGGGCTTACGCCCCGTTCAAACACATCCCGCCGCCGCTGTTCGATCTGTTGCCCCAATTCCCTACCGGCCTTTTGTACCTCCTGCCAGATGCTCATGGCCCGGATGTCCACATTCCCAAGCGTCACGTGCTTGAGCACTTCCGCTGCCCGGTGATACGGCATCTCCACCGCCAGGGCTACGGCCAACTGTCTTGCCCACGGCGAAAGCCGCTGGCGTGGTGCCAAGCCCAGCGCCTCATCCAGAAGGTACCGGCCCTGACCGCTTTCCCGGTCCACGTAGTACCGCCGCTCAATACGCACCTCACCAAAGGGCGTCAGTACCGTGCGCTCCTTGCGATGCACGATCTTTAAATGCTTCCGATCCCGGTTTTTCATAAACTGTTGATCCAACTCCGCACAGGACGCCTGCAAAAGCCGGAGGGTTGCCTGCTGCACCAGCCGGTAGATGCCCTTCTCCAATGCCTCAAAATCCGGGCTTTGCTTCAGGAGGTCAGCCATTTCCTGCACAAGAAGGAGGATTTCTTGCACGGTTTCGCGAATCCATTCCATGAGACCTCACCGCCTCCTCGACTTCGTGTCGGGGCAAGTTGCCTGGCCAGACAACTTGCGGTGAGGTCTCTTTTCGTTTTTTCCTCACCGTGTTCCTACTGAAACTTTACACGCTCCGTTATTCTGCTGTTGTTGCATTGCCCAGGGGATCGTGGTAGAATATGACGTGTTGTCTCGGACCCCAATCCCCCTCAGGAGGTGAATGGAATGCCCAACATTAAGTCGGCGATCAAGCGGGCACGCCAAAATGAAAAGCGCCGCATGCACCGGGCTTCGCAAAAATCGGCGCTGAAGACGGCGATCAAGAAGTACCTCAAAGCGTTGGAAGCCGGCGACCTGCAAGCGGCGGAGCCGCTCCTGCGTGAAGCGTGCCGCAAGCTGGACAAAGCGGTGACCAAAGGCCTCATTCACAAAAACGCGGCCGCGCGGAAGAAGTCCCGGCTGATGCAAAAGTTCAACAAGGCGGTGCAGCAAAGCGGTCAAACCGAGCAAGCGACGGCGTAAGGTACGGCAACCCGCAACGCCTGGAGACCCGCAAAAAAAGAACGACCCCGCTTGAGGGTCGTTTTGTTTTTTTCGGCTCTCCCTTGTCCCCGGCTTCCCCCTCTTTATTTCGTTCCCTCGCCGTCTTCGCCCAGCAGCTCCGCCACCCGCCCGGCCTCCAATGCCGCCAGGAATTCCTCCTCCGACACGACGCGAATGCCGTGGCGTCGGAAAAGGGCTGCCGTCACGCCGTGCCCCGGCTTTTTTTGTTTGCGAAACGTTCCGTCATAGATGCGGCGACTGCCGCACGAGGGGCTGGATTCCTTCAACACCGCCACGCGCGCCCCGGCGGCCTGGGCGATGCGCAACGCCTGATAGGCTCCCTGGACAAAGGCCTCCGTCACATCACGGCCCTGGTTGTCGATCACCCGTGCGCGCCCGTCCAGCACGTCGTCACCGTCGCCGCCGACGATCTCCGCCGGGTTGCGCGGCGTCGGCAGGCCGCCAAGCTGCTCCGGGCACACCGGCAGCGCCTTCCCCACACGGAGCAGATCCTCGATGGCCGCGATCCCGTTGTGGCCGCAGTCGTACCGACAGTGCACGCCCGCCAAACACGCGCTGATCACGATCATGAACCGTTCCCTCCTTTGCGCGCCCTGTGCTGCAGCCAGTGGGCCAGCCGGGCAACAAACGCTTCGACGGCCAGCTCCTTGTCCATCCATCCCGCTTTCATGCAGTAGTCCGCCTCGGCCAGTGCATCCAATATCGCCAGCAAGTGCTCCTCGGTAAAGCGTCGCCCCTGCTCCATCGCCTTCTTTACGCCGTAGGGATGCACGCGAAGCCGCTGCGCGATCTGTTGCGTCCCATACCCCTTGGCGGACATGGTCTTGACCTGCAGGATCAGCCGAAACTGG
Source organism: Calditerricola yamamurae (assembly GCF_054654135.1). Classification (NCBI taxonomy): domain Bacteria; kingdom Bacillati; phylum Bacillota; class Bacilli; order Caryophanales; family Bacillaceae; genus Calditerricola; species Calditerricola yamamurae. The sequence continues at coordinate 194,827 of NZ_BAAIFH010000003.1, forward strand.
CGGGCCAGGAGGGCAACGAGCCGAACGGGCTCTTCCTGCTGCAGCCACAAATCCCGCAGCATGCGGTACGCCGCTGCCGTATCCACGCGGCAAACGCTGTCGATCAGGGCGAAAACATCCTGCTCCAGGGTGCGCGGGGCCAATTCCCGCACCACGTCGGCGGTGATGGTGCCGCCGGGGCCGACGTACTGCGCCATCTTTTCCACCTCGGTCGCCAAAAACGGGAGCTCGTCGCCCACGCGCATCACCAGCTCTTCCGCCGCGTCGGCGGCGAGATGGACGCCGAGATCCCGGGCGTGCGCGGCCAGCCAGTCGGAAAGTGCCGCACCCTTGAGCGGCGAGAAGGCCACCACCGCTGCCGCCTCCCGCAAGGCCTTGACCACGCGCTTGCGCTCGTCCAGCTTCGCCGTCGGTACCGTGAGCACCAGCGTGGAAAAGGTCGGCGGGGCCACCAGGGCGTTGAGCAGGGCGTCGGGATCGTGCTCCACCTTCTTCGGCAGGCGTTCCGCCGTCAGGAACAGGGCCTGCGTCCCCACAACCAGGCGCCGCTCGCCAACAAAGGGCAAGGTTAGCCAATCCTCCACGACCACCTGGACGGGAACGTCCGTCAGGTCATAGACGGCGACGTTGAGGTCGCGATCCTCCGGCGGCACCAGCCGCTCAACAAACCTGCGCACCATTTCGTCGATCAAGTAGGGTTCTTCCCCGTAAAACACGTAGAGGGACCGAACGCGTCCCGCATCAAGCTCCCGCATCACGTCTTGCGGGGTGACCATTCTCCATCCCCCCATGGGGCCCCGACCGTCGGGCCTTCGGTTACGGGCGTGGCGACTGGGTAAGCCGTGCCTCCGCCATCGCCGCCATGTCTACCCGCCACCGCTCCGCCGTTTCGCGTCCATTTTGCGCCGTCACCACATCGTAGACGAGCGCATTCCCTTCCCATTGTAGCGTGACGCGGGCGATCGGGGAAAGAGCATGGCCGCGAAACCGCACTGCGCCCTTCGCGTCGTACACGATGACGCGCCTTGCTTTGCCCTCTCCCACCACCGCCGCCTGCCACTGGCCGTCCGGCGACGGCAGCGGTGCCTTCGACACGTCCTTCGCCTTTCCTCCCTGCGGGATGCCTGCGTTCGCGACCGGGCGCTCCGATCCGGCCGGACCCCCAAGGGCAACAGCACGTTCCGCCCCCGACTCCTCCTGCTGCGGCGGCACCAAAGCAGTAGCATGGTCCGATGGGGGCGGCGCGGGAGGTTCGCCGTTGGGCTCATGGTCGACCGGCGCTTCCGAAGTGGGCGCCTCGGGCACGGACGGCACATCCGGCGTGGAAGTGGGCGTACGGGATGCCTCATGGGTGGACTTGGCCTCCGGCGCAGAAGACGGTGCGGTCCCGCGCCCGCCGAACGGGGAAGCCGCCTGAAGCGCGCTTCCGCCACCTTCCGTTCTACCGGCGCGGGGCGACGGTTCCGCGCGGCCCGATGGCGGATCACCCGACTGTTCCCTCAGCCCTTCCGGTGAAGGACGGAGCGCCGATGCCAACGGCGATGCGGCACCCGATCGGGGTACCTCCCCCGCCTGGTCGGCACGCTCCGTTTCCAAGACAACGCCGTCCTGTGGAGCGGAGAGTTGTCCCTCGTGAATCTCGGCCACCACGGCCATCACGCCAAGCAGCGCCACCGCCACGCTGCCGCCGGTCCAAAGGATCAGGCGCCGCCATGCCATCCTCCGACGCCGCACCTTCCGCGCCGTCGGCAACGGCATCTGCTCAAGACGGGGGAGCAGCGCGTCGACAACCGAATACGGTGGCTGCACCTTTGGCAAGCTTTCCAGTTGCGATGAAAGCCGCCGCAAGCGCTCGTACAACGCAAGCGCTCGTACAACAGGACACATCGCGGGCAGTTGAGCAAATGATGCTGCATGCGCTGGCGCTCTTCGGCGGTCAGGTCTCCGTCGAGCTCGCGGTTCATCGCGTCCATCACCTCGTCGCAGCTCATCCCCGCACCCCTCCTTTCACGTGGTCTTGCAGCCAGACCTTCAACTGTTGGCGGGCCCGAAACAGGTGGGATTTCACCGTGTTAAGCGGGAGATTGAGCGCGTCGGCGATCTCTTGATAGGAGAAGTCCTGCAGGTAGCACAGGATGACGACCGCGCGCTGGTGGAGCGGAAGGCGATTGATCGCTTCTTTCACGTCGGCGACCAGGTCGAGGCGTTCCACTTCCTCTTCCACACTGATGCGATCGGGCAGGCTGCCGTCGCACGCCTCGAACATGACGCTGTCGCTGCGGCGGCGGTACAGGTCAATGCACAGGTTGGTGACGATGCGCTGCACCCATGTGTGGAAGTGGGCCTTTTCTTGATACGTGTGCAGTTTCGTAAACACGCGCAAAAGGGCTTCCTGGGTCACGTCCAGTGCGTCCTGCTCATTGCCCAGCAAATAGTATGCCGTCCGGTACACGGGCGTCTCGATTTGTCGAAGCAGCTCAATCATCGCTTCCCGGTTTCCCGCTTGGGCATCGCGGATCAAACGCGGGTCAACCACGCGCACGTCCTCCTCTCCAAACAGTTGACGTACCTGAACCGCCGCAGGTTGCGTTCGCGTCGCCTGCCCCCCAGGGCGTGCCAGCACCTGCTTCGGACGGGGAAGGAAGCGTCGGCACCACGCGCAATCCCCCGTCGGGGCGGATGAAGACCTCGATGGCGCCGTGGCGATCGGTGCGCAGCACCCGCGCGCCGTGGCGACCCAGCCGCTCCACCACGGCGGGATGCGGGTGACCGTAGCGGTTCTGCTCCCCGACGGACACGACGGCCCATTCCGGACGCACCACCGACAGCCACGCCTCGCTCGTCGAGGTCTTGCTCCCGTGGTGGGCCACCTTCAACACGTCCACATCCCCTACACGCCGATCGGCCACCATCGCCCGCTCGCTCCGCTGCTCAACATCCCCGGTGAAGAGAACCACGCGTCTGTAAGCGTGAAGGGCCAGCACGAGAGAAGCATCGTTCTCCGTACAACCGGGGCATCCCGCCCGGGTTGGATGCACCACGCGCCAGTAGACACCAGGAACGACCTGCCGCGTGAATCCCGCAACCACCCGGCGCACGGAAACGCCTTGCCGGGTGCAAAGCTCCAAAAAAGCCTGCTCCCGCGCGTTGCGCCCGAAACCGGGACCCACCGCCACTTCCTTCACCCTCAGCTGTTGTACGACGGCAAACAGCCCACCGAGATGATCCTCGTCGCCGTGGGACACAAACACCGTGTCGATCCGCCGCACGCCGCGATACAGCAGGTACGGCACCACCACGTCCGCCCCCGGATCAAAGGGATCGCGCCGGCGCCGCCACGCTTCGGCCGGGATGGCCGGCTGCCCGCCGCCGTCGATCAGGAACACCTTCCCGTCCGCTTCCACCACCGCGGCATCGCCCTGCCCCACATCCAAAAAGGTGACGCGCACCGCAGCGCCATCCCCGCCCACCCAACGGCTGACCAGCAGCAGAACCCCGACCGCGCCGAAAACCATCCACACCCGGCGGTGCTCCCAGCGCGTGAGCCCGTACACCCACACCCCGAGAGCCAGTCCATACAGCGGCCACCACCAGGCGGGCGGCGGCGGCCAACCGGTGTAGAGGAGCGGGCGATCCAGCACCGCCGCCAACGTGAAAAACAGCGCCACCGCGCCGTCGGCCAGACGCGCCGGAACGAAGGCCAGCGCCGGATGCACCAGCGCCAATAGAAGCACCACCGTGCCGAGGGGCAAAAGAAGGAGCGACACCACCGGCACCAGCAGCAGGTTGGCCACCAGCGTCAGCCCATGGATATTGTGGAAATGCCCCACAACCAATGGGAAGGAGACGACGTGGGCCACGAGGGTCACCGCCACTGGCGCGCGAAGCGGCGCCGGGACCTTTGGCATGTGTTCGGCAAGCGGCAGCGCGGCAACAAGTAGCCCCCAAGTGACGGCGTAGGACAGCTGAAAGCCCGGCGAAAACAGCCACGCCGGAACGCAGAGCAGCGACACTGCCAACGCCCAGCCCCATGCGTTCAGCGCGTCGGTCAAGCGGCGAAAGGCAACAAGGAAGAGGGCCAGCTCGGCCATCAACCCGGCGCGCACGGCCGACGGACTCATTCCGGTTAGCGCGACATAGGCCGGAACGAAGACAAGCAGCCCGATGACCGCCCGCTCGCGCGTGACCCCTACACCACGCAAAAAAAGTAAAAATAGTGCAACCACCAGGCTCACGTGCAGCCCCGATATCGCCACAGCGTGGCGGAGGCCGAGGCGTGTCAGCATCTCCATCGCTTCCGGGTCGAGGGCGCGCTGGTCGCCAAGCACAAGGGCCTGCAGAAATCCCGCCGTCTGCGGGGAAAGGGTGTCGTCCAGCACGGCAGAAAGCCGCCGCTGCGCGTCGTCGGCCCAGCGCAGGGGAGAAAACCGTCGGCCGGGATCCACGTCGACGGCCGCAAGCCCGCTCACCCGAACAATCCAGCGAATGCCCTGCCGTTCCAGATACCGGCGGTAGTCAAAGGCGCCGGGGTTGCGCGGAGGCGAGGGCCGCTCGAGCACACCCGCAATGCGCACGCGATCGCCACGCCCCAGCCCTTCTGCCGCGCGGCGGTCGCCCGGATGGGCCAGCCGCACGCGCACCAGGACCCGTTCGCCGTCCAATTCCCCCTTGGCCGCACCCAGCCGCACCCCCGCTCCCCGCACCAAAAGCTGCAGCCGGTCACCGTCGAGGCGCGGCGGTTCCGCCACCACGCCGTCCAACGTTACCGTCATCCCCTCCTGCGCGCCAAGGGTTTCAAGCGCCGAGGGGGTAAGGGCGGGAGAACCGGCGGTCCGCGCAAGGGCCAGCGCCGCAAAAAGCGTCCCGAGGGCCAGCCACCGTGCCGTTCGCGCCCGAATTCGCACCCCCACCCCGAGCGCCACCATCCCGCCGAGGGCGCAAAGCGTGGCCCAAAAGAGCGCCCACCGCCGATCGGCCAGGGCAAAGGCCAGGGCCGTGCCGCCGCATGTCCCCAGTCCTGCCCACAGGCCCGGCCGCGCCGTCACGCCTGCTCATCCCGCATACGCTCGCGTACGTATTGGCGCAGGCGAATGCCCGCCTCGGCCATGAGGCGCTCCACCTTTTCATGGTCCTTTTCGTATGGCCGTTCGTACACGATCTCCACAATCCCGCTGTTGGCGAGCATCTTGGCGCAATTCCAGCACGGCTCGTCGGTAACGTACACCGTGCCCCCTTCCCGGTCGGCGCGGTCGGTGAAAAGAATCAGGTTCACCTCGGCATGGATCGAGCGGATGCACCGTTCGTGCTCAACGCCGTCTTCCACGTAGCGCTCGATGAGACAGCCGCGGTCATAGCAGTCCGCTACGCCGGCCGGGCTGCCGTTGTACCCCGTGCCCATCAGCTTCTTGTTCTTCACCAGAACCGCCCCCACGTGCCGGCGCGGGCAGGTCGCCCGTTCGGCAACGGTGAAGGCAAGGTCCATGAAATACTCGTCCCAGCTTTTGCGCCGTCGGGTCATCGCCATCCCCCTTTCTGGCGGCATTTTGCAGGAGCTGCGTAACCAAGCCTGTCGTTTCCATTTTAATGTCTCCTTGCTGAGGACGTAAGGGGAAAAAACAAAGCACCTTCCGTGGCAAACGTGCGGTGAGCGTTACACGTTGTGCCCCGCGCTTGACTCACCCGTTTGTTCGACACCCCTTGCGCTCCCTTCAGCCTGCGCGGTGATCCCCAACCGGAAGCGCACAAAAAACGGCCGGCATGTTCCGGCCGCGGTCACATGTGGCCATCGCGCGAGCCCTGAGAAACAGGCACAGAAAGCCCCCTCGGCTGCGTTGGAACCGAGGAGGCTTTTCCAGGCTAAAGGAGCCGGTTTTCCGGCCGCTTCCCTCCACTCCGTTTTCACCGCTGGCTGGCCCGCAGCGCCTGGTCGAGGTCCTCGAGGATGTCGTCGATGTGCTCCAGCCCCACCGACAGCCGCACCAGCTCCGGCGTCACGCCAGTTTGCGCCTGTTCCTCGGGGGTGAGCTGCTGGTGTGTCGTGCTGGCCGGGTGGATCACCAGCGACTTGGCGTCGCCGATGTTGGCCAGGTGGGAGTGGAGCTTGACGCTGTTGATGAATTTCTTCCCCGCCTCCAGGCCTCCGCGAATCCCGAAGGTAACGAGGGCGCCCTGCCCGCGCGGCAGGTACTTCTTGGCCAGCTCGTGATACGGGCTGTCCGGCAAACCGGGGTAGTCGACCCATTCCACATAGGGATGGCCGGCCAAGAACTCCGCCACCTTCCGCGCGTTTTCGCTGTGCCGCTCCATGCGCAGATGGAGTGTCTCCAGGCCCTGCAGCAGGAGGAAGGCGTTGAAGGGCGAAAGGGCCGCCCCCGTGTCGCGCAGGAGCTGGACGCGTGCCTTCAGGATGTAGGCCATGTTTCCGAAGGCCTCGCTCAAGACCATCCCGTGATAGCTGGGATCCGGCTCGGTGAAGGCAGGGAAATTGCCGTTGGTCCAGTCGAACTTGCCGCTGTCGACGATGATCCCGGCGATGGTCGTGCCATGGCCGCCGATGAATTTCGTCGCGGAATGGACGACGATGTCGGCGCCGTGGTCAAAGGGCCGGCACAGGAACGGCGTGGGCACGGTGTTGTCGACGATAAGCGGAATGCCGTGGGCATGGGCTACCTCGGCGATGGCCTCGATATCCAGCACGTCCAGCCTGGGGTTGCCGATCATCTCGGCGAACACCGCCTTGGTGCGGCCGGTGATGGCGCGGCGGACGTTTTCCGGGTCCCGCGCGTCGACGAACTTCACCGTCACGCCGAACTTGGGCAGCGTGTAGTGAAACAAATTGTACGTCCCGCCGTAGAGGCTGGTGGCGGAGACGATCTCGTCTCCCGCCTGGGCGATGTTCAGGATGGCGTAGGTGACCGCCGCCTGCCCCGAGGCTACCGCCAGGGCGCCTACCCCGCCCTCCAGGGCCGCCACGCGCTGCTCCAGCACGTCATTGGTCGGGTTCATGATCCGCGTGTAGATGTTGCCGGACTCCTTCAGGGCAAACAGGTTGGCGGCATGGTCGGTGTCGCGGAAGACGTACGACGTCGTCTGGTAGATCGGCACGGCCCGGGCCCCCGTCGTCGGATCGGGCTGCTGGCCGGCGTGGATGGCCAGGGTTTCCAGACGATGGGCATTGGCAGTTTGCGTCTCGATGCTCATGCGCTCCTTCCTCCTCGTGGTCAAATGTCCCGGGGCGCCGGCGCGCCACAGGCCCCCTATCAAGGGCAACGCCCCTTCTCCATCGAGAAGGGGCGTTTCAACCGCATTACGCCCCTCTCATCTCTCAGAATCCGCGCAGGATTCTGCAGGAATTGGCACCGTTGTGGGAGTCTGCTACCGCTGGATCCCACCGGTTGCCGGGCTTCATCGGGCCAGTCCCTCCGCCTCTCGCGATAAGAGGAGCCTTCTCCTTGCGGATTGAAGAAGGCGAAAGATTATGGATTGACGCAACGTTACGCTCATTATAGGGCGCACGTCCCCCCTTTGTCAACGGAAACCGTGCGCGTTGGGCGCATCGGAACGCCCGCAGAGCGTTTGGGACACCTCCGCAAGCCCCTGGCGCGCCTCGTCCATCAGCTGGTGCACGAGTTCCGCGGCCGGTATCTCGCGGGCCAAACGAAAGCCTTGCCCCGCCCACAGCGCCATGCCCTCCGGGTCGCCGGCCTGCGCCGCCGCCCTTCGGAGGGGCTGGGTGAGATGGTGCAGGTGGGGGTATGCGGCCGGTGCGGCCGCATCATGTTCCCGTATAAAGCGATTGACCAATCCTCGGGCACGCCTGCCGGTAAAGGCGCGCGTCAACGTCGTCGAGGTGAATCGCGGGTCAACGAGGGCCGCTTTGTGAACCGGATGGGCTCCGCTTTCCGGGCACCGGAGAAATGCCGTGCCCATCTGGGCCGCACACGCGCCCGCCGCCAACACCGCCGCCACATCGCGTCCGTTCATAATGCCGCCGGCGGCGAGGAGAGGCAACGGCACCTCCTGCCGTACGAGGCGCAGCAACACGAGGAGCGGATAATCCTCTTCCGCGGACAGCCGGTTGCGGAACGATGCCCGATGTCCCCCGGCTTCCACCCCCTGCACGCACAGCGCATCGGCACCGGCACGATGGGCGGTGATGGCCTCCTGGGGGGTGGTAACCGTCACCACGACACAGGAGCCCCGCTTTTTCAGCGCGTCGATCACGTCAGGTGACGGACAGCCAAAGGTAAAGCTCACCACCGGCACCGGTTCCTTCAGGAGCACCTCAAGTTTGGCCTCCCAGTCGTCCTCATCGGCCACCGGTTCCCCCAGCTCCACACCGCGCCGCCGCGCCTCGCCCTCCAAACGGTTCCGGTACTGCAAAACGGCTTCGAAATCGACATCCTCCCGGCTCGGAACGAAGAGGTTGACTCCAAACGGTTCGTCGGTGAGCGTCCGCACCGTCCGGATTTCTTCCCGCATGGCGTCAGCGGTTTTGTAGCCGGCCGCGAGGAATCCCAGGCCACCAGCCTGCGACACGGCAGCGACAAGCGCAGGGGTGGAGACCCCGCCGGCCATCGGGGCCTGGACGATCGGAAAACGCAGGAGTTCGCGAAACATGTTCTTCCTCCATATCCCTCCATCCCATTTTCAACGTTTAAACGCGGCCGGGATGCCTTCCCCCGACCGCGTTTTTCCACCCGGTTGTCTCTCCCGTTGTTTCCGCTCACTCCAAGGTGAGAACAACGCGACCATGAATCTGCCCCTTTTCCATGCGCGCAAACACATCATTGATCTTTTCCAGTGGCTGGGTCTCGATGTTGACCTTCACCTTTCCTTGGGCGGCGAATTCCAGGGCCTCTTGCAAGTCCTTTCTCGTTCCCACAATCGACCCTTTCACCGTGACCCCGTTGAGAACCGTGTCAAAAATGGGAATCGGCAGTTCGTCATTCGGCAAGCCGACCACAACCAGGGTGCCGCCGCGCTTCAGGGAATGGTACGCCTGCGTGAACGCTTTCTTCGTTACCGCCACGCTGATCGCCGCTTGCACACCGCCGAACCGCGTTTGAATCTCCTGCGCCGGATCGACCTTCGTCCCGTTGAGGGTTGCGTCCGCACCCAGTTTTTTCGCGAGCTCCAGCTTCTCATCGACCAGATCGACGGCGATGACATTGTATCCCATGGCCTTGGCATACTGTACGGCCACGTGGCCCAGACCGCCAATGCCGTAGATGGCAACCCAGTCACCCGGTTTGGCGTTGCAAACTTTCAACGCCTTATACGTTGTTACTCCCGCGCAAAAGATCGGCGCCGCTTCCTCAAACCCCAAATTGTCGGGGATTTTGACGACATAAGATGCGGGAGCCTTGCAATATTCGGCGTAGCATCCGTCCACCGAATAACCGGTGTTCAGCTGGTGCGGACACAACGTTTCCTGTCCGGTTAAACAATACTCGCATTCGCCACACGCGGAATGGAGCCAGGGAATTCCCACCCGATCGCCTACGTTGAGCGAGGTGACCCCCGGGCCAACCGCCTCAACGACACCGACGCCCTCGTGCCCCGGGATCAAGGGAAGCTTTGGTTTTACCGGCCAATCCCCATGCGCGGCATGCAGGTCGGTATGGCACACCCCGCACGCTTTGATTTTCACGAGGATTTCGCCCGGTCCGATCTCGGGAACCGGTACATCCTTGATCTCCAACTTTTCCTTAAATTGGTTTACCACCGCAGCCTTCATGGGCATCCCCTCCCTGTATACGTTTACAATTTTATCAATATACTTCTGACAATTATGTTTATCAGATTGTTAAGACTATTATAGGAAAAGGACCATCCGTTGTCAACCAGCGATTGGATGCCGTGCCACAGAGCGGATCGCGCCCGACTGTTCGCCCGCGTACGTACCCCCAAGCCCAAAAAAAGCGCCCCGCGAGCTTTCGCGGGGGCACCTACACGGGATACCAGAATCGCGCGAAAGCCGGGGCCAAGCCGGCCGGCGCGGCTCATTCCTTCACCGCGCCCGCCGTAAGCCCCGAGATAATCCGCTTCTGGAAAATAAGGACCATGATGACCAGCGGAATGGTCACGATGATCGACGCGGCGGCGATTTCGCCCCACGGGATCGTGTACTGGCCCTGGAACATGACGATGCCCACCGGAACGGTCTTCATCGCCTCTTCGGTGTTAATCGTCAAGGCGAAGAAGAACTCGTTCCATGCCGCCAGGAAGACGAGGATGGCTGTGGTAAACGTGCCCGGCATGGCCAGAGGAAGAATGATCTTGCGGAACGTTTGCAACACTGTCGCCCCGTCGATCTTGGCCGCTTCCTCCAAATCAACAGGAATTTTACGGTAAAACACAGTCAGGTTCCACACAGCCAGCGGCAGAGCAAAGGTGGTGTAGGGCAGGATCAAGCCCAGATAGCTGTTCGTCAGCCCCGTTTCCTGCATGAACAGGAAGATGGGCGAAATAGTGGCGATCTGAGGGAACATCGACACGGCGAGCACAAGACCAAGTACTACCGCCTTGCCCTTAAACTCGAGCCGTGCCAGCGCATAGGCGGCCAGCGACGCGACGACCAGGCAGTATGCCGTGGTCAGCGTGGCAACAACGGTGCTGTTCCACAGGTATGTCAAAAAGGGCCGTTGGGAAAAGACCCGCACGTAGTTGTCCAGCGTGGGGTTGTCGATCCAGACGCGAAAGGCCGCCTCACCAAACAGCTCGTTCGGTGGCTTGAACGAGGCCAGCAGTTGCCAGAAAAAGGGGAACAGCACCACGAAGACGAACACGGCCAGAAACACGTAAAACCCGGGTCCTGCCTTTTTCGACATCTGGGCTTCCCCTCCTTACCGCGCCTTCTCTTCGCCCAGCACGTTGGCGCCCAACAGCTTGATATAGAAGATGCTGATGAGGGCCACGCACAGGAAGACGATCACCGACAAGGCCGATCCGGCACCGAAGTTCAGCTGGGCGAACATCGTCTTGTACGCGTAGATGGAAATGGTCTCCGTCGAGTTGGCCGGACCGCCCCCGGTCAGCACGTAAATGAGGTCAAAGACGCGGAACGCGTCGAGCGTGCGGAACAACAGCGCCACCAGGATCGTCGGCTTTAAGAGGGGCAGGGTGATACGGAAGAATTGCTGGATCCGCGACGCGCCGTCCACCTCGGCCGCTTCATAGAGCGACTGGGGAATCGTCTGCAGACCGGCGAGAAGCAGCAGGGCCATAAAGGGCGTCGTCTTCCACACATCGGCAAAGATCACCGCGAACATGGCGCCCCATTTGGTGGTGAGCAGGGTGGCCATGTTGTCAATGATCCCGATCTCAGCAAACAGCTTGGCGACAATCCCGTTTTGCCCGTCGTAGAGGAATTTCCACATTAACGCCGAGATGACGGTGGGGATGGCCCAGGGGATCAACACCGCCGCGCGCACAAGCCCGCGCCCTTTAAAGGACCGGTTGATGAGCAACGCGATGCCCAGGCCCAGCACCAGCTCAAGGGAGACGGAGACAACCGTAAACACCGTGGTGTTCCACAACGCCATCCACAGGCGTGGTTCGTGGAGAAAGCGCGTGTAGTGGGCAAACCCGACAAAATTGGGCTCAATCAGCGCGCCGCTGATGCCGGAAAGGAGCCCGGTAACGTCGTTGGGACGCTGCAGTTTGGCGGGGTCAATCTGGGCAAGGGTTTTTTCCACATCGCGCAGCGTCGCCTTCACGCGTTCGGCCTCATCCCGATCAAGGTCGACAGTTTTGAGGTTCGGCGGAACCGGCTGGAACGCGTCGAGCAGCCGGTTCACCTCCTCCCAGCGCTCGGCAAAGTCCTCGTCCTTCATCAGCTCGTCATGAAGGCTCTCCAGCCGGTCCTTGGCCTCGGCTAAGGATGTTTTCGTTGGCGCGTCAGCCTGCTTGATCTCCCGGTCAAGCGCCCGCAACAGGAGCGGGTATTTGCCTGCATACACCTCCATATCGAGGCCGTATGTCCGGTGAATGGCCGTTTTCGCCGGATCGTTGAGGCGGATGTCGTACAGGCTGAGCCAAAACGAGCGCACAACGGGCCAGATAGCGATGGCGGCGATGAGGAGGATCGTCGGCAGGACGAACAGGTACCCGATGGTTTTCTCCGAAAACCGCAAGGGGAAACGGTCCTTGCGCCGCGTCGGTGGGTTCGTTTCCGTCGACGACGAGGATGCCGACGGGTCAACCGTTTGCCGCAAGTTGGTCTGCCGCATTGAATCACCCACTTTCCGGAGAAATCGACAGAAATCGATGAACCAGACGTAAAGGAAAGGAAGTTAAGAGCCGCAGGCGAAGGCTACGGCTCTTAACTTCCGCATATTGGCGCCGCGAGCAGGCGACGGACACCCTTACTTCCCGAGCACTTCCTTGAGCTTCTGCTCCATGTTCTTGACGGCTTCTTCCGCCGTCTGCTGGCCGGCCAGCGCCTTCGACACCTCAATCTGGATGATGTCGGAAATCTTCGGATACACCGGCGTGACCGGACGCGGCACCGCCTTGCTGACCGCTTCCACGTATTCCTTTTCGGAGAACAACGGGCTGGCCTTCTGCACCTCCGGATCGTCATACAGCGGGAGGTACGTCGGCGACGAGCCACCATAGATGGCCGTGATCTTTTGCCCTTCCGGACCGGTCATGAACTTGACAAACTCCCACGCCTCTTCCGGATGCTTGGTGTACTTGTTGATCCCCGTCAGCCAGCCGCCTAGCGTCGCCACGGAACCGGCGTCACCCGCAGGCAACGGCGCCACACCAACCTTGTCCACCACTTTCGACTGGTTTTTGTCCTGCACCAGGGCGTACATGTACGGCCAGTTGCGGGTGAACGGCGCCTGGCCCTCGATGAACGCCGTGTGCGTCTCCAGTTCGGTGAAGGTGGTGATGTTCTGCGGGACCACGTCGGACCGGACGATCTCGATCATCTTCTTCAGACCCTTGATCGTCTCGGGGCTGTTGATGACCACATTGCCCTTGTCGTCGAGCACCTTTCCGCCATAGGAGGCGATGAACTCGATGAAGTTGCACACCAGGCCTTCATACTGCTTCGCTTGCATCAGGTAGCCAAACTGCGTGCCACCCTTGCCCTTCAGTTCCTTGGCCTGGGCCAGGAGCTCGTCCCACGTCTTGGGCGGATTCTTCACCAAATCCTTTCGATAGTACAGGAGTCCAGCGTCGAGGAACTTGGGCATCGCCCACTGCTGACCGTTGTAGTTCCCCGCCTCGACAGCGCCGGGAATGTAGTTGTCCAGGTTGATGCCGTCCCGCTCGATGAAGCGGTCGAGCGGCAGGAGATACCCGGCCTGGGCGAACTCCGCCGGCCAGATCACGTCCAAGTCGAAGACGTCAATCTCGTCCGACTTGGCGCTGAGCATCGTCACGTACTGGTCGTGGCTTTGCCCCGTATCCGCCGGCATTTCGCGGAATTCCACGTCGATGTTGGGGTGCCGCTTTTCAAATTCCTCAACGATTTTTAGCGTCGCCCCCGTCACGTCTTTGCCGCGGGCATACACGATCTTGACCTTTTCCCCGCTTTTCGCCCCGCCACCGTCTCCGGAAGGCGCCGCTTCATTGCCTCCCGAACCGCAGGCGGCAAGGGAAATGACCATCATTGCGGCAAGCAAGCCGCTGAGCGCTTTTCGCCATGCGCGCATGGCTGTTCCTCCCTCCCCATCGGATTCAGCGTGCGGTTGACAGGCTTTCGCCCTATGCCCACCAGATGTCGCCGACCGGCTCTTCCATTATAACCTGCTTGAGGTTGGCCACGGCCTTGCGGAACCCTTCCTGCGGCGACATGAGGGCATCCTCGTGTTCGATGCTGAGCACATAGTCGTAGCCAACCAGGCGCAACGCGCTGACAATGTCCCGCCACACCTTCAGGTCATGGCCAAAGCCCACGGTGCGGAAGATCCAGCTGCGATTGGCAAGGTCGGTAAAGGGACGGGCGTCCAGGAGCCCATTGCGGGCCGCATTGCCCCAATCAATCCCGGTATCCTTGGCGTGCACGTGGAAGATGGCCCCGGCGCTGCCCAGAATGCGGATGGCCTGCACCGGATCGATGCCCTGCCAGAACAAGTGGCTGGGGTCGAGGTTGGCCCCGATCACCTCGCCCACCGCCTCACGCAGCTTGAGCAGCGTGTCGGGCGAATGGACGGAGAAGCCGCCGTGCAGCTCAAAGGCCAGCTTCACGTGGTGATCGGCCGCAAACTTCCCCCACTCTTTCCAGTAGGGGATAATCTTCTCCCGCCACTGCCACTCCAGCACCTCCTGAAAGTCGTGCGGCCAGGCCATCACCGGCCAGTTGGGGTACTTGGCCCCTTCGTGGTCGCCCGGGCAGCCGGAAAAGACGTTGACCACGGGCACCTCCAACTGCTCGGCCAGCAGCACCGTTTGCACGAAGTCGTCGTGGAAGCGCTGCGCCACCTCCTTCTGCGGGTGTAGGGGGTTGCCGTGCACGCTGAGGGCGCTGATGAGGAGTCCCCGCTCCTCCACCGCCTTTTTGAACGCCTTGCGTTTGGCCTCATCGGCCAGGAGCACCGCGGGATCGCAGTGATCCTTTCCGGGATAGCCGCCCGCGCCGATCTCCACCGCTTCGATACCGTGCGCCTTCACGAAATCGAGCATCGCCTCAAAGGGCATGTCGCGGAACAGAACGGTAAAGACGCCGAGCTTCACCGGCACTCCTCCTCCCCTGGGTTGGGCACCCGCGGTCTTCGCCGGGCGCCTAAAACGTTTTCGGTTTCACCAAAGTCGTTCAACGGACCGCGCCGCTCATTCCACCGCCACGACGCGCTTCGTCTCGGCCGACTTCACCGCGGCAAGGATCACCTTGAGCGAGCGGTACCCTTCCTCGCCGGGCACGAGCGGCGGCGTTCCCTTGACGATGCTCTCGAGGAACGCGTCGATGACCCCGCTGGCCGTCTGTCCGCCCTCTTCGTTGGTCTGGATCTTCCCGACGCGGTGCAGCTCCCGCTCGCCGCCGGCGTAGTCGACCACCACCTGGTAATCGGGGTTTTCGCCGATACGCAGCGTGCCGCGCTCACAGTAAAGGACCGTGCTGTTGTCCTCGTAGGGCTTGTAGGTCCAGCTGGACACCATCGTACCGATGACGCCCCGGCGCGTGCGCAGAATGCATACCGCGTTGTCTTCCACGTCGGTGTCGGCCTTCTCCAGCGTGCCCATCAGCGCCGCCACTTCCACAATTTCATCGTCGAGGAGCCAGCGCAAGAGGTCGACCTTGTGGATGCCCAGGTCGCCGAGGGCGCCGAGGAAGGCCCGTTCCTTGCGGAAAAACCACCCACCTGCCCCCTCGACGCTCCACGTCTCCGGACCGGCATGGCCGAAGGTGGTGCGGAAGGTGAGCACACGTCCTAGAGCGCCGGAGGAGAGGATCTGCTTGGCCTTTACGTGCGCCTTCATGAACCGCTGGTTGTGGGCAATCATCAGGATTTTGCCGCTGGATTCGGCGGCGCGGATCATCGCCTCCGCTTCCTCCGCCGACGTGGCCATCGGCTTTTCGCACAGGACGTGGATGCCTGCCTCCAGAGCGGCAATGGTGATCGGCCCATGCAAGTCGTTCGGTGTGCAGACGCTGACGGCATCGAGGTCGCCGCGCTTTAGCATGGCCCGCCAATCGGTGTACGCCTCGGCCCCGTAACGGCTGGCAGCCGCTTCGGCGCGCTCACGGACAACGTCACACACGGCCACGATTTGGGCGTGCGGATTGGCGGCGTACTCCGGCAGATGGCGATGCTTGGCGATGCTGCCGCATCCGATCACGCCAACACGAATCGGATTCATGCCTTGCCCCTCCCCTTGGATTGGTGAATCGGGCCTTCAACTGGCATCCTGGCTCCACTGCCCTTGTCGTTCCTTCGCCGGGGGGTCCCGCAGGAACGGCGGATGACCAGGCGATCTTCCAGCACCCGCTGCGGCTGCGGAATCGGCTCGCCGCGGATCAGGTGCAGGACCATCTCCATCGCCGTCCGCCCAATTTCATAGCACGGTTGGGCGACCGTCGTCAGCGGCGGATCGACGTACGCGGCATAGGCAATGTCATCAAAACCCACGATGGCGATGTCGTCCGGTACCCGCAAGCCCCGTTCGCGGACCGCGCGAATCGCGCCAATGGCCATCTCGTCGTTGGCGGCAAACACGGCCGTAGGCGGGTGCGCGAGGGCGAGCAGCTTGCGCATCAGAAGATAACCCGAATCAAGGGTCCAGTCACCTTCTTGCACCAGGGCCGGATCGACGGAAAGCCCGTGCTGGTGCAGCGCTTGCTGATAGCCCTGCAAGCGGTCACGGGAGATGATGACGTGGAGCGGACCCGTCAAATGGGCGATACGGGTGTGCCCCAGCGACAGGAGATGAGCCGTTGCCTTGCGCGCGCTCGACACGTTGTCGATGGAAACGGACGGCACGTCGGCATCGAGGAGGTATTCGCAGGCGAGGACGACCGGCTTTTGGCGCGCCAGCGCAAGGATGTGGTCCTTCTCCACCCGCGCCGTGGTGAGGATCAGTCCGTCGGCCCGCTTGGCATTCAGAATCCGCAGGTATTCCGCCTCCCGCTTGACGTCGTTGTCGGTATTGCCGAGGAGGATGGTGTACCCCTCGCGAATGGCCACATCCTCAATGCCGCGGATAATCTCGGAAAAGAACGGGTTCTTGATGTCGGGAATCAGAACGATGACCGTCTTTGTCTCCTGCTTTCGCAAGTTACGTCCCAAGGCGTTGGGTTCATAGTTGAGCGCGGCCATCGCGTCGAGCACGCGGCGGCGCGTCGCCTCCGACACCGCACCTTTTCCGGACAGCACGCGGGAGACCGTCGCAGGAGAGACGCGGGCCAGCTTGGCCACATCCCGAATCGTCGCCATCCGTCACCTCAGGGCAACCGGCTGACCGGTTTCGGAAGCGGTGTAGATGGCGTCAAGGATGCGCTGTACCTGCACGGCCTCCTCTACCGCCGCGCTGGGGGGCTGCCCCGTCTTCACGCAGTCCAAGAAGTGCCGCCACATCGCCACGCGGTCGCCCCACGGCTCCCACTTAACCCGGGGCGATTCGTCAACCAGGCATCCGAACCGCTCGGTGTACACCGTGAAGCGGCGGTCACTGAAATCGATTTCTTCCAACACCGCGCCGGCTCCTGTCCCAAACAGGTGCACAAACTGTACGTCGCGCGCCAGGTTGGCCGCCCAGCTCACCTCGAGGGTCAGCGTGGCACCCGTTTCCAGATGGAGAAAGGCCACGGCGAAGTCTTCCACGTCATAGGCGCCGTCGGATGCCGCCGGCGCCCACATGCGCGTCTGGCGTGCCTCGGGACGGGTGAAGGTTTGAAAGGTTTTCCCGGTCACTAGAACCACCCGGGGGTTTCCGAGCAGCCACAACGCCAGGTCGAGCATGTGCACGCCAATGTCAAGCAGCACCCCGCCGCCGGCGCGCGCCTTGTCGGTAAACCACCGGCTCCACGAAGGAATGCCCGCTCGCCGCAGCCATCCGGTGCGGACGTGGTAGACGTCCCCGAAGGCCCCGCCCTCCAGGTACCGCTTCAGTTGCTGGGCATCGGGGCGAAAGCGGTTGTTCATGCCGACCATGAGGATGCGGCCGCATTCGCGGGCCTTGGCGGCAATGCGTTCCGCTTCCGCGGCACAGGTAGCCATCGGCTTTTCGAGCAGGACATGCTTCCCCGCCTCGAGGGCGGCAACGGCCATCTCGGCGTGGAGGTGATTCGGCGTGCTGATCAACACGACGTCGACATCGGAGCGCGCAAGCAACTCACGGTAGTCCGTCATCACATGGGGAATCCCGTGCACACCGGCCAATCGTTCAGCCGCCGCTCGATCTACATCGGCTACGGCGACAATCTTGACGTCGGAAAAGGTCCGCAGCACGGGCACGTGAACCTCCCGGGCGATGCCGCCGGCTCCGATGATGCCCAGCCGGTGTTCCATCCTCCTACCCCTTTCCGCGTCGCTGGTGTGGCTGCTGCGACGTCCGTCGAGATTGAAATCGATTTCAATCCCCGAAAAAAGAGAAAGTCCGCACATCTTGGTAACGCTTTCAAACCTGCGTACCCGTCTCACCCCCAAAAAAACGGATTCCTTCCGACTTCCATTCTCCTTTATGACCCCCCTTTTTATAAAAGATCAAAAATTTTTCCCATGTGTCAAGCGAACGGGTGCTCGTTTTTTATCGAACCACCACGCGGTCCCGGATCTGTTCCAACAGCGCCGGACCGATGCCGGGCACGTCCAACAGGTCCTCCACCGCGCGAAAGGGGCCGTTTTCCTCGCGGTACTTGACGATTGCCGCCGCCTTTGACGGGCCGATGCCGGGAAGCGCGTCCAGCTCGGCCACCGTGGCCCGATTGAGATCCAGCTTTTCCCCTTGTCCGGCGCCGGTCGGGGCAAGCTCCCCCGCCAAAGCGGGATTTTCCCCTTGCCGTGGAATGACAACGGCGATCCCGTCGGTAAGGGGCGCGGCAAGGTTGACCCGCTCAACATCCGCGTTCGGGGCGAGGCCACCCGCAGCGCGCACGGCGTCTTGCACGCGGCTTCCCTCAGGCAGAACGACCACCCCCGGTCGGTTCACCGCGCCCTTCACGTCAACGGTCACCGTCTTGGGTCGCTCGGTTGGGCCGGCAGCCTGCGCATTGTGTTCCGCTGCTCCCCGCGGCACCCCTGCCCCAGGGACGGCTTCGTCTGCCGCATCCAGAACCGCCAGGTCGGCCGTCCACGTCGCCTCGTGCGTTTCCCCCCAGAGGATATACGCAAACAGGCTCAGCACGGCCACCGCCAGCACAACCACCATTGCCGCCAGCCGGCGTTCGCGCGTCGTCCACTCTGCCAACCATTCGCGCATGTTTTCCCCTCCCCGTTTGCGTCCAACCCGATGGCGGTTCTCCTCGCCCGCCGTCATCGCCGAATGCACCCAGGCATATCTATGAACCAAAAGGGAACCGTCCGCAGATAGGGGGATCGGCGATGAACGTTGGCTTTATCGGCACCGGTAGCATGGGATCGCTCCTCGTTGAGGCTTTTCTCGTCTCGGGCCGTCTTCGACCCGAGCAGGTGTGGGTGACCAACCGCACACTGGCCAAGGCCTATGCGCTTTCCGAGCGGTTTCCGGGCGTACGCGTGGCACCGAACGCCGAACAGGTGGCCCACACGTGCGACCGCATGTTCGTATGCGTCAAGCCCCTGGAATACAGCGACGTCCTCGATTGCATTGCCAATTGCCTGCGTCCGGAACAATGGCTGATTTCCATTACCAGCCCGGTGTCCGTCGCCGATCTGGAAGCCCTGCTGCACGCCAAGGTAGCCAAGGTCATCCCCAGCATCACCAACGGGGCGCTCAGCGGAGCCCTGCTCGTCGTTCGCGGCTCCCGGTTTTCCGACGCCGACCACCGCGAGCTGCTGGACTGGCTCCACGCCATCGGGCATCCCGTGGAAATCGACGAGCGGTGGACGCGCATCGCCTCCGATCTCTCCAGCTGTGGTCCTGCCTTCCTCAGCTTCCTCCTGCAGGAGATGGCCGAAGCGGCGACACGGGAAACGGGATTGCCCAAGCCGCTGGCCACGGAACTGGTCACGGAGATGGCCATCGGTTTTGGCCGCCTGCTGGCCACCGGTACGTTCACCCTGGAAGCCCTTCGCCAGCGGGTGTGCGTTCCCGGCGGGGTGACCGGCGCGGGGCTGGCCGTGCTGGAAGCGGAGACGCGCGGGACCTTCGACCGGCTGTATCGCCGTACCCGGCAAAAGTTCGAGGAGGACGTCGAACAGGTGCGCCAGCGCTTCCACCGCCTCGCCCCGCGCCCGTCCGACGCGGAACCGCCTTCATGAAATCGTTGGGATTAGGGTTGAAGATTCTCCCTTCTGGGCGCGTTTCCCTGCCACCGCGTTCCATTTCCAATTGATTTTATCTACGTAAAGAAAGCCCCGGGCTGTCACCTGGGGCTGTTGCCGTTTTCGCTTCCGGTCCGCACCGCCCGCGCGTGTTCTTCGGCGCGCGCGAGCAACGTGCGCACCGCCTCCTGTAACACTTGGAGTTGCGCCTCCGTTTCCGCTTCCAGGTACACCCGGATCAGCGGCTCTGTGCCGGAGGGGCGCACGAGCACCCACGCATCGCCCTCAAGCCGCAACTTGACGCCGTCTGCGGCGGATACCTCCTGTACCCGTCGGCCGCCGAGGGACGAGGGAGGGGCTTGGCGAAGGGCCTCTATCAACACCCGTTTCACGTCGTCGCGCAGGCGCAGGTCCAACCGCCTGTGTACGGCGCGGCCATATTTCCGCTCCAGGTCGGCCAGCGCCTCCCGCAAGGACCGCCCTTCCGCCGCGCGCATCTCGGCGATCAGGCAATTGGCCAGGATGCCGTCCTTCTCGGGAATGTGACCGAGGACGCTTAGGCCCCCGCTTTCTTCGCCCCCCACCACAACGGGCTGCCGGCGCATCGCCTCGCCGACATACTTGAAGCCGACCGGCGTCTCCACCAGCGGCACGCCGAACCGCTCGGCCACCCGATCGAGCAAATGGGTTGTGGCTACGGTGCGCACGAGGGCGCCCTTCCATCCGCGCCGCGCCAGCAGGTGATGGGCGAGGAGCACCAGCACCTGGTTCGGCGTCAGGTACGTCCCGTCGCCATCCACCACACCGAAGCGGTCGGCATCCCCATCGTTGGCAAGCCCGAGGTGGGCCTTGCCCGCCACCACCGCTTCGCGCAGGGCCGTCAAGTGGGCTTCTGTGGGCTCGGGGAGTCGGCCGCCGAACAGCGGATCGCGGGTGCCATGCAGCTCGGCAACGGTCCACCCCCGCGCGGCGAGCAGCTGGCGCACCAACCCCTGCCCGGCGCCGTACATCGGGTCGGCCACAGCGGACAGGGCAGCCCGTTCAACCGTATTCCAATCCACCAGCCCGTTGAGATGGCGCACGTAGGCCGGCCAAATGTCGAGAATTTCCGCTCGCGGCGCATCGGGCAGGCGCAGGGTGTCCGCTTCGCGCAAGGCACGGGGAAGCTCCGCCTCGATCCCTTGCGTGATATCCGGTGTGGCCGGCCCGCCATAGTCGGGAATGAACTTGATGCCGTTGTACTGCGGCGGGTTGTGGCTGGCGGTGAACATGATCGCCCCATCGGCGCCGTGGTGGACGACGGCAAAGGCCACCAAAGGCGTTGGTGTGGGCCGCTGGACCATGAACACGGGGATCTCGTGGGCCTCAAGCACCCGGGCCGCTTCGCGGGCAAAGGCGTCGGACAGAAAGCGGGTGTCATAGCCCACCACCACCCCGCGACGCCCCTTTCCCTGCTTCGCGAGATAACGGGCGATGGCGCAACTGACGGCACGAACGTTGGCAAAGGTAAAGTCCCCGGCAATAACAGCGCGCCAGCCATCGGTGCCAAAACGGATCAACGTCACGCCTTTCCCTCCTGCCCCGAATGAAGTTCGTGGTACCGCCGGGCATAGCGGCGCACCACGTACACAAAGGTGGCGTGCGACCATGTCAGCGGCGCCACCGAAAGGGGCTGGCCCGTATACGGATGCAGCTGTTCCGGCAGCACGCCGCTCGGCAAACTGCGGCGAACCGCCCATTCAATCCACTGCCGCGCCTCCCGGAGCATTCCTGCCGTCGATGCCGAAACGATCTTCCACAGCGCCAGCCACAGCGTGCAGATGATCCACGGATTTCCCGGTACGGTGTCCACATCGTCGGTCTGCTGAAAATAGGCGTCGGCGGGGTACCGGGCAAGCCCGCCGATGTCCGTGCGCACGCGCAGCCGGGACTCCACGGCCGCCATCGTGCGAATGACCCGTGGATCGTCGGCGGGAAGGACGTCATAGAAAAACAGGGCAAACAGGCTGCTGTCTACGGTGGGGTCCTTGCGCAAGCGGGAACCTTCCGGGTATACGGCGCGCAAAAAGCGGCCGCGCTCGGAATCGTACAGGTGGCGCAGCATGCCCTCGCGGATCTCCTGGGCCCGTATGCGGCACGCCTGGGCCAGGTCATCGTCGCAAAACAGCTCGGCGAAGCCGGCCGCTGCGTTCAGTCCGCCGTACACAGTGGCCGCCGTATAGGTGAAAATTCCCCACCGCTCTTCCCACAGGTCGTAGCTCGGCTTGGGCAACCGATGCCGCGGATCGTAATGGGCGAGGAGAAAGCGGGCCGCCGGCCGGATGAAGACGGGGTAAAAGCGGCGGATGTACTCGATGTCCTCGTCCCGCCGGTAAAAGCGCCACAGGGCAAAGAGGACGCTGGCCGTCTCGTCTTCCTGGATGGGCAGCTTTTCCTCCTTCCCGTTGGTGAAGGCATGCCAGCTGGAGCCGACCGAACCGTCGGGGTTGTACTTGTGGCGCAGGTACCCGTCCTTCGTCACCGCCCGGGCGCAGAACTCGAAGAAGGATGCCGCCAGCCGGTGGTAACCCGCCTCGCTCAGGGCGTCGGCCACGTAGGCCCCGTCGCGGGGCCACACGTAACTGTAGTGGTCACGGTTGTAGTGCAGGATATCGGAATCGTTGGCCGCCGTGATCGCCCCGTTGTGGTTCACGTGGGTGCGGATGATCAGCAGGCTGCGATTGTACAAGTCCAGCACCTCGGGAGAGAGGTCGGCGGGGGGCGGCGGAGCCTTGGCCAGCCACCGCCGCCAGTAGTGGGCCACCTTCCGGATCAGCCGGTCGGGTCCGGACTGCAGCACCTTTTCGTTCAGGGCCACCACCTCGTCATAGGACGCGCCGACGGCAAACCAGTAGTGCATCGTTTGCTGGCCACCGGGAGGAAGGTGCAGCCGGAAGCCGATGACGCTGTCCACCGACCCCTGGGCGATGGGGTTGCCGTGGAGGTGGCCGTCCTCGGCATCCCGCCAGGTGCCCTCCGCGTGATGGAAACGCTTGATGCCCGTGCTGAACTGGTCAATGCCGCCCTCGGGCGTTCTGCCGTTAAAGAGGAAATACCGGTTGCGCTTGTAGTGGTATACGGCGTGGAGACGCGGGTCGTACACGGCCGTGTCGCCGACATCCGACTCGTCGATGGATAAGTCTTGGTTGAAAAAGAGCAGCACTGTGCGCGCCACCGGCGCCAAGTTTTTCACCGTCACCTCCTTGAGGTACACGTTCTCGGCGTCGTCCACGGCGTCATGGATGGAAAGGGCAATGCCCAGCTCCGGGTGAACGGCGCGCACGTCGGTCACCAGCGTGTCGGGAAGATACCCGAGGCTGCGCTGCCAGGCGGGCTCGTCGCACCACGAAAACCGGCCGTCTACAAAGACGCCAAAGGCGCTGCGGTGCCCCCCGACATGGTTGAGCAGCCCCACGTGGGGATAGTACAAGTCGCGCATGTTAAGCCCGTCGTCAAAATTGACCAGCAGTTGCCCGTTTCCGACAACCAAAGGCCTTGGCATTGGAGACACCACGCTCCCGTTCACCGCTCCTGGTACCGGTGGATTCTGGTCACATACGCGCGGATGCGCGCGTCGGCCCGCTCCGCGTCCGGCGCCTCGGCGACAATATGCACCACCGGCTCTTCGGCATCCGGCAGCACCAGGGTCCAACCGTCCTCGTGGTACACCTTTACCCCGTCCAGGAGCTCCACGCGCTCGCCTGCCGTCTCCTCGATCAGGCGGCGCATCACCTTGCCCTTTTCCGTCCACCGGCAATCCACCTCGACGCGAACGATTCCCACGTTGGGAAGCTGCGCGCACAACGCGGCCAAGGAGACGTCGCGCACGGCCAGGAACTCCAGAAGCCGCGCCAGGGTATAGAAGGCATCAAACAGCGGCTGGAACGGTAGGTCGGGACAGGCCCCCATCAGGGCGGCGGGATTGGCCTGCGCGCGCACCACCTGCCCCTTGAGCCTCTGCGCCAGCTCGTCGAGGGCCGACGGCGCAGTCACGGGCAGGGCGATGTGCTGCCCCACCCGCGCCGCGAGATGGCTCATCACCCGCAGCGCCTCCAGTTGCGCAGGTTCGACGACACGCCCGTCGTCGCAGACGAGCACCAGCGCCTCGCCCGCCGGATCAAGGACGGCACCCATATCCGCCCCGCTGGCCGCCGTCACCTTGGCTACCGTCGCCAGCGGCTCCGTCGGCGACAAGCTGATCGCCTCAACCCCCAAAGCCGTCATCAGCGCCTGGACGGTGGCATGGAGGCGCGCGTCGTGCTGCAGGCACACGCGGAAACGCCGCCGGCGAATGACCGCAGCGTCGACGGCCTCCACGAGGGCCTCCACATACGCCGCCGTTTGGCCGGACACAACCCGCCCCGTACCGATTTCAGCGGGGAGCACGCGACGGAAATCCTCCTGGTCGTACGCATTTTCGATTTTCCGCTCGCGGCCCTTGTCAAAGGGCACCCCGCGCCCATCGAAGAAGAGGAGGCGAATCCATTCCTGGTTTTTGGCCGTCTCGTGCCGCACGTGGACGCCGGCGCTCACGTCTAGCGTCCGCGCAGCGTGGCGCGCCGCCGGCGTGGCGACCGCGCCGAGGTCGAGGGTATGAACGCCCGATCCGTGCAACCCCGCGGCCACGGCCTGTTTGATCACCCCGGCGAAGGGATTGCCGTCGTCGCTCACGGCTACCGTCGCGCCGACCGACAGGGTGCTGCCCAGGCTTTGGGCAACCCGTCCGGCAACATCGGGGGTGATCGCCACGTTGGCCAGCCCGCACACGCCATAACGGCCAAACAGGCGACGACCGGCACCTTCCCCCCAGATGACTGAGGTCACCACGGCGGCACCCGTTTCCACCCGCTTGGCCGGCCACACCTTCACCCCGGCCTGCACCGTGGCCTTCTCGCCGATATCCGTGCGCTCCCCCACAACGGATCCCTCAAAGAGCGCGGCCTGTTTGCCGACATGGACGCGGCTGCAGAGGGTGGTCCCCCGCAGCTCGGCGCCCCCTTCCACCACCACGCCGTCCCACAAGATGCTGCGCTTGACGGAAGCGCCCGCCTTCAGGATCGACCCGCAGCCCACCACGGTATACCCGTCGATCCGCGCGCCGCACTGCACGCGGACGTCCCGCCCCAAAAAGGCAGGGCCAACCACCGTAGCGCCGTCCTCGATCACCGCGCCCGATTCCGCGCGCACGCCGGGCGCAATTTCCCGTCCCGGCAGCGAAAGGTTCACTTTCCCGTCGAGCAGGTCAAATTGCGCCTGACGATATTGCGCGAGGTTGCCGATGTCCGACCAGTATCCCTTGGCAACGTAGCCGTACAGCGGCTCGCCGCGGGCCATCAGGAGGGGGAACAAATCCTTGCTGAAGTCAAATTCCCGGTTCGGTTCATAGAACGAAAAGATGCGCGGTTCCAAAATGTAGATGCCCGTGTTCACCTTGTCGCTGAACACTTCACCCCAACCCGGTTTTTCGAGAAACCGCCGGATTCGCCCGTCGTCGTCGGTAATCACCACGCCGTACTCCAAGGGATTGTCCACGTGGGCCAGGACAATCGTCGCCACCGCCCCCCGTTCACGGTGAAAGCGGATGGCCGGCTCCAGGTCGAAGTCGGTAAGGGCGTCGCCGCTGACGACGACAAACGTCTCGTCGAGGAAGGCCTCGGCGTTCTTAACGCTTCCCGCTGTGCCCAGGGGCGTCTCTTCTTCGAAATAGTGCAGGTTGACGCCGTAGGCCGTGCCATCCTCAAAGTAGTTGCGGATCGCGTCAGGCAAGTACTGCAGGGTGACGGCGATGTCGCGAATGCCGTGGCGTTTCAAGAGCTCAAGGCCATACGCCATAACCGGTTTGCCAAGCAAGGGCACCAACGGCTTGGGAATCGCACACGTGAGCGGGCGCAACCGCGTTCCCTTGCCACCTGCCATGATTACTGCTTTCATCCCATCGCCTCCTCATGATGTGCGGATTGCCGTTTGGGTTTGTGCCGCCGCGATCCGATACACGCCCAGCGTCCGTCGGGCAATGCCGTCCCAATCGTAGACGGTGGCCACGTCGCGCGCCGCCGACTCGGCGATACGCCTGCGCAGCCGGTCGTCGGTCAGGGCGCGCACCACCTGTGCGGCCAGCGACCGGCTGTCCCCGGGATTAGCCGTCAGGCCGTTTTCTTCATGACGTACGATCTCGGCCAGTCCGCCAGTGTGTGCCACCACCACCGGGACGCCGGCCGCCATGGCCTCGAGGGCGACGATACCGAAGGGCTCGTACAAGCTGGGGAAGACGGCCACGTCGGCAGCAGTCAAGAGGGCGTTGCGCGTCTCGTCGGACACAAAGCCGGTAAAGGTGACCCGCCCCTCGATCCCCAACGCACGGGCCTGATCCTCAAGACGGGGCTGCATCGGCCCCTTGCCCACCACGACGACGTGCACGTCGGGACAGTGTGCCGCAATCTCCGGCACAGCGGAAAGGAGTACATGCACCCCTTTCTCGTGCACCAGCCGGCCGACAAAGACGATGAGCCGCTTCCCGGACGGGAGGGCCAGCTGTGCACGGGCCGCCGCACCGTCCGCCCCGCGGAAGGCCCTCCGGTCGACCCCGTTCGGAATGACTGTCAGGCGCTCCGACGGCACGCCAAACACGTGCTGCACTTCGCGCCACATGGCTTGGCTGCATACGATGACGTGGTCGCTTGCTGCAACCAGCGCCGCTTCGCGCCCGTGAATGGTCCGTTGCATGGCGGTGTGGAGCCCGCCAAAGCGCCCGTGTTCCGTGGCGTGGATGGTGGTCACCAGCGGCAGCCCTGATGCACGCCGGAGAGCGCGGGCGGCCCGTTCCACGAGCCAATCGTGGGCGTGGAGGCAATCGTAGGTGTACTGTTCCATCAGCTCCCCGGCCATCGCCGCCGCGGCGAGGTTGAACTGGTCGACCCAGTGCAGGAAATCGTCTGCGCGCACGAAGTCCACGGGCACGCGGAACACGCGCACGCCGTGCCACTCCGCTTCGCTTGCCGCGCCGGGGGCGGCGCAGGTGACAACGTGCACCTCAACCCCCTGGCGCACAAGGGCTCGGCTCAATTCGGCGACATGGCGGGCCAGCCCGCCGACCACACGCGGGGGAAACTCCCAGGTGAGCATGAGCACCCGCCGGACCGCTGCGGCCTGATCCGCCGCCATTCGCATCCCCGCCCAGGCCGCCAACTGGCTCACGAGAACGCCGTCGACGAAAAGCGGGTTCGTTTCCGCCTCCCACAGGGCGAGCTTCGCCTCGCTGCGGGGATGCGTCCCCTCGACCATCCCCACCAGCGCGTCAAAGCGCCGCACATGGGTCAAGACGCGCTCCGTCGCGTACGGGACCGCCGTCTGGCCGTCGAGGATGAAGGGCCAGTCGCTCGATTGGGCCAGCAAAAGCTCCCGCAGCGCCTGGCGAAGGGCCCGCTTTTGCCAGGACGCCGCCTCCCGGTACCGCTCGGCGACGCGGATCATCACCCGCTCGCGCCGGTGCAAAAGCGGATAGACCCAGTCGTTTTTCCCGTTAAGCCACACCTCGCCATAGCCGTTCCGTCCCCAGCTGGAAAACGGCAGACGAGCCCGGTGGCGGGGCGGAAAACGCTCCAGGAAGCAGCTCGGCGTGGTAAAGGCGACCTCGCCGTCGCCGGCGGCCTCCCGCAACAGGGCGTCGAGAAAACGCGGGCCTTCATACCACCAATGGCCAAAGAGCTCCGCGTCAAAGGGAACGGTCGTGATGGGCGGCGTCGCCATGCGCTCGGCCAACGCGGCCAACTGTGTCCTCCGGGCTTGCCAGAAATGGGCGGCATGCGCGCGCGCCTTGGCATCGGCCCGCTCCGGCGCATACGGCTCCTTCTCCTCGCCGCGCCCGGTCACACGCCAGTATTTGATCCCCGTCGGCGCACGCACGCCGGTGGGCTGAAGAAAGCGGTCCAAATAGGCTTGGGGGCGCTCATAGCCGATGTCGCGGTAATACTCCCGGTAATCGGGATCGCCGGGATAACCGGCCACGTTGCTCCACACCTGTGCCGACGCCTCAGGATCGCGCACGAACATCACCACCCCCTCCGGCGTCTCCACCGGCGCATACACGTCGTGGGGCGGCGCGGGTACGGCGTAACGCAGGGCGTGGGCGTCCACAAAGGTGTACCGGATGCCGAAGTCCCGCAGCACGCGATCCAGTCCCGGGCGGTACGCGCACTCGGGCAGCCACAGCCCCCGCGGACAAACCCCCATGTGGCGCACAAATTCGCGCAGGCCGAGCGCAATTTGCGCGCGCACCATTGCCTCGGTAGCGCAGTACGGCAAAAAGGCGTGGGTCGCCGTCGTGGTGATGAGCTCCAGCACCCCCTGCTCGGCCAACCGCTTGAAGGGCGCGAGCAGGTTGCGGCCGTACCGGTTTTCATAGACATCCAGCCAATAGCCAAACCGTTCGCGATATCCCTCAGCCAGCGCCGTCAACGGTTGTTGCCCTCGGTGAGTCCTGATTTCCTCCTCGGCGAGGGCGATCAGCCTGCGCAGATGGCTCGCATAGCGGTGTTGAAGAAGCGGATCAGCCAGCATGGCCATCAAGGTGGGAGAGAGGGAGACAGTAAGGCGGAAGGGAATGCGGTCGCGCACAAGGCCTTCCAGCACATCCAGGAGGGGAAGGTAGCATTCGGTGATGGCTTCGAACAGCCACCGGTGCTCCAGCCGATCGGCGCGCAAATGACGCACGTAGGGCAAATGGGCGTGCAACACGAGGTTGACGTATCCGTGGGTCATGACTCCACTCCTTCGTCGGCAGATCGCCTCTCTCTGTTGCCCACGTCGACAAGCGAAACCATCGGATCAACCCGCGCGAACAGCCAGACGGTTTTTACCCTTTCGACTGCGCGTTCGACTCCTTCGTTGACAGGAGGCGGGTCAGCTCGTAGCTGTCCGGGGTAATGACGGAGGGCGCTTCGTGTGCCGGATGGGGGATGTACTGATCCGGTGAGGTCCACGGCGTTTGCAGCAGGCGCGAATAGAGCAGGGTCAAGAACGCATGGCGTGCGGTGCGCACGCCGTAATGAATGCGATAGAAGGCGCCGGGGGTAAGGGCGTGGATGTACCAGTTGTTAGCTTCCCGGTGAACGGGAATGTCCCACATGCCGACGGGTTCCAGCCCTCCTTTCCCCCCGCCATCACCCAGTTGGTGAACGCGCAGGAAAAACGCCAGCTCCTCCCACGCGCACCCGGTGATCTCCTCGGCCAACTTGCGATGGCTTTCTCCAATCTCCCAGTACACGAAGATGGTGCGCGGATTTTGCACCAGCGCCACCAGCTGGGTCAACTCGGTGGGGCGGTACGATGAACAAGCCGGCAGCGACACGGTCATCGGTCCTCCCTTCCTTGGGCACAACACAGTAGTAACAGTATGCAACCGTCACGCCGGCGATGCCTTCGGTGTCGGTTTAGCCACACCTTGAATTATAGATTTTTAAGATCAATTATTCAATATTTACTTTTCGCACATTTCGACAAAAATTTTCCTTTCTTTCGACGGTAAATAAGGAATTGCACTTAACAGATGTCGAAAGGCTCACTCGATGAGCCCCAGCGCCACGTAGTCCCGCCAGTCTACCTGGCCCGTCACGGGCATGCCCCATTCCCGCTGAAACCGCTTTACCGCGTCTTCCGTAGCCCCATCAAAGACGCCATGGCAACGTCCCGCATAAAACCCCGCCGCCTGCAGGCGGTTTTGGACGAGCACTACCAGGGAACCGCGGTCGCCGCGCACCAGCTTGCGGTATTCCACCCCGGCATACCCAAACAGTGGCCCGTCGATCACCACCCGCGTCCCATGGGGAATCAGCTCGTACAACTCTTCGACGTCACGGTTCCGCATGCGGATGCACCCGTGGCTCACATACCCGCCAATGAGATGCGGCCGATTGGTGCCATGGATGCCGTAAATGCCCCAGGGCACGTTGAGGCCCAGCCAGCGCGTACCAAAGCCGCCGCCCCAGTTGCGCGACTTGGTCACCACGCGGAATTCGCCGATGGGGGTCGGCGTGGCGCTGGCTCCCGGCCCGATGGGGTATGTTTTAATGACGACACCGTTTTCCAGCACGTGGAGCCGGCGCTTCCACAGGTCGATGTGGATCTCCCGCACCGGCTTTGCTACCTGCTCCATTTGCGCCGACGTGGTCGTCTGCGCCACCGCGCGCGCCTCTGCCGGACCGGGCGCGGGATACGACACCGCCGCCACCAGCCCCAGCCATGCCATGCCGACAAGGAGTGTTGCACGCATCCGCTCTCACCTCGCGTCCATCCCTCCGTTTCTTAGCATGAAGAACGCGCGGATCCTTTACACGCGCACAAGGCGCGGAAAAAAGGAGAAGAGGGGGAAATCCCCCCTCTTTATCCCACGACCAGGTTGACCAGCTTGCCCGGAACCACAATCACCTTTTTCACCGTTTTGCCGGCGAGGTGTGCCTTCACCTTCTCCTGGGCCAACACCGCCGCCTCGATCTCCTCGCGCGACGCGTTTGCCGGCACGACCACGCGGTCGCGCACCTTGCCATTCACTTGAACGACGATCTCCACCTCGTCGGCCGCGAGGGCCGCCTCGTCCCACGTCGGCCACGGCTGGGCATGTACGCTGTCCGCATGGCCGATGCGGTGCCACAGCTCCTCGGCGATATGCGGGGCGAAGGGCGCCAGAAGCACGATCGTCTTCTCGATGGCCTCGGCCAGCGTGCCGCGGTCGGCGCCCTCCGGATAGGCGGAGATGGCATTGACCAGTTCCATGATCGCGCTGACCGCCGTGTTGAACTGGTAACGCTTGTCGATGTCCTCGGTCACCTTTTTAATCGTCTGGTGCATCTGCCGGTACAGGGCCTTGGCCGCCGGATCGGCGGGCTCGGCCGGTCGGCGGTCTTCAAAGAGGTCGAGATGCTGGTCCACCAAGCGCCACACGCGGCTGAGGAAGCGGAAGCAGCCCTCCACGCCGCTGTCGCTCCACTCCAGATCGCGCTCCGGCGGCGCGGCAAAGAGAATAAACAGCCGGCCCGTGTCGGCCCCGTACTTCTCGATGATCTCGTCGGGGGAAACGACATTGCCCTTCGACTTAGACATCTTGGCCCCGTCCTTCAGGACCATCCCCTGGGTCAGGAGCCGGGCGAAGGGCTCGTCGACGTTGACCAGCCCGGCGTCGTAGAGCACCTTGGTGAAGAAGCGGGCGTACAGCAGGTGCAGGATGGCGTGCTCGATGCCGCCGATGTACTCGTCGACGGGCATCCACCGGCTGACCTTCTCCGGATCGAAGGGCATCCGGTCGTTGCGCGGGTCGCAGTAGCGGAAGAAATACCACGACGAGCAGATGAAGGTGTCCATCGTGTCGGTCTCCCGCTTGGCCGGCTTGCCGCACCGCGGGCAGGTCGTGTTCACAAAGGACTCCGACGTGGTCAGCGGGTTGCGCTTGCCGTCGATGACCACATCGTCGGGCAGGAGGACGGGAAGCTGCTCCTTCGGTACGGGAACGATGCCGCAGTCGTCGCAGTAAACGATCGGGATCGGCGCTCCCCAATAGCGCTGGCGGGAGATCAGCCAGTCGCGCAGCCGGTAGGAGACCGCCGGCCCGCCAAGGCCTTTCTCCTTCAGATGTTCGGTGATGGCCCGAATGGCCTGGCGGTTGGGCATCCCGTCGAAGGCACCGGAGTTGACCAGCACGCCATCGTCAACATAAGCCTCCGTCAGGCGCTCGGCGTCGAGGGACGTGCCGTCGGCCGGCTGGATCACGACGCGGATGGGCAGGTTGTATTTCTTGGCGAACAGGAAGTCGCGCTGGTCGTGGGCCGGCACGCCCATCACGGCGCCGGTACCGTAATCCATCAGCACATAGTTGGCCACCCAAATCGGCACCCGCTCGCCGGTCAGCGGATGGACGGCATAGGCGCCGGTGAACAAGCCTTCCTTTTCGGCGTCCGCCGCTGTGCGCTCAAAATCGCGCAGTTTCTTCATCCGCTCAACGAAGGCCCGCACCGCCGTCTCCGTCTCCTTGCCGGCGATGAGGCGCTCCACCAGCGGATGCTCGGGCGCCAAAACGAGGTAGGTGACGCCGAACAGCGTGTCCGGTCGCGTGGTGAAGACGGTGATCGTCTCACCCAGTTCCGGCACGGAAAAGGCAATGTTGGCCCCCTCGCTCTTGCCGATCCAGTTCTTCTGCATCACCTTGACCCGCTCCGGCCACCCCTCCAGCTTGTCCAGGTCGGCCAAGAGGCGCTCGGCGTAGTCGGTGATGCGCAGAAACCACTGCTCCAGCTCCTTCTTCGTCACCTCGGTGTCACAGCGCCAGCAGCGCCCGTTTTCCACCTGCTCGTTGGCCAGCACGGTGTTGCACTCCGGACACCAGTTAACCGGCGCCTTCTTCCGGTAGGCCAGGCCGCGCTCGTAGAAAAGCAGGAACATCCACTGCGTAAACTTGTAGTAGTCGGGCGAGCAGGTGGTCACCTCGCGCGACCAGTCGTAGCTGACACCAAGGGACTTTTGCTGCTGCTTCATGTAGGCGATGTTCTCGTAGGTCCATTTAGCCGGCTGGGCCCCATACTTGATGGCCGCGTTCTCCGCCGGCAGCCCAAAGGCATCCCACCCCATCGGGTGCAGCACGCGGTAACCGTTCATCCGCTTGAAACGGGCAATGACATCGCCGATGGAGTAGACGCGCATGTGGCCCATGTGCAGACGGCCCGACGGGTACGGAAACATCTCCAGGCAGTAGAATTTCGGCTTGTCGCTTTCCTCGTCGGTGCGATGGGTCCCCTGCTCTTCCCACACGCGCTGCCAGCGCGGTTCGATGTCTTTTGGATTGTAGGTGCTGGCCACACCCGTCTTGGCCACGGTACGCTCCCTCCTTCATGCTGGTTGGTCTGCCGCGCAACCGCCGCCCCGCGCTTCCTCCAACCGCCGGCAAGGCCTCCCCAACACGTGAAAAACCTCCCGCCCCCAACCGTGCTAGGGACGGGAGGTTCGCTCCCGCGGTACCACCCTAGTTAGCGCGCCCATTTCCCCGCCGCAACCTGCGCGTCTGTCTGCAGGTGTCCCGCGGTCCGGCGGGCGCACTCCCTTTGCCCCCGTATCGTGGGGAAGACGGCCGGATGTACGCAAAGCTCCGGACGGGAAACGGAACGCCCGTGCTCCTTCCACCCGGCGGGCTCCGAGGCGAGGTTCGCCGACCGGCCGGTTGACTCGCACCACCCGTCAACTCTCTGATCGACAGCCGGCGCGGCTACTGCTCCTCTTCAACGCCCGTGTACAGCAAAAGGTTGTGAATGGATTATATGCACATCTTCCGCTTGTTGTCAACCCAATACCGGCGGTTGGTTGGGAAGCGGGACGACGGGGGCATCGCCCCACAGGCGCTCGAGGTTGTAGAAATCCCGCTCCTCACGGTGGAAGACGTGGACCACCACGTCACCCGCGTCCACCAGTACCCAGCGGGCCTCGTCATACCCCTCCATCCCGCGCACGAAGACGCCGTTTTCCTCCAGTTTGTCGCGCACGGCCGCGGCAATGGCCTGCACTTGCGTCTCGGAATTTCCGTGGCAGATGACGAAGTAATCGGCAATCACCGACAGGCCGCGAATATCCAAAATCAAGACGTTTTGTGCCTTTTTGTCTTGCGCGGCCGTCGCCGCCAGGTGCGCCACCTCTTTGCCCGTCATCCTCCACCCTCCTTGTCCCGCGCAGCGGTTGCGCCGATGAGATCATTGTAGGCCAAAAGCGTGAGGGGATATACGCGCATTCCCCGGGAAATGAGGTAGGCGATGGTTCCGCCCAATGCCTTGGCCAGCGCCGCATCCAGATCGGCCTCCGCCAGGCGGCGAATCTCGTCGACTCCCGGGAACTGCCGCCCCGGCTCGATGTAGTCGGCCAGGCAAACCACCTTCTCCAGGACGCTCATGCCCGGTCGCCCGGTGGTGTGATAGCGGATGGCGTTCAGCACATCCTCGTCGGTCACGCCAAAACGCGTCCTCGCCACCTCGGCGGCGACGGGGCCGTGCCACAGCTCGGCGTCGTAGGCGAGGACATCCTGCGGGAAAGCACTCGCCTGTACCGCCGCGCGCAGCCGTTCGACAGGCCAGTATTTGGCAATATCGTGCAAGATCGCAGCCATCTCTGCTTTGGCCGGATCGGCCCCATAGCGTTCGGCAAGACGCACCGCCGCCTCCATCACGCCCAGAGTATGGCGGAAGCGGTGTTCGGGCACTTCGTCCCGCAGTGCCTGCAGCAACCTCTCGCGGTTAACGATCTCCTTTCCCATACACATCATGCGCCTCCACGTACTGCCGCACCCCTTCGGGCACCAGGTAGCGCACCGAACGCCCCTCGCGGATCCAGCGGCGAAGCTCGGAGGCTGAAATTTCCATCAGGGGCATGTCCACCCAGTGCACGCGGATGTCGGGTAGAACAGGGCGCGGATACCCCGGCCGCCCGAGGGCGACGAAGCGGACAAGGGTTTTCAACTCGTCAATGCCGTGCCAGTTCGGCAAATCGGCGGCCATGTCCGCCCCCACGATGAAGTAAAATTCCACTTCCGGGTGCTGCCGGCGTAGCGCTTTGACCGTATCCACCGTATATGAGGGGCCGGGGCGGTGCAGCTCGATGTCGCACACGCGAAAGGCCGGGTGATCGGCAACGGCCAGTTCCACCATGCGCAGCCGGTGGTGCGCCGGCGACACCGCTTCGGGCGGCTTGTGTGGCGGCTGGCCCGCCGGCACGAACCACACCTCGTCGAGGGCCAGCTCGTCGCGCACCCGTTCGGCCGCCACCAGGTGCGCCATGTGCGGCGGGTCAAAGGTCCCGCCAAAAAGCGCCACTTTCACCCGATCACCTCGGCAACTCGATGCGCTTCTTTTCGCGCGACTCCCGGTACAGGACGATGACCTTGCCGATCACCTGAACAAGCTCCGCCCCCGTTGCCTCGCACAGCTGGCGGGCCACCTCGTCCTTGTCCTGCGGACAGTTCTTCAGCACGTTCAACTTGATCAGTTCCCGCGCTTCCAGGGCATCGTCCACCTGCTTGATCAAGTTGGAGTTCACGCCGCCCTTGCCCACCTGGAAAATCGGCGTGAGGGGATGAGCCAGGGCGCGCAAGTAGCGTTTCTGCTTGCCGGTCAGCATCCGTTTCCCTCCTCTCTGGCCCCCAGCGCCCGCAGCGCGGCCTCCCGCATGAGGGCGACCGGCGCCGCACGGCCGGTCCACCGTTCAAAGGCCAAGGCCCCCTGGTAAACCAGCATGCCCAACCCGCCGTGGGTGATGAGCCCCCGCGCCTCGGCCTCGCGCAAGAGGCGCGTCTTCAGCGGACGGTACACGAGGTCGCTCACCAGAAGACCGTCATGCAGCCATTCCGGTGGAAGCGGCGTCTCGTCCACGCGGGGCGCCATGCCCACCGACGTCGTGTTGACGAGCAGCGTCGCCTCGCGCACGGCGTCGGCCAGCCGCTCAGGGGGCACTGCCCAGGCGTCAGCGTACGGTGCCACGTGCGCCGCCAGTTCCACGGCCTTCTCCGGCGTTCGGTTGGCGATGGCAATGCGCGATGCACCGCACCTGGCCAGGCTGACGGCCACCGCCCGCGCCGCCCCACCGGCACCGAGGATGAGCACCCGCTGCGCGGCGAGGTCCACACCCGTCTCCTCGACCAGGGAACGCACGTATCCGCGCCCGTCGGTATTGGTGCCCAAAAGGCGTCCATCCGCCTCCACGATCACTGTATTGACCGCCCCAACGGCCCGCGCCTCCTCGTCGAGGTCGTCGAGGAGAGGCACGATGGCCACCTTGTGCGGGATCGTCACGTTGACCCCACGAAACGACAGGGCATGCAGGGCCCGCACCGCGTCGGCCAGCCGCTCGGGGGGGACGGGAAAGGCCATGTAGCGCAAATTCAGGCCCAAGGCCTCAAAGGCGGCATTGTGCATGGCCGGCGACAGAGAATGGCTGACCGGGTAACCAAAGAGTCCAACCAGGCGGGTTTCGGCGGTAATGGTCATCGCACATCGCCCCTCCCCTGCCGTCTTGCCGGCGCATCTTTCACATCTTGCCAGTTACTGCGAGGTTCGCGGCGTAATGCCCTGCCTCCGCTCACGATGAGCCCGCCGCACCCCGCACTTCGCGAATCCGCCGCAGGTGCTCCTCATAGGTCTTGCTGAACACGTGCGAGCCGTCCGGGCGGGCGACGTAGTAGTAAAAGTCGTGCTGCTCGGGATGGAGCGCCGCCTGCAGCGCGCCCCGTCCCGGCGCGGCAATGGGTCCCGGTGGCAAGCCCGGGTAGCGATAGGTATTGTACGGCGAGTCAATCTTGAGGTCCTCGTAGAGCAGCCGTTCTTTGTGCGTCCCCAGCGCGTACTGCACGGTGGCGTCGATCTGCAGCTTCATGCCCTTCTTCAGACGATTGTAGATGACCCCCGCGATGCGCCGCCGCTCTTCGGGGCGTTTGGCCTCCCGCTCCACCATCGACGCGATCGTCACCACCTCATGCAGGCGGTGAGGGGGGATGGCCAGCTCCCGAACCACCCTGTCAAAGCGCTGGCGCATCAGTGCAACCAAGTCGTTTGCATCGTCGCCCTTTAACAGGCGGTAGGTGTCCGGGTACAGGTAGCCCTCAAGCCGACGGTTTCCTGGGGGAAGCTTCCCTTCCACGCCTGCGGGAGGCTTGGCCGCCGCCAGGGCTTGAAAAAATGCCGCTCGGTCGGCAATGCCCAGTTCGGCCACGCGGTTGGCGATCTGTTCCAGGGTCCATCCTTCGGGAATGGTCACCGTCACCCACTCACGAACGGTTCGACCTTCGGCAAGCAAGGCGATCAGCTGGCCCACCGACAGGTTGGCCGGGATGTCGTACGTGCCCGCCTTCAGCGGTTTGTCGGCCGCCCGCCACCGAAAGTAGGCCGCGTTGCGCACCAACCCTTCCGCCTCGAGGTAGTCGGCAATGCGCGCCGTGCTCCAGCCCGGTTCGATGGTAATCCGTTTGGCCGGATTTTGTGGGTATTCCAGGGCCGCCCACGCCCCTACGGCCAACAGGACGGCAAGAACCGCCACGCCCAACCACACGCGGAGCCCGCTCATCCTCGCACCGCTCCTTGCCCTCTAGATCAAGGCACGACGCAACCCGACCCCGACGCCGCGTGGGGCGTACACGTCCACAAGGGCGCCCGTCCCCCGCACCGAGACCCAGCCAAGTCCAGAGATGACGATGTCCACCGGATCCGGGGGCACCTCGAAGGTGTGGCGAACCCACGGCGGCAGGCGCTGCCAATCGCTGCCCCGCGGAGGCGACAGGAGCCCTCCACGATGCCGCTCGTACAGCGCGTCGGCATTGGCCAGCTTGGTGCGGTGAATGCGCAGGCGGTTGGACACGTAGCAGACAAAGGATTGCCGCTCACCGCGCACGAAATCGAGCCGTGCCAGGCCGCCAAAGAACAGCGTCTGCTGGTCGTTGAGCTGATACACCCGCGGGCGCAGCGTTTCCTCCGGGATGAGGATCTTAAGGTCCTGCGGGGACACCATGTTGCTGATCTGCTGTTCGTTCACGATGCCCGGCGTGTCATAAAGCCGGCGCCCGTCGCCCAGCGGGATCTCGATGACGTCAAGGGTCGTGCCCGGGAATCGGGACGTGGTGATGGGGCGCCGCGTGCCTACGCCATAGAGGGAGAGCAGGCGGTTAAGGAACGTCGACTTGCCGACGTTGGTCACCCCGATCACATACACGTCCCGTCCGGCGCGCAGCTCCTCGATGGCCTCCGCCACCGCTTCGAGGCGCAGCCCTTTCTTTCCGCTGCACAGCTCGATGCGCGTCGGGATCAGGCCCAGTTCCCGCGTCATCCCTTCCAGCCACAGCCGCACCTTTTGCCAATTCGTCTGACGGGGCAAGAGGTCCACCTTATTGCCCACGAGGAGAATGGGATTGTCACCGGTATAGCGCGCCACGTCGGGAATCCACGTCCCGTTGACGTCAAACAGGTCAACCAGCTTGACGACGAGGGCGTCGGTCTGTCCGATCCGCTCCAGGATGCGCGCAAACTCCTCCGCTTCCAGCCGAACGGTCATCACTTCGTTGTAGTGGGTAATGCGGAAACAGCGCTGACAGGTGACCTCCTCCCGCTCCGCAAGCACCTGGGCGGGAACGTAACCGGGTCGGGTCTCGTCCTCCGACTGCAGCACCGCCCCGCATCCGGGACAAATCCGTTTTCCCTGCTTCATCGCGTCTCCTCCCACTTGAGCCAGCCGTTGCGTCGCATCCAGCGAAAGACAATCCGTTCCAACTTGCGATTGATGCGCGTCCCGAAGCTCTCTTTACCGGAGAGGGGAAGCACCAAGATGGTGGCCAGTCCCATGCGCTTTCCTCCCAGCACGTCGGTAAACAGCTGGTCGCCGATCACGACGACCTGCGGGATGTCCAACTGCAACATGCGCAGCGCTTTCAAAAACGCGCTGCGCATCGGCTTTCGGGCACGATGGATGTAGGGGATGCCGAGGGGATCGGCAAACGCGGCCACGCGGGTGCGGGTGTTGTTGGACACGATGACCACGCGAAACCCGCGGTCTTGTACGTGTTTTAGCCACGCCACCAGCCGCGGCGTGGCCTGCGGCCGATCGGCTTCCACCAGCGTGTTGTCCAGATCGGTAATGATCCCGCGAATCCCTGCGTTCCACAAGGCGTCAAGGTCAATCTGAAACACGCTGTCCACGTACCAATCCGGAACGAGCCGTTGGAGAAGCACCCGCTCACCTCAACCGGAAAAATTCCCCGAACGATTCGTTACGGCCACTACTATATCATACTTCCCCATTTCCGTGCAGACTCGATTGGAAAATCCCCTCATTCCCGTTCCGCTTCCGTCTCTTTCCGCTTGTTGCGCCCCTGTTTGTACAGGGCCTGATACAATTTCATGAGCGCCCGCTTTTCAATGCGCGACACATAGGAACGGGAAATGCCCAGTTCCTTGGCGATCTCCCGCTGCGTCTTCTCTTCCTCGCGCACCAGTCCGAAGCGGTGAAGAATCACCTCGCGCTCCCGGGGGTCGAGGGAATCGAGGTGCGCATAAATCTGGTCCTTCTCCATCTCGAACTGCACCGCGTCGACGACTTCGTCCATCTCGGTGCCGAGAATGTCCGCCAGGGTGATCTCGTTGCCCTCCTTGTCCTGGCCGATGGGGTCGTGCAACGAGACTTCCCGACGCGTCTTTTTTAGGGAACGGAGATACATGAGGATTTCATTTTCGATACAGCGAGCCGCATATGTGGCCAATTTTGTTCCCTTGTCCATCTGATAACTTTCAATTCCCTTTATCAACCCGATTGTGCCGATGGAAATCAGGTCCTCGGTCTCCTCACCCGTGTTTTCAAACTTCTTTACGATATGGGCTACCAGGCGCAGGTTGTGCTCGATTAGCTTGTTGCGCGCCTCCCGGTCCCCTTCGGCCATCCGGCGCAAGTACAGGGCCTCTTCTTCCTCGCTCAGGGGTTGAGGAAAGGCATTGTTCTTGATGTACGACACAAAGAACAACAGATCTTTCAAGAGCAAAACCAACCCGCCAAACAGACCGAACACACCCAGCCACCTCCCCGGTGCGACGGATGGTGCTACTTTATGTGGCTGGGCATCTGTCCGTGTCTGTCCTACAGCATACAGTTTGACTGTATGGTTTGGGTGAGGGTATACTGAAAGGGAAGACCGCTCAAAGCGGGAGGTGAAACCCATGGGGAACGGAGACTCTACCGCATCGGCGAGCTGGCCCGCCAATCGGGGCTCAGCGTGCGCACCATCGACTACTACACCCAGATCGGTCTCTTGAGCCCCGTCCGGCGAAGCCCGTCGAACTACCGCTATTACGGGGACGACGCCCTGATCCGCCTGCGGTGGATTGAGCGACTCAAGGCGGAAAAGTACACGCTGGAAGAAATCCGCGAGTGGCTGAATGAAATGGATCATCTGCTGCAGGAGGGCAACCTCCGCAACCTGGCCCAGCGAATGGAAGAGGTGTTGGCCTCCCTGGAGCAAGCCAAAAAGGAGCTGGCCAAACTCACACCGGCCCTCTCCCATCTGCAAAGCCAGGATCACGGTCACGCGGCCAAACAGTTTGCCGCGCGGGCCATGTCCACGCTTCAAGGCATGCTCGTGCTCTTGAGCAACTCCCCGCCGCCGGTGTAGAGCTGCGGCTTCCGGAGTCGACAACAGGGGAACACAAAAACATTTGGTAGATGGAGGGCGAACTCGATGTTCTTCCATCCTATGGATATCCTGATTTTTGCCGCCTTTGGCCTTTCGCTGTGGGCGCAGTTTCGCGTGCAGGGCAACTTCCGCCGCTGGCACAGTGTTCCGGCCGCATCGGGCCTGACCGGGGCCGAGGCGGCACGCATCCTGCTGGACCGCAACGGTCTCTACAACGTGCCCGTGGAACCGGTGCCCGGTCACCTGACCGACCATTACGATCCCATCCACCGCGTTGTGCGCCTGTCGGAGAACGTGTATTACGGGCGGAGCATTGCCGCGCTGTCGGTTGCCTGCCATGAGGTGGGGCATGCCATCCAGCACAAGGTTCGCTACCCAATGTTGGTGCTGCGCCACCGCATGTTCCCGGTGGTCAACTTCAGTGCGTCGCTGGCCCCGCTGTTCCTGTTGGGCGGTTTTCTGCTGCAATGGGCCAACCTGATCGGCCTGGGCATCGTGCTCTTCTCCGCGGCCGTGGCCTTCCAGCTTGTCACCCTTCCCGTGGAGTTCAACGCCAGCAGCCGCGCGAAAAAGCTGATGCTGCAAGAAGGATTTATTGCCCGCGGTGAAGAAAAGGGTGTTGACAAGGTGCTCAGTGCGGCGGCCCTCACGTATGTGGCCGCAACCCTGGTTGCTGTGCTGGAATTGGTGAAGTATGTCATGATCTTTACCCAGGTCAACCGTGAAGAATAATGGAAGAACGACGAGAATATCGGGTGGAATAACCCGAACTCCATTCGCCTGCACGGCAACCGGAACGTTTGGGAAAGGGGGGTGTGCCCTTCCCCCTTGTTCCGGGGAAGGGCGTTAACACCTTGGAAAGTCCGAGTTTCCTTACCGTCCTGTTCAACCTTCTTGTGGTGTTCCTGCTGGTGCTCTTGAACGGGTTCTTTGTTGCCGCCGAGTTCGCCATCGTCAAGGTGCGCCAGTCGCGCCTCCTCCAGCTGGCCAATGAAGGAAACCGCAAGGCGCGCTACGCCCAGCACGTCACGAATCACCTCGACGCCTACCTCTCCGCTTGCCAGCTGGGCATTACGCTGGCCTCCCTGGGCTTGGGGTGGGTAGGTGAGCCGGCCATCGCACGCATGATCGAGCCCGTTCTCGAGCCGCTTGGCGTCCCGTCGATGGCCGTGCACTCCATCTCGTTCGTCATCGCGTTCTCCTTCATCACGTTCCTGCACATCGTGCTCGGCGAGCTGGCGCCCAAGTCGATTGCCATCCGCAAGGCGGAACCCGCCACGCTGTGGCTGTCTCCGCCGCTCATGCTCTTCTACAAGGTGATGTATCCGGCAATCTGGTTCTTGAACGGGACGGCGAACGCCTTTTTGCGGCGCATCGGCATTGAACCGGTCGACGAGCTCCAGCAGGCCCACACGGAAGAGGAGATCCGCATCCTCGTCAAGCAGAGCCATCAGCGCGGACTCATCGATCAGACGGAACGCGTGCTCGTCGACAACGTCTTCGAATTTTCCGAACGCTTGGCCCGCGAGGTGATGGTGCCGCGGACCAAGATGGTTGTCTTGTACCTGGAGGATTCCTTTGAGGAAAACCTCAGCATCGCCCGCGAAACGCGCCATACCCGTTACCCGGTGGCCGAAGAGGACAAGGACAACATCATCGGCTTTGTCCATGTTTCGGACTTGTATGCCGAAGCCCTGAAACCGGGCAGCGAGAAGAGCCTAAAGCCGCTGATCCGCCCGATCCTGACCGTTCCGGAGTCGATGGAACTCAGCCAAGTGCTCCGGCTGATGCAGAAAAAGCGGGTGCACATGGCCATTGTCGTCGACGAATACGGTGGGACGGCGGGGCTGCTCACCCTCGAGGACATCCTCGAGGAAATCGTGGGCGACATTCAGGATGAGTTTGACAACGAACGGCCCTTGTGGGAAAAGAAAGGCGACGTGTATTCCGTCGACGGACGCGTGCTGATCGAGACGGTAAACGAGCTGCTTTCGCTGGACATCGAGAACGAGGAAGTGGATTCCATCGGCGGATGGGTGTATACCCGTCTGGAAGGGGCGCCGGAAGTCGGGAAGACGGTGGTGTACGACAACGTGCTGTTTGAGGTGGCGGAGATGGATCGCCTGCGCATCTCCCGCTTGAACATCAGGCGCCTGCCGGAGGCGACCGACTCCAACGCAGCCGACGCCGCCGTGAAAGCCCCGGTGGAACAGCGGTAAGCCTGCCGTCTAGACGACATCAAAATAGACAAACAGGTACACCCACACCGCAAACGCGAGGGCCACGAGCAGCGCGCCGATAATTATGGTCGCAAAGAGGGCAAACAGGCATCCCGTCGTCCGGAAAAGCTCCTTCCACATCGCCGGCAGCACAAGCAGGATGAATCCCAAAAACACCGCCAGAAACGGGCCCAAAAAGAGCAGCTCTTCAAAGATCACGGACACCCCTCCCGGCCTGCGGAAGTCCCGTGTTAGGGTATGCCGCAGGGGCCCGGGCGGTTATTTTTTTGCCGCCAGTACCTCCATCACCTCGCCAAACAGGCGCGTCGCCTGGTTTTCGCCTTCCAGGGGCTGGCCGCGCACCAGCACGGCCACCGCGTAACGCGGCTCCTGCACAGAACCAAATCCCACAAACCAGTGGTGATTCACCCGGCGTTGGCCCAGGACGGCTTGGGCCGTTCCGCTTTTTCCGGCCAGTTTCCACGGATGAGCGGCCAGCGCCTTGCCCGTCCCCTCTTCGACCACCCCGCGCATGAGCTTGCGCAGCCGGTAGGCTGTATACGGCGAAATGCCCGGCGCTTCGGGGAGTCGCTGCTTGGCGAACGCGGCGAAGGACGTGCCGGTTTGGTAGCGCAGTTCCGTCGCCACCCGCACCGCGGCGGGTGTACCCCCATTGAGGAGCGTGACCACCAGATTCGCCGCTGACAGGGGCGTCAGGCGCACATCGCGCTGGCCGATGGCCGTCTGAACGAGCACCCCCTCATCCGCCGAATCCTCCGGACGGGCATACACCTGGCCCGCTTCCTCTTCGGGAAACTGGGCCAAGCGCGGGAAGCGGAAAAAGGGCGCCTCCGCCCAGCCCACGGTACCGACGACGCCGAGGGCCCGCGCGTACCGCTCCATCCGCTTGCCGCCCAGGCGCTTGGCCAGCTCAGCAAAGACGATGTTGCACGACTGGGCAAACCCTTCGGCCATGGTGAGGTGACCATGGCCACCCGGCTTCCAGCAGGAAAACCCATACTTGCCCAGCTCGCCGGGACAGAAAAAGCGCTCCTCCTCCGTCGTCACGCCCTCCTCGAGCGCGGCGGCAGCAACGACGATCTTGAACACCGATCCCGGCGGCGTGCGCATCAGGGCGCGGTTGCGCCACGCGTCCCCCGCGGCGTAGGGATCGCGCGGGTCAAAGGTCGGCCGGCTCACCATGGCCCGCACCTCGGCCGTTTTGGCGTCGAGGACGACGATCGCCCCGTCGCGCAGGGGGAAGCGA
Source organism: Calditerricola yamamurae (assembly GCF_054654135.1). NCBI lineage: Bacteria > Bacillati > Bacillota > Bacilli > Caryophanales > Bacillaceae > Calditerricola > Calditerricola yamamurae. Next base: position 238,390 of record NZ_BAAIFH010000003.1, read on the forward strand.
TCGGCGATGCGTTCCAGAGCCCGCTGCAGCGGAAGATCCAGGGTGGTCACCAGTTCCAGCGGGTAGAAGGGGTTGTCCGGCACGCGGACGCGGAGACCCAGACCGGACAACACGTTCCCGCGGGCATCAGTGAAATACGCAATCGTCGTGGGGCCCACTCCCTGGAGAAAGGGGTCAAAGGCCCGCTCCAACCCCGCCGCGCCGACCATCGGGGGCTGCGGTCCATCCTCGCGCTCCCGCGCCTCGTACAGGCGGCGCACCAGGTCAGGGCTTTGGCTCAGAAAGCCGAGCACATGGCGGGCCACACCGCCTTCCGGGTAGCGCTCGGCTACGGAAAAGACGCGCAAGCCGGGGAGGCCGAAAGCTTCCACGGCGCGCTCCTGCCGGGCCGTTAGGGCCACCAGGCGGCCGCGCGCGTCGCGCCAGAAAACGGGGCCCTTCGCCTCGCGAAACCAGCGCGCCAGCCGTTCGGGATCGGCACTGAGAATGGCCGCCAGGCCCCGCACGGCCGCGTCGTCGGGCAGCGCACGCCGCGCCACGGGCAAGTAGGCCAGCGCCCGCACCGTGCGCCCGGTGAGCGGCCGCCCCTGGCGATCGACGATGGGGCCACGTCCGGTATCAAGCACCAATACCCGCTCGCGCTGGCGCACCGATGCCTCCACCAGGTCAACCCCGCGCTCGGAAAAACTGCGCTGCGCCCATACCTGAATCCATCCCAACCGTCCCAACAGCACCGCCCACATCAGCACGCCAACCGCCATCAGCGCAAACAGCCGGTTGCGGTGCCGCCATCCCCGCGCCGCATCCATCATTCCATCCTCCCCGCAAACGGGATATTGGATAGGATAGCCAGGAACGCGGCGGGTCAAACGGCGTCGATACGGCTCGCCCCCGAAAGCGTGTGGCGGAGAAAACGAAAAGCGGCCCGAGCCATGTGGGCCGCCGGACCGCGGTTGCGCATCTGGACTGCGCGAAAAATGCGGGGCACCGTCCTAGCGCCCCGTGTTTTCTTCCTCCTGGAAATAGAGCCACTCGTCGAAGGCTTCCGCCGCCCGCTCCCATTCGTCCTCGTCCTCGATGGGCTCCACGGCCACCGGGCCGTTTTCACCGAAGCGGACGCGGAAGAGATACCAGTCTTCCCCGTCCACGTCGCGCCGCCCTTTGAGCACGGCGTAGACGGTGCCGTCCAGGTCAAACTCGGTCAGCACGCGGTAGCGCTCCTCCGCCCCGTCGCCAACCAGCGCCACCTCGTCGCCCATCGCCTCGCGCAGGTAAAAGACTTCCCGGGCCATGCGCGGTTCCGTCATCGCCCCGCCTCCTCGTCTTCCCCGGCGTCGTCCTCGTCGTCAAACATGCCCTCATCGGCCAGGGTGTGGTAGGCGTCCTCGATCACCTGCCAGGCGGCGTTGAACTCGTCCTCATCCTCAACAGGCGCCAGGCTCCCGTCCTCCTCCAAGCGGAACAGGTAGACATCTTGCTCCTCGTCATGGACCTGCTCTTCCGGCACCAGGGCGAAATATCGGGTCCCGTTGTTCTCGAATTCGTACATCACCCGAAAGTCCCGTTCTTCCTCCCCATCCACCAACGTGACCGGATCGCCCACTTCAATCGGCTCCTGCATCGTCATGGCATTCCCTCCTTTTGGCGTCCAAATACCCTTGCAGCATGACCGCTGCGGCCACCTTGTCGACCACCTGCCTGCGCCGACGCCGACTCAGGTCGGCCGCGAGCAGCGTCCGTTCGGCCAACACCGTCGTCAGCCGCTCATCCCACAGATGAACCGGCAAGGCCAGCCGCTTTTCCAGAAAACGCGCGAAGGCACGACAGCGTTCCCCCATCGGCCCCAGGGTGCCGTCCATGTTTACGGGCAGGCCGACAACGATGGCGGCCACACCGTATTGTTCGATGAGACGCTGAAGAGCGGCCGCATCGGCTTCCTTCGACGTACGGCGGATGACGGCGACGCCCTGGGCGGTCAGGCCCAGCTCGTCACTCACCGCCACGCCGATGGTCCGCTCCCCCACGTCCAGTCCCATGATGCGCATGGCAACCGTTCCCACTCCTAGTCTGGTCCACTGGCCCGTCCGCCATTCACGCCGCACCCGTTGGCGAGGGCACCCATAGCGGAACACGGGGCCCCGCCCTCCGGAACCGGTCACCGGATGCCCGGAGCGGCAGCCGGGCGCATTCGGCTTTTCGCCGGCAGCACTACTCCCGTCCGTTGACCTGCAGGTAGTGCTTGACCAGCTCTTCGATCAGCTCATCGCGCTCCACTTTGCGAATCAGCGTGCGGGCATTGTTGTGGCGGGCAATGTAGGCCGGGTCGCCCGACAAGAGGTACCCCACCAGCTGGTTGATCGGGTTGTACCCCTTTTCCTTGAGGGCATCGTACACGGTAAGGATCACATCGCGCGGGGAGAGGTCTCCACCGTCCTCCTTCACGCGGAAACGCATCGTCCTGTCCATCGAACTCATGGTCCGGTGCCACCTCGCTCAGCGGTCTACAGGTACAAATTCGCCGCGAAGGGCCTGTTTCCTCTTCGCGGCGAGACGGGATTTTCCCCTTGTCGGAGCGACGCCCGAATCGCGCGGCTCCCGCATGCATCGCGCGTCGCGCTCGCCTACTTTTGGCTCAGCCCACCTGCACCGTGCGCACGAATTCCTTCACGTAGGCCAGAGCCTCGTCCAGCCGCTGCGGCTGCCGGCCCCCGGCCTGGGCCATGTCCGGACGGCCGCCGCCGCCCCCGCCGCAGCGCGCGGCCACTTCCTTGACCAACTTCCCGGCGTGGAAGCCGCGCTGGACCAGGTCGGCGGTGACGCCGGCGACGAGGTTCACCTTGCCTTCACCAGCCGTGCCGAGGACGACGATACCCGAGCCCAGCTTCTTCTTCAGCTCGTCGCACAGGGTGCGCAGGCCGTCCATGTCGACGCCGCTCACCTTGGCGGCGATCACCTTCACCCCTTCCACCGTCTCGGCCCGTTCGGCAAGGGTCTGGGCCTCCAGCCGGCTGAGGCGCGCCTGCAGCGACTCGTTTTGCCGTTCCAGCTCGCGCAGCTCCTCCTGCAGGTGCTGGATGCGTGCCGGCACGTCGCCAACGTGTCCCGCCTTTAGCATATCCGCCGCCGTGCGCAGCAAGTCGAGCTGCTCGTTCAGGTACGCGTAGGCGTGGCGGCCGGTCACCGCCTCGATGCGCCGCGTGCCGGCGCCAATGCCGCTTTCGCTGACGATCTTGAAAAGACCGATCTCCGCCGTGTTGCGCACGTGGCAGCCGCCGCACAGCTCGAGGCTGTAGTCGCCCACCTGCACGACACGCACCACGTCGCCGTACTTCTCGCCGAAGAGGGCCATCGCCCCCATGGCCCTGGCCTTCTCCAGCTCGGTGTGGAAGATGGTGACGTCAATCTGCTTCCAGATCTGCTCGTTCACCCGCCGCTCGATGCGCTGAAGTTCCTCGTCGGTGAGGGCGCTGAAGTGGGTGAAGTCGAAGCGTAGCCGATCCGGTGCCACGAGAGAGCCGGCCTGGTTGGCGTGCTCGCCGAGGACCTCCTTGAGGGCCTTGTGCAAGAGGTGCGTGGCGGTGTGGTTCTTGACGATGTCGGCGCGCGCCGCCCTGTCCACCGCCGCCGTCACCGCGTCGCCGACACACACGCGGCCGCGGACAACACGCACGGTGTGGACATGCTGGCCGTTGGGGCCCTTCTGCACGTCCTCCACCTCGAGCTCCCCGTTGGGCCCAACGATGCGCCCCTTGTCGGCCACCTGGCCGCCGCTTTCGGCGTAGAAGGGCGTCTCGGCGAGGATCACCTGGGCCGTGTCACCCTCGGCCACTTCGTTGACGAGGGCGTCGTCCTTCACCAGGGCCGCGACGCGGGTCTCCACTTCCAGGCGGTCGTAGCCGACGAAGGCGCTCTCCACGGTGAGGTCGCCCAGCACGCCGCCCTGCACGCGCATGCCGCTGAGTTCACCGCGCGCCGCCCGGGCCCGCTCGCGCTGCTTGGCCATCTCCGTCTCAAAGCCGTCCCGGTCCACCTTCAGGCCCTGCTCGGCGGCAAAGTCCTCGGTCAGGTCGAGGGGGAAGCCGTAGGTGTCGTACAGGCGGAAGACCTCCTCGCCGGTAATCGTGTCGCGCCCCTCGCGCTTGGCCGCGTCGACAAGCTCCTGCAGCAGGGAAAGGCCCTCCTCCAGCGTCTCGTGGAAGCGCTCCTCCTCGGTGCGGATGACGCGGCGGATGAGGTCGGCCTTCTCCACCACTTCCGGGTAGTAATCACCCATGATGGCACCGACGACGGGCACCAGCTCGTGGAGGAACGGCCGGTCGATCCCCAGCACCTTGCCGTAGCGCACGGCGCGGCGCAGGAGCCGGCGGATGACGTAGCCGCGACCCTCGTTCCCCGGCAGCGCCCCGTCGCCGATGGCAAACGTAACGGCGCGCACGTGGTCAGCGATGACCTTGAAGGCCACGTCCTGCTCGCGGTCCACCCCGTAGCGCAGGCCGGAAAGCTCCGCCGTGCGGTCAATGATCGGGCGGAACAGGTCGGTGTCGAAGTTGGTCGGCACGTCCTGCAGAATGGAGGCCATCCGTTCCAGGCCCATCCCGGTGTCGATGTTCTTCTTCGGCAGCTCGGTGTACGTGCCGTCGGGGTTGTGGTTGAACTGGGAGAAGACAAGGTTCCACACCTCGAGGTAGCGCTCGTTCTCCCCGCCGGGATAGAGCTCCTCGGGGCTTGCGGCGGTGTGGTTGAGGTGCTCCCCGCGGTCGTAGAAGATCTCCGAGCACGGGCCGCAGGGGCCTTCGCCGATGTCCCAGAAGTTGTCCTCGTGGCGGATGATGCGCTCCTCGGGCAGACCGATCTTCTTGTGCCAGATTTCAAAGGCTTCGTCGTCCTCGGGGTGGATCGTTACACTGAGGCGGTCGGGATCAAAGCCGATCCACTCCTTGCCGGTGAGGAACTCCCACGCCCAGGTGATGGCCTCTTCCTTGAAGTAGTCGCCGATGGAGAAGTTGCCGAGCATCTCGAAGAGCGTGTGGTGGCGGGCCGTTTTCCCGACGTTCTCGATGTCGTTGGTGCGGATGCACTTCTGGGCGTTGGCGATGCGCGGGTTGTCGGGCACGAGGCGACCGTCGAAGTACTTCTTCAGCGGGGCCATCCCGGCGTTGATCCACAAGAGCGACGGGTCGTCGATCGGCACAAGCGGGGCGCTCGGCTCGATCTTGTGCCCCTTGGAGGCGAAAAAGTCGAGGAATTTCCGGCGGATCTCGCTCGCTTTCATGCACCCATCCCTCCGTCCGTGGTCTTGCGTCCGAAACAAAAAACTCCCGCCCCTCAGGGACGAGAGTTGGCTCTCGCGGTACCACCCTGCTTACGCGAACGAACCTGCACGCGACCGGTTCCCGGTTGGGGCTCCGCAACACCTTCCGGGTTCCGCTGCGCACTGCGGCCGTCCGCGTCGCTCGGCACGATAACGGCGTGTCACCGGCGGGGTTTGCCCGCGCTCCGGGGTGGCCTTCGACCGCTCTTCTTCTAGAGGCCCTTCCAGCCCAAGGGGCCTCCTCTCTGGAGAAGGGCTGCGGTCTACTTCGCCCCGTCATGGCGTTGGCCAGCGTTGGACATGCAGGTTGTCAATGTTAAACGTAGCAAAAGGGGCGGGGGGTTGTCAAGAAAAGGTCAGATCGGGGTGCGTGTCAACTTTCAGTAGGTGCCCCGACACAAAAATTAGGTCAATTTAAACCATTCTTGGAATCGTCCGCACAAGCTCACGAAGCACATACTTTACCCAAGGCGCACCGGATCCAGGCCCGTTAAGGGCCGGAATCCTTGCGCGCAGCCATCCCTCTATGTCTGCTCTCCAACTCTTTTCCCTTTCCTCCGCCGCTCCTTTGCCAAACACATGGCTCATTCTTTCCGGTTGGGCTGTCCACTTGGTTTTCACCACTTCAGCCAGTTCCCCATTTGCCCGCGACGCCAAAAGCCGCGCCAACCGGCCGGCCCCCTCGACGCTCCAACGCGCTCCATGACGCTTCATCCGCCGTGCAATGTGATGAAACACTTGTCCCTCAATCGCCCCTAATCGCACGGGCTCTCCCAACTCCCGAATGCCTTCCCAGTTCGTCCGCAAATAGCGCCACAACTGAACCACACGCTGCCGCTGTGCCCCGCGGCTGCGATGTTCGGCTGCTTTCAGAGCCTGCTCAACCCCTTCCCAATCGGACGTTGCCAGCGCAGCACAAACCTCCCGATACGCCTTCTCGTCATGTCGAAGACTCTCCACCAGGTTCCGACGAAGGTGAAATGGATCGAGCCGGTATTGCGCTCCCGGAAAATACGCACACCCTTCCTTTACAAACGCGGCCCCATCGCCTCCCACATACCATTGCTCCACTGCATCGAAGTCCCAATGCTGACCAAATTTCGCCACACACTCTTCCCAAAAAGTCAACCCTTCTGCTACACCGGCATGCACACAACGTTCTTGCAAACGACGCCGCTGGGCCGAAACGTCCCCTTTTCCCTCGTAGGCCACCGCCACCTTGACGGGAATCGTTGCCCGCTTCCCTTCCGAACGCCGGGCTGGTACCCAAACCTCATCCGCTTCCACATACACTGCCGAGCTCTTTCGTTGCCCTTTGGGGCTTACGCCCCGTTCAAACACATCCCGCCGCCGCTGTTCGATCTGTTGCCCCAATTCCCTACCGGCCTTTTGTACCTCCTGCCAGATGCTCATGGCCCGGATGTCCACATTCCCAAGCGTCACGTGCTTGAGCACTTCCGCTGCCCGGTGATACGGCATCTCCACCGCCAGGGCTACGGCCAACTGTCTTGCCCACGGCGAAAGCCGCTGGCGTGGTGCCAAGCCCAGCGCCTCATCCAGAAGGTACCGGCCCTGACCGCTTTCCCGGTCCACGTAGTACCGACGTATAATACGCACCTCACCAAAGGGCGTCAGGACCGTGCGCTCCTTGCGATGCACGATCTTTAAATGCTTCCGATCCCGGTTTTTCATAAACTGTTGATCCAACTCCGCACAGGCCGCCTGCAAAAGCCGGAGGGTTGCCTGCTGCACCAGCCGGTAGATGCCCTTCTCCAATGCCTCAAAATCCCGGCTTTGCTTCAGGAGGTCAGCCATTTCCTGCACAAGAAGGAGGATTTCTTGCACGGTTTCGCGAATCCATTCCATGAGACCTCACCGCCTCCTCGACTTCGTGTCGGGGCAAGTTGCCTGGCCAGACAACTTGCGGTGAGGTCTCTTTTCGTTTTTTCCTCACCGTGTTCCTACTGAAACTTTACACGCTCCAGGTCGGGTTAAGAACGAGTCACATCACGTGAAATTTCCCAAACGAATTGTTTGTTCAGGTTGTTGGGTTGCGTTAAACTATTCAAGGTAAAGATAGCAGTCATTGAGGAGGCGCTTTTTCCTATGGATGCAGCCATGAAGAAGTTTCAAGACTTAATGCGGAAGCTTTTTGAGTTCGACCTTGCAGATCTGGACTTTGGTCTCTATCGTCTCTTTCATCTCAAGCGCACCGAGATTGAGGCCTTCATTACTGAGCAGTTGCCTCGTGAGGTAGAGGAGGCCTTTACCAAGGCAAGCAGCGAAGATCGTGAGCGGCTTCAGGAAGAGTTGGACAAGATCGCCCAGGAAATCCGGAAGAACATCAGTGAGGACGCGATCCAGTCTGATGGCTCCATTGCCGAAATCTATCGCTCCATAAAGCTTTGTCAGCGCTACGAGGAAATCCGCACCAGACTTATCAAACTACAAGTGACTGAAGGCCACAAGGCTGAGGTGTTCAACCATCTCGTCAACTTCTTCAGTCGCTATTACGAGGATGGCGACTTCATCCCCAAGCGACGCTATGGCACGCGGGAAACCTACGCGGTGCCCTATAACGGCGAGGAAGTTTTCTTCTACTGGGCCAACCGCGACCAGCACTACGTCAAGACTGCCGAGCGCTTTCGGGATTACGCTTTCAAGGTGCAAGACCTCACGGGAGAGTACCGGGTGCGCTTTACCATGGCTGAAGCCTCCATCCCCAAAGACAACACCAAGGGCAATACCCGCTACTTCTTCCCCCGGCCCGACCTAGCGGCCTATGACGCCAAGGCGAGGGAATTCATTCTGCCCTTTGAGTACCGTCTGCCCACGCCGGAGGAACTTGAGCAATACGGCACAACCAGCAAGGCGCAAGAAACCATCCTAGAAGAATCCCTCCCTCGCATCCTGGAGGCCGTTCCAGATGCGAACCTGCGTGCCCTGCTCAGCCGATCGGCCGATGGAAGCGAGGAAGCGCCAACCATTCTGCAGAAACGCCTGCGACACTTCTGCCGCCGCAACACCAGCGACTACTTCATCCACAAGAACCTGCGTGGCTTTTTGACCCGCGAGTTGGAGTTCTACATCAAGGATCAAATTATCCACCTGATGGACCTGGAGGGGGACCTCGACGCCAAACGTCGGATAGTGCGTACCTTCCGCAAGATAGCTGAGAAGGTGATCGACTTCCTGGCCACCATCGAAGACGCCCAGAAGGCGCTCTTTGAAAAGAAGAAGTTCGTGCTGGAAACCGACTATCTCATTCCCGTTCAGCACGTGCCACGGGAATTCTGGCCAGAGATTCTGGCCAACCAGGCTCAAGTGGCCGAATGGAGGAAATGGCTGGCGCTGGAGCCGCAGAAAGACTTGTTCAACCAAGAGGGCACGATCAACGAAGCCTTCTTGGAAGCCCACCCTACCCTGCCGCTGCACACCAAGCATTTTGACCGCGATTTTGTACGCCGCCTGCTGGAGGCGCTGCCCTTTGAAAACCTGGACGAGGCTACCGATGGTTTGCTGGTCCATAGCGAAAACTATCAGGCACTGCGCCTGCTTCTAGAGCGCTATCGAGAACAGGTCAAGTGTGTCTACATTGACCCACCATATAATTCTAAGACATCCGAAATTATGTATAAGAACTCTTACAAGCATTCATCTTGGCTTTCACTCATAGATGGAAGAATTTCCATAAGCAAGGAATTTTCTGCCTCAGATGGTAGTCATGTAATAGCAATAGATGAAAACGAACAAGAATTGCTAGGTAGGCTTCTTTCATTACATTTTCCGGAGAACCTGTACGAAAAAGTATGTGTTTCAATCGTGCATAATAAAAAAGGTATTCAAGGTAAGTATTTTTCATATAACCATGATTTTGCATATTTCTGTATACCGAAAACACTTACCAAGATCAATAGTAAACCAGTTCCTGAGTCAGAGTGGGAATTCGATAATCTTAGGGCATGGGGACGAGAATCAGAGCGAGAAACTGCTAGAAATTGCTTCTATCCTATCTATGTTGAGAATGGCGAAATTGTAGGTTTTGGTGAAGTATGTGATGATGATTTCCATCCAGGACAAGCAAACATCAACGTCAATGAACGTCAAGTAGCTGTTTATCCTGTAGACTCGCAAGGCATAGAAAGAAAATGGAGATATGCAAGAGACACCATTGAGCAAATTCGGCACTTGCTAAAGGTACACGTCACAAATACCGGAGAAATCCAGATTCTAAAAGCAAGATCGGTAAAATCTTTCAAAACTGTTTGGGATGACCCAAAGTATATAGCAGGAGACTATGGAACTAGATGGTTAACTGAATTAGGAATCAAAGTTGATGAAAATCTTTACCCTAAATCGATCCATACTGTAGCCGACTCGGTGTATGCTGTGTCAAATCCGTCAGATTTGGTTCTAGACTTCTTCGCCGGTTCCGGAACCACGGGCCACGCGGTCATCAACCTGAACCGTGAGGACGGCGGGCGGCGCAAATTCATCCTCGTGGAAATGGGCGAGTACTTCGACACCGTGCTCCTACCCCGCATCGCCAAGGTGATGTACACACCGGAGTGGAAAGATGGCAAGCCTAAGCGGGAAGCCACGCCTGAAGAGGCCCAGCGCACGCCGCGGCTGGTCAAAATCCTCCGCCTTGAATCCTACGAAGATGCCCTGCACAACCTGGTCGCTCCGTCTACACTGGAACGAGCCGGTCAGCATGAAAAGACTTACAAAGAACTGGCCGGAGAAGACGCTTACCGCCTGCGTTACTGGATCGAGCTTCCTTTACGGGAGGCCGAAACCTGCCTGCGCACCCTCGACCTTGCCCATCCTTTCGACTACAAACTGGAAATCCTCACCGACAGCGGCCCGGTAAAGAAACCCGTGGACGTGGTAGAGACCTTTAACTACCTCTACGGCCTGCGTGTCCGTCGTTATGAGACCTGGCGCAACCCTGAGGACAGCAACCGGGAATACCGCGTTGTAAAAGCTGCTGACCGCGAGAACAAGAGACGTGTCCTGGTCCTCTGGCGTGACATGAAAGACTATGATCCTAAGGCCGAACGCACCTTCCTGGAAGGCAAGATCGTCGAAATGGAAGCGCAGGGGGAAACGTGGGACGAGATCCTTATCAACGGTGACAGTCCTACGCCGGGCGTAACCTCGCTGGATCCCCTGTTCAAACGACTGATGATGCGAGGGGAGGAAAAATGAGCGATATTAAACTGTTCAGGATCAAGAACGGTAGCGTTCAAGAACTCATCGGCAGCTCAGTCACGTTGGAGAAGTCACTGCAAACTTTAATTGAAAATAACCTTGAGAGCCTGCTCGGTGTGCGCTTCTTGGCCAGCGAGTATCCCACCGGCCCGAGGCACGGCGGGCGGATCGACACGTTAGGAATTGACGAGAACGGATGCCCCGTCATCATTGAATACAAGCGGGCCACCAATGAAAACGTGATCAATCAGGGGCTATTCTACCTAGACTGGCTGCTCGACCACAAGGCGGACTTCCATCTCCTGGTTCAAAAAAAGCTTGGCGACCAAGAAGCCGACAAAATTGACTGGTCGGCACCCCGACTGATCTGCATCGCCGGCGATTTCACCCGCTACGATGAACATGCCGTGCAGCAGATAAACCGCAACATCGAACTCATCCGTTACCGACGATTCGGTAATGATCTGCTTCTGCTCGAACTGGTGAACGCTGTAACGGTCCGGACAGAAGCGTTAACGGGTACTCCTGGAAAAACCACCATCACGTCTTCCAAGACCATCTCCGAAACCCTCGCAGAGCTTTCCGGGCCGCTGCGGGATCTTTATGAAGAGCTACGGTCCTACCTTCTGGCGCTCGGCGACGACGTGCAAGAGAAAGTTCTCAAATACTACGTGGCATTTAAGCGCATCAAGAACTTTGCCTGCGTCGAGGTCCATCCGGCTAAGAAGGCCATCACGATGTATCTCAAGGTCAATCCGGACGAAGTCGAGCTGAAGCCCGGCTTCACCCGTGACGTGCGGCAAATTGGTCATTATGGGACAGGAGATCTCGAAGTCACGCTGCGCGGCCGGAAGGATCTTGATCGAGCAAAAGATCTAATTCAGAGAAGCTATGAAGCAAGTTGACAAGGAAAGGCTAAAAAGGATAGGGGATGTGTGATATGCCACGTTTAGAAGACCACCTGGTCCTCAACCGCTACATGCACCACCTCCTGGGCGCCGAAGACTTCGAGACACTCAAAAACCTTCTGCGCTCCCTACCCGAAGGACCGGACGGCTCGGGGCAAAGCCACTTCTTCGCGCGCCTCGTCACCCAGCCAGATTTGCGCATCCCCCGCGACCGGCTGGAAACGTATGATCGCCGGGTGATGAACTACGAAACTCGCCTGCGCAAGGAACGGCGGGGCTTTCAAGGCTTTCGCTACTTTCAGTACCTGGCCCTACTCTACACCGAGATTTTCCTCGATCATCTGACGGAAAACCCAGCAGCCTTTGCTGCCGAAATTAACCGCTTTCTGCACGATCTGCAAAACGAAGAACCCGACCTAGCTGACTTTCCAGACTTCAAACCCGACAACTTGCGCCGCCTGGCATTCTTCATGGCCACCGGCAGCGGCAAGACGTTGCTCATGCACGTGAACATTTGGCAAGTGCTGTACTACTTGGAACACGGCCGCCATCCGGAGGCCTTGCTTCCCGGCACTCCACACACTCGTCGATTCGACAACATCCTGCTCATCACTCCAAACGAAGGCCTTTCTGCTCAGCACTTGACCGAACTCCAGGAAAGCGGCTTCGAGGCCGCTCTGTTCATCGAGGCCCGGCACAGACACGATAGTCTTTTCGGCCCTCAGGTGAAAGTCATCGAAATTCACAAACTAACCGAAGAACCCTCCCGTGACGGCGTGAGCGTTGTGCTAGAGGAGATCGGACAGAACAATCTGGTTATCGTGGACGAAGGCCATAAGGGAACAGGGAGCGAAGCACAGGCCTGGAAACGCCGTCAAAAGTATCTCAGCGAAGGCGGCTTTTTGCTGGAGTATAGCGCTACGTTTGCCCAGGCCATCGCTGCTTCCGGAAAGAAAGTTCAAAAACTACTGCTTCAAGAATACGGGCAGGCCATTCTCTTTGACTATTCCTATGCCCACTTCCACGGCGACGGCTACGGCAAAGACTTTACCGTGCTAAACCTGCAGGACTCCCGCCCCGAGCAGGCCCACGAACTATTGGTAGGCGGGCTTCTGGCCTTCTACCACCAACTCTACCTCTATATGCAAAACAAAGTCGCCTACCGGCCCTACAACATCGAAAAGCCGCTATGGGTGCTTTTAGGTAGCAGCGTCAATGCTCTTTATACCCAAGCCAACAAGCGCCGAAGCGACGTGGCCGAGGTGGTGGCCTTCCTGAAGCGCTTCGTGGAAGAGCGGGAGTGGGCCGTTTCGGTCATGGAACGCATCCTGGCAGGTCAAAGCGGCTTCCAGAACGCTGAAAGCGGAAAGGATCTGTTCGAACCCCACATCGCGCATTTGCGCGGCTTGAATGCCACGGAGGTATACGAGCGGATCCTGGCCGAAGTTTTCCACGGCAGTGGCGGCTTGGAAGTGTGGGAAATCAAACAGGCAGACGGCGAACTAGGCCTGCGCCTTTCCACTGCCGACGAAAAAGCGCCATACTTCGGTGTCATCAACATCGGCGATGTCCCTGCCTTTAAAAAATACCTAATCGAGCACCTGGGCATTGAGGTTCAAGAAGACAACTTCCGCCCATCGCAATTCAACCTAGTAGACACGCCCGATTCACCAATCTACATGCTCATTGGTGCCAAGAAATTCATCGAAGGATGGTCTTCGTGGCGGGTGTCGTCCATGGGTTTGCTCAACGTGGGGAAAAACGCCGGTTCGCAAATCATCCAGCTCTTCGGCCGCGGCGTACGCCTTAAGGGTAAAGGAATGAGTTTAAAACGCAGCGCGGCCTTACCGGGCGACGTTCCTCCCGAAGGAATTCAGCACCTAGAAACGTTAACAATTTTCGGATGGAACGCCAACTACATCCATATCTTCCGCACCATCATAGAAAACGAAGGATTGGGCAAGGAAGTCATCTTACGTACCCAAAAAATCGATCCGTGGCCGGTACAGAAGTTACCTGTACCCCAGAAAAAGGCCGGCTTCGATGCGTCTCATCTGACCTGGGTGTTGGATAGCAGCGGCCGAGAGGTCGAACTGGACTTGACTCCACGCCTATCCGCCCTTACCACAACGACAACGAAAGAGCAATCCCGCATCGTTCAGACAAGAGGATACGTACCCGATGTAGTAAACGTGGATTTTGGACAGCCCCAATTCGCTTCGGTGCTAGATTACGAAGCCCTCTACCTGGAAGCACTGGAACACAAAAAAATGCGCGGCTACGCCAATCTGTACATCACGCCAAAGGCTGTGAATCAGGTCGTGCAACAACGATGCCGCGCAATGTTGCTGCAAAACGATTGCACTCCCGAGCGCTTACAACTGGTCGCCACTCAAGCCCTCAAAACGTACATGGATCGTTTCGTGCGCATGAAGGAGCGAGAAGCCGAGAGCCAGAACGTGGAACCGGCTTACCTAACCGCCGAGGATCCGCGGGTTCTGTATGAATACCGAATTCGGGTCACAGGAAAGGATCTGCTCAAGCAGATTGAAAACCTGCTCCAGACAAAACTTCCCACGCAAGATGAAGGCGAACCGCTGCCCCGCTTGTATTTTGATCGTAGTCTATTCAATCCCCTTCTCATCGAAGGTGAACAGCAGTGGAAGCAGGATGTTTCTGTCCATCCTCCTGCACTAAACCGTGATGAGCAGCGGTTTATCAAAGACTTACGCGCTTTCTGGGAACAGCATTGTCACACGGCTACGTTTCGGGGTTGTGAATTGTATGTGTTGCGCAACCTGGCCCGCAATGGCATCGGTCTCTTCCACCGCAGCGGTTTCTACCCGGATTTCATCCTCTGGCTGTACAACCCGCTAACCGGCACAACCCGCGTGATCTTCGTGGATCCTCACGGTCTCCATCATGACGGACTTTCCGGAAGCGAAGACAAATTTGAAGCTCTGAAGGCCCTGAAGAATCTCAGCCGCCAACACGAATTTCAAAGTAAGCGAATTCACTTGGAAGGCTATCTGCTTACCACTACGCCTGCCTCTCAAATCAAGGATGCCAATGGTCGTTCGGAAGCCCAATTGGAACAGGAGTATCCATTAATTTTCCAACGGGGAGAATACATCGCCAAGATCTTGAAACCATGAAGCGTCGATAGAGAACATATCCATCTAATAATAGTCACCCCCCTTATTTCCTCTCTGAACGCCTTAACAGATAAATAGCACACATAAAAAAATGATTACGTCATTAAATCGAGTAGGAGGGGGCGGCTAACCCCCGTCCTCTCACACCACCGTACGTACCGTTCGGTATACGGCGGTTCACAAGGATTGACGAAGCTGAGCGTACAAGTCGGCTAAACTGAAGAGGCCCCGTTCTCGCCAGTAAGCGAGGCCGGTGGCCTTATTCATTTGTGGAGAAAAAGCCCGGCGCCAGTATCCCTTTCGGGAACCACTCAGCATTTTCGCCCATCCAGGCGGCAACCCAAGAGCTATCAGGTTTCGGCGGATCGTCTTCGGTCTTTTCCATTGCTTTAGGAGGCACATCCGCAACCGTCTTCGGATCACTCATCCAGGGATTGGAGTGGGCTTGGGGTGTCAATCAGGCGGAAGTAGCCGATCCACCCCCGCAGGTAGGCATTCAGCCGCTCCATTCGCTCCTCCATGTTAACGCTGTGGTTCCGACGGGTGAGGTTTCGGATGTGCGCTTTAAACCGTTTGACGGTTTCCGCCGCCAGGCGGATGCGCGGCGTTTTCTCGCTGGTGAGCGAGAATCCCAGGAATTTGCGTTTCCACGGGCGATCCACCGCGCTTTTCTCCAGGTTGACCTTCAGCTTTAGCCGTCCCTCGACAAACCTCCGAATGCTGGCCATGACGCGTTCGCCTGCCCGACGGCTCTTTACATATGACCATGACACCAGGGAGGTAGGCCCGAGTCAGTTTCAGGACGCGCTTGTCCTTCACCTTGCGGGCCACCCGGGCCATCAGGATGTCGTGGCCCGCCCGGTCGAAAAACTTCTCCAGGTCCATATCCACCACATAGCGATAGCCGGCTTCCACATACCCTTGGGCACGGCGCACCGCTTGGTGCGCGCTGCGTCCCGGCCGGAAACCAAAGCTGGCATCAGAGAACCCTGGGTCAAAGATGGGCGTGAGGATTTGCAAGAGGGCCTGCTGGATCAGGCGGTCCAGCACCGTAGGGATCCCCAGCAGTTGCACACCGCCACCGGGTTTCGGGATTTCGACTCGACGGACCGGAGTCGGCCGATAGGTTCCCGCAAGCAGCTCCTCGCGGATGCGTGTCCAGTGGTTGACGAGATAGGCTCGGAGGTCTTTCACCTCCATCCTGTCAACCCCTGGTGCACCCTTGTTCTGCTCAACACGGCGCAACTTCTACGGTCCCCCGCAGGTTCACCGCTTCCTCCCGTAGGCAGCTCCCTTTCGGGATTTTCGGCTGTCGTCGCCCTTCTCGCGAACCCTGTCGCACCCACCCCTTTCCTTGTGTTCGTCGGGCCGGAAGTTTGCCACTGGCTTCCTTCAGACTCCGCTTCACGACGGATGCCCTTGCCTTAAGCTAACGGCAACTGCCGCCTTCGCCGTTCGGGACTTCCATCCTATAGACAGCGCCCATGCCGGGCGCACCACAAGAAAACCGGGCACCGCCACGGTACCCGGTTTTCGTTTACTTGCTCCGTTAAATCGGATATTCACGGTAATTCGGTTGCACCGACACCCACTTCGGAATCGTAAACTCTTCCACAATCCACGGGCTGCCGAAGCGGCCCACGCCGCTGCACTTGTTCCCGCCGAAGGGCGTGTTGGGTTCGCAGTTCACCGTCTGGTCGTTGACGTGCGTCATGCCGCTGTCGATTTCAAGCGCCAGCTTTTCGCCCTTCTCGATGTCAGACGTGAAGATTGCAGCGCTCAGGCCGTATTCGGTATCGTTCGCCATGGCGATCGCTTCGTCGTCGGTACGGGCCTTAATGATCGACGCGATCGGGGCGAACAGTTCCGTCTGCGCCAGCTTGCTGGAGTTGTCTACATCCACGAAAACGTACGGGGTGAGGACATTCCCGATCCGCTTACCCTCCAGGGCCACCTTGACGCCTTCGCGCTTGGCTTCTTCGATGACCTGCAGCGCCTTTTGCATCTGCCGTTCGTTGATGATCGGGCCAACAATCGTCTTCGGATCGGACGGATCGCCGCAGGGCAGGGTCTTGACCTTCTCTACAAACTTGGCAACAAACTCGTCGTACTTGTCCTTGTGGACGATGATGCGGTTGATGGCCATACAGATCTGGCCTTGGTGGACAAACTTACCGAACACCGCCGCCTCGACGGCCTTGTCAACGTCGGCGTCGGACAGCACCACGAAGGGGCTATTTCCACCTAGTTCCAGGGCCACGCGTTTCAGGTTCCGACCGGCGATTTCCCCGACCTTCCGGCCCACAGCGGTAGAACCGGTGAAGCTGATCAACCGCGGAATCGGGTTGGTGAGCATGTCGTCGCCGATTTCCGCGACTTCCGTCAGCAGGACATTGAGCACCCCTTTGGGCAGCCCGGCTTCTTCAAAGGCTTTGGCGATCACGGAACCCCCGCTCAGGCCGACTTGGAGATCAGGCTTGTGCACCACCGCGTTCCCCAGCGCGATTGCCGGGACAATGGTGCGCATGGAGAGGTACAGCGGGAAGTTGAAGGGCGAAATCGACGCGATCACGCCAATCGGCAGGCGATAGATGCGGTTGACCTTACCGGGCACCACAGAGGGCACTTCACGGACCTTGTTGATCTCATCCGCGTAGTTCAGTGCCTCTTGCAGTTCGGCAATCGTCATGTCGATCTCGATGTTTGCCTTCAACACGGTGCTGCCGGTTTCCCGGACCAGAAGGGAGAGGATCGCTTCGCGGTTCTCCTTGAAGTACGCGAGTACCTTGCGGAGGACCTGTTTCCGCTCCTCAGCAGTCGACTTCGCCCATTCTTTTTGCGCCCGTTGGGCAACTTCAAACGCCTCTTGAAGTTGTTTTTTCGAAGCCAGACGAACGGTCGTAATTACAGAATTATCATATGGATTCAAAATATCAGACGTACGTTCACTTTAACCTTCGACCCATTCCCCATTAATGAAACTTTTGTTCAATTCTTCAAACCGTTGCATGTTGGGTGCCTCCTTGTTTGCAAGTCTGTTACCTGGAATGGTTCCTTCTAAATCCCTGGCGATTTTCGTGTAACAGCTTTCACTTTCATTATGTGACGTTTTTTTGACAGTGTCAAGGTATTATTAACATATGATAAAAATATTAACATCATTTTCTTCACTCGTTTGATTCGTTCTGGTGTGAATGTAAGCAACCTTCCACAGCAACCGGCTCGCTACCTCCTCACCGCCGCATACATCACCGCATGCTGCACGAGCACCTTCAGCACGGCAAATACCGGCACGGCAAAGATCATCCCCACGATGCCGCCCAGCTCGCCGCCGGCCAAAAGGGCAAAGATGATCCACAGCGGGTGCAGATGCAGCGTACGGCCGACGATGAGCGGCGAGGCGATGTTGCCCTCGATAAACTGGATGACAAAGTTGACCGCCACAACCATCAGCGCCATTTTACCGGACACGGTGACGGCGACAAGGAGAGCCGGAATCATGCCGAGGATGGGGCCGAAATAGGGGATGATGTTCGTGATCCCCACCATCACCGCCAAAAAGAGGGGGTAGGGCAGGTCAATCAGGCGGTAGCCAATGTACGCCAGCACGCCAACCACAAGGCAAACGAGGAGCTGGCCGCGGATGTAGCTGCCCAGGGTGCGGTCGATGTCGCGCAATACGCGCAGCACGCGGCGACGATGGTGTCGGGGCACAACTTCCAACACCGTTTTCTTGAGGCGCCCGTAATCCCGCAGGATGTAATAGGCGATAAAGGGGGCCACAAACAGGACCATGGCCTGCTTGAAGCGATCATCCAGCCCGTTCAGCCACGACATCATCCACCGCTGGGTGCGCGTCTCCATATGGGCAATGGAGGCGGAAATGCCCTGGCGGATGCCGTCAGGGAGCTGGTACACCTGCAAGTGGAACCAGTCGAGCCACTGTTGGTACGCCGTCGCCCATTGCGGGAGCTGCCGGGCCAGTTCGCGCATCTGCACCACCACTTCGGGCGCAACGCGGAGAACCGCCACTGTGGCCACGGCAAGAAACAATGTGTACGCCAGGATAACGGCGACGGGGCGGGGCACGCGGCGGCGTGTAAACCGGCGGACGAGGGGATGGAGCAAATAGGCGATGATAAAGGCCAGCACAAAGGGTGTGGCGAGGGTGAGCAGAAAGGAAAAGACTCTCGACAACACCGGCATGACGAGGGTAAGCCCATACACGGCAAGGAGGATTCCCCCCGCCGCCACCAGCCATCTTCCGTTACGCGCCACGCGTCCACCTTCCACGGCCGCACCTCCCTTCCCTCAAAAAAAGCCCTCTGAACCCAGGTTCAAAGGGCTTTCCTTCCACTCCCAGCGCACTCCCCCGTTCCGTTCATCGCCACAGGCGGGCCAATTGGCGCCCGGCCCGGCCCATGAGGCGCGCCGACAACAAGGGTCGCATGCCCGAGGCGATGGGCACCATCCGCCACACCGGCGCCATGCGCACCGCCCACCGTCCCATGCGCACCATCCGCCTCCACGGTGCGGGCGACGCGTTTCGCCGCGCAACCATCACCGCCGCCATCATCAGCAGGCCGCCGGCCAGTGCGGTAACGAGCCAGCCTTTGCCGTTCATCGGCCTCCTCCTTCCTCGTTACGGCTGTAGGCGGAGTTCCTCGGGCGCAAACAGATCGTCCAGGGAGCTGAGCGAACCGTCCTCTTCCACCTCGTATACATGGACCTGTCCGCCGCTCACACTGTATTCGATGAGGCAGTTCCAGCAATAGAACTGGCGGCTGCCCACTTTCCCGACATCCTTTCCCTTGCAGTTCGGACATTGCCACATGGTCTGGCCTCCCGATCGTGAAAATCCAGATGAAAACGATCGGTATCAGGATTGCCAGACCATTCCCGTCCTATTCCGCGCGCTCGAAACGCAACATACGTGCTTTGCATGGTTGACCGGGAAAGGGATGCGCTCGCCCGCTCCCGCCTGCGCCAAACCCCGCTTACCCGTTAGTCTGCCCATCCGGCGCGGCTTCATCCTCTCCTTCGTCTGGTACACCGTCCACCGCATGCGCCAGCCGCTCCAACAGCGCGGTAAACCGCTCGCGGTCATCCGCGCACCGGGCCGCGTGGGCAAAGGCGGCCTGCTCGCCGCACAGGATCAGGTACGATTTGGCGCGGGTGATGCCGGTGTACAACAGGTTGCGGCGCAACATGCGCCAGTGGGCGCGCAGGAGGGGCAAAATCACGATCGGAAACTCACTGCCCTGCGCCTTGTGGATGGAACAGCAGTAGGCCAGGGTGAGCTGGTGCAGCTGGCTGCGGCGGTAGCGCACCTCGTGCGCGTCAAACCGGACAACCAGAACCGCCTCCCGCTCCCCAGTCTCCTCCGGCGACAAAATCGCCGCCACCTCGCCGATGTCGCCGTTGAATACCTGTTCCTCCGGGTTGTTGACCAGCTGGAGCACCTTGTCCCCCACGCGAAACACCGTCTCGCCCCATTCCAGCTCGCGCTTGTCCGGCGCCGGCGGATTGAACAGGGCCTGCAGCTCGCGGTTGAGCTGGTCGACGCCGGCGGGGCCGCGGTACATCGGGGCCAGCACCTGGATGTCCCGTGCCGTGTACCCCTTACCAAGGGCGGCGAGACACACCTGCTTGATCACGTCGACGCACGTCTCGCCGCTGCAGGGAAAAAAGCGGCGGTCGGGAAAGGGAGCGGCGAAGTCGTCGGGCAGCGCCCCATCCTTCACAGCATGGGCCAGGCGAATGATCGACGAGCCTTCGGCCTGCCGGTACACGTCGGTGAGGCGCACCACGGGCACGCGCTGCGAGGCGATGAGGTCGGCAAGCACGTTGCCCGGGCCCACCGACGGCAGCTGGTCGGCGTCACCGACGAAGAGGACACGCATGCCGCGGGGCACGGCGCGGAGCAGCTGGTTGGTCAGCCAGATGTCCATCATCGACGTCTCGTCGACAATGAGAAGCTTCCCTTCCAGCGGATTGTCGGCGTCGCGTTCCACCGCGTCGCCGCGCCAGCCGAGCAGGCGGTGCACCGTCATCGCCGGCAGACCGGTGGCCTCGCCCATCCGCTTGGCGGCGCGTCCGGTGGGGGCCACCAGCAGGATCGGGTAGGGCGGACTGCCCGGCGCGCGGTAGGCGGCGGGGTCGAGGGGCAGATTCCACAGCCGCGCAAAGAGGCGGCACAGGCCCCGCAGCACCGTCGTCTTGCCCGTCCCCGGCCCGCCGGTGAGGATCATCAGCGGCTCGCGCACCGCCGTCTCAATGGCCAGGCGCTGGGACGGGGCGTAGCGAAGGCCCATCTCGTCCTCCACCGCCGCCAGGGCCGTGCGCACCTCGTCATCGGAAAAGCGCTCCACCGCCGGCGTCGCCAGCAGCCGGGCCACGTGGCGGGCCACCCCCACCTCGGCCCAGTAGAGGGACGGCAGGTAACAACTCGACCCCTCCACCACCACCTGTCCTTCCTCATGCAGGGCGAGGATTTCCCGCTCCACGTCGGCGTCGGCGAAACGGTGGTCGCCGCTTTCGTCGAGGAGGCGCACCGCCCGCCCCACCAGCTCGGGAACGGGGAGAAAGACGTGCCCGCCGCCGTGGGCCGCCTCCTGCAACAGGTGGAGACAGGCCGCCCGCACGCGGCGCGGCGAATCCACCGCGACGCCCACGGCCCGGCCGATCTCGTCGGCCCGCTTGAAGCCGACACCCTCCACGTCGACGATGAGGCGATAGGGGTCTTCCCGCAGCACCCGCAGGGTGTCGTGGCGGTACACCTGGTAGATGCGCAGGGCCAGGGCCGTGCCGATACCGAATTCGTAGAGGAAAACGAGGGCCTGCTCCAGGGCCTGGTGTTCAAGGACGGCCTCGTGGATTTTGCGCGCTTTCGCCGTCGACAGGCCGGGAATCTCCTCGAGCCGTTCCGGGGTTTGGGCGATGATGGTGAGGGCCTGTTCGCCAAAACGGTCGACGATTTTCTCCGCCGTTTTCTTCCCTACGCCCGGAAACAGGCCGCTGGAGAGGTACTTGATGAGGCCGGCACGCGTCTTGGGCACGGCCTTTTCGAAGCGGCGGGCGTGGTACTGGCGGCCGAACTTGGGGTGATCGACCCACTCGCCGTAGAAGACGTATTGCTCGTCGGGATGGGGGCGTGGAAAATGCCCTACTACCACCGCCTCGTCCGGCGCGCCTTCCTCCGACGCCTCGAGCACTTTGATCCGGGCCACCGTATACAGCGTCTCGTCATTATGAAAGATCTCGTGAACGATTTCCCCCTTCAAAAAGCCGCCGCCAAACAGGGCCATCTGTTCCGCGTCCCGGCGCATGGCCGTCCCTCCGCGTCCCATTGTTTCCCTGTCCATTCTAACACATGTCGAAAACAAGGAGCCGCCCGGCAAGGGGGAATGGCCCCACCATGCCGAGCGGCTCCCACACGGGTAACGAGGAGCAGCCGGTTGAAGGGAAATGGCGCGCCATTACGGCGTCGCCGGCACCGCCGGTTCCGCCGGGTTTTCCGCCTGGGGCAGGATGCGCTTGTCGATGATCGCCCCGCCGACGACCAGGTCGCCGTCGTAGAAGGCAATAGTCTGACCCGGGGTGATCGCCCGCTGCGGTTCGTCAAAACGGACGTGGACGCGCCCGTCCTCAAGGGGCGTCACGGTGCACGGGGCGGGTTCGGCCTGAGAGCGGATCTTGGCTTCCACGCGAATCGGCTCGGTAAGCTCGGGAATGGCGATCCAGTTCACGCTGTCGGCCACGAGCTCCGTGCCGAGGACGTCCTCCGGGCCTCCGACAACGATGGCATTGCGCTCGGGGATGATGTCCACCACAAAGACCGGACGGCCCAGGTTGAGGCCCAGCCCGCGGCGCTGGCCGATGGTGTAGAAGGGGATGCCCTTGTGCTTGCCGACAATGTTCCCCTTCGTGTCGTAGATGTACCCTTCCCGGATTTCGTCCTTGGACCGCTTCAGGATGAAGGACCGGTAGTCGTTGTTGGGAATGAAGCAGATTTCCTGGCTGTCCGGCTTGCTGTACACGCGCAGGCCGAATTCCTTGGCCATCTGGCGCACCTGGTCCTTGCGGTACCGGCCGAGCGGAAACAGCGTATGCTTGAGCTGCTCCTGCGTCATATGGCTGAGCACGTAGGACTGGTCCTTGCGCGGGTCAACCCCTTTCTTCAGCACATAGCGGCCCCGCGCCTCGTCGTATTCGCGAATGGCGTAGTGACCGGTGGCCAGGTAATCGGCACCCAGATCCAGGGCCTTCTGCAGGAGCAGGTCATACTTCATGTAGATATTGCAGGCGATGCACGGGTTGGGCGTGCGTCCCCGCTTGTATTCACGCTCGAAGTAGGCAATGACCTTTTCGTTGAACTCGTGCTTGAAGTTGACGGCGTAGTGCGGAATGCCGAGCTGCTCACATACGCGGCGGGCGTCGTACACATCGTCGAGGGAACAGCAGCCCCCGGTATAGTTGGCCTGCTCCAGCGGATCATCCGGCTGGTACAGGCGCATGGTGATGCCGATCACCTCATAGCCCGCCTGTTTCATCAACGCGGCCGTGACCGAGCTGTCGACGCCGCCACTCATGGCCACAACGACTTTTTTCGTCATAAAAGGATCCCTTCCTTCAATCCCCGACCGGGGAAACCTTCCAAGCTTCGTGCAGCTGCCCGCCACGAGACAGCGAACAGCCTGTTTTTTTATTGTACCACATTCGGTGGTGCACCACCCGCCACGGAACCGAGACACCACACACAGGGACAGCGAAAAAGAGAGAGGGAGCGGTCGGCTCCCTCCTCCATGCACCGGTACGCTATGCCTTCAGCACGTCGTGGTCCACATAGCGCTCGCCGTTCAGCTCGCTGATGAGGTTGATGGCCACGCGCGCACCATCGCCGGCGGTGATGATCGTGTGCACGCTGCAGCCGGCAACGGTACCCGCCGCCCAGATCCCGGGGATGTTCGTCTTTCCGGCCGGATCCACGTCAATCACCGTCTTGATCCGCGGTTCCGTTCCGGGTTTGGTCCGGATGCCGACGGTTTCCGCCAGCTCGACGGCAATCCCCGTAGCCAAAATCACCTGCTTCGCCTCATACGCCTTCCCGTCTTCGGTCTCCAACCGGAATCCGTCGTCCTTCTTGACGATGTTCGTCACTTTCCCCGTCACCAGTTCCGCGCCAAACTTGGCCGCCTGCCGCTTCCCCCGCTCGACCAGTTCCGGACCGGTGATGGCCTCGACGCCGTAATGGTTCTCGATCCAGGCCCGCTTCGTGATGCTCTGGTCGCTGTCGATGACAACGGTTTTCTTCCCGGCTTTGGCCAGGAACAAGGCGGCGCTGGCTCCGGCCGGACCGGCGCCCACCACAGCCACGTCGTACATGATCCCCACCTCGCCCTTCCTCGGATTTCTTTTGGTTCTTAACCTTTAGTATACCTGATGTTTCGTGTGAGAAAACCCCTCTGATCGGAGCCGCATTGCGCGTTTTGATCCTCGCCTGTTCCCCGGCGTGACCCCGGCCTTCGCTTCACTTCCGCCTGCGCAGACGCTGAACGATTTCGGCCACGCGCTCTGCTGCCTCGCGCACGTTCTCTTCGGTGTTCGCCGGTCCAAAACTGAAGCGCACCGCCGAGCCCACCACCTCGGGGGGCAAGCCCATGGCCTTCAGTACGTGGGATCGCTCCAGGGAGCCCGACGTGCAGGCCGAACCGCTGGAAGCGGCAATCCCCGCCAAGTCGAGGTTCATCAGCAGCGTTTCCGTGTCCACCCCCGGGAAGCTGACGTTGAGCACGTGGGGCAGGAAAGCTTCGGGGTGGCCGTTGAGGACGTAGTCGATGCCGCGCGCCTCCCACACCGACAGCATCAACCGGCGGAAACCGAGATAGCGTTCCCGCCGCGCCGCGCGCTCGGCCATCGCGATCTCTACGGCCTTGGCAAACCCGATGATGCCGGGCACGTTTTCCGTTCCCGCCCGCCGCTTGCGCTCCTGGGCGCCGCCGAAGAGGTGCGGGAACATCACCACGTCGCGCCGCACGTACAGGGCCCCAACCCCCTTGGGACCGCCGATCTTGTGCGCCGAAATCGTCAAGAGATCAACCGGCAGGGTCGCCACGTCGATCGGCTCGACGCCAAAGGCCTGCACGGCGTCGGTGTGGAAATACACCCCGCGCTCGCGGCAGATGCGGCCGATCTCGGCCACGGGCTGGATTGTCCCCACTTCGTTGTTGCCGTACATCACGCTGACGAGCACCGTCTCCGGACGGATGGCCCGGGCAACGTCGTCGGGGTTGACCCGCCCGGTACGGTCGACGGGCAGGTAGGTCACCGAAAAGCCGAGGCGCTCCAGGTGCTGGCACGTCTCCAGGACGGCATGATGCTCGATCTCCGTCGTCACGAGGTGCGTTTTGCCTGCGCCTCGATGCGCAAAAGCGGGGCCGAAGAGGGCCAGGTTGTCGGCCTCCGTGCCGCCGCTGGTAAAGACGATGCGCGACGGTTCGGTACCCAGTGCCCGCGCCACCGTCTCCCGGGCATCCTCGATGGCAAGGCGCACTTTGCGCCCAAAGCCATGGATGCTCGACGGGTTGCCAAAGTGTTCCTGAAAATACGGCACCATCGCCGCGACCACGTCCGGGTGCACGGGCGTCGTCGCCGCGTGGTCCAGGTAAATGGTGGTCATGTCCTACGCCTCCAACGTCAGATGTAGAGCATGTAGTAGTCTTCGTCCCCTTCCTTGCCAAAGGTGAGCAGGTCGGCCAACGTCGTCGTGTCGAGCACTTCCGTCACCTTGTCGTGAATGCGCATCCACAGTTCCCGCTTGGCCGGATCGTCCTCTTCCTCGTCGATCGGGGACAGCGGGCCTTCCAGCACGCGCAAGATGTCCCCGGCGGTGATGCGCTCCGGCTCACGCGCCAGCATGTAACCGCCGTGGGCCCCGCGCACGCTCTTCACCAGACCGGCGTTGCGCAGCGGGGCAACCAGTTGTTCAAGGTAATGCTCAGATAAGTCATGTTTCTGGGCAATCATCCGAAGTGACGTCGGTCCTTCCCCATAACGTCGCGCCAGCTCCATCATGATGGTGAGCCCGTAGCGTCCTCGCGTGGAAACCTTCAACACTCCCACCCCTTCTTGTCGGTCTGCCGTACGCTCTGGAGCAGGCCGCCCATTATGTTTTCCCGTATGACCTCAAGTGTTTGCGGCGCGCTCGTCTCCTATACGCCCTCCCGCTGGCGGGCCCGCCAGTGCGCCAGCCGCTCGCCGATCTCCCGCTCGTAGCCGTTCTTCGACGGACGGTAAAACACGGCGTCCACGCCCTCGGGCAGGTAGCGCTGCGGGACGAAATGGTCCGGGTAGTCGTGGGGGTACAGATACCCCTGACCATGTCCCAGAGCCGCCGCCCCCTTGTAATTGGCGTCGCGCAGGTGCGGCGGCACCGGACGGTGGCCTTCCTCGCGCACCATGCGCAACGCCTCGTTGATGGCCACGTAGGACGCGTTGCTCTTCGGTGCCGTGGCCAAGTAGGTGACCGCCTGGGCCAGGGGGATGCGTCCCTCCGGCATGCCCACCAGTTCTAGGGCGTGGAAGGCGGCCACCGCCACCTGCAGGGCCTGGGGATCGGCGTTGCCGATGTCCTCAGCGGCGGAGATGACGAGACGTCGGGCGATGAAGCGCGGGTCCTCCCCGGCGTCGAGCATGCGCGCCAGCCAGTACAGCGCCGCGTCGGGATCGGAGCCGCGAATCGATTTGATGAATGCCGAGATGGTGTCGTAATGGTTGTCGCCCGACTTGTCGTAACGCACCGCGGGGCGCTGGATCGACTCCACGGCCACGTCGAGGGTGATGTGCACGACGCCGTCGGTCCCTGGCCGTGTGGTGAGGGCGGCCAGCTCCAGGGCGTTCAAGAGGCGCCGGGCATCCCCGTCTGCATAGCGGATCAGGTGGGCCAGGGCGTCGTCGTCCATGCGGATGTTGAGCGCGCCCAGTCCCCGTTCCGCATCGCTGAGCGCACGCTCGGCGATGAGGCGCAGCTCCTCCTCCGTAAGGGGATGAAGCGGAAAGATCTGCGACCGCGACAGCAACGCGGCATTCACTTCAAAGAAGGGGTTTTCCGTGGTCGCCCCGATGAGCACCACCGTCCCCTCTTCCACGTACGGCAAGAGGGCGTCCTGCTGCGCCTTGTTGAAGCGGTGGATCTCGTCGATAAACAGGATCGTGCGCTGGCCGTACATGCCAAGCCTTGCCTTGGCCTCGTCGACAATCTTCCGGATATCGGCGACGCCAGCCGTCACGGCGTTGAGATCGGTAAAGTGGCTTTTCGTCGTGTTGGCGATGACGCGGGCCAGCGTCGTCTTCCCCGTTCCGGGCGGGCCGTAAAAAATGAGCGACGACAGCTGGTCGGCCTCGATGGCCCGGCGCAGCAGCTTCCCTTCCCCCAGGATATGCTGCTGACCGACAAACTCCTCCAACGTACGCGGCCGCATACGTGCCGCCAGGGGGGCCAGGCGCTGCCGCTCCGCTTCCCCGGCGTAGTCGAACAGATCCATGGACGCCCGCTCCTTTGCCCGAGGTCTCACCGGTATTATACCGATGGCAATTCCGTGTGTAAAGGTCGGAAATAAAAGCGCCGGCTCAACCGGGAGCCGGCCATCGGGGGCTCTCCCCCCGTTCTTATCGTTCCCGCCTCATGCCGCGATAGAACGGTTCGATGCGCAGGATGCGGCGGAAATGGAGGACGATGGGGCGGCCTTCCCGCTGGCCCACAAACACCGCCGCATCGCCCACGAGATAGAGGAACTTTCCCCGCTCCGTAACCTGTCGCCGCTGTCCGTCCACATACGTAACCCAAACCACATCGCCGCCGCGGACAAACGTTTCAACGGCCTTCTTCTTCTCCTCCACCATCCCCGCCCGACCCTTCCAATGTCTGATATCTTACGCGTGGGGTTCGACGGCGGTCCAATGAAATCCTGCCTGCCGACAAAAGCCGCGCCCAAAATCGAAATCGCTACGGGCCCGTTCAGTGCATTGCGACAATGCCGTCTACCGAGAGGCCCCCCCGGTTCAACGGGTGGCGCGCGCCTCGTCGATAACCGCGATGCGCAGCTCGTCCAGCTGCCGCGGATCGACGGGCGACGGCGCGCCGACCATCAGATCGGCGGCGCTGGTCGTTTTGGGGAAGGCAATCGTCTCCCGCAAATTGCTTCGCCCGGCCAGGAGCATCACCACGCGGTCAAACCCGAAGGCGATACCGCCATGGGGCGGTGTGCCGTATTCGAAGGCTTCAAGCAAAAAGCCGAACTTCTCCCGCGCCTGCTCCTCGGTAAAGCCGAGCGCCCGGAACATTTTCTCCTGCACGTCGCGCCGGTGGATGCGGATGCTGCCGCCGGCGATCTCGTATCCGTTGCACACCAGGTCGTAGGCCTGGGCGCGGATGCGGGCCGGATCGGTGTCGAAGAGAGGAATGTCGTCCTCCCGCGGCATGGTGAAGGGATGGTGGTTGGCCACAAAGCGCCCTTCTTCTTCGTCATACGTGAGAAGGGGGAAATCGGTGACCCACAGGAACGCGAAGGTGTTGTCGGGAATGAGCCCCCGCTCCCGTCCCAGCTTCAGGCGCAGGTTGCCCAGCACGGCGGCCACCACGTCGGCCTGGTCGGCGCAGAAGAAGAGAAGGTCACCCACTTTCGCCTCCAGCCGCTCAGCCAGGGCCGCCAGCTCCCCTTCGGTAAAGAACTTGGCAATCGGCCCCTTCCATCCCTCCGCCGTGCGCGCCAAATAGGCCAGTCCCTTGGCCCCGTGGCGCTTGGCCTCCTCCTCGTAGGCGGCGATCTCCTTGCGGCTAAAGCCCGCACAGCCCTTGGCGTTGAGGGCCTGCACGCGACCGCCGGCCTCCACGGCGCGGCGGAACACCTGGAACTGACACGCGGCGGCGATATCCGATACGTCCTTCAGCTCCAGGCCGAAGCGGATGTCCGGCTTGTCCGTTCCGTAGCGGTCCAGCGCCTCTTGGTACGACAGGCGCGGGAAGGGCCGCGGAACGTCCACGCCGATCGTCTCCTTCCACACGTAGGCCGTCAGCTCTTCCACCAGTTCCTGGATCTGCTCAGCGCGCAGGAAGGACGTCTCAATGTCCACCTGGGTGAACTCCGGCTGCCGGTCGGCGCGCAGGTCCTCGTCGCGGAAGCAGCGCACAATCTGGAAGTAGCGCTCAAAACCGGCCACCATCAAGAGCTGCTTGAAGAGTTGCGGTGACTGGGGCAGCGCGTAAAACTGGCCCGGATGGACACGGCTCGGCACCAGGTAGTCACGGGCCCCCTCCGGCGTCGACCGCGTCAGCATCGGCGTTTCGATCTCCACAAACCCCCGGGCGTCGAGGAAGTCGCGGAAGGCCTTGGCCGCACGGTGGCGCAGCATCAGCGTCTGCTGCAACACGGGGCGGCGCAGGTCGAGGTAGCGATACTTGAGCCGCACGCTCTCATCCACTTCCACGCGGTCGTCGAGGACAAAGGGCGGCGTCTTGGCCGTGTTGACCACCTCGACGGCGTGCACCTGCACCTCCACTTCCCCGGTTGCCAGGTTGGGGTTAACCGTCTCCGGCGTCCGCGCCACCACCTGGCCGCGCACGGCGAGCACGTACTCGCTGCGCACCTCCTTCGCCGCGGCGTGGGCCTCCTTGGAGATCGACGGATCGAAGACGAGCTGCACCAGCCCGGTGCGGTCGCGCAGGTCGATGAAGATCAGGTCACCCAGGTCGCGTCGCCGGTGCACCCAGCCGTTGAGGGCCACCTCCGTTCCCACGTGCGTGGAACGCAATTCCCCACACCAATGGCTGCGCTGGATCGTCCACATGCAATCGCCTCCCTTCATGTCCCCCTCACGTGGTTATCCTTCTCGCCGGTCCAATCGCTGGCAAACAGCTTCGGCCACCCCGGCCAGTGGCACCTCATCCTGCTCACCGGTTGCCAGGTTCTTCAGCTGCACAACGCCGCGGGCAAGCTCGTCATCCCCGAGGATGACGGCAAACCGCGCGCCGTAGCGGTCAGCCACCTTAAACTGGGCCTTCAGCTTGCGGTCGAGGTAGTCGATGTCGGCAGAAAGCCCCGCTGCACGCAGGCGCTGTGCCAGCAACAGCGCCTGGTTCTTAGCCGCCTCACCCAGGGCAATGACAAAGCAATCCAGGTCGCCACCGGCGGGAAGGCGAGTCCCCTGCGCGGCGAGAACGTAGAGCAGCCGCTCAACGCCGAAGGCGAAGCCGATGCCCGGCACGTCCGGGCCGCCGAGCTCGGCCACGAGCCCGTTGTACCGCCCGCCGCCGCAAATCGTTCCCGCCAGGTGGCCCTCTCCTTCAACGATGAACTCAAAGGCTGTTTGCGTGTAGTAATCGAGGCCACGCACCAGACGCGGGTTGACCGTATGCGGGACGCCGAGCGCCTCAAGCGCCTCCCGCACGGCGGAAAAATGGGTCCGGCAGCTGTCGCACAGGTGGTCGAGCATCGTTGGGGCATCCTGGGTCAGCGCCTTGCACCGCTCCTGCTTGCAGTCGAGCACGCGCAAGGGATTGCGCAGAAGGCGCGACTGGCAGTCAGGGCACAGCTCGTCCTTCACCCCCGCCAGTTGGTCCACCAGCGCCTGGCGGTAGGCCGGTCGGCACGCCGGGCAGCCGACGCTATTCACGTCGAGGCGCAGGTTCTGCACCCCAAGGTCGGTGAAGATGCGCCAGGCCAATTCCATCACCTCGGCGTCGAGGCGCGCATCAAGACTGCCAAAAGCCTCCACCCCAATCTGGTGGAACTGGCGCTGCCGCCCGGCCTGGGGCCGTTCATAGCGGAACATGGGGCCGAGGTAGTACAGCTTGACGACGTCCGGCTCGGCGTACAGCTTGTGTTCGACGAAAGCCCGCACCACCCCGGCCGTCCCCTCCGGGCGCAGGGTGAGGCTGCGCCCTTTACGGTCCGCAAAAGTGTACATCTCCTTTTCCACGATGTCCGTCGTCTCGCCGACGCCGCGCTGGAAGAGTTCGGTGTGCTCAAAAAGCGGCGTCCGGATCTCGCGGTACCGGTACCGGGTGAACCATTCCCGGACTCTCTGTTCCACGTACTGCCAGGCTTCCGACTGCCCCGGCAGGATATCCTCCGTTCCGCGCGGCTTCTGGATGGGCATTCTCCGTTCCTCCCTGCCTCCACAAACGATGTTCCCACTGCGTGCTTCCAGAGGGGGACACCGATTTGCCGTAAAAGAAAAACATCCCTCGACACTGATCCCCTCCGATCAGGGACGAGAGATGTACGCCATCACCCGCGGTGCCACCCTGCTTGGGCGCCGCCCGCCTGCGCTTGTCCACACACGAGCGGGCGCCCCCCTCGATGCCGGTAACGCCGGCTGCGCGCCTGCGGCTACTGGCCCGCTCCCGCCGGCGTTCGCCGCAGGTCCTCAGGGGCGTTCTCCCCGGAACCGGCAGGGAGGGGCTTGCAGCCGCGGCCCCTCCTCTCTGGACAGCCGGTCCTCCGGTTCGGTCCCCGTCATGGGATTTCCGTCATTGGTTGTTTCCCCTGCCATGAGCCGTCCTCTGGGCACAAGTTCTCCCTTATTCTATATCGCCCGACCGTTTGTTGTCAAAAATGCGCCGCAACGCTCCATAGCCCTGTCAGAGCGCATCCGCGCCCCCCAGATAAGGACCACGGAGACCTACTTATCAAACCCCTTCACCCTTTCCGAAGGGAATCCCATATGAGGCACTTGTGGGGACCCCGGAACCGGTCTCCCTCGACAGCGTCTTTCGTCTTCCGCCCAACCAGTAGGAAAACGGCAGGCGATCCACAAGCCAACTGGTCAGCAACGTACCGAAAAGCGTAAGGACATACAACAGGCACAGTCCCTTGCCACCATGGAAGAGAGAAGCGCCCCCGTAACGTTCGCTCGCCTTCACGAGAGACTGCATGATAAGGGGATGCACCAAGTAATAGAGAAAGGACATTTGGGCAAAATAACGCCACGCCTTCTGCCCGCGCTCCCACATGCGCTCTGGAAGCCATACAAACAGGATCAGATAGAACAGCAAAAAGGTCACGATGCC
This sequence comes from Calditerricola yamamurae, assembly GCF_054654135.1. Lineage (NCBI taxonomy): Bacteria > Bacillati > Bacillota > Bacilli > Caryophanales > Bacillaceae > Calditerricola > Calditerricola yamamurae. The sequence goes on from NZ_BAAIFH010000003.1 coordinate 270,046, forward strand.
GTAGACAAACGCACTCGGTTTGATGCTCACCGCATACGTCCCGCTCAAGAGGCCATCAACCGCAAAAAGCCAAAACGAAAGTGGCCACATCAGCACAACCGTCATGTGCCGTGCCGGCTTGCGCCACATCTCTTGCCATTTCTCTTCGTAAACCATCACCGCCATTCCGAGCACAAAATAAAACAGCCACGGCAAAAAGAGCGCTGCATAAGGAACCGGGAGTCGAGGCAATGTTAGCACGCCTAGCTGGTGCGCGTAAATGAGCCCTTGCATGGCGGCGGACAATGAAAAGGCTGCCGCCAGCACGGTGCGTGGGCACACGGCTAGAAAACGGAATAAAAAAGGAAAAAGTACATAAAGTTGAACCATTATAAGAATAAAATACAAATGCACAAACGCCGTACCGCAGAAAAGGTCTCGTGGAAATTGCTCCCGCAACACGGCTTGAATCGTTGCCCCATCAAAAAGAAGCCCCTGCGACCACAGGGTATACAGTTCGTAAAGGAAACTCCAGAAAACATACGGAATGAGCACACGCAAAAACCGCTTGCGATAAAAAACACCAAGCGAAGGAGACGGTCGCTTGCACTCGTTAGCGGCAAGCACCATCCCGGACATCACCACAAAAAGCGGTGAAGCAAACCGCGTCAATTGATTCACCCAATACGCGCCGGCACTCACCGCTGCTTGTCCCGATGTGACGTGAATCGCGATGATGCTGAATGCGGCCAACACCCGTAGAACGTTGATCTGCGTGATCACCGTGACTCACCCATCTGCCATTTTCTCGATCGCCGTTACCGACGCATCCCCATCGTCCCGTAGGCCTCGTCCAGCAGGGCCAGCTTTTTGGCCAACGTGTCATGGTAGTGTTCGATGTACGCCTTCGGTTCCTTGGGATTGGCGAAGCGGATCACCCGGTCCGTGCCCGGGGGAATGATCTTGCTTACTGCACCGCAGCCAAGGCCAATAATCGTGTGCCGCTCCTCCATGATGATGATGTTGTAGACGCTCTCTTTTCCATCTTTGGCGTAGCCCACATTTTCGAGGTTCCCGAGAATATTTTTTTGCCGGTACAGGTAGTACGGATGGTACCCGTTGGCGGCCGTCCACGTGGCGGCCAGCGCCATCATGCGGTGGATCTCCTCGCGGGAAGCCACCCGGTACGCCTCGCGGTTCTGCGTCATCGCCGAGGCGCGCTTGAAGGCCAGCGTGTGGATGGTGAGGGAATCGGGCTGCAGCTGCCCCACCATGTCCAGGGAGTGACGCAGGTGGTCGACGCCCTCGCCGGGCAAGCCGATGATCAGATCCATGTTGATGTTGTCGACCCCCATCCGGCGCGCAAGGTGAAAGGCGTCGATCGTTTCCTCCACGGTGTGATGGCGGCCGATGGCCTCCAGTGTGGCCTGGGTGAAAGATTGGGGGTTGACGCTGATGCGGTCAACGCCGTGCGTCTTCAATATGGCAAGCTTCTCCGGCGTAATCGTGTCCGGGCGGCCGGCTTCGACGGTCAGCTCGCGCACCCGGTCGATGTGCGGCATGTGGGTGCGCAAGGTCTTCAGCAGCGTGTCCAGCTGCTCGGCGGTCATGCTTGTCGGCGTGCCCCCGCCGAAGTAGATCGACGTGACGGGAAGGTCCCGATCGCGCAGCCACGCGCCCACCTGGGCGATCTCGTCCATGAGGGCGCGCAAAAAGTCGTCCACCGAACCCTGCTGGCCGCGAATGTCGTAGGCCGGGAAAGTGCAGTAGGCGCACTTTGTCGGGCAGAAGGGAATGCCAATGTACAGGCTGACTTCCCGGTCCAGCTCATACAGGTCGGGCAGCACGGTCCGCTGACGCGCAACAATGCGGGCAAGCAAGTCAACCTTCTCCGGCGCGAGGCGATACTCACGGACCAAAAGGGCGGAGATCTCCTCGGGCGCATAACCGGCCTGAACGAACTGATGGTACAGCTTCGTCGGCCGCACGCCGGTGAGCACGCCCCAGGGCTGGACGATGCCAGTGGCTTGTTCGAGGACTTCAAGGAACACGTACGCCGCCGCCTTCTTGGCCGCCTTCTGTCGCGCGCGCGCCTCGTTCCCCAAGCGCACGGGTCGCTCATGCTCCGCACGGTAGGTCCGCTCCGGCGTCGTGAGTTGGGCCACCGCGCGCACCGGGTTGCACCCCTCGCCCTCCTCGACCGTTACACGGGCGCGCCAGGAAGCCTCCTCCGGCGTGTCGCGCACGAACGACAGGCCATCAAAGAAGAGCTTGGCAATCAGCTCCAGTTCCCGCGCGTAGGGATCCGCGCAATCGACAAACAGCCGCACCGGCCCATCTCCCCTTTCAAACGCAAAAGCCCCGGAATTCCCCGGGATGCCTTCACGGAACGTCACGTAAACCGCTCATTTCACGTCACGGTTATTATAGGTTTTTTGGCGCGAAATGAAAAGCGCTCAGCGCCGCCGGATGCGCTTGCGCAACATCCGCACCTCCCACACCGAAAGTCCCCATTCCCGCGCCAGTTCAACATCGTCCAAGCGGGAGGCGCGTTCCAAAAAGTCGTGAAAATCGACGCTCATCAGGCGTCGCGCCGTGTCGTTCGCCAGCCGCTCCTGGTCATGTTGGCGCATGCGACAACCTCCTGTGAAGTACGTTCCCCGGCTCTCGCGCGTTCCATGGTTAGGGTGCCCCCATTCATTGGGTTCATACCGACCATTTTTCCCCGGACCAAGAACCCATTTTCCGATAAGGAACAGGATTTTTCGCGTCCCTGTCGAATGGTGTAGAAATGGAATGCACCATCACATGAGGAGGCGATCGCCATGAACGCCCGTTTTCACTTGCGCCGGATGGCGGTTGCCATGGCGCTCGCCCTTCTCGCGTCAACCTTTGCGGTGCCCATTCTGATCCATCCTGCACAGGCCGCGGCGGCTTCCCAGGTCACCGTCACGGCCTCCGTCCTCAACGTGCGGGCCGGGCCGGGCACCAACTACGCCATCATCAGCCAGGTAAAACGCAACACCCTGCTGACAGTGCTGAAACAGCAGGGCGGTTGGCTGCAGGTCCGCCTTTCCAACGGCCGCACCGGATGGGTGTCCGGTCAGTACGTGCGCTCCGTCAGCGCCACCCCGGCGCCCGCCCAGGGAGGCTCCGGACAACCGGCGGCACCCTCCTCTCAGACCGTCGAGGTGACCGCCTCCGTCCTCAACGTGCGCTCCGGGCCGGGCACCAACTACGCCATCACCAGCCAGGTGAAACGCGGCACCCGCCTGACGGTGCTGAAACAGCAGGGCGGCTGGCTGCAGGTGCGCCTTTCCAACGGCCGCACCGGATGGGTGTCCGGTCAGTACGTGCGCTCCGTCAGCGCCACCCCGGCGCCCGCCCAGGGAGGCTCCGGACAACCGGCGGCACCCTCCTCTCAGACCGTCGAGGTGACCGCCTCCGTCCTCAACGTGCGCTCCGGGCCGGGCACCAACTACGCCATCACCAGCCAGGTGAAACGCGGCACCCGCCTGACGGTGCTGAAACAGCAGGGCGGCTGGCTGCAGGTGCGCCTTTCCAACGGCCGCACCGGATGGGTGTCCGGTCAGTACGTGCGCCCCGTCAGCGCCACCCCGGCGCCCGGAAGCAGCACAACCCCGAGTGCCAAGACCGCTATCGTTACCGCTTCGCGTCTCAACGTCCGGAGCGGTCCCGGCACCCAGTACGCGGTGATCGGGTCCCTGCCCAACGGCACGCGGGTTACCGTCCTTGAGCAGCGCAGTGGCTGGTGGCGCGTCCAGGCCGGTAGCCTGAAAGGCTGGGTCGCAAGCCAGTACCTGCGCGCGGATACGGGGACGCCCGCCTTGCCCGCACCATCGACGTCCCCGGCGCCGATACCGCAACCCATTCACGCGCCGGGAACCAATCCGGCACCCGCACCCAACGATCCGAGCGCCGTTCTGCGCGGAAAGCGCATCATCCTCGATCCCGGTCACGGCGGCAAGGACCCGGGGGCCATCGGCCGTACGCTAGGTACAATGGAAAAAACGGTGAATCTTCAGCTGGCAAAATTGGTGAAAGCACGCCTGGAAGACCTGGGAGCCGTAGTGTTCATGACGCGAGAAGACGATAGTTATCCTACCCTGGCCGAACGGGTCGCCTACGCCCGACAAATGCAAGGAGACGTGTTCATCAGCATCCATCACAACTCGGCGCTCGATCAAACAGTGCGCGGAACCATGACGTTTTACGCCAAGGATGGGCTCTCTCGCCTACTGGCCGAGGCGGTGCATGAAGAATTGGTGCGCGCCATCGGGCTCCGCGACCTGCAGGTGCGTCGCGCCAATTATTATGTCATCGTCAACAATCCATATCCGGCCATCCTGTGCGAAATCGGCTTTTTAAGCCATCCCGATGAAGAGCGCCTCGTGCGCGATCCGGAATTTCAAGCACGCGCCGCACAGGGCATTGTGCAGGGCTTGATCCGTTACTTTGCCTTGGCACCGCATTCCCAACCGGCCCTCGCGAGCGCCGCCGTCTCGTCTACGCCATAAGCACAACCCCCCTCCGGCATTGTCCGGAGGGGGGTTCGTTTTGTCACAACAGCATCAGGTTCCCCGAGAAGGCGACTCCAGGATGAGGGTCACCGGTCCCACGTTGGTGAACGTCACCTCCATCATGGCGCCGAAACGCCCCGTTTCCACCCGCACGCCGTACGCGCGCAGACGCTCGTTGAAGGCCTCGTACAGGCGCTGTGCCTCTTCCGGACGCGCCGCGGCGACGAAACTGGGGCGGCGCCCCTTCCGGCAATCGCCGTAGAGGGTAAACTGGGACACCGACAAGATGTCCCCCCCAACCTCGAGCAAGGACCGGTTCAGTTTGCCGGCATCGTCCTCAAAGACGCGCAGATGCACCACCTTCTCGGCCATCCAGGCCAGATCCTCTTCCGCATCCCCATGGGTAAACCCCACCAGCAGCAAAAGTCCGTGCGCAATGGCGCCGACCGTCTCACCCCCAACGGTGACTCGCGCATCGCGCACCCGCTGCACCACCACGCGCACCGAAATCCTCCTCCCTTCTTCTTCAGCCCATCGGTGTTATGCCTTCTGCCCATTTCCAGCCTTGCCGCACCTTGGGACGGACCCGGGTGGCCGCACAAAAAAGCGCGCCCTACTGCATGACGCGCTGCACGGCATAGATGTCGCGCACCTTCTTGATCTGCTCCACCACCCGGTGCAGATGTTCGAGGTTGCGAATGGCCAGCGTCATGTGAATGCTGGCCAGGCGGTTGCGGTCGGTCCGGCCTTGCACTTCGGTAATGTTCGTCTTCGTTTCGGCCACCGCCTGCAGCACTTCGTTGAGCAGCCCCCGCCGGTCCAGGCCTTTGATCTCGATGTCCACCGGGTAATAGGCGTCGGACGTGCCCACCTCCCACTCGGCAGGCAACAGCCGTTCGGGATCGCACCCGTTCTTCACGTTGGGGCAGTCCTTCCGGTGAATGGAAACCCCGCGGCCCCGTGTGACATAACCGAGAATTTCGTCGCCCGGAACGGGGTTGCAGCAACGCGAAAAGCGGACGAGCAGGTTTTCCATCCCCTGCACGCGCACACCGTTGTCGGCCTGCTTTTTGCGCGGCAGGGCACGCACCTCGGGAACGACGAGGGTTTCGTCCTGGTCCTGACGCAGGTGCTCCCGGAGACGGCCCGCAATCGAGCCGGGCGAGATTTCCCCGTACCCCACGGCGGCCAACAAATCATCGGCGCTTTGGAAATTGAGCTGGCCGGCAACACGGGCGAGGTTCTCGTTCGTCAGCATCTCTTTGGCTTCGGTTCCGTGTTTTTCTAGTTCGGTGGCGATCGCCTCCCGCCCCTTGGCGATCGCCTCCTCGCGGCGCTGCTTCTTGAACCACTGCCGAATCTTGTTGCGCGCCTGGCTAGTCTTGGCGATCTTCAGCCAGTCCTGGCTGGGCCCGTAACTGTGCTTGGACGTCAAAATCTCAACGATGTCCCCCGTCTTCAGCTCGTAATCGAGGGGGACAATCTTGCCGTTCACCTTGGCCCCGATACAGCGGTTCCCCACCTCGGTATGGATGCGGTAGGCAAAATCGAGGGGCACCGCGCCCTTCGGCAGCTCGATGACGTCTCCTTTCGGCGTGAACACGAACACCTGGTCGGAAAACAGGTCCACCTTGAGGGACTCCAGAAATTCCTGGGCGTCGCGGAAATCCTGCTGCCACTCGAGAATTTCGCGGAACCACGACAGCTTCTTCTCAAAGGGGTCATCGAGCTTCGTCCGCCCTTCCTTGTACGCCCAGTGGGCGGCAATGCCGTATTCCGCCGTGCGGTGCATCTCCCACGTGCGGATCTGCACCTCCATCGGTTCGCCGCTCGGGCCAATCACCGTGGTGTGCAGGGACTGGTACATGTTCGGCTTGGGCATGGCGATGTAATCCTTAAACCGGCCGGGCATGGGTTTCCACATCGTGTGGACGATCCCCAGCACGGCATAGCAGTCGCGGACGGTGTCGACGATGACGCGCACGGCCAAGAGGTCATAAATTTCGTTAAACTGCTTGTTCTGGGTAACCATTTTACGGTAAATGCTGTAGATGTGCTTGGGCCGTCCGGAGATGTCGGCCTTGATCCCCACCTCGTTCAGCTTGTCGCGCAGTTTGGCGATCACTTCCTCCAGGTACTGCTCCCGCTCTTGGCGCTTTTTCTTCATCAGGTTGACGATGCGGTAATACTGCTGGGGATTGAGGTAGCGCAGGGAGATGTCCTCCAGCTCCCATTTGATCGAGGCAATGCCCAGTCGGTGGGCGAGAGGGGCGAAGATTTCCAGGGTCTCCTCAGCAATCCGCTTTTGTTTTTCCTCCGGAAGGTACTGCAGCGTACGCATGTTGTGCAGGCGGTCGGCCAGCTTGATCAGGATGACGCGGATGTCCTTGGCCATCGCCACCAGCATCTTGCGGTGGTTCTCCGCCTGCTGTTCTTCCTTAGACTGATATTTGAAACGGCGCAATTTGGTCACGCCGTCAACCAGGCGGGCGACTTCTTCCCCAAAACGCTCGCGGATCGCGTCGAGCGTCACCTCGGTATCCTCCACCGTGTCGTGGAGAAGCGCGGCAACAATGGTCACCTCATCCAGCTGCAAGTCGGCGAGGATGGACGCCACCGCCAAGGGGTGGCTGATGTACGGCTCGCCCGACTTGCGGAATTGTCCGGCGTGGGCTTGGGCCGCAAACTGGTATGCTTGCTCGATTTTGTTTACGCCGTCGTCCGACAGGTAAGTTCGAACGGTCTGTAACAGATCATCAATCCCCAACCCGATCACCTTTTTCGTTCCGCACGGATAGTCATGATTTTATTGTACATTATCGACCATGGGCGGGAGCATTGTAAAGGTTTCACATAACAGAAGCGACCTGCACCTCGTGCAGGCCGCCTCTTCGATCCGTTTCTTCCGTCAGTATTGGACCAGAGAGTAGATGTCGTACCCGGCCAGCCGCTCGCGCCCCTTCAGGTACGTCAGCTCGATGAGGAAGGCACACCCGACCACGCGCCCGCCCAGCTGCTCGACGAGGGAAATTGTCGCCGAAATGGTTCCCCCCGTGGCCAAAAGGTCGTCGGCGATGAGCACGCGCTGGCCCGGTTTCACCGCGTCCTTGTGCATGGCCAGAACGTCTTTGCCGTACTCCAGGCTGTAGCGGGCTTCCACCGTCTCCGCCGGCAGCTTGCCCTTCTTGCGCACCGGCACGAATCCGACCCCCAAGGCATAGGCCAGCGGCGCGCCGATCACAAAGCCGCGTGCCTCGGGCCCGACGACCAGCTCCACGTCCTTCTCCCGCGCATAGGCCAGCAGGGCGTCAAGGGCCGCCTTGTATGCGGGGCCGTCCTTGAGCAACGTAGTGATGTCCTTAAACAGGATGCCCGGTTCGGGGAAGTCGGGGATGACGCGAATCTTTTCCTTAAAGTTGATGGTCATGGCACAACGCCTCCTCGTTCACCGTCTCGCCCAGCAGCTGGGCAAACCACTCCGCCAGCGCCGTCTGGGACGAATAGACCAGTTCGCGCTCCAGGGCGCACCGCTCTTCCTCTTCGCGGTACCGCCGCGAGTCGGCCAGCTGACGCCGCGCCGGATTGGGCGTGCGAACCACCCCTTCCGCCGTTAGCGTCACCAAGCCGAGTTCGGCGAACACCTCAAGGATGAACCGCGCCGTGCGGGGCCTGACACCAAATCGCGCAACCGCGCGAAAGAAGGATTCGTCAAGCCGCCGCGGCCGGCCGCTGGGAAGGCAGCAGTACACCACCTTGAACGCCTCGCGCCCGGGAAAGGCCCCAAAGGCGCGCTCCGGATCGCCCCCAAACAAACAATACACGCGGCTCAGACGCGGAAAAGCCTTCAGCGCCAGGCGCAGCGCCTCCCGATGGGTCGGGAGGTCGTACAGCACGACGTGTTCCACCTCGTCGGCCACGGGCGGCGCATTGACCCATCGCACCGCGCCATCCGGCATCACGCGGCCCCCGCGCAGGCCGTTCCCGACAACGTCGAGGACGTAGGCCAGCTCCCGTTCGCGCCGGTCGGAAAACACGAACACGGCGGTGCGCCGGGGCTCGGGCACATCACGCAGCCTTTCCCCGGGATTCGGCGCACCGCGCCAATCAAACACCTGCACATGGGGAACGGCCACATCGCGCAGGACAAGCTGCGGACGACGCACGCCATTCCACTCGTTGACGGCCAGCTCCCCCACCACGTCAAGGCGATCGGCCGGGGTGAGCGAACCGGCCAGTTCGCCCAGCGAAAACCCCACGGCATCCAACGTGCCGCTGCCGTCCGAAAGCAGTGCCTTGAGATGCTGCCCGTCCCGCCCGACGCGCCGATACTGGACCAGACGCATGCCGGAAAGGATCACCCGCGGACAGGGGTTGCCAACGCCGAAGGGCGCCAGCCGCATCAGCGCCTCCACCGCTTCGAGGGTCACCTCCGAGAGGGTGCACGCGGCGTCCACATGGGTGACGGGAACCAGGTCCTCGTCCCGAAGGCGTGCGCTGGCTACGGCATTGAACCGCTCGCGCAGATGCGGGATAGCATCGGCGGGCAGGCTCAGGCCGGCGGCCATGGGATGCCCGCCGAAATGGGTGAAGAGATCTCGACAGGTGGAGAGGGCTTGATACAGGTCAAACCCCTCGATGCTCCGCGCGGAACCCTTGGCCATCCCCGACGCCGCATCGATGGACAACACCACCGTGGGGCGATAAAAGCGCTCCACCAGTTTGGAGGCAACGATGCCCACCACACCGATGTTCCACCCTTCCCGCGCCACCACAATGGCGCGGTCGCGCGACCAATCGCAGGTGGCCGCCACCTCCTCCGCCGCTTCGGCGGCCATCTGCTCGACGAGGTCCTGCCGCTGCCGGTTCAGTGCGTCGAGGCGTTTGGCCAGCGCCTCCGCTTCCGCCGCATCGTCGGTGGCGAGGAGGCGAACCGCGTCGTCGGCCGACTCCAGCCGACCGCCGGCGTTCAGGCGCGGGCCGAGGGCAAAGGCCACGTGTCCCTCGTCGACGGATTTCCCCTCAAGGCCGCTGACGCGCAGCAGGGCGCGCAAACCCGGGCGGTTCGATCCGTTCAATGCCGCGAGCCCCAGTTTGGCCAGGACGCGATTTTCATCCACCAGCGGAACGAGGTCGGCAATCGTGCCCACCGCGGCGAGGTCGACCAGTTCCATAGGCGGACGGCCCAGGAGCGCGTGGGCCACCTTGAACGCCACGCCCACGCCGGCCAGCTGATCAAAGGGATACGCGCAGCCCGGCTTTTTCGGGTTGATCACGGCATAGGCATCGGGCAATTCCGGGGGCGGCTCGTGATGATCGGTGATGACGACGTCCACGCCGCGCGCACGGGCGCGCGCAACGGCCTCCACGGCGGTAATGCCCGTGTCGACGGTTACGAGGAGGCCGAACCCCTGTTCAGCGGCCCATTCGACCACCTGCGGATGCAAACCATACCCTTCGGTAAAGCGGTTTGGTACATAGTAAGCGAACCGTGCGCCCAGCATGCGCAGGAGGTGGATCATGAGCGCCGTGCTGGTCACGCCATCCGCGTCGTAGTCGCCGTAGATGAGAATCGGCTCGTCGTCGGCTATGGCCCGTCGGATGCGGGAAACGGCCCGTTCCATGCCGTCGAGACGGAACGGGTCGTGAAAGTGGTCCGGGGCCGGGTTGAGGAAGCGCTCCGCTTCCTCGGGATTGGTGATCCCCCGCTGAACAAGCAGGCGCGCCGCCAGCACCGGCAGGCCACACAGCCGGGCCAGGCGCTCGGCCGCCTGCTCATCGTACGGCCGCATGTGCCACCGCGTCTTGGGCTTCAGCACGCACTTCACTCCTTGCTCGGACCGCTTTCATTATACGAGATGGATGAGGCGGTGTAAACGTTCGATTATACAACGTGATTGCCCGCTGTTTTCCCGCCGTTTCCGGGGTCTTCACCTTGGAAATCCGAACATTTCCGTGATAACGGGTTGACGTGAACCCAGGCGTCGCGCACATAGGAAAAGGGCGGCTGATGGGCTAAGCGCAGCCCGATCCACACCGCCAGGGATCCGGCGACATCGGTAGCCGAATTGACGGCGTCGGCGATCAGCGCGCGGCTCCCCGCCCATACGCCGACAAGCCCCTTGACCACGGCTAAGAGCACGTTCACGCCGACGCCCATGACCGCCAGGCGGCTGGCCAGGCGAAAGCGCCGTTCGATCGTCACGTCCTCCACCCCGAATCACAACGATCGCCGCAACGGGCGAACGGAAATCGAAAACCGCGGGGGTCTCCCGCGGCCAAACACTGGCAAATCCGTTATTAGTATACCATGTCACGAAGCGCTTTCCACGGCCTTGGCCCGCGAACGGCGCAGCTCCCACACCTTCCACTCGTACCACAGCTGGCTCGCAACGAAGATGGACGAGTACGCTCCCGAGACCAGGCCGACGATCAGGGCGAGGGAAAAGTTGCGAATGCCCTCCCCACCGAGGAAGAAGAGGGCGACGGCGGTAAACAGCACCGTGAGCACCGTGTTGACCGAACGGGTCAAAGTTTGGTTCAGGCTGGCGTTCACGAGGCGCGCCAGATCGTCCGCCGTCTTCAGCCGCTGCGCGTACTTTATGTTTTCCCGGATGCGGTCAAAAATCACGATCGTGTCGTTGATGGAGTACCCGACGATGGTCAGCACTGCGGCGATGAACGGCAAGTCCACCTCCAGGCGAAGCAGCCAAAAGGCGGCAATGGTCGCCAGAGCGTCGTGAAAGAGCGACACCAGCGCGGCGACGGCGAAACGGTATTCAAAGCGCAACAGCACGTACAGGGCAATGCCCACGGAGGCGATCAGCACGGCCCAAGCCGCCTTCTGGGCCAGTTCGCGCGCATACAGGGGATCGACGGTGCTCTCGGTAAAGTTGACCGTCGAACCGAGTTTGTCGGTAAGGCCCTGGCGCAGGGCGGCAATCTGGTCCTTGCTCAGCGTCTCGGCGTAGCGCATCGCCACGCGCTCGCCGCCGCCACCCGTCTCCACCGTCGCCGGCTCAAGCCCGCCCAGTGCTGCCGTGGCCGCATTAACCACCTGTTGGACGTCCACCGGCTTGCCGGCATCCACCTCG
>NZ_BAAIFH010000004.1:0-282500 GCF_054654135.1 Calditerricola yamamurae
ACACGTGTGCCGGCCTGAAAATCCACGCCCAACTTCAGCCCGAAGGAAGTGCCCAGCGCCGTGGCGAAAACGGCGATCAGTCCCACCACCATCACCACGGCCGAAAGCAGAAAAAACAGGCGGCGGTGCTTGACGAAGTCGTACCGGTAGGAAAACAGCTCCTCCTGTTTCATCCGCTTAGAGCTCACGGATGTCACGCTCCTTTACGCCGAAATACCCCGGCGTCTGACCCACTCCGCCGCGCACGAGCCAGTTGATCAACAGACGCGATCCGAACACCGCCGTCAGCATGCTGACCAGGATGCTGATGATCAGGGTGATCGCAAAGCCCTGTACCGCGCTCGTGCCGATGAAGAAGAGCACCACTGCCGCCAGGATCGTCGTCAAGTTGGCGTCGATGATGGTGACGAGGGAGCGCCGTGTCCCGCTGCGCAAGGCCGAGAGGATCGATTTGCCGGCGCGGAGCTCGTCCTTGATGCGCTCGGCGGTGATGATATTGGCGTCGACCGCCATGCCAATCCCCAGGATGATCCCGGCGATCCCCGGAAGCGTCAGCGTGGCGTTCATCCATGTGCAGGTCAACAGGATGAGGAAGACGTAGGCGGCCAGGGCGATAACGGACACGATCCCCGGCAGGCGGTAGAACCCGATCATGAACAGCACGACAAGCGCCGTACCGACGACACCGGCGCGGATCGTCTCCTCCAGGGCTTTTTCACCCAGGCGCGGGCCGACGGTGTTGGCAAAGACCTCCTCCAGTTTCACCGGCAGTGCCCCGGCGTTGAGCAGGTCGGCCAGCTCGCGCGCTTCCTCGACGCTTTCCAGGCCGGTGATCATCGCCGTCCCGCCGGCGATGACCTGCTGGACCGTCGGACTGGAGATCATCTCGTTGTCCAGGTAGATAGCCAGGGGCTTGCCGATGTTTTGACGCGTGATCTCCTCGAACTTTTTGGCGTCCTTCAGCTCGAGGGTGACGATGGGCCGGTTGTATTGGTCGAAATCGGGCTTCGCCCCGTTCTCCTTCAGGTCAGCCCCAGTCATCACCACCTTCCCTTCGACATCCACAAAGCGCAGCTCGGCCGTCTTGCCGATGATCTCGCGTGCCTTATCTTGGTCGAAGACGCCGGCCAGTTTGACGCGGATGCGGTTCGATCCTTCGATGGCGATGTCCGGCTCGGCGACGCCCAGAACGTTGACGCGCCGGTCGATAGCCGCCACCGTCGCCACCAACGTATCGCGGGTGATCGCCTGCCCTTCCGCAAGCGGTTTCACTTCGTACAGGACCTCAAACCCGCCGCGCAGATCCAACCCCAATTTCACGTCCTGGAGCACATCATCCGTAAACAACCCGATAACGCCGGCGGTCAACGCAACGGCAAGAAAAAACGACAGCAGGTAACGAACGCGCTTCATCGTTTTGCCATTCCCCCTTGTGTGACCCGGACACGTCCCTCGCGCAACCTCTCTAAGTGTAACATAACCTGCCGAAAATCGGTAGAAACCCATCGTGGCCCCAACCCACCACACATGTGTGCATCGTAACTTCACGTATAATGAAAGCGAAACGCAGCCCACCCCCAATCCTGGAAAAAGGAGCGAAACCATCATGATCGAGACCTTCGTCGACCTGTTTCACCAGTTGTACGACGTGAAAAGCCTGATCCAGTGGGGCGGCCTTGCCCTCATCTGCCTCATTCTGTTTGTTGAGACCGGTCTGTTCGTCGGCTTTTTCCTCCCCGGCGACTCGCTGCTCGTCACCGCCGGCATTTTCGCCGCCGCTGGGCACCTAGACCTCGGCGCGCTGCTGGCGCTCGGATCGCTCTGCGCCATTGTGGGCGACCAGGTGGGGTATTCCATCGGCCGCGCCACCGGCCAGGCCCTCTTCCGGCGCGAAGATTCCCGCTTCTTCAAGCGTCGCCACCTGGAGCGGGCCAAGGTCTTCTACGACAAACACGGAGCCAAGACGATCGTGCTCGCGCGTTTCGTCCCCGTCGTTCGTACGTTTGCTCCCGCGGTGGCAGGGGCCGCGGCGATGAACTACCGCCGTTTCGTCGTTTACAACATTTTCGGCGGCCTCCTGTGGGTCATGAGCATGGTCCTGGCCGGATACACCTTGGGGTCGGCCGTGCCCAACATCGACCGGTACATCCACTACGTCATCGCGGTCGTGATCGTTCTGTCCCTCATTCCCGGGGTGTGGGAATGGTGGAAAACGCGCCGGCGCCCCTGACCACCGCTCACTTCCCCTCACCGACCGCCCTGCGCCCCAATCCGCGAAAGAAGCCGGCACGGGCATGCGGGATGCCGCATCCGTGCCGGCTGTTTTGCTTGCGAACCGCTTCATTTCACCGCTGCTGCCGATTGCGCCGTGGAGACCGACTCCTTGTAGGCTTGCCGCATCAGCCAGTCCATCACCTTGGTCGGGGTAAGCGTCAGGATGTCATTGACCAGTCTGTGCAGCGGGGGCCACGTATCCCCGTACCGTTCCCAGACACAGCGCCAGATGTCCTGGGGCGAGATGTTGGCGTAGCCCATCAGCGCAAAATCGCTCGCCTTCAAGCGGCACAGCTCCTTAATCTGGTCCAACTGGTCGAGGTATTCAACGGACGATCGTTCGGCGGACATGCCGACCCTCCTTCCCTCCCGGCGGGATCGTGTCTCCGTCTCGTCACGTCTGGGGTCATGCCCCGGACTGGACATGGCATATACGTGAACCAGATGGCTATCTCGACCGGAAAGAAGGGAGCGAGGTTGCGCAAACAATCCTTTTTCCAGGGGACGCTCATCCTGATCGGCGCAGGGCTCCTCACCCGTTTGCTCGGCTTCATCCCGCGCATCGCCCTGCCACGCATCATCGGCGCCGAGGGCGTGGGGTTGTACACCATGGCCGCCCCCACGCTGTACCTGATGGTCACGCTGGCCACCTTTGGGCTCAACGTCGCCGTATCCAAAGTGGTGGCCGAGGCGGAGGCCCGCCGCGACACGGTGCGCATGCAGAACACCTTGCGTCTGTCACTGGCCTTCGTGCTCATCCTCAGCCTGGCCATGACCGGACTGATGATCGGCCTCGCCCCGTTCATCTCCCATTACCTGCTAACCGATCCGCGCAGCTATTACCCGCTGGTCAGCATCGCCCCCATCATCCCCATCGTCGCCGTGTCGTCCGTCCTCCGCGGCTACTTTCAAGGGCGACAGAACATGGTCCCCACGGCGATGTCCAGCATCGCCGAGGCCGCGTTTCGCATTGTGGCCGTGCTGGGACTGGCCTGGACCTTTCAACCCTATGGTGTAGCCTACGCGGCCATGGGCGCAATGATCGGCGTCGTGCTCGGCGAATTCGGCAGCCTGTGCGTGCTCCTGTTGTATTTTCGGCGCAGCAAATGGCGCGACCGCTTCGCCTTGTGGAACCGCACCTCCGGCTTCGTGCGCCGCCATTGGTCACTGGCCAGCGACCTCAGCCGGGTGGCCATTCCGGTCACCGCCAGCCGCCTGGTGGGCAACGCCATGTATTTCATCGAACCCATCGCCGTCACGCAGAGCTTGGCCATCGCCGGAATCAGCACCGCCGTGGCCACCTCGCTCTACGGCCAGCTGGAAGGGATGGCCATTCCCCTGCTCTTGATGCCAACTGCCATTACCTATTCGCTTTCCGTTTCCCTCGTTCCTGCCATTTCAGAAGCCGCTGCGCAAGGGAATTATTCCCTCATCAACCGGCGGTTGTACCAATCGCTCCGCCTGGCGTTCGTCATCGGCGGGCCGTGCGCCGTCCTCCTTTACGTGTTGGCCCACCCGCTCTGCGATCTGCTGTGGCGGGCGCCGGAGGTGGGCCGTCTGCTGGAAATCATGGCCCCCTTCTCCCTGTTCTTGTACATCCAGGGGCCGCTGTCCGCCGCCTTGCAGGGCCTGGACCGAGCCCGCGAGGCGATGCGCAATTCGATCATCGGCGCCATAGTGAAAACGATGGCCATTTTCGCCTTTGCCACCCATCCGCGCCTGGGCATCGACGGCGTGGCCATCGCCATCAACATCGGCATGGTGCTGGTTACGCTGCTGCACCTTTCCAGCTTGGCCCGCACCATCAGCCTCACCCTTGCCCTGCGCGACTATGGAAAAACCGCCCTGGCCCTTTTGCTCATGGGGTACGTTGCCCGCTATGCCTACGAAACGTGGTTGTCCGGCCTTTCCCTCGGCGGCCGGGTGTTGGCCACCGGCGCGCTGGCCTTGCTTGTCTACAGCGTCCTGCTCGTGTGGCTGCGCGTCCTCGGCCGGCAAGACATCCAGCGCATCCCCTGGATTGGCGACGTGCTGGCCCCTTACTTCCCCAAACGCTAAACCCCCGCCGGATCACCGTGCTGGACCGCACGTCAGCGGGGGTCTTTCAGATCGACAAACAGGTGCCCAGTGCTGTCGATGCTGCAGAAGGCCACTTCGCGAAACTCCCTGGCCCCGTATCGCTGGATCTGGTTTTTGAGCCAAAACCGCGTCTGGCCAATTTGCGCCAGATTCTCGTCCTTCACTTTCCCGTCCACAATCAGCGGCAGGGGCAGACCGCCCGCCGATACGGGGCGGATCCCCAACTCCTCGCGCGTGGGCATCTCCTTTCCCGGTTTGAGCCGCACGCTGAGCTTGCCCGAAGGCTCGAGGATGGCAAACTCCACGTCAGCCAGATTGTGCACGTTTTTCTCGCGAAGCTGCATGAGCAAATCGTCCAGGTTGTAGCGGTTGCGGGCCATTTCCCGATCCCGGATTTGCCCGTGCTCCACGAGGACCACCGGCTTTCCGTCGACCAAATGGCGCAGTTTCTCGCTCTTGAGCGAGGCATACGCCATGAGGATCTGCACGGCCATCAGCGTGGCGATGGGGACCAGGCCATTTACAAGAGGCCGGTTGGTCTCCTCGATGACGATGACGGCGATCTCGGCGATCATGATGGAGACAACCAAGTCAATAACCGACAGTTTGCCGATCTCCCGTTTGCCCATCAGGCGCATGATCACCAAGATAAAAAAATAAATGAACAGCGTGCGCAGGAAAATGATGAACAGGTCCATGGCGACCGTTCCCCTTCTGCTTGCGGTATCCATAGTGTCACCGGCGCGCCATGCCCTATTCCCGTAAACCTTCTCCATCACAACCAGCGCCGCTTCTTGAACGCATACAGCATGCAGCCGGCCACGGCGGCCATGAAAAACACAATCACGAAAAAGGGCCACAACGAACCCTCACGAACGAGCGGAAAGGTAACGTTCATGCCGAAAATGCCCGTAACAAACGTGAGCGGAAGCATGATCGTCGAGATGATGGTCAGCACCCGCATGATTTCTTGCGTACGCGCATTGATGATGGAATTGTACGTCTCCAAGGCGCGGTTCACCAGGTCGCGGTTGGTTTCCGTCGCGTCAACGATGCGCTCGAGATGGTCAATCAGATCGGTGTAAAACGGAATGTTCTCCTCGCGAATGGGAAACGCCCACCTTCCGTTTACGTCCTTAAACACCCGCCGCTGCGGAAGAATGACACGGCGGATGAGGATGAGCGTCCGCTTGAGCGCCAGGAACTCTTCCGTGATCGCCTCTACGTCGTCATGCTCGTAGATTTCGTCCTCCAGCTCGTCGATGCGCACGCTAATGCGCTCAAGGATAGGAAAGTACTCATCGGTGATACCGTCGACAATGCAATACAGCAGATAGTCGGGACCTTTGTTCATGTACTCAATGCTTCGGTGACAGGCCGCGGCGATGCGTCCGATGGGAGGCATCGGAGACTTGTGGATGGTCACCAGGTAATTGGGGCCGAGAAAGACGTTGAGCTCCAGCGTGGTGACCTCTTCCTCGCTTTCCTCGTTGTACCGGAGGGCGTGCAGCACGAAAAAATAGTAGCCGTCATACCGGTCCACCTTGGCCCGCGGGCTGACATGCAAACAGTCTTCAATGGTCAACGGGTGGAAGTCGAACAGCTTGGCAATGTATTGCAACTCATCGTTGCCCACGTCATACAGGTCAATCCAGAGGAGATCCTCCGGCGATTTCAAGAAGGTGTGCATCTTCTCCAGGTCAACGTCATGCTCCATTCGACGTTCGGAGTGGTTGTAAAAGTATGTCTTGATCACGGTGGACCTCCTTTCGTTCCAGCCGGTGAGGGCGGCCAACCCGGCGTCCCTCACGAACCGGTCACGAGAAAGTAGCGCAACCACAGGTAAAGGTGGGATACAAGGAGGGCAACAAAGGTAAGCGGAGCGCCGACCGCCAGGTAACGCCAAAAGGTAATCGGGACGCCTTCCCGCGCCGCCATCCCGGCAACAACCACATGGCCGATGCCCCGATCAGCGTTCCGTTTCCGCCCAGGCAGGCCCCCAATGCAAGCGCCCAACACAGGGGTTCCAGCGCCTTGTCCTGCAAGGCATAATCCATCCCGTGACCCAGATCCTGAATCAGCGGGATCATCGTTCCCACAAAGGGAATGTTGTCCACGAACGCCGACACCACCCCGGACAACCAGAGAATGAGGTAGGCGGCCCGTTCGATGTCATGGCCGGTGACCACCAAGGCCTGGGTCGCCAGCCATTTGATCACGCCGACGTGCTGCAGGGAACCCACAAGGACAAACAGGCCCACAAAAAAGAAAATCGACACCCACTCCACGCTGTGGAACGCCGTTTCGACGTCCCGCTCGTCAGCTTCCTCGAGCGGCAACACCCCTGTGAGAACGATGCCCGTCGCTCCCGCCAGCGCGGCCACGGCCCGGTTGTGGAATTCCGTAATGATGACCAGGTACGTCAACGAAAAGAAAACCAGTGCCATCACCAGTTTCCAGGACAAAACGGCACTTGGCGGCACGTGTTCCACGCCGCTCGCTCCCTCCGTGCGTTTCCTTCCTCCATTATAAAGAGCGGCCGAGACCTCGTCCACGAGCGAAATGGCATGATCGCCTGCCGCCCGTCATAAGGATGAGATGACAGTATACGGACAGGGGGAGACAGGATGCGACCTTCTCCGTTCTCATCTATCGGCTGGGGCCTCTTTGTCGCCACGCTGCTCGTCTTTGCCGGCTCGCTGCTGACCGCGACGGTCCTGCGCTTCACCAGTGTGAGCGAGCAAACCCTTTCGTATTGGACATACGGCACCTCGGCAATCGCCTTGCTCATTGGAGGGTTCGTGTCAGGCCGGCACAGCGGGCATCGCGGGTGGTACTATGGCGGCGTAACCGGCCTGTTATACGGGATACTCATCTGGATCATCGGCTTTCTGGGGTTTGACGCCTCGTTCGACACCGCCACCCTGTGGTTCCTGGTGGTGGCCTTCCTCTGTGCCGCCTTAGGCGGCATCCTGGGCGTCAACCTTTCGCGAAATTGAATGCGTTCCCTCTGCGACGGGAGCCGTCTTTCCATCCGCCCCCTCAGAACACCACTGCGAATATGATATAGTGATACTGGGGAGTGTCACGATAGGGGGCGATCCTTTGACGTTCAACATTTGGTTCAACCTTTTGGCCATCGCTGCAACTACGGCCGTCTTTACATGGTATGCCACCGGCCGGCAACCCTTGGCCGCCGCCGGTCAGTTTCTCCATGATCTGCGCACCAGCCGTCCCGCACGCCTCCACTTTCTGGCCATGCTGGTGCTCTTGGTCCTGAACAAGGTGGAACTGAAACTGGAAGAGGAGTTGCATGTGCCGGTCGACTTTACCCCGCTGATCTATTCCCTTGAGGGCAACCTTGTCTACCGGGTGCAACAGCTCTTTGCGCACCCTGTCCTTACCTATGTGCTGACATACTTTTACGTCGTGGTCCTGATCGCCATGCTTGTCTCCTCTTTCCTCGTGTATTCCCAGGAACGCAACCTGAAAGCCTTCCTGACCCTTACCTATGCCTTGATGCTCAATTATTTTATCGCGATCCCATTTTACTTTTTATTTCCCGTTCTGGAGGTTTGGGCCTATCACCCTCACGTGACGTTTCTCATCCCCCAGGTCTACCCGGGGTTCGAAGCGGAATACCGGCCACTGTCCGGTCTGGACAACTGTTTCCCCAGTCTGCACACCTCGCTCTCGGTAACGTTGGCCCTCGTGGCGTCGCGTAACGGCCACAAGCGCTTTGCGCGCTTGCTCGGCCTCTGTGCCGGGGTGATCATCTTCTCGATCTTCTACCTCGGCATCCACTGGTTCTCCGACATGACGGCGGGGTTGCTCTTGGCCCTATTCGCTGCCAGGGCGGCCGAACGGCTAGCCCATGCGGCAATGGCGGAACCGAAAACGCAAATGTCGGTGGAAAAACAGTGAAATCCCCTGCATATACGAACGGACCCTTCTCCTGCCAAGTGGAGAAGGGTCCTTTTGCGTGCTCTCCACGGAAATTCGGAAAGTCAGGCTCACTTCTCTTCGTTGAGCACCGCCTTGATCGCACCGCGCTCGAACGTCAGCCGCGTGCTTTCGTTGACCCGCAGGACCACCTTGTCCTCGGTCAAATCGACAATGGTGCCGTACAGGCCGCTAAACGTAACCACGCGATCGCCTTTTTTGAGGGCGGCAATCATGGCTTGGTGCTGCTTCTGCCGTTTCTGCTGCGGACGAATGAGCAGGAAATAGAAGATGGCCAACATCACCACCAGCATTAGAACGGACGACATCCAGCTTCCTTGCTGCGCGGCAGGCTGGGCCAGATGCATCATACCGATTGCCTCCTTCTATTATTAAAGATTAAGGTTAAAACGCGCGGTCCTCCTGCATCTGATAACGCGCGTAAAACGCGTCACGGAAGTCAAGCAGCCGGTCTTCGCGGATCGCCTGGCGAATTTCGGCCATCAGGTTTAGCAGGAAGGCCAGGTTGTGGTAGGTGGTCAGGCGGATGCCGAGAATCTCGTCGGCCTTGATCAGGTGGCGGATGTACGCTCGCGTATAATTCCGGCACACGTAGCAGTTGCAGTGCGGATCGAGCGGGCCAAAGTCACGGGCATACCGGGCGCTTTTGATGACGAGCCGACCCTCGGTGGTCATCACCGTGCCGTTGCGCGCCACGCGTGTGGGCAGAACACAATCGAACATGTCGATCCCACGGATCACGCCCTCGATCAGCGCGTCGGGGGAACCGACGCCCATCAGGTACCGGGGCTTGTCGGCCGGCAGGAGTGGAACGGTATACTCCAGTATCTCGTACATCACCGCTTTTGGCTCGCCCACGCTCAGGCCGCCCACGGCGTACCCCGGCAAGTCGAGTTCCACCAGCTCCCGCGCGCTTTGCTCGCGCAGATCACGGTACACGCCGCCCTGAACGATCCCAAAGAGAGCCTGGTCTTCCGGCCGCCGATGCGCCGCGAGAGAACGCCGGGCCCAACGCGTTGTACGGGCCACGGACTGCTTGACGTACTCGTATTCCGCCGGATACGGGGCGCATTCATCGAAGGCCATGATGATGTCGGCCCCCAGGGCATTCTGAATCTCGATGGCCTTTTCGGGGCTCATAAACAGCTTTTCCCCGCTAAGGTGCGAACGGAAGGTTACCCCTTCCTCTTCGATCTTCCGCAACGAACTTAAACTGAACACCTGGAATCCGCCACTGTCGGTAAGAATGGCCCGGTCCCAGTTCATGAAGCGGTGCAACCCCCCAGCCTCGCGCACGATGTCGGGCCCGGGGCGCAAGTACAGGTGGTACGTGTTGCTGAGCACGATTTGCGCCCCCAGCGTTTTGAGCTCTTCGGGGGTCATCGCTTTGACCGTGGCCAAGGTCCCCACCGGCATAAACACCGGCGTGTCGATTACACCATGCGGGGTGTGAAGGCGCCCCAAACGCGCCCCGCTCTGGCGGCAGACGTGAACCAGCTCATACCGAATGGCCAACCTGTTCCCTCCCAAACATCTTCCAGTATACCCACGGTGAACACCAGACCAAACACCATTGTTTAGAGAATGAGCATGGCGTCGCCAAAGCTGAAAAACCGGTAGCGGCGGGCAACCGCCTCGCGGTAGGCGGCCAAAATGCGCTCCCGTCCCGCGAAGGCGCTGACCAGCAAAATCAGGGTAGAACGCGGTAAGTGGAAGTTGGTAATTAGAGCGTCGATGGCGCGAAACCGGTAGCCGGGGTAGATGAAGATGTCCGTCCACCCGCTTTCGGCGACAAAGCGCCCGTCGTGCCGCTGGGCCACCGTCTCCAACGTGCGCGTTGTCGTCGTGCCCACGGCGATGATGCGCCCGCCACGCGCGCGGGTGCGGTTCAAGAGCTCGGCGCACGCCTCGCTCACTTCGTAATACTCGGCGTGCATGCGGTGGTCTTCCACGCGCTCGGTCGTCACCGGCCGAAACGTGCCCAATCCCACATGAAGGGTGAGGGTGGCGATGTCCACGCCCTTGGCGGCAATTGCATCGAGCAACTCGCGCGTAAAGTGGAGCCCGGCCGTCGGCGCGGCGGCAGAACCGGTCTTTTTCGCGTACACCGTCTGATAGCGCTCCGGATCGTCCAGCTTGGCGCGAATGTATGGCGGAAGGGGGATCTCGCCCAACCGGTCGAGAACGGCAGAAAAATCCTCGCCTTCGTAGTCAAAGCGAAAGACGCGCCCGCCCGCCTCGGTCACCCCTTCACAAACGCCACGCAGCAGGCCATCGCCAAAGGAGACGACGGTGCCCGGCCGCACGCGCTTGCCGGGTTTGACCAGCGTCTCCCAGCGATCGTCCCCGAGGTCTTTCAGAAGCAGCACCTCAATTTTGGCCCCGGTCCCCTCCTTCACGCCAAACAGGCGCGCCGGCATCACCCGCGTGTCATTGAGCACCAAGGTATCTCCCGGCTGAAGGTATGCGATCACGTCTCGAAAGCGGCGATGCTCCAGCTTCCCCGTCTCCCGATGCAGGACCATCAGGCGCGACTCCGCCCGGTCGGGCAAGGGCGTTTGTGCGATCAGCTCTTCCGGCAAGTCAAAGTCGTAGTCTTTGATGTCCACCGCCGCCCATCCTTTCTCTGAACACGATCCGGATTAGCGTTTCTCGAGCGTCGTCCCCGGATAATAGTGGCGCAAGATGTAGTCGTAGGATTTCCCACTTTTGGCCATGGAAATCGCCCCGTACTGGGACAGCCCTAAACCATGCCCATATCCCATGCCATGGAAACGGAAGACGGCATCCTTGGCCACCACGCGCAAGCGGGTGTCGGCACCAAGGACAAAGAACACATCGTTCGTGCCGTTGGGTTGGCTCACGCCTCCGGATGCAGACACCGCCGCCAAGCTCACGTCCCGATTGGGAAACTCCACCTGTTTCCCGCCGGCAGCCAACACGGTGAAGCGCCCCATCTCTTCCACGTCAAACTTCGTGCTGCGCAGGGACACCGTTGAACCGCTCGACGTCGTTTCGCGGAACAGGGAGCGATATTGATCGGGATACTTCACGGCGATGGGCAGGCCGTTGGCGCGCAGTTCCACAACCCGCCCGGACGGGCCGCGCTTGGCCACTTCCAGCCGCTCGACACGGCCGACAATGGAAAGCGAGGTCCCGCTGTTGATCATCTGCGCCAACGCTTCGCCGGTAAAGGGTCCGGCGATCCAGCGGTAGGCATTGTTTTCCTTCACCGACTCCAGCAGCACCACACGTGTGCCGCCAGGGAGCACCACGCTCACGGGGTACTGGGTGCTGGGCCCTTTCCGCACATTTAGGCTCGTCGTCGTTTCACCGTAGAACAGGCCGAGCGGGTGCCGTTCTTGCAGGGTTTTCACGTATCCGCCATGGACATACCCCACGATCCCGCCCGGCGTGACCACGCGGTACCAGACGGGGGCGCTGTCGTCGGGAAGGGTGTCCGGGCTGGCCACCGGTTTGAGGTACGGCACAGGATTGCCCCACACTTCGCTGCCGTCCGCCGTCATGCCCCCGGCGTTCGAGTAATAGAGGGCTTCGGCCAGCTGACCGTTGTACGTCAGCACCATCCCCGCCGTGGCATCTACTGCCTTGCGCACGGCGTCGTTCTCGGCCTTGTAACCCTTATAGACTTGGTCGTACGTTGAATCGGACAGATGGGCCACTCCATACTTGTTGGCCGCCCGGGCGCGCAGCGCGTAGGTGCGGGCGATTACCGCCTGGGCCTTTTGCGCTTCCAGGGGCGACGAACCGCCAATTTCCACGCCGACGACGCCATAGAGGTACTGCTCCAGCGGCAGTTCGTTAATCAGGGCCAGTTTCCCGCTCGCCACGCGCACTTCCATCTCGCCACGGTAGGTCTGGTTGCCCTTTTCCGCCACCGCCGTGACCGGCACGCCGCTGCTCGGCTTCGGAACGAGGCGCACCACCTCGCTCGTCGCCATCCCCAGGGCCACTTTTCCATTGGGCCAATCGATCAGGACATAGCGCGGCGAACCGCTCGGAAACACCCGTTTCAAGAGCTGGTCAACCGGCTCGAACGTCCGCTCCGGCACCAGCTGTTGCAAGACCAAACCGGTTTTCTGGTGAGCCTGCGGCGTGGTATCGTTCCCCGTCCATACGTAGTAGCGCACGCTTCCGCCTTCGGGAACGGCGGCCACGCGCGGAGCAGCACCGGCCGCCAGCGCACCATTTTGCACGGCGACGCGAATGCGACTCTGCATGGCCCGTGCCTCGTCCAGGGTGGCAAAGGGCCCGGTGCTCCACCGCAGTGCCGTCGTGTCGGCAGATACGGTGATCGCTTGGCTACTGTTCACGGTCAGGTACGCCACACGCGAACCGCCCCCCACCCCATACACGGTTACCCCGCTCGGGGACGAGAGGGTATAGGACGAGCGCGTATCGCGGTACAGCTTGCCGATATCAATAAAGAGCGCCACGCGTATTGTTCCCGTAGCCGCTTCTGCACCCGAAGCCTCCGGCGCGCCGATGGGGCATGCCGCTCCCCACACCAGAAGGCTGACGAGTGCCATCACGAGCGCGATGCGTTTCCGCATGTTCTCCCTCCTCCCCACGTTGCCCCCCCTTCCCTTCGACAAATCGGCGCCAAATCCTTCCCGAAACCGCAATGTGCAGAAGATTTCAGCGCCCATACCTTCCGTTTTCTTACCGCCAGAAACGCCCCAGCACCGTCAAGAGCAGCGACAACACCACACTGATCACAAGCGAGGAGACGATCGGGAAATAGAACCGCACGTTTTCCTTCTCGATGGCAATGTCGCCGGGAAGCCGCCCGAGCGGCAGAACGCGTCCAAACACCTGCCACAGCAGCCCCACGACCACCAGGACCAATCCCGTTACCACGAGAAATTTGGCCACCGGGTTCACGTCTGCTTCACCTCCCGCCGAAAGTGCTGGTACGCCAGGGGCGTGGCCACGCGCCCGCGCGGCGTGCGCTGGAGAAAACCGATCTGCAGCAAGTAGGGTTCGTAAACGTCCTCGATGGTATGCGGTTCCTCACCGATCATCGCTGCCATCGTTTCCAGCCCCACCGGTCCACCGCCAAAGGTGTCGATGATGGACAAGAGCAGCTTGCGGTCGATGGCGTCGAGGCCCATCGGATCCACCTGCATCCGCTCGAGGGCATCCCGCGCCACCGCCCCGGTAATGACCCCATCGCCGCTGACCATGGCAAAGTCGCGCACCCGCTTGAGCAGGCGGTTGGCCACCCGCGGCGTCCCCCGCGCGCGACGGGCGATCTCCCGCGCGCCGTCCTCCTCGAGGCGCACACCGAGGATGTCGGCGGCTCTCAGGAGGATGAGCACCAGTTCGTCTTCCGTGTAGTATTCCAGACGGGCCACGACGCCGAAGCGGTCGCGGAGGGGGGAGGACAGAAGGCCAGCCCGCGTCGTCGCCCCGATCAGCGTAAAGGGCGGCAGATCAAGACGCACCGACCGCGCGCTGGGCCCCTTGCCGATGATGATGTCCAGGGCAAAATCCTCCATCGCCGGATACAGTACCTCTTCCACCGCGCGCGGGAGGCGGTGGATCTCGTCGATGAACAGGACGTCTCCTTCCTCGAGGTTGGTGAGAATGGCCGCCAAATCCCCGGGCCGCTCAATAGCCGGCCCCGACGTGGCGCGCAGGTTGACCCCCAGCTCGTTGGCAATGATGACCGACAGCGTCGTTTTCCCGAGTCCGGGCGGGCCGTACAAGAGCACATGATCGAGCGCTTCCCGGCGCATCTTGGCCGCCTCGATGAACACACGCAAGTTCTCCTTGACCCGCTCTTGCCCGATGTACTCCGACAGAAAGCGCGGCCGCAGACTGTACTCCACGGCCGCGTCTTCCGGGGCAAGGTGGGCGGATATGATGCGTTCCTCCACGCCTGTTCCCTCCCCTTCCGCCTACACCTTGGCCAATTTCCGCAACGCGCGACGGATCAGCGCTTCGGTGGACGCATCCTCGACGGGTTCCGCGCGCAATGTCCTCAGCACCTCACGAACCTCGTGCTCGTGGTACCCGAGGGCCAAAAGCGCCTGACGGACCTCCTCAAAGGGCGATGCCGGCTCCGCCACCGGCATCCCCGCCTCCTGCCCATTGGGCCACCCGGCGGCTCCTTCGGAAACGGCGGGCATCCCCAGCCCCCGCACCTTGTCCTTGAGATCGAGGATCATGCGCCGCGCCGTTTTGGGCCCAATGCCCGGGATGCGCGTCAGATACCGCTCATCCTCGCGTTGAATGGCGGTGACCAGATGCTCGGGCGCAGTGGCGGCGAGGATGGCCAGGGCGCCCTTGGGCCCGACACCCGACACTTGCAAGAGCAACGCAAACAGTTCGCGCTCGTCGCGACTGGCAAAACCGTAGAGAACCTGCTGATCGTCGCGGATGTAGTGGTAGGTGTAGACGCGCACGCGCTGGCCCACGCGAAAGCGGTACGGATCCGCGGTCAAGACGCGGTACCCCACGCCGCCGGTGTCGACGACAACGCCCTGTTCGTCCACGTGGTCCACCGTGCCGGAAACGAAATCGATCACCGCTCGGCCCTCCCCACCTGCTGCGCCCAGGTTGCGGCGTGGGCGTGGGCGATGGCAACGCCCAAGGCATCGGCGGCGTCGTCCGGCTTGGGCACCTCCCGAAGCCCCAAAAGCACGCGGACCATCTCCTGCACCTGGCGCTTGACGGCCTTGCCGTAGCCGACCACAGCCTGTTTCACCTGCATCGGCGTGTACTCGTACACGGGTAAGCCCGCCTGCTCGGCCGCGAGCAAAATCACGCCCCGCGCCTGCCCGACGGACAGCGCCGTGGTGACGTTGCGGCCCCAAAAAAGCTTTTCCAAGGCGACCGCATCGGGTTGCACATCGGCCAAGAGCGCCATCATGGCCTCGTAAACCTGGCGGAGGCGCGCCCCGTCGTTGTGTTGCGCGTCGGTGCGCAGGCAGCCGTAGCGAACCGGGATAAGGCGATGGCCCTGCCGTTCGATGACGCCGTACCCGACGAGGGCCAGGCCGGGGTCGATGCCGAGAATGCGCACACGTGTTCCTCCTTTGGTCGTCACATCGCAGCCGTCCGAACACAGTTTCCCCCTCATTATAGCAAAAACCGGGCCGCCTGCCAGGGGAACCGCTCATCAGGAATCCCGGTTTTGCCGCCAACGCGCTCACGGTCCACCGGGGACATCGCCCCATGCCCCTGTCAACACCGCCCGCAACACCACGGCGTGGTTGTGTCGTTCGTCTTTGGCCGCATACAGCAGCGTAACCGGCCCTTCCTCCGCCCATTGCCGCAGCTGCGCCAGGCACGCGCGGCGCACCGGATCCTCCCGCAGCTCGCGCACATAACGAAAGCAAAATTCGGAAAACCGTTCCGGCCGATGGGCGAACCACTTTCGGAGCTCGGGGCTCGGCGCTACGTCCTTCATCCACACGTCGATGCTCGCCGCTTCCTTGGCAAGGCCCCGCGGCCACAAGCGATCCACCAAGACGCGTCGCCCGTCTTCAGAATGGGGCGGCTCGTACACGCGTTTGAGATGAATGCGCATGTCCAACCCAATCCTCCACGTGTTCCACAATTTCACGTCCACGCCTTTCCTTTAATGAATTATGCCTCCACGCTGTCCAGTCTTCCCGTGAAAAATCAAAACCGGCTCACGCGCGGGCAAACCCTCGCGAAAGCCGGTTGGACACGTTTCGTTCCTCGACCTCGGGAAGATGGCAATTGCGTTCCTTCTTCCCGGTGCATTTCCCCTTCATTCCTCCAGGGCAAATTCGCCAAAGGTCGAGAGAATGCTGTTGTACTCGGCCAGGTTGGTGACGCGAATGCCTCGATGCAGCATGGCCAGTTCCTCGGGCGGAAGGCTCGATTCCATCCGCTTGATGTCGAGGGGATAAAAGGTGTGGATCACGTCCCCCTCGCCCGGCGGCCCGCCAAAGATGGCCAAAATGCTTCCGTCCAAGAGCCCAAAATACCCGCGGGCTTTGGTCACAGGGGAGATGTCTTTGATGTGCCGTTCAAACACGTAGCGCCGGGACGTTTTCTCCACCAGTTTCCAGTCACGGTACCGCTCGAGGAGGGCCGCTTCCGAGGGCAAGGTCACCGTCTCCCGCGTCTCCTCTTCGTAGCCGTCCACGTAGATCCGCTTCAACACCACTTCGGCCACCAAGGCCGGCCCCGGCGGCTTGTTCACCCATCCTTCGATGGCCACCACCAACGCGCCGGCTCCGTATCCCAACCCCGCCGCGAGGAGAAAAGCCATCACGGCGAGGAACAGCCACCGTTTCCGCTTCACGCGGGTTTTCCGCCTGGTCTCGCGTGCCCAACGTTTCAACCGCATAAAACATGCCCCTTTTTCCCCTTTTTTTGCTAGTTTAGCCAGGGGAAACGGGGCCTATACGTCGGGCTGGCGCGTTACCGGTTCCGTATCAGGATTCACTTAGCTTTTCCATTTCCTCCTCATCCATATCAAAATTGGTGTAGACGTTCTGCACGTCGTCGTGCTCCTCGAGGTAATCGAGCAACTTGAGCATGCGCGCGGCGTCCTCGCCGGAAAGCGCCACCGTCGTCTGCGGGATCATCGTCACTTCCGCGGTGGAGAAGGTAAACCCTTTTGCTTCGAGGGCCTCTTTGACCTGCTCAAAATCCTCCGGCTCGGTGATGATGTGATACGCGTCGTCCTCGGTTTTGAAATCAGACGCGCCGGCTTCCACCGCTTCCATCATCACCGTGTCCTCATCGGCATCGGTGCTGGCCTTGTCAATGACCAGCAGCCCTTTCTTGTCAAAGAGATACGACACACAACCCGTCTCGCCCAGGTTTCCGCCAAACTTGGTGAAGGCGTAGCGCATGTCGGAAGCGGTACGGTTGCGGTTGTCCGTCAGTACATTCACCATAACCGCGACGCCGCCTGGACCGTAGCCTTCGTAGGTGATCTCCTCGTACGTGACCCCTTCCAGTTCGCCGAGGGCTTTCTTGATCGTCCGTTCGATGTTTTCATTGGGCATGTTCGCCGCGCGGGCCTTGGCGATGGCCAAGCGCAGGCGCGGATTGTTCTGGGGATCCCCGCCGCCAAGCCGAGCAGCAACAAAGATTTCCTTGGAGATCTTGGTAAACAGCCGGCCGCGAATGGCATCTTGACGACTCTTGCGGTGCTGGATGTTCTTCCACTTCGAATGACCAGCCATGTCCAACACCTCCCGAAAGTCCACCGTTCAGTGTAGCACAGCGCGCCAAAGGCGGTCAAAGGCAATCCCTTGACGAAAAAAAACGGCCTCCTCAAACCAGGAGGCCGGTGCCCAGGGCGCCTAGAAGCGCGGCGGAGAAGGCGGCAACTGCCGCTTGTGGGCCGATCGTTTGTGCAAGGTGAGGATGATTTCCCGGTCGCGGTCGGAAACCGGCTTGCCGTCCAGAAAGTCGTCGATGGCGTCGTAGGTGACGCCCATCTCCTCTTCGTCGGTCTGCCCTTCCCACAGGCCAGCCGTAGGCGCGCGGCTCACCACCTCTTCCGGGACGCCAACATAGCGGGCCCATTCCCGCACTTCACGCTTGCGCAGATTGGCGATGGGCAGAATGTCCACGCCGCCGTCGCCATACTTGGTGAAGTATCCGGTGTACACTTCGGCGGCGTTGTCGGTACCTACCACAAGGTAGTTGAGGGTGTTGGCCACCGCATAGAGCGTGCACATGCGCAGCCGCGCACGCAGGTTGCCGTCGGCTGCGCGCGTCGGCGTGTGTTCGTTAGCAAGGCCGGCCGCGCGCAGCTCCTGCTGCACCGTTGCAAACAGGGTTTCATGCACCGCCGACAGGTCCATTTCCAGGTGGCGAATGCCACAGGCTTCGACCACCTTCAGGGCGTACTCCCGGTCAATGGGGTTGGATTTGCAGGGCAGGATCAGCCCCAACGACGCGTCGGGACAGGCCCGTTTCACAAGAAAGGCGGTGAGCGCCGAGTCGACTCCGCCACTGATGCCCACCACCAGGCCCTTCGCCCCGGTGAACTTCACCTGCTGCCGCAGCCACTCGACCACAAAGTTGACTTTCTGCTCTAGGTTCATGCTCCGCTCCCCTTTGCCGGTCATCGCTTTACCCCGATTGTACCACAGATGGGGGAGGCGGCAGAATCTCTCCCGCCCAGATGCGGAACAGGTGGGCGAGGGCTGCCTCGCGCCGGGGCCGAAGCCTCCACGCGTAACGCAAAAAGGCAAGGGAACGGGGCGGCGAATACCCCTTGGTCCCGCGCCAGGCGCCGAGCGCTTCGCGCATCTCGTCTGCCGGAAACCGAAGAAGGTAGGGGATGAGCCGGCGCTCGCCCGGATCGAGGGGGCGCACCCGCTCATAGGCCGCGGCGGCTACAAGGCCCACATCCGGCCGCCAACGCGCATCCCACAAGGCGCGGGACAACAGCTGTACGAGATCGCCGGCCTGCCAGTCGATTCCGAAAGCGTCAAGGTCAAGCAGGTAGACGTCATGCCCGTCGACGAGAAAATTGTGCCGCGCCACATCGTGATGGGCCACTGCGCCGAACAGGCCAACATCGCGCTGGTTGTACGCCATCAGGATCGGAACGGGCAATACGGCCAGGGCCGTCTCGGCTTCGCGCAGGATCACCGCTCCCGTTTCAGCGATCCAGCGGGCAACGGGGCTTTTGCCGGGATGCGCCGAAGCCTGGCGATACACGCGCAGGTATTCCCAGTAACGATCGGTCAGGCGCGACAAATAGGGAACGTCCCTCCCGTGGCGACAGGACCAGACGTGAACCGCCGCACGGTGAAAGGTGGCGAGCGTTTCCGCCACGCGGGCCACTTCGCTCTTTTTTCCGTAGTTCGCCGGTCGCCCGGGCAGGCACGGCATCACCACCCATCTCCGTCCGTCCGCCTCCCAATAGGGCTTCCCGTCTCGCGCCGGGAGAAGCGTGATTGTGCGGCGAAACCCGTTAGCATGGACACGGGACAGCAGTTGGTGCAAGTGGTCGATGGAAAACCGAAGGGAATAGGCCTTGAGGACGTACGCACGGCCGTCGGCGTCCTCGGCGAAGGCCACCTTTTCCGTCTCGCGCGCCGCTACAAGGTGGAGTCCAAACGCGTTGCCAACCTCCCGCCACGTTACACGGGCCATGGCCGCTCCCCCCGCGATCACCCGGCATCAGCTGTCGTCGCTCTCCTCCGCATACGTCTCCCACAGCGTCGGTACGTGATACAGGGTGGATGGATACAGCAGCGGATGCGGGGGCGGGGGGAACTGCGCAGGGGACAGCACCGGTCCGGAATACCCGCCCCAACCGGGCACCGCCGGCCACGGCCAGCCATACCACCCATAGGGACCGGCCATGGACGGCGGGAACGCCGGCGGAGCCGCAACCGGAGGCACATATGCCGACAACCCGTCCGGGTGGCCGTAGGAGCCGGCAAAGGCATGGGATTCCGTGTGCGCCGCCGAAGAAGGCGCTGCATCCGCGGCGGGCGGTGCGGACGACAATACGGACGCCTCCCTGTCACGAGCGGACGAATCGGGGAACGATCCGTCGGCGGCTTGCGCCGTCGGCTTTCCGTCATCGGCAGGGTTCCCATCGACGCCAGGCCCTTCCGCCCCCGCGCGCTCCGGTTCAGCCGCGCGGGGGATGCGCCGGCGCACCGGGGCCGCGCGGGGCACGGGCACGCGCACCTTCGTCCCCGGTGCGAGGGCGTCCGCCGGTCCGAGCTGCGGGTTGGCCCGGCACAACGTGGTCAGGTCCACACGGTACAGGCGGGCAATCTTGCTCAGCGTCTCCCCGCCGCTGGCGATGTGCAGTTTCACGGCAATTCTCCTCCTTTCTGGGCACCGTCACTCCATCTTATGCGGGAGCAACGGTTTTGCCCCGGGAGGAGCATTTCCGTCAGCTCACGTGTTTGGCCGCCTCGGGAAATACGGGCGTGCCGTCGACGCGAACCCGTCGGCGAAACGCCTCTGTCAGGCGGCGGGTGATGGGTCCGGGCACGCCGCTGCCGATCGTCCGACCGTCCACCTCAACCACGGCAATGATCTCCGCGGCGGTGCCCGTCAGGAACACCTCGTCGGCCACATAGACGTCATGGCGGGTGAAGGGCTCCTCTTTGACGGTATAACCCAAATCTTGCGCCAATTCCATCACCACTTGGCGAGTAATCCCCTCAAGGGCCCCGACGTAACCGGGAGGCGTGTACAGAACGCCACGACGTACGATGAAGACGTTGTCCCCCGACCCTTCCGCCACGTATCCGTCCTGGTTAAGCATCAGCGCCTCGGCTACACCGGCCAGGTTGGCCTCGATCTTCACCAGGACGTTGTTCAGGTAGTTGAGGGACTTGATTTTGGGGTTGAGCGCATCCGGTGTGTTGCGCCGCGTCGGCACGGTGACGACACGGATGCCCCGCTCATACAGCTCCTTCGGCCACAGCCGGATCTGGCTGACGATGATGACCACCTGCGGCCGGGTGCAGGAGCGCGGATCCAGCCCGAGGTCGCCCACGCCGCGGGAGACGATGAGGCGAATGTATGCGTCGCGCAGGCCGTTTTTCCGCACCGTGGCTACGACGGCCGCTTCCATCTCCTCCGGCGTCATGGGGATGTCGAGAAGGATGGACTTCGCCGAGTCGTACAGCCGCTTGATATGGTCGCGAAGACGAAAGACGACACCGTCATAGACGCGAATGCCCTCAAACACACCGTCGCCGTAGAGAAATCCGTGATCGAACACCGACACTTTCGCCTCGTCGCGGGGAACAAACGCCCCGTTCATGTAGATCCACTCACCCATGCTCTCCGCCTCCTACCCGATGTTTTTTGAATTTGTTGAAAATTTTAATCAATGAAAGAGAGGATGCTTCTGCGGGAAGCCGCTTGCGGTTCGGCGGCCGTATCGCCCGCAGAAGATCCATCTCCTTCCTCTCATGGTGAGGCTCATGATTTAGGCTCATTATACGAAGAAGAAGAAGACACGTCAACGACCGTTCGCACTCCCTCGTCCCCCGCCGTAAAACAGGGATACGAGCCGAGCACACGCACGGCACAGCCGAGGGCCTGAATCTCGGCTATCGCTCCGGGCAGCAGCACGTCGCCGAGGGGCCGTTCCACGTCGATCATAAAGTGGTAGCTGCCCAGCCCCCTGCGCGTCGGACGCGACTCGATGCGCGTCAGGTTCAGCTTACGCCACGCAAAGGCCGCCAACACCTGATACAGCGCGCCGGGATAATCGTGGGGCAGCGTAATGAGGAGCGTCGTCTTGACCCGCGCGCCCTGATAGGGGTACGCCGATTGGCCGACGACAAAAAAGCGCGTCTCGTTGTGGGCGAAATCTTGAATGGGACCGGCCAGCACGGCCAGCCCATAGCGCTCTGCGGCCAGGCGCGTCCCCACCGCCACCCAGGGACAGTCGGGATGCTCGGCCACCAGGCGGGCCGCTTCCGCCGTACTGCTGGTGTAGCGGATCTGGGCCCCGGGGAGTTGCCGGCGCAGAAACTCCCGGCACTGGGCGATGGCGTGGGGATGGGACAGCACCACCTCCACGGCGTCAAAGCCCAGCCGGGCCGTCTGCTCCGCCGCGAGCAAGTGCTGGCGAACGGGCAGCACCCATTCGGCGACGATGGGCACATTGACGTGGTGAATCAGCCAGTCCAGCGTCAGCGTGACCGAGCCCTCGATCGAATTTTCCACCGGGACCACGCCGTACACGTCGCTGTCCGCCTCCGCCGCCTCCAGCACGTCGGGCACGCTGGAAAGCTCCACAAAGCGGTGATGGGGATCGGGGAAGGCGGCCCGTGCCGCCGCCTCGGTAAACGTGCCGCTCGGTCCCAGGTAGACCACCTTGGCCATCTCTACCGCCCCTCCGCCTTCCCGTTTCGCCAAATGCGGGCACCCTCGCCGTCGGGCCGGAATGTGCGCACGGTGCCGGAGAGGCCGCTTTCGGCCATTACGCGACGGAAAAAGGCGGCCACACGCTCCGCCTCCGCGAACGTGAAGGCGACAACGGTGGGGCCGGCGCCGCTGAGGGCAGCCCCGAGGGCCCCATGGTCCGCCGCCTCCCGCACCATACGCTCGGCCCCGGGAATGAGCGGCAAGCGGTACGGCTGGTGCAGCCGGTCGCGCATCGCGTCAGCCAGGCGGTCCCACCGGCCGGTGGCGATGGCGGCGACGAGGAGGCCCGTCTGGCCAAGGGCGTAGGCGGCGTCGCGCCGGGACACGGCTTCGGGCAGCACGCGGCGGGCCTTGGCCGTCTCGAGGGGCATGTCGGGTATGGCGGCCACCACGACCAGCTCCTCCGGTACCGGAAGGCGAAGGTACGGGACGCGCCCGTCGTCCTGCCGCACGGCGACCACAAAGCCGCCGAACAACGCTGCGCCAACGTTGTCCGGGTGCCCCTCCAGTTCCGTAGCCATCGCCAAGAGTTCGTCCCGCGCCAGCGGTTCGCCCATATACGCGTTGGCTGCCACAAGCCCGCCGACGATGGCCGCCGCGCTGGAACCGAGCCCCCGGGCCAGGGGGATGTCGCTCTCCACCTCGACGCGCAGCGGGGGAACGCTGTGACCGAGGCGCTCGAAGACCCGGCGTACGGCGCGGTAGACGAGGTTGTCCTCCGTCGCCGGCGTACCGGCAAGCATGGGACCGCGGGGCACGACCTCCGTCCGCGCCGCCGCTGCCAGGGTCACGGTGACGTAGCAGTCCAAGGCCAGCCCCACCGCGTCGAATCCGGGGCCGAGGTTGGCCGTGCTGGCCGGCACACGCGCGGTGACAATCGGACGGCGGGTTTGCTCCTCACCGGCCAGCCCTGCCCCGCTCATCCCCGGGATACGCGCCATCTCCGCTCCGTCACCCACCGCTTTGCACCCCGATGCGTTAGCCACGGTTGCCACCCGCTTCCCGAATCGCCGTCAGCACCGCGTCCTCTGTCGCCGCCACGCGGCGGGGCTTAAGATCGACCGCTTCCAGTGCCGTGTTCGGATCCTTCAGCCCGTTTCCCGTCAGCACGCACACCACCTTGACCCCGCGCTCGATCAGCCCAAGGTGGCGCATTTTGGCCACGCCGGCCACCGATGCGCTGGAGGCCGGCTCGGCAAAGATGCCTTCCCACCGGGCCAGCTTGCGGTAGGCGTCCAGGATCTCCGCATCGGTGACGAAGTCGATCCGCCCGCCGGACTCCTTCGCCGCCCGCACCGCCCCGTCCCAGCTCGCCGGGTTGCCGATGCGGATGGCCGTGGCCACCGTCTCCGGCTCGGCGATCGGCTCACCGCGGACGATGGCCGCCGCCCCCTCGGCTTCGAAGCCGAACATCCGCGGCAGGCGCGTCGCCCGCCCGGCGCGGCGGTACTCGCCAAACCCCTTCCAGTAGGCGGTGATGTTCCCCGCGTTTCCGACGGGAATGGCCAGGATGTCCGGTGCGTCGCCGAGGACGTCGCAGATCTCGAAGGCGGCCGTTTTCTGCCCTTCGATGCGGTACGGGTTGACCGAGTTGACCAGGGTGACGCCATGATGCGCGGCGATGGACCGCACGATGGCCAGCGCCTGGTCGAAGTTTCCGGCAACGGCCAGCACCTCGGCCCCGTACATGACGGCCTGGGCCAGCTTGCCAACCGCCACGTAACCGTCGGGGACAAGGACGATGCAGGAGAGGCCGGCGCGCGCCGCGTAGGCCGCCGCCGACGCCGAAGTGTTGCCGGTGGAGGCGCAGATGACGGTGCGGCTCCCCTCCTCTACCGCCTTGGCCACGGCGACCACCATGCCGCGGTCCTTGAACGAACCAGTGGGATTGGCCCCTTCGTACTTGACGTACAGCTCGACGTCCAGCTCCTCCGACAGGCGTGGACAGAAGAGGAGCGGCGTGTTGCCCTCGTGCAGGGTCAGCTTCGGCGTGCGCTCGGTTACCGGGAGATACGCGGCGTATGTGTCAAGAATGCCGGGCACCTCAATCCTCTCCTTCTACGCGGTAGCAGCTTTTGATCTCGCGCACCACGTCGAGGGCGGCCAGCCTCGCCAGCGCCTCGTCCTTGCTCTTTTTCGTCGCGTGGTGCGTCACCAGGATAATCTCGGCCTGGCCCGCTCCCTTGAACGGTTCCTGCAACACCTGGGACAGGCTGATGTCGCAGTCGGCAAAGAGCTGCGTGATCTTGGCCAGCACACCGGTGCGGTCGTCCACCACGAGGCGCAGGAAATACTGGGCCACCATCTGCTCCGGTGTTTTGAGGGCCTTGGGACGATACGGCGCGACCATGCCGCGGCCATTGACACCCAATTTCATGTTCTTGACCACGGTGACGAGATCCGACACCACCGCCGTCGCCGTCGGCAGCTCACCGGCCCCAGGGCCGTAGAACATCGTCTCCCCGACGGCCTCGCCGTACACGTACACCGCATTCATCACGCCGTCCACGCTGGCCAGCGGATGGCGCTGGGGAACCAGCGTCGGCTCCACGCTGACTTCAATCAGCCCATCCTCCTGAGCGGCGATGCCGAGCAGCTTGATCTCGTACCCTAGCTGCTTGGCATAGGCAATGTCTTCGGCCGTCACCTTGCTGATCCCCGTCACGTCCACCTCGTCGAGCTGCACTTCGGTGCGGAAGCCCAAGGTGGCGAGGATGGCCATCTTGCGCGCCGCATCCAGCCCTTCGACGTCCGACGTCGGGTCGGCCTCGGCGTACCCGAGCTCCTGCGCTTCACGGAGCGCCTGGGCGTAGTCGGCTCCTTCTCGCGACATCTTTGTCAGGATGTAGTTCGTCGTGCCGTTGACGATGCCCATCAACTTGGTGATGCGGTCGGATGAAAACCCCTCGACGAGGGCTCGCAGGATGGGGATACCCCCGGCAACGCTGGCCTCGTAAAAGACGTCACAGCCCCGCTCAGCGGCCAGGGCCAGGATTTCCCCACCGTGGAGGGCCATCAGGTCCTTGTTGGCCGTCACCACGTGCTTGCCGCGACGCAGCGCCTCCAACAGGTACTGGCGCGTCGGCTCGACATGCCCCATCACTTCGACCACAACGTCAATGGACGGGTCCTCGAGGATGTCCCGCGGGTCAGTCGTCAACAATTCGCGGCGGACGCGAACGGCCCGCGGTTTCTCCGGATCGCGCACCAAAATGCGCGCGATGCGGATGCGCATGCCGGTCTGGTGCATCAGGTCCTCTTGATGCCCTTCGATGAGACGCACGACGCCGGTTCCGACCGTGCCTAACCCCATCAGGCCGATGTTGATCGTCTGTTCCATGGTTCCTCTCCTCCTCCGGTCTTCCTCTTGTCCGCGCCCCTCGTGCGCTAGCCCTCCCCGACGATGACCGCCTTTTTGACACCGTCGAGGCGCTGCATTCCCTCCAAAAATGCGGTCATGTCCACGGTCAAGGTTGCCGTGTCCACCGACATGGCCACCGTGGCCAGCCCTTGCAGGGGGATGGTCTGGTGGATGGTCAGGATGTTCCCGCCTCGCTCGGCCACGTACCCGAGCACCCGCGACAGCACGCCGGAGCGGTGTTCGAGGTGGAGCGAGACGGTGACGATTTTTTCCTTCATCATCGCGTTGAACGGGAAGATGCCGTCTTTGTACTTGTAGTAGGCACTCCGGCTGAGGCCGACCCGTTCCACGGCCTCCTGAACCGTTTCCGCCTCCCCGGACTCGAGCAGCTTTTTTGCTTCGACGGTTTTGAGCATCGAATCGGGAAGGATGTCCGCTCGAACCAGGTAATACTGTTCCTCCTGGCGCACGATGCGTCCTCCCGTTACGGACAATTGTTTTTGTATAGTGGACATTATAGCGCGTTCCCGCAAACATTGCAACAGATTTTTCACGCAATACGCCCTCGACGAACAAAAAAATGCCGCGCGAACCGTGAAAACGCTTACCGATTCGCGCGGCTTGCCCGGTTTCAGTTTCCACGCTTGTTCCAGAAACGGTCAGGAAGCGACCAAGCCCACCGTGCTACGCCTCTTCGCCCTCGAGGAAGTCAAACAGCAGATCGCCGATGCGCACCGTGTCGCCCGGTTTGGCCCCCTTGGCGCGCAAGGCATCTTCCACGCCCATCTTGCGCATCAGGTGGGCGAAATACCGCACGCTGTCCTCCCGCGAAAAGTCGGTCATGGCGACGAGCTTTTCGATGCGCGGCCCCTCGACGACAAAGAGCTCGTTCTCCCGCCGCACGGTGAACGGTTCGGGCTCCGGTTCGGCCCGGAACACCTTCACCTCCGCCGCATCGGTTTCCTCGCGGACGAAGGGTTCCTTGGGCAACGTCTCGAGCAGGTCGGCCACGGCGTACACCAGCTCGCGCACTCCCTGCCGCGTGGCTGCCGAGATCGGGTACACCGGCACGTCGGGAACGGCGCGGCGGAAGCGCTCCAGGTTTTCCGCAGCACCGGGAAGGTCCATCTTGTTGGCCGCCACCACCTGGGGACGCGAGGCCAGCCGCTCGTCATAGAGCCGCAGCTCCTCGTTGATCTTGTGGTAGTCCTCCACCGGGTCGCGCCCCTCGGAACCGGCGATGTCAACGACATGGATGAGGAGGCGCGTGCGCTCGACATGGCGTAAGAACTGGTGCCCCAACCCCACACCCTGATGGGCTCCTTCGATGAGGCCCGGCAGGTCGGCCAACACGAAGCTGCGCTCACCGTCGACATCGACCACACCCAGATTGGGCGAAAGCGTGGTGAAGGGATAGGGCGCGATCTTGGGCTTGGCTGCCGAGACAACGGACAGGAGCGTCGACTTGCCGACACTGGGAAAACCGATCAGGCCCACGTCCGCCAGCAGCTTCAGTTCGAGGCGCACCCACCGCTCCTCGCCCGGCTCGCCCTTTTCCGCAATTTCCGGCGCCGGGTTGGCCGGCGTGGCAAAACGCATGTTGCCCCGCCCGCCGCGGCCGCCGCGGGCGATGACGGCCCGCTGCCCATGCCGCGTGAGATCGGCGAGGAGTTCGCCCGTTTCGTCGTCATAGACCATCGTACCCGGCGGCACCTTGAGGACAAGGTCGTCGGCGTCCGCACCGTGCTGCCCCTTCGACTTACCGTTTTGCCCGCGCGGCGCCTTGAAGTGGCGCTGGTAGCGAAAGTCCAGCAACGTGGAGAGGCCTTCGTCCACCTCCAGCACCACGTCCCCGCCTTTGCCCCCATCGCCCCCGGCGGGACCGCCCTTCGGCACGTACTTTTCCCGGCGAAAGGCGACGATGCCGTTCCCGCCGTCACCGCCCTTGACGTAGATCTTGACGCTGTCCACAAACACCGTCACGCACCTCGCTTTGCCTCCGCATTCCTCAGGAAACGAGGGACACGCGCACCTTGCCCCGTTCCGCTTCCTTTTCCCCCGTGCCGTCCACCAACACCCCATCCAGCGTGCGAAGCAGCCGGGCAAGGCGCTGCAAACCCTTGCGGAAGACCGCTTCATCCAGCCGCCCCGCAAAGCGCGTCCGGACATGAAGTCGCCCATCCCCGTTTTCCAGGATGAGCGTCAGGGTATTGGGAACCGCGCCGTCGCCCGTTGCGGCGTCCCGATATGTTTCCACCACCGCCTGCACCACGCGGTAGACGTCGTCAGCGGAAAGGGGCAGGCGCTCTAAGGAAAAATCGGCGCTTACCGACACGTCAACCACCATGTTGCCCCGTTCTGCGGCGCAGGCAAGCAGGTAGCGCGTCAGCGGGGGATAGCCGAGATGGCATAGCCGGCTTTCGCACGCCGCCTGTTCCATGATGCGCTGGATGTAACGCTCCATCTTCCCGTACTGGTGGAGTTTTCCGTATCCCGACAGCACCTGCAGGTGATTGAGCCAGTCGTGGCGGGTCCGATTGAGCACCTCC
The DNA here is from genome assembly GCF_054654135.1 of Calditerricola yamamurae. Lineage (NCBI taxonomy): Bacteria > Bacillati > Bacillota > Bacilli > Caryophanales > Bacillaceae > Calditerricola > Calditerricola yamamurae. The sequence goes on from NZ_BAAIFH010000004.1 coordinate 28,108, forward strand.
AGCCACGTCCGGTCGACTTCCGCCTCGCCCATCCGCCACTGGCGCCGGGACACCCAGGTGTATCCCACAAGCGCCGCCAATCCGGAGGCAGCCAGGCCAAACGAAGACAGATCGGCCACAAAGGGCAGCATGACCAAACAAAGGGCCGTCCAAAACAAAAAAAGCGGCGCCACCCAACCTCCCATGGCATCGTCTCCCCTGTTTCTGTCCAAACCTCTATGTAAAAGTATACCACATTCGGCCCTTCTGTCACGGTGCGCGGCGCGGTTGCTCCGGCAAGGAAAAAGCCCCTTCCTGCGAAGGGGCTCGATCGGATCGGCAACATCAGGCGTTCGTTTCCACCGGGTAAACGCTGACGCGCTTGCGGTCTTTGCCGAGGCGCTCAAAACGGACGATGCCGCTCACCTTCGCGAACAGCGTGTCGTCACCGCCGCGCCCAACGTTGAGACCCGGATGGATCTTCGTGCCGCGCTGGCGAACCAGGATGTTGCCCGCCTTGACGAACTGGCCGTCGGCACGCTTTACGCCGAGCCGTTTGGAAATGCTGTCGCGGCCGTTCTTTGTGCTGCCAACCCCTTTTTTCTGGGCGAAAAACTGCAGGTCGACGCGCAGCATGGCCTTCACCTCCCTGGAGTATGGGGATCGGAAACCTGCACAAACTGTCCGTACTCCACCGTGAGCGACTGGAGGGCAGCCACCATTCCTTCCAAGAGCAGGTTGACCCGTTCGCGTAGGGCCTCCTCGGGCAGTTCCGGCACGCGGCAGGTGAGGTCGCCGCGCGCGGGTGTCTCCACGTCCAACACCACGCCGAGCACGCGCTCGACAGCATTGATCATCCCGAAGACGATGCCCGACACGGCAGCGCAGACAATGTCCTGGCCGCGCGGCGCGTAACCGGCATGCCCCGCCACGCGGAAGGCGGCAATGCGCCCGCCGTCGTCACGGGTGATGGTCACGCGAATCATGCGTTGATCTTTTCGATGCGCACCTTGGTGTACGGCTGGCGATGCCCTTGCTTGCGGTGGTAATTCTTCTTCGGCTTATACTTGAAGACGATGATCTTGCGTCCCTTGCCGTGCTCCAGCACGTTCCCGACCACCGTGGCGCCGGAAACGGTGGGATTGCCCGCCTTCACTTCCCCGTCCTTCGCCACGAACAAGACCCGGTCGAACGTAACCGTTTCGCCGGCTTGGGCATCCAGCTTCTCCACCAGGATGACATCGCCTTCCTGCACCTTGTACTGCTTGCCACCCGTTTCGATGATGGCGTACATCGTTGCACCTCCCTCGACCGAGACTCGCCAGGGCGGGTGGAGCGACGCGCCCGCTTGTCCACGAACCCGACCTGCGCGGTTGCGGTATGCCGGGAGCATACCAACAAGATAAGGATACTGCAGAAGGCGCCCGGTGTCAACGCGCACAGGCGTTACGCGGAGGCGCATCACGTCGCCAGTTGACCAAACCGTCTCAACGTCTGGTAGACCGCTGACTCGAACTCGATGAAGCCCAGGTACGACGCCACGTCGTGGAACGAGAAGATTTGGGAAGCCCAAAGCCCACCGATCTCGTTCTTGCGGTCAATCCTCGACGACCTTGCCAACCCAGTCAATGTTGACACCATCGTTCCAGCGCTCGCCGGGCTCAAACAGCAACACGCTTTTGATCGAGGCAAAGGCGCTCGTGAGGATGGACGAATTTCCTTTGCCCGGCGATAGCTTCGATCCGCATGACTGAAAAACTCGTAGCCGAAGCCAGCGGTTAAGGGTAATGTCGGTTTTGGGTTGTTGTTCGGGCTTTTGCGAACAATCGCCTCCGCCACAACCAAAGCGCCGCCGTCGGCCAAAAGGCGCCGACGCCGGCGCGCTCCCTTTCGGTGTACGAACACGTTGTCCTATACCATGTAGAGGCTTTTCTTGTCATTTTTGCGAAAACGGACGGGTATCCTGGTGATTTTCCCATCCCTGTGGTAACCTAATCTTACCAACCGGACGGCGGAACCGACAGGAAACCGCCTGTCCCAAAAAACGCAAGGGAGGAAAGTCGAGTGAATCCATCTCCGATTCGCCAAGCACCCGACCAGCTGCGCTCAAATCCCCTCGGCCTGGATGCCTCCAGCGTCAAGGCGACAGTGGAGGAGCTCAACCGTACGCTGGCCACGCTGTATACGCTGTACCACCAGGTGAAGAAGCACCACTGGGTGGTGGAAGGGCCGGAATATCTGCCGTTGCACGAGTTCCTCGACGAGTGGGCAGCCCAGCTCTTGAAGGACGCCGATGAGGTGGCCGAGCGCATCACCGCCCTGGGCGGCTATCCGGTTTCTGGCCCGGCTGAACAGGAAAACATGGCCCTCATCGCCATGGAACCGGAAGGAGTCTATGCGTTGCGCGCCATGCTGGAAAAAGACCTCGCCGACGGCGGCAAACTGGTTGCCGCCCTGCGCCAGTACGCCCAGGGGGCGGCCGCGCGCGGCGACTTCGGCACCGAGTACCTGCTCAAAGGCATTCTCCTCACGCAGGAGAAAATGCTCCACCACCTGGAACACTTCCTCGGCGACGACACACTCGTGCGCGCGCTCCTTCCGTAACCGCGCGCACCCTCTCCCCATTCACCATCCGTATGAACGGCCTCGCAGGAAGGCCACGCCCCCGCATTTCGGCGGGGGCTTGCTTTTTGCGCGGTCTCGCCTTCACCCCTCGAGCAATTCCAGAAGCCGACGCGCCGGCGCCTTGTCGCGAAACAGCGCGTCCAGAAGGCGCCGCTCGGTTACCACTCCCGCCCTTCGTCCCCCGGCGCGCAGCTCAAACCGGTGATACCGTCCCCGCTTGATGTGCCGAAGGGCCTCGAGCACCGTCCACGAGCTGTCGGCCGTAACCACACGCAGCGGTCCGCTGCCACCCCGCCGCCAGCGGGCGAAGAGAAAGCGGACAAAGCGCATCCGGCGTTCACGATAGCCCCCGGCCGCCTCGCGGTAGAGCCACAAAAACAGCAAAAACAGGTGCAGCCGAGGATAGGGCGCTGTCCATGCCCATACCAGAGCCAGGAGCGCCACCGCGGCGCTCCAGCTAAAGGTGATCGTCAGGGCAAGGCGGTACGGACAAGCCAGCGAGGCCACAGCGTGCACCACCCGTCCGCCGTCGAGAGGCCAGATGGGAAGCAGGTTGAAACCGGCCAGCCACAGGTTGGCCGTGGCAAACTGGCGCGCCCATGCCTCCGGCCACAGCTCCCCTGCCGCGCACGCCCAGGCAAAACCGGCCATGGCGCCGTTAACCGCCGGCCCGGCCAGCGCGACAACCATCTCCTCCCGGGGCGAATACTGCCCCACCTCGGCATCGGTTTCCGCCACCCCGCCAAAGGGAAACAGCGTCAGGGCGCGAAACCGCCACCCGTACGCACGCCCGGTCAACACATGGCCCAGCTCGTGCATCACCACCAGCGAAAGGAGCAGCACGGTTTCCACGAACGCACCGGTCAACACCGCTGCCCCGATGACCAACCAAAACAGGGGATGCACGCGGATGGAGATGCCGGAGGCGTTACTCAAAGGCCATCACGCCGGCCGGGTCGACGGGTTGCCCGTCCTTCTGCAGGGAGAAGTACAACAGCCCTTTGGCCTGACCCTCACCGGCCACCGTCCCCAGTTCATCGCCGGCGCGCACCCAATCGTCCTTTTTCACCCGCAGCCGGACCAGATTGGCATACCGCGAAACATACCCCCCGGGATGGCGGAGCACGACCGTGTATCCCGCCCCCTCTTGTTTTCCCGCAAACAGGACGAGCCCTTCTGCCGATGCCCGAACGGCGGCCTCCGGGGTCGCCGAGATCCACACGCCGGGATGGTTGCTGGAGAAGGGCGTGTAGATCTTGCCGGCTACGGGCGCGCGAAAGTCCGGGGACGCGGGAGGCGTTTTGTCGCCGATGACGGGCAGAAGGGTGGGCAGGGCATCGATGTGCGCCTTGTACCACGCGGCCACGCCCTGAAAATCGAAATCGCGCACCAGCGCCTCGCGGACAACGTGCCGCGCCGCATCACCGTGCGCTCCGGGCCACTGCTGCACCGTCCATCCGGCCGCCAGCACGACGGCCGCCACTCCCAGCTGGAACCGCAGGCGGCGTGCGGGAAGAACGCGCCTCCGGCGTGAATCGAGGGAGGCAGCCGGCGGGAGATCCCATTCCAGACGGCCGCCATACGGCCACGAACCGCCGGGCAGCTCATCCTCGTCGCGTTCGCGAACGTCGGGCACCCCGCGGCCGCCGAGGAGAATTTGGCGCATTCGCGCGTGTCGACGCTGTTTGAGGCGGTCACGATCAAACCACACAAGACCTTCCCCCTTGTTCATCCCGCTCTACTCTCATGCCTATGAGGGGAAGGGACAACCCAGAACGGCCAACCGCCCCTAGTCGAAAATCAGCTCGCGCCGGCGCATGTGGATGTTCAGCACCAGCCCGATGGTCACCAGGTTGGTGAGCAAGGAGCTCCCCCCGTAGCTGAGGAACGGCAGCGGAATTCCGGTGATGGGCATGAGCTGGATGGTCATGCCGATGTTTTCGAAGATCTGAAACACGTACATCCCCACGATTCCGGACACCACATAGGCGCCGAAGGGATCCTTGCACGTCATGCCGATCCGCACCAGGCGATAGATGAGAAGGAAAAACAGCAAGATGAGCAGGCTGGCCCCCACGAACCCGAGGCGTTCGGCGATAACGGTGAAGACGAAGTCGGTCTGCCCTTCTGGCACCCACCCGTAGCGGGCCTGGGTCGGCTCGTTCAGGCCGCGCCCAAACAACTGGCCCGACCCGATGGCGATGAGGGATTGCTTGAGCTGAAAGCTGCTGCCCAGGGGATCATAGTCGGGATCGAGCCACGCGAGAATGCGGTCCCACTGGTATGGCTTCACGATCTTGAAGAAGACCGTGGAATGAAAGGTGTACAGGTACGCCAGGAGGCCGAAACCGGCCACGCCGACAAGGCCGAACAGGGCAAACACGCGCAGCGGTGCCCCGCCAACGAGCAGCATGCTCAACAGAATGCCGCAAAACACGAGGGCCGTCCCCAAATCGGGTTGCTTGAGGATCAAGACAATCGGCAGGGCAACCAAGCCAATAACCGTAAGCAACCCAGAAGCCGACTGAAGCGGCGCGTCCCCTTCTTCCTCGCGGCTGGCCAGGTAGCGGGCCAACGCCAAGACCAAAAAGATTTTCATAAATTCGGATGGCTGGATTTTGACGGGTCCAAACGCAAACCAGCTGACGGCCCCGTTCGTCTCGGTCCCGAACAGGAGCACCAGCACCAGCAACAGAATGCCGAATCCGTACAGCCCGTACGCCAGCTGGCCAATCCACTTGTAATCGAAAAGGAGAACGGCAAACATGGCCCCGAAACCGATGGCATACCAGACAATCTGTTTCTTCTCCTCGCCAAATTGCGTGTTGGCGCCGGATATGCCGATGTAGCTATACACGCAAAGCGCGACGAGGATCAAAATGATCACCCAGTCAATGCGCTTCAGGTACCGCCGTTCGATGTCCATCCTTGGCCACCTCGCTTCCGCCACCGATCTCCCAAGGGGCCGCGTTCGTTTCACGCGCAATGGGCTGGGCCCCCCGCACGACCGAAAGGCGTGCACAAAACGGCATAAAAAGGGAGCGTCCGCTGCGCCGTGCGCCGGCGAACGCCCGGTTACGACAGTCCGAAAATCCGCCGCACTCGCTCGAGAACACTTGGCTTGTCGTCCAAACTCATCAGCGGGACGCTTTCTCCCAGGATGCGGCGGGCGATGTTGCGGTACGCCTGTGCCGCCTTGGCTTTCGGGTTGAGGACGATCGGCTCCCCGCGGTTGGAGGAGGTGATCACGTCCTCGTCGTCCGGCACGATCCCCAGGAGGTCGATGCCGAGGCGCATCACGATCTCGTCCACGTCCATGATTTCCTCCTGCTTCATCAGGCGGGGCCGGACACGGTTGACGATCAGTGATGGCGACACGTTCGCCTCCTTTTCCAAGATGCCGATGATCCGATCGGCATCGCGCACCGCAGTGCTGTCCGGTGTCGTGACGACAACGGCGCGATCCGCGCCGGCAATGGCATTGCGAAACCCCTGCTCGATTCCGGCCGGGCAGTCGATGAGCACATAGTCATAATCGGACTTCAGCTGCTCCTTCACAAGCTGCGCCATCTGCTCGGGTGAGACAGCCGATTTGTCCTTCGTCTGCGCAGCAGGGAGCAGGACCAGCTTGCCCTCGAGGCGCTTGTCGGGAATCAGCGCCGTCTGGAGCTTACACCGCCCTTCCACCACGTCGACCAAATCATACAGGATGCGGTTTTCGAGTCCCAAAACGAGGTCAAGGTTGCGCAACCCAATGTCCGTGTCCACCAGGCAAACTTTCTTGTCAAGCATGGCCAACGCGGTACCCAGGTTGGCCGTGGTCGTGGTCTTCCCCACACCACCTTTGCCCGAGGTTATGACAATGGCTACTCCCACGCCCCCGTTCCCCCTTTAGCGCTCAACCGTATCAAACCACCAGGGTTGAAAGTGCGGCCGCACGTCGTGGAGCCGGCGGATGTTGTCGACCAGAATGCGGTTGTCCTCGTCAAGATAGGCAAACTCCATGCCTTCTCCCGCATCGGTCCACTGGTCCGGCGCGCGGCTGATGCAGTTGGCAATGCGCAGCTGCGTCGGCTGGAACACGGCCGCGGTGATGATGGCCTGCCGATTCCCCGCGCTGCCGGCGTGGGCCATGCCCAAAAGCCGCCCCAGGATGAAGATGTTGCCCGTACACACCACGCTGCCGCCCGGGTTGACGTCGCCCAACAAGAGGAGGTCGCCGTCGTGTACGAGCACCTGACCCGAGCGCACGGAACGCGTGACAACGCGCAGGGCTTGCCGGCGCGCCATGCGCTCGGCCTCCTCCCGGGTGACCACTTCCGAATGGATGCCCTTCAGACGAAAGTTGTCCTGCAGATGGATCACGTTGCGCAGCTGATCGGCCTGCTCCGGGCGAAGGTGGCGGTAACCCACGTGCACCGTGACGTCAATCACCGGGCCGCGCAAAAGCTGTTTGTGCGGCGTGCCCACAATTTTTTCCCGTAGTTCGTTGACGACTTCGTCAAAGGGACAGTCGTCGTCCAAATAAAACTGCAAGCCGTCCTTGGTTCCTTTGATTGTTACGCGGTGCTTGGTCGTCTCCATGGCCGGTCACCCCGTCGTCTATCTCTTCGGCATGGCGGAGGCGTTTTCCTCCCCCGCTGCAGCAGGAGCGGCAGATTCTCCCGGGCTCGACGGTGTGGCCGGCGCGCCGAGGTTGAAGTACGCCTCCAGCATGCGGCGGGCGATCGGACCGGCGGCACTCCCCCCGGTATAGCCCTTCGGCACGTCCGTGACGATCACAACAAAGGCAATTTCCGGCTTGTCGAAGGGCGCAAACCCGATCATCAGCGCGTTGTCGATGCCGCGTTTCGTGTCAACCTGCACCGTCCCCGTCTTGACGCCAACGGGAACGGGAAACCCGGCAAAGGCACCAGCAGCCGTCCCGCCTTTTTGGGTCGCCAGCCGCATCCCCTCCCGGACCACCTGCAGGTACTGAGGATCAACCTCCACGCGGCCCAACACCTCCGGCTTGCGGGCCATCAGCACCGGGCCAAGCCCTTCCGTTTGCTCGCTTTCCCCGCGAATCTCCTTCACCAAGTACGGGCGCATGCGATAGCCGCCGTTGGCGATCGTGCTGACGTACTGCAGGAGCTGGATCGGGGTGTACGCGTGGTACTGGCCGATGGCATAGTGGGCAAGGTTCCCCAGCTCCGTGTAGGTGGACCGCCACCCCATGTTCTCGCCCGGCAGATCGATGCCCGTCCGCACCCCCAGCCCAAACTGGGCATAAAAGGTATCCATTTCCGGAAAGGCGTCCTTGTAATGGGTCTGGGTGCGCGCCAGCCGAAGGGCCATTTCGTACATGTAGGTGTTGCACGACTTCTGCAGCGCCGTGCGCGCGTTGACGGCACCGTGGGCACGGCTTTGGAAGTCACGGAACGCCCGGTTGCCGATCATCATCACCCCGCGGCAATAGACCGTCTCGTTGGGAGAAACCAGGCCCTTTTGGAGGCCGAGCAGCACGGTGGCGGGCTTGATGGTGGATCCGGGTGAAAAGGTGCCGTACACCGCCTCATTACGCTCGCGCCCTTTGATGTGCGTTTTCCATGCTTCGGAAAATTCCTTCCCACTCAAGTTGTACAGATTGAGGTCGTAATCGGGATAGGTAGCCATGGCCAAAATTTCGCCCGTATTGGGGTTCATGGCGATAGCAATGGCCTTGTCGGCCTTATCGGCCCCTTTTTTCCGCAGGCGTTTCACTTCTTCCTCCAGAATGCGCTCCACCGCATCCTGAAAGCGGGCGTCGATGGTCAGCACGAGGTCATGGCCACGCTTGGGGGGCGCCACTTCTCGCATCTCGACAGTGCGGCCGTTCTTGTCGACCTTTACCTCCATCACGCCGTCCTGTCCGTGGAGCTGGGTCTCATAGTACGCCTCCAGCCCGGAAGTGCCCACCTTGTCGTCAATCTGATAGCCCCGGGCAAGGTAATACTCCTTGTTCTTCGCGTCGATCGGCTTGGTATAACCGAGCACATGGGTCAAAAAGGCGCCGCGCTTATAGTTGCGCTTCGACTCCACCACCAAACGCACGCCAGGCAGCCGGTCAAGGTTCTCCGACACGCGGGCCACCTCTTCCACGCTAAGCCCTTCCTTGATCCGGTGGGGCATAAACCGGTACCCAGAGCGCATCGCCTCGAGAATGGTCTCCTTTTCCAGCAGGTGGCGCAAAGCGGCCTCGTCCGTCGGGAGCGGCTGGTCGCGGTACTTCTCCATTTTCGAAAGCCGCTCCTTCACCTCGGAAAGAGGCACCTTGGCCGGGTCGTCCACGTCGCTGTCGAGGAGGCGGGCCAGACGGTCGGCAACCTCGTCGTAGTCGATGCGCTGCCCCTCGCTCTCCAGAAACGTCACCGTGTAGACCGGCTCATTGTTGACGAGCACCTCTCCGTTGCGGTCCACAATCCAGCCGCGCGGCGCGGTGATGGGGATGCGCTTCATCGAGTTGGCTTCCGCCTCACGGGCATACTGCTCCCCGTGCACCAACTGAACAATAGCCAGGCGTAGCACGAGGGCGGCAAAAAAGAGGAAGGCAACAAAAAAGAGGATGTTGAACCGCCGGTTGATACGCGTGAGAAGCGGTCTTTGCTCTTCAGACGGCTGCTCGCGCCGTTCAAGTTCCCTCTCCATCTTCGGCATCCCTCCCGATCAGCCGCAACAGAGGACGGTAGGCCAGCAGGCCGAACAGCAAATTGACGGCAACGGTCGGGACCAGGTAGTGCAGCCAAAACGTCTGCAGGGGAGCTGCCGTCCACACGAACAGGCGGTAAAACCCAAAGACGATCAGCTCGAAAACGATCAGCACCCCGAGGAGGACCGCGCCCACAACAAGGAAGCTGCGGTGGAAGAACAAAAAGGCGTATCCGGCCAGATACGCCGTAAGCCCCATGCCAAACGCGTAGACACCGATGACACCGCTGTACAGCACGTCATGCAGGAAACCAAGGACCAGCCCGAACCAAAAGCCCACCCGGCGTCCGCAAAGGATGGCAATAAGGAGCACGACGACAAAGGAAAAGCGGAACGCCATCAAAAAGGGAGAGCCGAAGCGCTGCGGGGCAAAGGCGGGTAACCACGTGCTCTCCACCAACACGAGGAGGAAAAGAAGCCCCAGGAGCGCCGGGCGCACCTTCACAGGACCCGCCCCCCTTCCCGCCGGGTCTCGTTGTGCCCCGTCGGCGCATTCGCCTCGGGAAACGCATCGCCGCGCTCGACGACAAACACCTCGTCGAGGTAGGCAAAGTCGGCCGCCGGTTTCACGTAGGCCCGTTGCGTCAGCCCGTTGTCACCCGGCTCCACGGCAACCACTGTGCCGATCACAAGACCGCGGGGGAAGACGCCGCCCAACCCCGACGTGACCACCAGCTGACCTTCCCGAACGGGAGCTTCAACAGGAATCTTTTGAAATAAAAGGTAACCTGTATCCACGTCGTACGCATCGATTACGCCGAAGACGCGGCTTTCCTCCCCTTGAACCACCGCTGACACGTGTCCCGAGCGCGACAGATCGGTCAGGAGGGCCACCCGCGCCGTGAAGGGGGTCACGTCGGTAACGCGCCCGATCAGCCCCTTCGTCGTAATGACGGCCATGTCTGGGCGAATGCCGTCCCGCGCGCCCTTGTTGATGACGAGCACCTGGTTCCACTGGTCCGGACTGCGAGCGATCACCTCCGCCGCGTACAGGCGGAAGGTGTCGAGGGTGCTGCGCAGGTCGAGCATGGCGCGCAGGCGCTGGTTTTCCTCGCGCAACCGCGCCAGCTCCGCGCTCATGCGCGCATACTGGTCCAAGTTGGCCTTCAACGCCTGGTTTTCATCATACAGCATTTTCCATTCACGGAGATCTTGAAAGAAGCCCGCAACCACACGAGCGGGCTTGTGGAACCACGACTGAAAGAGGGCGACGCCGTCTTGCACCAGCGCCACGGGCCACCCCGTCGGTTTTCGCTCACTGGAAGTGAAACCGATCAGCGCCGAGAACAGCATCAGGGCGAGAAGCAGGAGGATGAGCCGTTTGCTCGTGAACAAATCCGACATCGGCCCGCCTCCTTACCGGCGAGCCGAACGGAACGTAATGCCCTTCTTCGATTTAAGCAGGTGAAGGTTTTCCAGGGCGCGACCCGTGCCGATGGCCACACAGTCAAGGGCGTTCTCCGCCACATGGACGGGCATACCCGTCTCCTTGGACAGAAGCTTGTCCAAATTGCGCAAGAGCGCCCCGCCACCCGTCAGCACGATGCCGCGGTCCATGATGTCGGCGGCCAGCTCCGGCGGACACTTCTCCAGCGTCGCCTTCACCACCTCAACGATGCCGCCCACGGGGTCGGCCAGCGCCTCGGTGATCTCCGCGGACGAGATGGTAATCGTCTTCGGCAGACCGGTCACCAGGTCACGGCCGCGAATCTCCATCTTCTCGTCGCGCTCCAGTTTCAGCGCCGAACCGATCTCCATCTTCAGAATCTCGGCGGTGCGCTCGCCAATGAGCAAGTTATAGGAACGTTTGATGTACTGGATGATGGCCTCATCCATCTCGTCGCCGGCCACGCGAATCGACTTGCTCGTCACGATGCCGCCCAGCGAGATGATGGCCACTTCCGTCGTCCCGCCGCCAATGTCGACCACCATGCTCCCTGTCGGTTCCCATACCGGCAGATCGGCCCCAATGGCCGCGGCAAAGGGTTCCTCGATGGTAAAGGCTTCCTTGGCCCCGGCCCGCTTCGTGGCATCCTCGATCGCTCGCTTCTCCACTGCCGTGGCCCCGGACGGGACACAAACCATCACGTTGGGCTTGCGGATACTGCGCGTCTTTTGTGCCTGCTTGATGAAGTACTCCAGCATCGTCGCCGTCGTCTCGAAGTCGGCAATCACGCCGTCCTTCATCGGGCGAACGGCGACGATGTTGCCCGGCGTGCGGCCGATCATGTTCTTGGCCGCGTTCCCGACCGCCTCGATGGTCCCCGTGTCGGTCCGAATGGCCACCACGGAAGGCTCCCGGACAACAATGCCTTTTCCCTTCACGTACACCAACGTATTGGCCGTTCCCAAATCAATCCCCATATCGCGTGCGAATCCACCGAACATTGCCGTTAACTCCCTTCACTCACCCAGCATTCCGTATCCACGGTCTAATCCATTTCGCCCGCCAACACGGCAAATCATGTCGCTACAAGACGAAAACCCCCGAACGTTACCGGGGAACACATCGTTTTTATTATACTGGATCCCTTGGACGGTGCCTAGGTGCGTTTACACTTCCTTTACAGGTAACCTTTTTCCTTCAAACTCACGAACCGGTTGTCGCCAATGACGATATGGTCCAACACCGGAATGCCGAGGAGTTCCCCGGCCTCGACCAGCCGCCGGGTAAGCACGATATCCTCGGGGCTGGGCTGGGGGTCGCCGCTCGGATGGTTGTGCGCGAGGATCACCGCCGCGCTGGAACGCCGGATCGCTTCACGGAAAATCTCGCGCGGATGGACAACGGTGGCGTTGAGCGTGCCCACGAACACCGTCTGCTTGCCGATGATGTGGTTTTTCGTGTTCAAAAACAGGCAAACAAAATGCTCGTTCGGCAAAAAACGCAATTCATCCATCAAAATCGACGCCACGTCTCCCGGACCGCGCACCACCAGCCTCTCTTCCGCAGCCAACCGCGCAAGCCTGCGCCCCAGCTCAAGCCCCGCTTTCACCTGGACGGCCTTGGCCACCCCAACCCCTTTCACCGCCGTCAGCTCTTCCACGCGGGCGCCGGCCAGTTCGCGAAGCGAGCCAAACCGCTGCAGGAGGCGCTGGGCGAGGACCAGCACCGACTCGTCGCGGTTCCCGGTGCGCAGCAGAATGGCCAACAGTTCCGCCACCGACAGCTGTTCCGCCCCCACGGCCAGCATCCGCTCCCGCGGGCGTTCATGGGCCGGCAAGTCGCGAAGCGCGAGCGGTCCGTCCATCGGATCGTCCCCTCTCGTTTCCGAAATAGAAAAAGCGGGCGTTCCATCGCCTACAAGATGTGAACGCCCATTTCGCCCAGAAACCGGCGCAACAGATACAGCGGCAAGCCGACGACGGTAAAGTAATCCCCCTCAATGTGGGTGACCAGGGTCGCCCCAATGCCCTGAATGGCATAGGCGCCAGCCTTGTCCATCGGCTCGCCCGTGGCCACGTACCGGCGGATTTCCGCATCGGTCAGCGCGTCCATCTGCACGGCCGTGACGCTGTGCCCGACGCGGCAGTCGCCCGTCGCGACGTCAATCACCGCCAATCCCGTGTACACGCGATGCGTGCGGCCGGCCAGCCGCTTGAGCATTGCCACGGCCTCTTCGGCATCGCGCGGCTTGCCGAGCATCTCCCCGTCAAGCACGACGACGGTGTCCGAGCCAATGACAAGGCCCTCGGAACAGGTGGCGGCCACGGCGCGCGCCTTGCGAAGGGCAAGCGTCTCCACCGCTTGAGCGGGCGACATTCCCGATTCGAGCGTTTCGTCGACATTGCTCGGACAAACCTCAAAGGAAAGGCCCAACTGCGCGAGGAGCTCGCGCCGGCGAGGCGAACCGGAAGCGAGAACAAGCGGTTTCGTCGTAACCGTCATGCGCATCGCTCCTCGACGTAAACGATTGGCTGGGATGCCGACATTTAGTCTAGCAAAGCACCCGCCAAAAAACAAGCCGGGCTACGAGGATGGCGCAGCCCGCAAAACCGCATACTGGAGCAGCCCCTGTTCGGCTTGCCACAGGTATCCGGGATGAGGGTTCGCGGCGTACTGGCGAACCGCCGTTACCGCCTGCGTCAGGGCGTTCATCATCGCCCGGGCGCGTTTCTCGCGCGGCCCGTCACCCACCGCCAGCGGCTGGCCCGCCTGCAGGAGCGCGCGGTGCATCGCCTCCATCTCGCCCTTGGGCGGCAGGCGATCCTTCGCGCCGGCGAGAGCATCCGATGGAAAGCGCGCCAGCCGATCAAACAGCCGATCGCCCGCCTCCAGGAAATTCGTCCACTCGGCGTGTCCTCCCGCCTCGGCCGCCGACCACCTCAGCCCGTCGCGCGGAACATACGTTTCGACGTGCTGCGCGCGAAGGGCCGTGGCCAGGCCGAGGGCGCTGTCGCGGTCCGGCGCCACGCCGACCAAGAGGCGCAGCGGCGTCCCCTCGACCAACACAGCGGGTACGCCCCGCGTCGCCAAGGTCTGCCGCATGCGCTCCGCTGCCTCGCGCGTCTGGAATACCCCGGCCTGAACGACGGCCAACGTGCGCGCCGGCGGGGAAGCCTGCTCCTGGGCGGGGGCCAACGCGCCGGAACCGGAAGACCCGTTGCCGTCCCCCGGAGCCGGTGCACGGTTTGGCGTTGGGACCGATTCGGCGGGTTCCTTCGGCTGGGGCGTTTCCCCGCTCGATACAGCCGGGACCATCGGTGCCCCCGGGGAAACGTTGGCAGCGGCAGGTGAACCGGTACTCCCGGGATCGCGGAGCAGCGTCAGCATCGACCATCCCAGCAAGAGGCCAAGACCCACGGCGCCCACAAGCGGCACCGCCGCCCACGCCACCGTGGCCCAGGGGAAACGCCCAAGCTTTCCGTTTCGCCGCACCCGAAATGCCGACAAGGAATCGCTGGACGCCGGCCGGCTGCGTATCACCGGGGCTTCCGGCTGCAATGAAGGCCTGTCCGGCTCGATCGCGCGCTCGGAAACGTGATCACCCACGGCCAGCCGCTGCGGTCGGGCAGGCTCCGCCTCCATGGCCCTGGATTCCGTTCGGCGCACCACCTTCATGCGCGAAGACGACGGCGACAAGCGAATCGTGATCCGAGGTTTGTCCATCCTGTGCCCCTCCCACCCGGTTCCGTTGCTCCGATGTGTATGCAACCGGGTGGGGGGATAGAACCGGTTCAGGTTCGGGTCGGCACCCTTGCCTCCACGCTCTATAATCAGGATAATCAGGTGAAAGCCCTGACAATCCCGACAATTCCGATGAAATCAAAGGAATTACAGTCTACTTTCCCCGGTGGTAAGCCGCGTCCGACCCCGTTCCTTCCTCCACTCCATCGGACTTCCCGGCCACACCCGCGTAACACGGCGCGCAAACGGGGGCAATTGCTCATGCCGAATCGTACACGGCCAGGCGGTTGCGCCCTTTTTTCTTGCCTCCGATGTACAGCGCCCGGTCGGCGTGGCGCACCAGGCTCAGGGGATCCGACGCGTGCGCGGGGTACGAGGCCAACCCCATGCTGCAGGTGATCCGGATCTCGACCGCTTCGGGCTGCGCATCCTCGGACAATGTCGGGTGGACAACGATGGGCGTCTCCTCCATTTTGCGGCGGATCTGCTCACCCACGATCCGCGCCTCATGATGGTCGGTTTGTGGAAACAGAATGGTGAACTCCTCGCCGCCGTAGCGGCAGACGATATCCTGGGGGCGCACATTTTCTTTTAGCAACTGGGCCACCGTTTGCAAGACCTGGTTCCCTGCTTCATGGCCGTACGTGTCATTTACCCGTTTAAAGTGATCCAGGTCGACAATGAGCAGGGAAATCGGCTCACCCGCCTCTTGCGCGCGTTCAAACAGGCGAAACAATTGTTGTTCAAAAAACCGATAATTGTACAGCCCCGTCAAGGGATCGATGTAGGTTTGGGCAAGGGTGTGCTCGTAGCGCCTCGCGTTTTCCAGGGCCAGCGCCGCCTGGTTGGCGAAGATCTCCAGCAATACCTTGTCATGTGATGTTAACCCATACGCGATGCGCCGGCCGAGGGTAAACACGCCGACCAGCTTGCCGTTTTGTATGAGCGGTCCCGCCAAGATGGTGCGCATGGCCCGCAGCGACGGCGGTTCATGCGCAACATGATGGGCCGCCCCCGCACGTCGCACCAGCAGCACCCGCTTCTCCAGCGCCGCCATGCCGCTGACCCCCTCACCCAGGCGAACCGTCCGCGCGCAAAAGGCCCGACAGTCCTTTTCCGGCAACCCGTTCCCCTCCACGCGCAAGGGCCGGAGCACCTGGTTGTCCGGTTCCACGACAAACAACACGTAACAGTCGGCCACAAAAAGAAGGCGAGCAGTGCGGAAAATTTCGTCAATGACCTTGTCCCATCGCAACTGGGACGTGAACATCTTGGCCAACCGGTTGACTTGTTCCAGGCGCTGATGGAGGGTTTTCAGCCGGTAATACATCCGGAGGACAAAGGATAAGGCGGTGATGGGAACAGAAAACAGCACCGGGGTCAGCCACCCCACGGTGTCGTACAACGCGTAGATGAGCAGGCCAGCCGGACTGGCCAACGCCGTGAGGCCCATTTCCCCCAAAAATTCGTGCAAGGTGGTTCGTGTCGGCCAGGTTCCGCGCCATACGCGCATGAGCAAGGCAAGGAGCAGATGATTGGAGAGCAAGTACGTTCCGATGTACACGGCCATGGGGAGAGCCACTTGGGAGAGGGAATGCCCGCTGCCCATCACGCCGCCGGAGGCGACATAGGCCCCCGCAGCGGCGAAGGAAACCACGACATACATGGCCAGATTGAGCAAGATGCGCTCAAGGGAGCGAAAACGCAAAAGCAACATCGAGATCAAGATGGCAAGCTGCGTGAGCCACAGCTCGACTGCCAGCCCGTAGAACTGAAAGGTGACCAGTGAGGCGACGGGCGTGAGCGTCACCGCCATGTTTTTGAAGGGAATGGGAAACACGCTCACCAGCATGTACAGCAGGAAAAAGGCCAACAGGGCATCCGTCTGAACGGCTTGCCACGCGTTGAGATGCGCCACCGTATAGCCCATCGCGACAGCATAGGCCAAAAGAAAAAGGCCCCAACACACCACACGGTGCATGGATCTCCTCCCTCCCCCATCCCTTTGCGAATTGCCAAGCTCTCCACCTTATCCCTGCTCTTCCCTTCTATTGTAGTTGTGCTTCGTGCATTGGAAAAGGGGGAAGGAGATCGGTTTCAGCTGTGAATAATGAAAAAGGCGCCCCAGTTCAAGGCTTCTGGGGCGCTTTTTTCCCTTGCAACTGGCCCACCAAGGCCTCGGCCACCTTCCAGATGTCGCCCGCTCCCATGGTGAGCACCAGATCGCCTTCCCGGACACGCCGAAGGAGTTCCGCCACGATACCGGCGTGGTCGGGGATGTAGGCGGCACGCGGATTGCTGCGCTCCCGAATCAGGTCCACCAGCCGCTCCGACGAAACGCCGGGAATGGGCGTCTCTCCGGCCGGAGAGTAGATGTCGGCAATGATGACCTCATCGGCCTCGCCAAAGGCGCGGCTAAACTCATCCAACAACAGGGCGGTGCGGGTGTACCGCTGGGGCTGGAACACGGCGATCACGCGGCGCCCGGTATCCTTTGCCGCGCGCAGGGTGGCCTGGATTTCCGTCGGATGATGGGCGTAGTCGTCTACGACAAGCACGCCTCCTGCTTCTCCCATCACCTGAAACCGTCGCTTGGCGCCCCGAAATGCCCCCAAATGGCGTGCCACCACATCAAAGGGCATCCCCAGTTCCAAGCACACCGCGAGGCAGGCCAGGGCATTGGCCACGTTGTGCACGCCGGGGACGGCAACCGTCACCCGCCCCAGCGTCTCGCCCCGGCGGACAGCAGTGAAGGCAATGCGCCGGTCGCCCGTTTCCACGTCCACTGCGGTGTAGTCGGCCGGTGTGTGCAGGCCATACGTGACCACGCGCGCCGGAACCGCCTCAATCATAGAGCGGAGGTTCGCGCAGTCGACGCACAATACGGCAAACCCGTCGGGACGCACCTGACGCAAAAACTGCCGGTAGGCCCCTTTCAGTCGTTCGAAATCGCCGCCATAGTGTTCCAGGTGGTCGGGCTCGATGTTGGTCACCACGGCCACCTGTGGCGTGTAGTGCAGAAACGACCCATCGCTCTCATCGGCCTCGGCCACCACATAGGGGCTCCTTCCGGCCTTGGCGTTGCCGTCCAGTCCCACCACTTCGCCACCGATGACATAAGTCGGATCCCATCCGGCCTTTTCCATGACGAAGGCAATCATCGACGAGGTGGTCGTCTTGCCGTGGGCACCGGATACGGCAATGCCCTGTCCCGCGTTGAGCAATTCGGCCAGCAGTTGGGAGCGGTGCAAGAGTTCAATGCCCTTTTCACGCGCGGCGACCAGTTCCACGTTGTCCTTCGGAATGTCCGTGGAGTAGACGACACGCACCGCCCCGTCGATGTGGGTGGCATCGTGGCCGATGTAGACCCGGGCCCCGCGGGCGGCAAGCTGCTCCGTCAGGGCCTTGGACGCCACGTCCGAACCCGACACCGGAACCCCGCGGTCCAGCAGTACCCGTGCGAGGGCACTCATGCCGTATCCCCCGATGCCGATGAAATGCACGCGGCCTTGTTCGATCGCCATCACGCCCCCACCCCTTTCCTTTCCCGGACGGCCTGGCGCACCTCGGCGACGAGGTACAAGGACCCGCACACCAGTACCGCGTCATCCGGCTTGGCTTGCGCCAGAGCATGCTGAAGCGCCGCCGCCGCGTCCGGTGCCGTGTTCACCGCCTTGCCCGGAACCAGGCGGCGCACCAATGCGGCTGTTTCCTCGGCCGGCAGTGCTTTGTGGAAGGCGGGCGTCGTCGCCGTTACCGTCTGGGCAAGGGGCAATATCTGCCGAAGGAAGGCCTCGTGCTCCTTGTCCTGCACGAAGCCGACCACCAGGTGCACCCGGCGCCCAGGGAGCCGCTCGCGAACCGTCGCCGCCAGTGCCTGCGCACCTTGTGGGTTGTGCGCGCCATCAACGATGACAAGCGGGCGTTCGGCCAGCACCTCAAAGCGCCCCGGCCAGCGCACCGTCGCCAGGCCGCGGCGAATCGGCTCTTCCTCCTCCAGTTGGGCAGCGTAAAACTGGCGCAAGAGCTCGAGGGCCATCAGTGCCGTCGCCGCGTTTTGGGCCTGGTGCGCCCCTTTGAGCCCCACCTCGATGTCCCGCAACTCGCGGTACGGGCCGTAAAAATGCATTCGCTCGCCCGCTTCGGTCGGCTCCAGCCGCTCGTAGCGGTAATGCGTGCCCGGCTCGTACAGGGTCGTGCGCTTTTCGCGGCACACGTCCCGAAAGAGTGCCAGCACGTCGGGATCTTCCTCCGCCGTCACCACCGGTACGCCGCTTTTGATGATTCCCGCCTTCTCGCGGGCAATGGCCAGGCGGTCGGGGCCCAGGAGATGCCGGTGATCGTCCCCCACGTTGGTGATCACCGCCACCACCGGGTAGACGATGTTGGTGGCGTCCAGTCGTCCGCCAAGGCCCGTCTCCCACACGACAAAATAGGGACGGTGACGTTCGTAATACAGCAGGGCGAGGGTGGTGATGACCTCGAACTCCGTCGGCGGCCCCCACTCCGTCTCGGCCAGCTCGTCAACCAGCGGCTTTACCCGATTGACCAGCTCCACCAATTCCTCGCCGGGGATGGGCCTGCCGTTGAGTTGGATCCGCTCCTCAAATCGCTCCACGTAAGGGGAGATGTAAAGCCCCACGTCGTAGCCCGCCTCGTCCAGAACGCGGGCCATCATCGCCGCGGTGGACCCTTTCCCGTTCGTGCCGGCGATGTGGATGAACTTGAGGTACCGATGCGGGTGGTCCAGCCGCTCCATCAGCCATTCCATGCGCGCAAGGCCTGGTTTGATGCCAAGGGGAACCAGGCTGTGAATCCAGTCGATGGCCTCTTGTACCGTACGAATCGCGTACATGACCGCAATCACTCCATGTGTATTCGGGGCAGCCGGCAAGAATGCGACTGCCCCGCACATTCCGAAATTAACAACCTACCCTTTCAGCTCGGCCAGGCGCGCCAGGACCTTGTCCCGTTTCTCGCGCCACATGCGCGCCTTCTCCCGCTCGGCCTCCACCACCTCGGTCGGCGCCTTGGCCACGAAATTGGGGTTGGCCAGTTTCTTTTCGGCGCGTTCCACTTCCTTGTTCAGGGTGTCAAGTTCCTTCTCGAGGCGTTTGAGCTCCTGCTCAATGTCAACCAGTCCCTCCAGGGGCACAAACACCTGCGCCCCCGTGACGACGGCGGTCATCGACCTTGCCGGCTTGGTCACGTCGACACCCATGACCAGCACCTGGGGACGGCAGAACCGCTCCAAGTAGGCCCGTCCTTTTTCCAGCAGGGCCAGCACCTCGGCGCTGTCGGCCTTGATGTGCAGGTCGATCGGCTTGGACAGTGGCACGTTGAGTTCGGCCCGCAGGTTGCGCACCGCGCGAATAGTTTCCACCAGGAGCCGCATCTCCCGCACCGCTTCGGGGAAGTGGTGCGCCGCGTTCGGCTCGGGCCACTTGGCCCGCACGATGGTTTCGCCCTCGTGGGGCAGGTGCTGCCAAATTTCTTCTGTCACGAAGGGCATGTACGGGTGGAGCAGGCGCAGGATGGTATCGAGGGTGTGGACGAGCACGGCACGCGTCGTCCGCTTGGCCGCCTCGTCACTCGAACCGAGCGGGATCTTGGCCATCTCAATGTACCAGTCGCAGAACTCGTCCCAGATGAAATTATAGAGCACCCGCGCCGCCTCGCCGAATTCGTACTGCTTGAGGAGACGCGTGACATCGCGCACCGTCTCGCTCAGACGGTGCAGGATCCACTGGTCGGGCACGCTCAGCGGGCCGGAGAGGTCCACGTCGGCAACGGTGAACCCCTCGGGCAGGTTCATCAGCACGAAGCGCGACGCGTTCCAGATCTTGTTGACGAAGGCGCGCGCCGACTCGACCCGCTCCCAGGAGAAGCGGATGTCGTTGCCCGGGGAGCTGCCCGTGGCCAGCATGAAGCGCAACGCGTCGGCGCCGTGCTTCTCGATGACTTCCATCGGGTCGACACCGTTGCCGAGGGACTTGGACATCTTGCGCCCCTTCTCGTCGCGGATCAGGCCGTGGATGATCACGTCCTTGAACGGCTTTTGCCCCGTGAACTCCAGGGCGGTGAAGATCATCCGCGCCACCCAGAAGAAGATGATGTCGTAGGCCGTCACGAGGACGTCCGTCGGGTAGTAGCGCTTCAGGTCGCCTGTCTCGTCGGGCCAGCCCATCGTGGAGAAGGGCCACAGGCCGGAGCTGAACCACGTGTCCAGCACGTCCTCGTCCTGGGTGAGGGTGACGTCGGGCCCGTATTTCGCCCGCGCCTTTTCGTAGGCCTCCTCCTCGCTGCGGGCCACGATCACCTCGCCGTCGGGCGTGTACCAGGCCGGAATGCGGTGCCCCCACCACAGCTGGCGGGAAATGCACCAGTCACGGACGTTCTCGATCCAGTGCAAAAACACCTTCTTGAACCGTTCCGGCACAAAGCGCACCGCATCGTCGGACAGCGTGTGGCGGATGGCCTGCTCGGCGAGGGGCTTCATGCGCACGAACCACTGGGTCGACAGGTACGGCTCCACCACCGCGCCGCTGCGCTGGCTGTGGCCGACGGCGTGGACGTGGTCCTCCACCTTGACGAGGTAGCCCTGGCGCTCAAGGTCCTCCACGAGCCGCTTGCGACACTCGTAGCGGTCGAGCCCCTGGTACGGCCCGGCGTTCTCGTTCATCTTTGCCTCCTCGTCCATGACGAGGATGCGCGGCAGGTTGTGGCGCAGGCCCACCTCGAAGTCGTTCGGGTCGTGGGCCGGCGTAATCTTCACCGCGCCGGTGCCGAATTCCGGATCGACGTATTCGTCGGCGATAATGGGGATCTCCCGGCCGACGATGGGCAGGAGGACCGTCTTGCCAATGAACGCCTTGTACCGCTCGTCGTCGGGATGCACAGCCACGGCTACGTCGCCGAGCATCGTCTCCGGCCGCGTGGTGGCCACGACGACCGCGCCCGAGCCGTCCTTAAGCGGGTAGCGGATGTGGTAGAGCTTGCCCTGGACTTCCTTGTACTCCACCTCGATGTCCGACAGGGCCGTGCGGGCCACCGGGTCCCAGTTGATGATGTACTCACCGCGGTAGATCAGCCCCTTTTCATACAGGGAGACAAACACCTCCCGCACCGCGCGCGACAGCCCCTCGTCCATCGTAAAGCGCTCGCGGGAGTAGTCGAGGGACAGGCCGAGCTTGGCCCACTGTTCCCGGATGACCGATGCGTAGTGTTCCTTCCACTGCCACACGCGCTCGAGGAACTTCTCGCGCCCCAGGTCGTAGCGCGACAGCCCCTCCTTGGCCAGCTCCTTCTCCACCCGCGTCTGTGTGGCGATGCCGGCGTGGTCCATGCCCGGCAGCCACAGGGCATCGTAGCCCTGCATGCGCTTCATGCGGATGAGGATGTCCTGCAGCGTGCAGTTGAGGGCATGGCCAAGGTGCAGGTTGCCCGTCACGTTCGGCGGCGGGATGACGATGGCAAAGGGCTTCTTGTCCGGATCGCCGCCGGCTTCAAAGAATTTGTTTTTCACCCACCACTGGTAGCGCCCCGCTTCCACCGCCTTCGGGTCGTATTGGGGCGGCAGGGTGGGTTTCGTCGCGTGTTCTGCCATGACCTCACCCTCCTCGCATTTCGTCAGCCCATCAAGCAAAAAACCCCCTTCGTCAAAGGACGAAAGGGGTCTCCCTTCGCGGTACCACCTTTGTTCACGGCCAACCGTCATGCGCATGCCCCGCCAACATGCTGCTTCCGCGCCGCGCGCATCCTTTCCGTTGGGTTTTTCCAACGATGCGTCAGCATGGGCACGCGCGCCACAGCGCGAAAAGGCCGTGCTCTCCTTCCGCTAACGGGCGGTGACCGTCCTGCCCTACTGGCAACGGGCCACTCCATGGACATTCCGCGCGTTCGGGCAAGCCGCTCCGGGGCGACGTTCGGCCGCTTTCGCCTGGGAAGCCTCGCAGCCAAGGGCTTCCCTCTCTGCAAGGCGCGCAGGCGGCCTACTCCTCCCCATCCTCGCGTTTGGGGTCATCCATAGGATCTCTTTTCCATCCAGTATCGCCAAAGTCAAATGGCTCCTTTTCTTATCTTACGTCGAACTCAGGGGAAAGTCAAAGCTGTACGCCGTGGCAAACGGTCAACAGCGGTGCGCGTGAGGGAAAGGAGTGCCAACACAGGATGCATCGCCGAAGCCCACGGAATCAGAGCTCGGCTGTTGGCCGTTGCGTAGAGGAAGACCATCAACCCGTACAGGACAGTGCTGCGCCCAGCGGCCCACCGTATCGGCCCCACGAGCGCCATCCCCAACATCCCAATGGGCAGCAGACTAAACGAATGGACAAACATCGCGTGTCGGGCCCAATTCGCCGGCTGAACGAAGACGGCCAATCCGGCCAGGTATCCCTGGATGAGCACGCATTCTCCATCCCGGTATTTCTCACTTCTTGGCTCCACCCCGATCCTACTCTACCTCGCGCAGCATCCGCTCAATCGCTTCAACGCGGTTACGCAGATCGGCCAAGTCTTCGGAAATCTTCCGTTGCACGGCAACCGCTTCTTCCGCCAGTTTGTGATACGCTTCGTCCCGCGCGATTTCGGCCTGGCTCATGAGCTTTGTCTGGCGGTACTTGAAAATCTGCCAGATGAGGACCACGATGACGACGGTAATCATCAGGTTCATAGCAAGGGCAAACCACATCCCGGCATAATGCATATTCATTGCTCATCCTCCCCTTCTGACTTTCTCCCTTTGGCACGCCCGGATTCATGTCGTGGATGGGACACCGGTAAGGTTTTGGCCGCTTCCGCGAGGTTCTCGGGCGTGAGATGCAAAGAAAACGGAATGATTTCGTAATAATTCAATGCTTTTCCGTCCGGAGAAAGTTCCATCTTGCTCGTGACCAACCCCGCCTCTTCCAAACGCTTGAGATGCATGTAAAGCAACGGACGGCTGATTTTCGCCTCACGGGCAAGCTGACTCACGTGGACGCGCCTGCCCATTAATAAGGAGAGGATTTTCAATCGGTGGGGGTTGGACAAGGCGTCGAAAATCTTGATCAATGTTTCGCCAGACGGCAGCACCCCTCCGTTTTGTCGCTCATTGATCTTCCATCCCCCCTTGTGATCGAAACGTTCATATAACATCTGTAAAAAAAATATTACACGTATAAGACGTTGTCAACCCTCCATATCAACGAGTCCCGCCGCCATGCGCACCACGCGGTGGGCGCGGGCGGCCAGGTGCGGGTCGTGGGTGACGGCCACCAGCGACAGATCCGTTAATTGCGACGATTGAAATAAAAATGAAATATATAAAAATATACGGGTGATACAAATTAAATGATATAATTAACCCGTGTTTAACCTTTGTTTTTCAAAAAAATAAAGACCGTTCTGCAAAGGAGGGCTCATGGATGAAAAACGAACAGCAACGGCCGCAGTCTTTTGTACCCTACGTTCCGGCAAACAAATCGCTGCCCGAGCTGACGGTTACCGCTCTTGTCCTCGGGATCCTCCTGGCCATCTTGTTTGGTGCCGCGAACGCCTATCTGGGCCTGAAGATCGGCATGACAGTAAGCGCTTCCATTCCCGCGGCCGTGATTTCCATGGCCATTCTTCGCGGGATCTTTCGCCGCCAGTCCATTCTCGAAAACAACATTGTCCAGACGATGACCACCGCCGGGGAAGCGGTGGCTGCCGGCGCGATCTTCACCCTGCCGGCCCTGTTTCTGTGGAACCTGACCCCCAGTCAGACGATGATCGCGTTTATCGTGCTGACGGGCGGCTTCTTGGGCGTGTTCATGATGGTGCCGCTTCGCCGCCTGCTGATCGTGCAGGAACACCACACCCTTCCGTATCCGGAAGGTACCGCCTGTGCGGAGGTGCTCAAGTCGGGTGAGGCCGGCGGCGCCAGTGCACGGCTCGTCTTCACCGGCTTCTTTGTTGGCGGGCTGTTCAAGGCGCTGGGCGACGGCCTGAAACTCTTCAAAACAGAAATCGAAACGACAATTTCCAAATTTAAAAACGCGCTCATCGGATTGGACGCCTATCCGGCCCTCCTCGGTGTGGGCTACATCATCGGTCCGCGCATCGCCGGGCAAATGCTGGCCGGCGGCCTCTTGGCCTGGCTCGTTTTCATCCCGATGATCAGCTTCTTCGGAGCCGATAACGCCCACCCCCTCTTCCCGGCGGAAGCCCCCGTCGGCAAATTGGATGCCTGGGGCGTGTGGGACGCCTACATCCGGTACATCGGTGCCGGGGCCGTGGCCACGGGCGGGCTGATCACCCTTATCAAAACCTTGCCCATGCTGTACCGCTCGCTCCGCGACACGCTGCGCGGCATCCGCAAAGTCGGCACCGGACGAACCGAGAGTGTGGCGCGGACCGACCGCGACATCCCCATGCCGTGGGTGCTGGCCGGCACGGCCATCATCATTGCCATCATCGCCTTCGCTCCCATCACCAATGTGGGGGTCATCGGCGCGCTGGCCATCGCCGTTTTCGGGTTCCTCTTTGTGGCTGTGGCCTCGCGTATCGTCGGGATTGTCGGGAGCTCGTCCTCGCCCGTTTCGGGGATGACCATCGCCACGCTCCTTATCGTCACCTTTGTCTTTAAGCTGGCCGGCATGCACGGTATGCATGGCATGGTGGCCGCACTGACGGTGGGTGCCATCGTCTGCACGGCGCTGGCGGTGGCCGGCGACATCTCCCAGGACCTGAAGACCGGATACCTGGTCGGCAGCACGCCGTGGAAGCAACAGCTGGCCATGATGATCGGCGTGTTGGCCTCCGGGCTGGTGATCGGCTTCGTGCTCGTCGTGCTCCACGCCACCTACGGGATGGGCTCCGAGGCCCTGCCGGCACCCAAAGCAGTGCTCATGAAGATGGTCATCGAAGGTATCCTGGCCGACAACCTGCCGTGGGACCTCATCTTCATGGGCGCGGCGTCGGCCGTCGTCATCGAATGCCTGGGCCTTAACTCGCTGGCTGTGGCTGTCGGCATCTACCTGCCGGTGCACGTCAGCACCCCGATCATGGTCGGCGGCTTGGTGCGGTGGGCCGTGGAGGCGCTGACGAAGGACGAGGCAACCAAAACGGCCCGCGTGGAAACGGGCACCCTCTTTGCCTCGGGTCTGATCGCTGGCGAGGCACTGGTCGGCGTGCTCATCGCCGTCCTGATCTGGCTCAACGTGAAACTGCCGGAAAACGTGCTCCTGCCGCAAAACAGCGTGACGCTCGTTCTCTTTGCTGCGCTCACCCTCCTGCTCGCCTGGGTGGCCGTGCGGGCCAAAGGGAACACCGCTCGTCCGGCCGACGGCGACGCGGCAGCCGAAAGGTAGGGGAAGGCCATGGGGCTGAAATGGCGCGCGCTGTTCGAGCGCAAAGGGCGCGCGGCGCGCAAGAAGCAAAACCTGCTGTCCATGACACCGCGCCTGCGTGAAACGGTGCATCTGGAAGCGACCGACCACCCCGATACGCTAACCCTGGTTGTACCGCGGACCGGCTGGCTGGAGCGCCTGTCGGTGCGCTACCTGAACCAGCCGGCTGCCATCCGCGTGGCACTCGATCCCCTCGGCAGCTTTGTACTCGCACGCTGTGACGGACGCTACACGGTAGCCGAGATCGCCGCGGCGCTGCGCGAGCGCTTTGGCGACGAGGCCGAGCCGCTGCTGCCGCGCCTGGCCACATTCCTGGAGGTCGTTGAGGCCAACGGATGGCTGACGTGGGCCGAGCCGCAAGCAGATGCCACCTGAAACGCATATTCGAAGCATACAAACATCCCCTGTCCGAATCAGGACAGGGGATGTTTTTTGGGGGACGTTCCCGCTTCACCAAACTGCCGCCAGATGGCTTCACCGCGCCTCGCCCAAAAGCTGGCGCAGCGCCGAGGTGAAAAGCACCACGTTTTTCAGCTGGCAGCTATAGCCCATCAGACCCACGCGCCACACCTTGCCCTTCAACTCGCCCAGTCCGCCGCCGATCTCGATCCCGTACACCTCGAGGAGCTGCCGGCGGATCGCCGCCTCGTCGATCCCCTCAGGGACACGCACGGTGGTCAGCTGCGGCAGGCGATAGGCCTCCGCCACGTGCAGCGTCAGCCCCATGTCCTCAAGGGCCGCCTGCAGGCGACGGCCCAGCTCCAGATGGCGGCGGTAGACATTCTCCAGCCCCTCCTCGATGAGCACCTCAAGCCCCTCGCGCAGCGCGTAGATCATCGAGATGGGCGCCGTATGGTGGTAGAACCGCTCTTCACCCCAGTATTGCTGGATCATCGACAGGTCAAGATACCAGCTCTGGATCTTTGTCTTACGCGTACGGATCACCTCTTGCGCCCGCGGGCTGAAGGTGACCGGTGCCAGCCCCGGCGGCACGCTGAGGCATTTCTGCGTCCCACTGTAGCAGGCGTCAATGCCGTTTTTGTCCACCTCCACCGGCACCCCGCCGAGGGAGGTCACAGCGTCCACGATGAACAGCGCCCCGTGCTCATGGGCCAGCCGCCCGATGTCGGCCAACGGCTGCCACACGCCGGTGGACGTCTCGGCGTGCACCATGGCAACGGCCTTCACCGGCCCGTCGGCTTGCTTCAGCGCCTTTTCCACAGCCTCCGGCGGAATCGGCTCGCCCCACGGCGCGGTGACGGGAATCACCTCGGCTCCGCACCGCGACGCCACGTCCACCATGCGCTGGCCGAAGAGGCCGTTGACGCCGATCACCACCCGGTCGCCCGGCTCAATCAGGTTGACGAATACCGTCTCCATGCCCGCGCTACCGGTTCCGGACATGGCGAGGGTCAGCTCGTTTTTCGTGCCGAACACCTGGCGCAAGAGGTCGCGCACCTCGTTCATCAGCGCCAGAAAGGCCGGATCCAGGTGGCCCACCAGCGGCGTGGACAGGGCCTTTAGCACCCGCGGATGGACATCGCTCGGGCCCGGTCCCATGAGGATGCGCGTCGGTACCTGCCACATGTTGCCCGTCTCCCCCTTGTCCTCAGCAGTATGCTTCTCCATTGTACACCATCTGCCCCCCGGCTGCACGTCATTTGTCAGAAAAGCCGGTCGTTGGCTGACCGAATCGCCGGTTGAATGTCGCAGCAGACACGGACCAACCCCACCGGTACAATAGAGGTAGCGAAGGAAGCCGCTCGGAACCGCAGCGCCCGCTGCGACAACGCGGGACATTTCCTTTTACCCGACCGTCACGCCTTCACCCCGTTTGCTAAGGGTGCGGATGCGATGGACGTGCTGATTCTGGTCGGCGGACAGAGCCGCCGCATGGGACAATCCAAGCCGCTGCTGGCCTACCGCGGACGTCGACTCGTCGACTACCTGCTCGATGTGGTACGCGCAGCCGGCGGCACGGCGCACTTGGTCGGCAAAGCCGACTCTCCGCTGGCCCGCGAATACGCAGAACGCTGGATCAGCGACGAGGTGGACGCCGGCCCCCTCGGCGGCCTGGCCGCAGGCCTCGCCCGCGTCGACGGCGACCGCGCCGTCGTGCTTGCCTGCGACCTGCCCCGCGTCACACCGGAAACGCTGACGTGGCTGTGGCGCCTCAGCGAAACCCATCCCTCCTATGACGCGTGGGTGAGCTGCGACGGCATGCGCGTGCATCCGCTCCTCGCCGTCTACCGCACACGCGTCCTGCCGCGGGTGCGTGCGCAGCTGGCTACCGGCTCGTACGCCCTTTCCGGCCTCTTGAACCGCCTGGCGTGGTTCGCCGCCCCGCTGCCCGATCCGGCCTGGGCTGCCAACGCCAACACCCCCGAAGAATGGATGGCCCTCACCGGCGAGTGGCCTGCGCTGCACGGCGCGTCGCCCATTAGCACCGTTCCAGCACGCCTCGACGGTACTGCCGCGGCCGCGCCCTTGGTCTTCCAGCTCGTCGGTTTTGCCAAGCGGGGCAAGACGACGTGGGCCAAGGCCATCGTCGCCCACTTCGCTTCCCGCGGCTGGCGCGTGGGCAGCCTGAAGCACGACGGCGGCGGACACGGTCTGGCGTGGGAGGTGGACGGACGCGACAGCCGCGAGCACGCCCGCGCCGGCGCCGCCCGTGCCGTGGTCGTTTCCGGCGGGGAAAAGGGGATTTATGAGCGGCGGGACGCGCCGTGGGAACTGGACGAACTTCTCGCCGATTTTTCCGACTGCGACCTCATTGTCGTGGAGGGCTTAAAGAACGCCCCGTTCCCAAAGTGGGTGTTTGTGCGCGACCCGGAAGATTGGATCCTCGCCGAGCGCCTGACGGGCGTCGTCGGCGCGGTGGCGCACCCCCGTGCGCGCGTTGCCGCACCGCCCCAGGTACCATGGCCGGTTTGGGATATTGACCGACCCGATGATGCGCTCACCTGGCTGGAACACTGGTTGCGCCGGCATCGTCTCGCACCGCGCCGGTAACCGGAAAGGAGGATTCACCCCATGCGCGTCACCGCTTGCCTGTTTGGCCCCCTGCGCCGCGCCGAAGGGACGGATACCTTAACCGTCGACCTGGCTCCGGACAGCCGCGTGCTCGACCTTATGCTTACCCTGATCACCACCCGTCCGGCGCTGCGCGACTTGCTCCCACGATGCACCTTCGCCCGCAACGGCGACTACCTCCTCCTCGACGCACACCTAGCCGAGGGCGACACGCTCCTCATCCTGCCTCCGCCTGACGCGCCGCTGGGCGCCGGCGATCCCGATGCCCTCGTCTCGCCGTGCGGCCGCTTTCTCCTGACCCACCGGCCCATCGACGCTGCCGCCGTGACGGCCAAGGCGTCCCACCCCAACGCCGGCGCCGTCCTCACCTTCACCGGTACCGTGCGCGAATGGACGCGCGGACGTCGGACCGTGGCCCTTACCTACACCGCGTACGAACCGATGGCCCTGCGCACCATGGCCCAAATCGGCGACGAGGTGGCCGCACGCTGGCCTGAAACGCGCCTGGCCATTGCCCACCGGCTGGGCACGCTGGCCGTCGGCGAGGTGAGCATCGTTATCGCCGTCGGCGCCCCTCACCGCGCCCAGGCATATGAGGCCAGCCGTTACACCATTGAACGCTTTAAGCAGATCGTTCCCATCTGGAAGAAGGAGATCGGCGAAGACGGAACAGCGTGGGTCGGCCATCAGGGCGACAACTGGAACCCGTTGAAGCCGCTGGAACCGGCGCCGGAGCCGGCGGCGTCACCCGTTCCGGAAGCGGCATGCTGCCGGGAAAGCGAAACAAAAGCGGCCCGCAGCGGGCTGGGAAATCCTTGAGCCCGCGCGGACCGCAGCACGCCCGCCGCAACGGGGGGCACCCCCGCGCGGCGGGTTTTCGTTATCCCGCACACGAACCGCCCATCTCGGGCGCCTCGGCTTGATCCAGTTCGGCCAGGCGCATTTCGCGGTACTGGACATCCTTCTGCACAAAAAACAGCTCCGCCTTCTCCACGATGGCCACCATGTTGTACATGGGGATCTGCGCGTGGGGCTCATATTTGCCCCGCGGAAACAACACGTTGCCCTCCGGCCAATGCACGGCCAGATTGCCGCGCTGGATCGGCGCGTAACGCGCCCGTCCATGGAACAGGCCGTGGCGGTTGTAGACAACGATGGCGTCGCCGTCGGCGATGCCCAGCGCCTTGGCATCCTCCGCATGGATCAGCACGTCATCACGCTCGGCACCGGTCAGCGGGTCCACCTCGCTGAACACCATGGAGTTGAACTGCTTGCCGCGCCGCGTGGTGACGAAGAAGGTTCCCTCTCCCTTGCGGAACTGCGGCAGCTCCACGGGAACGAGGTTGGCCCGCCCGTCCTCCGTCGGACAGACGCCGCCCTCGCACAACCACATCCCGCCCCACTGGAACACGTCGCCGGCCTTCTTCAGGTGCTGGATGCCGTCGTAGTTCGGGTTGGCCTTGGCGATCTCCTCGCGGATGGCCTGGGCATCGCGGAAGCGGATGAGGTGGGCCTGCTCGGGCTTGACGCGCGCAGCCAGGTCGATGTAGATCTGCCACTCGGCCCGCGCCTCGGGAATGCGCGGCCCGGGAATTTCCGGGGAAAAGTAGACCATCCGCTCCGTCGACGTCGATGTGCCCCCGCCGGGCATCTCGTAGCGCGTCATCACCGGCAGGACGATGACCGCTTCCCGCGCATCCACCAGGGTCGACGTGTTCAGGATAATGTCGGCATGCACGCGCAGCTCCACACTCTCCAGGCACCGGCGCACGAAGTCCGGGTCGGGCATCGTCTCAAGGAAATTGCCGCCGCTGGTGTAAAAGAGGCGGAGCCGCCGCGGATGGTCATCCGGCAGAAGGGCGTTTTCCAGGCTGACACCAACGGTGTCCCCCTGCCACTGGGGGATGGGGAAGCCCCACAGACGCTCGAGTCGCGCGATGTTCTCGTCATCAAACTCGCCGCCCGGCAGCGAGAAGCAGTCGGCCCCCATCTCGCCCGACCCCTGCACGCCGGAATGGCCGCGGATGGGCATCACGCCGCATTTCTCCCGGCCGATGAAGCCGCGCAGGATGGCCAGGTTGACCACCTGGGTGACGTTGTCCGTTCCGAAGCGGTGCTGGGTGAGGCCCATCGACCACACGAAGACACCCGTCTTGGCCTTGGCCAGGATCTCGGCGAACTCGCGCATCCGCTCCCGCGGCAAGCCGGCTTCCTTTTCGAGGGTCTCCCAATCGTAGCGCTGGACATGGGCCTTGAGGGCTTCGAACCCGTTCACGTGCTCGCGGATGAACGCGTGATCAATGGCCGAACCCGGCTGGCGCTCTTCCATCTCGAACCAGTGCTTCATCACGCCGGTCATAAAGGCGATGTCGCCGCCGATGTTCACTTGGTAGAAATCATCGGCCAACTTGGTGCCGAACAGGGCGCTGTCGGGAATGGACGGGATCCAGTACCGCTCCATCGATGGCTCGCGGTACGGGTTGACGACGAGGATCTTGGTGCCCTGGCGCTTGGCCGCGTACAGGTACTTGGTCGACACCGGCTGGTTGGCCGCCGGCACCGAGCCCCAGAACACAAGCACGTCGGTGCCAATCCAGTCCTTGTAGCTGCAGCTGGAGGCCCCGATGCCAAGGGTGCGCTTGAGGGCCGTTTTCGAGGGCGAATGGCAAATGCGCGAGGCGTTGTCGATGTTGTTCGTCCCCAAGAAGCGGGCCACCTTGGCCGCCACATAATACGTCTCGTTGGTGATGCCCCGCGCCGTCAGATAGAAGGCGGCCTGCCGCGGGTCAATCTGGCGAAACTTCTCCGCGATCCGGTTGAGGGCCTCGTCCCACGAAATGCGGCGGAACCGCCGCTCGCCCTTCTCGCGGATCAGCGGGTACGGGATACGCCCCAGCTTGCGCAGCGCGGTGCTGTCCAGCCGGCGCAGCTCGTCGATGTCCTGGAACAGCACCTTGTCGGGGATGGGCGGCTGCGTGTTGAGGCGCAACACGTTGAGGCGCGTCGTGCACAGATGCGGGCCCTTCAAGGTTTGGTCGCGCAACCCGGACACCCCGAGGGCGCACCCGTCACACACCCCTTGGGTCAGGATACGCCAGGCGTAGCGCAGGTTGTCGCGGTTTTCCCACAGCGTTTTCAGCACCGCCCAATTGTGGTGCGGCTTTTGCTCGCCAAAGCCAAAGGGTTTCCAGCTCACCCACAGCGACGGATCCGGCAACTTGGGCAGGGAAATCGGCCCCGTGTGTTTCGTTTTGCCCATCGGTTGCTCCTCCTCCCTTTGCTCGCTTATCCGCCGATCTGCGACATGCGCCGCCATGTCGGCACGCGCTCGTCCTCCAGCACCTCGCCGGCACGGGCCATCTCGTGCTTTTCCGGCTTGAGGGCCAGGGCCCGAAAGAACAGCGCGCGCAGCTTCTCCTCGTCATCTATGCAGTCGCGTACGCGCAGTTCCTCCACCCAGTACAGGCACGGTTTCAGGTACCCGTCGGCGGTCAGGCGCAGACGGTTACACCCGGCGCAGAAGTGATCGCTCACCGGATGGATCAGCCCCACGGTGCCCGGCGCACCGCGTACCCGGTACACCTCCGCCGGCCCGTTGCCCACAACGGCGCCCTCCGCCGGTTCCAGCGGGAGACCGGCCGCCTCCGCGCGTGCCAGCACGTCGGTCAGCGGCACGTATCCCTTCCTCCACTCCTCGTGGTGGCCAATGGGCATGTATTCGATGAACCGCACATGAAGCGGACGATCCAGCGTCAGACGGATGAAGTCCTCGATTTCGTCTTCGTTCACCCCCTTGATCAGCACGCAGTTGATCTTCACCGGCGAAAACCCCACGTTCAGCGCCTGCTCGATTCCCGCTAGCACCTGCTCCAGTCCGTCGCGGCGGGTGATGCGGCGAAACCGGTCGGGTTTCAGCGAATCGAGGCTGATGTTCACCCGACGCACGCCCGCGCGGCGTAGCGCCTCGGCCTGCTCGGCCAGGAAAATTCCATTCGTGGTAAGGGCGATGTCCTCAATGCCGGGAATGGCGGCAAGCCGGGCCACCAGGTCGGCAAGGCCGGGCCGCACGAGGGGCTCGCCTCCCGTGATGCGCAGCTTGCGCACGCCAAGCTGGGCCGCCACACGAACAACGGCGACGATCTCGTCATCCGTCAGCACTTCGCGTGGGGGAAGAAACGTCATGTCTTCGGGCATGCAGTAGATACAGCGCAGGGTGCAGCGGTCGGTCACGGAAATGCGCAGGTAATCATGGCACCGGCCAAAGCGATCTACCAGAGCGGTCAATGGTTTGTGCCTCCTTTTTTCACGCACACGAAGGATCTTCACCGGATAGTGCGACCCGTGAAAACGTAAAAAATCGCCGTGAATCGGCCTTTGGTCACAAAGGCGATGTCACGGCGGTTAGCCTTTAGCAGGATCGCTACCAAGTACCAACCCGCGTTTGCCCTCGGTTTACGTGCGAAACTTCGCTTCGATGTCTTGGTCGAACACGAAGATGGACATGGCCCAATCCTTTTCGATGTTGATGTCCACGAACAAGTCGACAAACTTGGCCCCCACCAGCTCTTCCATTTCCCGCGGCGGGTATTTCCGGTAGAGGTCTTTCACCATCTCCGTGCGGGCCGCGCGCAACGCCTGACGTCCCTCGTCCGTTCGGGCCATAAATTTCTCAATGGGGGTAAGGTTCCCTTCCATCTCGCAGATGGCCCAATTTTTGCAAAACGTGGTCGTGATCTTGGCCGGGCCCTTGCCCATGTACTTCTTGCGGAAGGCTCGCACCAGGTTGCTGAATTCGGCTTCGTACTTGTTCATCGTTCTCGCGCCCCCGCCGGTCCATCAATGCAGGGGTGATGGGTTTTTTCTTGCAGTATACCATTGGGGGGAAAGGTTCGGCCAGCCCGCACTGTCGGGAAACCACGCAGTGCGCTTCATGAACGCCGCCGACATTTCCAACGCAAAATGGCAATGCTGAAGGCCAACGGCAGCGGCAATCCGCCAGCGGCCTTGTGCGGCGCGCGCCATACGAGGGACATCTTTTGAAATCGGTTTCCGTACGGAAAAAAGAAAACGTCGCAATGTCGTTTTTGCGCGCGTTCGGCTAGCAACGACCGTTGCGACGTTACGGCACCAAACAGGGGCGCTGTTGGCGCGCAACCTCGCCATCATCCGTTCCGGGTGCCCCGCTGACCGTCCGGCAGGAGCGCTACCTCGTATCAGCGAAACGCCCGGCAAACCGTTCGCCCCCATTATAAAAAATTGTTCACGAAGTTGTCAATTTTTCTCGAGAAACCGGAGGCCAATCCCCGCACACCACCACGTCTACCAGCTGTCCCGCCTCCACCGCCGTGCCGCCTTTGATCCGCACCAAAGCGTTGGCCCCCACCAGCGAGCCGATCATCCCCGACGACTGCCCTTTGGCCAGCTCGACGACGAGCTCGCCACCGGCCTCGTACAGGCGCGCGCGGAGGAAACGGTCCGGCTTGATCGGCGCGGCATTGTAGGAGCTGACGAGGCGCGCCTGCACCGTGCGCGGGAGCGGATGGGCCCATCCGGCCAGGCGGCGCACCCCCGGGAGGACGAACAGCTGGCAGTTGACGTAAGCCGACGCGGGATTGCCCGAGATGCCGAAGAAGGGTTTGCCGTCCCGCACAGCATAGCGCACCGGCTGACCGGGGCGGGCGAGCACCTTCCAAAACCGCGTGGTGGCCCCCAACCGTTCATAGAGCTCCGGAATCAGGTCGTAATCCCCCACCGACACGCCGCCGGTCGTCACCAGGGCATCCAATTCCTCGAGGTACGGCTCCACAGCCGCCTGCATGGCCTCGACGGAATCGCCGACGACCGCGAGCAGCTTGGGCACGCCCCCCGCGGCGCGAATGAGGCTGGCCACCATGTAGCTATTGGCGTTGCGGATTTTCCCCGGGGCAAGGGGCTGGTTCACGTCCACCAATTCCGACCCCGTGGCCAAAATCCCGACCACCGGCCGGCGGTACACCGCCACCTCGGCTACACCAAAGGTGGCCAGAACCGCCGCCTCCGCCGCGCCGATGCGCACGCCCGGACGCAGCACCACGCTTCCCTTGACCATGTCCTCGCCTTTTTTGGCGATGTTGTCTCCCGGCCGCGCGGGCACGCGGACGTGGACCGTGGCCACGTTCTGGGCAAATTCCTCCTTCGTGTGCTCAAACCGGACCACAGCGTCGGCTCCCTCGGGAATCATCGACCCGGTCATGACGCGGATCGCTTCGCCCGGGCCGACGCGCCGTTTGGGCGCACACCCGGCCGGCACCTCCTCGATGACGGCCAGCGGCACCGGGTAATCCCACGACGCGCCCGCCGTGTCCGCCGCCCGTACGGCAAACCCGTCCATCATTGAACGGTCAAAGGGGGGCACGTCGCCGTCCGCCACCACCTCCTGGGCGAGCACGCGGCCGTCACAGTCGGCCAGGGGAACCCGTTCCACCTCCAGAGGCGCGAGGGATTCCAGAATCACCGCTTGGGCGTCCTCCACAGGGAGCGGCGCGCGGTTGGGCGCGTCTGCAAACGCGCGATGCATGGCCTCTCTTTCCTCCTCCCGAACCCATTCGCTTCCATTGTACCGCATGTACCGTATAATGTAAGCAACAACACGTCAAACGGAAAGGGGAACGCGCGCCCATGGAGCTGCCCGTTACCCAACAACGCCCCATCCTGCGCTACGAAAACGGTCGCCTGCACTCGACCATCGACACGGTGGCCAGCGAGTACGCCCTCACCGTCTACGTCGACGACGAGGAGCTGGCCACGCTCGTCTGCACGCCCAGCCATCTCGACGAACTCGTTGTCGGATTCCTGGCAGCGGAGGGCGTGATCCGCTCTGACGAGGAGATTGTCTCGCTGGCCCTCGATACCGCAGGCGGGTTCGCCTACGTGGAGACGGCGGGCAAGCGCCGGTTCTCGCAGCGCTTCTTCAACAAACGCTACATACCGTCGTGCTGTGGCAAAGGGCGACAGTCCTTCTATTTCTTCAACGACGTGCAAACGGCCAAACCGGTGGAACAGGCCCCAACCCTCGTCCCCGATGACGTGCTGCGCCTGATCGGTGCGCTGCAGGCGTCTTCCCACGTCTTCGCCGACACCGGCGGCGTCCACAACGCCGCACTCTGCACGCGGGCGGGCATTGTCGCCGTCCGCACCGACATCGGCCGGCACAACGCCCTTGACAAGCTCTACGGTTACTGCCTCCAGCACAACGTGCCGCGTGGCGACAAGCTGCTCGCCTTCAGCGGGCGGCTCTCCTCGGAGGTCATTCTCAAGGCAGCCAAGATGGGCATCGGCGTGGTCCTCTCCAAGTCGGCCCCGACCGAGCTCGGCTTGCGCATCGCCGACGAGCTGGGGATCACCGCCATCGGCTTTGTCCGCGACACGCGCTTCAACGTGTACACCCATCCCCACCGGTTACAGCCAGGAATCGACCAACCGAACGAGTAACGCGTAGCGGTCCAGCTCGCGCTCCAACGCCGTCACCGTTTCCAACCGCACACGGCCTCCCCACGTGTAGTGGCGCTCGAGGAGGCGGAAGACCGGATGAGGCAGCGCCAGTAGGAGAGCCAACGCCAGCCGCTCGTCCTCCCGCAGCGGGAAGTGGGCGTCATAGGCAGCCAGTGCGGCACGGAGGCGGTCTTCCTCCACGGCGCTCGCGACGGTGCGCAGGAGATAGGCCACGTCGCGCACCGGGGCATCCACGGTGGCGGCCATCCAGTCGAGCCACAGCGGTTCGCCCCCTTCGCGCCAGGCCAACCGGTCCGGACGCGGGCGGGCGAGCACCCATGAGACGCGCAGCGCGGAGCGCCGCCCGGCCGCCTTCTCCCACCGCGTAAGCAACGTCCGCGCACGGTCCAGCGCCGCGGCAAACGCCTCGGCGTTCGCAAGCATAACGACGTCCACCGGCGAGGGGTAGGCGCGGCGTTCAGCTTCCGCCTTCCACCGCGCGAGACGGGCCGCCCACCGCTTTCCCTGCCAGCGCAGTTGCTCCGCCACCTGGGCCACCCCGGGATGGGGGAGCGGCATCGACGTCAGGCGATGCAGGCGGGCCAGGGACCCAAACAGCCGATCAAGGGCGTCGGCGGGCGGGTCGTGTCCCGGTGGCAGGCGCATGACGACAAACGTCCCCTCGGGGCCACGCCACACCGTCTCGCCATGGGGCCCAAGCAGCCAAGGGAGATAATGCGTCCATCCCTGGCCCGCCAGCGCGTGCCGCACCCGGTCAATCCACATCAGCTCCCGCGGATCGCGGCGCACCTCCGCCACCACAAATACGCCGCCGTCGGTCTCCATGCGCCACATCGCCTTGCCGAGCGGGACCCACTCCCACGGACGCACCGCCAATCCCGCGCAGAGAAAAAGCGGAATGCCGGCTTCCGCGCGCATTCCGCCCCGTTTCCATCCCTCCGCCACGGTTTCCCTCACCCTTCCCGCCGCGGAATCAAGAGAATCTGTCCCTCTTCCAGGTGGTCATCGGCCATGCCGTTGACGGTCCGGATGGTGTCGGCCGACACCCCGTAGCGGGCGGCAATGGCCGCCAACGTGTCATTGCGGTGCACAATGCACATCGTCAAGCGCGCATACCGCTCCTCCTTCTCCTTGAGCAGCCCGATCAGGTAGCGTCCGTTTTCGGGCTTGCCGGTCGCCTCGGCCACCTCCGCTTCCGCCGCTTGCTGCCCACCGCTTGCCGCCGTGGCCTCAGCCTCCGCGTGGTCCTCTCCGTCAATGGAACTCGGCGCGGCAGATGCGGGCGAGGCCGCTTCTGCCGTTTCCGGCGTCTCGGGCTCGGCCGGCTGCGTTTCCCCAGACCCTTTCCCCATCAAGACCGAGGAAAGGGAACGGGCGCTGCTCTCCTCGGGTTTGGATTTGGCCGTGATGGCCACCTTCACGTCCGGTTGCGGTTCCGGCTGGGTTTCCGCCGGCTCGTCGCGCGCCTGAGAACCCCCGTCGTCCCCCGCGGGATGGGCATCGGCATCGCCGGCCTGCCGCCCATCCAAATCGACCGGCTCTCCTGTCGCGGCGGCCGCCTCCACCGCCTGGGAGGCCTCCGGCTCCACCGCCGCTCTCCCTTCGCTTCCACCCTCCGGCGCGGAGGAACCCCCCGCCTCACGCTCGTCCGCCACCGGAGCCGCCGCGTCCCGGTGTCCCTCCGCTCGCGCGCCGTCCCCCTGCGAAACCGGATCCGCCTCGGCGGAGACCTCTGCCGGCGTTTCGGCGGTTTCGGCCCTCTCTCTCCCGGACGGCGCAGGCTCTGTCCCGCTCACCAGCACGGGGGCGACAGGATCCGCCTGCTCCAGCGTGCGCGCGGCACGGCCGCGCTCCACCACAATGCCGGTGACGTCCAACACGGCTTCGATGGCCAGCTTGCGCGGCCCTTGGACCTCATAATCAAAGCTGTCGATGACCACGTAGACGTCTTCCAGGTCGGGCACGTGTTCCTCGGGTACGGTGATGTCCAGTGGGATGCGGTGGCGGATTTCGCCACGCTTTTGCCAGGGCGCCAAGGGACCCATCTCGCTCTCCAGAGGATGAAACGGAAACGGCGCGTACGCCTCCGACCCGTCGCCCGGCATCTTCAGGTGTTCCCGCCGCCCCAAGTACTTGCCGGTCAGGCTGAGAAACCCCGACACCGTCACCGAGCCGCCTGCCGCGGTCACTTCCACAACCGGTTCCAGCTCCAGTTCGCGAATCGCCTCGATCTCCGGCACGTCGTCCGGAAGGTGGATCTGCTCGCGGACATGAAAACGCAACCCCCGGTTGTCCTCTTGGTGCACGCAACCTCCCCCTTTCGCGCGCAACACGATCTTCGTGCTCGGTACACGTTATGCAGCGCGCGCGCAGGGTAGAACGGGAAACGGTCGCGGCGGCCATCCCGTGCCCCACCAAAACCAAAAACGCGCGGGCGGTACCGCATGTCCTTGACGGCACCGCCCGCGCGGCTCAGCACGTCATCACCCGACTTTCGTGCGGAGGAAAGCTGGTCCTTCCCTTGACGCTCCCGTTGTCGATCCGTCGATTCGGCAGCCCAGCCGTCTCATCCCGCCACACGGAAGACCGGTTGCGTCAGAATTTCTTCTGCGTCGGAACAACCGCGCCGCTGTACTTCTCCTCGATGAACTTCTTGACGTCCTCCGACAAAAGCACGTTCACCAGCTCTTGGATGCGCGGGTCGTTCTTGTTGTCTTCCCGCGTGGCGAGCACGTTCACGTAAGGCGAGTTTTCGTCTTCGCGGAAGATGGCATCCTTGGTCGGCGTAAGGCCGGCCTCGATGGCAAAGTTCGTGTTGATCACCGCGGCGTCGATCTTCGGATCCTCCAGCGTGCGCGGCAGCATGGCCGGATCCACCTGCGTGAACTTGATGCCCTTGGGGTTCTCCACGATGTCCTTTTCCGTCACCTTTTCGTCGACGCCGTCCCGGAGCTTGATCAGCCCGGCTGCCTCCAGCAGGCGAAACACGCGCAGCCACTCGCTAGAACCGTTGGTGATGGCGATGGTGGCCCCGTTGGGCAGATCGCTCACCGACTTGTACCCCTTCTGCTTGTTGGCGTACAGCCCGATGGGCTCAATGTGCACCCCGGCCACCGGCACCAGCTTGTAGCCCTTTTCCTTGATCGTCGCCTCCAGCCACTTAATGTGCTGGAAATAGTTGGCATCCAGCGCTCCCTCAGCCAGCTGCGTGTTCGGCAACACGTAATCCTGGAACACGACAACCTCGAGGTCGATACCCTTTTCCTTCAGCTTGGGCTTTACCACGCCGTTGAGAATCTCGGCATGGGGCACCGCCGTGGCCCCCACCTTGAGCGGCTTGTCGGACGCCCCCTGCGACGCATCGCCGCCTTTTTCCGTCGCCGTGCCGCAGCCGGCCAACGGCAACACGAAAAGCAGGGCGAGGACAAGGAGTAGCAGTCCCTTGCGCATGGATGGTTCCCTCCCAACCGGTGAAATGGAACAGGTTCGCCCGCGCGCCGGCAGGCGAGTTCGGCGCCGCCGCGCCGTTATCGCTTATCCAAGCGGCGGACAATGCGGTCACCCGCAGCCTGGAACAGCTGCACCATGAGGATCAACAGCAACGTGGCCACCAGCAGGGTGTCGTTCTGGAAGCCGTTGAACCCGTAGTTGTAGGCCATCGCCCCGAGACCACCACTACCGATCACGCCGGCCATGGCCGAATAGCCGACCAGTCCGACGCCAGTCACCGTTACCCCGGCGGCCATTGCCGGCAGTGCCTCGGGGATCAGCACCTTGAGGACAATCTGCCACAGGCTGGCCCCCATCGCCCGCGCCGCCTCAATGACGCCGGCATCCACCTCGCGAAGGGCCGTTTCCACCAACCGGGCATAGAAGGGTGCCGCACCGGCCACCAGCGAGAGGATGGCGGCCGTCGGGCCGAAGGAGGTGCCGAACAGCAAGCGGGAGACGGGCAACAACCACAGAATGAGGACGATGTAGGGCACAGAGCGGAACACGTTGACCACCGTGCCCAGCAGCTTGTTGATCCACGGCATCGGCACCAGGTGGCCCGGCGATGTGAGCACCAGCAGCACACCCAGGGGAATGCCGAGCAACACGGAAAAAAGCAGCGACACCCCCACCATGTACAGCGTCTCCCCGGTCGCCTGCAGCACCCCGTCCCAGTTTTGCACCACATGGGGAAACAGCTCGGCCAAGACGTTCATGCGCGCACCCCCCTTTCCGCCACCGGCGCAACCGCCGTCACGGTCACCCCCGCCGCCTTCCAGTAGTCGGTCACTGCTTGGATCTCCTCCGGCGTACCGGCCACGCGCACAACCAGCGCGCCGCGCACACCGTCCGGTCCTTCCGCGAGCGACCCCTCACACAGGCGGATGTCAGCCGCATAGCGGCGGATGGCCTCCTCGACCACCGGCGCCGTGACCCCGGCCAGGTCGAGGCGCAGGTACGCTTCCGCTGTCTCCGCAGCGGCACGGGGCGCCCTGACCCCAGAAGCTTGCGCGGCCACCGGTTTGCTCTCCTCGCTGAAGGCGCTAACATAGGCCCCCCGTTGTCCGGCACGCCCCTGCTGCAAAAAGCGGCGCGCCGTCTCCGTCTGCGGACGGGCCACCACCTCGGCCACCGGGCCCACTTCGACGATGCGTCCGCCTTCCATCACGGCGACGCGGTCACACACGGCCTGGATCACATCCATCTCGTGGGTCACCAGCACCACGGTGAGCCCAAAGCGGCGGTTGATGGACCGCAGCAGGTCGAGGATCTGGTCGGTCGTCTCCGGATCGAGGGCCGATGTGGCCTCGTCGCACAAAAGCACGTGGGGCCGGTTGGCCAGGGCCCGGGCAATGCCAACGCGCTGCTTCTGCCCGCCCGACAGCTGGGACGGATAGGCGTCGGCACGCTCGGTCAGGCCGACCAGTTCCACCAGCTCGTCGACGCGCTGGCGGATTTCGCGTTTCGGAACGCCGGCAATCTCCAGGGGCAGCGCGATGTTTTCGCGCACCGTCCTCGACCAGAGCAGGTGAAAGTGTTGGAATACCATGCCGATGCGCTGCCGCGCCCGCCGCAGCTCGCGTTCCGAAAGGGCCGTCAGTTCGACGCCGTCGACGACCACGCGCCCTGCCGTCGGCCGCTCGAGCAGGTTGATGATGCGCAGGAGCGTGCTCTTGCCGGCACCGGAACGGCCGATCAGGCCGAAAACCTCACCCTTTTGCACCGAAAGGTCGATGCCTTTTAGCACCTCCACGGTCTTGCCGCCCGTGGAGAAGGTT
The DNA here is from genome assembly GCF_054654135.1 of Calditerricola yamamurae. Lineage (NCBI taxonomy): Bacteria > Bacillati > Bacillota > Bacilli > Caryophanales > Bacillaceae > Calditerricola > Calditerricola yamamurae. Next base: position 69,729 of record NZ_BAAIFH010000004.1, read on the forward strand.
TTGCGAATGCCGTGCAGTTCAATCATCGTCGGCCTCCGTTAAAACCAATTAATCCGATCCGAATTTATGAAGATGCTTCACAAAAAAATCCTTTCTGAGAGACCTCAGAAAGGATTTGTTGCAAACGCAACGCCTCCTCTCTTATCTCTCAGAACGCCGCCTACGCAGCCGTTCTGCAGGAGTTGGCACCTTCCCGCTCCCCAAGGGGCAGCAGGGGTTGCCGGGCTTCATCGGGCCAGTCCCTCCGCCACTCTCGATAAGAGATGGCTGTTCGATGCCGGATTCAGTTGTCGAAAAAGAGTATAGTACAGGTTGACCTGCTTGTAAAGAGGGGGTTTTGATTTGCATAAATTACAGTTGTTTCAAGACCTCACGGTGCACTTCCAACGTGCGGTCGATGTCGGCATCGGTGTGGGCCGTGGAGACAAACATCCCCTCAAACTGCGACGGCGGGATGTACACGCCCCGTTCGAGCAGCAGGCGGAAATAGCGGGCAAAGCGCTGGGTGTCCGACGTGCGCGCGGTGGCGTAGTTGACAACCCGTTCGCCGGTGAAGAAGAAGCCGACGAGGGAGCCGACGCGGTTGATGCAATAGGGAATGCCGGCCTCTTCGGCGTTCTGGGCCATTCCCTCGGCCAGGCGCGCCGCCTTGCGCTCCAGCTCCTCGTAGATGCCGTCCTGACCCAGCTCGCGCAACGTGGTGACCCCGGCGGTCATCGCCAGTGGGTTGCCCGACAGGGTACCGGCCTGGTACACCGGGCCGTCGGGGGCCACGTGGCGCATGATCTCCTCCCGCCCGCCGTAAGCGCCGACGGGAAGGCCGCCACCGATAACCTTGCCCAGACAGGTAAGATCGGGCAGCACGCCGTACTTCCCCTGCGCCCCGCGATAGTCGACACGGAAGCCGGTGATCACCTCGTCGAAGATCAGCAGGGCCCCATACTGACGCGTGATCTCGCGCAAGCCTTCCAAAAAGCCGGGCTTCGGCGGCACGACACCCATGTTCCCGGCCACCGGCTCGACAATCACCGCAGCAATGTCATCCCCGTAGCGCTCGAAGGCCAATTTGACACTGTCAAGGTCGTTGTACGGACAGGTGATCGTGTTTCGGGCCACCGTCTCCGGCACGCCGGGGCTGTCGGGCAGTCCCAATGCCGCCATGCCCGAACCGGCTTTGATGAGCAGGCTGTCGGAGTGGCCATGGTAACTGCCCTCGAACTTGAGGATCTTGTTGCGTTTGGTGTAGCCGCGGGCCAGGCGCAGGGCGCTCATCGTCGCCTCGGTGCCGGAGTTGACCATGCGCACGACCTCGACGGAGGGCAGGGCCTCGACGAGCAGCCGGGCCATCTCCGTCTCGACCACTGTCGGCGTGCCGAAGCTGGTGCCGCGCGTCGCTGCCTCCTGGATCGCGCTTACCACCCGCGGGTGGGCGTGGCCGAGGATAAGCGCCCCCCATGACATGACGTAGTCGATGTACTCGTTGCCGTCCTCATCCCAGACACGGGCACCTTGCCCCCGCGCGATGAACATCGGCGTCATGCCGACGTTGCGAAAGGCGCGCACGGGGCTGTTGACGCCGCCGGGCATCAGCCGCTTCGCTTCTGCGTAAAGCGTTTCCGATCGGGTAAACCCGTTGTGCACCGCAGAGTCCTCCTTCGCTTCAAATTTCGTAAAGGGAAACGGGGCCAGCCGCTCGCACGGATCCGGGGATGGGCTGGCCCCGCCGACATCCAGGCCGGCCTTACCGTTCCGGCTTGGCCCGCAGGTACTGGATCGGCCAGTAGTCGATCTCCGCCCCCAGCTCCAGGGCGGCGTGCAGCGGCCAGTAGGGGTTGCGCAACAGCTCGCGACCCAGGAACACCAGGTCGGCCCGGCCGTTGGCCACGATCTCCTCGGCCTGCTTGGGCTCGGTGATCAGCCCCACGGCACCCGTGGGAATGTCCGCTTCGCGCCGGACCGTCTCGGCAAAGGGCACCTGGTAGCCGGGATGAACCGGCACGGTGACGCCAGGCACCACCCCGCCCGAGCTGACGTCGATGAGGTCAACCCCCCGCGCCTTGGCCATCTTGGCCACTTCTACCGTTTCCTCCAGGGTGACACCGCCCTCGGCGTAGTCAACGGCCGACAGGCGCAGGAAGAGGGGCTTGTCCGCCGGCCACTCGGCGCGCACGGCGTCAATGACTTCCATCAGGAACCGGGCACGGTTTTCCAGCGATCCGCCGTAGGCGTCGGTGCGCTTGTTGGCCAGGGGCGACAGGAACTCGTTGATCAGGTACCCGTGGGCGCCGTGGATCTCCACCACGTCAAAGCCGGCCTGACGCGCCCGCCGCGCCGCCTGGCCGAAGCTCTCAACCACCTCGCGGATTTCGTTCACCGACAGCTCTTCCGGGGTGGGGCTGTTCGGACCAAAGGGAATGGCGCTAGGAGCCACGATACGACCCGGGATTTCGCACTTGCGCCCGGCGTGGGCAAGCTGGATCCCGACCTTGGCCCCATGGGCATGGCACCCTTCCACGATGCGGGCAAGGCCCGGAATGTGGGCATCATCCCAAATCCCCAGGCACCGCGACGTGATCCGCCCGTGGGGCTGGACGCCGGTGGCTTCCAGGATGATCAGCCCGACGCCGCCCACGGCGCGCGTGGTGTAGTGAACGAAATGCCAGTCGTTGGCGAATCCGTCGGTCGCCGAGTACATGCACATCGGCGACATGACAATGCGGTTGCGCAGCAAGAGGTCCTTGATCCGGAACGGTTGAAACAGGTGGACGGTGCGTTGTGCGGGCATGGCGCTCCCTCCCATTGGCGACGGTTTGTGCGCTATGGTTCGCCCATCTCAGCGGGCGTGCGGGGATTACCATTTTCATGATAGCACAGGTGGCGCCCACGCGCAGGTCTCCGCCTCCCCACGAGAAAGTTCGCCCGGCCGCATCGAAGGAACCGGCATGCACCGCCAGGCAAACACCACCCGTGTTCGTCCACGTGGAAACGATTCCCGCCTATGGTATGATGGTTGCGCAACCACTCTCCGCGATTACCCGGGAGGTTTGGAGAGGAACGCGCGCGTGCGCCACGGAGGGGGGTATACCCCGCCGGCTGTCGCCCATCCGAGGAAGGGAGGCCTACCTATGGGTATGGGTAACGGAACCGAACACATCCCCCATCACGACGTGGTGATCATCGGCGGGGGACCGGCCGGCATCAGCGCCCTCATCTGGTGCCACCGACTGGGCCTCGACGCCCTGCTCGTCGAGCGACAGGAAAGCTTGGGCGGGCAACTGGAAGCCATCCACAACCCCATCGTCGACTATCCGGGCCTGCCGGTGGAAAACGGCCGCGCGCTACGGGATCGCCTTGTGGCCCACGTGGAGCGGCTGGGCTGCACATACCGGTGCGGCGTGGACGTGCAGGCATGCGACGTGCGGGCAAAGCGCCTCGCCACCAGCGCCGGGGAGCTTGCGGCCCGCGCCCTGATCGTGGCCACCGGTTCCCGTCCGCGGCGGCTCGGCGTGCCCGGCGAGGCGGAGATGATCGCCCGCGGGGAAATCTACTCGGCCACGCGCGACGCCCAGCGATTTGCCGGCAAGCGCGTTGCCGTCGTCGGCGGCGGCGACCGCGCGCTGGAGGGGGCGTTGCTGCTCGCCGAGGCCGGCGCCCATGTGACGCTGATCCACCGCTCCAACACGTACCGGGCCCGCCCCGAGTACCTCGAGCCGGTGCTGCGCCACCCCAATGTCACCCGCCTGGAACACGCCGTGGTGACCTCCATCCTCGGGACCGGGCGTGTCGAGGGCGTGGCCGTCACCCTGCGCCACCCGGACGGCCGACACGAGGAACGCCTCCTGGCGGTGGACGCCGTCTTCGTGCGCATCGGGGTGGAACCGAACACCGACCTGGTACGCGGTCAGGTGGACACGAACGCCGATGGTACCCTGCGCGTCGACGACCAGGGCGAAACCAGCATGCCGGGGGTTTTCGCTGCCGGCGACGTGTGCACGCCGCCACAATTCTCCAGCATCGCCCTCAGCGTGGGACAGGGCATGGTGGCAGCCAAGGCGATAGCGCTGCGGCTGGCGGCAGGACAGTTATAGGATTCTTCCGGTCGGGCGGGTTTTCCACGTTTACGGTATCGCGTAACCGAACCGATTCGGAACGCATGGTTCTCGATCGTGCCGAACATGCGGGTATACGCAAGCCCGCCACTTTGGGTTAGATTTTTCTGAGCGATCGCAACGGATTGACTGAATCCAATGAAAGCGGTATTATAATTTTTTGGCGATCACTCCGCTTATATCGGAGGAAGCCGGGACAAGGCACGTTGGTTACTCTCAGGAGGTGCATTTCAACTCTTAGGGCGAAAGGAGCGGTACCTATGTCAACAACCGGTATTGCTGTGGAAGCCCGTCGGAGCCATGCGCTTCTTCTCCGTGCACTCTGCCTCGGTCCCAAATCCTACTGGGAGCTGATGCGAGAAGGGCAAGCCCAGACCCACGAGGTGCTGGAGGTCCTGCAGACGCTCCTGAAAAACGAGCTGGTGGCCTACGATGGCAACCGCTTCGTGCTCACCGAGGCGGGACGGCGACAGGCCGAAGCCCTGGGGCTGGATCGGATAGCCGACCAGCGTTGTGAGGCCTGCGCGGGACGTGGCATCGTTCTCCAGCCACCTTTTGACCACGTTCTTGAGGCATTCAAAGAGATTGTGGCCATGCGTCCCAAAGCGACGCCCGATTTTGACCAGGGATACGTGACGCCCGAGACTACCGTGCTGCGGCTGGCCCTGATGGCCCAGCGAGGCGATCTGGCAGGCCGCGACCTGTTGCTGCTGGGCGACGACGATCTCACCAGCATTGCCGCCGCACTCTCGGGACTGCCGCGACGCGTGCATGTCCTCGATGTGGACGAACGCATCGTCGGCTTCATCCGTGACGTGGCCCGTGACCGCGGTTGGAACCACGTTCAGGCGGAAGTCTATGACGTGCAGGAAGGACTGCCGTCTCACCTCCGAGGCCAGTTTGACGTGTTCTTCACCGACCCGGTGGAAACCTTGAATGGTCTTCTGCTTTTCCTGAGCCGTTGTACCGAAGCGCTCCGGGGCCCCGGTTCGGCAGGCTACTTTGGCCTTTCGTACCTCGAATCTTCCTGGAAGAAATGGCGGGATATCCAGCGGGGCATCCTCGACATGGGCTATGCAATTACCGATATGCTCGGCGCCTTCCAGGACTACCAGTTGGAGAACATCGTGGCCCAGGGCTACCCGGTGGCCCGCATGGCGCCGGTGCCAGTCAAGGAGCCCGATGTCTACTTTTACATCAGCACCGTCTACCGTCTGGAACTGACCGAAGCTCCGCGCCCCCTCTTCTCCGGCCGGGTGGAACTGGGACGGGACCTCTACTACGACGAAGAAGCCTGCGTCACGCTGCGCAAATAAGCCTGGAAAAGCTGCGCCCCTGGCGGCAGTGTTTGCCCGCTGCCAGGGGCGCTCGCGTTTCGAACACCTGCAACTCCGGATATGTGAACCTGATTGCACACGGTCATCTTAGAAGGGTTCTAAACTGGACGAGGAAGAATTTGGTTATTCGTGGAAAAATCTAATGGATAACATTTCAAGAAATCTGTCCAATTACCCGTCCGTGCTCAAAGAATAAGCCCCGCACGGCGACAAGAATGAAGTTGTCATAGAATAGGCTGTGCCAAACACATGCACGTCCGCGTTCACGGAGATAGAGTTCGTAGTCTTTCATAAGTTCCTCCACGAAAATCCTCCTCCCACCCCCGATTATAATTCTGCGAAGTTTTTATGGCCATAGTTTCGTCGAATTCTACGAAGTTTTAAGTCAGGTTCGCGATAAAAACTTCGCAGAATAACAGTTCAAAAATTAATTATCGACTTGATGCAGGTTAGACGTAGACAAAAAAGAAAAATACCAGGCGAATGAGCTACGACCCGAGTTTCTTTATAAGGTGATTGGACATTATGTAAAGAACAAGGGAATGATTTCTCTCCGATCAGAAGAAAATTGCCTGCCCCAGTATTAAAATAGCGAGTCTCGACCACATGCGGTCGAGACTCGCATCGCAATAAAAATATTCCCTGAACAAACGTTTGAGGATCCTTGGAAGTATCCAACGCTGGTTAGTGCTGACTATTCCTTAAACCATTAGGCTTGGCTATAATCCTGCTCTAACAAGGCCACCTATCGCTCAATTGATGTTACTTTACAAAAATAAATATAATGTCAACCAAAATTAATATACAGACTGCAGACAAACTCCCTCGGTGCCAACGCAGCCGAGGGAGTTTTCATGTCGTCTGAGTACGAAAAGGACACCGAAATGAAGGGCATGGCGCCCTGTTTTTCCTAACCTCCATAACCAATTCGCCAGCTTTTTTAAATTCATACAAGCAAAAACAAGCATCGCCTGCATTGTCACTTTTTCCAACCCACGTAAAGTGGTCCAACGCAAGCCATGCTTCTCCTTGAGATCCGCAAATACACGCTCAATCGTTTCCTTTCGGCGTGCATATAGGCGTTTATTCACTTCTGTATGGCGCAAGTGCTCCACTTCTTCCATGTAATGGGCCCAGATATGGCGGCTCACACGCTTAACCGCGTCGTGGCTTTCTGTGCACTGGGAGCGGAATGAACAAGATCGACAGGTCGTGGCATCGGAACGGTAGATTCGGTAACCCTCACGGGTCGTGGTTTCGTAGGTAAGCACTTGTCCGGCAGGACAAAGATAGCAATCGTAGTACTCATCGTACACGTAATCCTGCTTTCGATACCTTCCGTCTTTTGTGTGGGGACGGGTATACGGCATGACCGGACGGACCTGTTGGTCCAAGAGGTACTTGCTGATATAGGGTGTTTTATACCCTGCATCCACCGCGACAGCGCTGGGTTTTCCGACGTGCTTGACGGCTTGCTCGAACACTTCTGTGAAGACCTGACTGTCATGAACGTTGGCAGCCGTGACGACGGCACTGACGACAAAGCCGTTTTGGTCGCTGGCCGCATGGAAGGAGTAAGCGAACGTCTGTTCCTTTTCGTTTTTGACAAACCAGCCGCTGTCCGGATCGGTGGTGCTTTTTTTCACCTCCTTCCAGACGGCTTTAGACTTTTTTGGCAACGGCTTTTTCCCGTGCGCTTCGCGGTCCTGGTTGATTTCCTCTTCGAGAAGTTCTTGATATTTCTTGCCTTCTTCCTGGACAAGCCGCTTGATGAATTTTCTCTTGTTGGCGTTGGCTTTGACATGGGTGGAATCGATATACAACACGGAAGGGTCGACCAGCCCATGATGGCAGGCTTCTTCAAGAATGCGCGTGAAGATCCTTTCAAAGAGGTCGGTACCCTTGAATCGGCGGACATAGTTTTTGCCAAACGTCGTGAAATGGGGGATGGGCTGGGTGAGATCGTATCCCAGAAACCACCGGTAGGCGAGATTGGTTTCGATTTCTTTGATGGTTTGACGCATGGAACGGATGCCGAACAGATACTGGATGAGCACCATTTTGATGAGGACAACGGGATCGATGCTGGGTCTTCCGTTGTCTGGGCAGTAACGATCTTCCACTAGTTCGTAGATAAACGAGAAGTCGATGGCGTTTTCGATTTTGCGAACCAGGTGATCCTGAGGCACCAATTCGTCCAACGAAACAACGGTAAGCTGGTAACGGCCTTCGGCCGATTGTTTTCTCAGCATGTGGCCACCTCTGCATGATGGGATAAGAACTCTATTCGACAAAAAAGCGTGTAGACCTTGTACCTCCCGGTACTTTGTCTACACGCTGATTAATATAATGATCAAAAACAACAAGAATTTAATCTCTTTTTTTGGTAAAGGTTTCCCGTATTTTCTCCTCATTATTCTAAAATAGTCCGCAACGAACGGCAATATACATATCACCACAAGTATTAAGCTTCCGAGTAAAATAAAGAAAGATTTCATCACACCTCTCCCCGATAAACTAAAATCTTTTATTATTTAATCATTCCTTTATATCCCATATATGCTCCTAGTTTCAATCCCTCATAGATAGGCTTCAAACGGTTACCGTCGTATCCTTCGAAGCAGCCTTCACCCCGGGTTTCAATCCCTCATAGGTAGGCTTCAAACCCGTGACGTCTTCTTTATCCTCAAGGCCTAAGTCCAGTTTCAATCCCTCATAGGTAGGCTTCAAACGTGGGTATGGCGTCGCAGTTGTCGCAAGCGGATCGGTAGTTTCAATCCCTCATAGGTAGGCTTCAAACCTACAAAACTGATGAGATACGTCATCAGCGACCTCCGAGTTTCAATCCCTCATAGGTAGGCTTCAAACGATGATCACGGTTATTTAACCTCCTTTAGGAGAGCGTCGTTTCAATCCCTCATAGGTAGGCTTCAAACCCAAAAAAATCTTGCCACATAAGGAAACCTAAATGCGGAAATCAATTAATCGAATCTTCTGGAACAAAAATGTGTCGTCGATCTCCCAGGTTTTTTGCACCACTGGTGGTCGATGACACCAAAACAGGGTAACCCCACAATAGGTCCCTTACCGGACTTGCTATGCGGGGGGCTCCATCTCTGTATATCGCAAGGGCAATTGTAACAGGTTACAAAATCGTCTCCCATCCGCCTTTCTGTACTCCCATGATCTCCCGTTCGCTGTACCGCGTCGTGCGCATGATGTAAAAAATAAACGAATCTTCTTTCAGGTTGGCCACCCGTTGCAGTTCCCGTTTCAGTTGAAACAGCTGGCTTTGGCTCAACTCGCCCTCCAACACGGAATTCTGTACCCAGGTCAGGTACCTGCGCGCCACCTTGAGCACTTTCGCGACCCGCTTGACGTCAACATCATACACCAGGATCACATACATTTCGCTCTCACCATCGGCTGACGAAGGGGGTATACGGCTCGTCCCCCATGAGATGTTTCTGGATCTTATACAATTCCAAACGGATCAGTTGACGATACGACACCTTTCGTTTTAGACGGCGATGCTGAAAAGTCGTTTTCATTCCTTTCTCAAATTCTTCCACGAACGTGCGGCGGGCACGTTCACTCATGACCAATCCGCCAAGCTCGCGAACAAAATCATCCGCCTGAATCTGCCGACGGCCAAGCAAACGGAAAATGACACGATCCACGAGAAGGGGCTTGAACACCTCCGCTACGTCAAGATTGAGCGAAAAACGCCGAAAGTTCGCCGTGTGCAAAAAGCCAATACGCGGATCAAGTTGCGTATGGTAGATCTCGCGCAGCACGGCATTGTAGAGCAGCGAATTGCCGAAACTGATGAGCGCATTCAAACGGTTCTTTGGCGGGCGGCGCGTGCGCACCTCAAAGCGAAACGCCTCATCCTCCACGATGGCATCAAAGGCCTGGTAGTACGCCTGGCGAGCGTGCCCCTCTGCGGCCATCAGCGCCTCGATGGAATCCGCCGATTCCACATCCTGTCGGTGGGCTTCCACCGCCTCCTGGACCGCGCCGACCGCTTTTCCTCGTCCCTTGTAATACCGCAACACGTTTAGCATGTTGTCGATGGCCCCTTCGACAAAGCGCCGCGCCAAAATGAGGCGACGGGCGGGATCGAGGTAATGCTCGGCCTGCTTGAGCAACACGAAGCCGCTCACGTGATGCTCACGAGGGTAAAAGGTGCCCATGTAGTACCCGTGATGACTGTAGAGATGGACGGGAATCTCTTTCTGGCTGCAGTACTCCAGCACCTTCTTCGTCATGTCTACTTCGCCAAAAAGAAAGATTTCCCGCACATGTTCCACCGGTACGTACCGTTTGCCGTCTGGTGTCTCAAACAGCAGCGTGTTGTCTTTGCGGCGCAGCTGTCCGTCGCGAAAGATGTACAACGATTCCTTCACGGCGCTTCCCCGCCTTCTCCGTCATGCCCAGCACAGTTCCCGATACGCACACTTGCGGCACCAACGGGACCACTCGGCTGGCACGGGCGTCTCCCGGTCGATGAGAGCCGCGATTTCCCGCTCCATTTGGGCCATTTGGTGGACGGTTTTCTCATCCAGTACCACATCCTCGGTTTTCCGTTCCAATGGGAAATGGAGGCGCCCCTTCGCCTCGACGCCCAGCTTCCACAGCCGGTACAAGTAATACGTGAGCTGCAACCTGGCGCTCTCGGCGTAGCGCGAGCTTTTCTTCACCTCGCCTACGACAAGCTCCCCTTCCGCGGTGCGCATGAGGTCAAGCTTCAGGTTTTCCACATGCACTTCCTTGCGCTCGCGGCCATAGGCGCTTTCGTGGAGTGCCCGTCCGATCAACAGGTTGTCGTCCTCGTGGGACGGCGTAATCTGGCGAGCCATCAGCCACACCTGGCGTTTGCAGATCGCCCAGTACCACACTAGCGTCCCGTTGACGCGCCGCACGGTGTCTTCCGTCATTGCCGTTCGCCCTTTCCTTTCCCTCATTTCCGCCGACCACATCACCATATCCACGTTTTGGCGTTCTCGACATCGCGTAGCCCGGCAAATCCCAGTTCCTCGTCATACAGCTTCGTGTCCGCACAGCGGGCAATGCCGCGTTCCGTTTCCGCTGCCACGCGCTGGGCGCACGTCGCTACCACCGGAACAGAAAAGGCCTGCAACGCGGCAAGAAACCGCTTACGCATCAGAAAGTCCAATTCGCTCATCCATTTCGAATCGCAATACCGTTCATAGAGCTCGTCTGCCGACCGGCATCCCCATTGCTCGAGAAATTGTTGGCGCTGCTTCTCTGTCAGCCAGTGTTCGCCCGTGGGCACAAAGACCGTTACCGTAGGCACGGTATCTTCAAAGGGTTTCAGACCGGCGACCTCCGACCACCGGCCCAGGATCCCTTGCTTCAATCGCTCGCAGTAAGCCAGGTGGTTGTTGCGGGCAAACACTTCCTCATAATATTCGCGCATCAACGCCAGCACGTCCGGTTCGGCAAGGGAGCCTGGCGCTCGCGCAAGCAGCTCGTCCGTCACATCCCGTTCCTCCCGCCGCTGATACAACCACTCCCGCGTTGACCGCTCGCCGCCGCGCCAAAAAGGAGCCACCCATACCTCACCGTGATCCTGTTTGCCATGCCGGTTGACGCGTCCCGCGCTTTGAACCACCGCAGGGAGCGTGGGCAGGGCCCGGCATAGGAAGCGGAAGCTGAGGTTCAGCCCGCATTCCAGAATGGGCGTACCCACCACGATGACGGGATGCTCGTCGGAGAGGTGTTTGGATAAAGCATCGAGAACAATCTGCTTATGAATCGGCTGCAGCATCCCATGGACGAAAAACGTCGGCACGTCGGCATGCTCGCGAACCAGACGATACACGCGCAGGGCATCGACAACGGTGTTGCAGATCACGCCCACCTGCCCAACCTCGCGAGCCTTTCTCAGCATCAGTTCCGCCAATCTTTCTTCGTCCAGCGGATCCGGATGCACCGTCAAGCGATACCGGGAAACCACCGGCACCTGCTCCGCCGGGGTGAGCGGAACCACTTCCACGCCCGCATAACGCGTGGTGGGCAGTGTGGCCGTCACGAGCAGGACCTGCGTACCCAGCTTGCGGTGAGCGGCCTCCAACAGGAGCAGGAGAACATTCCATACGCGCGGGTCGAGCATCTGCGGCTCGTCCAAAATCACCACGGCATCCTCGAGGGCGGGCAAGCGCAGGGTGTGCTGGGCACGGCAGGGGAACAGGGCGCGAAACAGCTGGTGAAAGGTGGTGGCCACCACGGGCGCCTGCCACGACTCCATGGCCAGGTACGCCGCATCGTCCATTTCCTCGTTCAGCGTCACGGCCAGGTGATGGTGTTCCAGCACTTCCATTCGGCATGCCCTGGCAATCTCCCGTGCTGCCTGCGAGAGAATCGAGATGTGCGGCGCCACATAAACGATGCGCCGCGCCCGGCCCTGCCGCACCGCCTCGAGGGCAATGCGTAGCGCCGTGAGGGTCTTGCCGTATCCGGTGGGCAGCGTGAGGGCGTAAAACGGGGCGTCAGGATTCTTCCGCCACGCCTGCAGCGCCAGCTCACGCACGCGCTGGCGAAGGGCATCCATCTCCGTTCCGTTTCGGTTCCGGGCAATGTGGTCGTCAAGGGCCTGAATGGCCTGTTCCGCCTGGGAGGAACGCCACGCTTCCGGCTTCACGTGTCCGGAATCGAAACGGTCGGCGGCGATCAGGCGGCTGGTCGGCTCGCGGAAACAAGCTTCCGCGAGGGGGGCCCATCCCCTTGCCGTCGCCAGACAATCAACCTGGTCGTTTCTCCATTGCTCAACCATCCGCCGCCACTGCCGCCCGACCTCTGCCACGCGTGCAAACACGGCCTGCCCGTCCCGCAACCAGTCCGGCACCGGCATCGTCGGGGGCAAATGCGGAAGCAGGGCGGCGGCTACTCCCGGCCAGTCGACATCCGCGATCACGTCCGAACGCCAATGCCGCTGCCACGGCGGGGCTTCCTCCACATCGCCCAGCTCGCCATGATGATTGGCCACATCGAGAATCCACCGCAGCCACTCGCCGCGGTGCGTATCCCAAGCGGAAAGGTACCGGAGCAGCTCCTGGCCCAGCGGCGCCAGTATCGCTGCGCCGAAATAGGCGTGGGGCACCGGTTCAGCCGAACGGCCTGCCAGCTTCGCCTGCAGATAACGCTGCCACGTCGCGCGCGCCTTCCCGAGGTCGTGCAGAAAACCAGCCAGACGGGCCAGCCAGTCCGACGGCGTCTGAGGCGCGGAGGCCATTGCCTCGGCCACAGCCGTCAGGTGATCGACAAGCGGCTGTCCCGGTCGGGCCAGACATTGGCCCAGGGGTATCACCACAACGCCACCACCTCACCGGCATGTTCCCCCGTTTTCAGTCGCACAAGCTGCACGGGCGGGAATGCTGCCGCCGGCTGTGCCACAAATCGGATCGGCCCGCCCGCCGCATTGTAGAGGACGCTAACGCCGCCGTGAAACTGGCGCGGCCCCACCATCTCGTAGAGAAGGCCGCCGACGCGGGCGTATTCCGCGTCGGGCAGCGGTTCCAGGCGCTTCACCACCGCCACCGGTACCACGCTGCGGCATGTCAGCACCTCGCCGTCCCGCATCGCCACCGGCTCGGCCTCCCACTCGCCGACGTATTCCGGCACCGTCAGGGCATAGGCCACGCCAAGATACGTGGGATAGACGCTTTTCCGCCGGCGAATCGCCGCCGCCAGCTCCGCCTGCTGCGGTCCGGTATAGTACACGCGATAATGCGGCCGGATCACCAGCTCCACCGCCGTGGGACGGTGAAAGGTTTTGGTGCTGCTGCCGTCCAGGTACATCTTGCCCAACATGGACAGCTGCTGCGTGCGCGTACGCACCGGCGCGCGTAACTCAATGGCCGTCCATCCCTCCCGCAGCGGTTCGGTGCCCAAGATGGCCCCGAGAAGCCCCCGCAGCGCCGTCCGCGTGAGAAAGGGATAGGTGGAATGGGTGACCGCGGTATCGGGACGCCGAAAGTGGGCCAACATCCCCCGCACGTCAAACACGAGCAGCGTCGTCGTCAACGTTCTCATCCTTCCCGCTGCGTCACCAGAGCGCGTCAACCCGACCGGGCAGCTCGCCGCGCAGCCGCAGGCCCGGGTGAACCATGTACCGCACGCGCGCAATATGCGCCGCTTCGCGCTCCAGGACCGCTGCCAGTTCCGTTACGTCGACCTCGATTTCCTGCAAGGACGAGGGTTTGATGCCCGAACGCCATTCCTCGGCGCTGGGCCACAGGCGCACCGTTTCCTCCAGATGCCCAATGCGGTAGAAGGGATCCTGGTACTCCACATGCAACAGGAAAAGCGGCTGCTGCAGTCCCCGACCGCGCGCCTGGCGGTGCAGCGTACCCTTCCACAGGCCTTCGAAGAGGAGGGCCAGGTCGTCCTCGTTCATCCCCGTCTCCTTGGCCAGCGTGGCGTTGATCACCCCCGGCATGAGGAAAACGGCAAAGGGCACAAGGTAAGTGGTCCAGATTGTCCCCTGTTCCTTGTTCTCGTCCGACGGCACCACCACCGTGCCTTGCACGTACCGCGATTCAACAGGGTGCAGGGAGTGGGCCCAACCGAACTGCACCGGTCCCGTCCGGTGAAAGCTTTCGTCCTTTACTGAAAAGACAATGCCAAACACGCGCGCGTCAAAGGACGATTTCATAATGTTTTCGATGGTCACCTCTTTGGTGCCGGTGGCCTTTTCCACAATCGACTTGGCCAGGTCACGCCGATTGAGCAGTTTGCCGTTCACCCGTTCTTCGCGGACAAAAATAAAGTAACGTCGATCCGGTCCGCCATCGGGATACTTGGCCAGCACAAAATCGCGCACATCCCGCTTGATGCTCACGTCCGAAAGCGAGATGCGCCCGTCCTCCTCGTCAAACAGGCGCCGCGCATCGCTGTCGGCAAGGGGATCGCGATTGGGAATCCCGTCTTTCACCGATTTGAGAAACAGCAGTTCCCCACTGCGCACCATTGCCTTGTCCTCCTTCGCCTTCCTCATCGTTTCACCTATGCCTCTGCGGGCAACATTTCCCCGTCCGCCGCCGCTCTCTCCCCATCCGTCTCATCCGTACCCAGCACACTGTCGGCCAGATGATACCCTGCCCAGAAGGCGGCCAAGAAGGCGTCGCGCTCCTTCTGCACCTCCTGCTGCAGCTGGCGGTACGCCATCAGCCACGCCCCGTGCTGGCGCCTGAAGGTCTCGGATAGCTTCATATTTACACGCATGGCGTACTCGGGCATGGGCAGGATCGCCCGGCTCCAGATGGTTTCCGGCGTCAGCCGGCTGCCAAAGGTCATGACACGGTGAGCAAGGTAATCCTTCCCTTTCGAACTGTTCTTTTCTGTAGCCCTCCAGTATCGGCGGCTGAACCAACGAACAAGGTACCCGGCAGCAAACCCCAACTCGTCAATTGAGCGGTCAAATTCCATCCCGCCGGCCTTCAGTTCCTCCAACAGCTCCGGCCATGGCCGCATCACAGGCACCTCCTCCTCTTTCTCGGCCACCTCACGCATGTACGCCTGCCAAAACGCTCGAAAGGCGAGATACCGCAAAACCTCTTCCCGCATCGCCCACCGCGCGTCTTCCTGCCGCCAACGTGCGGCGCATTCCTGCATGCGAAGAACGGCATGACGGATCATGGGTTTTAGGGAAATCGGCTGGCGATGCAGGATGCGCCCCAGGGCCTGCCACACGTAGCCATACCCGTACGCCATTGCCAGGAGTGACGGCAGGCGTGTCAACTGCCTATCGTATCGCTGGACTTGCAGATGCAGGGCGGTGCAGATCATGCCGACCTCCTGCCCCAATTCGTAGAGCAGGCGGTCTACGGCCTGGGCGACGGAAGGGACCACATCCTCGATGACCGCCAACAGGTGCACGTTCTTGCGGGCCACCTCACCGGAGTAGTAGAGCACCGTGAGACGGAAGCGCGACGTCGTCAGATCCTCTGGCAATACCGTCTGTTCGAGCCCCAGCACCTGGTCAAGGGGAAGCCCCCGTTCGAGGTGAACCATCTTTTCTCGAAAACTGCCGAGTCCCTTCGCAAACTCCTCTTCTTCCGCTTCATCCAGATCTTCTAGCGGCGTGATGATCAGCCCGGCATACACCTCCTGCCGCACCTGACGCGTGGCGTCACCGCCGCGGCTCACCACCGGGGCGAACAGTTCGCGGGTCATCCAGGCCGGCAAACGACGAGAGGCGGTCGAAAAACAAAACTGGCCACCTAGCGTGAGGGCCCGATAGCAGCGATGGCACAGGGCGACCCCCTTGACCAGCTCCTCCTCCGAAAGCTCGCTTGGGAGCGGTGCCCGCCACTCAAAAGCAAACAACGGCCAGGCCTGGTTGGCCATGGATACCACCGGCCCGCGTGTCCCACAGCAGGTACACCGTCCGTCGTCCAGTTCGCCCTTTTCCGTCCCTTCCGCAAGCTTGGCCTGCCACGCCGCTTCCTCAATTGTCGGGAGGTGGGCATAGATGTTCATGCCGGGATGCAGCCGGCTGCTCACCACCAACGGCATTTGGGGATCCCGATTCGCAGCATACAGATACGGTCCATCCTCCGCGACCTCGGCCAGCACCAACAACCCATATTGCTTGTCCGTTGCGCCGGCAAGCCGCTGAAGTGCTTCGGCAATCGGCGCCGCCAGGTCTTCCGTTTCCACCGCACCACGCCAAAGCTGGGTGCGGGACAGGCGCCGGGCAAGAAAATCGCGCACGCCCTCCGGCTTGCCGCCCAGTTCCCGGAAGTGCTTGTCGTACAAAAGGTAAACGGGAATGCCATAGCGCCCTTGCGGCTTGGTGGGGTTCCCGCCCTTCGGCAACACGAACGGAGTGGCCACCGTACGCTCGCGATTCGGGACAAACTGCACCTGCGCCTTCTTCCGCTTGCCCCTCCCGCCCTCGGCCGGCACCTCATGCCAATCCCCCCAGGTCATCAGGGGATGGACGACAAACCGCCGATTCTTCACATCGATCTCCACAAACAATACATTTTGAAAAAAGTACGCACCCGTCTCAATGTCGGTGATCTGGCGAATCACTTCCCCTGGGGAACCGCCCCGCTTCAACAGGGGAAGTCCCATGCGGATCAAACCCTCGATTAGCACGCCTGCCTCTCTCCCTTTTTTCATTCAATCGGTTCGCATAGTCCGAACCCCTGCGCGTTTTTTCCGCCCAAACCGGCGTACAGTCCCAATTCGATCAGGCGAGGATCCCCATTGAGCAAAAACCGCCCCGACCACCCTTTGATTACCGTCTCTTTGTACGTAACAATGTGCAGCCTGCTGCGTCCGATCGGCTGGACAACCGTTTCCGGTCCATCATAGGTGGTGCCGGTCAACGCCACCCATTTCTTGACAAGATTTTGATGAATCAACTGCGAAAACAGCGGTTCGCGCGGTGCGTAGTAATAGGTGTAACGTTTGCCCGCCATACGTTCAATCGTGGAATACACCGTAATTGGAGACAGCGTCCGCACGGCAATGGGAAGCCGTTCGACTCGCGGCTTTCGGTATGCAATCTCCTCTACCCTGACCACTTGATGGCCTAACCGAAGACCTTCCTCCCGCAGGAGAACATTTGAAAGCTGGCGCACAAACTCCGCCAGCGGAGAAGCTACCACCATGCGAATGGGATTGCAAAAAACAATCTCATGCCGCTTCCGGTCAATCTCATAGGTTCCCATCAAACGGGAAAACGTAAACAGGCGAAATGCGCGCTTTCCGAACCGGTATCCTTCATCATGCAGCTTCTGGGCAAACTCATGCTCCAATACACCGTACAACGCCGATTGGATCCAATAGGGATAGGAAAACGGCAACCTCAAAACACCCGTTGGCGACGACAATTTGAGCAACAGGTACATGGATCGACTCCCAATCTCTACATGCTCCCCACGATTCGACGGTCAATGTCATATTTCGATCAATGTATGAGAAATTCCTTCCTAATTACTGAAGATTTTTGTGAATTTTTATGGATACATCCGACGTTTACTATCGACAGGGGCTTTGCAAAGGGTTCCTGCACTGCGGGATCGATTAGTACAAACCATATGGAGTCGACAAACCTCATCAAGCACCAGGTAATCTACAAACCATGGCCACCCACTTGGGTGGCCTCTTTCATTGCAGGTTTCAAGCCCTCATCTATAGATAGGTTAAAAACTCAAGACATAGCTCTATCAGCCAAGTGTCAATTCCTCATAGGTAGGTTCTAAACTAGCCGTGGGTGATCCAATTCAGTTGCCAACCGCTCGTTTCAATTCCTCATAGGTAGGCTAAAAACCCGGCGCGCCCACCTCTTGTGCTGCGTCACGTTGGGGTTTCAATTCCTCCCTCAAGCAAAAAGCTATTTTCTTCGTTTTGCTCACCCATTTGCACGTTTACTCCCTCGGCGAAATCAGAATTATTTCCTATTTGTTGATTATAAGTTGAATATTGGTTTGAGGGGTGCTGTTGAGGGAAAAGATCAACGAACTTCCATTTATTAGGCCGTTCCTAGGCCTCCCCTGTTTTCCCTCGCAGCTACCCTCCCATATCTCACGGAGTCTTGTGCCCACCACATTCCTTCGTCCAACCTGTCGAGGGAGGAGGCCACGTTTGCTCCTAGGCAGGGTCTCAGCCCGAATGGATTGAAATACCGGCTCTCTGCGTGCACGAATGAGCGAGAACGGATCAAGGCGTTCGTCACACCATCAGGAGCATTCCTGACCCTAGGCGACGAGACCTACCGTCGCAATGGATTGCGGAGGTTTGGGCATTCGGCTGGCATCGTAGCGGATCTTGCGCGTCCCCAGAACATAGAGCAGGCGAATCAACCGGCAGCACAACGCAACGAGAGATTGTTTGGGTTTCAGCGGGTTTGGGCGTTCCTTCGTGTAATAGCGATGCAAGGCCCGGAACTCCGCATTTTTGGCCACCAGCACGAAGACACAGCGGTACAGAAGCGCGCGCAGGCGCGCACGTCCGCGCTTGGAAATGCGCGTTTTGCCTACGTGTTTCCCGGAGCGGTTTTCGACGATGTTCAGCCCTGCCAGCTTGCGAATTTGCCGCCAGTCGCGGTATTGGCGCAAGTCACCCGTCTCGGCCA
Organism: Calditerricola yamamurae; assembly: GCF_054654135.1. Lineage (NCBI taxonomy): Bacteria > Bacillati > Bacillota > Bacilli > Caryophanales > Bacillaceae > Calditerricola > Calditerricola yamamurae. The sequence goes on from NZ_BAAIFH010000004.1 coordinate 88,289, forward strand.
GAAACCCCGCCACCGTCATTTCGCTGACGACGGGAATGCTCAGCATTTCCATAGCCCCGGGAATGCGCTTGAGGAGCTCTGCGATTGCCTGCTCAATCTCCTCAAGCTGCTGGCGCAGGAGGTCGTATTCTTGCAACCAGCAGTGAAGCGAAAGGCGCGCGGCATGCAGGCCTTGGGTCAGACCGATGGAACGCTCGGCGCTTGCGCGCAAGGAACGAGCGCGCGAAAGTCCCACGGCCCGCTGTACCCCGTGTTCTCGCCACTGGCGAACCAGCTCCTCGGGCGTATACGCACATACATCTTGCGGAAGCGGGAAGAGACGAAGCGACACGAGGGCCGTTTTGCTTTCCCAGTCCGGGAACACATCTAGGAACTCCGGGAAGTACTGGTCCAACCAGCGGCGGATGCGCGCGTGCAGGCGCTGAAGGTTCTTCATGAGCTGGTGGCGGAGATGAACAAGGCCGCGCAGCTCGGCGAAATCGCCTTGCGGCCATGTGGGAATGACGAAATGCCCGTCTTTGATGAGCTTGCCAATGACCAAGGCGTCCTTGCGATCGTTTTTGGTCGGCGAGTTGTCTACAAACTCTTTGGTTTGCTTGACATGGAAGGGGTTGACAAGGACGACCGGGACATCGCAAGCACGCAAATAAGCGGCAAGGTTCAGCCAGTAATGACCGGTCGGCTCCATGCCGACCACGACCTCTGAAAGCCCGTGTTTCGCCTGCAGCTGGCGGATCCACTTTAAGAACACCTCAAACCCCTCAAGTCGGTTGTCAAAGATCAACGGTTCGCCAAGGATGTGCCCACGCCAGTTAATCGCACGTGCCACGTGTTTCTGGGACGCGATGTCAACGGCTACGATGAGCGTGGAATCGTTAATGGTGGCAAGCTTGCGATTTTGTGCTATCATAGGGGTACTACCTCCTGATTTTCGTGGTGGTGGATTCTTTCGACACCACCACGATATCAGGAGGTTTTCGTTTTGTTCAAACCCCCGTTTGTTTCATTACAGGAATGCTCATAGGTAGTCTACAAACTAGAGGATTACGTCGATGTGGTCGTGCGAACGAAAATCGTTTCAATCCCTCATAGGTAGTCTACAAACGGCAATGCAGAAAAACGATGAACGTGAAAAAGAGATGCTGGTTTCAATCCCTCATAGGTAGTCTACAAACTGGAGATGAGCCGCCAGCAGTTGATGTTCCGGGTTGTCGCGTTTCAATCCCTCATAGGTAGTCTACAAACAGCGTTGAGGTGACGGCGGATGGCAACGGCACTTCCGGGTTTCAATCCCTCATAGGTAGTCTACAAACTGCCGTCGACCTTAGCTTCGAACGTGTCCCCATCGAGTTTCAATCCCTCATAGGTAGTCTACAAACTCACACCGTACAGGAGAAACGCAAACAGGGTAATGGTGTTTCAATCCCTCATAGGTAGTCTACAAACTCCCCGTCCTCTCCCACGCCCTCCTGGACGAATTCCAGTTTCAATCCCTCATAGGTAGTCTACAAACTCTCTCTGGGCTTCTGCAGGGAGTCGAGAGAGGAGGGGTTTCAATCCCTCATAGGTAGTCTACAAACGTACAGATTTACGAGGCCATCTACGGCTGTGTACGCGGTTTCAATCCCTCATAGGTAGTCTACAAACAGTGTGGCTGGGCACCGATGAAGCGCATGGCGGTAGTTTCAATCCCTCATAGGTAGTCTACAAACCATGCGCGGTCGCCGCCGGGCCTGGCGGCTTTTGGTTCGGTTTCAATCCCTCATAGGTAGTCTACAAACTGGTATTCCCGACGACGGCGAAAGCGGATGTGCCGCCTCGTTTCAATCCCTCATAGGTAGTCTACAAACTTCCCTGCGGTGCTAAATGGTTGGCATGGTGGCCCACCTAGTTTCAATCCCTCATAGGTAGTCTACAAACCAGATTGGCGGCACGGTGTACCCGGCCATCAGCCAAAGTTTCAATCCCTCATAGGTAGTCTACAAACCCAGTAGGCGAAGCCGTCGTCGGCCCGGCTGTTCAGGTTTCAATCCCTCATAGGTAGTCTACAAACAAGTGGGGCACGCCGACGCACGACGGGCGCGCCATGAGGAGTTTCAATCCCTCATAGGTAGTCTACAAACTCAGCACATTGGCGACCTCTTCGTAAAGCTCCTCAATGTTTCAATCCCTCATAGGTAGTCTACAAACTGAGCCGCGCCATGGGCGAGGCCTACAACGCCTTGCTGTTTCAATCCCTCATAGGTAGTCTACAAACGGTGTGCATCGACGGGGGAATCTCCTTGATCCCCTGCAGTTTCAATCCCTCATAGGTAGTCTACAAACCCCAAAAAACCCTATCGTCGCGGGATACAAAAAAATGGCAAAATAAGAACGAAATCTTACGAAAACATTCTACACCACACAAACCCATCCGGCAAGGGCATGCTCGGGTTCGGACAGTTTCACAACGTGTCGTCGACCTCCCGGGGTTTTTGCACGATTGCAGGTCGACGACACCATACAAAAAGGCGACCCGCAAGCATCCGACTTTCGGATTGCTTGCGAATCGCCCATGCCTCCTGGATAAACCACCTTGACGGCGTTTAAAGCCCCATCTCTTCCGCCACTTTCGCTTCCCACTCGTAGGTTTCCGGGGTGAAGTACTCGACGCGCGTCTTCTTGTACTCCTTCGTGGAGTAGAGCACGATGCGGTCGGTGATGCCCGTCTCTTCCTCGATCGCCTTCAGGATGGCCTCGCATTCCTCCAGCGAACGGCCGTGGACCATGGTGAAGATGTTGTACGGCCAGTCCTCGTAGCGCGGGCGCAGGTAGCAGTGGCTGACGGCCTTGAAGGCGGCCATCTTCGGGCCCACCTCTTCCACCTTGTCGTCGGGCACGTTCCACACGCCCATGCCGTTGAAGAGAAAACCGGCCTGGCGGTGGCGCAGCACGGCGGAGAAGCGACGCATCAGCTTGCGCTGTTTCAGACTCTCGGCGCCTGCGAGGAGCTCCTCCGTGGTGATGCCGATGTTCTGCGCCCATTCGTCAAAGGGACGTTCGGTCACCGGGAGGTCCTTCTGCAACTCGCGAACCATGGCAATGTCGAGGTCGGAAAGGCGGCTGTCGGCATTTTTCCGGTCCTCATCGGTATAGGTGGGCTTGGCCTTGGCCTTGGACGTGTCCTCCTTGCCGGTGACATCGAGCTGCACACCAATCTTGAACAACTTCAGCGTGGGCAGGAGGCGGATCGACTCGACGCCCGGGGCGCGCTTCCCGAGGATCTCCACCGTCTTCTCCAGGCCGAAGCGGCTGTTGGGGGGCACGGCAATGGTGAACCACAGGTTGAAGGCGTGGTTGCGCTTGTAGTTGTGGCTGACACCGGGGTGCTCGTTGATCACCTGCGCCGCCTTGTCCACGAGCTCCGGCTTGACGCGGGCAGCCACCAGGCTGGAGGCGTAGCCGAGGGCCCGCGTGTCAAAGATGGCCGAGATCTGGCGCACCACCGTCTTTTTCAGCTCGGCCACGCGCCGCAGCACATCGGCTTCCGTCGTGCCCAGCCGTTCGGCGAGAGCCTGGTACGGGCGCGGCACAAGGGGGATGTTCTCTTGCAGGAGATTGAGCAGCTCGCGGTCGAGAGCGTCCATCGTCTGCAGGCTCATCTTATTCACCTTCCCTGAGCCAGCGGGCCACATCCTTGGCGAAATAGGTCAGGATGAGGTCGGCGCCGGCTCGCTTGATGCCGGTGAGCAGCTCCATCACCACGGCGCGCTCGTCGATCCACCCGTTGGCCGCCGCCGCCTTGATCATGCTGTACTCGCCGCTCACGTTGTAGGCCGCCACGGGGAGATCGAAGTGCTCCTTCAAGAGCCGGATGATGTCGAGGTAGGCCAGGGCTGGCTTCACCATCAACAGGTCGGCCCCCTGCTCCACGTCGGCGCGCGCTTCGCGCAGGGCCTCGCGAGCATTGGCCGGGTCCATCTGGTACGTCTTGCGATCGCCGAACTGCGGCGCAGAGTGGGCCGCATCGCGGAACGGGCCGTAGAAGGCCGAGGCGTACTTCACTGCGTAGGAGAGGATAGGCACGTGGGTGTACCCCGCTTCATCAAGGCCCTTGCGGATGGCGTAGACAAAACCGTCCATCATGTTCGACGGGGCGATCACATCGGCGCCGGCTGCCGCCTGGGAGACGGCCGTCTTCACCAGCAGCTCAAGGGACGGGTCGTTCAGCACCTCGCCGTTTTCCACCACGCCGCAATGGCCGTGGCTGGTGTACTGGCACAAGCAGGTGTCGGCGATGACGACAAGGTCGGGATACTGCTCCTTGATGCGGCGCGTGGCGCGCTGGACAATCCCGTCCTCGGCGTAGGCCGCCGAGCCCACCTCGTCCTTGTGCTGCGGCACACCAAACAGGATGACGGCCTTGAGGCCGAGGTCGACCGCCTCGCCCACTTCCTCGTCCAGGCGGTCGAGGGAGACGTGATACACGCCGGGCATGGAGGGCACTTCTTCTTTGATATTGTCCCCTTCCACCACAAAGAGCGGATAGATCAGATCGTCCACGGACAGGTGCGTCTCGCGCACCAGGGCGCGCAAAGCGGGTGTACGGCGCAACCGGCGCAGGCGGGCAAAGCTCATCGCGCTCCACCTCCAATGGCTCGAACCAGACCTTCAATTGTCGCTTCCTCGGCCACGGCGTCAACGCGCAGCCCGAGGGCTTCCGCCGTCCTTGCCGTGAGGGGACCGATGCAGGCCACCGTTACCCCGTCGAGGAGAGCGGGCACGTCATGGTCTTTTAGCGCTTCGACGAAGTTCCTTACCGTCGACGAGCTGGTAAAAGTAACGACATGGATGCGCTTTTCGCGCAGGAGGGCCGCCACCTCCTCGGCGCCGCGGGCGTCGATGACATTGTCGTAGGTATCGGCCTCGGTCACCTCGGCCCCCAGGGCCCGCAACGCCTCCGGCAGGGCCTTGCGGGCAATGTCGGCCCGCGGCAGGAGGACGCGGTCGCCGGGCTTCACCTTGCCGGCCAGGGCCGCGGCCAGGGCGTCGCCGTCGAAGCGCTGCGGCAGGAGCTCGACGCGCAGTCCCTTCTCCTCAAGGGCCTCGGCCGTCTTCGGACCTACGGCGGCGACGCGCGCCCGGGCCATGGTGCGGATGTCTCTGCCCCGCTCCCGCAGGCGGCGGAAGAAGAAGGCCACGCCGTTTGTGCTGGTGAAGATCACCCAGTCGAACGCGTCCAGGCGGTCGAGGGCGGCGTCGAGGGACGCCGGGTTGCGCGGCGACACGAGGCGGATGACGGGAAACTCCACCGGCTCGCCGCCTAGCTCGGCGATGAGGCGGGAGAGGTCGCTGGCCTGGGCCCGCGCCCGCGTGACAAGGACGCGCTTGCCGAAGAGGGGCTTCTTCTCGTACCACGCCAGCTTTTCGCGCAGCCGGACCACATCGCCGACGACGGTGATCGCCGGCGGTTGGAGGCCGGCTTCGCGCACCCGCTCGACAATCGTCGCCAGCGTGCCCGTCACCGTTTGCTGCTCGGGCAGCGTGCCCCAGCGGATGACGGCTACCGGGGTATCCGGCGCGCGGCCGTGGGCCAGAAGCTGTTCGACGATGAACGGCAGGTTGCCCACGCCCATGTAGAAGACGAGGGTGTCCACCGCCGTGGCCAGCTTGGCCCAATTGATCGACGATCCTTCCTTGTCCGGCCGCTCGTGCCCGGTAACGAAGGCAACGGAGCTGTTGAAATCGCGGTGCGTTACCGGGATGCCCGCGTAGGCCGGAACGGCAATGCCCGCGGTAATGCCGGGAACAATCTCAAAGGGAATGCCGTGAGCCGCCAGGGCCTCGGCCTCTTCCCCCACGCGGCCAAAGACGCACGGGTCGCCGCCCTTGAGGCGGACCACCGTTTTGCCCGCGAGGGCCTTCTCGACGAGGAGGGCGTTGATCTCTTCCTGGGTGAGCGAGTGCCGGTCGGGCATCTTGCCGACGTAGATGCGCTCGGCGTCGTCCGGTGCATAGTCGAAGAGACGCGGGTTGGCCAGGCGGTCGTACAGGATGACGTCCGCCTGCTGCAGGGCCTCCAAGCCGCGTAGCGTGATCAGTTTGGCGTCGCCGGGGCCGGCACCGACGAGGAACACCTTCCCCGGCTGCGGGGCCCCGCGCGAGCCCGTCGCCGCCGCGGGAACCGCTTTTTCCGTCCGCACATTGCTCATCGCCGACTCCCCTCTCCCACCTGCTCCAACAGCGCGTCACCGCCGCGGGCAAGAATGCGCTCCGCTGCGGCCACGCCCACTTCTTCCGCTTCCGTTCCGTCCACCGTCTCCACAATCAGGCGCGAGCCGTCCGGCGCGCCGACAAAGCCGGTGAGGCGCACGCGCGCGCCGTCGACCACGGCATACGCTCCAAGGGGCACCTGGCAGCCGCCGTTCAAGCGGTGCAGGAAGGCCCGCTCGGCGCGCACCGCCCGCTCCGTGTCGCGGTCGTTGAGGCGCACAACCAGGCCCAGCACCTCCTCGTCGTCGGCGCGGCACTCCACGGCAAGGGCCCCCTGGCCGACGGCAGGGATCACCCGCTCGGGCGGCAGGAATTCCGTTACCCGGTCGAGCCACCCCATGCGCGCCAGGCCCGCCGCAGCCAGCACGATGGCGTCGAAGTCGCCCGCCTCCAGGCGCTTGAGGCGGGTGTCCACATTCCCGCGCAGGGGCACCACGCGCACGTCGGGGCGCCACGCGCGGAGCTGGGCGGCGCGGCGCAGGCTGCTCGTCCCCACCACCGCCCCGGCGGGCAATTCCTCAAACCGCCTCCCGTCCCGGGAAATGAGGGCGTCGCGCGGGTCTTCCCGCGGCGGGACAGCGGCGATCACCAGCCCGTCGGGAAGCTCGGCCGGCAGGTCTTTCAGGCTATGTACGGCCAGGTCGGCCTCCCCGTCGAGAAGCGCCTGCTCGATCTCCTTGACGAACAAGCCTTTGCCGCCAATCTTCGACAGCGTGACATCAAGAATGCGGTCGCCTTTGGTGACGATCGGCTGCACCGCAAACACATGCCCGGTGCCGAGGGCTTCCAGCCGCTCGATCACCCACCGCGTCTGCGTCATCGCCAGGGCGCTGCGCCGCGTTCCCACGACAATCCTTCGCATCGGTCATCCTCCGTTCTCCGCATCGCGCATCGACTTCGCCCCGCGCGCCGCTCCCGCCCCATCCGCCGGATCGGGTTCTTCCGCCCGCTCGCTCGCCGTCCCGACCTGCGCGTCGACGTACGCCTGAGCCCGGGCCCGCCACGTCTCGGCATCCTCGACGAGGGCCGCCTCCCGCCACGGGTCGTCGGCAAACCGAGCCAGGAGCGCGCGGCGCGTCGCTTCGTCGGATATGCGCTCCTGCACGTAAGCGCGAAGAGCGGCGAGGTTGTCCACGTACCGCGCGTAGGCCTCCTCGTAGCGCATCTCCAGTTCTTGGCGGATGCGCCAGGCCAGCGCCGGACTGGCCCCGCCGGTAGAGACGGCCAGCACCAGGTCGCCACGCCGCACCACCGACGGGACAAAAAAGGTGCAGCGCTGGGGCTGGTCGACGACGTTAACCCACACGCCGCGCCGCTGGGCCGCCTCGCTCACCTGGGCGTTCACCTCGGGCCGGTTCGTCGCCGCCACCACGAGGACCATACCGGAAACATCATCCGGCGCAAAGGGACGCGCCAGCCAGCGGATCCTCCCCTGTTCGGCCAGCGCGCGCAGGACCTCCGTCGCCTCCGGGCTGACCACGGTCACCTGCGCCTCGGCGGCAAGGAGCCCCATCACCTTTCGCTCCGCCACCGCCCCACCGCCGACAACGAGACACGGACGGCACTGCAGATTTACAAAGATCGGATACAGGGGCGGCATGCCCGTCGCCTCCTATAGCCACAGGTGAAACGAGGAAAACGACGCCGACACGAGCAGGTTCGCCAAGACGGCGACAAAGGCGATCAGGTTCCATTCGGCCAGACGCTTAGCCGACCACTGGGGGCGAATACGGCGGTACAGGTAGGCCACGTACATTCCCAGGACCACCACTGAAGCGACCACCTTCGGATCCAGCCAGAAGTTTCCGGCTATCTTCCAGTATGCCCAAATGACCCCCAGGATGAGGCCGAGGAGAAGCAGCGGCACGCCGGCAGCCACAAAGCGAAAGGCGAAGCGGTCCAATTGCTCCAGACTGGGAAAGCGCCACAGGCGCGGATGCCAGTCTTTGCGCTTCAGCATGCGGTCGTGCCACAGGTACATGGCCGAAAAGATGGCCGACAAAAAGAAAGCCACGTAGCTAAAAAAGGTCATGGCGATGTGCAGCCACAACAGGTTGGAGCGGAGATGTTCCAGGCCTTCCGGCGTCGTCTCCTGCGGAGCAAACAGGCTGAAGGCCAGAAAGGCAAATCCCACAACGTTGGCGAAAAAGACGAACAGATCAACACGGTAAAACCAGTTTAGCAAAAGCGACAGGCCGACCAGCATCCAGCTGAAGAAAAAGAGCATGTCAAACAGCGTGACGAGGGGCAAGTACTGGTTTTCCCACGCCCGCCCGAGAAAGAAAAAGGTCATCAGCGTCCAAACAGCAGAAAGCAACCCGAAGGCAAAGCGATTGGCCTTCCGGTTGCGTTGCAAGAAATCTGAGAAATACACCATCACGCTAAAGGCGTAGATCGTCAGGATGGCGTCGTACAGCCAGCTGAGCCCCAGCACGGCGACCGCTCCTTTATGGCGTGGCCGCAGGAGGTACGCTCCTTACGGCCGGAGGGAAACTTCGTGGATTCCCACCGCCGGAAACCGATCGCCAACGGCGTCGGTTTCCGGCCGCTTACAGGCGGTCTCCTGGGCTTGTCGTGCAGCAAGGGCCTCCTCAAGGGCGAAAATGGCGGCAAAGAGCTTCTTGGCTTCTTCGGCGTTCGGCTCGGCGGCCAACTCCTTGATGCGCAAGATGGGGTCACGCAACAGCTGGTTGACGATGCTCTTCGTCTGTTTGCGGATCACGCGCAGCTCCTGTTCGGTCAGGTGCGGCAATTTCTGCTCGATGCGCTTCATTGCCTCGTCCTGGATGGCCAAGGCCTTTTCGCGCAAGGCGGCAATGAGCGGCACCACGCCCAGGGTATGCAGCCACTTGTGGAACGCCTCCAGCTCCTCCGCAATCATCGCCTCGATTTTTCGCGCTTCCTTCTCGCGCTCGCGCAGGTTGGCCTCCACCACATCCTTCAGGTCGTCGATATCGTAGAGGTACACGTTGTCAAGCTCGGCGATGGCCGGGTCAAGGTCGCGCGGCACGGCAATGTCGATGAGGAAGAGCGGCCGCAAGCGGCGCTGGGCCATCGCTGCGGCCACGTCGTCCTTTGTCACCACGTAGCCCGGCGATCCGGTGGAGCTGATCACGACGTCGGCCTGGGGCAGGACCGCGGACAGTGCGTCCAGCCCATAGGCCTCGCCGTTGTAGGAGGCAGCTAGCTCCTGTGCCTTCTCCACCGTGCGGTTGACGACCATTACCTGGCTCGCCCCGTTGGCAAGAAGGTGCTTGACGGTCAGTTCGCCCATCTTGCCGGCGCCGATGATCAGCACGCGCTTGCCGGAAAAGGAGCCGAACACCTTCTTCCCCAGCTCGACCGCGGCATAGCTGACCGACACGGCATTGTGGTTGATCTGCGTCTCGGCATGGGCACGCTTGGCCAGCGTGATGGCCTGCTTGAACAGCGTGTTGAACACCGTACCCGTGGCGCCGGCCTCCAGCGCCGCGTAGTAGGCCTCACGCACCTGCCCGAGAATTTGCGTCTCGCCCAACACGAGGGAATCGAGGCCCGCCGTCACGCGGAAGAGGTGGACAACGGCCTCGTCGTTTGCCTTCACGTACAAATACGGGACAAATTCCTCTTTCGGCAGATTGAACTGCTCACTCAAAAAGCCCTTGATGAAGTGCTCACCGGTGTGCAGCTGGTCGACGACAGCGTACACTTCCATGCGGTTGCACGTGGAGAGGATGACGCCTTCGAGGACGCTCTTCGTGTTGCGCAGCACCGGCAGGGCCCGATCGCGGTGTTCCGGCGTAAAGGCCAGCCTTTCGCGCACGGCGACCGGCGCCGTCTTGTGATTCAGGCCGACCACCAGGATGTGCATGGGGTTCACCCACCTTTGCTGACACAAAAGCCCACACGGTGTCGATCCTAGTCTTTCACATCATCGTTATTATAACACGTTGTCCGCCGGTCATCGGAAGGCAAATGTGAACAATCGCAAACAGTTGCCCCGGCCGCGCGGTGCCCCGTGGTATAATGATTCGTTGTAGCACGATTCTGTCAACGAAAGGCGGGAACGCCGACATGCGCAAGTGGGCAGCCGATGCCGCGCTCCTCGGCGTGGCCTTCGTGTGGGGTGCCACCTTTGTTCTCGTGCAAAAGGCCATCGCAAAGCTTCCGCCCTTTAGCTTTCTGGCCGTTCGCTTCACCCTGGCCGCGCTGTGCCTGTGGGCCATCGGGCGGCTGCTCGGGCAAAAGGCGCGCGCAGACCGCCGCAGCCTGGCCGCCGGAGCAGTGCTGGGGGTATGGCTGTTCGGCGGCTATGCCTTGCAAACCCTTGGCCTCCTGTGGACCACGCCGGCGCGGGCCGGCTTCATTACCGGCCTGTCCGTCGTCCTCGTGCCCCTGTTCAGCTGGCTGATTCTGCACCACCGTCCCACCGTCCCGGCGTGGGCCGGCGCCGGGCTGGCGGCCGCCGGGCTGTACCTCCTCACCGGCGCAGGGGAAGAAATCTTCCGCTTGTTCAAGGATGGGAGCAGCGCAGAGCTCGCTGCGCTCTCCATCGCCGGAAGCGCTTGGAACCGTGGCGACACGTTGGTGCTGATGTGCGCCCTCTGCTTTGCCCTGCAAATCATCTGCACCGGTCGCTACGCGCCGCGCCACAACGCCCTGGTCCTTGCCGTGGTGCAGATCGCCACGGTGGCCGTCCTCAGCTTTGCCGCTGCGTGGGTGTGGGAAAACCCGGCCCACCTGGTGTCGCCTTCCGTGTGGGGCAACCGCGACGTGTGGCTGGCCCTCCTGATCACCGCCGTTCCGGCCACGGCCCTGGCCTTTTGGGCGCAGACGGCCTTTCAGCGATACACCACACCGGCCCACGTGGCCCTCATTTTCGCCACCGAACCGCTGTTTGCCGCCCTCACCTCGTACTGGTGGACCGGCGAGGAACTCGGCCCCCTTGCCCTCGTCGGCGGCGCGCTCATCTTCGCCGGGATGGTGCTGGCCGAATGGCCGACGCGGCCGCATACACCGAAAGCCGCGTCCGCGCAGCCGCCCAGCTGACAACCGGAGGTGATCCGCCCATGGCCAAGCGCCCGAGCGGCCGCCGTTTCCTCCTCGGCGGGGTGGCCCTATTGTGGGTCGGGCTGTTTGTCCTCAACCGCCACCTTCACCAGCCCGTTCTCGACGCCCTACTGAGCGGACCGGCCTTGCTCGCCGCCCTCGGCATCTATTTCCTCTCCGTCGCCCGCCAGCAGCGCGACGCCGACTTGCTCATCCCCGGACTGCTCCTGCTCGGCTTTGGGCTCTTGCCCCTGGCCAAAGCCCATCTGGTGCCCGGGCTGCGCGCGGCCCTGGTCGAACCCCTCATCGTGGCGGCGGCCTGCGTTGTGGCTGCATGGGCTACGCGGGCGCCCCTCGTATGGGCCGCCTCGACACTGGCAGGACTCAGCGCCGCGCTGAACGCCGCTCGGGATTCCGGTCTGCTACCGTCGCTCGACCTTCTCAACGCCCTAGACCGGTGGTGGCCCGTTGCAGCGGTGGTGGCGGGGGTGTATCTCCTCGTGGGGGGAAAGCGCTAAGTCCCGCACACCGCTGCGGCCTCTGAACGGCGGAAAAACGCCCCCGCTCCCGCCCGTACGCGAGGTCGGGGGCGTGCGGCTGGCGGCAACAAAATCAAGGCAGCGGGAAAGCAGGCAATATTCGGTGAAATGAACCCACAGAATCGCCATACGGATATCCCAATTTTACAGGATACGCCCCACAAAAAATAAAATTGCCCTTTTCCGCGCGCCTACGGAAAAGGGCATCATCCAGAACGCTCCCCCGCTTTTCGCTCTTTGTGTCGCTCCCTACACCACCGGTGCCTTGAAGGCATCGACCCAGTCGAGGAGCAGGCCCCACACCTTATCCTTGCCTTCCCCCGTCTCGGCCGAGAAGACGACGACGGGCACCTCCTCGCCCAGGGCGAGCACCTCGCGCACCGCCTTGACGTGCTTGGGCCACTGGCCACGCGACACCTTGTCGGCTTTGGTGGCCACAACGACGGTGGGAATGCCGGCGTGGCGCAGCCAGTCGGCCATCAGCTTGTCGTCGGCCGTGGGCGGATGGCGCAGGTCGACGATGTGGACGACGCCGACAAGGAAGCGCCGGTTCTGCAGGTACTCCTCGATGAACGCCGCCCACTTGGCCCGCTCCTCCTTCGACACTTTCGCAAAGCCGTAGCCGGGAAAGTCGACGAAGTACAAGCGATTGTTGATGCGGTAGAAGTTCAGCGTGCGCGTTTTCCCCGGCTTGGAGCTGGTGTGGGCCAGGTTGTGGCGGTTCACCATCTTGTTGATGAACGAGGACTTGCCCACGTTGGACCGGCCCACCAGGGCGATCTCCGGGAGCCGGTCCTTCGGGTACTGGTCGGGCGAAACCGCGCTACATGCGTACGCTGCCTGCGTCACCTTCACGTCCCGTTTCCCCCCGCTCCATGACGGCCGCCGCCGGGACCGTCATCTCCGGTTTGTCCTCGTCGTTCTCCTCGCGGCGCTTCAGCCAGGTGGGCGGTGACAGGATCTCCTCTTTGAGCGCTACCTTCAGCACCTCGTCCATGTGCTCGACCAGGACGAAGGCGAGGTCGCGACGCACCGTCTCCGGCACGTCGTCGAGGTCCTTCTCGTTTTCCTTGGGCAACACCACCGTCTTGAGCCCCGCCCGGTGAGCACTCAGCACCTTTTCCTTTACCCCGCCGATGGGCAGTACCGTGCCGCGCAAGGTAATCTCCCCGGTCATGCCCACCTCGCGCGAGACGGGGCGTCCCGTCAGGGCCGAGGCCAGGGCCGTAGCCATGGTGATGCCGGCCGATGGGCCGTCCTTGGGGATGGCCCCCTCGGGCACATGGATGTGGATGTCCGTTTTCTCGTGGAACTCCGGATCAATACCGAGCTCTTGCCACCGTGAGCGGATGTAGCTGAAGGCCGCTTGGGCCGACTCCTTCATCACATCGCCGAGGTGGCCGGTCAGCGTGAGCTTGCCCTTGCCCGGCAGCACCGACACCTCAACCAGTAGCGTGTCGCCGCCGGCTTCCGTCCAGGCCAGCCCCGTGGCCACACCCACCTGATCCTTCTTCTCGGCCACGCCATAACGGAACTTCGGCTTGCCGAGAAGCGTCTCCACCGTGTTCGGCGTTACGACGACGCGCTTTTTCTCCCCGCTCACGATCAGCTTGGCCGCTTTGCGGCACAAGGTGGCCAGCTGCCGCTCCAGGTTGCGCACGCCGGCCTCACGGGTATAACGGCGGATAATCTTCAGCAGGGCCTCGTCGTGCACCTGCAGTTTGTCTTTGCCCAACCCGTGCTCCTTCATCTGCTTGGGCAAGAGGTAGTCTCGGGCGATGTGCAGCTTTTCCACCTCGGTATACCCGGAAAGGTAAATCACCTCCATCCGGTCGAGGAGGGGACGGGGGATGGTGTGCGTCGTGTTGGCTGTGGCAATGAACATCACCTGCGAAAGGTCGTAGGGCTCCTCGATGTAGTGGTCACTGAAGGCGTGGTTCTGCTCGGGATCGAGTACCTCGAGGAGCGCCGACGACGGGTCGCCGCGGAAGTCCATCGACATCTTGTCGATCTCATCCAGCAGGAAGACGGGGTTGACCGTGCCGGCGTTTTTCATCCCCTGGATAATCCGGCCGGGCAGGGCCCCCACATAGGTGCGCCGGTGACCGCGGATTTCCGCTTCGTCCCTCACCCCGCCGAGGGAGACGCGCACGAACTTGCGTCCCAAGGCGCGGGCGATCGAACGGCCGAGGGACGTCTTGCCCACCCCCGGAGGCCCAACCAGGCAGAGAATCGGCCCTTTCAGCTTTCCGACGAGGTTTTGCACGGCCAGGTACTCGAGGATACGCTCCTTCACCTTTTCCAAACCATAGTGATCCTCATTGAGCACCTTCTCGGCGTGGGCCAGGTCGAGGTTGTCTTCCGTGCGCTGCGTCCACGGAAGAGCAAACAGCCAGTCGATGTACGTGCGGATGACGGCCCCCTCTGCCGACGTGGCCGGCATCTTCTCCAACCGGTCAATTTCCTTTTCGATCTTGTCTTTGATATGCTGCGGCGCCTCGAACGTCTTCAGCTTCTCGCGCAGCTCCTCGATTTCGCCGGCCCGTCCTTCACGCTCGCCGAGCTCGCGCTGGATGGCCTTCATCTGCTCACGGAGGTAGTACTCCTTTTGCGTCCGCTCCATCTGCTTCTTGACGCGCAGGCCGATTTTGCGCTCAAGCTCGAGGACTTCCCGTTCGTTGTTGAGAATCTCCAGGAGCTTCTCCAGACGGGCCTTGACGTCAATCGTTTCCAGAATCGCCTGCTTGTCGCGGATCTTGAGGGCCATGTGGGAGGCGATGGCGTCGGCCAGGCGTCCCGGATCGTCGATGTCCATCACCGCCGTCAGCGTCTCCGGCGACACCTTGCGTGACAGGCGAATGTACTGCTCAAAGTGGTTCAACACCGCGCGCATCAGCGCTTCCGTCTCGTTGTCCTCCACGTCGCGCTGTTCCTCGATTTCCTCGACGCGCACGGCGAAGTACGGCTCCTCAAGCTCGTAGGAAAGAATCCGCGCCCGGCGCAGCCCTTCCACGAGCACCCGGATCGTCCCGTTGGGCAGCTTCAGCATCTGCTTGATGTGCGCCACCGTGCCCATGCGGAAGATGTCGTCCGGCGTGGGCGCTTCAATGTGCATCTCTTCCTGGGTGGCCAGCACAATCAAATTGTCCTCCACCATCGACCGTTCAAGGGCCCGCACCGACTTTTCGCGCCCGACGTCGAGATGGAGGACCATAGTGGGGAACACCAGGATGCCCCGGAGCGGCAACAAGGGCAACACGCGCGGCTCCTTCCTCGTTCCCATGGCACGCACCTCCGTTTCGCTGCCTTTCATTGTAGCTCATGACGGATTCGTTTGTCTAACCGCCTCGCAGGAGAACGAGGCCGCCGCGCCGGCCGGGAGGGGCTCGGCCACGCGCACCGGAGCAGGCCGCTCGGGTGCCGGCGAATCTCCAAACACCTGTTCCAGCACCTCATCTATCGCATCCACCGGGATCACCTGGATGTCCGGCCATTCGGCAAACAGGGCCTGGTAGTTTTCCCGGGGAATAAAGACGCGCTTGGCACCGGCATGGCGCGCCGCTTCCACCTTGGCCACAATCCCGCCCACCGGCTTCACCTTGCCGTGGATGCTCACCTCGCCGGTCATCGCGGCAAGGTTATCGACGGGTCGCCCGGTGAGGGCAGAATAGATCGCCACCAGAATGGCGGTGCCGGCCGACGGACCGTCGACGGGCACGCCGCCGGGGAAGTTGATGTGAAGGTCATAATCGTGCGGACGCAATCCCCGTTTGCGCAGCACGGTCAGCACGTTCTCCACCGAGCTCCGCACCAGACTCTTGCGCCGCAGAACGCGCGAACCGCCCCCGATCTCCTCCTCGTCCACCACACCGGTGAGCGTCACCCCGCCACGCCCTTTGCGCGCAGCCTCCAGCAACGACACCTCCACCTCCATCAGCGCACCGGCGCTCGGACCGTACACGGCCAGGCCGTTGGCGACGCCGACAAGCGGACGGTCGGGAACTTTCCGTTCCGGCCGCGGCGACAGCTGGCTCATGTGGACCACCCATTCCACGTCGGCGCGGGTGATGCGGTTCCGCCCCTCGGAAATGGCCAGACCGGCGGCAATCTGGAGCAGGTTAATCGCATCCCGCCCGTTGGCCGCGTAACGGGCGATCAGGTCCACGGCCTCGTCCTCGCCGTCCACGTCGATGCGCGAAAGGGCCCCGCGCACAATGCGCACCACTTCGTCATGGCGGAGCGGGCGGAAAAAGACCTCCACGCAGCGGGAGCGGATGGCTGGGGGGATCTCCTCCGGCAAACGGGTGGTCGCCCCGACCAGGCGAAAGTCGGCCGGGAGACCGTTTTGGAAGATGTCATGGATGTATTTGGGAATGTTTTCGTTCTCTTCACTGTAATAGGCGCTTTCCAAAAAAACTTTCCGGTCTTCGAGCACCTTGAGCAGTTTGTTCATCTGAATGGGATGCAATTCGCCGATCTCGTCGATGAACAGGATGCCCCCGTGGGCCTTCGTTACCGCTCCTGGCTTGGGCTGGGGAATCCCGGCCACCCCCAGGGCACCGGCCCCCTGGTAAATCGGGTCGTGCACCGAGCCGATGAGGGGATCGGCAATGCCGCGCTCGTCAAAGCGGGCCGTGGTCGCGTCGATCTCCACAAACTTGGCGTCGGGACGGAAGGGCGACTGGGGGTTCTGCTTGGCCAGCTCCAGCACGACGCGCGCCGCCGCCGTCTTGCCCACACCCGGAGGGCCGTAGATGATCACGTGCTGAGGATTGGGGCCGCACAAGGCGGCTTTGAGCGCTTTGAGCCCCTCCTCCTGGCCGACGATCTCGTCAAAGGAACGCGGCCGGGCCTTCTCGGCGAGAGGCTCGGTCAGGGAAATCTCGCGCAGCCGACGCAGCTGCTCCATTTCCTTGCGCGACTCGCGGTCGACGGCGGTACGGCTGGTGCGCTGGTTTCTGAGGAGACCCCAAAAGTACAAGCCGATGACCACGGCGAAAAAGACCTGAATCATCATCAGGACGAGCGTCCATTCCATCGGGCTCCCTCCTCGGCGTATGCAATGGCGCCCTCTGCAGGCTAGGAGTAGTATAGCCGGGAGGGAAGGCACCTAAACGAGCGGCTGCCAGGTTTACCCTGGCAGCCGGAGAACGAGTTGGCACCGATGGAAGGGGTCAGGCGCTCTCCTCTTTCGCCGCAAAGTCGGTGAGAATGCGACCGTCTTTGGTAACGAGACGCGGCGGCACGCGATGCAGCACCGTCTCCTCGTGGACGATCACTTTGGCCACATCGTCGCGCGAAGGCGTCTCGTACATCACGTCGAGCATGATGCTCTCGATAATGGCCCGCAGGCCGCGCGCGCCGGTGTTGCGCTTGATGGCCTCCTTGGCGATGGCCCGCAGCGCTTCCGGCGTGAACTCGAGCTCGACGCCGTCCATTTCCAGGAGCTTCTGGTATTGCTTCACCAGGGCGTTACGCGGCTCGGTGAGAATGCGCACGAGGGCATCTTCGTCGAGGGGCTCAAGCGTGGCCACCACCGGCAGACGGCCGATGAATTCGGGAATCAGCCCAAACTTGAGCAGATCTTCGGGCATGACCATCGACAGGATCTCGCCTTCAGAGTAGTCCTTGCCCCCCGTGGCCACGTCGGCACCGAAGCCGATCACCTTCTTACCGATGCGCCGCTTGATGATCTGCTCCAGACCGTCGAAAGCCCCGCCGCAGATAAACAGGATGTTCGTCGTGTCGATCTGGATGAATTCCTGGTGCGGGTGCTTGCGCCCGCCCTGCGGCGGCACGCTGGCGATGGTCCCCTCGAGAATCTTGAGCAGGGCCTGCTGCACGCCTTCGCCGGAAACGTCGCGCGTGATCGACGGGTTTTCCGACTTGCGGGCAATCTTGTCGATCTCGTCGATGTAGATAATCCCCTTCTCTGCCCGCTCCACATCGTAGTCGGCCGCCTGGATCAGCTTGAGGAGGATGTTCTCCACGTCCTCACCGACGTACCCCGCCTCGGTAAGGGACGTGGCGTCGGCGATGGCAAAGGGCACGTTCAGGATGCGCGCCAGCGTCTGCGCAAGGAGCGTCTTCCCGCTCCCCGTCGGGCCGATGAGCAAAATGTTGCTCTTCTGCAGCTCCACATCATCAACCTTCTGCGCCGAGTGGATGCGCTTGTAGTGGTTGTACACGGCGACGGAGAGGGTCTTCTTGGCGTGCTCCTGGCCGATCACGTACTCGTCGAGGAACTTGCGGATCTCGTGGGGCTTGGGCACCTCGGTCAGTTCCAGCTCTTCCTCGTTGCCCAGCTCCTCCTCGACGATTTCCGTGCACAGCTCGATGCACTCGTCACAAATATAGACGCCAGGACCGGCCACCAACTTGCGGACCTGGTCCTGGGTTTTTCCGCAAAAGGAACACTTGAGTTGGCCTTTTTCGTCGCCAAATTTAAACATTCTCTCACCTCTTGCGTAAGCTCATCGCGGGGTGATGACCGCGTCGATGATCCCGTACTCCTTCGCCTCCTCTGCGCTCATGAAGTGATCGCGGTCGGTATCCCGCTCGATCTTCTCCAGAGGCTGCCCGGTCCGTTCGGCCAGGATTCGGTTCAACCGCTCCTTGGTCCTCAAGATCCAGTCGGCGTGGATCTTGATATCGGAGGCCTGACCACGCACGCCGCCGAGCGGCTGGTGGATCATGATCTCGCTGTTCGGCAGCGCAAACCGCTTGCCCTTGGCCCCGGCCGCAAGCAGGAGCGCACCCATGCTCGCAGCCATGCCCACGCAGATCGTCGACACGTCTGGTTTTATGTACTGCATGGTGTCATATATCGCCAGCCCCGCGGTCACCGAACCGCCGGGCGAGTTTATGTACAGGTGGATGTCCTTCTCCGGATCTTCCGCCGCGAGAAAGAGCAACTGCGCCACCACCAGGTTGGCCACGTCGTCGTCGATCGGCGTGCCGATGAAGATGATGCGGTCCTTGAGCAGCCGGGAATAAATGTCGTATGCCCGCTCGCCGCGATTCGTCTGCTCGATCACCATCGGTACAAGGTACATGTTCACGTTGCCCCCCTTTGCACAGATGAGGGAAAAACAAGGCACGCTGGAGAACCCACCGTGCCTTGTTGAATTGTGTGCATGGGCGTTTCTTCTAGTTTATGCCACAGTACGGCTGTTTGCAACCAGAAAATCGATGGTCTTGCGGATCAAAAGCTCGTCCTTAAGCGTTTCGAGGCGGCTGGAATCCTCGTACACCTTCTTCACCTGTTCCACCGGTTGCTCGTACCGTTCGGCAATCGCCGCGATCTCCTTCTCGATGTCGTCGTCGGTCACCGTGATGTTCTCGGCCTTGGCAATCGCCTCGAGAACCAGGTAGGCCCGCACGCGCTTGGTGGCGTTCTCCTTGAATTGTTCCCGCAATTTGTCGGGCGTTAAACGCATCATCGTCAAATAGCGGTCCAACGTCAGGCCCATGAGGCGGAGCTGGAAGTCGAAATCGCGCACAAGGTTGTCGATTTCCCGCTCGATCATGACGTCCGGAATCTCCACCTCGGCGTTTTCCGCCGCTTTCTCGACCACCGTGTCGCGCTTGTACTGCTCTTCGTCGTTGCGTGCTTTCTCCTCAAGCTGCTTGCGCAGGTCGGCCTTCAGCTCCTCGAGGGTTTCAAACTCGCTGACGTCCTTGGCGAACTCATCGTCGAGGGCCGGCAGATTTTTACGCTTCACCTCGTGGAGCTTCACCTTGAAGGTGGCGCTTTTCCCGGCCAGATCGACGTTGTGGTAGTCCTCCGGGAAGGTGACGGCAATCTCCTTCTCTTCGCCCGGCTTCATGCCGACCACCTGCTCTTCGAAGCCGGCAATCAGCGTGCCCGAACCCAGTTCCACCACGTATTTTTCCGCCTTGCCACCCTCGAAAGGCTCACCGTTCAGGAAGCCTTCAAAGTCAATGGTCACGACGTCGCCGTTTTCCGCCGCACGGTCTTCCACCGCTTCCAGGACGGCATTTTTCTCCTGAAGCTCCTTGAGCCGGGCTTCCACGTCTTCGTCCGTCACGGCGAAGGACTTGGCCGGAATCTCCAAGCCTTTGTATTCGCCCAGTTTCACGTCGGGCTTGACCACCACCGTGGCCTTGTAGATGAACGGCTTGCCCTTGCCGATTTGCTCGATGTCGATGTCCGGTGGCGCCACCGGCTCGATGCCCGTCTGCTCAACGGCTTCGGGATAGGTCTCCCGCAGGAGGATGTCCGCCGCATCTTGGTACAGTACCTCGACACCAAAACGCGCTTCAAAGATCGGGCGCGGCACCTTCCCCTTGCGGAAGCCGGGAACGGTCACATTGCGCACCACTTTCCGAAACGCCTTGTCCAGCGCCGCGGCCACCTGGGCCTCGTCCACCTCGACGGTCAGCACGCCACGGCTGTTTTCGGTTTTCTCCCACGTCGCCTTCATGCCTGGTTCCCTCCTCAACAACTTCCCACCCACATCGGAAAAGTGCGTCGGTTGTAACCACCTTATTATAAACAAAACCTCCGCAGCCAATCAATGTACCGATCAATGTACCGAGCCATTTCCGCCGACGGCGCCCAGCACGCGGTCCAGATCCCGGCACGCGCGGGAAACGGCCTGCGGCGAAACGCCGTAGCGCTTCGCGATCTCCTTGCGCCGCGCGCGTCCCGAAAAGAAGCCGGCCGTCAGAACATGAAGCGCCGCCGCCCACACGTCCGGCTTCCGGCGCGCGGGCGCGAGCGGGAACAGGGCCAAGCGGTACTCCATCCACAGGTGGTAAGCAAATCGCACCAGGGCCGGATCCTCGTGATACCCCTGTCCGGCTAAGCACGCGTACACCGCACGGTCGCATTCGTCGAGATCGTGCCATTCCGTCGGCGCCTGCGCGATATCGACAGGCCACGATCTGCCAAATTTCTCGATCACCACGACCCCGCGCTCACCGCGCGCCTTGAGAACTGAGAGGGCAAGGGTTTTGACAACCGGATCCCCCGCCTCATAGCGCAAAAAGCGCATGATCACTGCGGTGGTCGGCTCGTCGTCCAGGTGCTTCAGCTGCTCTAAGGCGGCAAGCTGCCGCTCACGGTCGGCAGCAAACAAGTCGGACGCCAACCGTTCGCGGTATCCGGGATCGGCCTCCGCCCGCGCCCGTACGCGCGCCGCGACCTGGGCCTCTCCCGCATTGGCCGGTGAACCGACGTTGTGCGCTTCCTGCACGGCCTCGGCACACAGCAGGAGCAGTTCTTCAAACTCCCGCGCCACCGTCGGCAACAGGCTGTCGTCGTCGAGCACGGCCATGAGATGGTGCATCGCTTCCTCGTACCGCCCGAGATGGAGCAGCGCCACCACATGCAACCGCAAGGCCTCGTAGGGATCCCCCACCTCGTCAAAGAGCAGGGCTTCCGTTTCGCGTGCCGCGTCCTCGTACCGCCCCAGTTTCAACAGGGACAGCGCATACCCAAACCGGGCGGGGGCGTTCCGGGGATCCAGCCGTGCCGCTTCCCGAAAGCAGTCGCACGCCTTCCCATCGTCGCCCCGCTTCCCGGCCTGCACCGCCTGTTCCAGGAGCCGGCGCACCGCTCCGGGCAGCACTACCACATTGTCGGACGGCCGATTAAACCGTTCGCGATCCATGTCCTCGCTCCGTTTCGCTTCGTCGGTGCGGCCTACCCGTCTTTACTGCCACGCCGGACGCAGGAAGAACCACCAGAATGCCAGCCTCCAGGCCACAAGGAGCACCCAGACCGATATCAGCGTCACGATGGCGAAACTAGGAATGATGGCATGGCCCACCAACAGGGCGCGCAACGCCAAACCGGCCACACCGGCCACCAGCCAGATGCCCGTCACCCGCTTCACCGTCCCGGCCGCGGTGCGGGCGGTATCCAGCCGAAACGCCTTCAACGCCGCACCCACCACCAGCCAGGCGACAAGGAAGGGAAACGCCGTCTTGAGCACGTCGAGCACCCCCAGCGACATGCCGTGGCTCGCACGTCCCCACACCGAAAAGAGCAAAAATACGACTACGTCGCCGGCCACCAGCACCGTCCTCGTAACCGGCCGCGAAGTTTCCACAGCCATGACGATCCCTCCGTTTCTCCTCCGTTTCTTCTTCGCTTTGCACTACGACCGCTCGCCGTCCCGCAGGCATGCGGCGCATGGGGAGGCCGAGGACGACGAGGAAGCCCCCAGCGGGGCGACGTTCATCTAGTACATCTCTAGCATAACATGAAACGGTTCCCGATGGTGCGGCCACCGCCAGCGTAGGAGAGGCCAACGAGCGACGCCGCGTATCGGAACCCCAACAAGAAACGGGACGTTGGCCTCTCACCGTTTCCCAAAGCGGCATTGCCACGTCCCGTCATCCGGGGGAACTTGAGGAGTAGACGGCTTCGCGCGCCGGATCCGCTCAGAGAAGTAGGCCACGTCGGCGGATTTCGTCCCCCAGCAGCTGGATGAACAGCAGGTCCAGTTGCAATTCGATGGCTTTCTGGTACGCCTCCAACAAAAGCTCGTCCGGTAAATCGCGCATCCCCATCACCCCCATGCCGGCTCGCGTGGGTTGCGGTGCCCCTATGGTAGCATGCCCCTGTGCTTCCTTCAAGCTGAAGAGTTATTCACAAACGGTGTGGACGAAGCTGTGCATTTCCCGTGAACAATTGGCCGACGGACCATCCTTTTCCCGCAATTGCCATCCACATCGCCCTGTTGACAGTGTGGAAAACGTTATCCACAGGAACGCCGGGCCGCGAGGATTGTCGAAAAATTTTTCCAACCGGCACCCCCTGCCCGGAATGCCGCACCCCGGCCGACCACGAAAAAACCCCTCACTCGGCGAAGAGTGAGGGGTGTCTTCCGGCTGGGAAACCTGCAAAACCATCCGTCCAAACAGGGGTATGTATGGCGTCCCAGGAGGGATTCGAACCCCCGACCGACGGCTTAGAAGGCCGCTGCTCTATCCAGCTGAGCTACTGGGACGCGTCTTGCGCGCTCCTCCGCGCGCTACCGTAGTTATTTTACCATCCTTCCGCACATCCCTCAAGGCATGGGGGAAAGGTGAAACGTGCCGCCCAGCTCCTCCACAACCTTTCCCTTTCCATCGTAATAGATGACCTGCACCGTTTTGCCCACAACCTCCAACACCGCATATGTGGGACGGGGAAATTTCCGCGGGGCGGCCAGGCTCCCGGGGTTGACCAGCAGGACGCCGTCTTCCATTGTAGCCACGGGGACATGTGAATGGCCAAACAAGACCACGTTGGCCCCAACTTCCAGAGCGCGGTATTTGAGGGGCAGCAGGGTCTCTTTGACCCGGTACCGGTGGCCGTGGGTCAGGAGGATGCGCACACCGCCCCACTCGCCCACCTGTTCCTCGGGCACGTCGCGCACGGCATCGCAGTTGCCGCGCACGATCCACGTTGGGGTGAAGGGCAACTCCGACCGCTCGCAGCAGAAATCGCCGCAATGGAAGATGGCCGAAAACGACGTCCAGTCGGCCACCTCCCGCAACTCATGGGTGAGCCCGTGGGTGTCACTTAGCACCAAGGCCCGCATGATCGCACCACCGCCGTTCAACCAGCAGGGCTTTGAGCCGCCGCAGCGCCTGGCCACGGTGGCTGATGGCGTTTTTTTCCTCCGGCCTCAGCTCGGCCATCGTTTTGCCCCTGCCCGGAAGGTAAAAGAGGGGGTCGTACCCAAATCCCCCCGTACCGCGCGGCTGTTCGGCAATCAGCCCCTCGCATACGCCCTCCACCGTCACGGTGGCCATTCCGGGGACAGCCAGGGCCAGCACACAGCGGTAGCGCGCCGTGCGCTTTTCCGCCGGCACGCCCTCCAGCGCGGCAAGGAGCTTCGCGTTGTTGGCTGCGTCACTCGCCCCTTCGCCGGCATAGCGCGCTGAGTACACGCCCGGCTCTCCGCCCAAGGCGTCCACCTCGAGGCCCGAATCGTCGGCCAGGGCGGGCAAACCGGTGAAACGGCAAATGGTCTCCGCCTTTTTCACGGCGTTCTCGGCAAACGTCTGCCCGTCCTCCTCCACCTCCGGCGCGCCGGGCACGTCGGACAGGCTGCGCACCGTCACGCCCAAATCGGCGAGGAGTTCCGCCAGCTCGCGTACCTTTCCAGGATTGCGCGTTGCCAGCACCAGCTCATTCAGCCGGAACACGGCCCGCCACCTCCGCACCGGCCGCCTCCGCTGTCGATTTGCCCGCCTCGTCGGCCGGTGCCGCCGCCTCTTCCGCCAGCGGCTTCACCCCGACCAGGTCGGCCAGCTCGCCGAGCGCCTTTCGCTGCACGGCCACCAATTCGCGAATGCCCTTCTCGGCCAGGGTGATCATGCGGTCTAGTTCACCGCGCGAGAAGGTAGCCTCCTCCCCCGTGCCCTGCACTTCCACCAGCTGGCCGGAACCGGTCATGACGATGTTCATGTCCACCTTCACCTGGCTGTCTTCCTCATAGCACAGGTCCAGCAACAACTCCTCGCCCAAAACCCCCACGCTCGTGGCGGCAAGAAAATCACGCACCGGCAGATAGGGCACGTGGCCCTCCTGACGCAGCCGCTCCATGGCCAGCACCATGGCCACAAATGCCCCGGTGATCGACGCCGTTCGCGTGCCGCCGTCGGCCTGAATCACGTCGCAGTCAATGGTGATGGTCCGCTCCCCCAGCGCCTCCAGATCCGCAACGGCGCGCAGGGCGCGCCCGATCAACCGCTGGATCTCCATCGTGCGGCCGCTCACTTTCCCCTTGGTGACTTCCCGCGGCGTCCGCTGTTCCGTGGCCCGCGGCAGCATGGCGTACTCGGCCGTCACCCATCCCTTCCCCGTCCCGCGCACGAACGACGGGACTTTATCTTCCAGCGTCGCCGCGCAGATCACTTTGGTATCGCCCACTTCAATGAGCACCGAACCCTCTGCGTACTTTAGGTAGTGCGGTGTAATGGTTACGGGTCGCAACTCGTCGGCTTTCCGCCCATCTACTCGCATCGTCCGCTTCCTCCTGTGCCGGTCAGCATTTCCTGACCATTATAGCATAGCCTGCCGCCGGCGAATCAAACCGCCACCGGCCGCACCTTTCCCGGGCGAGGCAATAGACTGAAACCATAACCGCGCACAACCCCACAGCAAGAAAGGAGGACGAGAGTCATGCAATTCGTCTATGGCCCGAAGATGCCGCTGCGCATCTTGGACGAGGCCGAGTTCTGGAAACGCCAGGAGGCCGAGCACACCGTCGTCATCCGCGAGCTCGTTCCCAATCTGGAGCCGCGGTTCGTCGACGCGCTCCGCGCTTGGGAAGACGCCTTTGCGCAAACCGAAGGCGTGGTGCGGCGGTACCTGGAAACGGTCATTCGGCTCAAACACCCGATTCCGCCGACCGTCTGGCGGCAGGTGCTGGCCCTCGTCGACTTTGCGCTGCGCCAAAGCAAACAGTTTGTCGCCTTTCTGGGCCGGCTGTCGATGGAAAGCGAAGCCATCCGTGCCCTTCCCGTGGCCATCGTCGTCTTGAACCACATTCGGCGGGAATCGGAGTATTTCATCGGCATTGCCCAGACCATCCTCGTCGGCAAATGGGGACGGCGGTACGGCTTCGCGCATCGATCATCGAGCCAGGTGTAGCAGATTCGTGCACAAAAAGAGGCCGCAATCCCCGTCACGGGATTGGGGCCTTTGCCGTTGCGCCGGGCCTGGCTCACGGGGAATTGGACGGCAGCGGATTAACCATTGCCGGCCGGGCCACCGGCTTCGACAGGTCCATCGCCGCCGCCTTGACGCCCGTGCTCTTACCGTTGACCTGGATGAGGACCTGTTCGGCGCCGGTCGTCTCCGTGAGCGACAGCACAATGGACTGAATCGCCTCCGGTGACGCCCCCTGCTCGCTGAAGGCAAGCAGCTTATCGTCAAAGTTGGCCACGGCCACCCCCTTGTCCACATGGGCCCCGAGCACGCGCGTGGAGGGAAGGATGGCGCTGTACAAGCCTGATTCCTGACGCGGCCCGATAATCAGCTGTTCCAGCGTGGCGCGAGCCAAGTCCTCCGTTTTGGGGATGCCGCGCGTGATCGGGACGAAATACGACCCCTTGCCCGACGGAACATCGGCCTGGAAGTAAAGGGTGACATATGACGCCCGACCCGGTTCCACGTTGTCGGCCAGTTCCAGATTGATGCCGTCGGCGCGGCTGAGCGGAGCGTTGACCGGCGTCCCGCCCACCGGCATGACGTTCAGCGGCTTGCCCTCGAGCCAGATGACCACGCGCTGGATGTTGTCGAACTCAGTGAGCGCCCAGGTGACGGCTTCGAGAATCTTGCGCTCATCTTCCGCCGAATACTTGGCGAATTCCTTGGAAAAGTCCACGGTGGCCACGCCGTCCTTAATGGACAGGCCGAGCACCTTCGTCCCCTCTGGCAGGACAGCAGAAAATCCTTCGGGAAGGAGCCCTTCCACCGGACCGCCCTTCACCATATAGGCCAGCACTTGCTTGGCGTACTCGTTCCCCTCCGGTTTGGGCAGCTGGAGCGCCCACGGAACGATGTAGCCTTCCGGGCTTTTCAGATACACCACTTGGGTGATCTCGCCCGCCGCCGGTGTCGCACCTTCCCCCGCGGGCGGATTGGGGCTTGCCCCGGCATTGCCGTTTCCTGGGGAGTCGGGTGGCGGGTCGATGGGGGCGGACGATTCATTGGGGCCAAACAAGCCGCAGCCAGCCACAAGCAGCATCACGATGGCAAAAACGGCGGCCACAACGCCCCCTTTCGCGCGAAACCGCATCATGGCGTTCCCTCCTCGCAGGCTTGATTACTCCCATGTATACGAGCCTGCGGGAAGAAAATATGCCTCCGTTGTCCGGCCCGCTCCGCACCCCCGTACCGTTATGCCGGGAAATGCACCAGGCTCATCGAGGGTGACACGTGCCGCACGTCAACGGGAAACCCAAACCACTGTTCCGCAATGCGGCGAAACAGCACAACATCTCCCGAGGTGAAAAAGCGATGGCCGTCATCCGCCAGCACGTCTTCGGCCAATAGCCCGTGGTGGGCGAGAATGGCGCTGATCTCCCGCGCGGTCTCCTCCGCCGAACTGATCAGCATCACGCCGTCGCCCACCACATCCTGGATTACGTGCTGCAATAAGGGATAATGCGTGCAGCCCAGGATCAGCGTGTCGATACCCGACCCCTGAAGGGGCTCTAGGGCCCGCTCCACCACGGCCCGCGCCGCAGGACCGTGAAGAACACCGGATTCAACGAGGGGAACCAGCTCGGGACAGGCGTGGCTGACGACCGTCACCTGGGGATTGATGCGCAAAATGGCCTTCTCATAGGCGCGGCTGCGAATGGTGCCGACCGTCCCGATCACGCCGATGCGGCCGTTCTTCGTCGCCTTGATCGCCGCGCGAGCACCCGGCTGGATCACACCGACGACGGGAATGGGAAGACGATCCTGTAGCGATTCCAGTGCCACCGCCGTCGCCGTGTTGCACGCGATGACCAGCAGCTTAAGCGGGAATTGCATGAGAAACGCCGCAATCTCTTCCGTAAACCGCCGAACCTCCTCAGCGGGACGCGGGCCATAGGGACACCGCGCCTCGTCGCCAAAATAAACGATCCGCTCACGCGGAAGCTGACGCAGGATCTCCTTGACTACCGTCAATCCACCTACACCAGAATCGAGTACACCAATCGCAGCATCCATACCGTAGTCCCCTTCTCTCACAGGATGTACCGTATCGTATGTTGCCGTTACGTTCCTGAGCACTTGTCCATCGTCTCGTTGAGCCGGATCAGGGCACGGCGAATCTCCCGCACCTCGTCTGGCGGCACGAAGGCCAGCACCTCGGCCAAGTACTCGCGCCGACGCTTGAGCACCTCCTGAATAATTTGCCGACCCTTATCAAGCAGATGAATGCGCACAACCCGGCGATCGTTCTGGTCGCGCACCCGCTCCACCAGGCCGTTTTTCTCCATGCGGTCAACGAGGTCGGTTACGGTACTGCACGCCAGGTACATGCGGTTCGACAGTTCGCTGATCGTCAAATCGCCGCACTCGTCAAGCCACTGCAAGGCGTCAAACTGCGGCGGCGTAATGGGGAAATGATTGAGGATCTCCCGTCCCTTTTGCTTGACGATACAACTCATGTGGCGCAACAGGCGCTCGATTTCGTTCACGTTATCGAGATCATGCCGGAAGCGGCCGCTCATTCTTGTCCTCCCGTTCGGTTCGGATGGTTTATACTCAGGATATTATAGCAAACAAACGGAAGCGGAACCCGTTTCGGACTCCTTCCCCAACCAACGTCGGGTGGAAAGCCCCTGTGTTCGCAGTGCGCAGCGCACACCGGAGCCAGGTAACGGGAAGCGCCCGCCGCCTACGCCATGGAAGCCCCGCGGTCATTGCAGCGCAGATAAAATTGGATTGAAACGGATAACGAAGGCAATTCGCCCCATCTACCCCGAGTTTCCTGGCACTCAAGGCACAGCAACAGAAGGAGGAAGGGATCATGCACATCCTCGTTACCGGCGGAACCGGTCTCATTGGCCGCGCGCTGGTTGCTGACCTGCTCGATGCAGGGCACCGGATCACCGTGTTGACACGCCACGCGGCCGCCGCGCAAGCGATTGACCCACGGGCCACCGTAGCCGAGTGGTTGAATAATAATGGTTGGGAGCAGCGACTGGGCGGCGTCGACGCCGTGGTCCATCTCGCAGGTGAGACCATCAACCAACGCTGGACCCCGCAAGCCAAACGCCGCATTCGGGACAGCCGCGTGTTGTCCACACGGCTGTTGGTGCAAACCTTGCGCGACGCATCCCCACGGCCGCGTGTGTTGATTAGCGCCTCGGCGGTGGGGATTTACGGTCCCACCACCGACCCGGTTGACGAAACAGCACCAGCCGGCAACGATTTTCTCGCCAGCGTCTGCCGGGATTGGGAAGCGGCTGCCCGTGAAGCGGAAACGTTGGGCGTTCGAGTTGTCCTCCTGCGCCTGGGCGTCGTACTCACCCCCGAAGGCGGGGCCTTGGCGCGGCTCATCCTGCCGTTTCGCCTGTTTCTCGGCGGTCCCCTCGGCTCGGGAACCCAGCCCTTTCCGTGGATTCATCTCCGTGACGTCATCGGGCTTGTCCGCTTCTGCCTCAACCATCCGGAGGCGTCCGGGCCGATCAACGCCGTGGCCCCCGAACGGCACACCCAGGCTTCTTTTTCGCGCGCGCTGGGACATGTCTTGGGACGGCCCAGTTGGCTTCGCGTGCCGGGCATCATCCTGCGCGCGGCATTCGGCGAAATGGCTGAGGCTCTCCTTCTCTCCGGCCAGGCCGTCGTGCCCGCCAAAGCCCGACAGCTCGGGTACCGCTTCCGTTACCCCGACCTGGTCGGCGCGCTGAACGACCTACTGGAAAACCGGCCAGCCCGACAAAAATAACCCCCCAGCTTCGGCGAGAAGCAAGGGGAGGGGATCGCGACTAAATTTTCAGTTCGCCAAGTCGCACCAGCTCAACCACGGCCTGTGACCGCCCTTTAACACCCAACTTCTGCATCACGTTGGATATATGGTTCCGGACCGTTTTTTCGCTGATAAAGAGCTGGCGGGCGATTTCTTTCGTCGTCTTGTCCTGCACCAAGAGCTCAAACACTTCTTTCTCTCGCTTCGTCAACAGCGGCTTTTTGGTGGTACCCCTCTCCTTCAAATGGGCTATACCTCCTTGTGCAGTCCACACCTGCAGGCTGAGGGGATACGGTCAAAACCAACGTATGTGCCAGCCGCATTGACGGTGCAAGAACGAAGGCAAAATAGGCACAATGCTCAGCCGAACAGCTCACCGAAACCACGGGCGGTGCACGCTCGCCCGCATGGACACAAGTGGCCGGGGTCAACGATTGGTAAGGGGCAAGCCTTCGTACGCCGCAATCGTTTCCTTGATGGCCTCCGGAATCGGTGTGCTCTTGCCGGTACGGCGGTCGATCATCACCAACGCTCCCCGCGCCACGGCCGCCATCTGGCCTGTCGCCTCGTTCCAAAGGGCGTAGTGCAAGTCGAGGGAGGACGTGCCCATCCGCGCCGTCTTCACGTACATCCGGAGCGGCTGACCATAGAAGACCTGGGCCAAGTAATGGCATTCAATGTCGGCCGTAACCACAGCGCGCTCACCGCGCGGATCCAGCAGGTCATGCATCACGCCGAGGGACTCGAAGTAGTCCAGCCGGCCCTGTTCAAAATAGGCAATGTAGGAAACGTTGTTGAGATGCCCGAGGGCATCGGTCTCCGAAAAACGTACCTTGATCGGCACGGAAAAACGGAACGACCCAAACCACGTATCGAGGTCAGGTTGGACAAACGAGGCGCGCATCATGATCCCTCCCGCTTCGGGAATAAGGGGAAGAGAACGGGGGATACGCGTCCGCTGCGGACGTACGCGCATCCCTTACAACCGGACGGGAAGCCACTCCGCAACCGACAGGCCCGCCGGAGAAACCCGGGTTCGCACCGCCTGCACGTTTGCACCGGCGGCCGCCAGCGCACGCAGCGCCTGGGCAAAAGCGGGGTCAACCGCTTGGTGGGGGGCAAAGGCGTCGGCGTCGGCGCGCTGCACGATAAAGAGGACATGCGCCTGGGCCGCCCCGCTTTCCTGAGCGGCCTTCAAAGCGCGCAGGTGACGCGTCCCCCGCGCTGTCGGCGCGTCGGGAAAGAGGGCCAGGCCCTCGATGGCCAGGTTGACGGACTTGACTTCAATGAGATGCAGCCGGCCTTCGGCGGAAAGGGCAAAATCGACGCGGTGTCCGCCCCACGCCACCTCGCGACGCACGTCACCGTCGGGGACGCCCGGCACCGTTCCGGCGGCAAGAAGACGCGCCGCCACCGAATTAGCCACCAGCGCGTCGATGCATACCCAGCTTTCCGGGGCGCGCACGAGGAAAAGCGAATAGGGATAGCGGCGCGCCCCGCCCTTTCCGAGGCGGAGGTAGCAAGAACGGCCCGGCACAAGCACGGTATCGAGGCGTCCGGTGCTGGGAACATGCACGAGCATCCGCTCTCCGTCTTGGTCCACCTCCGCCACAAACCGGTTGAGCCGGCGCACAAAGATGGCCGGGGTCAGCTCAGGAAACGGCAGGTTCATCGATTCCCTCCCGAACAAAAAACCCCCGCACCGGGCGGGGAATCATACACTCCGCTTGCCTCACGAGCGTAGCCATTTCTTCAAGGAGTATTTGGTGAGCTCCCAGTTCAGTGCGGCAATTGAGGTGGTCAGCGGGATTCCCTTCGGACAGGCCTGGACGCAGTTTTGCGCGTTGCCGCACTCGGCCAGGCCGCCCTCGCCCATAATCGCGTCCAGGCGCTCCTCCTTGTGCATGGCCCCCGTCGGGTGCATGTTGAAGCGCTGCACCTGGCTGAAGATGAAGGGACCCATGAAGGAGGACTTCGCGTTAACGTTCGGACACGCCTCCAGGCACACCCCGCAGGTCATGCACTTGGACAGCTCGTACATCCACTGCCGTTCCGTTTCGGGAATGCGCGGACCGGGGCCGAGATCATGCGTGCCGTCAATGGGGATCCACGCCTTGACGCGCTTCAGGGCATCAAACATGCGGCTGCGGTCGACGATCAGGTCGCGAATCACCGGGAAGGTGGCCATCGGCTCGATGCGCACGGGTTGCTCCAACTTGTCGATCAGTGCCGTGCACGCCTGCCGCGGCCGGCCGTTGATCACCATGGAACAGGCGCCGCACACCTCTTCCAGGCAGTTCGACTCCCAGACCACGGGACGCGTTTTCTGCCCCTTGGCGTTCACCGGATTGCGCTGGATCTCCATCAGCGCGCTGATCACGTTCATGTTTTTCCGGTACGGAACGTCAAACTCTTCCCAGTAGGGCTGGCTGTCGGGGCCGTCCTGCCGCTTG
This sequence comes from Calditerricola yamamurae, assembly GCF_054654135.1. Taxonomy (NCBI): domain Bacteria; kingdom Bacillati; phylum Bacillota; class Bacilli; order Caryophanales; family Bacillaceae; genus Calditerricola; species Calditerricola yamamurae. The sequence continues at coordinate 119,999 of NZ_BAAIFH010000004.1, forward strand.
ATGATCAGGCGCACCGTCTTTTGCTCGCTCATGCTTTCGCCCCCTTCGCCTTGTTGGGCACGTCATACCGACGCGGACGCGGCTTGATTAGGGAGACGTCGACCGGCTCGTACTCGAAGACCGGGCCGTCGGGCGTCCACTTGGCCTTGGTCGTCTTCAGCCATTCCTCGTCGTTCCGTTCCGGGAACTCCGGCTTGTAATGCGCCCCGCGGCTCTCGTTGCGGTAGTAGGCGCCCAGCGTGATCACGCGGGCCAACTCGAGCATGTTCCACAGCTGGCGCGTGAACGTCGCCGCCTGGTTGGACCACTTCGCCGTGTCGTTGACGTTGATGCGCTTCCACCGCTCCATCAGTTCCTGGATCTTCTCGTCGGTCTTCAGCAGGCGGTCGTTGTAACGGACGACAGTGACGTTGTCGGTCATCCACTCGCCGAGCTCCTTGTGCAGGAGGTAGGCGTTTTCGTTTCCGTCCATCTTGAGGATCTGGTCGAACTTCTCCTGCTCCTTCTTCTGCTGCGCCTCAAACAGCGAGCTGGGCAGGTCCTCGGCCGATTTTTCCAGGCCGCGCATGTACTCGATCGCCTTCGGACCGGCCACCATTCCGCCGAAGACGCAGGAGAGCAAGGAGTTGGCCCCCAGCCGGTTGGCGCCATGGTACTGGTAATCGCACTCCCCGGCGGCAAAGAGACCCGGAATGTTCGTCATGTGGTTGTAGTCGATCCACAGCCCGCCCATCGAATAGTGCACGGCGGGGAAGATCTTCATCGGTACCTTGCGCGGGTCTTCGCCGACGAACTTCTCGTAGATCTCGAGGATCCCGCCAAGCTTGATGTCCAGCTCCTTGGGATCCTTGTGCGTCAGGTCGAGGTAGACCATGTTTTCGCCGTTGATGCCGAGCTTGAGGTCGACGCACACGTGGAAGATCTCCCGCGTGGCGATGTCGCGCGGCACCAGGTTCCCGTACGCCGGATACTTCTCCTCGAGGAAATACCACGGCTTGCCGTCTTTGTACGTCCACACGCGTCCGCCTTCACCGCGGGCCGACTCGGACATCAAGCGCAGCTTGTCGTCGCCCGGGATGGCCGTCGGGTGCACCTGGATAAACTCGCCGTTGGCGTAGTAGGCCCCCTGTTGGTACACGCTCGAGGCCGCCGAGCCGGTGTTGATGACGGAGTTAGTCGATTTGCCGAAGATCATCCCGCACCCGCCGGTGGCCAGGATGACGGCGTCGGCGCGGAAGTACCGGATCTCCATGGAGCGCAAGTCCTGGGCCACGATCCCGCGGCAGCGCCCCTCGTCGTCCAGCACGATGGAGAGGAACTCCCAATGCTCGTACTTCTCGACCATGCCGCGCGCCTCGTGCCGGCGCACCTGCTCGTCGAGGGCGTAGAGAAGTTGCTGCCCCGTCGTCGCTCCGGCGTACGCCGTCCGGTGGTACAGCGTCCCCCCGAAGCGGCGGAAGTCGATCAGCCCTTCCGGCGTGCGGTTGAAGGGCACGCCCATGCGGTCGAACATGTAAATGATGCCGGGCGCGGCCTCGCACATCGCCTTGACCGGAGGCTGGTTGGCCAAAAAGTCGCCGCCGTAGATGGTGTCGTCAAAGTGCTGCCACGGGGAGTCGCCTTCCCCCTTCGTGTTCACCGCACCGTTGATGCCGCCCTGGGCACAGACAGAGTGGGAACGCTTCACAGGAACGATGGAAAACAACTTCACCGGCACATTCGCTTCGGCCGCCTTGATCGTAGCCATCAGGCCGGCCAAGCCGCCACCGACAACGATCAGGCTCTGTTTGCTCATTCCGTGTCACTCCTTCCCCGATTATGAACCAAGCGCCACCGCTGCGTTCCGGAAGGCCAGGAGCGCCGCAACGCCGATGTACGAAACAAAGACGAAGATGACCATCGTCACGTAGGTGGAAATGCGTTGCGCCCGTGGCCCCACCGTAATGCCCCAGCTAACGAGGAAGGACCAAAGGCCATTGGCAAAGTGGAAGACCGCCGCAATCACGCCCACCAGGTAAAACGCGAACATCCAGCCATTCGAAAGGATCGACACCATGAGGTCATACAACTCTTCCTTCGCCACGTTGCCGAGCGCCACCTGCACACGCGTCTCCCACACATGCCAGGCGATAAAGATGAGCGTCAGGACACCCGTTACGCGTTGCAGCACGAACATGGTGTTGCGGAACGTGCCAAAGCTGCCCAAGTTGGGTTTGGCCTGATAAGCAATGTACAGACCGTAGACACCGTGGAACAGAATGGGCAAGAAAATAAAGAATACCTCGAGCAAGATCAAAAACGGCAGGTTGTTGATCCACAGAACCTTCTCCGTAAAGGCTTCTTCCCCGCGCGTGGCAAAGTAGTTGGTGATCAGGTGCTCCACCAGAAACACCCCGACCGGGATGACCCCCAGCAGGGAGTGCAACCGGCGGTACACAAAGGCCCGATCGCTGGACAACGCAAGTCCCTCCTTCACGGTTCTCCCGCACGGTTGTGTCCGCTCGCTCGCCCAAAAGCGCCTCCGACTCCTATCCGAGGTCTGTCATCTGCTTTCGTCGCTTTCCGCGCCGCCGTGTCACGCCCCCCCTTTGCCGCAGCCGCCGTTTTTCGTGAAAAACAACACAAAAGCTTCCAGCGGAAGCCTTGCGTAAAAAGATTGAACAATTTATGACACGATTATTGTACCCCTTGTCCCAAAAAAGCGTCAAGAAACGGAGGAACCGCGTGCGTGTCAACTTTCAGTAGGTACCCCGACACAAAAATTTGAGTGATCGGTTTACACCCTTCTTGGAATCGCCCGCACAAGCTCACGAAGCACATACTTTACCCAAGGCGCACCGGATCCAGGCCCGTTAAGGGCCGGAATCCTTGCGCGCAGCCATCCCTCTATGTCTGCTCTCCAACTCTTTTCCCTTTCCTCCGCCGCTCCTTTGCCAAACACATGGCTCATTCTTTCCGGTTGGGCTGTCCACTTGGTTTTCACCACTTCAGCCAGTTCCCCATTTGCCCGCGACGCCAAAAGCCGCGCCAACCGGCCGGCCCCCTCGACGCTCCAACGCGCTCCATGACGCTTCATCCGCCGTGCAATGTGATGAAACACTTGTCCCTCAATCGCCCCTAATCGCACGGGCTCTCCCAACTCCCGAATGCCTTCCCAGTTGGTCCGCAGATAGCGCCGCAACTGAACCACCCGCTGCCGCTGTGCCCCGCGGCTGCGATGTTCGGCTGCTTTCAGAGCCTGCTCAACCCCTTCCCAATCGGACGTTGCCAGCGCAGCACAAACCTCCCGATACGCCTTCTCGTCATGTCGAAGACTCTCCACCAGGTTCCGACGAAGGTGAAACGGATCGAGCCGGTATTGCGCTCCCGGAAAATACGCACACCCTTCTTTTACAAACGCCGCTCCATCACCCCCCACATACCATCGCTCCACTGCGCCGAAATCCCAATGTTCACCAAACTTCGCCACGCACTCTTCCCAAAAGGTCGTCCCTTCTGCTACACCGGCATGCACACAACGTTCTTGCAAACGACGCCGCTGGGCCGAAACGTCCCCTTTTCCCTCGTAGGCCACCGCCACCTTGACGGGAATCGTTGCCCGCTTCCCTTCCGAACGCCGGGCTGGTACCCAAACCTCATCCGCTTCCACATACACTGCCGAGCTCTTTCGTTGCCCTTTGGGGCTTACGCCCCGTTCAAACACATCCCGCCGCCGCTGTTCGATCTGTTGCCCCAATTCCCTACCGGCCTTTTGTACCTCCTGCCAGATGCTCATGGCCCGGATGTCCACATTCCCAAGCGTCACGTGCTTGAGCACTTCCGCTGCCCGGTGATACGGCATCTCCACCGCCAGGGCTACGGCCAACTGTCTTGCCCACGGCGAAAGCCGCTGGCGTGGTGCCAAGCCCAGCGCCTCATCCAGAAGGTACCGGCCCTGACCGCTTTCCCGGTCCACGTAGTACCGCCGCTCAATACGCACCTCACCAAAGGGCGTCAGGACCGTGCGCTCCTTGCGATGCACGATCTTTAAATGCTTCCGATCCCGGTTTTTCATAAACTGTTGATCCAACTCCGCACAGGCCGCCTGCAAAAGCCGGAGGGTTGCCTGCTGCACCAGCCGGTAGATGCCCTTCTCCAATGCCTCAAAATCCGGGCTTTGCTTCAGGAGGTCAGCCATTTCCTGCACAAGAAGGAGGATTTCTTGCGCGGTTTCGCGAATCCATTCCATGAGACCTCACCGCCTCCTCGACTTCGTGTCGGGGCAAGTTGCCTGGCCAGACAACTTGCGGTGAGGTCTCTTTTCGTTTTTTCCTCACCGTGTTCCTACTGAAACTTTACACGCTCAGGAACCGCGCGCGATCCCTTTTTCGCTTCCCTGCCCCCGTTTCCCCCTGTCGAGGGACGGGCCTGTCCCGTATCGAAGCGGGCGCTTCCGCAGGTTCCGTTGTGCGTCCATCTGCCGACCGGCTGCGCACACGTAAAACGGCCTCACACCACCTGGCGTGAGGCCGTTTCCACCGCATCCGCATGCGCTTCGGCGAGGAACGCGCGCACGTGTGGACCAATCTTGTCAAACTCGACCAGAAACCCGTCGTGGCCATAGGGTGTGGAAATTTCCACCATGCGCGCGTCCTTGCCCATCCGGCGCAGCCGCTCTGCCAGCTCGCGCAAGTGCGCGGGCGGATAGAGGAGATCTTCCGTAATCCCCACGAAAAGCACCGGCGCCGCAATGCGGGAAAGGGCAGCGTCGAGTCCGCCGCGGTCGCGGCCGATGTCGTGGGTGTCCATGGCGCGCAACAGAAGCAAGTACGTGTTGGCGTCAAACCGCCGAACCAGCTTTTCTCCCTGATAGCGCAGGTAGCTCTCCACCTCAAAGAGGACGTCCGGATCGATCGGTGCTTTCCCGTTGCGCACATTGCGCCCAAAGCGCGCATCAAAAAGCGCCGCCGAGCGGTACGTCACCATCCCCACCATGCGGGCAATGGACAGCCCCTTTTCCGGCCCGGGCCCGGGGTAGTAGTCGCCTCCGCGCCAATTGGGATCGGCCAAGATGGCCTGCCGCCCGATGTCGTTGTAGGCAATAGCCGTGGCCGACAGGTATGCCGCCGTGGCCATGGGGATCAGACGACCAACGCGGTCGGGATACATCACGCCCCATTCCAGCACCTGCATGCCGCCCATCGAGCCGCCAACGACAGCCAAGACACGCTCGATGCCCAGGGCGTCGAGCAAGCGGGCCTGCACGCGCACCATGTCGCGAATCGTCACCGGCGGAAACGCCGATCCGTAGGGCTTGCCCGTGGCCGGATTGAGGCTCGACGGCCCCGTCGTCCCGTAGCAACCGCCCAGAACGTTGGACGCGATGACGAAATAGCGATTGGTGTCGATGTACCGCCCGGGGCCAATCAGCCCCTCCCACCACCCGGGGCCGTCCGGGGTGCGGGCGGCGCGCGCATCGCCGGTCAGTGCGTGACAGACGAGCACCACATTGTCCCGCTCGGGGGAAAGGGTTCCCCACGTTTCGTAGGCTACGGTTACCTCGGGCAACACCGCGCCGCATTCCACTTGAAACGAACCGATGGAAAGGGTGTTGCGCGCATGACGGTCCATCCCCGACCTCCTCCCTTCACGACGCCAAGGCTGCGCCCTCAGACAAAGAAACGCCCTCTCCGATAAGAAGAGGGCGCTTGCGGTCAAGCCGTGCGTCGCCTTCCTCTTATCTTCCAGAACCCCTGAGGGGTTCTGCTGGAATTGGCACCTCTCCGGAAACGCGTTCCGGGGTTGCCGGGTTTCATCGGGCCAGTCCCTCCACCGCTCTGGATAAGAGTAGGTGCACTGCCTATACGATTGTGCGGTTGTTGAGAATAATCATACGCCGCGTCGGCGGAAATGTCAACGTTTTTTCCGCGCGCAGAAAAAAAGCGCCCCGCGGCAGACGCGCGTCAGCCGAACAGGCGCACCACGGCATCAAAGAGCGTGACGAGAAAATCGAGAAACGCCCGCAGCACGCTGCGCGTTTCTTCGGAATTGAGGATCTGGTCCAGATTGTCCCGCACCAGCGCGACTTGGTCGCGCACGCTGGACCAGTCGATCGGCAGGTTGGCAATGCGCTGCAGGAGCTGGGTCAGCTGCGCCACGTCCTGATCCGACAGCTGAATGTTGAGGTCGCCGGCGACATTGATGATCAACTGGCGCAGCGCCTCGTTTGAAAGGTCACCGCCCTGTTTGGCCAGCTCCTCCTTCAGCCGGAGCATCAGCTCGGCCGCTTTGTCGGGGTTCCCGATCTTCTCGCCAAGCTGGGCCGTGCGCACCATCTCCTCGTTGGCCACCTGCTTTTGCTCTTCGCTGATAGAGGTGTTGGTCGCCTGCTCAAAGGCCTTGATCACGCCCGTCAAGGCGGCCGTCCCCGATACCGGCATCGGCGCCGTCACGTACACCGAGGCATCCTTTACCCCTGCCGTCAGCAACGCGTTGACGTACATCGACTCGGAGACCCACGTGATGTTGTGCGTCTCCACGTTCACGCCCGAACCTGGCTGTTCCAGGGTAATCTTGGCCGAGGAGATCGCCCGACGCCCAATGGCGCTCTTCGGCAGGACATTGCCCAGGTAGCGGTGTTCCTCGTCGTTGGTCACCTCGACGATGGTCACCGCGTTCGGGTCGACCCCCATCTCCTGGAGCACCGCCTGCCGCTGCGACGGCGTCAGGTCTTTACCCAGCGTCACCACCGTTTCGCCAACCGTTGCATCGGCGAAAACGGGTTGCAACGAGGTGACAAGGAGCGCCAGGATAAACAGACCGATCAGGACCACACGCCAAGCCTTGCCCTTCGGACGTATCACCACAGCGCATCCCTCCTTGCCCGACTCGACAGGGCTTGTTCGCAGGCCTTCTCTTTATACATAATCACACATCTACAGGAAAAGACCAGCTTGTTTACAAAAAGGTTAAACCCTCCCCGTTTCCTCGGGGAGGGTTGCCCTGCACTACCGCGCGCGCGATGAGCCCAACGCCCCGACCACCACGGCGTACACCGCGCCGGGTCCGTGCACGCCGACGGACAAGTCCATCTCGATGTCGGCACTACGGCTCGGACCGGTAACGAGGTTGACGCACGCGGGCAGGTCGCCGCCGCGGGCCCGCCGGCCAATGGCGCGCAGGGCATCGGTCAGCGTGCCGACGATGCGCTCCTCGTCGACCAACACCAACAGAACGGGTGGCAGCAGGCTGACGCTCCGGCCCTGCCCGCCCCGCGCCGGCAGCACCACGCTCCCGGTCTGGGCCACGGCCATCTCCGCCACCACGACGCCCAGCTCGCACGCCTCGGCAAAAACCGTGCCGCCGTCGGGCCAGCGCCGCACGGTGACGCCGGAGGCGCACAGCGCCGCCTCAACCCGTTCCAGCGCCGGATGGGCCGCATCCCACAACACCGCTTGCCGAACCCCATGGCGGCGGACGATGGCGCGCACCGCATCGTCGAGTTCCGACAGGTCGGCCGCGCGCTGCGGGCGCCCCTTCAGGGCTTCCAGGGCCCGGCAAAAAGCCGCGGCGCGCGCCGCCGGTGTGGTGAGCTGCTCCTCCGCCTGCGAGGGAAGCGGTCCAAAATCGGGGCGCATCACCCGCCGCCCCCGCGGCTTGCCCAGCCGCGCAGCCACGCGGTTCAGGAACGCTTCCCGCCGCGCATCACGCACTCCGTTCGCCATCGCGCTCCTCCCCTTTCGTGCGGCCATTGGACCCCTGCGCTTCCCTCCGGCCCTCCGCTTCCCACCAGTCGAGGAAGGACTGGCGCGCCGGAAGCGGCAGGTCACGCTGCGCCGTCCAGCCCTTGAGCGGTCCGACGGCAAGGCGCACCTTGCCCTCCCGGTCGGCCAGCGGGGCCAAAACCCGGCGCGCCCACCGCACCGCTCGCCGGTAGAAGGCCGGGTGGGTGGCCGCCCACCGGTAGAGGCGAAAGGCCCAGCACTCCGCCCACGGGCGCATGCCCCGGGAGGCCTGTTCGGTGCGGTGCTCGATCAGGAGCTCATGGAGCGGGATGCGCACCGGACAGGCCTCGCTGCAGGCGGCGCACAAGCTGGAGGCGTGGGGGAGCTCCTGCCACTCCTCCATCCCGCCGAGGAGCGGTGTCAGCACCTTGCCGATGGGGCCGCAGTAGACACTGCCGTAGGCGTGCCCGCCGATGTGCCGATAGACAGGGCACACGTTGAGGCATGCCCCGCAGCGGATGCAATGGAGCACGTCCTGGTAGGCGGTGCCGAGGATGTCCAGGCGGCCGTTGTCGACAATGACGAGGTGAAACTCCTCGGGCCCGTCGGCATCCCCCGGGCGGCGGGGGCCGGAAACGGCCGTCACATAGCTTGTGATCTTCTGCCCGGTCGCCGCCCGCGGCAGGAGGTGGAGCATCACATCGAGGTCGTCCCACGTCGGCACCAGGCGCTCTGCGCCCATGATGGCGATGTGCACGCGCGGCAGCGTCGTCGTCAGGCGAGCGTTGCCCTCGTTGCTCACCAGCACGACCGTGCCCGTCTCGGCCACCGCGAAATTGCAGCCGGTAATGCCGATGTCGGCCTCGAGAAACGCGCGCCGGAGCCGGCGCCGGGCGAACCGGGTGAGGGACGGGGTGTCGTCGGGAACCGGCTCGCCGGCCACCCGGGAAAACAGCTCGGCGATCTGCCGCCGGTTTTTGTGGATCGACGGGGCGATGATGTGCGACGGGGGCTCGCCGGCCAGCTGGATAATGTATTCCCCGAGATCCGACTCGACCACCTCAACCCCCAATGCCTCGAGGGCGCGGTTGAGGTGCAGTTCCTCGGAGACCATCGACTTCGACTTCACCACGCGGCGCGCGCCCTTTTCCCGCGCCACCTGCACGATGTACTCGACGGCCTCCCGTTCCGTGGCGCAGAACACCACCGTGCCGCCGTTCTTCTCCACGTTGTCCGCCAACTGCTCCAGGTAATAATCCAGGTTCTCGATCGTGTGGCGGCGGATCGCCTCGCCCAAGCGCCGCCACGCCTCCCAGTGGCCCAGCTCCGCTTCGGCGTTCCGCTTGCCGGAACGGAACCGCTCCTGGGCCTTCCGCACCGCCGCCCGCAATGTGGAATCGGCAAGGGCCTGCCGGGCACGTCGGACAAAAGATCGCTCCGCACTTGTCCGCATCCTACTCCCTCCCCCCATCGAGAACCTGGGCCACGTGCAGCACGCGCAGCCGCTTCCCCCTTCGGCTCAGGCGCCCGCCCAGGTGCCACAGGCAGCCCATGTCTGAGCCGATCAGCACCTCGGCGTCCGTCTCCTCGATGTGGTCGATCTTCTCGTCGGCCATGGCCGCGGAAATGTCGGCCATTTTCACAGCAAAGGTACCGCCAAACCCGCAGCAGTCTTCGCGGTTGGGCAGCGGACACAACTCGAGGCCCTCGACCCTCTTGAGCAGAGTCAAGGGTTCCTCCTGTACCCCCAGCCCTCGCGTCATGTGACAGGACGTGTGGACCGTCGCCCGGGCCGGAAACGTGACCCCGGGGTCTTCCACGCCCAAGACGTTCACGATAAATTCGGAAAATTCATAGGTCTTGGCGGCCAGCGCCTCGGCCCGCGGGTGCCACTCGGGATCATCGGCAAACAGCCGGGGGTATTCGCAACGGATCATCGCCGCGCACGACCCCGACGGCGTCACCACGTAGGTGCTGCCTTCTAAGGCGCGGATCAGCTGCTTGGCCACCTCCCGCGCCTCGGCACGGTAGCCGCTGTTGTAAGCCGGCTGGCCGCAACAGGTTTGGGTTCGCGGGACCTCCACTTCCACCCCGTAGCGCCGCAAGACCCGGACTACGCTCTTGGCCACGTCCGGAAAAAAGACATCAACCAAACAGGTGACAAACAGCGCGACCCGCATCGTCTTTTCCTCCTTGCTGGACGTCGGCCTTTCCTCACGTCGGGCAGCTTCGGCTGCCCCGCTCCCCTCCCGTGAACCGGTTCGGGCCTGCTGTACGGTTCGCCCCCGGCCTTCGCCCGGCCTACTCGTCGTCCTCCGCCTCGGCAGCCTGGTTCAGCACTTCCTCCACCTTCACCAGGTGGGCGAGCATGCGCTGCTGGGCCAACGGCGCATCTTGCGCACGGATGGCTTCGTAGATGCGCACGTGCTCGCGGTATAGGCGCTCCGCTGTCGCCTCCTCGGTATACAGCCACAGGCGGCGGCTTTCGCGCATCGTCTCTTGCATCGTGTCGGCAATGGTGTTCATCAGCTTGATGAGGATGCGGTTTTTCGTCGCCCGGGCGACGGCCAGGTGAAACCGGACATCGGCCCGCTCTCCGAGCTCTTCGCAGGACCCCAGGCTCGCCTCCATCTCCCGCAGCGCCTCTTCCATGTGGGCCAGATCTTCCTCGGTGCGCCGCGTGGCGGCCAGACCCGCCGCCCCCACTTCCAGGATCTTGCGAACCTCCAGGAACGCGCAGATATCCTCGCGGTTCATCAGGACGGCAGCGGCAATGGGCTGGACCAGTGCGGAGGGGTCGTAGTTGCGCACGAAGGTCCCTTCCCCCTGGCGCATCTCGACGAGCCCCATGGCCTGGAGCGCGCTCAGCGCCTCCCGCACCGCCGAACGGCCCACATTGAACGCTTCCGCCAGCTCCTTCACCGATGCAAGCCGATCGCCAGGTTTCAGCTCGCCCTCGCGAATCATTCGCTTGAGCTCCTCGGCCACCTCTTCATACAGCTTCTTCGTTCGGATCGGACGGATGTTCAAGGAGGTCGTCACCTCAACCATCGTGGTTGTGCCTCCATTGTAGCGAACCTGTCACGATGCGAACAACCGCAACCGACCCCCATGCACCGGGAAGCACCGTCCCGCCTGCAAGGGTCACGGCCATCCCGCACCAACCGCCTCGTCAATGGCCCCCGGGGATCATCCATGGCATCCCGTACGCCTGCAGCGCGGTCAACACGCACAGGACGAGAAGAAGCAGGAGGCTGTGCTTGAGGGTGAAGCGGAACAGGTCGGACTCCTTCCCCACCAGGCCCACGGCCGCGCAGGCCACCGCGACGGACTGGGGCGAAATCATCTTCCCCGTCACGCCGCCCGTGGTGTTGGCCGCAACGAAGAGCGTCGGATCGATGCCGATGCGCTCGCCGGTCACCTTTTGCAGGTTGCCAAAGAGGGCGTTGGATGACGTGTCGCTGCCGGTCAGAAAGACCCCCAACCACCCCAGCACGGGAGAGAAGAACGGGAACAGGCTGCCGGTCGCCGCCAGCGCCAGCCCGAGCGTGGCCGACTGCCCGGAATAATTGGCGATGTAGGCAAAGCCCAGGACGGCGCCGACGGTAACAATCGGCCGGGACAGCTCGCACACCGTCTCGCCAAACAGCTTGAACCAGTCGCGCCACGGCATGCGGATCAGAAACTTGGTCAGGAGAGCGGTCACGAAGATGGCCGTCCCCGTTGCCCCGATCCAATCGAATTTGAACTCCGCCGCGTACGGCGTCACCGTTTCCACCACGGGTGGCACCTTTTGCACCCCATTGTGCAGGAACGGCACGGGTACCTGGATCGTAAAGGAACTGAGCACATCCTTCACCGGCTTGAGACTCCAGATCCCGATGACAACCGTGAGGAGCAAGAACGGCGACCACGCCTTGACCGCCTGGCCCAGGGTGTACCCCGTCCCGCCGGCCGTTGCGGCCGCTTCCCGGTGACCGCTTTCGCGGGCCGGAATGTGCACGGGACGTCCCTGCACAAAGCGGAAGATGTACGCCGGCCGCCATACCTTCAAGAAGCCCGCCGTCACCGCCAGGCTAACCAGCGCCGAGGTGATGTCCGGCAGCTCGTGGCTGATGAAGTTGGCCGTCACATACTGGGCGGCGGCAAAGGAGAGACCCGCCACGAGGGTGGCCGGCCACGTTTCCCGGATGCCGCGCCAGCCGTCCATGATGGCCACCAGCCAGAACGGCACGAGGATCGACAACAGCGGCAACTGGCGTCCGGCCATCTGGCTGATCAGCATCGGGTCGATTCCCGATACCGATCCGGCGACGGTAATGGGGATGCCCACGCCACCCCAGGCTACCGGTGCCGTGTTGGCGATGAGGCACAACCCGGCGGCGTACAGCGGATGGAAACCCAAGCCCACCAGAAGCGCTGCGGTAATGGCCACCGGCGTGCCGAAACCCGCCGCCCCCTCAAGGAAGGCGCCAAAGCAAAAGGCCACCAAGATGGCCTGCAGCCGCTGGTCTTCGGTGATCGCCACCACGGAGGAACGAATGATGGCAAACTGCCCGCTCTTCACCGTAATCTTGTACAGAAAGACAGCGGTTACGATAATCCACGCGATCGGCCACAAGCCATACACAATCCCGTAGCCGGTTGCCGCCAGGGCCATCGAAACCGGCATGCGGTAGACGAACACAGCGATCAAGACGGTCAGCGCGACGGTGATCAGGCCGGCCTTGTGCCCCGGCATGCGGCGAACGGCCAGGGCGTAGAAGAAGAAGACGATCGGAAGCAAGGCGACAAACACCGACAGCCACAGATTGCCGCCTACCGGCGCATAGACTTGGTTCCACGCCATGCGCTCCCCCCTCTCATCTTATTCAGAATTTTTATTGTACTCGTAATTGATATTAAAACCAAATGATCAACTTGTCAAGTCATCAGATCATCGAAATGTTCTTGCAATGATACACCACCTGCCGATAAAATAGAAGAAGGATTCTGTAAATATCGGGTCATCTGATCATTGGGGTGAAGGAGGAACGCACCGATGGGCAGCCTGCCCGCAACCGTGAAACGGGAACTGGTCGCCGCGGTCGGCGCAGCGCACGTGCGGGATGATCCGGAGGCCCTTCTCGCCTATTCGTATGACGCGACCCCGCTGTTTCAGGCCATGCCCGCCGCTGTGGTCTTTCCGGGAAGCACCGAGGAAGTGGCCGCGGTATTGCGCATCGCCAGCCGCCATCGCATCCCGATTGTCCCGCGGGGCAGCGGGACCAACCTGAGCGCCGGGACCGTTCCCGTGGAGGGCGGCATCGTCCTCGTGCTGACGCGGCTCAATCGCATCCTCGAGATCGACGAGGAAAACCTGACGGCAACGGTCCAACCCGGCGTCGTCACGCAGCACCTGCACGAGGCCGTCGAGGCGCGAGGTCTCTTTTATCCGCCCGACCCCGGCAGCATGCGCATTTCCACCATCGGCGGCAACATCGCCGAATGTGCCGGCGGTCTGCGCGGCCTCAAGTACGGCACCACAAAGGACTACGTGCTCGGCCTCGAGGCGGTCCTGATGTCCGGGGAGGTAATGCGCACCGGCGGCAAGCTGGTCAAGGACGTGGCCGGCTACGACCTCACCCGCCTCCTCGTCGGGTCGGAAGGTACGCTGGCCGTCATCACCGAGGCGACATTGCGCCTGTTGCCCAAACCGGAATACCGCAAAGTGATGAGCGCCCTCTTCGACGATCTGTACAGCGCCGCCCGCGCGGTGTCCCGCATCATCGCCCACCGCATCATCCCGTGCACGCTGGAGTTTATGGACCAGGCCACGGTCCAGGTGGTCGAAGACTACATGCGCATCGGCCTTCCCACCGACATCGCCGCCTTCCTGCTCATCGAACAAGACGGGCCGGAGGAAGTGGTGGAACGCGACCTTCAGCGCATCGCCGCCATCTGCGAGGATTCCGGCGCGCGGGAGATCCGGGTGGCCGCCACCGAGGAGGAGGGCGAAACGCTGCGCACCGCCCGCCGCACGGCGCTGTCGGCCCTGGCCCGCTTGCGCCCGACGACGATCCTCGAAGACGCCACCGTCCCGCGCGCGCAGATCGCACCGATGGTGGAACGCATCGCACAGATCGCGAAAAAATACGACCTGCTCATCTGCACCTTCGGCCACGCGGGCGACGGCAACCTCCACCCCACCTGCCCGACCGATGCCCGCGACGCGGAGGAAATCGCTCGCGTGGAGCAAGCGTTCAAGGAGATTTTTGCCGCCGCCATCGAACTGGGCGGCACCGTCACCGGCGAACACGGCGTCGGTGCCGTCAAAGCGCCGTATCTCGAATGGAAGGTGGGACCGACCGGGTTGGAGGTACTGAAAGGGATCAAGCGCGCCTTCGATCCCGAGGGGCTGCTCAATCCCGGGAAAATCTTCCCTCCGGATGGGCGGAAACGGAAGGTGATCTATCGTGTCCCGCACCCCCACGCCTGATCCGACCATCGCGATGCCGCCAACAGAACAGGAGCAAGGGCCCGTTCCCGACGCCCGCACCGCCCGGCTTCAGCGACACCTGCAGGAGGTGTTGGACGGCGACGAGCTGGAAAACTGCATGCGCTGCGGATTTTGCCAGCCGGCCTGCCCCACGTTTCAGGAAACCGGGTACGAGGCCGCGTCGCCCCGCGGGCGCATCGCGCTGATGAAGGCCGTCAAAGACGGCCTCCTCGTGCCCGACGAGGCCTTCCGACACCAGCTCGACCTGTGCCTCGGCTGCCGGGCCTGCGAGCCGGCCTGTCCCTCGGGCGTCCGGTACGGCCATCTGCTCGAACAGGCCCGCGAAGCCCTCGCCGCCCACGCGCCGATGCCGTGGGGTGTGCGCCTTGCGCGCAAGGTGTTTTTCACCCACGTGTTTCCCCATCCGCGGAGGCTGAAGCGGTTGGGTCGCCTCCTGCGCTTCTACCAAACGTCGGGGCTGCAAACGGCGGTGCGCAAAAGCGGCCTGCTGCGCCTCCTTCCCGCCCACCTGCGCGACATGGAGGCCATCCTGCCCGTCCCTTCTCCCCGCGGTGTCGCCGAGGCTCTGGGCACCCGCATCCCGGCCAAAGGCCGCGCCCTGACCACGGTGGGCCTCTTCCGCGGGTGCGTGATGGACGTGCTGTACGCCGAAACCAACGCGAACCTCGCGCGGCTCCTTTCGGAAGCGGGCTTTGACGTCGTCATCCCGCCGGAACAGACCTGCTGCGGCGCCCTGCACGCCCATGCCGGCGACACGGCGACGGCGCGCCGGCTGGCCCGCCGGAACATCGAGGCGTTCCGCCGCGCCGGCGTCGACTTCGTCGTCCTCGCTGCCGGCGGCTGCGGAGCGATGCTCCAGGAATACGCCCATCTGCTGCCAGACAACGAGGGGGCGCGTTGGCTGAGCGCGCGAGTGCGCGACGCCAGCCAGTTGCTCGTGGAAATCGGCCGTCCGCTGCCCCTCGGTCGGCTGGAAGCGACGGTCACGTACCAGGACTCCTGCCACCTGCGCAATGTCATGGGCGTGCACCGGGAAGTGCGCCAGCTCCTTTCGTCCATCCCCGGGGTGACCTTCCGCGAGCTGCCCGAAGCGGACCGCTGCTGCGGCTCGGCCGGCATTTACAACCTGACCCAGCCGGAGATGGCCGGGCGCATCCTCGAGCGGAAGATAAACCATGTGGCACGCCTTTCGCCCGATCTCGTCGCCACTGGAAACCCCGGCTGCCTGCTGCAAATGCAGCTGGGCCTCTCTCGTGCGGGTCTTCACGGCTCCGTGCGTGCCGTGCACTGGGTGGATGTGCTGGCCGAAGCGTTGGATGCGGCGCCTCGCTAACGCGTTATCCGCCCTGCCCCCTCTTCCCCACGTCCGGCCGGCTTATGCAGATGGAACAAAAACGAGGGCCGCCGTCTCGCCTGCTGGCGAGAACGGGGCCCTGTTCCCGTTCCACGCGGTAACCCCCTTTTGCGTCACTGCAGTCGGAACCGGTGCACGATGCGCGTTAACTCGTCTGCTTTTTGGGCCAGCGTTTCCGCCTCGCCGGCCAGGTGGCGCACCGTCTCGCTCTGCGCCTCCGCCGTGGCCGCCATCTCCGCTGCCGCCTCGGTAAAACGCTGGGCAATCCCCGTCAAGTCCCCCATCACCTTCTCCATCTCCGTGCATTCCGCAAGCAGCTCCTCCGCGTGGCCGTGGTTCGCCGACACCTGCGCCTGCGCCTCCTCCACCGTCTCCCGCAACTGCCGCAGCGTCTCGCCTACCACCCCCACCGCCTCGACACCCTCCGCAATGGCCGCCACGCTCCGCTCCACCGCCTCTACCGCCTGCGCCGCCTCGCCCTGCATCTTCTCGATGATCTCCAGGATCGTCTTGGCAAAGGCGTTCGTCTCCGCGGCCAGCTTGCGTACCTCGTCGGCCACCACGGCAAAGCCGCGGCCGCTCTCCCCGGCCCGGGCCGCCTCGATGGAGGCATTGAGGGCAAGCAGGTTCGTCTGCCGCGCAATGGCCGTGATCGCCTGCGCGTGGCTGCCGATCTCCGCCGCGTCCGCCGCCACCCGGTTGACCGTGCGCACCGCCTCCTCGACTGCCCGCTCGATCCCTTCCATCTTCGCTAGCGCTTCCCCGACGGCCCGCGTCCCGCCGGCCGCCGCCTCGGCGGCCTGGTCGCTGAGCTCCATCGCCCGCCCCGTGTTCGCCTTCATCGCTTCCGCCGCCTTGGCCACCTCCTCGATCATCGCCAGCGCCTCCTCCAGCGCCGCAAACTGCTGTTCCGTTCCCTGACGGATGTTCTGCACCTCCCCGTTCAGCGCACGCAACGCCTCGGCCAGCTCGCGGGTCTCGCCGGCCTGCTGGGCACTGATCTCCCGCGACGTCGCCGCCGCCTGGGCCAGCTCCGACAGGATGGCCCGCATGCCCAGCACGATCTTGTTCAGCTCGTAGCCAACCTGGTGAAAGCGGTCCCGGCGTTTTTCTTCTACCAGCCGGGTCAAGTCACCGGCGGCGATGTTCCGCGTGACGCGCATCCACTTGCGCACGGCACGTTGGATGGCGCCGTAAAACGCCCCTGCCGCAATGCCGCCGACGACCGCTCCGGTCCCAGCGGCAACGGCCCCGACTCCCCATTTTCCAGTCATGAGCAGCGCCACCACACCGGTACACAGGGACGGAACCAGGGCAAGTCCGGCTAGGGCCGGCCCCCAAAACGGCTCCTGGACGACGCGCCCCAACCGCAGGGTATAGCGTTTGGTGCCCGTCGACTCGATGGGACAGGATGCGTCAATGATCAGCTCGCCGGTGTTGCGCGGATACCACTGCAGAAGCGGCACATCAGTCGCGGCCACTTTTTTCGACACGGGGTCGGTATAGATTACCCCTTCGCGCAACCGGTTGGTGTGGATCACCCCGCGCAACTCGTCGTCGATAATGCCGATGTATTCGTCATCCCCGAGCTCACGATCAAAGAGCGCGTAGATTTCGCCTCGCACCGGTTCCAGTTCACCAGCTTGGCGAATGAGGGAGGAAACCTCCTGCGCGATCCGCTTGGCCTTCTCCAATGCTTGTTTGGCCTGTTTGCTCTGAAGAATGCGTGTATTCTGATCCAACGCAGATCCTCCTTCCGTTCCCGTAAAGTGTTCCCTCACGCGTCCAACCGCTCTGGAGAAGACGAAGCACCATCGCCTGGCGCGTCAGCCGATCATTGCAGCCGGAACCGATGCACGATCCTCGTCAACTCACGGGCCTGTCGGGCCAGCGTTTCCGCCTCGCCGGCCAGGTGGCGCACCGTCTCGCTCCGCGCCTCCGCCGTGGCCGCCATCTCCGCCGCCGCCTCGGTAAAACGCTGGGCAATCCCCGTCAAGTCCCCCATCACCTTCTCCATCTCCGTGCATTCCGCAAGCAGCTCCTCCGCGTGGCCGTGGTTCGCCGACACCTGCGCCTGCGCCTCCTCCACCGTCTCCCGCAACTGCCGCAGCGTCTCGCCTACCACCCCCACCGCCTCGACACCCTCCGCAATGGCCGCCACGCTCCGCTCCACCGCCTCTACCGCCTGCGCCGCCTCGCCCTGCATCTTCTCGATGATCTCCAGGATCGTCTTGGCAAAGGCGTTCGTCTCCGCGGCCAGCTTGCGTACCTCGTCGGCCACCACGGCAAAGCCGCGGCCGCTCTCCCCGGCCCGGGCCGCCTCGATGGAGGCATTGAGGGCAAGCAGGTTCGTCTGCCGCGCAATGGCCGTGATCGCCTGCGCGTGGCTGCCGATCTCCGCCGCGTCCGCCGCCACCCGGTTGACCGTGCGCACCGCCTCCTCGACTGCCCGCTCGATCCCTTCCATCTTCGCTAGCGCTTCCCCGACGGCCCGCGTCCCGCCGGCCGCCGCCTCGGCGGCCTGGTCGCTGAGCTCCATCGCCCGCCCCGTGTTCGCCTTCATCGCTTCCGCCGCCTTGGCCACCTCCTCGATCATCGCCAGCGCCTCCTCCAGCGCCGCAAACTGCTGTTCCGTTCCCTGACGGATGTTCTGCACCTCCCCGTTCAGCGCACGCAACGCCTCGGCCAGCTCGCGGGTCTCGCCGGCCTGCCGGGCGCTGATCTCCCGCGATGTTGCCGCCGCCTGGGCCAGCTCCGACAGGATGGCCCGCATGCCCAGCACAATCTTGTTCAGCTCGTAGCCAACCTGGTGAAAGCGGTCCCGGCGTTTTTCTTCTACCAGCCGGGTCAAATCACCGGATGAAATGTGGCGCGCGATGCGCAACCACTTCTCCACACGCCTTTCCAGAACCGCGTGGAAGAAGGCAGCGCCCACCGCGCCGACGGCCAGGCCGATCACCGTGGCAATGGCCCCTTCCGGCCAAGCGAAGGCCAACACCGTGCTCCCGGCGGCAGCGGGAGGAATCAGCCCCACCCCGTACATGGCCGGCTTCGAAAACGGCCGATGAAGGAGGCGACCCAAGCGCAGGTTGTACCGTCGGGCCCCTTCGGCCACCACCGGACAGGAAGCGTCGATGACCAGTTCACCGGTGTTGCGGGAATACAGCTGCAAAAGCGGCTCCGTCGTTTGCGCGGCCTTCTGCCCCACCGGATCGGTGAAGCGCGTTCCCTCGCGCAGCCGGTTGGTGTGGACAAGCGCGCGCCCCTCCGGGTCTACAAGCAGCAGGTATTCATCGTCCTCCAGCTCGCCGTCCAGCAGCTCGTACACGCGCGCCCGCACGTCTTCCAGATCCCGCGCCTGCCGGAGAAGCGGCGCGATGCGTTCCGCCACCCGCTGCACCTTCCGCAGCGCGTCTCGTGCCGCCTTGCTCCGCAGGATGCGCACCGGTTCCCTCTCCATCGAAACACCTCCTGTTCCCAGAATTCGTTACCATTTAAATCGGCGAAAAGATCGAAAATCTTTTGCCCCATTTTTGCCCGTTTTCCGCCCGCTGGACGGGATACATCACGAAATGCAAAAAAAACCGGCCCTTCCGGCCACCTGAAAATTCCCGCTTTTGGTCGTCTTGTCTGCTCCCGATGCCCGCCATCCACCCCGGCAAAGCCCTCACGCGTATCCAATCGCAAGCCCACACACCAACACCAACAAGCCCAAACTGTACTTGAGGGCAAACCGAAACAGCTTCGCTTCCTTCCCCACCAGATTCGTCACCGCACACACAATGGCCAGGGACTGCGGGGAAACCATCTTTCCCACCGCACCGCCGGCGGCATTGGCCGCCACCAAGAGCGCCGAATCCACACCAACCCGCTGCGCCACAACGTGTTGCAACGGAGCAAACAACACATTGGATGACGTGTTGCTGCCCGTTGCCATAACCCCCAGCCAGCCCAACACCGGAGACACAAGCGGAAAAAGGGAGCCCGTCTTGGCCAGGAACACGCCCAACGTCGCCGAGAGTCCGGCATAACGGGCCAGATACGCTACACCCAGCAGGAGGCTGATCGTCACCAACGAACGCCCGAGCTCCCGCAGTGTTTGGCCGCCTACTGTCAGGTACGCCCGCCACGACAGGCAAAACAGCGGCTTGGCCGCCAGCGCCGCGAGGAACACGGCCGTTGCCGCCGCGCCCAGCCCGTTGAAAACGTACACCGCCGGAAGGGGCATGGGGACGGAGGCGGCCGGCGACGTCACCCACACCCGTTCATGCAGCGCCGGAACCGGCACCACGATCGCTGCGCGGTCCAACAACTCCTTTACCGCCGGCACGTTCCAGACGCCAACGACGGCAATCAACAGCAAGAAGGGTGACCAGGCGCGCAGCACCTGCCCTGCCGGTATCGATTCAGGACGCCCCTCGCCCATCTCCGCCCCCCGTGGCCAAAGGGACGGGCCTCCACGTTGGGCAGCCGCAGCCGCCACTTCATCTGCGGCCAGCCACCGGACAGACGCCGCCGCACCCGCACGGGCCGTCCTGCCCCTCCGCTGCACCACCCGCACAAATCCGACCAGCGCCGCCATACTGGCCAAGGGCGCCAACACGCTGGGCAATTCGTACAGTCCCTTCGATGCGAGCACAACCTGCACGAGGGCAAAGGTACCGCCGGCTGCCGCCGCGGCAGGCCATGTCTCGCGCACGCCGCGCCAGCCATCGACGATCGCCACCAAGAGAAAGGGGACAATAAGCGACAACGGCATCACCAGAAGGGCTGCCGCCCGGCTGATGGACGAAGCGTCAAGCCCCGTCATCTGGGCGGCCACGACGATAGGGATGCCCACTGTGGCCCACGCAACCGGTGCCGTGTTGGCCACCAGACACAGCCCCGCCGCGAGCAGAGGTCGAAACCCCAGGCCCACGAGCAGCGCCGCCGTGATGGCCTCCGGTGTGCCAAAACCGGCCACCCCCTCCAGGAACCCGCCAAACCCGTACGCGATGAGGAGCACCTGCAGCCGCCGGTCGGCGGTGATCTGCCCAATCGAGGCGCGAATCACCGCCACGAGCCCGCTAGTCTCCGCCAGTTTGTACAAGAATACCGCCGCTAGCACCACCCCGCCAATCGGCCACAGGCCATAGGCCACGCCGTATCCCGCCGCGGCCAGGGCCATCGCGGGCGGCATGCGCCAAACGCCAACGGCCAACAAGATCGCCAGCGCAAGGGCAATCAGGGCAGCCCGGTATCCCCGAACACGGCGCACAGCCAACAGATACACAAACGCCCCAACGGGCACGAGGGCGCACGCCGCCGACGCCGCCAACTGTCCGCCCACCGGCGTGTACACCTGTTCCCACATCGGCAACCGCCCCTTGTTATATAACAGTCATAGCATTATCTTATCTGTTTTAGCTCACTTTGGCAACCCCTTCCGCTCCGGCAACCTGAGCGCGGGCATCGGAACCAGGGCAACGCGACAAAAAAAATAACGCCCTGCCCATTGGCAAGGCGTTTTCTACATCGTTCGGCGGTCGGTCAGGCGGCCGACCGCCCTCGTCACCCCCGGCAGCAAGGGGACGGCGGCTCGCCCGGCTTCAGGCCGGATGCACCGGCCGGTCAAACAGGTCGCGATACTCCTGCTCGGTGATGTGCACCGTTCGCGGTTTCGATCCGGACGGGGCAGAAATCCATCCGCGCGCTTCCATCGCGTCGATGAGGCGGGCGGCACGGTTGTACCCGATCCGAAAGCGCCGCTGGAGCATGGAGGCCGAGGCCTGGCCTTGTTCAATCACAAATCGCACCGCCTCGGCCAGCAGTTCGTCGTCCACGTCGCCGGCTTCCCCCACGGAGCGGAGCAGGTCGTCGCGGTCGAACCAATAGGCTGCTTCACGCTGCCGGCGAACGTGCGCGACGACGCGCTCGATTTCCTCATCGGAGACAAAACAGCCCTGCAGGCGGCGCGGTTTGGGGTCGCCGCTGTCGAGGTACAGCATATCGCCGCGCCCGAGGAGCTTCTCCGCCCCGGCCATGTCCAGAATGGTCCGCGAGTCGGCCTGCGACGAAACGGCGAAGGCGATGCGCGTCGGAATGTTGGCCTTGATCAGCCCGGTGATCACGTCCACCGACGGGCGCTGCGTGGCCAGCACCAAATGGATGCCACAGGCACGCGCCTTCTGGGCGATGCGGCAGATGGCCTCCTCTACGTCACCGGGCGCAACCATCATGAGGTCGGCCAGCTCGTCGATGACGATGACGATGTACGGGAGCGGGCCCGTGCCCTCCTCGTCGCGCGCTTTGGCCAGGCGGTTGTACCGTTCCAAATCGCGCGCGCCGCAGCGGGCAAAAAGCTCATAGCGCCGCTCCATCTCCTGCACGGCCCACTGGAGCGCTGCGGTGGCCAGTTTGGCATCGGTCACCACCGGCGCCACCAGGTGCGGGATGTCCTGGTACGGCGTCAGCTCGACCATCTTCGGGTCGATGAGCAAGAGGCGCACCACTTCCGGCGACGCCTTGTACAGCAGGCTGATGAGCAGCGCGTTGATGCATACGCTTTTGCCCGACCCGGTCGCGCCGGCGATGAGGAGGTGCGGCATCTTGCGCAAGTCGGCCACCACCACGTCCCCGCCGATGTCCACGCCCACCGCTACAGCCAAGGGCGACGGGTGGTGTTGAAACGCTTCGTGGGCGACGATGCGCTTGAGGAACACCGGCTCCCGCGTCCGGTTGGGCACTTCGATGCCGACGGCCGAGCGCCCGGGAATGGGCGCCTCGATACGGATGTCCCGCGCCGCCAAATTGAGCTTGATGTCGTCGGCCAGCGCCGTAATCCGGCTCACCTTTACCCCCGGTTCGGGCTGCACCTCGAAACGCGTCACGGTGGGCCCGTGCGTAGCACCCGTCACGCTGGCCCGCACGTGAAAATGGCGCAGCGTCTCCTCGAGCCTGCGCATCTGTTCGGCGATAAACGCCTCGTCCTCCCCGGCACAGGGCAGGGGATCGTCAAGCAGGTCGAGGGAAGGCGGGACGTAGGGCGTGTCGGCGTCCCGGCGTGCGTCATCCCCTGCAGCCGCAGCGTCCGACCGTTCCGGAGACGCACCGACGGCTTTGCTCTGCGGCGCACCGGACATCGCCGGGTGACCGCCCGAGGCACCAATTCCCGCCGGCGCGGGCCGCTGGCCCCCATGGTCTGCCGTGACGCCGGAGCCCTCCGGCACGCCATCCGCTCTCCCTTGCCTATGGGCCGAATCCTCCGCATGGGCCGCATCCGCCGTTGAACCCGGTGCACTGTCCGACGCCGCTGTTCCGTGAAAACGCACGATGGCGATACTACCCGGAACCGGGCGCGCCAGCACGTTAAACGGCACGTTTTGCGCAGCCAACTGGGCTTTGAGCCTCGGCGGGATCGCATACCGCACAGTGTAGGCAACCGGCGGGGGAACGGCATCCGCCGGCGGGCACGCATCCGGATCCGCGCCGGAACCTTTCCCGTCGGCATCGGGCGTGTCCCCTTCCCCCTCCGTTCCTCGGGACTCGTCCTCCCCCTCCGGAACGCCTTCCACCACCCGCACCGCCGGCTCCGCAGCGGGGGCGGCTTCGTCTGCCGCGGAAGCAAGCCCGTTCACGCTTGCGGGAATCCCCTCGTCCACACGGGAGGTGTCCTCCACGTCCGCCACGGGTTCCGCCGCCCTCGTTGCGGCGGCCTCCTCAACGGCGCGGGTAACCGCTTCTGCCGGAGAGGCGGTCTCTTCCCCGCTGGGCGTAGAGGCTTCCTTCGCCGCAGGAGGTGTCGTCTGCTCCACCTGAGGGGTTCCTTCGCTCCGGGGCGGCGAAGGACGCTGCGGTCGCGACCGGAAGCCGAACACCGGCGATGGCACATCCGTCGGGCGAAACGGTGCCGGCCGCGGCTCTGTATCGGAGGTGTTCGACCGGATCCGCTCGCTCGCCAGCTCGCTTCCCATCGTCAACCCGCTCCGTTCCCCAAAGCGGTTCCCGCGCTGCCCAGGTATCGGTGCCGACAGCCCTTCGTCATCCGGCACGGCGGGAAAAGGAAACGGCCGCTTCCGGGCACGGGGGCGTAGCGGCCCACTGGGCATCACAGGTCCCGCGACGGGCTTCGTCAACGGGGGCGTTTCATCCGGATACACCGTCATGATGCGGGCTTTGGCCCGCTTCATCGCCTGAACCGGGTCATCATCCAAACCGCTTGGCGTTGACGCTTCCTTTGCCAGCCATGCTTTTACTTGTTTCCAGAGCTTCTTCCAGTCCATCGCGAAAACTCCCTTTTCGAACAATGGGGACGGTTCCGTTCATCTTTCCTACTTACCTCGTTTTCGCGACGGCAGGCCAAATTCCTGTCCGCCACGCGAAAATCGGCCGCAAAACAGAACGCGGAACCGATCAGGCCCCGCGTTTCACCTGTGCGTAATCGTGTTCGGCAAAGGGCGCACCCACGGGATAGGCACGCTCATCCAACACGAGGATGCCCTTTTGCTGTGGCGCGCCCTTCATTCCCAGCTCGCGGGCGGCGCAAATCATGCCCTCGGAATCGACGCCGCGCAGCTGCGCCGGCTGGATGCGCAGGCCATTGGGCAGGACGGCGCCGGGGAGGGCCACCACCACGGTCTGCCCGGCGGCCACGTTCGGCGCGCCGCACACGATCTGCCGCAGCCGGCCGTCCCCTACGTCCACCCGGCACACGCTCAGCTTGTCCGCCTGCGGATGGGGCGCCTTCTCCACCACGCGTCCAACAACAATGCGCGGGACAAAGGTGAGCCGTTCCCCAACGCCCGCCTGCGCCAACGCCGCGTTGAACAGGTCAACCCGCTCCTGGCTGGCCAGGGCCACGCCCACAACCGGCCAGGTGGTGTATTGGGAAAAGCGGAACAGGTTGATGCCCGCCAGCGTCCCGTCTTCCCGACGCCGGATCAGAACCGCATCGCCCGCCCGCTCGACCACGCGCTCCCCTTCCGGCGCATGGTCGACAGCGGCCAGGACGACGTCGCCTAGCCCCTGCGGATTGTACACAAAATACATCTCCACCCCACTCCTTCTCGCTCGCGTTTCCGCCCCCCATCATACCACGGAGCCTCCGGACGCGCCAAACGAAACACAGGCCGCGCCCGGCCTTCCAATCTCCCCCTTCTGTTCCCCACGACTCGGTGTGCTACAATGAAAGGAAACCGTTTGCGCGTAAAGGATGGGATTGCCGTGCGTTCAAGCTTCGTCCGTGTTCGCGACATCGCCGGGGAAGTGAAGTTTTGCCACGTGCTGCGCGACGTGCGCACGACGGTGACCACGGAGGAACTCGTGATCCAGCGTCCGCACGTCTCCTTCCGCATTCCCCTCGCCAACATTGTCAGCCTCGTTCCGTATACCCCCGACATGCCGCTGACGCCGTCGTCGCCGCTGCCGCTTCCCGCTGCCATCCCCTTTGCGGGAAGCCCCTACCGCATCACCGTCACCGGCATGACGGTGTATACGCGAAACGGAAAACGCGACTGGTCGCGCGCCGATCTCGTCGTTCCCCTATCGCGCGTGCTGCTGGAACAGCTCGCCTGCTACAGCCGCCTCACCGTTTTTCGCTGACGGGGAGGGGGCGCACGTCGGCGCCCCGCTGCGGTGCGACAGCCCTCGAGCCCCTCGCTACGTCAGCAGGGTGACGAGCTGCGTGACATCCTCCAGGATGTAGTCGGCCCCGTGCTCCACAAATTTCGCCCGCGCCCTGGCTCCTTCCAGCCCGGTCAGCGTTGCGGCAAACCGGCAGCCGATGCGGCGCGCGGCGAGGAGATCGGCCAAGGAATCGCCGACGATCAGCACCGCATCGGCTTCGCCGACGGGCAGTGCGGTGCGGAGCACGACCTCGTCGGGCGTCGATTTGCCGAACAGGGCCTTGAGGTACGTGTACGGGTGCGGCTTGGCCAGGGGTGCCGCGTCCGGGTGCACCCGCTCGGCCGCCAGCACGTCGCTGGCGGTGACCACGGCGTCGGGGTCAAAGAAGGACAGCAGCCCCAGCGCCGAGAGGGGGACCACCGTTTCCGTCGTCGGGCGGCCCGTGCCGACACCGAGGCGGATCCCCCGCCGGCGAAGCGAAGCCAGGAGATCGCGCAACGCGTCGGGCGGGGCGAGGGGAATCTCGTCTTCCAGAAAGCCGCGCTTTCCGGGTTGGCTCGTTGGCCGGCCCGTCGTCTCTTCATACCGCTCGTCGCCCAGGTACCACTCCTGAAACGCCTCCCGGCACAGTTCCCACAGCGCGCTGTTGCGCGAGAAGATCTCCGTTTCCACCCCCGTTCCCCGGGCCGCCACCTCGTTCAGGTGGAAGAGCAGCTCCGCTTTGACGGCCGGCGACGGCGCAAAGGCGTCGACAAAGGCGTCGTACCGGGGCACAAAGCCGAGGCCCCGGGCGCGCGCGCCGATCTCCTGCAGCACGCCGCGGTCGATGGGACCGCGGAGCACGTCGCGCACAAAAGAGCGGTCCTTCCGGGCCAACTGTTCAAGAAGCAGGATCAGCTGGTAGGAGAAGGTCAGGAAGACCATGTCCCAGTTGGAATTGAGGCCCCGGCTCTTGAGGAAGGACAGGACGCGGTCGTTGGCGAACACCTCGCGCCGCACGCGGCGGATGGTGGGCTCGTCCGGCGTCGGCGTGAAGCCGAGGTCGAGCCCCAGGTACTGCCGGCTCCCCAACAGTTCCCACACGCACAAGGCCGAGGCGTCAAAGTAGCGTTCCTCGCTCAAGAATACGCCGTCTACGTCGAACAGGATGGTGCGGTACACGGTTGCGCTCACTCCAAATTGCATTTTTCTATCACTGTACCACGACAGAACGGTTCCGCCAATCCAACACCCTCCAAAAATCCCGGTGGACCCCTGCGCGTCCCGCAGCTGGCCACGCGGTAGGCGTCGTAGATATTCAAGGCATACAGGCCTACGCCAACGGCTGCCTCTGGGTTCGATCCAAGGGAAAGCCAAGCGTCTCCATTGCCACCCGGCAACCTGTTGGTGCGAACGTTTGCACTGAATAACAGAAAACTGTTTCTTATCTGACAATAGTAACGCCTCCAGCTCTGCTTGCTTTATCCATAATCACTACAATCGGGCGGTTTTCCTCTTGGTCCTCGACGAAAATTCTTGGACCTTTTCCCCTTGACAGGGGAGTGGACCGGGGGATACAGTACTGCTAAGGCAAACGTTTGCATTATCCACGACATCCCACGGCCAAGTCAACAGGAGGCGCCCATGTCGGTCACCATCAAGGACGTGGCGCGGCTGGCCGGCGTCTCGCCGTCCACCGTGTCGCGTGTTCTCGCCAACCATCCGAAAATCAGCCAGGAAACGGCACGCCGCGTGCGCGAAGCGATGGAGCGGCTCGGCTACGTGCCCAACGCGGCGGCCAAAAGCCTGGTGTCCCAAACCACACAAACCCTCGGCATCATCCTGCCGCGTGCAGCCGAGGAGCTCTTCGTCAACCCCTTTTTCCCCGAGGTGTTGCGCGGGATCTCCGTACAGGCCCAGCAGGCCGGCTACGACCTCTTGCTCGCCGCCGGCTCAACAGACCGGGAAGAGCGGGAAGCGGTGGCACGCCTGGTGCTGGGGCGGCGGGTGGATGGGGTCCTTCTCCTTTGTTCCCGTTCGGGTGATCCCGTCATCCGCTTTTTGCGGGAACAGCGCTTTCCTTTCGTGCTCATCGGTCGCGCCGAAGACGACGAGGGAAGCGGCGAGATTGTCAGTGTCGACACCGACAACGTGCGTGCTGCCTACGACGCCACCCGCCACCTGTTGGAGAAGGGACATCGCTGCATCGCCTTCATCAGCGGACCGCAAACCTTTGTCGTCAGTCAGGACCGCCTGGCCGGCTATCGGGCAGCCCTGGCGGAAGCGGACATCCCCGTCCGCCCGGAATGGGTGATCGAAGCCCCCTTCCTGCAGGAAGGCGGCTATCTGGCCCTCGACCGCCTGCTCCACATGCCCGAGCGGCCCACGGCGCTGGTGGTCACCGACGACATCATCGCCATCGGCATCCTGCGCAGGCTCTATCAATACGGATGGCGCGTTCCCGACGACTTGGCCCTGGTCAGCTTCAACAATGTGGCCCTGGCAGAACTGACCACGCCGCCGCTCACAACGGTGGACATCGACATCTACCGGTTGGGTACAACGGCAATCAGCCTGCTGTTGCGCCGCATCACCGGCGAAGTGCTACCCTCCCCGCGCGTCATCGTTCCCCACCGCCTCATCGTGCGGGAATCGTGCAAATCGACCACCCTGCGCCGCCACTGAGCGGGAACCCTTTCTCCCCCCGCCACGGTCCCCTCTCCCACCGGCTGCAAGAGGGTCGAGCGTCATCGTGACCGAACACGCGATGGAAGGAAAGGAGCGAATTTCGTGTCATCCAAACCGCTGCGCAATGACGCGATTGTTGGCGACGGCCTCATGCTGGCCGCCTTCAGCTGCACCGGGGAGCTGCTTCGACTCTGGTGGCCCCACGGTGACGGCCCGCAGCACATCGGCCAGGCGCGCATCGGCCTAGTTCGCCTGGATAACCCGGCTGCGCCGTCTCCCCCCTCCTGGCTCGACCGTTCACCCTGGTCCCACCGCCAACGGTACCTGGACGACACCAACGTCCTGGAGACGGAAGCCGTTCACCCAACGTGGCCCGTCCGCGTCACGGAAACGGCGTTTGCCGTCCCGGGAAAAGCGCTGCTCGTGCGCGCCCTCACCCTCGTCAACACGGGCGGGACGGCCCTTCCGCTGCGTGTGATCCACTGCGCCGCCTTCGTCATCGAGGAGCACCCCTACTACCAGGCCTGCTACGTGGCGGAGGAGGGCAACGCCGTCGTCCACTACCGGCGTCCCTACGCCTTTGCCGTCGGGAGCAGCCGGGAAACGTCCGGTTTTCAGGCCGGGCACGCCTTTGCCGACGCCGCCGACGGCCGCCTGTCGGGCAGCGACATCGCCATGCACCCCGAGGCGGCCCTGTCGTGGGACATCACGGTGCCGCCCGGCGGCCGCGTGACACTGCCGATCTTCATTGCCGCCGGCCTGTCCCCGAACGACGCCCTCGCCCGGCTTAAGCGCGCCCTGGCTACGCCGGCACACGAGTGGCTGACGCAAACGGTGCAGCACTGGCGGACCAAGGTGGCCCGAGCGGCCCCCCTGTCCGCGGCGGACGAGACGCTCCAGCGCCTGTACCGTCGCTCCGTGCTCGTCTTCCACCTCATGGCCGACCGCGAGACGGGCAGCGTGCTGGCCGCGCCGGAGTTTGACGAGGCCTTCACCCGGTGCGGCGGCTACGCCTACTGCTGGGGGCGCGACGCGGCGTACATCACCGTCGCCTTCGACCGCGCCGGGCTCACCAACCTGTCGCAAGCCTTCTACCGCTGGACGGCCCGGGCGCAGAGCCCGGACGGATCCTGGCAGCAGCGCCACTACCACGACGGGTTCCTTGCGCCCTCGTGGGGGCTGCAGGTCGACGAGGGCGGTTCCATCCTGTGGGGGCTGTGGCAGCACTATCAGGCTACGGGCAACCGCGCCCTGCTCGACGAGCTGTGGCCGACGGTGGAAAGGGGAGCGGAATTCCTGCTGGCCTTCCGCGACCCCGAGACAGGGCTGCCCCTTCCCAGCCGCGACCTGTGGGAAGAGCGGGACGGCGTGCACACCTATTCGGCCGCCGCCGTCTACGGGGGCCTTGTGGGTGCCGCGCGCATCGCCGAGACGCTGGGCCGCACCCCCCACGCGCGTCGCTGGCAGGAGGCGGCCGACGCCATGCGCCGCGCCGTGCTGACGCGGCTGTGGAACGCCGATGCCGGCGTGTTTTATCGCTCGACCCGCCTCCGCGTCGACCGGGAGACCTACGAACGCTCCGACGTGCCCGGCAAGCGCGTCGTGCGCACATGGAAGGGCTACACGCGCTACGAGCTGCCCGTCGATCCGGTAATCGACGTCAGCCTGCTCGGCCTGGCCGTGCCCTTCGGCCTCCTTTCCCCCCACGATGAGCGGATGCGCCACACGGCCGAGGCGGTGGCCGAGCGACTCACCGTCCCCGGTGTCGGCGGCCTCAAGCGCTACGAGGACGACACCTACGCCGGCGGCAACCCGTGGATCCTCACCACGCTGTGGCTGGCCCTGTACGACATCGCCGCCGGCAATCGCGAGCGGGCGCGGACCCTCTTCCAGTGGGCCGTGGAGCACCGCACGCCCCTCGACCTTTTACCCGAGCAGGTGCACCGCAAGACCGGCGAACCGGCGTGGGTGATCCCACTCACGTGGTCCCATGCCATGTTCGTGCTTGCGGTGCGGGCGCTCGACGAGGCGGGGTGGGTGTAAACCGGCAGGCAAAAACCGTACAGACGCCGCCTTCCGGTTCATTGTCTCCCCCTGGCTAACGGCAAAGAAACGCCCTCGGCTTTCACACGGCCGAGGGCGTTTTCGCGTCTTGTGAACCGTATCCATTTTCGCCTGCCGACATATTCGAACAAAAGTTGCGATGATGTTGCATAACGATCTAGATTTGTCGTGATTTCCCATGAAGATAGGCTCTACGCTAAAAAGTGTGGGTTCTAAGAGGAAAAGGCGGTCGACGAGCCAAGGGATAGTTAAGCACACCACATCCCGAAGGAGGCTCGCGACCGCCTATGAACAAGCTTACCGCAGAAATGTTCGGCTTACAATCGTGGATTGTTTACCGTATCGTGCATCAATCCGATGGTATTCACATCTACGCCGGTCGGCCGCGTAAGGAAGCGCGGTGTCCGGATTGTGGACAGCTGACACGCCGCGTCTACGATCGTGCGCGCGAATGGAAACGGAAGCTGCACACCTGGTGCAACGAGAAACCGGTTTACCTCTGGGTACGTCCCCGGCGCTTCCAGTGCACGGCCTGTCGAAAAGTGTTCACCGAACGCTTTCCTGGTATTCGCCCCTGGGCACGCAGGACCGAACGGGCCGAAGCCCTTTTGCTCCAGCGCCTGAAAGCAGGCAGTTTTCGTCGTGCCGCCCAGGAAAGCGGAACAAGCACCAGCACCTTGCGCCGTCTGCTTTTCCGGTGCGTAGGCCAGCAGGTAAATCTCGAGGAAGCCCTCCGGGATGTTGATGCGTTCGTGCTGAGCATCGATGAACACAGCTATCGTGGCCGTGACATGATGGTTACGGTCACATGCGTGTGGCCAAAACGGTGCCTTTTGGCCATCTTGCCGGATGACCGCATGAAAACACTGGAGCGCTTTTTGCGCCAGCTGCCGGAGACGGTTCGTCAGCGGATTCAGGCCGTGTGCATCGACCTGAAGGATGCTTGGCGTCATGCCGTGAAGCGCGCTTTGCCCGGCGCTGTCATCGTGGCGGATCCGTTTCACGTCATCCAGGACGCGAATCGGCGGGTTGACGAAGCACGGCTTGTGGAACAGCAGGTGACCGGGGTGCGCCTGAGGCGCTGGCCGCTTTTGAAGAACGAGGACGACCTCACCGAACGCCAAGCTGCCCAGCTTGCCGCCATTCGGAAGCATCACAAGAACGTGGCCCACTTTCACTGGGTCAAAGAGCAGCTGCGAGACGTTTACCGTGCTTCCAATCGAGACGAAGCCGCAGCCATCCTGGACCGCGTGATCTTTGAGGCCCAGTCGGCAAGCGATGCCGCGCTCCTGCAGTGGGGACGCACGCTCCGCCGCTGGCGCGAGGCGATTCTGGCTTACCACACCTGGCGTGTTTCGAACGGCTACACGGAGGGCGTGCACACCAAGATCAAGCTGCTCAAACGAATCAGCTACGGCTTCCGTAACCGTGAGATCTATGTGCGAAAGATGCTCCTCGCTTTTATACCCTTGGCTTGGTTGACCTCCCATCCACAGTTATTGACTTAGAGCCATGAAGATATTGACAATTGATCGACGTGAATCTATCATTGGAGTAGATGATTTGAAAAACAAGTACTTTTTAACGGTGCTTAAGTCGGTACAGGGGTTCTGCAGGATATGGGGCAACATCGTGGGGCAACAAGAGAGGAGGGATGAAAGTCACAAGGGTATAAATTAATTTAATTAATTGATTTAATTCACCTTAAATGCAAATCATTTAGATTATAGGAGGGAGCAACATGATTTCTACTCGTATTAAAAAACCCGTGGCACTGTTGACCCTTTCGGCAAGTCTGACCTTATTGGGGACAAGCCTCGCATTCGCCCGAAACATTGAATCCTATGACCTAATTGTTCCACGCTTGGGAGGAACCGCATATACAAATCCGACTGTCAAGGTCAACTCCTCAAGAGGTGTGGACAACAACACGAGCATTGGTGGAGGATACGTCCAATATACCGCCATTTATCGGGGTACCACCACTCAAGTGACACAGCAAGTAGAAATTAGGAGTGGATCCCGCGTAATCCTTCCGTACTATTCTGGGCAGAACCAACCCGGTACAGGCTACCGATTGGGTCATACCAATAAACTGACTACGCTCGTAAACGTTCAAGCACGAGGAACATGGAGCCCAGACGAGTACTAAGGTTCTAAAACGCTAAAAATATAGTAAACTATTCTTAACGGTTTTTTAAGGGGCCAGAGTGGCCAGCAAGAATTCTTGGCTCTCTGGCTCCTTTGTTGATAGGGGTGAAAAGGATATGAGACGCTATCTCGTACTTGAAATCAAACGATCTATTTTCTCTTATCCATTCCTCATCGGCTTGTTGATCGCCATGGCCGGTATTGCGGCATGGACCCTTCCGAAATTGCAGTTTGCCAGCGAAATGGGAGCGCTTCGCCTGTTTCTCTGGCTACACGACGGATACATCTCCCTTCTTGCGCCGGTTATCGCAACGATTCCCTTCGCACAATCCTACGCGATTGAACGAAACAGCGGGTTTTCAAGATTTGTGATGCAGCGACTCTCGCTGGCCCGCTATCAGACCGCAAAACTGGTGAGCAACGCGTTGGCAGGGGGGCTTGTTCTTGTAATTCCACTGGTGAGCGCCCTCATTTGGGTAACGGCGAAGTACCCCATGACCGTACCCGATCCGAACGGAACCCCCCCCTTTTTCCAAAACCTCGATCCCCCGGATCCGCTCGTGCATATGGGGTTGCTCATTGGCCTGGCGTTTTTGTTTGGCGCCACCTACGCAACGGTCGGACTGGCAACCTCCGTACTGTTCCGCAACCCCTATTATGCCAACGTCATTCCCTTTGCCATTTATATCATCTTCGGCTTCCTCTTCGGCCTTTTTGGACTGGGGTATCTTGAACCCTCCGTTATGTGGCGACCCAGCAACAACACGTTCGCCACCCCGGCCACCGTTGCCCTGCAATACCTGGTCGTGTGGTCCATCAGCCTGTTTGTCTACATCCGATTTTTCCGGGCAAAGGAGGAGTAAGGTGAACCGTTCCGCGTATGCCCTGGCTCGCTTCTACGCCAAGCTCGCCCTACGGAATCCCGCCACGCTCTTTGCCATGGGCGGAGCAATCGGCTATACCGTACTCACAAGCATGGATGAAGCAACAAGGCTCCAACACAACGGGCTGCGATTGAACCTGCTGGAGGCGATGTTCCAGATCTTTGATAACCCGCTCTATACCACCTATGGATTGTTTGTCCCTTTTCTTGTCATCGTTTCTCCTTTGTTTTATTTCAAAGACATGGAGCGGCTCATTGCTTATCGCGCTTCCCAGCGATCCGATCTCTGGATCGCAAAGGTCTTGGCCATCGTGCAGATCACCATCGTTTTCCTCAGTACGGCGTTCCTCATCGCTCTGGCGATCACCGCGCTTCAGTACCCGGTGGCGTTTGAATGGAGCGACGCATATGCACAATTGGCCAAGTCCTCCACCAACCCGGCCGAAAGCCCGGGTTATCGCGTGGCCAATGCATACCTGTACCAAACCCACAACCCGTTGTCGGTGCTCGTTCTTCAAGTGCTGTTGTTCTTCGCAAGCTTTGTGCTCGTCGGTGTACTGAGTGCGGTGTTCGCGCAGATCTTTCAGCGACCAGCCGTCACCCTTATCCTTGTCGCAATGTATTGGATCATCGCCCAGACGCCTGCAGGAATCGTTCCCCCCGTCCTGACGTTTCTCTCGCCGCAGGCGCATCTGCTTTTGCAAACGCGCTCGTTTGCGTTCCCCTTTACCGTCTCGTTCCTGTACCTTGTCCCAACCCTTGTCTTGTCCTTCATGCTGGGGCAGATGAAAACCAACAGGGCCATTCTGGGGTGATGACGTGGCAACCGATTTGCTGAAACACCGCATCCTGTTGGGAGCCGTCTTGGGGCTTCAGCTTCTGACATGCTGGGTGCCGTATTTTCGTTTTTTCAGCCCTTCCCCCGTCCTCCAGGAAAGTTGGCTGTCCAGTGTGTCCACCGCTTTCAGCAGTGTGCTCGTCCTGTTTTGGACCTGGCTTATGGCCATCGGGCTTATCGGGGTCGGAGCCTACTGGAGTACCGAGGTAAACGACCGGTTCGCCCTCGAAGCATGGCGCCACGCTTCCTTCCAATCGTGGATCGGGCAAAAAATTCGGTTCGTCTTGCTTCTCAACGCGGTCGTATACGGGTTGACGCCTCTTCCTTTTCTGCTCGTCTCCTATCCCGGCGAGGGGGTTTCCGTTCTTTTGCTGACCGCCTTTCTTTTCCTGTACAGTACCCATTTATCGGTTCTCTTTCTCCTTGCAACGCTGCTGGGAGCAAAAACGGCTTACGCGTTTACCTGCACGCTGTCGTACCATGTGCTCAACCTGCTGCTGGATGGGGTGGGTTGGCCCAACACGCTCCAATACTTCCTGATCGGTGAACAGGCGGGGATTGCCTCCTTGGCCATTGTCACCGGGCTACTTGTTCTCATGATCGGGATGATGATCGGGAAAACAACCCCCACAACAATCACAAGACGAGGGAGTGAGTACCAGTGACATCCCCTTTTCTAAAAGTCGACGCGATTTCCCTCACCTTGAAAAACGAACCGATCCTGAAGAATGTCTCATTCGAAGCCTACCCCGGTGAGGTGGTCGGCATCGTCGGCCGCAATGGGTCGGGAAAAAGCATGCTGTTCAAGTGCATTGCCGGTCTGATCATTCCCCAACAAGGGGAAATCTGGGTGGGCAATTTTGCGGTGGTTCGCGAGAGACGTTTTCCCCCCAACCTCGGCGCGTTGATTGAAAAGCCCGGGTTTATCGGATCCCTTTCCGCGTACGAAAACCTCAAGATCCTCGCGTCGATTCAAGGAAAGATCGGCGACGCAGAAATTCGGGAAGCCTTGCGCATTGTCGGACTGGAACATGCCGCCCGGACGAAGGTTCGGAAGTTCTCCGTCGGGATGAAACAGCGCCTCGGGATTGCACAGGCGATCATGGAAAAACCCAACCTTCTGCTCCTGGATGAACCCACAAGCGGGCTGGATGCGGACGGCGTGGCCATGCTGCACGATCTCGTCAAGCGGCTGAAGGCGGAAGGCGTCACGATTCTGCTAACGAGCCACATCCGCGAAGACATTACGGCCTTGAGCGACCGCGTATTGGAGATGGAGAGCGGGGTACTGAAGGCGCTGGACCCCGCACCGATCTGAAGAAAACCTTTTGCGCAACATAAGCGGCTGACGACCGCGTTCCGTCGTCAGCCGCTTTTGGATTGGCATGCGTTATTTCACCAGCGCCGCCTCCAGCGCCGCCACCACCCGATCGCCCATAGCCTTCGTGCCGACGACGGGGTCGCCGGGCTCGGCCAGGTCGATGGTACGGACGCCCGACTCGAGGACGCGCTTGACCGCGTCCTCCACCGCCGCCGCGGCCGCCTCGTCGCCGAAGGTGTGGCGCAGCATGAGGGCAACCGAGAGGATCGCCGCCAGCGGGTTGGCCCGGTCTTCGCCGGCAATGTCCGGCGCCGAACCGTGTACCGGTTCGTACAGCCCGAACCGGCCGTCGGCGAGACTGGCCGACGGCAGCATGCCGATGGACCCCGTCAGCACCGCGGCCTCGTCGCTGAGGATGTCGCCGAAGAGGTTTTCCGTCACCACCACGTCAAACCGGCGCGGGTTGAGGATGAGCTCCATGGCAAAGGCGTCGACAAGGAGGTGCTCCAGCTCGACATCCGGGTACTCCGCCGCCACCCGTGTGGCCACCTCCCGCCACAGGCGCGAGCTTTCCAGCACGTTAGCCTTGTCGACCGACGTAACCCGCTTCCGCCGCCCGCGGGCCAGCTCGAAGGCGCGCCGCACGACGCGCTCAATTTCCGACGTGCGGTACACCAGGGTGTCGACAGCCTCCTCCTCCCCCTCCGGCGTGCGCGTGCGGCGCTTTTCGCCGAAGTAGAGGCCCCCCGTCAGCTCGCGCACGATGAGCACGTTGGCCCCCGCCAGGTAGGCGCTTTTTAGCGGGGAAGCCGGCAACAGCGCGTCGAAGGGGGTGACGGGCCGAAGGTTGGCATACAGTCCGAGGGCCTTACGCAGGCCGAGGAGGGCCGCCTCGGGCCGCTTGTCGGCAGGCAACGCGTCCCACTTTGGCCCGCCCACGGCGCCGAGGAGGACGGCGTCGCTCGCACGGCACAGGTTGAGCGTCTCGTTGGGCAAGGGACGGCCGACGGCGTCATAGGCCGCGCCCCCGATCAAGCCCTCGCGCACCTCCAGCACCACGCCGCGGTGCGCCGCCACCGCCTCGAGGATGCGCACCGCCTGCACCGTCACCTCGGGCCCAATGCCGTCGCCGGGAAGAACGGCAACGCGCCAGCGTTCAGCCACGGGGCGTCACCTCCAACGCGTCGGCCTCCCGCACCGCACCGCCGCGTCTCGCCACGATCCGGTTGAGGGCGTTCAGGTACGCCTTGGCGCTCGCCTCCAGCACGTCGGTGCTGACGCCGCGCCCTTGCACGGTCACGTCCCCCTGGCGCAGGCGGACGAACACTTCGCCGAGGGCGTCGGCTCCGTCGGTCACCGAGGCAATCTTGTAGTCGACCAGCTCCACCGCCTCCCCCGTGGCCCGGTGCAAGGCTTTGTAAATCGCGTCCACCGACCCGTTTCCACAAGCCGCCTCTTCCCGCATCTCGCCGTTTGCCGTTCGCACGCGCACGGTAGCCGTGGGCACAAAGGCGCTGCCGTAGGTCAGCTGCAGGCCATCGAGTACAAAATGTTCCGGTGGGTGGGCCAGGCGCTGCTCGACGAGGGCAAGAATATCATCGTCGGTCACCTGCTTCTTGCGGTCGCACAATTCCTTGAACTGCCGGAACACCGCGTCGAGCTGCTCCCCCTCCAGGTTGTACCCCAGCGCGCGAAGGTGCTCGCGGAAGGCATGGCGTCCGGAATGCTTGCCAAGCACGAGGCGGTTGGATGCCAAGCCCACCGTCTCGGGACGGATGATCTCGTAGGTGCTGGCCTCCTTCAGGACGCCGTCCTGGTGGATCCCCGACTCGTGGGCGAAGGCGTTGGCCCCAACAATGGCCTTGTTCGGCGGCACGATCATTCCCGTCAGGCGGCTGACGAGGCGGCTGGTGCGGGCAATCTCCGTCAGCCTCAGCCCGGTGGTCGCCTGGTAGACCCCCTTGCGCGTCTCCAGGGCCAGCGCCACCTCCTCGATGGCCACGTTGCCGGCCCGCTCGCCGATGCCGTTGATCGTCCCCTCAAACTGGTCGGCCCCGTTTTGGATCGCCGCCAGGGTGTTGGCCGTGGCCAGGCCGAGGTCGTCGTGGCAGTGGGCCGACAGCCGCACCTTCTCGATTCCCGGTACCTTTTCACGCAACAGGCGGAACAGGTAGCCGTACTCCTCGGGCGTCAGGTAGCCGACGGTGTCGGGGATGTTGATGGTCGTGGCCCCGGCGCGCACCGCCACGGTGACCACCTCGACGAGAAAATCGTGCTCGGTGCGCCCGGCGTCTTCGGGCGAAAACTCCACCTCCGGAAACTTGGCCGCCGCGTAGCGCACCATTGCCTCGACGCGCGCGAGGACCTCCTCCTTGCTCATGCGCAGCTTGTATTGGCGGTGAATGGGCGAGGTGGCCAGGAAGGTGTGCAGGCAGGGCTGGGCGGCGCCGCGCAGCGCCTCCCACGCGGCGTCGATGTCGGCCTCCACCGCCCGCGCCAGGCTGACCACACGGGCGTCCTTGATCCGCTCAGCCACCGCCCTCACCGCGGCGAAATCGCCTGGAGACGAGGCGGCAAACCCCGCTTCGATCAGGTCAACCCCCAGCCGCTCGAGCTGCAGGGCGATTTCTACCTTCTCCTCGATGCTCAAGTTGACGCCCGGCGACTGCTCGCCGTCGCGCAGCGTGGTGTCGAATACCAGGATCTTGCGCATCCGCCCAACCTCCTTGCATGTCGTATGCTGGCCACGCCATGGTGCGCGCCCGCCGCGCCGCGACGGGCGCGGGATCCTCCGGCGCTTACCGGCTCACCGGCACGTCTTCCCGCTTCTTCTGCCACGCCATGAGTGCCCGCAGCCGCGCACCCACCTGCTCGATGGGGTGTTCGGCTTCCTGGCACCGGCGGGCGTTCATGTACGGCCGGCCCGTCTGGTTCTCCAGGATCCACGTACGGGCAAAGGTACCGTTCTGGATTTCGGCGAGGACCTTCTTCATCTCGCGGCGCACCTCGTCGCCGATGATCCGCTTGCCGATGAGGTAGTCGCCGAACTCGGCCGTGTCGCTGATGGAGTGGCGCATGTTGGCCAGCCCGCCCTCGTACATCAGGTCGACGATCAGTTTGAGCTCGTGCAGGCATTCAAAGTAGGCGATTTCCGGCTGGTAGCCGGCTTCGACGAGGGTCTCGAACCCGGCCTGGATGAGCGCGGTGACGCCGCCGCACAGCACCACCTGCTCGCCGAAAAGGTCGGTCTCCGTCTCTTCGCGGAAGGTCGTCTCGATCACCCCAGCCCGCGTGCTGCCGATGCCGCTGGCATAGGCCAGTCCCAGCGCCTTGGCATGGCCCGTGGCGTCCTGATGCACGGCGAGGAGGGCCGGCACGCCAAAACCTTCCGTAAAGACGCGGCGCACGAGGTGGCCCGGCCCCTTGGGCGCCACCATCACCACGTCAACATTCTCGGGCGGGACGATCTGTCCGAAGTGGATGTTGAACCCGTGGGAAAAGAACAGGGCTTTACCGGCGGTGAGGTGGGGCGCAATTTGCGCGCGATACACCTCCGGCTGCTTCTCGTCAGGCAGGAGGAGCTGGATCACGTCAGCCCGCGCCGCCGCCTCGTCCGGCGTGTACACGGCAAAGCCGTCCCGCTCGGCCTGCTCCCACGACTTGCCGGGCCGCACGCCGATGATCACCGAAAACCCGCTGTCGCGCAGGTTCTGCGCTTGGGCATGTCCCTGGCTTCCATAGCCGATGACGGCAATCGTTTTCCCTTCCAGAACGGAACGGTTGACATCCTTTTCGTAATACAGCGTCGCCATGCGCACGTCTCCTCCTCTTCTGGATTCGGGAAATCAATATAGGTAGAAACGCCTTGCTCCTCGGGGGATTCCCCCGGCGACCTCACCCATGAACGGCCTGCTTGACCGAACCGCGCATCATCGCCGTCACGCCGGTACGCGTCAGCTCCTTGATGCCGTAGGGGCGCAACAGCTCGATCAGCGCATCGATCTTCTCCGGATCCCCCGTCACCTGAACGATGAGCGACTGGGGCCCCACGTCCACCACCGACGCGCGAAACGGCTCGACAATTCCCTGGATTTCCGTCCGCACCGCCGGCGTGGCGCCGACCTTGATGAGGGCCAGCTCCCGCTCGACCATCGGGAACTCGCTGACACGCTGCACCTTGATGACGTCGATCAGCTTGTGCAGCTGCTTGCTGATCTGCTCCACCACCCGTTCGTCACCGCGGGTGACGATCACCATGCGCGAAAGCCCCGGCTCCTCACAAGGCCCCACGGTGATCGACTCGATGTTGAACCCGCGCTGCCCGAACAGGTTGGCCACCCGCGCCAGCACGCCCGGCTGGTCGTTGACGAGGATCGCAAGGGTGTGCCGCTGCTCATCGCGTCGCATCAGGCCTCATCTCCCAGCACCATTTCGTCCAATCGCTTGCCCGGCGCCACCATCGGGTAGACGTTTTCCTCCGGCTCGACGACGCAATCGACGACCACCGGCTCGTCGACCTCCAGCGCCTCCTGCAGCACGGCCCGCGCCGCTTCCGGCGTCTCGACCCGCAGTCCGCGCAGCCCGTAGGCTTCGGCCAGCTTGACATAGTCGGGGCTCACAGACAGATCCACCTCGCAGTAGCGCTTCTGGTAGAACAGCTCCTGCCACTGGCGGACCATGCCGAGGAAGCGGTTGTTGATGATGACCACCTTGACCGGGATGTTGTACTGCTTCACCACGGCCAGCTCCTGCATGGTCATCTGGAATCCGCCGTCGCCGACCACGGCAATCACCGGCTTGTCGGGGCACCCCAACTTCGCGCCAATCGCTGCTGGCAAGCCGAAACCCATGGCCCCCAGGCCACCCGACGACACCAGGGAGCGCGGTCGCTTGAAGCGGTAGAACTGGGCCACCCACATCTGGTGCTGGCCCACGTCGGTGGTGATGATCGCCTCGCCGCCGGTCAGCTCGTCGAGGAGTTCGATGACATACTGCGGCTTCAGGCGGCCGT
Source organism: Calditerricola yamamurae (assembly GCF_054654135.1). Classification (NCBI taxonomy): domain Bacteria; kingdom Bacillati; phylum Bacillota; class Bacilli; order Caryophanales; family Bacillaceae; genus Calditerricola; species Calditerricola yamamurae. The sequence continues at coordinate 160,093 of NZ_BAAIFH010000004.1, forward strand.
TGGTCGTCCGGTAGCGCAGCGGATACGCCCGCTTCCACGCGTCCAGCTGGGCAATCCACGCCGCCGAGTCGGCCGGGGTAAGACCCTCCAGCGCCACGGCAAGGGTACGCTTGACATCGCCGACAATGGGGATGTACGTGTCGACGTTCTTGCCGATTTCCGCCGGGTCGATGTCGATGTGCACAATCTTGGCGTGCGGGGCGAAGGCGTCGAGCCGCCCCATCGTGACGCGGTCATCGAAGCGGGCACCGATCCCGATCAGAAGGTCGCACTGGCAGATGGCCATGTTGGCCGCGTATGTCCCGTGCATCCCCGGCATGCCCAGATGAAGCGGATGACCGCTGGGAAAGCCGCCGATCCCCATGAACGTGGTGATGACGGGGATGCGCGCCGTTTCGGCAAAGCGGATGAGCTCCTCATGGGCGCCGGATGCGATCACCCCACCGCCGGCGAGAATGACCGGCTTTTTCGCCCCTTTGATCGCTTGCCGGAGCCGCTCCACCTGCAACGGGTGGGGATCGACAGTGGGCTGGTAACCGCGCAGGTTTACGTCTTCGGGATAGGTAAAGGGCGCCTTCGCCTCCGACACGTCTTTGGGAATGTCGATCAGCACCGGCCCCGGTCGCCCCGTCGTGGCGATGTGGAAGGCCTCCTTCACGATGCGCGGCAGGTCGCGTACGTCGCGGACGAAGTAGTTGTGTTTCGTGATCGGCATGGTGATGCCGACGATGTTCGCTTCCTGAAACGCGTCGGTGCCGATCAGCTGCTGCTTGACGTTGCCGGTGATGGCGATGAGCGGGACGGAATCCATCTGCGCCGTGGCGATGCCCGTCACCAGGTTGGTCGCTCCGGGCCCGGAGGTGGCAATCACCACGCCGGGTTTCCCCGTGGCCCGGGCGTAGCCGTCGGCGGCATGCACGGCACCCTGCTCATGGCGGGTCAGCACGTGGCGAATGGCCACATCGTACAGCGTGTCGTAAATGGGCAGCACGGCGCCGCCCGGATAGCCAAACAAGACCTCAACGCCCTCCAGGATCAGGCAGCGGAAAAGAATTTCCGCTCCGGTCATTTCGCGCCCCACATCTTCCTGTACGCGTTCCAGTATGAACGTTTCAGCCGTCGCCGCTTTGCTGGTCATCCCCCACTCCTCCTCTCTCGATCGCACAAGGTCATCCTCAAAAATGAAAGCCCTTTCACCCCGCCTCCCCGACGGGAGGTGCTGGGGCGAAAGGACTTCGCGGTACCACCCAACTTCGCCACGGTCTCGCGACACGTGGCCTCAGCGGGTATGCGACGCATACCCCGGCCCGTAACGGGGGCCTCCGTCATTCCCTACTGACGGCAGGATGCCTTGCCTGTTCGTGCGCGGCTCGGTCCCGCCGCGTTCAGGAATACGGCTCCAAGGAGAGCACGCCGCAGACGGTACCCGCCCGGCTTCCAGCCGCAGGCCGGGCTCTCTGGAGGGTCGCGTTCCACGGCGTATGGCCTTTTCCTCGCCTTTCCCCTTGTGATTTTGTTCCGAATGATCAGTATTGGAATGCAATGACATTCACTCGGAACAGTCGGAATATTGGTGTGAGATGTTAGTTGGTATTATAACCGCCTCCCCGGTACGTGTCAACGGCCAAACGGCAAAACCCCCACCGCCCGGATGGCGGCCGCTCCGCACCGCGAAACAAACCGGACGGCGGGGGAAATGCGTTATCGCTTTTTTGCTGCAAAGCACATTCGCGTTTTTGCGTTAAAAGGGGAAGAAAAAAGCATGCAGGCGTGTGGCCGGAACAATCCACGCATACCGACTTTGACGTTGCAAACATTTTCAGATAGGATTTACCCATCATTCGAATCGCTTTCTTTCGGTAAGGCAATCCTACCTACCGCATCTCTTGGAGGTTACGTCCGATGAGTGTATGGCGCAAGAAACCGATTCCCCAGCTGTTGCAGGAAAGCGAAAAAACGTCACTGCGCCGTGCCCTCAGCGCCCTGGACCTGGTGCTGCTCGGTATCGGCGCCATCATCGGGACGGGAATCTTCGTCCTCACGGGCGTGGCGGCGGCCCAACATTCTGGTCCCGCCCTGATCCTTTCGTTTATCCTGTCGGGGCTCGCCGCCGCCTTCGCCGCGCTGTCGTACGCAGAGTTCGCCTCAAGCGTCCCAATTTCGGGCAGCGTTTATACGTATACGTACGCCACGATGGGCGAGTTTCTGGCCTGGATTATCGGCTGGGATCTCATCCTCGAGTACACGCTGGCCGTCAGCGCCGTGGCCGTCGGATGGTCGGGGTACTTCCAGAGTTTGTTGTCCGGTCTCGGCCTCACCCTCCCCCACGCCCTCGTCAAGACACCCTTTGAGGGCGGGCTGATCAACCTCCCAGCCGCGGCCATCGTGCTCTTCATCGCCTGGCTCCTGTCGCGCGGGGTGGAAGAAAGCACCCGCGTCAACAACCTGATCGTGTTCCTGAAGGTCGCCATTGTGCTCCTGTTCATCCTCGTCGGCACCTTCTACGTCAAGCCGGAGAACTGGTCGCCGTTCATGCCCTTCGGATGGGCGGGCGTATTTAGCGGCGCTGCCGTCGTCTTCTTTGCCTACTGCGGCTTTGACGCCGTCAGCTCGGCGGCCGAAGAGGTACGAAATCCGAAGCGCGACCTGCCGATCGGAATTATCGGCTCCCTGGCCATCTGCACCCTCCTGTACATCGTGGTGGCGGCCGTCCTCACCGGAATGGTCCCGTACACCGAGCTGAACCACAGCGCGCCGGTGGCCTTCGCCCTGGAAATGGTCGGCCAGAACTGGCTGGCCGGCATCATCTCCGTTTCAGCGGTCATCACCATTACGACGGTCATCCTGGTGATGACCTACGGCCAGACGCGCATCTTCTACGCCATGTCGCGTGACGGCCTGCTGCCAACGGTGTTTGCCCGCGTGCACGAGCGGTACAAGACGCCCTACCTCGGCACCTGGGTCACCGGGATGGTAGCCGCCACGCTGGCCGGCTTCATTCCGCTGGGCCGGCTGGCCGAGCTCGTCAACATGGGCACGCTGACCGCCTTCGTGCTCATCCAGATCGGCGTCCTCGTCATGCGCTACAAGCAGCCCAACCTGCCGCGCGGATTCCGCGTTCCCGGCGTGCCGATCACGCCCATCCTCGGCTCCCTGGTGGCCCTCTTCCTGATGTTCAACCTACCGCCGGTCACCTGGACGGCCTTCTTCATCTGGCTCGGCGTCGGCCTCGCCGTCTACTTCCTCTACGGCTACCGGAACAGCAAGCTGGCACAATCCGCCGCGTACGAGCGGCAGAGCGCGTGATCGCCGGGCTGCCTCGTAGCCGGCAACGCGATGGGGACCACACCCCAAAAGGACTGCCATTCGTCCCGGAAAAGGCAGGTGGAACCGCTCGCGGGGGCATCGCTCCCCGGGCGGTTTTTGTTGTGCCCCGGCATCCGAACAATTACGCGTTGGTCTTGACGCGGAGCCCCTCGATCAACACCTGGGCCACTTCCGGGCGTGTAAACTCCGGCGGGAGCGGCTTGCCCTCGCGCAGCATCTGCCGCACCTTCGTCCCGGACAGCTTGACATGATCCGCCTCCCCGTGGGGGCAGGTCTTGGCCGACACCATCTGCCCACAGCGGCGGCAATAGTAGGTGTGCTCGAAGAAGAGGGGAGTGATGCCGATGTCCTCCGGCGGGAAGCGGTCAAAGATGCGCTGGGCGTCGTACGTGCCATAGTAGTTGCCCACGCCGGCATGGTCGCGCCCGACGATAAAGTGGGTGCAACCATAATTCTTGCGCACAATGGCGTGAAACACCGCTTCCCGCGGCCCGGCATAGCGCATGGCGCCGGGATAGGTCCCGAGAATGACGCGCGTTTTCGGATAGTAATGCTCCAGGAGCACTTCGTAGCTTTTCATCCGCACATCGGCCGGGATATCGTCGGACTTGGTCTCGCCGACAAGGGGGTGCAAGAACAGGCCGTCCACGATTTCCAGGGCGACCTTTTGGATGTACTCGTGGGCCCGGTGCACCGGGTTCCGCGTCTGGAACCCCACAACGGTTTTCCATCCGCGTTCGACAAACAGGCGGCGCGCCTGGGCCGGCGTAAAGGTGTACTGCGGAAAGGGCGAGGGCGGCAAGCGGAAGACCCACACGGGGCCGCCGATGTACACGTCCGGACGCGCATACAGCTTTTTCACACCGGGATGGGCCACCTCATCCGTCAGGTAGACGGCCCTAGCTTCCCGTTCTTTGTCCGGTGCATAGCAATCGTCGACGCGCACAACGGCGTAGATCGTGCTGTTTTGCCCGAGGGCAAGGAACTCGCCGTGTCCGACCCGGCTGGCCACATCGCGGGGAACGGGCAGGGTGATGGGAATCGTCCACACTGTGCCGTTGGCGAGTCGCATGCGCTCCAGTACGCTCTCGTAATCGTCGCGTCCCAGGAACCCGTCAAGGGGAGAGAAGGCGCCGTAGGCCAGGCACGTCAAATCGGCCATGGTCCAGCCGTCCACCTCGACATACGGCAGTTCCTCGGGAGCGGCGGGAAGGTCTTCCCGTCGAAAGTAGCGCTCAACCAAGCGCTTCCCATGTGGCACAATCGGTTCGTACACCATTGGGACATCGACACCTCCGAATGTGTGATGCAGGACACGTCCTTTTGGCCATCACCCCGGTGTGCTCTCCGTGGCCAACGCGCGTTTCGCCGCATGTCGGTGCTTGTGCAACGTATAGCCAAACGCGGAAATGAGCGCTGTCCACAGCGCGCCGTACACCCACATCTTGGCCGTCTCGGGCACCTCCAACGCGATCAGCAGCGTGCGCATGTTCGTCAGCAGAATAACCCCGCCAACCAGGACCCCCAACACATGGGACGGCATCACCCTCACCAGCCAGGCGGCAATGGGAGCGGCGATGATCCCGCCGAGGACCAGCGCGCCGACCCAGAGCCAATGAACGGGTTCGAAGCCCATGGACAGGGCAAACCCCACCGTGGCCGACAGGGCAATGGCAAACTCGCTGGTATCAACGGAGCCGATCACCCGACGCGGTTCCAGGTCGCGACGCATCATCAGCGCTGGTGTGGTGATCGGCCCCCAACCGCCGCCCCCCACCGCATCGGCAAAGCCGGCAAACAGCCCCAAGGGAGCGAGGAACCGCCGCGGCACGCGACCGCGTTTCGGTCGGAACCCCGGCCGGGCCACAAGAAAGCGGAGCAGAATGTACGCACCCAGCGCCAACAGAAAGGCCGAAACAAACGGCTTGATCGTCTCACCGGACACGCTGGCCAAAAAATAGGCCCCACCAAACGCGCCAATGGAACCGGGGAGAACAAGCGTGCGGACCACGTGACGGTCGATGTTGCCAAACCGCCAATGGGACAGACCAGAAGCCGCCGTTGTGACCACCTCGGCCAGATGCACCGAAGCGGAGGCGGCAGCCGGACTCAAGCCAAACAAGAGGAGCAGCGATGTTGACGTGACGCCATACGCCATGCCCAACGCCCCGTCCACCAGCTGCGCCAGCAGTCCAATCAACGCCAACACAATCAGCTTCTGCACGGTACACCCTCCCCGTCGTCAACCTACGTCGTGTGCAGGCCGCACTCCGTCTTGTTGAAACCGGCCCACCGTCCGGCGCGGAAATCCTCGCCCGGCTTTACCGGCCGCGTACAACATTCGCACCCGATGCTGGGGTACCCACGGTCATGCAGCGGGTTATATGGCACGTTGTTTTCGTGAATGTACCGCCACACGTCCTTGAACGTCCAGTCTGCCAGGGGATTGAACTTCACCACCCCGAACTTGGCGTCCCATTCCACCTTGCGCGCATTGGCCCGTGTCGGCGCCTGCTCGCGGCGAATGCCGGTAATCCACGCGTCAAACTCCCGCAGAAACCCGGCGAGCGGTGCCACTTTCCGCAGATTGCAGCACAAATTGGGATCACGCTCCCACAACCGCTCCCCGTAGCGCGCCGCCTGCTCCTCCAAGGTCAGCGCCGGCTTCACCTGCACAAACGAGATGCCGTACCGGGCAGACAGGCGGTCGCGGGTTTCATAGGTCTCGCAGAAATGCTTGTCGGTGTCCAGGTAGAAAATCGGCACTTCCGGATTGATCTTCACCAGCATGTCGACGAGGACCACATCCTCGGCACCGAAACTACAGGCCAGCGCCACCTTTGTGCCAAAACGTTCCACCGCCAGGGCCAGAAGCTCCTGGGGCGTCTTTTCCTCCCACCAATCCGCTAGCTTGGCGATTCCTTCCGGCGTCCACTCGATGCGCACCGCTTCCACCCTACCTACGCCTCCTGTCTCCGTGGTTTCCCGACTGCGCGCTCCCTCTAGATGGCGCCCTTGCCCTTTTACCTTATTGCACCAGGTGTCCGCCTGTGCACCGCCGCAAGGCTCAGACAACGGCCGAAAACGTGGCGCCCGTCTAGAAGAGCGACACAAAAAACGCCTCCTCTCTGAAAGAGGAGGCTTCGCCTACGAAGCTCTCATCTCTCAGAGGGGATCCCTCTGCAGGAATTGGCACCGTGCCCGCCGACAAACGGCTGGCCGGTTGCCGGGCTTCATCGGGCCAGTCCCTCCGCCTCTCTGGATAAGAGCCGTTTCCATCCGTATACGGTTGTAAAACGTTACAGAAAAGATTGGTGATTTGGTGAAAACCGTGTATTCAGATGGGATTGAATAATTTTGATTTCATCTTAGCGCCTTGTTTTCGGCCTGTCAAGACCGAATTTCTCAGTACGCCTATCGGTTTATCCCGACAATGCGCCGTGGCGCCGGAACGGGCACGCCGAGGATCTCGTGCACCATCGTCACATCGCCGAGGGGGAACAGGTGCACACCGTGGGCAAAACCGCGCAACGCCTCAAACAGCTCGCGCGCCACGGCCACCCCCTCTTCCCGTCCGCCGCGCTCTACCCGCCGCAACACCTCTTCGCGTATGGTGATGCCAGGCACGTTCTCGTTCAGATAACAGGCCATCTTGTAACTTTTCAGCGGCATGAGCCCAAACAGAATGGGTACGTCCAAGTGCTGCGTCGCGTCCAAAAATCGCTCGGCCGTCTCGACATCATAAATCGGCTGGGTCTGGACAAACGCCGCCCCGGCGGCCACTTTCTCCTCGAGCCGCCGCACTTCCCGCGCCAAGTCTTCCGCTCCGGGATTGGCTGCCGCCCCGATAAAAAACTCCGGGGGCGACTCGAGGCGGTTGCCGTTCACGTCGCGTCCCGTGTTCAATGTGGACGCCAGCCGGATCAGCCCCACCGCATCAACGTCGAATACACCGGTGGCCAAGGGATGATCGCCCCGTTCCGGCGCGTCGCCCGTAAGCGTGAGGATATTCCGCACGCCGAGGGCCGCCGCCCCGAGCAACTCGGCCTGCAATCCGAGCACATTGCGGTCCCGGCACGTCAGGTGAAAGATGGCCTCGATCCCCAAATCATCCTGCAAGATGTGGGCCAAGGCAATGGGACTCATGCGCAGGTTGGCCATCGGGCAGTCCGCCACGTTGAGCGCGTCAACCACGTGGCGCAGCAGACTGGCCTTTTCCAGCGTGGGGGTCGGGTCGGACCCTTTTGGCGGCTCCACCTCCGCCGTGACGACAAACTTCCCCAACCGCAGCTTTTCCCGCAAACGGTGAACGTGATACACCATCCCCACGTCGCTCCTTTCCCGCTCCTTATCGGACGCCCGTTTCAAACCGCCAAATCCAAGCACCGCGCGGATGAAAAAAGGCCTTTCTCTGCGCGAGAAAGGCCTTGTCGATACACGGGTATCGGCTCGGCCTTTTCTCATCTCTCGGAAACGCCAGGCGTTTCCGCAGGAGTTGGCACCGCTGCTTGCCCACAGACGGCAAGCCGGTTGCCGAGGTTTCATCGGGCCAGTCCCTCCACCTCTCTGGATAAGAAAAGGTCCGCATTTTCCAAGAATATGCGATTGTTGTTATTCGTACTGTACCGCAAAAAGAACCGGTTGTCAATCGGATGGCATCGTCCGTTCGCCGTTTCCTTCCGCCTCCGCCAATCCCCGCGCCAGCTCCTCGCAAATGTCAGCAGGATCCTCCAGGCCGACGGAAACGCGCACCACGCCTTCGGTCACACCGAGCGCGCGCCGCTTCGCCGGAGGGATGGCGCGATGCGACGTGGAAGCCGGGTGGGCCACCGTGGTCTCCACGCCGGCCAGGGTGGGAACCAGCTTGATCCAGGTCAAGCCGCGGAAAAAGTCCCGCACGTTCGCCCCCTCGCGCAGGCGAAAGGTGACCAGCGCCCCGCCGCGCCCGCCGAGAAGGGTGTGAACGCGATCCTCGTCGTGGGAAAGCCCGGGATAGAAGACATGTGCGACAGCCGGGTGTTCGGAAAGCCAACGCGCCACCCGGGCGGCGTTTTGGCAATGCCGTTCCATGCGCACGGACAGGGTTTTCAGACCCCGTGCGGCCAGCCACGCCTCAAAGGGGCTCAGGTGGCATCCGTATGCGGCGATGATCTCCCGCGCCCGCTTTACGAAGCGCCCTTCGCCGACCACCACCCCCGCCGTCACGTCGCCATGACCGGCGAGGAACTTCGTCGCACTGTGCACAACGAGGTGGGCGCCCCACTCGAGGGGCCGCGCCAGGTACGGCGTAGCAAAGGTGTTGTCCACCACAACAACAGCACCGCGCTTCCGGGCGAGGGCGGCCAGCTCTGGGAGCGGCGGTACGCGGAGGAGCGGGTTGGAGATGGTCTCCAGAAACACGAGGCGTGTGGCCGACGTAAAGGCGCGGGCAAAGGCGTCCACATCCTGCGCCGGTGCGAAGTCGACGCCGATGCCGAGGCGCGCCAGTTCGCGTGTGAACAAGAGGTATGTCCCGCCGTACACCTCTTCCGGGCACAGGATGCGCTCCCCGGGTTTCACAGCGGCCAGCGTCGCGGCCAGGATCGCCGCCATGCCCGACGCTGCCGCCGCCCCGTCCTCGCCGCCTTCCAGCGCAGCTACGCCGCGGGCGAAGTCGTCAGCGTTGGGGTTCCGATACCGCGTGTACAGGTACGGCCGCTCGCCGGTAAAGTACGCCTCCAGCTCCTCGAGATTGGAAAAGACAAAGGCCGACGTTTGGTAAATCGGCGGCGCCTTGGGGGTCTCGCGCTCCAGGCCTTTGGGGCGGAAATGGACGACGCGGGTGTCGAATCGCCAGGTCATCGCTCGGTCCTCCTTCGCTCCGGTTCTGCGCAGGGCTTTTTCTTGAGGATACCATATTCGTTACGGACCCTTACCCACCGACGTGATCCGGTAGCGCCCAACGGGCCAAAAGAAAACAGCGGCACCCTCGGTACGTCGAGGGTGCCGCTTCTGGTTCTCGAGCGTTACGCGTTCAGCTTTTGCTTGGCCAGATTGGCCAGCTCGGCAAAGGCCTTCTGGTCGTTGACGGCCAGCTCGGCCAGCATCTTGCGGTTGATGGCCACGCCGGCCGACTTCAGGCCGTGCATGAACTTGCTGTAGGACAGGCCGTTCATCCGCGCCGCCGCATTGATGCGCGCGATCCACAGCTTGCGGAAGTCGCGCTTGCGCTGACGACGGTCGCGGTAGGCGTACATCAGCGACTTCATCACTTGCTGCTTCGCGGTGCGGTACAGGGCATGCTTCGACCCGAAGTACCCTTTGGCCATCTTCAAGATTTTTTTCCGACGACGGCGCGTATATGGTCCACCTTTTACGCGCGGCATCGTAATCCCTCCTTTACGTTGCGCACATCCCTTGGCGAATCAAAACGTGTACGGAGCGTTTACAGGTAGGCGATCAACTGCTTGATGCGCTTGGCATCGCCCTTGCTGACAATGGCCGAGCCACGCAGGCGACGCTTGCGATTGGCCGGTTTCCATTCATTGAGGTGGCTCTTGTAGGCCCGATAGTGCTTGATTTTCCCCGTAGCCGTCTTTTTAAAGCGCTTCACTGCAGCGCGCCGCGACTTCATTTTGGGCATGGTGATTCCTCCTATCCTTTTGGCGTTTTCGGCGCGAGAATCATGATCATCTGGCGTCCTTCAAGCACAGGCTTGCGCTCGATGACGCCAATATCTTCAACTTCCTTAGCCAGGCGGTCGAGTACCTGCTGCCCCAATTCGGCATGGGTAATCTGCCGCCCGCGGAAGCGAATCGTCAACTTCACCTTGTCCCCGCTTTCCAGAAACTTGCGCACGTTGCGCAATTTGGTCTGCAGGTCATGCTCCTCAATGTTCGGCGTCAGGCGCACTTCCTTGATCTGGACAACCTTTTGCTTCTTGCGGGCCTCCCGCTCCTTTTTGCTTTGCTCGTACTTGAATTTGCCGTAATCCATGATGCGACAAACGGGCGGTTTGGCCTGCGGCGCCACGTTCACCAAATCGAGGCCCATATCCTGCGCGATGCGCAAGGCTTCGCGAAACGGCTTGATGCCCAGCTGTGCGCCGTCCGGCCCAATCAAACGGACTTCCCGTGCGCGGATCTGTTCGTTGACCAAAAATTCCTTGCTAATTGCTTGCCACCTCCAGGAAAAACTCAAATCAAAAATCGGCGGGCGAACGCCACCCGCCGACTCCAGGCAACATCGCGAGGATTCGTACGCGCGAACCTGTCAGCTGCTCCGCCGAGCGCCGATCAGGTGAGAAGCAGCGGGTGCTTCTGCTTGGTTCCCATCCGTTCCTGTTCCGTTATACGTTTACTTCTTCTACACTTTATCACGCTTCCCGACCGGACGTCAAGTTTGATTTCCAACGCCTTCGCCCACACTAACCATAGCCCTGTCCTAGGCAGGAACCAACCGCGGAAGGAGGGAAAGGTTTCATGGCCATCTTGGAAATCAGCGTCACACCGGTGGGTACGGGGAGTTCCAGTTTTAGCGCCCTCGTGACCACGGCCTGCCGCATCATCGAGGAGAAGGGGCTGCCCTACCAAGTCACGCCGACGGCAACGGTGATAGAAGGCCCCCTGGACCAGCTCCTGGCCTGCGTCCAGGACGTGCATCGCGCCTGCCTGCAGAACGGGGCGACGCGTCTGGTGACGCACATTACCATCGACGACCGGCTAGACAAACCCCTGACGATGAGCCAGCAGGTGGAAACGGTGCAGGCGCAGCTGCACTAAGGGCTCCGCCCGCGCGCCGCTGCACCTCGCGTCCCGGTGCGAAAGCCCCATGCGGCACGGCGGCAGCCCGGCTCTAGGCGCCGGGCTGCGCGTCTTTCTTCGACCGTACCTCCTCCACGATGGTCGCAATCACCTCGTCGACCGGCTGCGGACCGAGATCGCCGGCACCACGCTTACGTACCGCGACGGTGCCGTTTTCGACCTCCTTGTTCCCGACCACGAGCATGTAGGGGATCTTCATCAACTGCGCTTCGCGAATCTTGTAGCCGATCTTCTCACTCCGCTCGTCCAGCTCCACGCGAATGCCGGCTTGGGCCAGCTTGTCGCGCACCTGGCGCGCGTAGGGCACCTGGGCGTCAGTAATGGTGAGGATGCGCGCCTGCACCGGCGCCAGCCACACCGGGAAGGCCCCCTTGTAGTACTCGAGAAGGAAGGCAACGAAGCGCTCCATTGTGCCGACGATCCCGCGGTGGATCACCACCGGGCGGTGCGGCTTGCCGTCCTCGCCGATGTACTCGAGGCCAAAACGCTCCGGCAGGTGGAAATCGAGCTGCACCGTCGACAGCGTCTCGTCCTTGCCAGTCGCCGTGCGCACCTGCACGTCCAGCTTCGGGCCGTAGAAGGCGGCCTCCCCTTCCGCCTCGACATAGTCAAAGCCCATTTCCTCCATCGCCTCGCGCAGCATGCCCTGGGCCAGCTCCCACATTTCATCGTTCTGCACGTATTTCTCCTTGTCGTTCGGGTCGCGATACGACAGGCGGAACCAATAATCACGGATGCCAAAGTCGTCGTACACGGCGAGGATCAGCTTGACGACGTTGGTGAACTCCTCCTTGATCTGGTCCGGCCGACAGAAGATGTGGGCATCGTTGAGCGTCATCGCCCGCACACGGTGTAGCCCGGTTAGCGCCCCGGACATCTCATAGCGGTGCATCGTGCCCAGCTCGGCAATGCGGATGGGCAGCTGCCGGTAGCTGCGCACCTCCTGCTTGTACACCATCATATGATGCGGGCAGTTCATCGGGCGGAGCACCAGTTCCTCGTTGTCCATCTTCATCGGCGGGTACATGTTCTCGTGGTAATGATCCCAGTGACCGGAGATCTTATACAGCTCCACGCTGGCCAGGTGCGGCGTGTAGACGTGCTGGTAGCCGAGGGCCAGCTCCTTGTCGACAATGTACCGCTCGATAATCCGCCGCACCGTCGCCCCGTAGGGCAGCCAGATGGGCAGGCCCTGCCCCACTTCGGGGGAGAAGGTGAAGATCTTCAGCTGCTTGCCCAGTTTGCGGTGGTCGCGCTCCTTCGCCTCCTCCAGCTGCTTCAGATACGCCTCCAGCTGGCTCTGCTTGGCCCACGCCGTGCCGTAGACGCGCTGGAGCATCGGCCGATTGGCATCGCCGCGCCAGTACGCCCCGGCCACCGAGAGCAACTTGAACACCTTAATCTTACCTGTCGACGGCACGTGCGGCCCGCGGCAAAGGTCGAAGAACTCGCCCTGTTCATAAATCGTGATCGGCTCGCCCTCGGGAATCTCGTCGATCAGCTCCAGCTTCAGGTGGTCGCCGATCGCCTCATACAGCCGTTTGGCTTCCTCACGCGTCACCACCCGGCGGCGCACCGGCAGGTCCTCTTGCACGATCTTGCGCATCTCCGCCTCGATCTTTTCCAGGTCCTCCGGCGTGAGGGGATGGGGCACGTCCATGTCATAGTAGAAGCCGTTTTCGATGACCGGCCCCACGCCCAGTTTCACCTTGTCGGCCCCATAGAGGCGCTTCACCGCCTGAGCCAACAGGTGTGCCGCACTGTGGCGCAGCACCTCCAGCCCTTCCGGCGAATCAACGGTCACAATCTCCACCGCCGCGTCTTCCTCCACCGGCGTGGACAGGTCCACCAGCTTGCCATTGAGCTTGCCGGCCACGGCCGCTTTCTTCAGGCCCGGGCCGATGGACGCGGCGATCGCCTCCAGCGTGACACCGCGTTCGTAGGTGCGTACCGAACCGTCCGGCAACGTCACCTGCACCGTCATGCCCCTCGCTCCTTTCCTCGTGGTGTGTTTTCCCCAAACAAAAAACACGCCCATCCATAGGGACGAGCGTGTCGTGGTTCCACCCTACTTTGGCAGGCCGGCAGCGCATGCCATGCGCTTCTGGCGCAACACCATGAGGCGTATCCGCCTCCTTTCGGGTCGCGCGCACAGGCTCAAACGGCACGCCACAGATGCGGCGTTGGCCTGCCCTTCCTTGCGATAACGGCGCACATCGCCGGCAAGCGGATACTCCGGGACGTACAACCCCCGTTTCCCCGCTGCTGCTCCGAGGGGGTGAACCCGCTCCCCGTGTTGAGGGGCTTCCAGCCAAGGCCCCTCTCTCTGGGAACCGTGGGAACGGATCCATGGCCTCGTCATCGCATTCCCCAGTATAACCGTGTCGTGATCTATTTTACCGCATTTATGCCGTTCGTCAATGGCGGAGCGAAAGGATTCCACCGGGCGCGGCACGATCAGTTTTCCAGGTTCAGCCAAGGATAGGGCCGTGCCGCCGCGACATACCAGTGGTTGTCTCGCTTTTCGACGGTTACCGTTGAGGCAAAGGAGCCGGCAGGCCCGGTGGAGGTCCTCAGGGCAAAGCGCACGGTAAACTGCCGCCGGTCACCTGCGCCGTTAACCTCAGTGATGGTATAATCGTCCACCCAGGGACTGGAAACCCCCGTGACCCACGACGGACTCAAGTAGGGTTCCATTTTCGCTTTCAACTCTGGGGTCATCACCGCAAACTGCAGCGCACCGTTGCGCGCCTTCACCCCCCGAGCCCAGGTGTGAACCGCTGCCTGGGGCGTCTCGGGAGCCAATGCTTCCTCCAACCGTGCCACCCGCCGTTCCAGACTGCGCTTGGCGCGGTTGTCGACATGAACCGTCCGGGTTTTCGCGTCCCAGTCCACCGTGGCCCCGAGGGCTTCCGCCAGCGTCCGCACAGGAACCAGCACCGTTCCTTCCACGATCTGGAGCGGTCGTTTCGCTTCCAGTTCCTTCCCGTCGACCAGGACCTGCACGGGAAGATGCGCAGAAGCAAGGCCTCCACACACCGCCAACATCGCGACCACGATAATCAGAATCCTTCCCCACCGCTTGTGCACGGAAATGGCCTCCTTCCACCCCACCATCGATCGGCTTTTGGGCCCTCCACCCCCAGCCTTGCCGCACGCCGCCGGGGTCGTTCGCTTATCGGGGCGCCGCGTCCTCGTGCCTTTTCCGCACGGTCGTCCTTTCCACCACAGCAGTCCGGCGATCCTCTGCCTCGCTTTGTACGCGTTGGGCAGTGGAAGGGGCGAAATCGGGGACAGCACACAGCGCACATCCAGGGCACAGCGAAACTTTCCCCTCAAACACCCGACACAACGTCTCCACCGTGCGGCCGTTGGCTGCCCGAACGTGCAGCGTCAGCCGCTCGGGGGCGAGGGCCACCAGGGTGCTCATCAGGGCGTCCTCCAGGGCATCGGGAACCTCCCGCAACACGGCGCGCATCGCCTCCGCCTCGATGGGACGAAGGGCGTCGTCCAGCAGGCGCACGGTTCGCTCGTCCGTATAAACCAGGTGGAGATGGGGGAGGCGGGGCGGCTTGCTGCCCACAAACAAGCGGAGCAAGCGGACAAAGTTCCGGTACTGGCACTCGCTCCGGTAGTCGTCAATCCCCTTTTCTACCGCGCGAACCAGCTCCCGTTGGTATGCGCGCAGGCGAAAGCGTAGTACCCCCTCGAGGATGAGGGGCTTGCCCGGAACCAGAAACGGAAGAAGGCCGGCGACGAGGAAGCGTTTCCGCTTCGCGCGCCGGCCCTTCGCGGCTTCACCGTTTTCGGCTCCCAAATACGCCTGAGCATAGCGCAAGATCAGGGCGGTTTCCTCGGCGTCGGCATGACGCAAGATGCGTCGAAGCCAACCCCGAACCAGCTCCTTTTCCCGCTCGGCGACGATGTAGTCGGCCAGGGCCGAGGCCAACGCGTGGCGCACCGCGTTGGAACCCACGGTATGTGGCCCATCCGACAACGAGTAACACCACAGCGCGTAGCCGCTTTCGGTCGGCCGGACCAGGACGCGCACCGGCATCCCCTCGGCTTTTATCGGCGTCAGCTGGTGCACCACATACGGTTTCAGCGCGTCGATCGGTCTGCGCTGAAAATCGAAAACCATGTACACGCCTTCCACGATCGCGCCCCCTTAATTGGACGATCATGGATAGCATATGGGGACGCCAGCACGAATATGCCCCGGCCATGCTTCTCAGTTTTGCATCACGAAGTCCCTCTCGACGGTCTCCCCTTCCCGGAACACGCGCAAGATCTCGTACCGCGTGTTGCGCTGGGCGGGAATTTTTCCGGCCTCGCGGATCAGGCGCAGGATCAGGTTGGTGTTCACCTTGTGCGTACAGGCGGCTGCGGAGACGACGTTTTCCTCGATCATCGTGCTGCCGAAATCGTTGCAGCCATACGACAGCGACATTTTGCCAATCTCCGGTCCCATCGTCACCCACGACGACTGGAAGTTGGGGATGTTGTCCAGCATCAGGCGACTGATTGCCACCGCCTTGAGATACTCCTCCGGGGAAAGCTTCTCCCGCGGAAGGCGGGTGTTTTCCGGCTGGAACGTCCACACGATAAAGGCAAGAAATCCGCGCGTCTCGTCTTGAGCCTGGCGAATGCGGAGCAGGTGCAGCACGCGCTCCTCAAGGGTCTCGCCGAAGCCGATCACCATCGTCGCCGTGGTGTGCATGCCAAGACGGTGAGCCGTTTGCATAACCTCCATCCATTTCGTCCACGACCCTTTCCTGCGGCTGATGCGCAGACGCGTGCGATCGTCGAGAATCTCCGCCCCACCGCCCGGGATGGAGTCAAGGCCCGCCTCTTTGAGCTGGCGAATCACCTCCTCCAGCGGAAGCCCGGATACCTCGACCATTTTCCAGATTTCCGCCGGGGAGAAGGAGTGGATGTGGATCTGCGGAAACCGCCGCTTGATCTCCCGCAGCAAATTCAAATAGTAGTCAAACGGCAAATCGGGATGAGTGCCGCCCTGCATCAAGATCTCCGTGCCGCCCACGTCGATCGTCTCCTGGATCTTCTGGAAGATGATCTCGTTGGGCAACACGTAGCCTTCCGGATGGCCCGGCGGGCGATAGAAGGCGCAGAACCGGCAGTAGGTGTCGCACACGTTGGTGTAGTTGATGTTTCGTCCGATGACGAAGGTGGTAATCGGCTCCGGATGCCACCGTTTCATGATCTGGTCGGCGGCGTATCCGATCTTTTCCACCTCGTCGCTCTCAAATAGCGCAATGCCGTCCTCCAGCCCCAGACGCTCCCCGGCAAGGGCCCGCGCCAAGATGCGGTCGATGGCCGACATCCGTTTCTCCTCCCTTCCGTCAGCGGGCGCGCCACCGCAGGCGCCCTCCCGCATTCCGCCCCGTTTTATCCTTCCCGTTCGCCATCCCGTCCTTCCTTCATCCTAGCACAACGGCATCCGTTTGGCAGCCCGCAAGCCAGCCAATGAAAAAGCGCGCACCCCATCGGTGCGCGCCGCACATGCCGCTACGCGATAAAATACCTAAAGAAATAAAAAATTCAATACAAAAGACGCAAAAAGATATGGAGCGGAAGACGGGATTCGAACCCGCGACCCCCGCCTTGGCAAGGCGGTGCTCTACCCCTGAGCCACTTCCGCAAAGAAAAATGGTGGTCCGGGACGGACTCGAACCGCCGACACGAGGATTTTCAGTCCTCTGCTCTACCAGCTGAGCTACCGGACCACGGGATATGGCGGAGCTGACGGGACTCGAACCCGCGACCTCCGGTGTGACAGACCGGCGTGAACTCCAGCTTCACCACAGCTCCGCGTGATGGTGGAGCCAAGGGGATTCGAACCCCTGACCTCTTGCATGCCATGCAAGCGCTCTCCCAACTGAGCTATGGCCCCACGCGTTCGCTTGCATATTTCGTTTTGCTGTCGTGTTGTCCGCTCACGACAGTTTTGAGTATATACCATGGTCTCGTAAAAATCAACCCCTCGTGCAAAAAAAAATTTCAGGATGGTCGACCCGCCTCTTTGTTCCGCTTGCGACGATTGGGCCCATCGAGAAAATAGGCCTCGGTATAGTGCCGGATGCGCTCCATGATTCGCTTCGCCTTGGTGCGGTCGGCGGCGCTGCCCCCCACGGCGGCGAGGGCCTCCTCCAGTTCGTCGTAGCTCAGATTGGAGGTGTAGAGCGTTGGTCGATTGTGGGCCACACGGTGGTGGAGCACCGCTCCCAACACCTCGTCGCGGGCCCACGGCGACGGCGTTTCGGCCCCGATATCGTCGAGGATGAGAACGGGGACGGCACACACCTCTTCTAGTTTGGCCGAAAAGGTCCCGTCCTTTACGGCATCGCGCATCTCCTGCAAAAACAGGGGCACATACACCATGAGCGAATCGTACCCCATGGCGGCCAGCTCATTAGCCAGGGCAGCCATCAGGTGGCTTTTTCCCACGCCGAAGGGCCCATAAAAATAGAGTCCCATGGGGCTCTTCCCTGGCTGAAACCGCTGGCAGAAGCGGATCGCCGCCGCAATCGCCTCGCGGTTGTACTGATCGAAAATGGTGTTCTCCGTGAAACGGGCCGCCCGCACGTCGGCGGGGATGTGGTGGCTGCGAAAACGGGCCTGCTGCTGGCGCCGTCGCGCTTCGGC
The DNA here is from genome assembly GCF_054654135.1 of Calditerricola yamamurae. Classification (NCBI taxonomy): domain Bacteria; kingdom Bacillati; phylum Bacillota; class Bacilli; order Caryophanales; family Bacillaceae; genus Calditerricola; species Calditerricola yamamurae. Next base: position 177,888 of record NZ_BAAIFH010000004.1, read on the forward strand.
CGCGTAGAGCGAACAGGGCTTGAGCGCGGGCACGATGCGCTCGCCGTGCAGGACGAGTTGCGTGACGTGGCCTTTCATCATGTTGGGGCAGCTTTCCAGACCGGGACACCGCCGACAATTCTCCTGTTCGCGCACAAACTGGGCCAGCGTAGGCAGGCTGCGGTCGATGGCCACCGAGGGAACGTTCGGATGTTCGTCCAAAAACGCAGCCACATCGGGGTGCCGCACAAGCGCCTCCCGGCGCTTGGCCACTTCCCGGTCCTGTTCGCGCCACTTGGCCAATAGCTCGCCAATCCTTCGCATCTACGATTTCCCCTTTTTCCGCTCCTCCAGTTCATGAACCAGGCGCAGCAGCTCCTCGTCTTCGGCGATGGGCCGTTCGCGACGTTCCTCGTACGCGCCTTCCCGCTCGCGCTCCAGCTGATGCGCGATACTGGAGGCCAGCTTGTCTTCCCCGCCCGACGCCCGACGCGTGCGCCGCTCGCCCTTGGCCTGCCCCTTGGTCGCAGAAGCGTCTCGGCCCCCGCGCCAGGATTGGTAAAGTTGGTGCTCTTCACGGGCCACGGCGATGGCCTCGGGCACCGTTTTCACCTTTTTGCGCTTCCAGTGGGCCGCGATTTTGAACACGAGGTTGCGCGGCAGTTTGTAGTCGTTGGTAATCATCACGTACTCGATGAGAACGTTCACCACACCCGGCGGAAGTTGGTAGTCGTCCAGCAGCGCCTCCACAATCCGCAAGTCGGCCTCCGAGACGGGCGCACCCCCCTGGTGGCGCTCGATGAGCCGTACCGGGGACAGTGTCTCCAGGGTGCGGATATGGGCCTCTTCGCGGCTCTTCGGTTCCCCCTGCACCGTGCGCAGAGCGGGAGGTTGCACGCGTTCAGCAACGCGCGGCCATTTGCCCTTGCTGCGGTGGAGGTACGCCTGCTTGATCACCTGCTTGAGCCGCTCGGCGTCAGGCATGCCGTCATCGCCGCATACAAAGGGATCCTGCAGGTGCACGGACAAGGCATAGGCATCCAGCCCGAACAGAAAAGCCAGGCGCTGCACCGCATCGCGCGCGTCGGGAGGCCATTCGGCGACGCGGGGAAAATCCGGAGGCAGGTACGCCTCCAGCTCCCCCTCATCGATGACCGTGCCGAAGGAAACCGCCCCCTGCACGAAGGGATCCATCTCCGGTAACACCCGCCCCTCGCGCGCGGCGGCGATCTCCCGCTCCGCCTCCGCGTCGCCCTCGCGGGACAGCTTTTCGGGCGATACGGCCACAAAGACGTCGCCAAAGGAGGCGGTCAGCTCCGTGCGCGCGGCATGGGGAGACAGGAGGCGGTGCGCGGCGTGGACATCGCGGGCATCGGCCCCGTACCGGTCGCACAGCATTCGGTACTGGTTGGGGCTGAGGGCGTTGAAGAGGAGCACGTTGAGCACGTCGTCGGCCAGAAAGCGCGCCGGCGGAAGGGGGGGATACAGCAAGAACTCGAACACCGCCTCACCGTCATCCTGCGAGACATGAAATGTCCGCATGAGCCCGACGGCTTCCAGCCGGCGACGCGCCTGGGTTAATGCGTCAAGGCTGAGGCCGGTGGTGGCAACCAGCCAGCGAAACATTCCCGTCTGGGGCACACCACTGTCCTGCGGTACGCTGAACAGCAGCGTCAGGTACAGCGCGCAGGCAGCATGACCAACGATCGGCTGGTACAAGTGCAGCACATACCCCAGTTCCGCCGGGGCAATGGGCCGGATGAACCGAACCACATAGGCATCCTTCAAAGTCGGCGCGGTCATCCCGGTTTCCCCCTTCCGCCCAATGGCCGGCCCGCTCCGTCCGCCAACACCGCCCGCACATCCCCCCGGTTTATTCCCGCTGTTTGGTTCGGGCAAGCAGTTCACGCAGTTCCTTCATGAACACGTTGATGTCCTTGAACTGCCGGTACACGGAGGCGAAGCGGACGTAGGACACCTCGTCCACCTCATACAACCTTTCCATGACCATCTCGCCAATCGTCTTGCTCGGCACTTCCGACTGGGCGCTGGCCCGGAGCTGGCGTTCAATGTCATCGACGATCCGCTCCAGTGTCTCGAGCGGCACCGGCCGCTTTTCGCAGGCGCGAATCATCCCGCGCAACACCTTTTCCCGGCTGAAGCTCTCGCGCGTCCCGTCCTTCTTGATCACGATCAGCGGCGTCTCCTCCACCACCTCGAAGGTGGTAAAGCGTCGGCTGCACGCTTCGCACTCGCGGCGTCGGCGAATTGACTTGCCGTCGTTGACGGGGCGCGAGTCAAGCACCCGCGTGCCGAGATGGTCGCAGTACGGACAACGCATGGGCCGTCCCTCACTCGCTGGCCTGTCGTTTCCCTGTCCCTTTCATGATACCATGGCTACATAGGAAATGAGGAACCCGGCAGCGGGTTCCTCATTTCCTGCGCGCGTATGTCAACAGGGAAGTGCACCGAAGTGCATCGGCACTTTCCTGTGCGGTCAAACGGCCTTCGCTTTGGCTTTCGGCTTGAAGGGCTGGACGTGTTCCACCCTCACCGGACCCATCCCACGTGGTACCTGGACCGCTTCGACGGTGGTCGCACCCAGTTTCTCTATAATGTAATTCGCTGCAACTTGGGGATCAATGCGATGCCCGCACGTGTAGACGTCAATGCTAGCGTAGCCGTGTTCTGGGAAGCTGTGGATCGTCAGATGGGATTCCGAAATGATGACCACGCCGCTGACGCCTTGTGGCGCAAATTTGTGGAAGGCGACCTCTCGAATCTCCGCCCCGGCTTCCAGCGCGGCTTCGACCATCACCTTTTCGATGAACTTCAGGTCATTCAGCTTATCGAAGTCGCATCCCCAAAGTTCAGCGATGACGTGACGACCCATCGTGTCCATGGAAGAATCCCCCTTTACTTGAAATTCGCATGCTTTTCAAGCATGAGGGACCTGCGCCATCTACCACGGGGGCAAGTTAGTCCGAAGAGGTCCTAACCCTTTAAGTAGATGCTGGTTCCCTTTTCTTGTTGAAAAAAGTTCACGAGAGATAGTATACGTCGTTCACCCTCGGAATGCAATAAAAACTTTACCCAGTTTCCGGCCGGACACCGCCGGCCGGAAAACCGGGTACCGTACCTCTCCTTCTCCTCTGCTTATTCTATGGCGCGCTTCACCATTTCCGGAAGGGCGAACGCCCCGTAGAACAAGTCCGGATTGTAATAGCGGGTATCGAACGTTTTGAGCCGCTCCCGCGGAACGGCAAGCGGGTCCACTTTCTTTGAGGCCAGTGTGAAGCTCCACAAGCCGCTCGGGTACGTCGGGATCACCGCCAGATAGGGGCGAACGATCGGGAACAGGTCGCGGAGCGCGGCCACCACCTTGCGCAGCACGTCCAGGTTGAAAAAGGGCGATTCGCTCTGGCAAACCATCAACCCGTCGTCTTTCAGCGCGCGCGCCACATCTTCATAGAACGGGCGCTCGAACAGCTGCACCGCCGGGCCGACGGGGTCACTGGAGTCGACGATGATCACGTCGTATTCGTTGCGCACCGTTTTAATGTATTTCAAGCCGTCCTCGAAAATCAGGCGGGCACGCGGGTTGCGAAACTCGCTGGCGATCTCGGGGAGGTATTTTTCGCAGTTGGCCACCACCCGTTCGTCGATTTCCACCATGTCCACCCGTTCAACGGTTTCGTACTTCAGGCATTCCCGCAGGGCCCCGCCGTCACCACCGCCGATGATCAGCACGCGCCGCGGGTTGGGGTGGGCAGACAGGGGAATGTGCGTAATCATTTCATTATATATGAAGTGATCCTTCTCGGTAACCTGGATGATGCCATCAAGAAGCAATGCCTTGCCGAAATCGTAGGTGTCAACGATGGCCAGCTCCTGGAACGGCGTCTGTTCCGTATGCAACACCTCGCGCAGGCGCCACTGCACCTTGTAACTGGGGGTCTGATCCTCGGTAAACCACAGCTGCGTCGCCTTCACGCCAATCCCTCCTTTTGGCTCCATTTTCCTTCCCCCAACAAAAATTCATCGTTATTGTATCCAATTTTGTCCCGGTAAACAAGCGAAAACGCGCCTCACCGAGGCGCGTGGATCCGAGACAATTGTTTGTTATTTTATGGTTAACCCGCGTAGACGCCCGCCATCTGCCGCTTGGCCACGAACTTGGCCAGGTCGAGCATCCGGCAAGAATACCCCCATTCGTTGTCATACCATGCCAACACCTTCACCTTTCGCGAGCCCATCACCATCGTCGACAGCCCGTCCACGATGGCCGACTGCTCGGTGCCGATGAAATCGCTCGACACGAGAGGCTCTTCCGTGTACAAGAGGTAGGGCTGCATCGGCCCTTCACTCGCCTCGCGGAGCACACGGTTGACGTCTTCCACCGTCACATCGGTTTTCAGATCGGCCACCAGGTCCACAATGGAAACGTTGGGCGTCGGCACGCGCAGGGCAATGCCGTTCAGACGGCCGGCCAGCTCCGGCAGAACCTTGCCCACCGCTTTCGCCGCACCGGTGGTGGTGGGGATGATCGACTGCGCGCACGCCCGGGCACGGCGCAGGTCCTTGTGGGGATTGTCGAGGTTGTTCTGGTCGTTGGTATAGGCGTGCACGGTGGTCATGAGGCCGTTTTCGATACCGAAGGCTTCATGGAGCACTTTCACCACCGGGGCCAAACAGTTTGTCGTGCACGAGGCACCCGAGATGATGTGGTGCTTCTCCGGATCGTAGACGTGCTCGTTGACCCCCATGACGAGGGTGACGTCCTCGTCCTTCCCCGGCGCGGTGATGATCACCTTCTTGGCACCGGCCTTGAGGTGCTTGGATGCTCCTTCCCGGTCACGGAACTTTCCTGTGGCTTCGATGACGATGTCAACGCCCAGCTCTCCCCACGCTAGGCGTTCCGGATCGCGGTCGGCCAGCAGCTTCGTCACCTTGCCGTTAACAATCAACGCGTCTTCCTTCGCCTCGACGGTGGCATCCAGGCGGCCATGGATCGTGTCGTACTTGACGAGGTGGGCCAGCGTCGCCGCGGGGTATGTCGCGTTGACGGCCACCACCTCGATTTCCGGATCGCCGATCGCCTTGCGAAACACCATGCGGCCAATGCGTCCAAATCCGTTAATCCCAATCTTTACCGCCATGAACACGCATCCCCTCCAACTGGCTTTCCGTTCCCCGAAAATCATCCATACGATAACCCCATTTTTATTATAATCAGTATGTCACATTTGGCAATGGTATATCATCTACCTGCCGTCCGACGCCGCGCGGAAACAAAAAACCCGCACGCAACGCAACACCTCGCGCCACGTGCGGATGGAGGGCTTACCGCTGTGCCCTTTCCAACAGGTGGGCAAAGCGGTCTTCGTACACCGCCCGGTATCGACCGTGGTAGTACAGGACGCGCTGGACAAAATGGCGGGTTTCCCCATACGGGATGGCCGACACCGTCTCCCACCGCCCGTCCCATACCTTGCGGTCCAGCCAGCGGTCAACGGCGTTGGGCCCCGCGTTGTACGCCGCCACGGCCAGCGCAGTATTTCCCGCAAACCGGTCCAGCAGGTAACGAACATACCATGCCCCCAGGGTCACGTTGACGGCGGGATCCTCGAGGTGCATCGCCAGCTCCCGCGGCAAACCGGCCTTTTTCGCCACCCACGCCGCTGTCTCCGGCATGAGCTGCATGAGGCCGACGGCTCCCTTTTCGGAAACGGTGTAGGGGTTAAATTTGCTTTCGATGCGAATGATGGCCAAGAGCAGGTAGGGATCCACCTCGTATTGCGCCGCCGCGTGGGCAATCTCCCCCTCATACCGAATGGGGTAGAGCCATTCCCACACGAGCGAGGCGTTGAACAGGGCAAAGAGCGTGGCCAGCAGGAAGAGGAGCGCCCACTCCCGCCGCGAAAACCTCATGGCGCCACCCCCACTTGGCGGAGAAAGGCGTTCACCTGCCGTTCGGTTTCCGCGAGGGAGCCGCTGTTGTCGATCACGTAATCGGCGCGGCGGCGTTTCTCCTCGATCGGCATCTGGGCGTGGATGCGGGCCAGGGCCTCCTCCCGGGTAAGGCTGTCGCGGACCATCAGCCGCCGGAGCTGCTCTTCCGGCGGAACGTAGACGACCATCACCGCATCAAAGCGGTCTTCCAACCCGCTCTCGTAGAGGAGCGGCACGTCGCACACGACCAACTTCGCACCCCGCCGCTCGGCCTCCTCCACATCGCGCCACATGATCTCGCGCACCCGCGGGTGGACAATGCGGTTCAACTCGCGCCGGGCCTGTTCGTCGGCAAAGACGAGCGCGCCCAGGCGCTTGCGGTTAATCCGGCCATCGGGAAGCAAGATGTCCGGCCCAAACCGTTCGACGATCTCCCGCCACGCCGGTGCGCCCGGCTCAACCACGCGGCGCGCGAGCACATCGGCGTCCACCGTCGGGATGCCCCACTTGACGAACATCGCCAGGACAGTGCTTTTCCCGCAGGCAATCCCCCCGGTCAATCCCAATCGCACGGCCACCGCTCCTTCCTCACGTTTGGCACGTTGGGCACAGGTGGGTGCCCCGTCCGGCCACCACAATGCGCACGATGGGCGTTCCACAGCGGCGGCAGGGCTCCCCCCGCCGGCCGTATACGTCCAGCTCCAATTGAAACATTCCCATCTCGCCTTTCCCGTTTCGGTACGAACGGACCGACGCCCCGCCGCGGGCGATTCCGCGCGCCAGCGTCCGGCGAATGCTGTGGAACAGCCGCACCGCCTCGTCCGCCGTCAGGGTATGGGCCGGACGCTCCGGATGCAGGCCGGCGCCAAACAACGCTTCGTCGACATAGATGTTGCCCAGTCCGGCCAGGAACGTCTGATCAAGGAGCAGCGCCTTCAACCGCGTCCGCCGCGCACGCAGGCGGGTGGAAAAGTCCTCCGCGGAAAATCCCGGGTCAAGCGGTTCGGGCCCCAGGGCGGACAGGGGCGGCTGGCACTCCTCCGCACCCTTCGGGAACAGGTGCATCGTCCCGAACTGGCGCGTGTCGCGGTAGCGGAGTTCGGTGCCGTCGGTAAAGCGGAACACGACATGGGTGTGGGGCTCCTCGGGATCGCCCGCGGCATGCAGCATGTAGCGTCCCTCCATGCGCATGTGCGACACGAGAACAACATCGTCGAACACGAGCTTCAGGTATTTCCCGCGGCGGCCCGTTCCCCGCACCGTTTGGCCGGCCAGGTGGTCGGCGAACCGCACCGGATCGGGCGGGTACTTGACGATTTTGGTCAGGCGCACGTCCACCTCCTGCACGCGCTTGCCGACGACGAGCTCGCGCAGCGTGCGGGCCACCGTTTCCACTTCGGGCAGTTCCGGCACAGCCGTCCCTCCCTTCTCCCCCTGTCACCCCCGGGCCTATTTCGCGTCGTACCACGTGGCGCCGACGTGCACGTCCACCTTGAGTGGCACGGAAAGGCGCACGGCGCGCTCCATCACCGCCGGCACCAGCTCGCGCATGACGGGCAGTTCCTCTTCCGGGACCTCGAACACCAGCTCGTCGTGTACCTGCAGGATGAGCCGGCTGCGCAGCCCTTCCTCCTTCAGGCGGCGCGCCAGGTTGACCATCGCCAGCTTGATGATGTCCGCCGCCGTGCCCTGGATCGGCGTGTTGCGCGCCGTCCGCTCAGCGAAACTGCGCAGGTTGTAGTTGGGGCTGTGGATGTCTGGCAAGAAGCGGCGCCGACCGAGGAGTGTCGTCACATACCCCCTTCGGCGCGCCTCTTCGACCACGTCCTCCATGTACCGCTTGACGCCGCGGAACACGTCGAAGTAGCGTGCAATGAACGCCGCCGCCTCCTTGCGTGGAATGCCAAGGTTCTGCGACAGCCCATAGTCGCTGATGCCGTAGATGATGCCGAAGTTGACCGCCTTGGCCTGCCGCCGCATCAGCGGGGTGACGGCCTCCTCCGGCACACCGAAAACGTCCATCGCCGTGCGCGTGTGAATATCCATGTCGCGGTGGAAGGCGTCAACCAGGACCTCATCCTGCGACAGGTGGGCCAAGACGCGCAGCTCAATCTGCGAATAGTCGGCGGAAAGGAGCTTCCATCCCGGCTCTGACGGGACGAAGGCCTGGCGAATGCGCCGGCCCTCCTCAATGCGTATGGGAATGTTCTGGAGGTTGGGTTCGGCACTGCTGAGCCGCCCGGTGGCGGTCAGGGCCTGGTTGAAGATGGTATGGATCTTCCCCGTACGGGGGTGAACTTCCTTCAGCAGGCCGTCCACATACGTCGACTTCAGCTTGCCCAAGGTACGGTGATACAAAATCTTCGGCACAATCTCATGGGCATCCTGCAGCTTCTCAAGCACATCGGCACTCGTGGAATAACCGGTCTTCGTTTTTTTCAGCGGCGGCAAACCCAGCTTGTCAAAGAGGATCTCCCCGAGCTGTTTGGGCGAGTTGATGTTGAAGGGCGTGCCCGCCAGGCGGTAAATTTCATCGGTCAGCTCCTCCAGGCGCCGTTCCAATTCTGCGCCCATCTCCCTGAGCCGATCGGTGTCGACGCGGAAGCCGGCGTGCTCCATCGCCGCTAGAATGCGCGAAAGGGGCAATTCGAGGTCATAGAAGAGGCCGTTCATCTCCGCCTCTTCCACCTCGCGTTCCAGGAGCGGCTTGAGCCGGTAGATGGCCTGCGCTTTGCGGCATACGTGGGCGGCAAGCTCACCCACCGGCGGCGTGCGGCGTTTGGCCCCCTTGCCGTACACCTCCTCGTCAGGCGCAAGCGGCAGGCCGACCCGCGGGGCCAGATCGGAAAGGGCGTGGCGGCTTTCCGTGGGGTTCAGGAGATAGGAAGCGATCAGGACGTCAAAGGCGATGCCCTCCAGCGCAAGGCCCCGCCAGCGCAGGGCCACCTCGCCGCGCTTGCCGTCGTACACCCATTTTTCCCGCGCCGGATCGGCAAGGAAAGCGCGAAAGGCCGCCCATCGCTTCACCTCGGCGGCCGGCACGAAGAGAGCCCCCGCGTCGCTGTAAACGCCGACACCCAAGAGCTCCGCCTCGTGGTAGTTGTCGCCGTCGAGCTCAATCACCACCGCCGCCGGTGCCGTCAACAGGCGCTCCAGCTCGGTATCCTCCAACGTCCCCGCGATGGCCACATCGAGGACGGCCGGCGCCGCATCCCCTTCTCCCCCTCCGCTCGCGGCGTTTTCCGGTGTGCGCGCCCCCGGCACATTGGGCAGGCGCTCGATGAGCGACCGGAATTCCAGTCGGCGAAACACCTCGCGCACCGACTCCGGTGCAAACCCCTCGTAGCGCAGGTCCTCCAGCGCAAAGGGGAGGGGCACATCGCGCCGGATGATCGCCAGTTCCTTGCTCACGAGGGCCTGCTGGCGATGCGCGGCAATCGCCTCGCGCAGCTTGGGGCCGGAAATCTCGTCCACCCGGCGCACCACTTCCTCCACCGACCCGAATTGCGCAAGCAGCTTGAGAGCCGTCTTTTCCCCCACCCCCGGCACGCCGGGGATGTTGTCCGATGCGTCACCCATCAGCCCCTTCAGGTCGACAAGCTGCGCCGGGGTCAGGCCATACTTCTGACGGATGGCCGCCTCATCGTAGCGCTCCGTCTCGCTGATGCCCTTTCTTGTGAGGGCAACCGTGACATGGGGCGACACCAGCTGAAGCAGATCCTTGTCGCCGGTTACGATGCGCGTGGCCAGTCCGCGCGCTTCGGCCCATGCGCTTACCGTGCCGATGATGTCGTCGGCTTCAAACCCTTCCTGCTCATGATAGCGAATGCCAAAGGCGTCGAGGACGTCCTTGATCAGCGGGAACTGTTCCGAAAGCTCGTTCGGCGTCTTGTGTCGCTTGCCCTTGTACGCCTCAAATCGGGCATGGCGAAAGGTCACCTTGCCGGCGTCAAAGGCGACCAAAAGGTGCGTGGGCCGCTCCTCTTCCAGCACCTTCAGCAGCATCGTGGTAAACCCGTACACCGCGTGGGTGTGCTGCCCGCTGGCCAGAGTGAGCGGCGGCAACGCGTAGAACGCCCGGTTGGCGATGCTGTTGCCGTCGATGAGGACCAGCTTTTCCATTCACACCCGCTCCTCTTCGTCTCTCCCGTCCATCATACCACAGGGCCGAAGCGGCGGGCAAAACGAGTCGGCCGGACTGCCCGGCAAGCCTCGGCACCGCCCACCTGTAAGGCGATCCTTCCTTCTCATAAAAACGGGAAACGGGGGCCCCTTACTCGACCCCCGTTTCCGGTTCCGTGTGCTCGGGCTTGGGCAGGTACACCGTGAAGGCGGTACCTTTGCCGGGCTTGCTTTTCACCTCAATTCGCCCGCCATGGGCTTCCACCAGGTGCTTGACGATGGCCAGTCCTAATCCCGTGCCGCCCGAGCGCCGCGAGCGGTCCTTGTCAACGCGATAGAAGCGCTCAAAGATGCGGCTGACATGCTCGCGCGGGATACCGGGGCCGGTGTCCCGGACCGTCAGCCAGGTGCTCTCCTCGTTTTCGCCGCCGGTCAGCGTGATGCGGCCACCCGGCGGCGTGTAGGCGATCGCGTTGTTCAGTAGGTTGAGGAGGATCTGGCGCAGGCGATCGCGATCGGCATACACGCGCACGCCTTCGGGCACGCGATTTTCCACCGTCTGCCGTTTCGCCTCTGCCGTGTGGGCGATGAGCCGGAGCACGTCGGCCATCTCGTCGCGGGCGGAAAGCAGCCCTTTGCGCAGGACAATCTGCCGGTTTTCAATCTGGGACAGCTGCAGGAGGTCCTGGATCAGCCGGCTGAGGCGCTCGCTTTCCTCGTAGATGATTTCCAAAAAGGCGCGACACGTCTTCTCGTCGTACATCGCCCCATCGAGCAGGGTTTCGGCAAAGCCTTTGAGGGACGTCACCGGCGTTTTGAGCTCATGCGACACGTTGGCGACAAACTCGCGGCGCACCTGCTCCAGGCGGCGAATCTCGGTGATGTCGTGCAACACGACGACCACGCCAACCAGCTCGCCTGTCGTCCCGCGGCGGAACGGCACGGCGTGAACGTCCAGAATGCACTCGCGGGAAAACGTCCAGCGCAGCTCGTCCCGTGCCGGTTCCTGCCGGCGAAAGACGCGCTCCACGAGTCGGGCCAGCTCCATCGAGCGCACCGCTTCCTTGTACGAGCGACCAATGACGCGCTCCCGGGAAACCCCGTTGAGCTGCTCGAAGGCCCGGTTCACAAGCACCACCCGCCCGGCGTCGTCCACCACCAGCACGCCGCTGGCCATCTGTTGGAGGACGCCGGATAGGCGCGCCGCGTTTTCTTCCAGGCTCGTGATCTGGGCGCCCAAGGCGCTTCCCAGTCGGGAAAACGCGCGCACCATGGACACAACGGCCGCTCCGGCGAAAACAAGGACGACCAGCAGGATGACGCCCGCCCCCAGCCAGCCATTGTACGACGGGGCCGCACCTCCGGCGGCCCCGCCCACGTCCTTGACCACCCAGGCGGCAAGAAATCCCGCGGCAAACAAGGCGGCACAGCGGAAGACAATCCCCGCCACCGGTCCGCTCCCCGGTTGCCCTGTCATCTGTCTTTCGGTCCCTCCAGCTTATAGCCAATGCCGCGCACCGTCTTGATGTACACCGGGCGCTTGGTGTCGTCCTCAATTTTTTCGCGCAAGTGGCTGATGTGCACGTCCACGATGCGCGAATCGCCGACGTACTCGTAGTTCCACACCGCATTGAGGAGCTGGTCGCGCGTCATCACCCTGCCGCGGTGACGCATCAAATAGCACAGCAGGTCGAACTCCTTGGGCGTCAGCTCAACCGGTTCCGTCCCCTTGTACACCTCGCGCTTCTCCGGGTAAAGAACCAGCTCGCCCACGGCCAGCCGTTCCGCCTCCTCGCCGCTTTCCTGTGCGGGCCGCCGCGCGCGGCGCAAGATGGCCTTGACGCGCGCCACCAGTTCCCGCGGACTGAAGGGCTTGGTCAGGTAGTCGTCGGCCCCGAGTTCCAGGCCGAGGACCTTGTCCAACTCGTCGTCGCGGGCGGTGAGCATCAAAATCGGCGTGTGGTCGTTCTCCTGGCGCAGCCGCTTGCAAAACTCCATCCCGTCCATCCCCGGCAGCATGAGGTCGAGGATGATCAGATCGGGACGCTCCTTTTTCACCAGCTCATACCCGTACTGACCGTCGAGCGCCGTCACCACCACATATCCCGCTGCTTCGAGGTTGAACTGCAGCAGCGTGACAATGGGCACCTCGTCATCGACGACCAAGATCTTTTCCACGTGGGGTCCCCCCGATGGGATGGTCCTACCCTTCGCTCCATCATGATACCATAGAGAGAAGAAGGAAAATTTTAAGTCCGCGTAAAGATTGCCGACCGCGCCGAAGAATGCTTCGCCAAAAAGGAGGGACCGCCGTGCCTCGCGAGCCCAAGCACGCCTGGATTGCCCGCTTCAACCTCACCGTGCTCGCCCTCGTGTTGACACTGGTGGCACTCGTGCCGCTGACGACGCCCACACAAAAGCTATGGATTGTGAACACCACCTTCCTGATCGGTCTGACCTTCCTGTCGTTCACCGCAGCCGCCGCCATTTACCAGTCGGGGTTTCTTGACGCCTTTTTCGCCGGTTTCCGGCGGCTCGCCCGTTCGGGAAACCCTTCGCACGGTTCGGAACTCGCCCCCTCTCCCGCCCGAAGCGCCCCGCAAGAGGTGCGGCGCGCCCAACGCCGCGCGCGCCTGCTTTTGGTGCCGTTTTTGATGGCGGTCTATTTCCTCGGCCTCTCGCTGGGCCTGCTCTATTTCTTCGAGCAAACCTGATGATGCGACGAAAAAGCCGTGGGTTGCACGACCCACGGCTTTTTCATGCTCTCTGCGCCTACGCGTACAGGTGGCAAGCCACCCAGTGCCCGGGTTCCACCTCTTTCCACACTGGCTCCATCTCGGCGCAGACCGGCTTGGCCTTGGGGCAGCGCGTGCGGAACCGGCAGCCGCTCGGCGGGTTGATCGGGCTAGGTACATCCCCCTGGAGGATGATGCGCTCCCGCGTGCGCTCGACGCGCGGATCGGGAATGGGGATGGCCGACAACAGCGCTTCGGTGTACGGATGCAGCGGGTTCTCGTACAGCCGCTCGCTTTCCGTCAGCTCGACCAGTGTGCCCAGGTACATCACGCCCACGCGGTCGCTGATGTATTTGACCATCGACAGGTCGTGGGCGATGAAGAGGTAGGTGAGCCCCTTCTCCCGCTGCAGGCGTTTCATCAGGTTGACCACCTGGGCCTGAATGGAGACGTCGAGGGCCGAAATTGGCTCGTCGGCGATGATGAAGTCGGGTTCCACGGCCAGGGCGCGGGCAATGCCGATGCGCTGGCGCTGGCCGCCGGAAAACTCGTGGGGGAAGCGGCTGGCGTGCTCCTTGTTCAAGCCGACCGTCTCCAGAAGCTCGTACACACGCTCCATCCGCTCCTTACCCGAGGCCAGGCCGTGGATGTCCAGCCCCTCGGCAATGATGTCGGCCACGGTCATGCGCGGGTTGAGCGACGCATAGGGGTCCTGGAAAATCATCTGCATCTCGCGGCGGAAGCGCTTCAGCTCGGCCCCCTTCAGCTTGTGGACGTTCTTCCCCTTGAACAGCACCTCGCCGTCCGTGGCGTCGTACAGGCGGATGATCGTCCGGCCGGTCGTCGACTTCCCGCACCCCGACTCGCCGACCAACCCCAGCGTCTCGCCGCGGCGGATGAAGAAGCTGACGTTGTCGACGGCCTTGAGCACGCCGGTGCGGCCGACACGGAAGTACTTTTTCAGGTTGCGCACCTCGAGAATGATGTCTTGTTGCGGCGCTTGCGCCACCTTCGGCTGCGTGAGCGTCTGCATCATGCGTTCACCCCTTCCGCCACAAGCGGCCGCTCAACCTTCGGCGCACGCGGGTCCTGCAGCCAGCACGAGACGCGGTGCGTCGCCGAGACGGCCGTCTCTTCGGGCATGTGGTCACGGCACACTTCCATCGCATAGTCACAGCGCGCGCAAAACGGGCAGCCCTTCGGCGGGGCGAAGAGATCCGGCGGCGTTCCGGGGATGGGCGCCAACTCTTGCGAACGATCGGCGTCGAGGCGCGGCACCGACCGCAACAGCCCCCAGGTGTAGGGATGCTGCGGGTTGTAGAAGATCTCGTCGACGGTGCCCTCTTCCACCACCTTGCCGGCGTACATGACGATCACGCGGTCGGCGATGTCGGCCACCACGCCGAGGTCGTGCGTGATCAGGATGATCGAGGTCCCCGTCTTCCGCTGCAACTCCTTCATGAGGTCGATAATCTGCGCCTGGATCGTCACGTCGAGGGCCGTCGTCGGCTCGTCGGCAATGAGCAGCTTCGGGTTGCAGGCCAGGGCAATGGCGATCATCACCCGCTGGCGCATCCCGCCGCTGAACTGGTGCGGATACTGCTTGATGCGCGACTCCGGCTGCGGAATCCCGACAAGGCGCAGCATCTCCACCGCGCGGTCAAGGGCGTCCTTCTTGCTCAGCCCCTGGTGTTTCATCAGGCCTTCGGCGATCTGCCGCCCGATGGTCATCGTCGGGTTGAGGGAGGTCATCGGATCCTGAAAGATCATCCCGATCTCTTTGCCGCGTACCCGCTGCATCTCTTTTTCCGTCAGCTTCAGGAGATCACGCCCTTCAAAGAGGATCTCTCCGCTTTTTACGATGCCGGGTGTCAGGCGTATGATGGTCTGCGACGTGACACTCTTGCCGCAGCCCGACTCGCCGACGATGGCCACCGTCTCCCCCTTGTACACATGAAAGCTGACGCCGCGCACGGCCTGCACTTCACCGCCGTACGTCTTGAAGGACACGGCCAAGTTGCGCACTTCCAGCAGTTTTTCGCGCATTTCCTCTCCCTCCTCACTTCCGCAGCCGCGGATCGAGCGCATCGCGCAACCCGTCGCCGAACACGTTGAAGGCGAACATGGTTAGTGAGATGAAGAAGGCCGGGAAAAACAGGCGCCACCACTGCCCACTGAAGACCACGCCCACCGCTTCGCTGGCCATCGTTCCCCAGCTGGCCATCGGGGCCTGCACGCCGAGGCCCAGAAAGCTCAAAAACGATTCAATAAAAATGGCGTTGGGGATGGTGAACGTCAGCTGCACAATGATCACGCCGATGACGTTGGGGATCAAATGCTTGCGCAACAGGCGCGGCACGTCGGCCCCCAACGTCTGCGCGGCAAGCACAAACTCCTGCTGCTTCACTTGCAAGATTTGCCCCCGCACGAGACGGGCCATGTTCACCCATCCGGTCACCACGAGGGCGATGATGATCGGCACCATCCCGGGCTCCATCACCACAAGCAGCAGGATGACGACAAGGAGATACGGGATGGCGTACAAGACGTCGGCGATGCGCATGAGCACGTTGTCGATCTGCTCGCCCCGCTTGCCTCGCCCTGCCATAAAGCCGGCAATACCGCCATAGATGACACCAATGATCAAGTCAAGCAGCGCGGCCACCACGCCGACGGTAAGGGAGATTCGTGCCCCGTACAACGTGCGCGTAAACACGTCACGGCCGAGGTCGTCCGTGCCAAACCAGTGCTCCGCCGAGGGAGCCTGATTTTTTTGCCGCAGGTCCTGATACTCGTAACTGTACGGCGTCAAGAGCGGACCGACAATCGCCAACACCGCCAACAGCACAATGATCGCCAGCCCGACCATGGCCAGCTTGTTCTGTTTCAAACGCCGCCACGCATCCTGCCAGTACGTCACCGTAGGGCGGGCGATGCGCTCGGCGTTAAGCTCTGTTCGGTCTAACGGGCGAAACAGCTCGTTGGGAATCGTCGCCGCCATGCCTCAATCCTCCTCGCTCGCCAGCTTGATGCGCGGGTCCACCAACATGTAGGCCAGGTCCACCAACAGCATCATCACCACCAAGACCGCGCCATAAAAAATGGTCGTGCCCATGATCATGGGGTAGTCACGGTTGGTTATGCTTTCCACAAAATATCTTCCAAGCCCAGGAATGGAAAATATTTTCTCCACCACGAACGTACCCGTCAAGATGGTGGCCAGCAACGGTCCCAGGTAGGTAATGACCGGCATCAGCGCGTTTCGCAGCGCATGACGAAAGATGATCGCGCTTTGGGATAGCCCTTTTGCCTTCGCCGTGCGAATGTAATCTTGGTTGAGGACCTCCAGCATGCTCGAACGGGTGAAGCGGGCAATGACGGCCAGCGGCAGGAAGGACAGCGCAACAGCCGGTAGGATCACGTGCTCAAAGGAGCCCCATTGTGCGATGGGAAGAAGTTTCCATTTCAACCCGAAATACTTTTGCAACAGCGGTGCCATGATGAAGTTCGGCACCGACACCCCAATGACGGCCAGTGCCGTCGCCGTGTTGTCAAGGACGGAATTGTGCTTGAGCGCGGCAATCATGCCCAGCGCAATCCCCACCACCAAGGCCAATGTGACTGCCGCCATCCCCAACTGAAACGATACCGGGAACCCGTCCGCGATTACATCGTTGACCGTGCGCGTTTCCGACTTGATCGAAGGGCCGAGGTCGAACATCAACAGGTTCTTCAGGTACAGGACGTATTGCACCGGAAGCGGCTCATCCAAGTGGTATTTCTCGCGGAGGTTTTTGAGGATCTGCTCCGGATACTTCTTCCCGTCTTGACTAAACGGATCCCCGGGAATGCTGTGCATGAGAATAAAGGTCAAGGTTACGATCAGCCACAACGTCAAGACCATCCATCCAAGGCGTTTCAGGAGATACCGCACCATGGTCGTCCCACTCCAATCGCACGGCAAATTCTTTCGATCGGAACAAGAGGTATACCCCGTCAACGGGGTATACCTCGTCCCAATTACCGGTATCGTGCCCTGCAGACCGAAAACCGAAGATTTTACTGCTGCTTGCCCTCAATCCACGCCCGCGTGTAATCGGGCTCACCCAACAGCACGCGGACCGCACCTTTGACATAGTCCTTCTCGAGGACTTGGCGCGTGTAGAAGTAGATCGGGGCGATCGGCATTTCGTCCATCAGGATCTTTTCGGCCTCGTGCATGTACTTGGCCCGTTCCGCCTGATCGTTCGAGGACTTCGCCTTGGCGATCAGCTCGTCATATTGCTTGTTGGACCATTTCGGATAGTTGTTCCCGCCCCCCGTGACGAAGAGGTCGAGGAACGTCATCGCATCAACATAGTCACCGATCCATCCCATGCGGCCCACTTGGAATCTGCCGTGGTCGATGGAATCGAGGTAGACCTTCCACTCCTGATTGGACAGCTTGACCTCGACACCAAGATTTTGCTTCCACATCTGCTGGATGGCCTCGGCAATCTTTTGGTGCCCTTCGTCGGTGTTGTACTTCAGCTCAACCGGCGGGAGCTTGCTCAGGCCAAGCTCCGTAAGCCCTTCTTGAAGCAGCTTTTTCGCCGTTTCAACATCGTTGTCCTTGAAGTAGGTTCCGCCTTCTTCGCGGAAGTCGCCGTTTGCACCCTGCGCACCCGGCGGCACGAAGGCAAGGGCCGGTTTCTGACCGCCTTGGGTAATCGTTTCGACAATGGCCTGACGGTCGATGGCCAGGGCGAAGGCCTTGCGGATCTTCGCGTTGCTGAAGATTTTGTCCTTCGTGTTGAACACGTAGTAGTACGTGCCAAAATACGGCATCACTTTGGCCTTGCCCTCGTCGATCAGCTGTTTCAGCAGGTCGTTCGGGATGGAGTTGTCCTCCAAGGCATCGAGTTGCCCGGTTTCGAACATCTGGTACGCCGTATTTCGATCGTTTATCATGAGGAAATTAATTTGTTCCAGCTTAATTTCGTCCTTCGCGTAGTAGTGCTCGTTCTTCTTCAGGACGACCTTCGAGTCATGGGCCCATTCAGCCAACACGAACGGCCCGTTGCTCACATAGGTAGACGCCTCGGCGTGCCAATTCGGGTTTTTCTCGTCCACATGCTTCGGGATCGGGAACAGCGACTTGTATGCACACAGGCTCAAGAAGTACGGCGTGGGCTTTTCCAGTTGCACCTGCAGCGTATAGTCGTCCAGCGCCTTGACGCCGACGTCCTCAGCCTTGACCTTGCCCTGGTTGTAGGCCTCGCCGTTCTTCAAGTAGAAGAGCTGGTACGCGTAGTCAGCCGCCGAGTTGGGGTCCAGCAACTTCAGCCATGCGTACACGAAGTCGTGGGCCGTGACCGGTTGGCCGTCGCTCCACTTCGCGTCTTTGCGCAGATGGAACGTGTAGGTCAGGCCGTCGTTCGAAACCTCCCACTTTTCGGCAATCCCCGGAATCGGCTCGCCCTTGTCGTTCAGGCGCGTGAGCCCTTCCATAAGGTGGTTAAGGATCTCACCGGAGACGCTATCCGTTGCTTTCGTCGGCGAAAGGGACGGCGGCTCCGAACGGATTTGAACCGTGAGGATTTGCGGCTCCGACGATTTCGCGTCGCCACCGCTGGACTGCCCGCCCTGCTGTGCGGTCTCCGTGGAACCGCACCCGGCAAGGGCCAAGCTGGTCACGAGGAAAAGAGACAGAAGCGATGCAAGCCATTTGCGCTTGCCCATGCGAAGCAAACCCCCTTTGTCCTTGGTGTTCTATGGTCAGGGCTGCACCGCGGGCAGCCGAAGACCCCTACCGGTTTTCTCAATTCCGAAAAACGAAGGATCCGAAAGAATCGATTCAAGTGTCTGAATCCCCCACGAGTTGAAAATGCACTACTTTCTACTCTACCGGTTTGGCCACCGTCATACAAGACCGATTTCTTACAAATTCGCGTCATTTTTCTCCCTCGTTTGGTGCAAGAGCGTTTCCCAAGCCCACAAACGGCTTCTTCCGTAAACGCTTACAACCAAGGCGAGGGACACACCAGCCTTCCGCATTCCTCCCCGGTCAAAAACGGCCCCAAAAAACCGGAAACGGGGCCGAATGCCCGGCCCCGTTTCCTCTTCGCTCCTTTCACACATCAAGCAGCGCCATCACGTTGCGCACCGACTGGGCGGACTTGTCGAGGGCCGCCTTCTCTTCCGGCGTCAGGTCGAGCTCGATCACCTTCTCCAGCCCGTTTCCGCCAAGAATTGTCGGCACGCCGAGGTACATGTCGCGGTAGCCGTATTCGCCCTCCAGGTAGGCGATGGCCGGCAGGATGCGCTTCTTGTCCTTGAGGATGGCCTCGGCCATCTCCACGAGGGCTGCCGCCGGCGCGTAGTAAGCACTGCCCGTGCCGAGGAGTTTCACGATCTCGCCGCCGCCGTAGCGGGTGCGCTCGACGATGGCGTCGATGGTCTCCTTGGGTAGGAGCTTCTCGATCGGGATACCCCCGGCGTAGGAATAGCGGACGAGCGGTACCATGTCGTCACCGTGGCCGCCGAGGACGAAGCCCGTCACGTCCTCCACAGAGACGCCCAGCGCTTCGGCCAGGAAGGCGCGGAAGCGGGCCGTGTCGAGCACGCCCGACTGCCCGATGACGCGGTTTTTCGGGAAACCGGTCGTTTTGTACACGACATAGGTCATCGCGTCGACCGGGTTGGTGAGCACGATCACCGTCGCATTCGGCGCGTGTTCCTTCACCTGCTCGGCCACCGCTTTCATGATCTTGGCGTTGGTGTGCACGAGGTCGTCGCGGCTCATGCCGGGTTTGCGGGCCACGCCGGCGGTGATGATGACGAGGTCGGACCCCTGGATGTCGGCATAGTCCGCCGTGCCCACAATGCGGCTGTCAACGCCCAGCACCGGTGTCGCCTCGTACATGTCGAGGGCCTTGCCCTTCGTCGGGTTCTCGAGCTGCGGAATGTCCACCAGCACGACATCGCCCAGCTCTTTCTGCGCCAGCATCAAGGCCGTCGTCGCGCCGGTGAAGCCGGCGCCGATCACCGCGATTTTGTGCCGTCGAAATGCCATGGTTGTTCCCCCTCATCCCATGT
The DNA here is from genome assembly GCF_054654135.1 of Calditerricola yamamurae. Taxonomy (NCBI): domain Bacteria; kingdom Bacillati; phylum Bacillota; class Bacilli; order Caryophanales; family Bacillaceae; genus Calditerricola; species Calditerricola yamamurae. The sequence goes on from NZ_BAAIFH010000004.1 coordinate 197,753, forward strand.
TCTCGATGAGCAGCGAGCCAAACTCGGAACACTTCACTTCTTTGGCCCCGTCCATCAGGCGGGCAAAATCGTAGGTGACCGTCTTGTTGGCAATGGTCCGTTCCATCGCCTTGATGATCAGGTCGGCCGCCTCGGTCCAGCCGAGGTACCGCAGCATCATTTCCCCGGAAAGGATGACCGATGACGGGTTGACCTTGTCCAATCCGGCATACTTCGGCGCCGTGCCGTGCGTGGCCTCGAACACGGCATGCCCGGTCACGTAGTTGATGTTCGCCCCCGGCGCAATGCCGATGCCGCCCACCTGCGCCGCCAGCGCGTCGGAGATGTAGTCGCCGTTCAGGTTGAGGGTGGCGATCACGTCGTACTCCGCCGGGCGTAGGAGAATCTGCTGCAGGAAGGCGTCGGCGATGACATCCTTGACGATGATCTTCCCGGCCGCTTCCGCCTCCTTCTGGGCCTTGTCGGCCGCCTCAACACCGTGTTCGGCCTTAATGCGGTCGTATTGCGCCCACGTGAAGACCTTGTCGCCAAACTCCTGTTCGGCCACCTCGTAGCCCCAGTTCTTGAAGGCCCCTTCGGTAAACTTCATGATGTTGCCCTTGTGGACGAGCGTCACACTCTTGCGGCCGTGCTGGAGGGCGTACTCGATGGCCGCGCGGACCAGGCGCTGCGTACCCTCCTTCGACACCGGTTTGATGCCGATGCCCGACGTCTCGGGGAAGCGAATCTTCTTGACGCCCATCTCGTTCTGCAGGAAGGCGATCACCTTCCGGACCTCTTCACTCCCCGCGGGCCATTCGATCCCGGCGTAGATGTCCTCGGAGTTCTCGCGGAAGATGACCATGTCGACCAGTTCAGGATGCTTCACCGGAGAGGGGACCCCAGGGAACCACCGCACCGGGCGCACGCAGGCGTACAGGTCGAGCTCCTGGCGCAGGGCGACGTTGAGGGAGCGAATCCCGCCGCCAACCGGCGTGGTGAGGGGCCCTTTGATCGCCACCAGGTATTCCCGAATCGCTGTCAGCGTGTCCTCGGGCAGCCACGTGCCAAAGGTCTTGTATGCCTTTTCGCCGGCATACACCTCAAACCACGCGATTTTGCGCTTCCCGCCGTAGGCTTTCTCCACGGCTGCATCGAGGACGCGCTTTGCCGCCGCCCAGATGTCCGGACCGGTGCCGTCCCCCTCGATGAAGGGGATGATGGGGTGATCCGGAACGCGAAGCTTTCCGCCTTCAATAGTGATCTTCTCCCCGGTTTTCGGCTCCTCGTATAACTGGAACAAGGCCAAGGCAATCCCTCCCACGTTTCTAACCTACCAAACCCGGCGGGAGAGGCGGTCGACCGCCCCTCACCGCTGGTCGATGGGCACGTAGCGGACGTTTTGCGGCCCGACGTATTCCGCCCGCGGACGGATCAGGCGGTTGTTGGCATACTGCTCGAGGATGTGCGCCGTCCACCCCGACGTGCGGCTGACGGCGAAGATGGGCGTAAACAGGTCGCGGGGAATGCCCAGGCAGTGGTAGACCGTGGCCGAGTAGAAGTCCACGTTGGGTTTCAGGCCCTTTTTCTCGAGCATCAAGCGTTCCAGCTTCACCGACATCTGATAGTAGCGCTCGTTTCCGGTAAGGGCAGAGAGCTTCTCGGCCATCTTCTGCAAATGCTTGGCCCGCGGGTCGCCGTTCTTGTACACGCGGTGGCCAAAGCCCATGATCTTTTCCTTCTTGGCCAGTTTGTCGTCCAAGTAGGACTCCACGCGGTCCACATCGCCGATTTCCTCGAGCATGGCCATGACGCGCTCGTTGGCCCCGCCGTGCAGCGGTCCCTTGAGGGTGGCGATGGCCGCCGTCACCCCGGCATATATGTCGGCGAGGGTGGCCACGGTGACCCGCGCGGCGAAGGTGGAGGCGTTCAGTTCGTGGTCGGCATGGAGGATGAGTGCCTTGTCAAAGGCCTCGGCCGCCACGGGTTCCGGCTTCTGGCCTTTCAGCATGTAGAGGAAGTTCTCGGCGAACGACAGTCCCGGCTGCGGCATGAGGGGCTCCTTACCCTCCCGCACGCGCGAGATGGCCGCCACAAGGGTGCCGACCTTGGCCAGGAGGCGCAGCGCTTTGCGACGGTTGGCCGCTTCGCTGTTGTCTTCGGCTTCCGGATCAAATGCCGCCAGCGCCGACACCGTCGTGCGCAGGGTGGCCATTGGATGGGTGGTGCGGATCGGAAGGGATTTGAGCAGCGTCACGATTTCGTCCGGAATGGAGCCGTTTTCTACGAGCTCCCGCTTGAGCGTCTCCAGCTCGTCCCGTTTCGGGAGCCGCCCGTTCCACAGCAGGAAGACCACTTCTTCAAAGGTGGCCCGCTCCGCCAGCTCGTCGATGTTGATGCCGCGGTACGTCAGCACACCGTCGATGATGGAGCTGATCGCCGAAGAACAGGCAACCACGCCTTCAAGCCCCGTGTTCGCCGTCATGCAGATCTCTCCTTCCGCGCGTATTTTCGAAAAACTGCGTCTCCTGACACGAAAAAGCTAAGCGGCAAGAGACGACACGCTTCCGTCGCTCCGCGCCAACCTCCGTGTTTCACCACGTTTTTCATTGTAGCACAAGGTGAAACCAGATTCCAAACGGCAAATCCGCAAGCCCGGCACATTGCGTACACGTCCGCAATACCCGTACAATGGCAATGAAAAGAGAATTTGGTCCAACGCGAGGGAAAGGAGCGAACGCGGTGTCTCCGGAATGGATCCGCGATGCGGTTCGTCTGTACCGACTGTTCAAGGTGGCGGTAATCGTCGGCCTCCTCGCGTGGGGCGTGTACACCGTTCTGCCCTTGATCTACCCGTTTCTCATCGCGTTCTTGCTGGCCATCGCCTTCAATCCGCTCGTCAACCGGTTGGAAAAACAGGCCCGGCTGCCGCGCTGGCTAGCCGTCATCCTGACCATGGCCCTGCTGCTTTCCCTGATGCTCTCGATCCTCGGCATCGTGATCTCGGAGATCATCGGCGAAATCGGCACGCTGGCCAACCAAATTCCGCGGTATATCACCGAATTCCGCTACCGGCTCACCCAGCTGCTCACGGTCGAGCTGACCCAGTCGCTGTACGAGCGGTTCAACCACTTCTACGAGGCCCTTGATCCAGAAAGCCAGGCGCGCATCCACCAGCATGTGCAGGATGTCGTGGAGCGCTTGGCCGATAGCGGGGGCAAACTGGCCGTTGGTTTCCTGCAAGCCTTGCAAAATCTGTTGTTGTCGCTCCCCAACGCGGCGACGGTCATGGTCATCGTGCTGCTGGCCACCTTTTTCATCAGCAAAGACTTCCGGCGCATCCGGCGCACCCTCGTGGAGTGGATCCCCGTTCCCTTGCACGACAGCACGCGGGCGGTGATGGTCGACCTGCGGCGGGCGCTTGTTGGCTTCGTGAAAGCCCAGCTTACGCTGACCTCGGTGACCGCCCTGCTCGTCCTGGTCGGGCTGCTTCTCCTCCGCGTGCCCTACGCGGTCACGATTGCCCTGCTCACCGGCCTGGTTGACCTGCTCCCCTATCTCGGCACCGGGGCGGTCTTCGTTCCGTGGATCGCCTACCTGTTCATTACCGGGCAGATTGCGCTGGCCATCGGCCTGTCGGCACTGTACGTGATCATCATTATTGTCCGCCAGATTCTCGAACCCAAGGTGCTGGCCACCAACGTCGGGCTGGATCCCCTGGTGACGCTCATCGCCCTGTTTGTGGGGCTGAAGCTATGGGGATTTGTCGGCCTCATCGCGGGACCTGCCTTCGTTGTCATCCTGGGTGCCCTCAAGCGGGCGGGCGTGTTCCGCGACCTGTGGACCTACATCACGCGGGTATGAGAAAAACGCGGGAGGACGATGCGCGTCCTCCCGCGTTTTTGCTTGGGTTCCACCCTGTCCTTCGGGCGCCGACCGTCGATGCGCATGTGCTGTCCGCTCCGTATCCCGCGCATCTACCACCATTGGCGCCTCCACCACACCACGTGCGTCCCGCGCGCCAGCTGGTGCCACAGCCGCCGCTTGACCCTGCGCTTGATGAGCGCCCGGCTCGGGGGCAGCAGGAAGACGAGCCCAAGCACATCGGTGAAAAATCCCGGCATCAAGAGCAGCACGCCGCCGACAAATACGGCCAAACCGTCGAGGAGCTCGTCCCCGGGAAGCTCGCCGTACGCGAGTTTCTCCTGCGCCCTTCGCCAAATGCGCCACCCCTGCGCACGGGCCAGGGAGACGCCAACCAGGCCGGTGGCCAGCACGAGAGCCACCGTCGGCCACGCACCGATCCACTGGCCCACGCGAATCAGGCCCCACAGCTCGAGGAGCGGAACAACCAGGAACACCAAGAACAGCAAGAGCCGAACCAGCACCATCGCCTCCCTTGCGCGCACTGCCTGCAGCCCTCGGAGCGGCTGCGCTCGTCCCGGTCATGCCGATTCCGGCCCGTCCGAAACCGCCGCCGACAGAAGCCGGTAGAGATCGGGGCTGTGCTTCTTGAGGTTGACGGGGCGAAACGCCCGATCTACCCACGCGTGCACCGTCTCCCCTTCGGCAATCGGTTGCGGGTGATCCGCGTGCCGAATCTCATAGACAAAGGTCAGGCGCACCGGGCCCCACCGGGTGAGAGCCGTGCGCACAATGAGCTCGTCATCGTAACGCGCCGGGGCGAGGTACCGGCACCGCGCTTCGAGCACGGGAAGCAGGAGACCCCGCGCTTCGATTTCGCGATACGGAACCACCGCGCGGATCCACTCGGTGCGCCCGATCTCAAACCACGTCAGATAGTTGGCATAATAGGCCACGCCCATCTGATCGGTTTCGGCATAGCGCACCCGCAGCGACGTTTCCGTCCACCGCACCCGGCTCTCCCCTGGCGTACGCATCAGTCCACCTCCCGTTGCCCGGATGGGCTTGGCGCCGCGGCAGCCGGTCACAGCACCTTGGCGTACCCGGCATAGATGTGCCCTCGCTCGGGATCAACCGTCACCACCATGCCGTCCTTCAACCGCTCGGTGGCGCCCTTTACGCCGACAACGACGGGAATGCCGAGGGAAAGCCCCACCACGGCCGCATGGGAGGTGAGCCCCCCTTCCTCGGTGATGACCGCCGTCGCCCGCTCGATGGCCGGCATCACGTCCCGATCGGTGGCCACCGTGACGAGGATGGCCCCGTCGGTCATCTTGGCCAGCACCTCCTCCGCCGTCCGCCCAACGACTACCTTGCCTGTTACCGCTGTGCGACCGATCCCCAGGCCCTTGGCCACGATGTCGCCGACGACGTGGATCTTCATCAGGTTGGTCGTCCCCGCCTCGCGCACCGGGACGCCGCCCGTGATGATGACGAGGTCGCCGTGGCGCACCGCGCCGGAGGCCACCGCACAAGCGACCGACTCCTCCAGCATCTCGTCGGTCGTCGTCGCCGTCTGGCCGACGAGGGGGATAACGCCCCACACCAAGGTGAGCTGCCGCTGCACCCGCTCGTGGGGGGTGACGGCGACAATGGGCGCCTTGGGACGATACTTGGCAATCACTCGGGCCGTGTATCCGCTTTCCGTCGGGGCGATAATCGCCGCCGCGTTAAGGGCCACCGAGGCACCCGCCACCGCCTGGCCAATCGTCTCGGTGATCGTCTGCCCCTGAGCCGCCTTCTGTTTGGCCAACCACTCAGCGTAGGGCAGGGCTTGCTCGGTGCGCAAGGCGATGCGGGCCATCGTTTCCACGGCCTCGACGGGGTACTTGCCCGCCGCCGTCTCGCCGGAGAGCATCACCGCGTCGGTGCCGTCCAAGATGGCGTTGGCAACGTCACTGGTCTCCGCCCGCGTCGGCCGCGGGTTGCGCTGCATCGAGTCCAGCATCTGCGTCGCGGTGATGACCACCTTGCCGGCACGGTTGCACTTGGCGATCAGTTCCTTCTGCACCAGCGGCACTTCCTCGACCGGAATCTCCACGCCCAGGTCGCCGCGGGCCACCATGAGACCGTCGGCCACCTCGAGGATCTCGTCGACGTTGGCCACGCCCTCGCGGTTTTCAATCTTGGCGATGATCTTGATGTCGGCACCGTGCCCTTCCAGAATCTCGCGAATCTCCAGCACGTCGGCCGCTTTACGGACGAAGGAGGCGGCGATGAAATCAACGCCCTGGGCGATGCCGAAACGGATGTCCGCGGCATCCTTCTCGGTGATGCCCGGCAGGCGCACCCGCACGCCGGGCACGTTGACCCCCTTGCGCGACTTGAGCTCCCCGCCGTTTTCCACCCGACAGCGGATCTCCGTTTCCGTCGTCTCCAGGACGGTAAGGGCGATCAGCCCGTCGTCGATGAGGATGGTGTTGCCGGGCTTCACGTCACGGGGCAGCCCATCGTAGGTGATCGACACCCGCGTGGCATCGCCGGGCACGTCCTCGGTGGTCAGGGTGAAGATGTCTCCCTCACGCAGCGTCACCGGCTCTTCCTTGAGCATGCCGGTACGGATTTCCGGCCCTTTCGTGTCGAGGAGGATGGCCACCGTCGCGCCCAGCTCGGCCGCTGCCCGGCGGATGTTCGCAATCCGCCGCGCATGCTCCTCGTGGGTGCCGTGGGAGAAGTTGAGCCGGGCCACGTTCATCCCCGCCTGGATGAGCCGTTTGAGCGTGGCCACGTCTTCGCTCGCCGGACCAATGGTGCAGACAATCTTCGTCTTGCGAATCACCGCGCTCCTCCCCCTCAAATCGACAGAATCCGCGCCAAATGGTACATCGAAAGGTCAACGGTATGCGTCTGCGCGAGGGCCTCGGCGATGTCCAGGTTGACGAGCCGGTTGTTCCGGATGGCCACCATGCGACCGGAACGGCCTTGAAGCAGCAGGTCGACGGCCATGGCCCCCATGCGGCTGGCCAGGACACGGTCAAAGGCCGTTGGCGAGCCGCCGCGCTGGATGTGGCCCAGCACGGTAACGCGCGTTTCGAAACCGGTGCGGGCGGCGATTTCACGGGCGATGTCCACTCCGCTGCCCACGCCCTCGGCGACGAGGATAATGCTGTGCTTCTTGCCGCGCCGGTGGCCGCGCTGGAGCCGTTCGACGATGTCGTCCAGGTTATAGGGTTCCTCCGGGATGAGGATCGATTCGGCGCCGTCGGCCAAGCCCGCCCACAGGGCGATGTCGCCGGCGTGGCGCCCCATCACCTCGACCACGTAGGTCCGTTCGTGGGATGTTGCCGTGTCGCGGATCTTGTCGATGGCCTGGATCACGGTGTTGACCGCGGTGTCGAAGCCGATGGTGAAATCGGTGCCGGGAATGTCGTTGTCGATGGTCCCGGGAACGCCGATGGTGCAGATGCCCCGCGCGTGCAGCCCCAAGGCGCCACGGAACGAGCCGTCCCCGCCGATCACAACCAGCCCTTCGATGCCGCGGGCGCGAAGCTGCGCGACGGCCTTCTCCTGCCCCTCCGGCGTCTTGAACTCCTCGCAGCGGGCGCTGTAGAGAATCGTTCCGCCGCGGTGGATGATGTCGCCCACGCTTCCGACATCCATCGGACGGATATCCCCTTCGATCAGCCCACGGTAGCCGTGGTAGACACCGAACACCTCCACCTTGTGGTACAGCGCCTTGCGCACGACGGCCCGGATCGCCGCGTTCATGCCCGGGGCGTCGCCGCCGCTCGTCAGGACGGCGATGCGCTTCACGCCGATCACCTCTCCTTATTTCTCTGATTTCTCTGAGATGCACGAGCCTGCCATACGAAACGGCCGTGTGACCACGATGATGGTACACCCATTGTACCGAAAAAGCTTCCCGCACGGCTACGGGAAGCTTTCTCGGGATCAGCGATCAGCCATCCCCACCAGGGACGTGAAGACGCCCAACCGCCGATATTTTTCGTACCGGTCCTCGATCAGCTCCTCCGGACTGAGGCGCATCAGCTCGTCGAGGGCCTTCGCGATCACCTCGCCGAGGCGCTGGGCCGTCCAGTCGACGTCCCGGTGCGCCCCGCCCATCGGTTCGGGGATGATCCCGTCGATGACCCCCATTTCCAGCAGGTCTTGAGCGGTGATCTTCATCGTCTCCGCGGCCCGCTGCGCCTGGGAGGCATCCTTCCACAGCAGGGCGGCCGCCCCTTCCGGAGAAATGACCGAGTAGAAGCTGTTCTCCAGCATGTACAGCCGGTTGCCCACGCCGAGGGCCAGCGCCCCGCCGCTTCCACCCTCGCCCGTCACCACACAGATGATGGGCACGCGAAGCGCCGCCATCTCGCGCAGGTTGCGGGCGATGGCCTCGCTCTGCCCGCGCTCTTCGGCGGCCATGCCGGGGTAGGCGCCGGGTGTGTTGATGAAGCAAAGGATCGGGCGCCCGAACTTGTCGGCCTGCTGCATGAGCCGCAGCGCTTTGCGGTAACCCTCGGGATGGGGCATGCCGAAGTTGCGGGCGATGTTCTCCTTCGTGTCTTTGCCCTTCTGGTGCCCGACGACGGTGACCGGAATACCGCGGAACTTGCCAATGCCGCCCACAATGGCCGGATCGTCACCAAACACGCGATCGCCGTGCAGCTCGACAAAGTCGTCAAGCAGGCGCTCGATGAAATCCAGTGTGGTGGGCCGACCCGGATGGCGGGCAATCTGCACCTTCTGCCACGGGGTCAGATTGCCGTAAATCTCCTGCTCCAGCTCGCGCAGCCTCTCCTCCAAGCGGGCAATCTCCTGGGACAAATCAAGGGCCTTTTCCTCCGAAAAGGCGCGCAGCTCGGCAATCTTGCGGCGAAGCTCCACGAGCGGCTGTTCAAAAGGCAGTTCCCCGCTCACGAGCCGACCCTCCTCACCTGGTGAAGATCGAGCAGCTTGGCCAGCGTGGCGCGCATTTCCTTGCGGTGCACGACGAGGTCGAGCTGGCCGTGCTTGAGCAGAAACTCCGCCGTCTGGAAATCGTCGGGCAGCTTCTGCCGAATGGTCTGCTCGATGATGCGCCGCCCCGCAAAGCCGATCAGCGCGCCGGGCTCGGCGATGTTGATGTCGCCGAGGGAGGCGAAGCTGGCCGACACGCCGCCGGTCGTCGGGTTGGTCAGAACGCTGATGAACAGGAGCCCCTCGCGGTGGAAACGAGCCAGGGCCGCCGATGTCTTGGCCATCTGCATCAGGCTGAGCACGCCTTCCTGCATGCGCGCCCCGCCGGATGCGGAAAAGAGGAGGAGGGGAAGGCGCTTCTCCGTGGCCCGCTCGATGGCGCGGGTGATCTTTTCCCCCACAACCGATCCCATGCTGCCCATGATGAATCGGCTGTCCATCACGCCGATGACGACCGCGAAGCCGTCAATCGTGCCTTCCCCGGTCACCACCGCTTCGCGCAGGCCCGACTGGGCTTGGGACTTGGCCAGCTTGTCGGGATAGCCGGGAAAGCCCAGGGGGTCTTCCGATACCAGGTCGGCATCGTACTCCACAAACGATCCCTCGTCGAGCGTAATGCGAATCCGCTCCGGTGCAGACAGGGCAAAGTGGTAATCGCATCCCCGACAGACCTTCAGGTTTTTGTCCAGTTCCTTGACATATGTGATCGTGCCGCAGCGGTCGCACTTGATGAGCAACCCCTCGGGAATCTCCCGCCGTTCCTCGCGCGCCGCCGCGTCGGCCGCGTCTTCCCGGCGCACAGGCTGCACGCCGGGCAGCGTAGCGTACCGCTTCCGTTTCCCAAACCAGTCCTTGAACACGTTTACACCCCACCTGCGACACTCGGCGCCCTTCATTCGTGAAGAATGGCGCTGAGCACCTCTTGGACTTCCCGCACTTCGGAGCCGGGAACGAGCACTTCGTATTGCTTCGACACCCCGCTGGGGCGAATCTTCACCAGAAACCCCTCTTCTTCAAGCCGCTGTTTGATCCGCTCGGCCGCCTTTTCGCTGGGCGCAATATAGATCACGGTCCACATGGGGGTTCCTCCTTCACCTGCCGCAACTCGGCTTCGTCTTCGTTGCGCTGTGCGCGATCACATCATATCTATTATTTGGACCGCGCCGCCATCCGTCAAGGAAAAGCGGACGAAGGACCTACACGCCCGTAGGCAATTGGGCCGCGATGCGGGCGGTCGTCCGGCGGCGGATCACCTCAGGGTCGACCGCTTTGCGGGCCACGCCCGTGCGCATCGCCGCCTCGGCCACCGCCGCCGCCACCGCCGGGGCCACACGCCGATCAAGGGGCGAGGGGATCACGCAGTCGGGCGACAGCTGTTCCTCCCCGACGAGGCCGGCAATGGCGTTTACCGCCGCCAATTTCATCGCGTCGTTGATCTCCGTCGCCGCCACATCCAGCGCGCCGCGGAACACACCGGGGAAGGCGAGGACGTTGTTCACCTGGTTGGGAAAGTCCGAACGCCCCGTTCCCACAACGGCCGCGCCGGCAGCCTTGGCCTCATCGGGCAGGATCTCGGGAACGGGGTTCGCCATGGCGAAGACGATGGCGTCCCGGGCCATCGTGCGCACCATGTCGGGGGTGAGCACCCCGGCCGTCGAGACCCCGATGAAGACGTCTGCGCCGCGCAGACAATCCGCCAGCGTACCGCGCACGCGCTCGCGGTTGGTCACCGCCGCCATCTCGGCCTTGATCGCGTTCATTCCTTCGGGACGGCCGGGATAGAGCGCGCCGTACCGGTCACACAAGACGACATCGCCCACGCCCAGCTGGAGCAGAAGGCGCACAATAGCAATGCCCGCCGCACCGGCGCCATTCACCACCACCCGTACGGCGGAAAAAGATTTGCCGACCACGCGCAGGGCGTTGAGGAGCCCGGCAGCGGTAACGATGGCCGTGCCATGCTGGTCGTCGTGAAAGACGGGGATGCGTACCTCCGTTTTGAGCCGCTCCTCGATGGCAAAGCATGCCGGTGCGGCGATGTCCTCCAGGTTGAGGCCCCCAAAGGTGGGCTCAAGGCGCTTCACCGCCTCGACAAACGCCTCGACCTCCACCTCCCGGACACAGATCGGGACTGCATCCACGTCGGCAAACAACTTGAACAGGAGGGCTTTTCCCTCCATCACCGGCAAGGCCGCCTCCGGTCCGATGTTGCCCAGTCCCAGCACCGCCGTTCCGTTCGTCACCACCGCTACCAGGTTGCCCTTGACGGTGTAGTCGTAGACGCGGTCGGGATCGGCGTGAATCTCCTTGCACGGTTCGGCCACGCCCGGCGTGTACACCAAACTCAGGTCATGGGCGTTGCGTACCGCCATCCTGCCCTGGATTGTCAGTTTTCCTTGGTACTCACGATGCAGCTTGAGCGCTGCCTCGCGCAGGCTGAACTCCCCCACCGTCACGTTCCTCCTTTTGCCCGGTTTCCGGGCATTTTTTCTATTATAGCAAAGTCTTCACAAACGGCGCGAGGGCGCCGTCGCTCATCGAACGGCATAGGTGCCGGGGCCAAAGAGCCGCTCCACGGCGGCCTGCAGGGCATCGCTGGGGGCGACAGCGTAGCGGGCGGAAAGGGCGCGAGCCTCGCCCGTGGCCTCGAGGTAGAGCACCACCGGCACCGTTCCGGCGTGCAGGGCCAGTACCGCTTTCAGCCGAGCCAGATGGGTACGGGTCTGGGCATGGCGCGGCACCTTGATATACACGCGACTGGCCTCTGCGTCCGGCGGAGGAGACGCGTCCGCAGGCGACGGCGAACCGGCCGCGGGGGACACCGGTGGATCGACCGGAGAAGAAGACGCCACGCCGCGTGTTTCCGACGCGCGCAGGCGCTCGGCAACGGCGTCGAGGTCCCAAGCGCGGCGCAACAGCAGCTTCACCTGCTCGTCCTGGCGGTCGACCGTGCCTTCGATTACGAGGGCCTCGGCTCCCTCGATGACGGCACGGTACCGGCGATACGCGTCGGGGAAGACCACCACCTCAACACGCCCGGCGCGGTCTTCGAGGGTGAGAAAGAGCATCGGCTCCCCCTTACGCGTCTGGATCCCCTTCTTCTCCCGCACCAGGCCGGCCACCTTGGCCACGGTGCGGTCCCGCAGCTCGGCCAGGGCCGAAAGGGAAAAAATCCCCGGACGGTCGAGGATGTGCCGGTAGGCGTCAAGGGGATGGCCGGACACGTACAAGCCGAGGTACTCGCGCTCGTGGTCGAGTCGCTCACGCAGGCTGAAGGGCGGCAGATCGGGATAGGAGACGGGCATGGCCGTTTGGACCGGTTCGGCAAACAGGGCCAGCTGTCCGTCATCCCGCGCCCGGCGCGCCTCGACGGCGGCGTCCAACACGTCGTCGAGAACGGCCAGCTTTTGCACGCGGTCCCCTTCCAGGCTGTCCATCGCCCCGCAGAAGATGAGCGCCTCGAGCACTTTCCGGTTCAGCGCCCGCGGGTCGACGCGCAGGCAGAAATCGTACAGGTTGCGGAACGGGCCGGCCTTACGCGCCTCGAGGATAGCCCGCACAGCGTGCAGGCCGACGTGCTTGATCGCCCCCAGGCCAAAGCGGATACCACCGGGGACGACGGTGAAAGACTCGTCGCTCTCGTTGACATCAGGCGGCAGCACCGCAAGCCCCATCTCCCGGCAGGCCTCCACATACTCGGCCAGCTTGTCGTGGTTGCCCATCACCGAGGAGAGGAGAGCGGCCATAAACGCTGCCGGGTAATGGGCCTTGAGGTAGGCCATCTGATAGGCGATGACCCCGTAGGCGACGGCGTGGGCCTTGTTGAACCCGTAGTCGGCAAAGCGGACGATCAGGTCGTAGACGGCATGGGCCAGCGCCTCGTCGTACCCCTGGCGCCGGCAGCCGGCCACAAACCGCTCGCGCATCTCGTCCAGAAGCTCGCGCTTTTTCTTCGCCACCGCGCGGCGCAGGATGTCGGCCTCACCGAGGGTGAAGCCGGCCAGTTTCGCCGCCACCTGCATGATCTGCTCCTGGTAGACGAGAATGCCGTAGGTGGGAGCGAGGATCGGCTCGAGATCGGGATGGGGATAGATGACCGGCCGCTCACCGCGCTTGCCGGCGATGTACTGGTCGATGAAGGCCATCGGTCCCGGCCGGTACAGGGCGAGAACGGCGACGATGTCATCAAAACACGAGGGCCTCAGCTCGCGCAAGACGCGCCGCATGCCGGCCGACTCGAGCTGAAAAATCCCGGTTGTTTCGGCGCGAGAGAGCAGGGCGTAGGTGTCGGGGTCGTCGAAGGGGATCGCCTCGAGATGCGGCCGCTTGCCCGTCATGCGCGCGATGTGATCGAGGGTGCGCTCGATGATCGTCAGGTTGCGCAGGCCGAGGAAGTCCATTTTGAGGAGACCGATCGCCTCGAGGGCCTCCATGTCGTACTGAGTGAGGGGACACACGCCGCTGCCGGCCGTCAGCGGTGTGTGCTCGGTGAGCGGGTCGCGCGAGATCACCACCCCCGCGGCGTGGGTCGACGGGTGACGGGGCAGCCCCTCCACGGCCTTGGCCGTGTCGATCAGCCGGCGCACCTCGGCGTCCCGCTCGTACAGCGCGCGAAGCTGCGGCACCTCTTGCAATGCCCGCTCGAGGGTCATGCCCGGCCCGCCGGGAATCAGCTTGGCCACGGTGTCCACCTTGCCGTGGGGCAGATCGAGGACGCGCCCGACGTCGCGCACCGCGGCGCGGGCGGCCATCGTCCCGAAGGTGATGATCTGGGCCACGCGGTCGGCACCATAGCGTTCGACCACGTAGCGGATCACCTCGTCACGCCGCTCGTCGGAAAAATCGATGTCGATGTCGGGCATGCTGACGCGCTCGCGGTTCAAAAACCGCTCAAAGAGAAGGCCGTGTTCGAGCGGGTCGACCTGGGTAATCCCGAGGCAGTACGCCACCAGGCTGCCCGCCGCCGATCCCCGTCCCGGACCGGTAAGGATGCCCCGCTCGCGGGCATAGCGCATGAAATCCCAGACGATGAGAAAGTAGTCGGCGAAGCCCGTCTCGGCAATGACGGCCAGCTCGTGGTCAAGCCGCGCGCGCACCGTCTCGCTCACCGTACCGTACCGCCGGCGGGCGCCGGCCTCGCACAGCTTGCGCAGGTAAGCCTCGGCCGACGGCTCGCCGGGCGGGAGGGGAAAGCGTGGCAGGACCGGCCGGCCGAGGGGAATGGTCACGTGGCAGCGGTCGGCAAGGCGCACGGTGGTTTCCAGCGCCTCGGGGAGATGGGCAAAGCGCGCAGCCATTTCCTGGGCCGACGTGAAGTAAAACCGGTCATTGGGCAGCCGCAACCGATTCTCGTCGGCCAGGCGCTTGCCGGTGGCGATGCACATCAGTACCTCTTGCACACGGGCATCCTCGCGACGAACGTAATGGACATCGTTCGTCGCCGCCACCGCCAGGCCAAAGCGACGGGCCAGCTCCACCAATTGGGCGTTCACCAGCCGCTCGTCGGGCAGATCGTGGTCCTGCACTTCGACCACGACGTTCTCCCGCCCGAAGATCTCCACGTACTGCCCCAGCGCCCGCTCGGCCTCCGCCGTCTTTCCGGAAAGGAGCAGCTGCGGCACTTCGCCGCTCAGGCATCCGGTGAGGGCGATGAGGCCGTCGCGGTGGCGATGAAGCATCTCCTTGTCGACGCGCGGCTTGCCGTAATGCATGCCCGACAGGTGCGCCGCCGTGGCCAGGCGCATCAGGTTTTTGTACCCGGTCTCGTTTTCGGCGAGCAAGGTGAGGTGGTACACCGGCTGGCGGTCCCGCGGTGCTCGGTCCGCCGCCGAGCCATTGACCACATATGCCTCCATGCCGAGAATCGGTCGCACGCCGCGTTCGAGGCAGGCACGGTAGAAGGGAATGAGACCGTAGAGCACGCCGTGGTCGGTCAGGGCGAGGGCCTCCATCCCTAACTCCGCCGCCCGCGCCACCAAGTCGTCAATGCGCGCCGCACCGTCAAGCAGGCTGTATTCGCTGTGCACATGCAGATGGACGAAGGCGGCCACGTCCCTTCCTCCCTCGCGTCACGTTCCCTATCCTTGCTCACGTTCCCTTTCTTTACTTATCATAGCGCAAGCCGAAAGGCGAAACCAAACATATATTCGCCTTCGCATGGTTGCGGCGGACGAGTCATACAATCTAGCAGACGAGACGCGCGCCGACCCGCACGCCATCCGCGCCGCCGCGGGCGGCCCCAATCTCGCGGGATGCGGGGGGAAGCCATGAGTGAATTTGTCTCCACCGCCGTGCTGTACTTTTTCGTCGCCTTCGGTGTACTGGTGGGAGGAGCCTCCGTCGGCGGGCTCGGCGCCCTGCTGGTGAACCTGCCGCCGCTGCACACGATGCTCAGCCTGGCGGAAAAGCTGAAAATCTGGGCCCTGGTTGCCGCCGTGGGCGGCACCTTCGACGTTATCAAGCACATTGAAAGCGGCGTCACGGACGGAAACCTCTCCTCGGTGCTCATCAAACAGGTGCTGCTCCTGTCGTCGGCTTTCGCCGGTGCCTACTGCGGCACGCTCCTCCTGCACTGGATTGCGAAAGGGGAGGGGCTGTAATGCGCATCGTCCCCGCGAGCCGCCATCCTCGCCTGTTTCGCTACGAAATGGTCTTTCTCTTCGGCCTGTTATGCGGTGCCGTGTTGTGCCTCTACGTCGTCGGCCAGCAGATCGACCGCTACCACCTGACCCTCAAGACCCTCACCCTGGAAAACGCCAAACTCCAAGAAGAGATCCGTGCCCTGCAGGACAAGCTAAAGGCACAGTCGGCCAAACCGGTGGTGCGCAAGGTCGACGTGGTGGTCCTCGGCGACAACCTCGACGCCTTTCTGAAGGCCGAAGTGATCAGTCATGTAAAAAAGGAGACCCGGTTCCTGGTCGGCCTTCCCATTGACAGCCTGCTGGAAACGCACCGGGCCCTCGTGCGCCTGCTGAACAACCAGACCCTCACCGTCGAGGACCGCACCTTTCGCCTCGCCCTGCGCACACTCGTTGTCGGGGAAACGATTGCCCTGTACATGGAAGTAAATCCGTCCAATCCATAAAATGCGCTTTCGTTGCCACTCTCGGGCGCGAAAGCCCGCCCCAGGCGCCACCCCCGCCGCTTTGACGGGAACCGCGCTTGGGTGGTGGGGATACAGACAATCCCCCGACGGGTTCCGCCGGGGGATTGTTACCGTTCAAAAAGCTGCGCCGTCAGGACGGCTTTGGCCACCAGCTGGCCTTCGCGGTACACTTCCACGTCCACCTTCCCGAACTTGCGGCTGACTTCAAGAACACGCGGGTGGACGTCGATGGCACTGTCGATCTGGATGGGCTTGAGAAAGTAGACGCTGAGGTTTTCGCATACAAATTCGCCCTTTTTGTGCTGGCGCAGGGCGCGACGGGCCGCTTCCTCGATCACCTGGGTGAGCACGCCGGTGGCCATCATCCCAAAATGGTTGGTCATCTGCGGCGTCACGTCACCCTCCAGGACCACCTGGCCATCGACGCGGGTTTCCGTGAAGCGGGTGGTAATCAGATCGGCGAAGGTTTCGCCGACTTGCGGCTGCTTTTGCATGTACTGCAAGGCCTTGAGGACATCCTGACGGCTGACGACTCCCAAGAGGCGCCGCTGGCCGTCCACGACGGGCAAAAGCTCGATGCCTTCCCACACCATCAGATGGGCCGCTGCCGCCACCGACATGTTGGGCGATGCCGTCAGCGGCTGCTTGGTCATCACCCGCTCAATCGGCGTATCGGGCTCGAGGCCAATCACGTCCTTGGTGGTGACGATGCCGACCACGCGGTCGTGCTCATCGACAACGGGATAGCGCGAATGCCCGGTCTCCATCTGCAAGGCCTCCCAGCGGGCGACGGTGTCGTCCGGGTGCAACACCACCGTGGCGTGGCGGGGAACAAGAATGTCTTCGACCAGGATGATTTCCTTCTTGATCAGCCGGTCAAAGATCGCCCGGTTGATTAGCGACGCCACCGTAAAGGTGTCATAGCTGCTCGAGATGAGCGGCAGCGCGTATTCGTCGGCCAAACGCTTCACCTCGTCACTGGCGTCAAACCCGCCGGTGATCAGCACCGCCGCGCCGTGCTGGAGAGCCAGCTTGTGGGCCTGGTCACGGTTGCCCACAATCAAGAGGCTGCCCGGCTCAACGTAGCGCATCATCGCCTCCAGTTTCATGGCCCCGATCACAAATTTGTTCAGGGTTTTGTGCAGTCCCTCGCGCCCG
Organism: Calditerricola yamamurae; assembly: GCF_054654135.1. NCBI lineage: Bacteria > Bacillati > Bacillota > Bacilli > Caryophanales > Bacillaceae > Calditerricola > Calditerricola yamamurae. The sequence goes on from NZ_BAAIFH010000004.1 coordinate 214,824, forward strand.
CCGAGGACGTGGCCTTCCACGATGTTCACCACTTCGGCAAAGGTCAGCTTCTCGATGTTTTCCTTCTGTTTTTTCTCGATGCGCACCGTGCCGACGCGCTCGATGGTGCTGACCAGGCCGCGCGCCTCGGCATCCTTGATTGCCCGATAGGCCGTCCCCTCGCTGACCCCCATGTCCCGGGCAATCTGGCGCACCGAGATCTTCGTCCCCACGTCCAGCGACTCGATGTACTGGAGAATCTGCTCGTGTTTCGTCGTCAAATCCCCGTCACCACGCTTGTTGGAAAATCTGTTTTACCGTCTCGCCGCTGCTGTGCTCCACATGGCTTTGCCCTATTATAGCGCCGAGCGGGCCGCCGCACAACCGCGCCCTCAGCGGGGCGGGTATACGAGCAGCATATGGACCCGTGTCGGCCGGTCACCGCAGCGGTACGTATGGGGGCGGTCCGCGACCATGCGTAGGGCGTCCCCGGCGCGCAGGGTGTACGTACAGCCGTCCACGTCAACCGACAGCTCCCCCTCGGCGATGAGCAGGTATTCCTCGACGCCGGCGGGATGCGGCTCGGAGGCGTGGATCACGCCGGGGTCCATCTCCACCCGGTACACCTCAAGGCGTGTGGCACGGTCGAAGGGAAAGACGGGGTAGACGCGATATCCGCCGCCTTCCTCGACAACGGGGGAGGTGGCGACGCGGGGGACGACGGTAACCGTTGGGGGCTCGGGCTCGATCAGCGCCGAAAAGGTCAAGTTCAACCCCGCGGCGATCTTCCACAGCGTGGTCACCGTCGGGCTCGACTCGCCCCGCTCGATCTGGGCAAGCATGCCCTTGCTCACACCGGTGAGCTCAGCCAGCTTGTCGAGGCTGAGCCCGCGCTGTTTGCGCAGGCGCTGCAAGTTGCGGCCAATCTGCACGTGAATGGGTTCCATGGGCTCACCCCGGTTGTCGGAAAACGTGTTGACCCACAGGAATCGGCCTTCCCGCGTGTGAACCAAGTTGTATGTTATATTGTACGAATGTATAATACATTATAAACTCTTCGACTTGCGAACAAGGAGGCCGCAACCCATGAACCGCGACGCGCACCGCGCCTTTTTCCGCGGCGTTCGAACGGGAGTGCCGATTGCCGTCGGCTACCTGCCCATCTCCATGGCCTTTGGCGTGCTCGCCCGGTCGGCCGGCTTGCCGGAGGTGGCAGCAGTGGCGATGTCGGTGCTCGTCTATGCCGGCGCCAGCCAGTTTGTCGCCGTCAACCTCCTCGCACTGGGCGTGGCGTGGAGCGAAATCGTGATGACCACGTTCCTCCTGAACTTGCGTCACCTGCTCATGACGGCAGCCCTTTCCCGGCGCATCGAGCCGGGCGTGCCGAAACCGCTGCGCGCGCTCGTGGCCTACGGCGTGACGGACGAAACCTTTGCCGTCGCGTCCCTCGAGCCGGACGCCACGCTGCGCCCCGCCTTCCTGCTGGGACTGGGTACCATCGCCTTTACCGCGTGGAACATCGGCACGGCCCTCGGGCTGGTCGCCGGGGCAGCCCTTCCCGAGGCGTTGCAAGCCAGCCTGGGCATCGCCCTGTACGCCATGTTTCTCGGCCTTGTGATCCCGCCGATGCGCACCTCCCGCTCCGTGGCCGCCGTCGCCGCCACAGCCGCCCTCACCCACGCCGCCTTGGCCACCCTCACTGCCGTGCCGCTATCGCCAGGCTGGCGCATCGTGCTGGCCACCGTCGTCGGTGCCGCCGTGGGCACCGTCCTCATGGAGGACCGCGAAGGCGGCAAGAAACCGCGCGCGTCCTCAGCCGCCACGAAGAAGAAGGTTTCCGCGGGGCAAGGAATCCCCCATCCCCAGAACGCGGCAACGTCCACCAAGGAGGTAAGACCGTGAACGACACAACCGCCCTGCTGGCCCTCATTGCAGCGATGGGACTGGTGACCTACCTGCCGCGCATGTTGCCGCTCGTTTTCCTGCCGGGGCGCGCGTGGTCGCCGGTTGTGGAGCGTTTTTTCCGTTTCCTCCCCTACGCCGCCCTCGGCGCCCTCATCGTGCCCGGGGTGTTCACCGCCACGGGGCATCCCGCATCCGCCACCGTTGGCGCGCTGGCGGCAGCAGCCCTCGCATGGCGTCGTGCCCATCTCCTCCTCGTCGTGGCCGCCGGCATCGCCGGGGCACTGGCTGTCGACCTCATGATCCGGTAACAGCATGACGGCGGGCAAGACGCGCGCCGGCTTGACGCGCCGGCACTTCACGTCCTGCCCGCCGGTATTGTCCCGCGTCAACCCGGGACGCGGATGTTCTCAGTCGCCTCGGCTTTCACGCGCGCCACCGCGAACCCGTCGTCGAGGGGTAGCAACGTGGCCTCCAGGCGCGGATGGGAGACCAGGCGCTCATGAAACGCGCGGATGCCCCGCGTCGCACCCCGACCAGCTTCACGAGCAAATGCAACAGCCGCCCCAACTGGGCGTCACGGAAATCTCCGGCAATCCCCGCGCGCACCGCGCGCAGCACCTCGTCTTCCCGCACAAACCACCGCTCGATGTACGCCTCCCGGCTCACGCGCTCCCTCCCCCGATTCCTAACGCATATCCCCCACCCTCGCAGCAGTCACAGGGTCAGCGACTGCCCGCTTTCCAACACCACGCCGTTAATGCCCTTCTCCTTCAGCGCCTGAACAAAGGCGTGGGCATTCTGCTCGATGAGCGGGAAGGTGTTGTAATGGATGGGCACCACCGTCTTGGCCTTCACCCATTCCGCGGCCAAGAGCGCATCCTCGGGCCCCATCGTGAAGTTGTCACCGATGGGCAAGAACGCCACGTCCGGCGCATGCCGCTCGCCAATCAGCTTCATGTCGCCAAAGAGCGCCGTATCCCCGGCGTGGTAGATCGTCTTGCCTCCAAGAGACAGCAGAATGCCCGCCGGCATCCCGGTGTAGACGATCCGGCGTCCCTCCTCCTCCACAAAACTCGACCCGTGAAACGCGGGGGTAAACTTCACGCGAAAGACTCCAAAATCGCGCGCCCCCCCGATGTGCATCGGATGGACGGAAACCCCTTGCCAAGACAGGTAGGTGGCCAGCTCAAAGACGGCCACCACCGTCGCCCCAGTGCGTTTGGCGATGGCCACCGTGTCCCCCACATGGTCGCCGTGGCCGTGGGTGAGCAGGATGAAATCGGCGGACAGCTCTTCCGGCTGCACCTTGGCCAGCGGGTTGCCCGTGACAAACGGGTCAATGAGGATGGTTTTCCCTTCGTGGCGCACCTCCACAAAGCTGTGCCCGTGGTACACCAGTTCCATGACGATCCCTCCCGAAACGGCGTGTTTCCGGTTTGCTTTCCACGTTCACGCTAGTATTCTCTAATTTCGCGATCCATGCCCCGTTTCCTGCTCCGTAGCCTTGTTGCGTTCCGCCGCACGGCCTATCCCAGTCCCCACAGGATGACCGTCTGCACCGCACCAACCACGCCGCCAATCACGGCCCCGATCCAGGTGATCCACCGCAGTTCACGTCCGGCCACCTCGACGATCCGCGCCTCCAGTTCCGGAAGCGAGAAGGCTTCCACTTCCTCTCGAACCGCTTCGGCCAACGGCAGCGACCCGAGAAGCCGGTCTGCGCGCGCGGCAAGCCCGTCAAGAATCGCCAGCACGGCGGCAGGGATCCACACGTCCACCACCCGGGCGGGCAAGAGGCGGCCCATCTCGGCCAAAGTCACCCCTGCCCGACGGGGAGAGGCCAGCAGGCGAAGGAGGCGCGTCACCAGGTGGCTTCCGGGCCGTTCCGGCAGCATCGTGACAAACGTCACCGCCGGACACCGCCACAGCTCGGTCACCAGCGCGCGCAGCAGGCGGGCCAGCGCATCCTCCGCCGCCGGTCGCCTCAACCTGTCCGCGAGGACGCGGGACAATCCAAGCGCCACCCGCTCCTCCGGCAGCAGGGCACCGGCAAGCGCCCCCACCACGCCACGTTGGGCAACCGCCTCCCGAACGATCCGGGCCAGCGCCCGCCGTCCTTGCTCGCTGGCCAGAAAATCCGCCAGCAGGCGCGCCACATGCGGTGCTGCCCGCTCGGCCAGCCGCTCCACCCCCACCCGCACGTTTGGCGGCACGAGCGCGCCGATGGGTTGCGCGCCCGCGCCCACCAGCCGGCGCCGGAGGACCGCCGTTGCCACCGTTTCCCCCTCGCGCACGAGACGTAAAAAGAGCCGCAGCCCTGTCCGCCGCACCTCGCCCGGCAAGGCCGCTACAATGTCGCACAGCGGACGCTCGTCGGTCAGGGCGCGGCGCAGGCACCTACGGACCCACGCGGTGACGGCGTTACGCCACGCCGGGCTGGCCATGGCCCGCCGCAGCCCCTTGGCGGTGACGAGGTGGCGGGCCACCAGTTCCCCCAGCTGCCGGGCCAACGCACCGTGTCGCTTGGGAATCAGGCCGGGGGTAAACGGCAGGGTCCACTGCCCAATCCGCCACGGCCTGTGCGGCCGAAACAACATGCGAATCGCCAGGTAATTGGTAGCCCCGCCAATAAACGCCCCCATGAGCGTCCCAAATCCAATCCCCAGCACTTCGTTCACCGCAGCGCCTCCTCATGGTCGAGCCCGATCCGCGCACCGGCCCGCGCAAGCCTACATACGATACAGTAGCCAATCGGGAGACAAAGAAGGGGACGGTGGCGTCATGCTCGTGATGCGCGTGTTCATCCAAATCGATGCGGATACCGGGAAACCCCCCACCATCATCTTTCCCCAAAGCCTGGCGAAGCGTATGGCCCTTTCGACCTCGCTTCCCCTGCGCGTCTCCTTTGGCTCGCGCCAAGCAGCAGCGGCGGTGGCCATCGGCGGCAGCTCGACGGCACTCATCCGCCTCAACCAGCCGCTCGCGCAAACCTTGTGCCTTCCGGGACCGCGCTTGGCGCACATTGTGTATTTCCGAGACGAGCATCGCCTCGATCTCGGGCCAATCCTGGGGGTGTTGGTCTCCCGGGCGTACGAAAACGAACCGGCGCGCCCCTTTGGTCATTTTACCCCGTTCTTTCTCGAACTGATCGCCAGCGGCGCGCGGCACGGTATGCTGGTCTACGCCTTTACAGCGGAGGACGTCGCAACCAACCCGTCCACCATTTGTGGATGGATCTACCGCCACAACGCCTTTCACCGCGTCCACCTGCCCCTGCCGCACGCTGTCTACAACCGGCTTTCTTCCCGGCTCAGCGAAGGGACCGCCGCCAGCCAAAAGCTCCTTCTTCAGTTGCGAAACGGCGGCGTGGCCATTTTCAACGAGCGGTTTCTCGACAAATGGACGGTACATCGCAAGCTGGCCGCCGTTCCTGAACTGGCACCGCATTTGCCCGATACGCGATTCTATCAGGGACCGGCCACGGTAAAGGAATTGCTCGACCGCTATGGCCTCATCTACCTCAAGCCGTCAAACGGCAGCTTGGGGCGGGGCATCTACCGCGTCAGCAAGGAGCGCCGGCGGTTTGTCGTCTCGTACACCACGCTGTCGGGCACGATACGACGCGTCTTTTCGCGTTGGGCACAGGCGGCGCAGTTTTTGGTGCCTCGGCTCGGCAAACGGCCGTATCTCGTGCAACAGGGGCTCCTGCTCCTCACCTACCAGCAAGCGCCGGTCGACTTTCGCGTGCTGGTGCAAAAAGGGCGAACCGGTGCGTGGGGCGTCACCTCGATCGTGGCGCGCACCGGTCCGGCCGGTGGCATCGTGACCAACCTCGCCCGCGGCGGGGCATCCCTTCCAGCTGCACAGGCGCTGACACAAGCCTTGCCCCTTTCGGCCCCACGCCCGTCGCTCACCGCCCTGCGCCAAAAAGCCCTTCTCGTGGCCAAAAGCATCGAGCAGACCATACCGGGACACTTCGCCGAGCTGGGGATCGATCTGGCCGTCGATGTACATGGGAAAATATGGGTTATTGAAGCCAACGCCAAGCCGTCAAAAACCGAGGAACGGCCGGACGAACCGGGATCGCCTGCGGCGTTACCCCGCCCACGACCTTCCGCCCTCCGCCTGGCCGATTATGCATGGTACGTGTACCGCCAACAGATCACGAGGAGCGAACCAACATGGCCTCCTGGATCGCGCTAGGTGTTCTTTCCTTCGCCACGAGGGCCACATCCGCACCCTTCCCCTTTGCCGAAGGGGCGTTTTTCACGCAATTGGCGAAAGCTGGACAGGAACGCAAGATCCAGGTACTGGTCCTGGATCCGCGGTCCGTTCACCCGGGCACGCGGCGCGCCTCCGGTTACGGCTGGCAAAAGGGGCAATGGCAACGCGCGTCCGTCGAATTGCCCGCCTTGCTGTACGATCGCTGCTACTACCCCAGTCGCGCCGCATACCGTCGCCTTGCGCCTTTCGTGGCGGCAATCAAGGCCCTGCCCCACGTCACGTTTCTCGGCCACGGCCTGCCACACAAATGGGCCGTCTACCAAATGCTGCGCACCGCACCCGCGCTGCGGCCCTATCTGCCGGAAACGGCTCCCTTATCCACGGCGGCACAACTCCGCCTTTGGCTTCGCCGTCACGGAAGCGTCGTTGTCAAACCGCGCGGCGGGGCGCAAGGACGGGGCGTGCTTCGCGTGAAACCGGAGGGAGGCGGATGGCACGTGGTCGGCCGGGACAGCCGCAACCGCCCCGTGGCCCTGCACATCGCCAGCATCGAGGCACTGTGGGCACATCTTTTGCCGCTGCACCGCTCCAGCTCCCTGATTATCCAGCCATACCTCGCCCTGCACACCGCCAACCAAATCCCCTTCGACCTCCGGGTGCTGGTGCAAAAAGACGGCACGGGCACCTGGCAGCTGACGGGAACTGCCGTGCGCGCCGGCCAACCCGGCAGCCTGACCGCCAATCTCCACGGCGGCGGGACCGCGCTGGCCACGCAACCGTTCCTGGACGCCCACTATCCTCCCCAAACGGTGGCCGCCATCACCGAACAAGTCCACACCATCGCCGCCATCGTGCCCCGCCACCTGGAAGCGCACCACGGGCGGCTGTTTGAGCTCGGCATTGACTTGGGCATCGAACCCGACGGCCGCGTGTGGATCCTAGAGGTCAATTCCAAACCTGGGCGTGCTTCCTTTTGGCACACGGGCGATCGGAAAGCCGCACAGTTGTCGGTCTTGCGCCCCTTGGAATACGCCCGCTGGCTGTCGGCGAGTCCCCCACGTACAGGAGGCCGCTTTCCATGAGCACGATTCGCGTCGCCCTCCAGCGCCATGCGATCGCCAAACCGGTTGTGTACCTCTCGTCGCCCGTTCTGCGTTCCCTGGACCTCACGCCTGGCCAAACGCTGTCCGTGCGCTTGGGCCAGCGGTCGATCCTCGTCACCCTGCGCCAGCATCGGGCATCCGCCTCCACCGCCGTACTCGGCACACCGGTATGGAACGAGTTGGTCGTCCCCCACGGCGGTCCGGTTCACCTGCAGGTCAGCGGCAACACCCTTTGCCTCGGACCGGTTGTCGGCATCCTCACGACCGGCCGCATGCCCCGTCCCGATCAACCTTTTGGCCTGCGCAGCCCCTTTTTCCGCCACCTGCTGGCGGTGGGTCCGGAAGTGGGATGCCTCTATTACGTCTTCACACCGGCGGATATCGACTGGGAAAACCGGCGCGTACGCGCCTCCTACTGGCGGGGAGGACAATGGCACACCGGTTGGGCGCCGTTTCCCGACGTCGTCTACGATCGCGTGCCCAACCGCACGGCGGAAGCCCGTGAAGCCGTCCAACACGCCAAGCGCGGACTCCGCGCCCTCGCCATCCCCATCTTCAATCCCGGATTCTTTCACAAATGGGAAATCCACCAGCGATTGCTCCGCTTTGCCGATATCCGCCCCCTTTTGCCGGAAACGGTCTTCATGCCCACGGTGGCGGACATTGTCCGGCTGCTGCACACCCATACTCGCGTCTACCTCAAACCGGCCGGCGGGAGCCTAGGGCTTGGGATCTACATGTTTCTGCGCCATCCGCGCTGGGGCCTCTTGGTCCGCTTTCGACGAGGAGAAAAAAACCTTCTCTACCGATTTTCGAGCGTCGGCGAGGCGTTGCGCCGCTTGGGCCTCACCCCGAGACTTCCCCGATACATCGCCCAGCAAGGCATCCAGCTGATTACCGTCCACGGTCGCCCGGTGGACTTTCGCGTGCACGCCCACAAAACCCGTGCCGACCAGTGGATGGTGGTCGCCGTCGGCGCCAAGGTGGCGGGGCCGGGCTGCGTCACCACCCACCTGCGTACCGGGGGAAGGCTGATGGAAGCGGAAACGGCGCTCCGCGCCGCCTTCGGCGAACAAGCAGTGCACGTCTTGACGCGGATTGAACAGACCGCGCTGCGTCTGGCCCGCGCGCTGGAGGAATCCTTCTCCGCCCCTGTCGGGGAACTCGGCTTTGATCTCGGCGTCGATCGCGCGGGAAACGTGTGGATGTTCGAAGCCAACGCCAAGCCGGGGCGTTCGGTGTTCCACCACCCAAGTATGCGCGAGGCCGACCGCCTCTCTCGAAAGGCCCTCCTCGAATACGCCATGTACCTGGCCCATTTTGCTTGACCGGCATGCCGAACGGGCCACCGCAACCCCTTCGAAAGGAGGACGTTTATGGCGCCTCACGCGCACGTGGTGCTCTCCCTGTCCGACCACCGGTGGCATGTGATCCGTCCCACCCTCCCATTGTCCGGCCGGCCCCTCGTGGCCGGTGCCCTCGACCAGCCGTGGCCCGCTGACATGCACAGCCGCTGGCCGGCCGACGCCCCGTCCAGCTCGCGCCACTGGCACAGCCGCATCCTCCTCGACCCCCAACCCGAGCGCATCCGCATCGGCCCGTTTTTGGGCATCCTCATCCTGCGCGATGCCCGGGGCCGCTTGCGCGGAAACCACGGCCATTTGGCGGCCATCTGCCAAACAGCACGCCGGCTCGGGGGCATCGCCTTCGTGTTTACCCCGGACGACGTGGACCGCACCACCATGACCGTCACGGGCCGTCTGCCCCATCGCGGCAGGTGGATCGAGGCCCCGCTTCCGCTGCCCCACGTGGTGTACAACCGCATCCCCTATCGCCAGTGGGAACAACGGCCCGGCGTACAAGCCTTCCTTACGTGGCTGACGAAACGCGTCCATCTGTTCAACCGCAGCTTCTTTGACAAATGGCAGCTCGCGCAATGGCTGGGCACCGCGAAATCCTTGCGCGCCCTCCTCCCCGACACGGCGCGCGCCACCCCGGGGACATTGCGCGCCTTTTTGGCACGCTACCCGACGGTCTACCTCAAACCGTGCGGCGGAAAAGCCGGCGTGGGCATCCTGCGCGTCACGAAAACCCCCGCAGGCTATGAAGCGATTGGGCAATCGACCAACGGGACGCGGAAGACTGCCGTTTTCCGCCGCTTTGAAGAGCTGGCATCCTGGTGCCGGCGGTGGATCGGCGACGTTCCGTATCTGATCCAGCAAGGCATCGAGCTGGCGAATGTCAACGGGCAGCGCTTCGACCTTCGGGCACTCGTGCAAAAGGATGGCAGCGGCCAGTGGCAGCTCACCGGCGTCGGCGCTCGGGTTGCACCCGCGGGCGGCATTACCACCCATGTGCCCCAAGGCGGGCACATCGGCAACCCCCGTCTCCTGCTGGCACGGGCGCTCCCGTCCCAAGCGGCTTCCCACGTTCAGGACCAGCTCAGAACGGTGGCCCTAGCCGTCGCGCGCACCCTCGAACGGCACATGCCCGGTCTGGCCGAGTGTTCGATGGACTTCGGGGTCGACCGCCACGGCAAGCTGTGGTTCTTTGAGGCCAACGCCAAACCGATGACCTTCGACGAACCAACCATCCAGCGTCGCGCCCTGGAAACGCGCATCCGCTACGCCCAATGGGCCGCCGGCTTTCGCACCGGAGGCACGACGCAATGAAGATCCGTGTGGTGACCCCCGCGGAGTGGCCGCGGTTGCGCCCACTCGTACTCGCATTGGTGCATCGCCACGGGGACCGACGCATCACCCACCGCGCCATCCGCTGGCTGCGCGATCTGAAACCCGGTGAGCTCAACCAGCCCGGTACCCTCATTGTCCTTGCCCGAACGGACAGAGGCAGGATCGCCGGATGCCTTGCCGCCAAAGACTTCGGGCGGAGTGAGTCGCTCATCGTCGTCCACTCCGCCTGCCGCCGGCGCGGCATCGCCAAGGCCCTGACCGCCGCGGTCATCCGCCGCCTCGGCAAACTGTATGTCCGTGTCGCTGTGGACAATGTCCCCAGCCTGAAAACCTGCTTTTCCCTCGGCATGGTCGCCTTTCACCTGTTCACCGGCCCCACCGGAAAGCCGACACTGTGGCTCGGGTGCGGTGACTGGCGGCCCGAAGACGTGGACACGTCGAAACACGCGTAGAAAACCCCACTATGGGAACAGCCGTTCAAACGAAAACGCCCTCTGCCGTAAGTGGCAGAGGGCGTGGCTTTGCTCACTGGATCACACGCTTGGCCGTCACGGCCGTACGCACCCAGTAGCCGGAGAAGCTGGCGTACTGGACGCCGCCGCGCGGAATGGCGTGCAGGATTTTGCCGTTGCCCGCGTAGATGGCCACGTGGTCGATGCCGGCACGGGCCGACGACGTATCGAAGAAGATCAGGTCACCCTTCTGCAGGGCATTCAGCGCGACGGTGCGGCCCACTTGGGCTTGCTGCCGCGAGCTGCGCGGCAGGGTGATGCCGTTTTCACCGAACACCACGCGGGTGAACTCCGAGCAATCGAAGGCGCGGTCACGCGCATAGTTGGCCCCAAACTTATACGGCGTGCCGAGATACTTCTCGCCGGTGGCGATGATGGCGTCAGCCAGGGAGGCATGGCGCGGGCCTGGCGCTTCCGCTTTCGGCGCGGCCGGTTTCGTCGGGATGGTGGAAGGCGTCTCCCATGTCGACGAACCGTTCGTCGAAGTGGACGGTGCCGATCCTGCCTTTGGCGTTGGAGCCGTCGTCGGCGAACCGTTCGTCGAGCTGGTCCCCGTGGAAACCGTACCGTTGTTGACGGAAACAAAGGTTCCGGGTTTTCCGGTTTGCGATGTTACCGATTTCCAAATCTCTTCAACGGATACCGCTCCCGCGCTGGGCACCATCATCGAAAACGTCAAACCGGTGGTCAGACAGATTGCCCCAACCGTCTTCAGCGTCGTTCGCGCGCGGTTGCGCACGCTATCCCTCCTTTGCATTTTCATGGCATATTCGTGCCCTCCGCATCCTCCGAACCGGAACGAACGGAAGGCTTGTCCCCTCCGTTTGGGAAGGCTTGTCCCATCCGCCAGGAAACAGCAGGACCGCGCCGACAGTTCCAAGGTACCATACCCCTTTCACCAAACCAACCCAAAAAATATGGAAATTAAATGGAAAATAATTCAGCAGAAAATGTATAATTTTTTATCAAAACAAAAACGGGCTCCGCCTTGGGAGCCCGCCAATCGCGAGGGCAAACCACGTTTTCCCGGTGCAATGGGTGTCCTCAACACCAACCGAGGTCGCAATTCTCGGCGTACGCGGACGTCGGACGTCCCCCGTTCTCCCCGCGGGGATCCGTCACGGGCAACAAGCGGCAGATCCCTCGCGCGTCACACACGAATTTGCCGACCACCCGTTCGTCCTCGTACAGCAGAATCGACCCCTTTTCGAGCTTGGCCAACAGTTTCCGGTCCATCCAACCCCCTCCTTTCGCAGTTCCTCTGCTCTAATTTAAACAAATTCCTTCTTTAGAATCAATATAAATTGAGTCCCACAAAGCGGATGTACCGTCCCGCGGGGATGGGCACCCGGTTCACAGAAAGCGGCGATGGACCTTTCTGCCGTCATACGTAAACAGCACACCGCGGTTTTCCACCACCGTCTCCAGATGGACAGAGCGCCCCCACAGCTGGTACACGTAGGGAAGCGTCTTCTCCACATACTTGAGGTCCAGTTCCACCCCTTCGTAATGGTGCTTGAGGTACAGCTCGCCGTTGCGCAGGTAATCGCTGTCCTGCACGGTGATGTAGGGAAACCCGCCGTTGATCCGCAGCGCGACGAGCTGGTCGCGCACCGTCTCCCACGCCTTGTCGGTAATCACCCAGTCGTTTCCGGATTTCGCGTACAAATAGAGGTCCAGTTCCTCCACAAGCTCTTTGGTCAAGTAGTCGCGCAGGAAGGACGTGTCGGAATCCAGCTCGCGCACCTCGAAGATTTTCCGCCGCCCCTGGCCCGGTTTGCGCCCGAAGCGCCGCTGCTCTTCCTCGGTGGGATGGTCCCAGCGCCGCTCGATGTCCTCGAAGATGCGGTAACCCAAGAGATACGGGTTAATGCTGGTGCGGGAGGGTTGGATGACGGCGGCGTGCAAACGGGCGTACTCGATGATCTCGTCCTCGGTAAGGTCCAGCTCGCGCATGATGCGGGTGTGCCAATAGGTGGCCCACCCCTCATTCATGATCTTCGTCTCCAACTGCGGCCAGAAATAGAGCATTTCTTCGCGCAAAATGGTAAGGATGTCGCGCTGCCAGTCCTCGAGAACGGTGCTGTACTCCTCAATGAACAACACCAGATCCTTTTCCGGCTCGGGCGGAAATTTTCGTTTCTTGATGGGTTCGCGCTTCGCCGCGCGCACCTCGCCCGTTTCATCCAGCTTCCACAGGTCGTCGTAGGGTGTGCGCGGCTTTTTCGGCTCTTCCGACAACGGCGGCTCATGCCGTTTCCACCGCAGCTTGGGCCGCAGGAGGCTCGGGTCAATGTGCTCCTGAATGGCCAGCGCCGCGTCGAGAAAGCGCTCCACTTCCAGTTTGCCGTACTGGATTTCGTAGGCGCGAATGCGCTCCGCACTAGCCGCCATGCTTTCCACCATGTCGCGCTTGGTGTTGGCAAAGCGCACGTTGTTCTTGAAAAAATCGCAGTGGGCCAACACGTGGGCAACAATCAGTTTGTTCTGGATGAGGGAATTGCCCTCAAGGAGAAAGGCGTAACAGGGGTTGGAGTTAATCACCAACTCGTAGATCTTCGACAACCCGAGATCGTACTGCAGTTTCATCCGGTGAAAGGCCTTCCCGAAGCTCCAGTGCGAAAAGCGCGTGGGCATGCCGTAGGCGCCGAAGGTGTAGAGGATATCGGCCGGACAGATCTCATAGCGCATCGGATAAAAATCAAGGCCAAAGCCTTTGGCCACTTCGGTGATCTCGGCGATGGCCCGCTCCAACGCCCGCTTCTCGTCGTCGCGCATCCGGATCGCCTCCTCGCGCGCACCCCGTCAATTCGCCGTCTGCGGATTGCTGAAGAACGTCTTGAGGGCCTTGTACACGTCGGCCTTCTCGCGGATGATGCAATGGACGAACTTGGGATCCTTGATGTGCCGGTAGGCCGACATCAGGGTTGAATGTCTCTGGTACTGGTTGACCTCCGCATAGCCGAACAGGTTGCACCGGTTGATCAGCTCCTTTACCAGGCGCACGCAGCGCTCGTTGTCGGAGGTCAGGTTGTCGCCGTCGGAGAAATGGAAGGGATACAGGTTGTACCGGGTAGGGGGATAGCGCGTGTCGATAATTTCCAGCGCCTTGCGGTAGGCGGACGAGCAGATTGTGCCGCCGCTTTCCCCCTTGGTGAAAAAGGCCTCCTCCGAGACTTCCTTCGCCTCCGTGTGATGGGCGATGAAGACGATCTCCACCGACTGGTATTTGGTGCGCAAAAAGCGGGTCATCCAGAAAAAGAAGCTGCGCGCACAGTATTTCTCGAAGGTGCCCATCGACCCGCTGGTGTCCATCATGGCGATGACGACGGCGTTGGTGTGGGGGCGAACCACCTCTTCCCATGTCTTGAATCGCAGGTCGTCGACGGTGATGCGGAAGGGCTTGCCGGCTAGGGCGCTGCGCTTGAGGGCCGTCAGGAGGGTGCGTTTCTTGTCGATGTTGCCCATCAGCCCCTTTTTGCGCACGTCGTTCCACCGGATATCCTCGACGACGAGGTTCTCCATCTCTTTCTGCTTCAGGTTGGGCAGCTCCAGCTCGGCAAAAAGCATCTCCTCGATCTCCGCCACGGTGATCTCCGCTTCATAGTAGTCATCGCCGGGCAGGTCCCCGGCCCCCTTCCCCTTGCCCGGTCCTGCCGCCTGGCCGTCCCGCGCGATAACGTCTCCCACGCGGGACTTGCCGTTGCCCTGGCCAACATGCTGCTGTTTCTGCCAGTTGTACCGGAAGCGGTACTCGTCAAGACTGCGGATGGGAATCTTGACGACGTCACGGCCGTTCGACAGGATGATGCTCTCCTCGGTGATCAGGTCGCCGAGGTTTTCACGGATGGCCTCTTTCACCTTCTCCTGATGGCGCATTTGATCCTGATAGCCTTTGCGGTGGAGGGACCAGTCGTCCTTGGAGACGATGAATTCCGGGTTGATCGCGGTTCCCTCCTTTCTGAGCCAGTCTGCGCCACCCTAGCGGTTGAGCAGGCTGCCCACGTAGCGGAGCAGCTCGTTGGCGCAGATCGGGCAATAGCCGTGCTCGTCGATCAGCCGCTTGGTCACTTCGTTGATCTTCTTCAGCTGGTTTTCGTCGGGAACCTTCGTGGAGGTCGTGATCTTCACGACATCCTTGAGGTCGGCAAACAGCTTCTTCTCGATGGCCTCCCGCAACCGCTCGTGGCTGTTGTAGTCGAAGCGTTTGCCTTTGCGCGCATAGGCTGAGATGCGGATAAGGATCTCTTCGCGGAAGGCCTTCTTCGCGTTTTCGGAGATGCCGATCTGCTCCTCGATCGAGCGCATCAGCTTCTCGTCGGGCTCCACCTCTTCGCCGGTGATCGGGTCGCGCAGCTTGGTTTCGTTGCAGTAGGCCTCCACGTTGTCGAGGTAGTTGTCGAGGAGCGTCTTGGCCGACTCCTCGTAGGAGTAGACGAAGGCCTTCTGCACCTCTTTCTTGGCCAGCTCATCGTACTCCTGGCGGGCGATCGCGATGAAATTGAGGTACTTTTCACGCATCTCCTTGGTGATCGAGGGATGCTGATCGAACCCCTCTTTCAGGGAGCGCAGGATGTCGAGGGCGTTGATGCACTCGGTGTCGCGGCGAATCAACGCACTGGAGATGCGGTTGATCACGTAGCGCGGGTCGATGCCGGTCATTCCCTCGTCGGGAAACTCGTTGCGCAGTTCCTCGACGTCGGCGTCGCGGTACCCTTCCACCGCCTCGCCGTCGTACAGGCGCATCTTCTTCAGGAGATCCATGCCCTGCTTCTTCGACTCCTTCAGCCGCGTCAGGACGGAAAAGATGGCCGCCGCGCGTAGGGCGTGCGGGGCAATGTGCACGTGACCCAGATCGCTCTGGCGGATCAACTTCTCGTAAATCTTCTCCTCGTCGGACACGCGCAGGTTGTAGGGGATGGGCATCACGACGATCCGCGACTGCAGGGCCTCGTTCTTCTTGTTGGCGATGAAGGCCTTGTACTCCGCCTCGTTGGTGTGGGCCACGATGAGCTCGTCGGCCGAAATGAGGGCAAAGCGTCCGGCCTTGAAGTTCCCTTCCTGCGTCAGCGACAAGAGGTTCCACAGGAATTTCTCGTCGCACTTGAGCATCTCCTGGAATTCCATCATCCCGCGGTTGGCCTTGTTCAGCTCGCCGTCAAAGCGGTAGGCCCGCGGGTCCGACTCCGACCCGTACTCCATGATCGTCGAAAAATCGATCGAGCCGGTCAAGTCGGCGATGTCCTGCGACTTCGGGTCAGAGGGGCTGAAAGTGCCAATGCCGACGCGCTTGGTCTCCGACAGGAAGATGCGCTCCACCCGCACGTCCTCAACGCGCCCGCCGTACTCCGTCTCCAGGCGCATCTGGCAGTGCGGGCAGAGGTCACCCTCGATTTTCACCCCCAGTTCCCGTTCCACTTCGGGCCGCAACGCGTGCGGGATGAGGTGAAGGGGCTCCTCGTGCATCGGACACCCCTTGATCGCGTACAGCGCACCCTCGTCGGTGCGCGAATATTGTTCAAGGCCGCGCTTGAGCAGCGTAACGATGGTCGATTTCCCCCCGCTCACCGGCCCCATCAAGAGCAGAATCCGCTTGCGCACATCAAGGCGCATGGCCGCCGCGTGAAAGTACTCTTCCACCAGCCGCTCGATGGTGCGGTCCAGCCCGAAGATCTCCCGGCTGAAGAACTTGTAGATCTTTCGCCCGTCCTCGGTTTCCTCCACGCCGGCGCTTTTGATCATGTTATAAACCCGTGCATGAGCCGTCTGGGCAACGTGCGGGTTTTTCCGCACGATATCCAGGTATTCGGCAAAGGTCCCTTCCCACCGCAACCGTTCTTCCTGAGCACGGTATTCCGTAATGCGCTTCAGGATATCCATGGGGGAGCCTCCTCTCATCTTGGCCTTGCCCGCTCCTCCACCCACTCGTTCTGACTCACGCGGTTTGACGGCCGCCGTTTGTGCGGCCATTCATCGTGCGACGGATAAAAAAGGGTAATGTATGTGTATGCACAGCCAGCCTTCAGGTTTCCAACCGGCGACGACAAAAACCCCCATATGATTAGAATTTTCAGAACTTAAAGTACAACCGGGTTGCCGCTCCGCGGCGATCGCCTCGCCGCGATCGCCGCGAATATCCGGGACCGCTCGCCGAGCGACCGCATCCCGTCCCCCGGCGAGCGCCACGATCCCACATGGAAGCGCGTTCTTTTCTATTTCGCCGTCCCTGCTGCGTTTTCCTGCCGCTGTGGCCGACGATTTTTGCGCAAAAGGCCCTGCCTTGCTGCAGCGTTCCCCGATTGCCCGTGATCGGCGGAATTACCCGACCAGCACGTCCTCCTTCGGGTAGCGAACAGGCTTGGCGCGCGGCGGAATCGCCAGCGCATAGGCCACCGTCAGCGGGCCCACCCGGCCCAGGAACATGATGACGATGATGACCAACTTCCCCAGCGGACTCAGGTGGGGGGTGAAGTTGAGGGACAGCCCCACCGTGCCAAAGGCCGACACCGTTTCAAAGAGCAGCTTGTGGAACCCGACACCTTCGGGCTCGGTGAGCGTGAGCAAAAAACTCCCCGTAAACACAATGGTGCCGCCAAAAAAGACGATCGCCAGCGCGCGAAAGACCACATCCCGGCTGATGCGCCGCCCCATGGCCTGGACGTCCTCCCGCCGCGCCAGCACGCTCCAAACGGCCAGGATCAGGACGATCAAGGTGGTGACCTTAATCCCGCCAGCCGTCGAACCGGGGCCGCCGCCGATAAACATGAGCAGCATCGTCCAGTAGACGGACGAGTCCGTCAGGCCGGTCATGTCCACGCTGTTGAATCCCGCCGTGCGCGGCACGACGGCCATGAAAAACGCGTTCAGCCACTTGTCACCCCATCCCATCGGCCCCAGGGTCTTGGGGTTGGCCCACTCCAGGGCCAAATACCCCAGGGTCGATACGATCAGCAAGGCCGCCGTGCCGATCAGCATCATCTTGCTGTGCAACGAGAGGCGGCGCATGTGCTTCTTGCGCACCACGTCCAGAATGACCGTATACCCCACGCCGCCCACGATCACCAGCGTGCCGATCACCAAGAGCACGGACGCGTCATGGGCAAACCCCATCAGGTTGTCGGACCAGAGCGCAAACCCGGCGTTGTTGAACGCGGACACGGCATGAAACAGACCATAGAACAGCCCGCTTCCCACACCGTATTCCGGAATAAACCGCGCGGCCAAGAGGAAGGCACCGCATCCTTCCACCACAACGGTGATTAGCGCGATCTGCTGGGTGAGGCGAATCAACCCGCTCAAGCTGACCTGTCCATAGGCTTCCTGCAGCACCAGTCGCTCGCGCAGGCCGATCCGCCGCCCGAGCAGCACCGCGATCAAAATGGCAATGGTCACAAAGCCGATCCCGCCCACCTGGACCAGCAGCATGATCACCAGTTTGCCAAAAGCGGTAAAGGTGGTGGGCGTGTCGACAACGCTCAGCCCGGTTACACACACGGCGGACGTCGCCGTAAACAGCGCGTCGATGAAGGAGAGGCCCTCATGCGTCGAAACGGGAAGCCACAAGAGAAACGCGCCAAGCAGAATCAGGGCGATAAAGCCCAACGCCAGCAGCTTGGCCGGCTGGACATGGAAGACGCTCTTCATCTCGGGCATCGGCAAAAAGCCCCCTTCATCTTCACCGGCTATTCTCCAGTCTCTCCATTCGTAGCACGGCCCTGTTCCGCCGTCAAGAAATAAGCCCTGTGGAGCGGGGTCCACAGGGCTAAACGCGCCGCTTTGGTCATCAAAAGTGCCCCGTAAACTGGGCGATCAGAACGATGAGGCCCAACGCCCACACGTATAGGGCAAACCCTTTCAGCGACCCGCGCTGGAGGACGGCAATCATCCACTTCACGGCCAAATACCCGAAAACGGCGGACATCGCCGTACCGACAAGAAGGGAGCTGAGCGGGATGTGCTCTACCTGCCCCCCGACGAGTTTCACGCCCTGGTACAAAACGGCGCCCGCGATGGCGGGGATGGAGAGGAGGAAGGAAAAGTAGGCGGCCGTCGCCTTGTCGATGCGGCGGAAGAGCGCCGCGGCGATGGTCAGCCCGGAACGCGAGATGGCCGGCAGGATGGCCGCGCCCTGAAACAAGCCGATGATGAACGCATCGGCGTAACTGATCTCCTGCAGCGTTTTCCGGCCACGCTCCTTGATCCGATCCGCCAGCCAAAGGATCACGCCCGTGGCCAGAAACTCCCAACCGATCGTGACCCCCGTCTTGGCGATTTCCTCAAAAAAATCTTCAAACAACAGGCCAATGGCCACCGTCGGGATCGTTCCCACAACCAGCAAGCCGGTTAACCGGCTAAACGGTTTTCTGGCCAGCCCCACCAACGTATCCCAGTAGACCGCAATCACAGCCATCAGCGTGCCCAAATGGAGCATGGTGTCCAGAAACAGCCCGGCCTCATCGAGACCGAACAGGTGACGCCCCAAGTACAAGTGACCGGTGCTGCTGATCGGCAGAAACTCCGTTAGCCCCTGAATCATGCCGAGAATCGCCGCTTGCAACCCGTCCATCGTTTCCACCTCGTATCCGAATCAACATGATCATGCCATACGGCACCAGCCTACCATGGATGGCTACCGTCCACAAGCCCGCGCGTTCTTTTCTACTGATGAGAAGCGGTGCGACGGCCAAAGGGGAGGCGCGCGGCAAGGTCGCGCAGAAGCGGCTCGCGCAGTGCGCCCAGGACCGCCAAATACGTGCCCACCGCGACCAACGTCCAGAGCACATAGCACAGCGGCCACGGCTGAGGAAGAGGCAAATGCTTGAACCCGATCACGGCTGCAGCCATCGCCGCGCTCGCCACAGCTGTTCGCATTGCCGTTTGCCAAAGGGCTTTCGACGGTCGAATCCCCCTGCGCACCGCCAGGAGGACAGCCAACGCCAGCGCGCCCACCGCCGCAGAAAGGGAGGAGGCAAGCGCCACCCCGGCATGCCCCCACAGGCGGGACAGGCCCCACGCGAGCGCGGCATATGCGGCCACACTGGCCGCTCCAATGTACACGGGGGTTTTGGCATCTTCGTAGGCATAGAAAGCACGCGTGACGAGGTCGCGCACGGCCAAAAAGAGCAGCCCGACACTGTACCCCGCAAGGGCGACCGCGGTCAACGCCGTCGCCTGTGCGTCAAAGGCCCCGCGGCCGTAGAACAGGCGCACCGTCTCGGGTCCGAGCACCCAGAGAAACGCCGTGGTCGGCACGAGGAGCACGAACAGGTATTGCAGGCCGCGGGAATACACCTCCGCCACGGACGCATGGGCGCCCTTTTTCACATATTCGGAAAGAAGAGGGAAAAGTGGCAGTGTAAAGGTTCCGACAAAAAGGCCCATGGGTAACTGGGCAATCGACTGGGCGTAGGAGAGGGCCGCAACCTTGGCCGTCCCCAGCTGGGAGGAAAAGGCGCGTTCGAGAAACTGCGTCAGTTGGGTAAGGAGAGCCCCGAAGGCCAGGGGAATGAACCGCTCCCCCATGCGCACCAGCTCGCTTGGCAACGGCCGCGACGGCACGCGCACGGCGCGATAGCCGCGCCGCCACACCGCGGGAAGCAAGAGGGCGGCGGAAAGCCCAAAGCCCAACAACGTCCCCCACGTTACGCCCACAATGCCATAGCGGGGGGCCCAGATCCACAGGGCAAGCAGAACCATCAGGCTGTTGACCACACCGCCGAGGGCAGGCAAGAAAAAGCGGTTGTGGCTGTTCAGCAGGCTGCTGTACCACGCCGAAAGCCCGATCAACAACAGCGACGGCGCCATCCAGCGCACGAGGGAAACGGTCAGCTCCCGTGTCTCGCCGGTAAAGCCCGGCGCGACGAGGGCCACGTACACCTCGGCCCCCAACCAAACGGCAAGGGAAAGAACGCCAAAGGCAACGGCCACCACCCCGCAGCTTTGCGCCGCCACTCGATGCAAACGATCGGTCGCACCCCGTTCCATCAGTCCCTTGGCCGTCGGCACCCACAGGGCGTTGAGCATCCCGGGAACCACCAGGGACAGCGTCAAGGGCAGAGTGAGGGCCACAAAATAGGCATCGGCCTCGGAGCCCGTCCCAAACACCTTGGCCAGGTAAACGTTGCGCAGAAAACCAAAAAGCCGCCCCACTAAGGTGACGGCCACAAGCCCCATCGCCGAAACGAAGACGCTACGGGCCACGCGCGCTCACTCCCTTGGCCGCTGCTTGAGCAGCCGCTCGTACACGTTCCACGTCTCGCTCGCCATCCGTTCCGCCGAAAACGATGTCCGCACGTCACGCCACGCTTGTTCGGCCAGGCGCGCGGCCAACGACGCATCCCGCATCACCTGCAGCATCCCCCCCGCCAGCTCTTCCGCCGAACGGGGAGGGACCAACAACCCGTTCTCCCCGTGGCGAAGGAAATCGAGAATGCCCCCGACCGCCGTGGAGACGACCGGCAAGCGCATGGCCATCGCCTCCAAAACGGACAAGCCAAGGCCTTCGGAAAACGAAGCGCTCACGTACGCATCGAGATTGGCAAGGCAGTCGGGAACATCGCGGCGAAATCCCGTGAAACAGACGGCATCGGTAATGCCCAGGGCACGGGCCTGCGCATCGAGTTGCGCGCGCAGCGGGCCATCTCCGATGAGGACCAGCCGGGCACGCGGTTCGATCTGCCGCACGCGGGAAAAGGCGTGCAAGAGCACCGACAAGCCCTTCACTTCCACAAAGCGGGCCACCGTTCCCCACACAAACGCGTCGGCCGGAAATCCCCATTCTTGCCGTAACGCGGCGTGCCGGCGGTCGGGTGAAAAACGCTCCACATCGATGCCGTGGTGAATCACGCTAATGCGCTCGGGCAAAATGCCCTCCGCCACCAGCTGCGCCTTGAGGGCTTGAGAGATGGCGATATAGTGATGGTTCCAGCGGCGTGTCCAGCGTTCCATCTGCGCAGCCACGAAATAGGCCAGCGGGTTGGGGTAATCATAGCGCAGCACGCTGTGCACGGTGGTGACCAGCGGTATCGCAGTGCGGCGCGCGGCCACGCGGGCAAAAAAATTCGCCTTGACCCCGTGGGTATGCACCACATCCGGTTGAAACCGGCGAAAGAGCGCGGCCAGGCCCCGCACCAATCGGATATCCAGACGGCCATAGGGCATCACCGACAGCGCGAAGCCGCGCTGCCGCAATTCCTGCGCCAGCCGCGCCTCATAAAAACAGGCCAAATGCAATTCGACCGGGAACGCTGCATCCCGAAGGTGGGTAAACAATTGCACGAGGTACTCTTCCGCCCCGCCGTATTCCCCACCACCGATCACGTGCAACACTCGGACCCGCCGCGCCATCCCAACCACATCCTAAAGCAAAAAGTTTCCAAACCAACCGGTTCTGTTGCTGTCCACATTTTATCTTACCGGCAATTCCGTCTGCAATTGTCGCCCCTTGATTTTTCCCCGCTGTTATGCGGTAATGTTCAAGGGACAACACGAACCACCAGGAGAGACCGGTCATGGTAAAGGTACTCAATTGGAAACGCGATGCCCTGCTCATCGCTTTTCTTTTATACCCGATTGTCGACTACGTATTACGGCTGCTGCCGCTCCCGGTACTGCCGTCACTTTGGGACGAGGCCGTCCTGGTGGCCCTGTTTTTTGTCGCCGCCCACCGGGCGCGAAGGGACGATCGTCGCCTTCCGGGGTTCCTGACCACTCCCCTCTACGCCTTCATCGCCCTCGGTGTGGCCATGATCGGCGCCGACCTCACCAATTTTGGAGTCGCGACGGAAGGGTTCCGTGCCATCTTTCAATACATGATCGCCTTGTACACCGGCCTCCACCTGTTCCGTACACAAGCGGAGGCAAACGACGCCCTGACGCTGTTTGTCGCCACGGCCGGAATCGTCGCCGTCTATGGACTTCTGCAGCCCTTCCTCGGCATCGAGACCCCCATGAGCTGGGTGGATGCCAGTGAAGGGCAACGGATACGAATTTTCTCCATCGTGCAGAGCCCGAACGTCCTTGGCAGCTATATGGTGCTGGCCCTCCCCCTCACGATTTGCCTGACCGTTTTTGCCCCATCACGGGCGCGCCGCATCGCCTTCGCCCTGTGCGCGACGGCACTTTTCGCCGCCCTCGTTCTTACGTTCTCCCGCGGAGCGCAGCTGGCGTTTTTCCTTTCGTTGATCCTCGTCGGCGTGCTACGCGACCGGCGTCTGCTCCTCGCCGGCCTGGCCATCGCCGTGCTGGTGGCCGTACTGGTGCCGAGCGTGACCGAGCGCTTTCTGCACATCTTCACGCCCGAGTACCTGGAAAAAAGCGCGAACGACGGCCGCATCGCCCGTTGGCTCGGGGCCTTTGACATGATGCGCTTGGAACCGCTGTTTGGACTGGGGCCCGGCCACTACGGCGGTGCCGTAGGCAATCGCCATTTCGGCACCATTTACGTGGACAGCTACTATTTCAAAACCTTGGCCGAGATGGGCCTGGTGGGACTGGGGCTGTGGCTGTGGCTACTCGGCGCCCTGTTCTTCGCGCTCCATCAAACCTGGCGTGCACTGGCGAAGGGAGAAGCGCGCTGGCTGTCCATCAGCCTGTTTGCCGGGCTGCTTGGGATGGCCTTGCACAACGGCGTGGAAAACATCTTCGAGGTGCCGTTCCTCAACGCCTACTTTTGGTTTCTGTCCGGCCTGACGCTGGCATTGCCGCATCTGGCACGGAAGGAGGCTTGACATGGCATCGCGCTCCATCCGAATCCGCCTGCCCTTTTGGCGAACGCTGCTCATCCTCCTGTGGAGCTACGTCACGTACCACCTGCTGGTTCGTCCGGCCCTGCTTGACCTGTCCGCCGTGGGGATGATCCTCGTCGTCGCGGCCGCCTTTCTGTTTTTCTTCGCCGTGCCGCCACAGACGCGCAAGGCGTGGGCCGTCGCCGTGCTGGCTTTCCTCCTGCTCGACAAAGGCTTGGCCAGCATCGCCGCCACCTCCTCATCGTGGACGCGCGTTTTCCTTTACGGCCTCTGCATCCTCTGGCTGCTTGCCGCAGCCCGATGGTACGGCAAATTGAACGCGCGCCCACTTGTCGCCATCGCCCTCGCCGGCGTGCTGACGCTCACGTGGATGCCGCGCGGTGAGCTGACCCTCCTCAACTACTTCGTCAAGGAGGATGTCACCAAGCCCCTGTACGTGGGCAACTGGGACTACTTCCCCTTCACCGTGGCCGACCTTGACGGCGACGGCACGGATGAAATCCTCACCGTCGGCAACCGCGACGAAACGCTTCCGGAAGGCGAAAACGAAAACAACCCGCGCGACGAACAGGAACACATCAAGCCGGAACTGGAGCCCGAACCGCTTTATCCCTACGTGCTCAAGTGGCGCGACGGACATCTGGTGCGCGAGCCGGTGACTCCGGATCAGCTGGCTGCCGCGGCCCAGCGCCTTCCCCTCGACACCATCGGGTACCCCTACTTCCGGCTCACGCGGGAGCTTACCCTGGAGCCAGCCGTGCAGCCGACGACGTGGACGGAAGAAGTGATGGATTTCGGTAGCGCCCCCTTCCGGGTCTTCGCCGCGGATCTCTCCCACCTCGCCCACCTCGAGGCAACGCAAGCAGGCAGCCTTTCTCGCCAGCATCTTGCCAGGGCGGGTGACTACGCCGATGTTCGCCTCACCGGCCGCGAGGTTACGGGAACCTACCGCGGTCGACCGTTCCGCTTTTCCAGTGACGCCACCAAGCTGATCGGCGTGGCCACCCTGGAAAACGGGCAGCAGGCCCTCGTGCTGCTCGGCGAGGAGATTGAAGTCTGGCAGCCCGACAGCACCGGGGGCTTCGTGCGCACCCACCTGCTGACGCGGGACGACGTAAAAGGGCTGGCAAACGGCGAATACTACCTGTGGGACGTCGACGGGGACGGCAGCGACGAGCTCGTGCTCTCGCTCGCCCACGCCAAGATTGTCAAGCCACGCGCCGACGGCACGTGGGACGTGTGGTGGGCGGCCAATGACGAGCACTTCCGCTTCGAAGACTTCGGCTCCTTTGCCCCCGGCGACACGCCGCAGCTCATCGCTCTGGATAAAAGCTACCTGCGCGACTACCCGTTGCGCTATCCGGCCGGGTTCCGCTACACGCCGGAGGGGCTGAAACGAGAATGGAAGATCTTCCTCCCCCTCGTCAACCTGCGTCTGGCCGACCTCGACGGGGACGGAAAGCGGGAGCTGGTGGGACTGTGGTACAACAAACACCAGCTCTACGTGCTCAAACCCCATTCCGTGCCGGTCATCCCCCTGCTTCTCGGCGGGAACATCGTGCTTCTTGCATACCTGTGGAGCCGGCGCCTGCGCGAGGCGCGGCGGACACGGCCATACGCATTGGCGGCCCTTGTCCTGCTTCTGGGCGCCGGCACGCTGCTCAGCGGGTGCACCTACTCCGGCGCTCCTCGCATGCTCGGGACGCCAACAGGCGACGCGCCGGCGGCCAAACCCGAGACGCCGGAAGACGGCGACGTCCCCGGGACACCCATCGCCAACGCCGGCCAGCGGCTGGAGGCGGCACTGACGACCGTCACCGCCCCGGACATCCAACAGTTCTGGTACGACGGCTACATCGCCGCCAATCTTCCCAAGCGCCGGAGCACCTCGATGTACAAAGGCGCTGTCGTTCTGCCCCACGGCTACTTCGTCGACGGGCGCTGGGCCGGCCAACCCTTCCGCTATTACCGATGGGACGACAAGCGATATGTCTTCCATAGCGAGCGCTGGATGAAAGCCGATCCGTCCGTCTCCCATCCGGTCAACCCGTTCGGCTCCTTTGTCCACTGGCCGGCTTTCTTTGAACGGGCTGTCCTCCTGCCGCGGGAAGAAGTGCTCGGCGTACCCTGCGACCCCATTCAAGTGCGGCTGACCGGCCGTGAGTGGCTCGAGCGCCTGCCGGAACCCTACCGCACCGAAGTCCGCGCCTTGGTCGCGCAGTCCGCGCGCGTCGCCGACGCCGTGGAAAAGGCGACCGTGAAAATGACCTTCTGGGTCGGGGTGGAAGACAACCGCCTCTACCAATATCAAGTGTGGATCAAGCTGCCGCTGCCCGATGCCGGCGTGATGGACCAGGAGATCTTCTTCCGCTTCTTCAAGTACAACGATCCCGGCATCAAGCTGAAAACGCCGGAAGAGATGGAGAAGCTTGTTCAGGAAAGCGAGGAGGAACCGCCGGCCATCGGCGAACCCACGCCGCGTGACACGTGATCCGGAAAAGGCCGACTCGGCGTGCCGAAACACACAAGCCGATCCCATAAACAAACGGAGCACCCTCGCGGGTGCTCCGTTTGTTTTGGTGAGGGGTTCAGGGTGCCACCAGCTCGTCGAGCAGCGCTGCCAGCGCCCGCGCCTGCTCACGCCGCTCGTATAAGGCGTAGGCCTCGTGCGGGAGCGTGCCGCTCGTGTGCAAGCGGCCTGCTTTCCAGCGCCGGTAGAACGACGCCACGGCCCGTTTCATCGCGGGGAGATCATCCGGCCGCACCACTTCCCCCAGTCGGAAACGCTCCACGATAGACGCGGCCTCACCGGGAAGGGACAAGGCCAGGATGGGCCGCTGCACAGCCATGTACTCGAACAGCTTCCCCGGAATGTACGCGCCCGACCCCGGCGCCGTATCCCCCACCAGGAGCAGCACATCGGCCCCCTTTAACAGCGCCAAGGCCCGGCGATGCGGGAGATGGCCGAGCACCTCGACGACGTCGGACAGGCCGAGCTGCGCCACGGCGTCGGCATTGTCCGTATAGCCGGGGTAGTCGAATACGCCGGCAAAGCGCAGCAAAATGTCCCGACGGTCGATCTCCCCGGCATCGATCAGTTCGCGCACCGCACGCAAAAAAAGCCTGGGGTTGCGCTCCTTGTAAAAGATGCCCGCATAGGCAAAAACGCATTTGCCGGGGACACGGTCAGGCTCAATGCCGGCATAATCGGCGGCGTCAAACCCATTGTGGATCACTTCCAGCCGTTTGATCACGTCCCCGTGCTTCTCCCGAAACCCCTCAGCAAAGGAACGCGTCACCGTCAGCACGATGTCGGCGGCCGCCATCACGCGGCGTTCCATTCGCTCCTCCAGGGCTTCCCGCCAGCGAATCCCGCTGCGGTGCATGTTCTGTGTCCACGGGTCGCGAAAGTCGGCCACCCACGGTAGACGCCGCCCCCGCCGCAACGCGAGGGCCACCAGGTGGTTGGTATTGGGACCGGCCGTGGAAAAGATGGCGTCAATGGGATAGCGTGCAAGCATCCTCTTCCCTTCGCGCACGGCCGGGACGTACCACAGAATCTGGTCGTCGGGGATGAGCACGTACTTGCGCGCCGCTTTGAGCAGCCGCACCGTCCGCGTACGCAAGGTGGCAGAGACGCCAGGGACGCCCGCATCTTCGTTGGCAGCAGCCCTCCCCCCGTCCTTCATACCGCCTGTCCCGTCGCCGCCTTCCGTGCCTTCCTTCACGCCGCTTGCGGCGCGGGTCCCTCCCCCGCCAAGCAGCTTGGCCAGTCCCGGCGGGTACCACTCCCGAACGCGGTGAACGACCACCTCCGGGGGAAGCTGGTCGAGCAGCGACGGGTCAAGGGAGACGTGGGCGACCGGGTCAACGGCCAACACGTGGGGACGCCACCCAAACTCCGGCAAGTACTTGGCCATCTTCAAAGCCCGCTGCACGCCGCCCCCGCCGATGGGGGGGAAGTAGTATGCCACCAGCAGAAGATTGCGCACACCCATCTCTCCCGGTCAGATCCGGATCAGGCGGGCCCGCGCGGCGAGCGCTTTTGGCAGGTGGTTCTTGGCGTCGAGCAACACCGGATGGCCGTTCATCCTCGCCACCAGGCTCGTCCAATCGAGATGGGCAAAGGGTTTTTGCACGGTGAGCAAGGCCAGCGCATCGGCCCCCTCCACCGCCTGCTCCGCGCTGTCCACCTTAAACGGATACGAAGCCGGCACAACGGGGTCGTAGGCGCGCACCTCGGCCCCAGCCTCCTGCAGCAGGCGCACAACGGTATGGGCCGGGCTGATGCGGTCGTCATTGGAGTAGTCCTTCATCGCCAGTCCGAACACCGCCACGCGGCTCCCCGCCAGGGTCTTCCCCTCGTCCCGCAGCGCTTCGTCGAGCATGTTCACCAGTACGTTGGGCACGCCGTCGTTGATGCGGCGGGCCAGTTCCAACAGTTCGACGCCTACGCCGAGCTCACGCGCTTTGGGAAGCAGGTAGTACAGCGCGTTGGGCAGGCAGTATCCGCCCACCCCCGGACCCGGCAGCAAAAGGTTGACACGCTTGTGCGTGTTGGCAACGCGGATCAGTTCAAAGGTATCCAGCCCCATCTTTTCGGCGAAGCGGGCGAACTGCTGCACCATGGCGATGTTGACGTCGCGCTGGATGTTTTCGATCACCTTGGCCGTCTCGACCACCTTGATGGACGAGACGGTGATCTCCGCCTCGGTCACGTAGGCCAGCACCGCCTTGGCCCGCTCGACGCTGGCCTCGTTGACCCCACCGACAGCAAGGGGCATGGTGCGGAACTCTTCAAAGGCGCGCCCCTCCGCAATCCGTTCCGACGAGTAGGCCAGATAAAAATCGGTTCCCGCGACAAGACCGGATTGCTCCAAGAGGGGCCGGATCACTTCTTCTGTCGTCCCGGGGATCACCGTGCTGCGCACGATAACGGTGTCCCCCTTCTTCAGCACCCTGGCCAGCGACGAACACGCGCTGCGCAGCGGCGCGAGATCAGGGTCGCCGTTTCGCACCGGCACCCCGACGGTGATCAAGTAGGTGTCGACAAGGCGGGCGGCCTCCTCATACGAGGTCGTCGCCCGGAACCGACCGGCATTAAGCTGTTCGCGCAAAATCTCCGCCAGCGACTTGCCCTCGTAATATTCTTGGTGATGGGAGATCCCCCGGTTGATGTCCTCCACCAATTCGGGAACCACATCAATTCCGATGACGTTGGCCCCTTTCATCGCGTACGAAAGCGCCAAGGGAAGCCCAATAAAGCCAAGTCCCACAACCGCAACGTTCACTGGTCTTCTCTCCTTCCCATTACAAAATCAATGCCAATGCGCGCCCAGCGCGCGGCATTGGCCTTCTCCTCCGGCATGCTGCCCCATTTCCACCTTCTTCTTACCATACACCATGCTAAACAACGGCCCAGCAGAAGTCAAAAGAAAATGCGGTGACAAACCGTCCCCGCTGTCGCAGTAGCCAACCGTCCCCCTAGACCGCCGGCACGTTCGTCGTAGCCGGCGTCCGATATCTCCTATCTGTCTGGTGGCGCATCCTCACGCGATCTTTCGCCCCAGCGGGCATAACTCGCCCTCACCCTCGTCGGGGCTCCCCGCTGGCGCCTCGTTTGTCGCCGTCTCCGCCCCCACCAGAGCGGTGACGTCAAATCCGCACGTCTCGTCTCCCTCGTCGCACCACCACCATAGCCAACCCTGCCGCGCATGGACGAAGGGATGCAATCCCGCCCCGCCCCCCTTCCGATGCGGATTCGCAATGCTATTGTAAGGATACGAAATGGTCCCCCCGATCGCAAGTGAAAATGGCGGAAAACATTGCATGCGGAACGGTCCCTTCGAATGCCGCATCATCCCCCCGACACTTTTATCCCTGGGCCCCAAGAAGATCCCCACGCCCTCCCGCGGAAGCAGCCGGGGCATCGCTGCGGCGCGGGCGAAAGGCCGACCGCAGCATCCGCAGTCCCTCGCACAGGAGAAAAGCGGTGCCCAGCATGAGGAACGCCATAAACAGGTAGGCATAGCGCGTCGTCGGCACGAACAGCAGGTACAAACCCAGGAACAGCGCGCCAAAGACCGTCACGGCGCGCAGGCGACGGGACACGCTGGCCCCGTACACGAGCCCCGCCGCACCGAACCAGCAAAACACCGCATGGAGGCGGTGATTCCAAGGGGAAAGGGTGGGGAACCAGTAATCAATCTGCTGATAAAGCCCTGGATTGTCAAACAGGAACTGGATTTTGCCGATTGTGTACCATTTGAGGTAAAGCAGCGGCTCCGTCGTAAACCCGTGGATGAGGCGCTGGCGGGCAAACCATACTTGATCGGCACTGGTCAACCCCGCAGCGCGAAAGTCCGCCAGCATGTTCTGCAGGTAGGGGTATGTGCCGGCCAAGAAGGGGTTCGCCGAGCCGGTGGCCGTAAGAATCACCTGATCGAGAACGACGGCATTGCGCACCCACCACGGGAGCATCAGCAGCACAAAGCCGCACGCGGTCCACGCACCGGCGACGGCCCACTCCCGCCACCTCCCCCGCCAGGTTTCAGACCGGAGCGCGAACAAAAAGGGAAGGATGGCCAGCGGAAGCAAAACCGGACGAACCAACACGTGAAGAGCGAGCGCAGCGCCGGCGGCTACGTGGTGCCTCGCTTTTCGCGTCTCGAACGCCACAACCGCCAGCCAACCGTACAGCAACAACGTGGCCAGGGCCAACACCTCGGTAAGCAGTTGAACCGGTGATTGGACGTAGGGCGGGTAGATGGCCACGAAAAAGGCGGTCAGCAAGGCCACCGCCGTTCGGCGCAACAGCCGAGAAACCACCAGATAGGCCAGCACACAGGTGAACGAGCCGACAAGAACCTGGATCCCGCGTACCACCGAAATCTGCCGATAGGGATCCTCGACCACGGCATACACGGCACTGAGAAACAAGGGGTAGCCCGGTGTCACATAGGCGTTCGGCTCGCCCGACTTGCGACCGAGGGCATACCCGTACACCCCATCCTCCACAATCTGGTGCGCCATGATATGGTAATTGAGCGCGTCGCCCTGCAACGCAAAATCATGCAGGTTCTTCATCCAAAAACCCCAGCGCAAGGAAAATGCGAGAACGACGATGAGCAGAAGCGCACACGGCGGTCCGGAAACCCTTCGCCCGTCGATTCCCAGCAGGTGCACATGACGCACCTCCTCTCTCCGCATTTCACGAGGCGCGTGGTCCGAACCCGATCAACGAAACACCGGCCATGATCAGCAGGCAACCGAGTACCTTCCACACCGTGATCGGTTCCCCAAACCACACAAACGCCCCGATGACGCCGAGGAGGTAAGCGATGCTCTGCGTGGGATACGCGATGCTGAGCGGCACGCGGGACAACACGAACAGCCACAGGATCGTGGCAACAGCGTACAACACCATTCCCCCGACAACCGGGGGCGACACGAGCAACGCCAGCACAGACCGCACATGGCGAAAATCGGTCGGCTGCCCTTGTACCCCCCACTTCCACAGCATTTGTCCCGCCACCAACAAGCAGGCGTTGGCCAGGATGAGCAAAAAATTACCGAGCGTCATTGCGCCCCATCGCCTCCCGAGCAGGCCCCGTTGTCCCTGTCCGCAGGGACGTCTTTCCCCCATTTCAAGTGGTCCACTTCCTTTTTCAAAAACGCAATCTCTTGCACCAGGTTCTTAAGGGTCTCAGCCTGCTGGGAAAGCACAATCGTCTGGTACATCAGGATGGTCAGCAAGCCCAGTATGGCAAGCATCATCACAAAGGTGGGCATGTAGGAAATCCCCAGCCAATGGGCTACACGGTTAAGCACCGGGATGGCCAGCGCAATGATCACACCCAGTCCGGCAATGAGCAACCAAAAAAAGGCCAACCGGTCACGCAGCTTGTGACGGCTGGTCAACCACAGCACCTGCAAGAAAAACGCTGCCGTTGCCAGCAGCGCAATGCCCTGCACGCTGATCATGTTGCGGCTTCCTCCCGAAACAGTCGGCGAATCATACAAAACAGGGTAACCTTGATCATGTAGTAGACCGACTTGATCGGCGTAATCGACGATGCGCCGCCTTGGCGCGCCTTCATGTTCACCGGGATCTCCTTGATGCGGTACCCTTTGCGGGCAAGCGAGACAATCACTTCCACCTCGGGATAATCCGTCGGATAATGTCGTGCGAACTCCTCAATCACTCGCCGGTTGACAATGCGATATCCCGATGTCGGATCGGCAATTCTCTCTCCCGTCAACAGACGCAGGATAAACGAGAAATAGGAAATGCCGATCCGCCGCAGGCGGCTACCGCGGTAGCCAGTCGGTTGCACAAAGCGCGAACCGATGACCAGGTCCCACTTGCCCGTCTGAATCTCCCGAACCAGTTTGTCCAAGTCGGCGGGATCGTGCTGTCCATCAGCATCCAACTGGATGGCATAGTCATAGCCGTGCATGAGCGCATATTTGTACCCCGTCTGCATTGCTCCCCCGATGCCCAAATTGACGGGCAAATCGAGAAAGTTGAATCCGTTTTGAACGAGGATCTCCCGCGTCCGGTCGGTCGACCCGTCGTTGACCACTATATAATCGTAGGGCGTCGCACGCATCAAAGCGGTGACAGTTTGGGCAATCGTCTCTTCCTCGTTATAAGCGGGGATGATGACCAACACGCGTGCCATAACAAGCCCTCCTCATCGCGCTCCTGCAACGCCACCCCTACGCTCTCTATTATCTCATAACGTACACCGCGTGTCAGATTTGCGGCGGACAAGAAACGGCAACAAACCCGCCGCCATTCCCAGGAAACAAAGTGGCATCAGTGGCAAGGCATAGCGCTCATACGCGAAGTAAAGGCTGTAAATCGCCGTAAAGTAGAGGAGCACCAAACTGACAAATGCCCCTTCGTGACGCCCTTGCCGCCGCCACAGGACCAATGCATATCCCGCCACGGCGGCCCCCACAATGTACCGGTGAACCGCGTGCACTTGCACATACGAGATTCCCAGCACTTCTTTTGGATAAAAGGGCTTCCGCCACAAGATCTTCGGCTTGAGGACGGCATAGCTATACAGCAGGGACGTTTTGTCGTGTTTCCACCATTGACGCAGACGGTATTTGGCTATCGTCTCCTGCACCTTCATCTTCGTGTACGCGTCCTGGCTGGGATAAACCCGCATGAGCACGTTAACCCATTCGTCAAGGGTGATCGTGTCGGGATAGCCTTCTCCTTGATAGGTACCGAGGAGAAGGGGATTGCCGGCGCTACCCGTCAACGGGATAAACGCGCCAAACTGAAGGTAATTGCGAATCCACCAGGGAGCCAGCACCAACACCACGATCAGAGCGGCGCCGATGGCCTGCTTCGTCAGGAGCCGAAGCGGATACCGTTTGAAGAGCAGCAGCGGCAGCAGGCAAATCGGCGCAAGGGCAATGGTCGGCCGAAAATACAGGGCGATCAGATAGGCCACCACCACCGCAAGAAGGTCACGCCACGTTCGCGTCCGGGACAGCCGAATGGAATAGTACACAAAGAAGATCAACGCGGTCATGAACGGGGTTTCGGTCAGGAGAAGGTTATCGACAACAAGCAGCGGCGGGTAGACCGCCATCAGGAGCGCCGCGAGCAGGCCAACCCCATGCCCCCAAACCGTTCGACCGATCCGATATACCCCGTAGACCCCCAGAACACCGATCGCAATAATCGCCACTTTTGCCGCCAGCAAACCCAGAAAGCCATGACCGAACACCGCGAAGACCGCGGCGAGAAAAATCGGCATGCCCGGCATAATGTGCACGGTCGGCTCGTCAGACCGGTGATAGGTGAGCGTTCCGGTTAGGAGCAGCGTCTGGGCGCTGCGAAGATAGCCGATATCGTCGCTGTGGATGGAAAACGAAACACCGTTGGTGATCAACACATACATTCGGAGTAAAAACGCGATCAACAAAATCGCGACGAGAACGAGGTGTTTTCTTCCGTGCATCATCCTCTTACCCTCTTCCGCTATCACACCACCGACCACGTTCGACAGCAAAAAACGCAGATGTTCTTCAGTCGTGGAACCGCCACTAACCTGCCACGATACGGGAGGACATCTGCGCGAACGTCGGATTTGCACACATCATCCATCCGGGATTCTCTTTTCGGAACTTCCATCACGACAACCCGCGCGCGATCGCAGAACGGGGATGGAGGGAACATCGATCGCGAAAAATGGCGAAACGCCCTTCTTTTACATATTTTCAAGCACACAGAGGTATTGTATAATACTTTCCTCTCATTGTCCAGGGATTTCCCATCCCTTCACTCCGGAGCAGACCGATTTCGGGCGGCCGCTTTGGGAAGCAGAGAAATTCCTCATGAGAATAAAGTTGACGAAATTTATAAGGATAGGGTTGGTTACATGTTATGAGGATGGTAAAATAGAAAGCGGCTGAGGACGATTATCAATCCTCAGCCACAAGCGGAAGTGTCTGGCGCAACGGACACCTTCTTCGGAGCAAGTTTCAGGCACTTTCTTGTATGCACTGCACTTGTGGTTTTCTGTAATTCCGGCTTTTTTGCCGGACTTTTTGTTTTGTCCCGTACGCCTTTACGCCGTTTTGAACCGGGCAATTTCGCGGTTGAGCAGTTCAACCATTTCCGTGAGCTGTTGCGCCGCTTGGGCAACTTCCTCGATGGCCCGCGTCTGCTCTTGCGCGATCGAGTTCACGGTTTGTGCACCGGCCGCCGTCTGTTGGCTCATCGCGGAGATGTTCTCGATGGTCTGGACGAAGGTATCTTTGTTGCGGTTCATCTCGTCCATTGCGGATGCCACGCTTTCCATCTCCGTATGAATGTGCTCAACGGACTGCAGGATGCTTTGGAACGTCTTTTTGGTTTGTTGCACAATGTCATGCTGCTGGCGGGCCATATCCACCGTTTGGCCAATCGACCGGACGGACGATTCCACCTGCTGATGGATGGCCTGCACCACGCCATCGATCTCCCGGGCCGCCTTGGAAGATTGGTCGGCGAGTTTGCGCACTTCAGCGGCCACGACAGCGAATCCGGAACCGTGCTCACCGGCTCGTGCAGCCTCGATGGCGGCATTGAGCGCGAGCAAGTTGGTTTGGTTCGCGATCTCTTTTATCGTCGTGGTAAAGGACGTGATCCGGTTCATCTGGTCGATGAGGGCTTGAATCTCGGCCGTCACGCGCTCGGCTACGGAAACATTTTCTTCGGAAGCGCTTTCCAAATCCGCCATGGCGGCATAACCTTCTTTCCCGGCCCGGGTTGTTTCGGCGACGGCCTGTTTTACGTTTACGGCATTCGCGGCAACGCGTTCCAGGGAGCGCGCAAACTCCGTAACAATTCGAGAACCGTGTTCCGTTTCTTTGGCTTGATTGACCATCGCGTCGGCAATCTCGCCAATGGTTCGCCGGATCTCTCCCGCCTGAGCCGTCGTCTCTTCCGCCACCGCCGCGAGACCGGTTGCGGCTTCTTCGATGCTCTGGAAGCGTTCGCGGTTGGAGGCAATCAACGTGCGGAGGCGATCAATCGTTTCATTAAAATGGACAGCCAGTTTGTCAATTTCATCCCCATCCCGGACGTCGATGCGCAGGGAAAGGTCGCCATCGGCCAAGCGGACCATCGCCAGACGAAATTGATTCAGCCGTTGCTCAATCGCACGGGCAAAAAAATACGTTCCGGCCACACATCCCGCAAGGATCAAGAAGCCGATGCCCAGTAAGGTGATCAAGTAACGCAGGTGGATGGGGATCAAGAGCCAGAAGCACGCGGTGTAGAGCAGGATGGTGCACAAAACAACGAGGGCAATGTACGAAGAGAGCTTCCATTTGAGCGGCAAAGCACGCAACCAACGTTTCATAAAATTGGATCACCCCTCCTTCTTTGAAAAATATTTCTTTTTAAGAAACAGTACCAAAGACTCACTGCTTTCATTATAGGAAAGAAAACAAAACTGCATTCAATAGGACAAACTTCCTAGGTTAAAATAGTTCGAATCACCCAATTTCAATTTGGAAATCAACAAAAGGACATCCCGCCTCACCACTCCGTGAGACGGGATGCACCGTCACGATGTTCTCAATCCCATGCGAACCTCTGTTCTTTCCACGGATCTCCGTGGCTCTCTCTACGTAACCATTAGCCCCCTTTGCCCGAACAATCACCGTCATTCTTCGACGGCCCACCATGGCCTTCCTGTCTCCGGGTCCGGATACTTTGGTTTGCCACACCGGACACAGCGAAGCACACCGTCGATCCAACATCACTTCCTTGCAGCTTTCCAGCGGCATACGTCGGGCACGCCCCAGTACGCGAAGCGCCAGGGATCGTACTGCTGTAGCGCGCGGTCGTCCTTCCGCGTATTGTTTCACCCTCCGCTACTTGTCCGGCATGGTCACGAGGATGTTGATGAGCGCGAAGGTGCGCACCGCTCGGCGCTCGTAGTAGTAGGCCCGTACGTGGTCGGTGTCGACGCGCAAAAGCCGGACGCGACACTGGCTGATCTGGCCGGCACGGCCGACTTAATTGTCGAATGATGTCTAAATCGATAGATATTTATTTTTGATCTAAGTGTTGAATCTTACGTGTAAAGTTCCTAAAATTGAAATCGGAAGGAAGGGAGGTGATAAATTTTATCTGAATGGAAATTTTAATGTATTATTAACATATTTGTTGAAAAAACATAAATGAAAAGGAGGAAAGGGAATAATGGTTCTAAGTAAGATTAAAAAAATCGTATCTATACCCGTCACTACCATTGCTTTATTGTCGACGCTACTCGTGGGTTCTGCTACTGCAGGAACTTGGAGTCCGAG
The DNA here is from genome assembly GCF_054654135.1 of Calditerricola yamamurae. Classification (NCBI taxonomy): domain Bacteria; kingdom Bacillati; phylum Bacillota; class Bacilli; order Caryophanales; family Bacillaceae; genus Calditerricola; species Calditerricola yamamurae. Next base: position 250,814 of record NZ_BAAIFH010000004.1, read on the forward strand.
CGTGCAATGGGGGCCTCAAGAAGGATCGTATTCTCCAGATTGGGGGAATACAGCGCTTTATGAGTATACGAACAGCTCCGGGCAATTGATGGTTTCCCCGCAAGCCCGCTTTCGGTTCACTCAAGACGCGGTAAATTCTATCCACAACTATTACCGCAATAACTCCTACTACTATACATTTGACATCTCGAATACAGATGAATATAACACGACTGTAAGTGCAGTAAATATTTTTTACAGTACGTTACCGAATCCTCACTACGATATTGATGATGACCCTGAACTTTACGGCGGCAATGGCTACTATGATGAAACCGAGGTAGTTTGTCTAGCTCCGCTATCCATCGTAGCAAACACAGACTACCGCTTCGAATCGCATTTTAGGGTTTACAGTAAAGCTACTACCTATTTCGAATACGGTTCACAAATGAGCTATTATCTTGGGTTTGGTGAATACGATACAAAGTATTTCGATGTTCACCTAACTCGTAAATACCCCTGGTAATGGAGGGATTAAAATGAACAAAAAAATTGTGGCCTTCGCTGCATTCCTTGTACTTCTTGTCGGCGTGGGCTATGCGGTCACTGATGCAGAAACTCTAAAAAAACAAAAATTCAATCCTATTTCTTCCTACCACGAAATCGCTAAAAGCAAATCAAACCTGATTGAATACAAAAACAAAGTGGAAGAAAAACTAAAAGAACTTAATAATGAAGCTTCTTCCGAAAAAGAAGTTTTTGTAACCCTTACCTTCACCAAACCCCTTAACGAAGGCGAATTGGCTAACTTGGTTAGTAAGTACAACATAAAGGTCGACCAAATTAAGGGACGTGCGATTGAAAAAGGAACAGGCTTAAAAGCCACCTTTGGCCTAAAACCTGTTGAAGGACAACTCATCGACAAAATCGCTTTAGAAAACATTCTGTCTCAAAACGAAGCAGTGTTCAAAGGATTTATTGAAGCTGTCGTCGTAATAAAAAACAAAGATCTACAAGAACTGAAGAACGAAAAGCTTGTATACCTAGCTGACCCGTCTGCTGATGAGCATTTTGTATCTAACCCCAAACATGATTCAATGCCGGGCGTTTACTGGGAGCTGGAAAAATACAATCTTGTTGCTAATTAACCCATCAGCCGCACGGGTTTCCCGTGCGGCTAACCTTCTTTGTCTTACTGAGCAAATCAAACAGGGGGGATACTTTAATGAAAACTCTTCGGGACTTCATAATAGGATTTGTGATTTCTTTTTCAATCATATTATCGTTAACTTTTATTGGCTTTATAAGTTCATATGCAGAAATTAACATCATCGGAGACATATTTGGACCCATTTACAGGGCTATTAATAAACCTTTTAGACCTATGTGGGAACTAATAGGACTTCTTGATAACGTAGAGAATCCAGGAAACTTATTAGATTTATTTATTCCCATTATATTTTGGGGATTAATAGGCGGGTTAATCGCGGTAGTAATGCGTAAGATTAGATTAAGATTAGATCTCTAATAAAGGAATAATGACCAATTTAAGATAAGTTTTCTTTACACTTACTAATTGAGAACCTCGCATTCAAAGTGAATTGATATCTACAAACTTCAGATCAGTCCATAAGAGGACGATCTCCTCAAAGGAATTCAGAAGAAATACCATTGAACAACAAAAAAGTCCCCTGCACAATTCCGGAGGGGGGCCACTTCCATCAGACGGGCAGGTCCTTTTCTTCCCCCTGCTCGTCTTGCCTTTCAACTTGCTCAGCTGTACAGCACGTATTGATTGAGGGACAAACCTTCCCGCTGCGTCTCGATAACCAGGCGCTGGCGCAGGCTCTTGAGAATTTGGACGCGGAATTGCCCACTGTAGGCTTGGCTCTCCGGAACCGGTTCGGGGATCAGCTCACCGTACCCCTGCTTAACTTCCAGATACCCTTCCATGGCCTCGCGGATATTCTTCAGTGCTTCCTCGGGCGTATCTCCATCGCTCTGGCATCATCCGTCGAGCTCCATAACACGGGCGAATTAATACTTCCCACTTTCATCGCGAATCTTCTGCAACATGATGATGTAGGGTAAATCAAGATAGTATTGAAGGTCCTTCTTATCCACGTTTGCCATACATAGGAGGCTGGGGTAAACTTGGTGTAAGGGGAGAGGGAGAACTTACGCCCTCCCTATCAGGCGGAGCATTTGCTTGACATACACCATTCGAACAGGGTTTCGCTTCGGGATTGTGAACGTGTTCTCCGCGACGTTTCGGAACTGGTGGTGAGGCCCTCTAATCCTGACCAAAAAGTCGATGTAACTCCGGATGATACCGTAAACTGGGACAAACACCTAAAGGATCATTGGAACTTCATTGACGAAAAACACAAGAAAATAGGACATTTTCGACGAGATCGTGTCAACGTCGTCGGGAAATCGAAAGTCGGACCTGGACAGGTCCCGAAATCAGCATCGTTCTTGTTTAAAACAAATGACAAGGGGCGGCAACGATGGCCGCCCATTTTGTTTCCCCGATGGGAACGTCAATCCCCTCAGTCCCAAGCGTACCTTTGTTCACGCCACGGATCCCCTCGCATGTGGTAGCCGTTCCGCTCCCAGAAGCCGGGCTTGTCCTCGGGAAGAAACTCGATCCCCCGCACCCATTTGGCGCTCTTCCAAAAGTACAGATGAGGGACCACCAACCGAACCGGCCAGCCGTGCTCGGGGGTCAAGTCCTGGCCGTTGTGCTTGATGGCAAACAGGTTGTCCTCGCGCAGAAAATCGTCGAGAAGCAGGTTGGTCGTCCAGCCGTGCTCGGCGTGGATCATCACCGCTTTGGCTTCCGGTTTTACCGTGACGAGCTTCACCACTTCCGTCACCGGCACGCCTTCCCACGTGTTGTCGAGCTTCGACCACCCGGTGACGCAATGGATGTCGTTCGTGCGCACGACGCGAGGCAGAGCCATAAACTCGTCGTACGACAGCACCTTTTCCCCTTCCTCGATCAGCCCGAAGATGCGGAAATTCCATTCCTTGCGCACGTCCCGGTACACCGGCACATCGCCGTAGTGCAGCACCGGCCACCCCGTCACCACATTTTGGTGGGGTGGAACGCGACCGGCTCGCTCCTCTTGCCGCTGCTTCATACGCATCCCTCCTCCCGCCGTACCTTTTCCGCCATTTCTTCGGCCTACTCTTCCTCTGAAGGTTGCACCCGCGTTGCCTGCGACCGCTCGCGGGACGCCTCGGCCAAAACGCGCGTCAGCGCCGCAAAGGTGTCCCGATCGATCAACTTCGCCTCATACAGCTCCCACACCTCATCGCGCATGAGGTCCAGGTCGCCTTCCGCGTCCCCCGTGTATACGTAAACCCCAAATTGCCGCAAAAACGCGCGCACGTCGGCGAGGTTCCGGATGGCGTGTTGGGGCCACATCGGCCATCCCCCGCTCTCTCACACTTCCCCAAGGAGTGCCGATCGATACCCGTCCTTCCGATGGCGTACCAGGCACCGCGTGCTCAGGCCGCCGCGCGGGTTCCACACCGCCTCCACTTCCATCCACAGCGGGTCCAGGAGCGCGACCAGGTCGTGCAAGATTCGCTGCGTGGCGTGCTCTTGGTAAATGCCCACGTTGCGGAACGACGTGAGGTAAAACTTGAGCGACTTCATCTCGACCAGCTTCTCGTTGGGAATGTAGCGGATGGTGATTTCCGCGAAGTCGGGCAGCCCCGACCAGGGGCACACCGACGTAAACTCGGACGTCGGGATCTCGACCAGGATCTCCTTGCCCACGTATTCGTATGGAATCGTCTCCAGGATGTTCGTCAGGATGACATCTTCTCCTTGTATGTCAAAGCGGATGTTCTCGTACTTCTTGTGGTCCACCTCGTGCTTGGCCATCGCGCACCCCTCCTCGATTCCCAGGTTTGCCGCATTCCAGTTCGATGCCATCATACCAAAAATGATCCCCCAACAAAAGCAACGTCCCATCCCCCAGCAGGGCGCCCCGTTTGCGCTCCCATTCCCGTTTCTCTACAATGGAAGCACAATGTCCAACCTTGATAACCCCGGGGAAGGGGGGAACCAACCGTGTCGTCCCTACACGAACGCTTGCGGGCGCTGCCGGCCGTTCACCAGGTATTGACGGATCCGGCGGTCATCCGGGCGTGCGAGGTTTGGGGAATCGACCGCGCCCATGCCACGCGCGTCATCCAGAAAACGATCGCTGCCTTGCGCGAGGCGTTGCGGAGTGGGGAGCGCACAGCCATCACGCGGGAGGAAGTGGCCGACGCCTGCGTCGCCGCGCTGCGTGACTTGGCCGCTCCCCGCCTTCGCCCGGTGATCAACGGCACGGGGATCGTCCTGCACACCAATCTCGGTCGGGCCGTTTTGGCGGCCGAAGCAGCGGAAGCAATGACGCAAGCGGCGCGCCATTACACCAACCTGGAATTTGAGCTGGCCTCCGGCACGCGTGGTTCGCGCCACGCGCTGGTGGAAGGGCTCATTTGCCACCTCACCGGCGCCGAGGCGGCAATGGTGGTAAACAACAACGCCGCCGCCGTGCTCCTTGCCCTCCGCGCGCTGGCTGCGGGAAAGGACGTGATCGTCTCGCGCGGCGAGCTGGTGGAGATCGGCGGGTCGTTCCGCGTGCCGGACATCATGGCCGAAAGTGGTGCCCGCCTGGTCGAAGTGGGCACCACCAACCGCACGCGCCTGGCCGATTACGAACAGGCCATCACCGACGAAACGGCGCTCCTCCTCAAGGTCCACCGCAGCAACTTCCGCATTGTCGGATTCACCGAATCGGTTTCCGCCGCCGAATTGGCCGTGCTGGGGCAGCGGCGGGGCATCCCTGTATATGAAGACCTGGGCAGCGGCGTCCTATTCGACCTGCGTCCCTTCGGCATCGGGAACGAGCCGACGGTCCAAGACAGCCTGCAAGCGGGCGTGGCCCTCGTGTCCTTCAGCGGGGACAAGCTCCTCGGAGGCCCCCAGGCAGGCATTCTGGCCGGACGGCGCGATCTCATTCAACGGCTCAAGCGCCACCCCTTGGCCCGGGCGCTGCGCTGCGACAAATTTACGCTGGCTGCCCTTGAAGCCACGCTGCGCCTGTACCTTGACCCCGAACGGGCCAAAGCGCGCATCCCCACACTGCGCATGCTTTTGGCCACCCCGTCGGAAATCGCCGCGCGCGCTCGACGATATGTGGCGGAAATCGCGCGGTATTACCCGGGAAATGTCGAACTGTTCGACGACCATTCCGAAGCGGGCGGCGGCTCCCTCCCCGGCGTCACGTTACCGACGGTGGTGGTCGCCTTCGGGCCACATCCCGATTGGCCGGCGCACCGGCTGGAACGCCGCTTCCGCCTCGGCGATCCGCCCGTTGTGGGGCGCGTTAAGGACGACCGCTTCCTCCTTGATTTCCGGACCATCCGCGATGAAGACCTCCCCGCGCTGGTGGCGCGCACCCGCGAGCTTCTGACACGCGACAGCAACAACACCCCGTCACACCCGTGATCCTGTCCGAGTCGGCCCATGTGCCGGCTCGCCCCGTTTTGGGCGAACACCTCCCGCGTACGGCACGCTGCCCACCCCTTCCGAATAGGGTAATAGGGTAGGAGCAGCAAGGCACAAAGGAGGCATTCGGGTGTTCATTCACGTCGTGCAACAAGGGGAGACCATCTGGCAGATCGCCCAGCGCTACCGGGTGAGTCCCGACACCATCGTCCGGGCCAACCAGCTCCCCAATCCTGACCGGCTTGTCATTGGCCAAGCACTGGTCATTCCGGTCCCCGATCGCCACGTGGTGCGGCCGGGGGAAAGCCTCTGGAGCATCGCCCGGCAATATGGCACCACCGTTGACGCCCTCGCCAGGGCCAACCGCATCGCCGATCCGGCGCGCATCTTCCCCGGGCAGGTCCTCGTCATCCCGGAACGACAAAAGCCGACCATTGAAGTGAACGCCTTCCTGGAAATCATGGGGGCCCGGGGGCAGCAGCTCGTGGGGGAAGTGGGCGCCGGACTCACCTATCTCAGCCCGTTCAGCTACCAGGTGCGGGCCGACGGGAGCCTGAATCCCCTGTCCGATGAGGCCGTTCTCGCCACCGCGCGACAGCAGCGTACCGCCCCGCTGATGGTGATCACCAACTTTGCAGACGGACGGTTTCGTTCCGACATTGCCCGCACCGTATTCACCGACCCCGCCGTGCAGGAACGCCTGCTCACCGGGATTCTGAACACCATGCGCGCGAAAGGGTACCGCGGGCTGAACATCGACTTCGAATACGTGTATCCCGAAGACCGCCAGCGGTACAACCAATTCCTCCGCCGGATAACAGAGCGGCTGCGCCCCGAAGGATACCTCGTCTCCAGCGCATTGGCCCCTAAAGAGCGCGCCGACCAACCCGGCTTGCTGTATGAAGCCCACGACTACCCCGCGCACGGGGCCATATTGGATTTCGTGGTCCTGATGACCTACGAATGGGGCTGGTCGGGGGGACCGCCCATGGCAGTGGCGCCGGTTAACCGAGTGCGGCGCGTGCTGGACTACGCGGTTACGGCAATCCCTCGCGGCAAGATCCTCATGGGCATGCCGCTTTACGGCTACGACTGGACCCTGCCCTACGTGCGGGGAGGCCCCTTTGCGCCGAGCATTAGCCCGCAGGAAGCGATTCAACGCGCCGCGCGCTATGGCGCGACCATTCAGTATGATTCCCAAGCCCAGGCACCCTTTTTCCGCTACATCGACGCGCAAGGCCGCCAACACGAAGTCTGGTTTGAAGACGCGCGCAGCGCACAAGCCAAATTCGATCTGGTCAAGGCATACCGGTTGCGCGGCATCAGCTATTGGGTGCTGGGAAATGCCTTTCCGCAAAATTGGTTGCTGCTGTTGGACAATTTTCAGGTCCGAAAGCGGTGATCACGGAAGCCGGTCGCGTCCCGGCACGTTACACGCACCACGAAACACAACAGGCCGTCCGTTTCCGGATGGGCGTCATCCGGGAAGTGGACGGCCACCATGTTGTGGTATCATGGAAGGCAAATGGTGGCGGGAGCGTGTGGGAATCGAACCCACCGGACCCGGCACGCGGGTCCTGCTCGGCTTTGAAGGCCGGAGGGGGCACCAGCCACCCAACCGCTCCCATCTCCATCGGCACCGGGTGAGGATCCCGGGGCGCCGTCTACGCCCTTGTCCTCACCCCACCAGTATACCCCAACACTCCCGCCCGCTCAATCGGCCTTGCCTCCATCCGGCACGCTCAACGGAGGCAGGATTTTTTCTTTCGATTCCCGAATAAACAAGAAGAAACCATGCGTTGCAGAAGGGACTTGACGATGGAAACCTGGCAACGGAACCTGTACATCCTCATGGCCGCCCAAGGACTGGTACAAGCCGCGATGTCGATGGTCGTGCCCTTCTTGCCCCTGTACCTGTATGATCTGGGAATGTCCAATCCGGCGCAGGTGCAGCGGTGGGCCGGCCTCATTTTTGGCATCAACTTTCTGTCGGCCTTCATCATGGCCCCCATCTGGGGCAGCTTGGCCGATCGCTACGGCCGCAAGATCATGATCCTCCGCTCGGGCTACGGCATGGCGGTGATCACCACGCTGATCGCCTTTGCCACCAGCCCCGTGCACCTGTTGCTGCTCCGCTTCCTCAACGGAACGATCTCCGGCTTCATCCCGGCCTCGGTGGCGCTGACCGCCACCAACACCCCCCGGGAGCACGTCGGGTACGCCCTCGGCATGCTGCAGGCCGGCGGTATCGCCGGAGCCATATTGGGACCGTTTTTCGGCGGCGTGTTAGCCGAATGGATCGGCATCCGCCATGTGTTCTGGCTCACCGGTCTCCTGCTCGCCCTTGCAACAACGGTGGTGCTTCTTTTCGTCAAGGAGATTGCCAAGCCTGATCCCAAGAAAAACGGGACAAGCCTTCGCGTCAGCGCCGCGATCATCTTCCACTCCCCGACCCTGCTGCTCCTGTTCGCAACGGCCCTGGTGGTGCAGTTTGCCATGATGGGCCCCTCTCCGCAGATGCCGCTATTCGTCAAGGAGCTCGGCGCGCCGGGCGGATACGTCAGCTTCTTTGCCGGTCTGGTCATCGCCGCGGCCGGGGTGGCCAACCTGCTCGCCTCCCCTGTACTCGGCCGGTGGTCCGACCGCTACGGCGCCCACCGCGTGCTTGTCGGCGCCTCGTTGGCCGCCGCCCTGCTGACCCTGCCGCTCGCCCTTTCGGTCAACGTGTGGCAGCTCCTCGCCTTTCGCTTTCTGCTCGGTCTCGCCGCCGGGGGCCTCTTGCCCGCACTGCACGCGCTGGTGCGAAAACACGCCCCGGCGGGAATGGAGAGCACCGCCTTCGGCTACCAGACGAGCGCCCTCAACCTGGGCAACCTGCTCGGTCCCTTGAGCGGCGGGCTGCTCACCGGATGGATCGGCTTCCGCGGCCTGTTCGCCGTCACCGCCGTCCTGCTATTCGGCAACGCCCTGCTCCTGTGGGCCTTTCGCCGGCGCTTTGTTCCTTCGACCACCGTCGCACCGCGGAAGGAGGGCTGCTGATGAACGCACCCTACTGGTTGGTCGGCGTCGCCGGCCACATCGACCACGGCAAGACGACGCTGACCAAAGCGCTTACCGGCATCGACACCGACCGGCTCAAGGAGGAAAAGGAGCGCCAGATCTCCATCGAGCCGGGTTACGCTCATCTCACCCTGCCCAGCGGCAAGCGGGTGGGCTTCGTCGACGTCCCGGGACACGAGCGGTTCATCCGCCAGATGGTCGCCGGCGTGGTCGGCATTGACGTCGCGCTTCTGGTCGTCGCCGCCGACGAAGGGGTAATGCCGCAGACGCGCGAACACCTGGCCATCCTTGAACTGCTCGGCATCAAGCGGGGACTCGTCGCACTGACGAAAACGGACATCGTGGACGCCGACATGCTCGCCCTCGCCCGTGAAGACGTAGCCGCCACCGTGGCCGGAACCTTCCTCGCCGGCGCGCCGATCGTGCCGGTCAGCGCCGTCACCGGAGCGGGACTCGACGCCCTGGTTGCCGCCCTCGACGGCGTGCTGGATGAACCCCCGGACCGGCCGCTGCACGGGCCGGCGCGCCTCCCCGTTGACCGCGCCTTTGCGCGCAAGGGGTTCGGTACCGTCGTTACGGGAACGCTCTTCCAGGGCACCGTCCGCCCCGGCAACGAGCTGGTCGTCCTGCCGAAAGGCCGCCGCGTGCGCGTGCGGGGCATCCACGTCCACGGCGAGCCGCAAGAAGCCGCCGTTGCCGGCCAGCGCACGGCCCTCAACCTGGTTGGCATCGAGGCCGCCGAGGTGCGCCGCGGCGACGTGGTCGCCACGCCGGGAGCATTCACACCCACAGACCGCCTCGATGTGGCCTTGCGCCTCCTCCCCGACGCCGCGCCGCTCAAGCAGCGCGCCCCCATCCGCCTCTTTGTGGGCACCGCCGATGTCCTGGGACGAATTGTCTTCTTCGACCGCAACACCGCCCAACCCGGTGACGAGGCACTCTGCCAGCTCGTGCTGGATGAGCCGGTGGTGGCCGCCCGTGGGGATCGCTTCATCCTGCGCCGTCCCTCCCCGCCGCTCACCCTCGGCGGCGGAGAGGTTCTCGACCCACACGCGCCTAAACACCGCTTCGGCCCGGCCACCATCGCCCTGCTGGAGAAAAAGCGGCAAGGTGATCCGGCCCAGCAGCTGTTGTGGCTCCTCGAGGAAGCGGGAGCCCTGCCGGCACAGGAGGTGGCAAACCGCATCAACCTCCCCCTCGACGCGGTACAAGACCATGCCGCACGCCTCGCCGCGGACGGACAGGTGCGCCTCCTGGCCGCATCCGGCCAGGAGAGCGACCCGCTGCTCGTCTCCGCAGCGGCGTGGGCCCAGTGGAGAGAGCGGGCTCAGGACGAGCTGGCACGGTACCACCGCGAGCGCCCCCTCCTTGCCGGCATGGCCAAGGCGGCCCTGCATTCGCGCGTGCTGCCGAACGTGGATGCAAAAGCGTGGGACGCCCTGTGCGCGGCATGGGAAGAAGAGGGCTGGCTTCGCAAGGACGGCGAGCTCGTCGCCCTGGCCTCCTTTGCGCCGCACGTTCCCGAGCGGCTCAAGCCGCTTGTCGACGGCCTGCTGGCGGAATGGGAACAGGCCGGCCTCCATGCGCCGGACTGGCGCGCGCTGTGCCGGGTCCATCACCTGGCCGAGCGCGACGCCGAAGACCTGCGTACGTACCTCCTGGCATCCGGACAAGCCCAGCCATTAGACAACGACCGCATCGTCCCGTCGGCGGCCGTGCGCGACGCCCTGCGCGCGCTGTGGAACACCACCGGCCAACAAGGTCGGTTCACCATTCAGGAGGCACGCGATATCCTCGGCCTGTCGCGCAAAACGCTCATCCCGCTCCTCGAGCTGGCCGACCGGCTTGGCTACACGCGCCGGGAAGAGGCGGTACGGGTGTGGGTGAAGGAGCCGGGATAACAACCGGCACGGAAGCTACACCCGAATCGATCAAGAATGGAAAAGCGGTTCCTCCGCTCCGGCGAGGAACCTTCTTTTCTGTTTGGGGAAGCTTTTTACGAGCAACCCGCTGGTCACTGGGTTATTCGACAGCAACCACTTATCGATATAGTCTTGATGGTGTTAGGGATAAATTTGAAATAGACGCAAGCACAATGGCAATAAAACAATCATTTGTGACATGCGGTGGTTATATCTCAATTCGCCCATACACAATGTTTGGAACAACGAAAATTGATCTCGATCAAGTCCAAATTTCTGTGTAAAATTGCCCCTCGGCTCGAACAGGCTTATCCCAAAAATTCCATACGGTAGTAAGGGAATGGACCCTAGCTGACCCGCTGCTTTCGATACCTTCCGTCTCCGTTTTGGTCGCTAGCTGCAGGAATTGTGCGAACGGGCAAAGGCGGGCATCCAATGGGACCACAACGTCCTGAACCTGAAGAGTCATTTCCCAATTTGCATCGAACGATGTACTTTTCCTCTCCTTTCAGCTAACATAAGTTATAACTGAACAGAAACCAAGCACAGGGCAAGAACAAGCGAATGGTAAGGAGGACGCCACTATGACCAACATTCGCGAGTCGGATCTCCCGGGGATTGGGCGGAAATTCCAGATCGACACCCGTAGCGGGGATAAGCTGGTCATCATCATTCATGATGACGGCAGGCGCGAACTTTACCACTTCGACCCCGAAGATCCGGACAGCAGCATTTCCATGGTCACCCTGGATGACGACGAGGCGCGACAAGTGGCCGGCATCATCGGCGGCCTGACCTACAGGCCCAAAGCCTTGGAATCCGTCGAGGTGGCCCTCAACGACCTGGTCATTGAGTGGTACAAGGTGGAACCCAACTCCACGTGTGTGGGTCGAACGATCGGCGAACTCCAGATCCGGAAACGAACGGGATCCACAATCATCGCGGTAATCGATAAAGATCAGAAGCAAACGGTGAACCCGGGGCCGGACTACGTGCTGAAGGCCGAAACCATTTTGGTTGTGATGGGCGAGCGCCAACAAATCAAAGCATTTAAACAACTCGTATCCAATGGGAGCGAATAAGACATGGAACACATCGTTTTCGAGGTTGGCCTCGCCCTTACCCTCATGGCGGTTGCGGGGTATATCTCCATCCGCCTTCGCTTCTCGATTATCCCGTTCCTGATTCTGATCGGTATGGCCGTCGGCCCCCATGCTCCCCAGTTCGGCATGGTGGATTTGCGCTTCATTCAAAGCGCTCCCCTGATCGAGTTCATGGGGCGGCTGGGGGTCCTCTTCCTGCTCTTCTACGTGGGCTTGGAATTTTCCGTGAGCCGACTGATCAGGGCAGGACGGTCCATCGCCATTGGCGGTACCATCCATGTCGGGCTGAACTTCGTTCTCGGGTTATTGTTCGGCTGGATGATAGGATGGCCGCTCAAGGAGATCTTGATGGTGGCCGGTATTGTAACGGTTTCATCCAGCGCCATTGTGGCCAAGGTACTGGTCGACCTCAAACGCACGGCAAACCCCGAAACCGAGATGATTCTCGGTATTATCATGTTCGACGACGTCTTCCTGGCCATCTACCTCTCGATCCTGTCGGGTCTCCTCTTTAGCGGCGCCACCTCGGTGGGCGGTGTTATCCTTTCGGGAGGCATCGCACTGGGCTTCATGCTAGCCATCCTGGCTCTTGGACGGGTGGCCGTCCCCTGGCTGAATCGGGCTCTGAACATCGGTTCAACGGAAGTCTTTTTGTTGGTTGTATTTGCGGCCCTCTTTCTGATCAGCGGATTTGGTGAAACCCTCCATGTCGCTGAGGCCATTGGGGCTCTGCTCGTGGGCTTGGTGCTCGGGGAAACCGAACATCGTAAACGCATCGAGCACCTTATCTTGCCGCTAAGAGAAGTATTTGGTGCAATGTTCTTCTTTAGCTTTGGGTTATCCATTGACCCGAGGACGCTAGGCGGGGCAGTCTTGCCCGCGCTCGGCGCCGTGTTGCTCACGTTGGTCGGCAACTTCACTGCGGGAATGCTGGCCGGTCGTAGTGCCGGTCTGTCACCGAAGGCCGCTGCCAACATCGGGCTTACGATCGTCGCCCGCGGCGAATTCTCCATCATCCTGGCAAACCTCGGGAAGTCGGCCGGTCTCTTGTCCATCCTCCAACCCTTTGCTGCCCTCTATGTCCTCATCCTCGCCGTCTTCGGACCGCTCCTCGCCAAGGAGTCAAAAACCATCTTCACCACCCTAAACAAGGTATTCAAGTGGCAACCCTCGAGGGAGACAAAGACGTCAACTGCACCACCCGTAAAAAAAGAGCACGATTAAGGGGGAATCCCCTCCCCGTTCGGAGCCACGCCGCCCCAGAAACTTCACGGAAAAGATTTCCGATGGGGCGGCGTGGCTCTAACGGTTCGGCTACCCACGAAAGTCGGTGGCAGTTTTCCACACCCTTTCGCATAAGATGACGAAACATAAATAATGTTATGATGATAAGGCGGGAACAAGGAAACCGAGGACGTGGGAATGGCATTCGAACTCACCTTCGCGCGTTAACAATCTTGATTAAGGGGCGTTGTTCCGAAATGAAAAGGTTGACCTTTATGCTCTTGTTGCTCACCTCCTTAAGTTTCGGCATTCTTTTCACCACAGCAAACTTCTCCACCGATCACCAGCAACGCGTCTCCGAAAACCAGGTTGTCGCGAGAGGAAAAGGTTTTGTTATACAGGCGAAAGATTTTGTTGAATACAAGACCCATGTGAAAACCATGCTTGAGACAGCAGGGAGACCTTTTGACACAAGCAACAACGACCTGATCAAAGAAATGATCCAGCGCGAACTGCTGATCCGTTACGCTGAAGAAAAAGGAATTCGGGTAACCGACGAGGAAGCACGCCAATTCCTCCAAGAACAGCGCACCGCTTGGGATCAATCACCCGAGGCACGGCGCTACTTAGACGCGCTGATCCGCGCCAAGGGTTTCACCTCCAACGATGCCTACTGGAACGATCCCAGCACTTTGCAGATGTACAAACGAACTCTTCTCCTCGAGAAGTTGCTCGAATACCTGCACCAAACGGGGAAACTCAATGAAAACCAGACGCTCGAGAATCTCGAAGCGGAATTATACGAACGCGCAAACATCCACATTGACACCAACGTCCTGAGCCAACTATGAGGGGAGACGACGGCACGCGTTGACATCTTCCGCAGAGAAACGCGATAATTAAAGCAATATTCCGCAATTGGCACACGGAGGAACGAAAGGCGAAGAACTTCGCCTCAGACTGCAGACAAACTCCCTCGGTGCCAACGCAGCCGAGGGAGTTTTCATGTCGTCTGAGTACGAAAAGGACACCGAAATGAAGGGCATGGCGCCCTGTTTTTCCTAACCTCCATAACCAATTCGCCAGCTTTTTTAAATTCATACAAGCAAAAACAAGCATCGCCTGCATTGTCACTTTTTCCAACCCACGTAAAGTGGTCCAACGCAAGCCATGCTTCTCCTTGAGATCCGCAAATACACGCTCAATCGTTTCCTTTCGGCGTGCATATAGGCGTTTATTCACTTCTGTATGGCGCAAGTGCTCCACTTCTTCCATGTAATGGGCCCAGATATGGCGGCTCACACGCTTAACCGCGTCGTGGCTTTCTGTGCACTGGGAGCGGAATGAACAAGATCGACAGGTCGTGGCATCGGAACGGTAGATTCGGTAACCCTCACGGGTCGTGGTTTCGTAGGTAAGCACTTGTCCGGCAGGACAAAGATAGCAATCGTAGTACTCATCGTACACGTAATCCTGCTTTCGATACCTTCCGTCTTTTGTGTGGGGACGGGTATACGGCATGACCGGACGGACCTGTTGGTCCAAGAGGTACTTGCTGATATAGGGTGTTTTATACCCTGCATCCACCGCGACAGCGCTGGGTTTTCCGACGTGCTTGACGGCTTGCTCGAACACTTCTGTGAAGACCTGACTGTCATGAACGTTGGCAGCCGTGACGACGGCACTGACGACAAAGCCGTTTTGGTCGCTGGCCGCATGGAAGGAGTAAGCGAACGTCTGTTCCTTTTCGTTTTTGACAAACCAGCCGCTGTCCGGATCGGTGGTGCTTTTTTTCACCTCCTTCCAGACGGCTTTAGACTTTTTTGGCAACGGCTTTTTCCCGTGCGCTTCGCGGTCCTGGTTGATTTCCTCTTCGAGAAGTTCTTGATATTTCTTGCCTTCTTCCTGGACAAGCCGCTTGATGAATTTTCTCTTGTTGGCGTTGGCTTTGACATGGGTGGAATCGATATACAACACGGAAGGGTCGACCAGCCCATGATGGCAGGCTTCTTCAAGAATGCGCGTGAAGATCCTTTCAAAGAGGTCGGTACCCTTGAATCGGCGGACATAGTTTTTGCCAAACGTCGTGAAATGGGGGATGGGCTGGGTGAGATCGTATCCCAGAAACCACCGGTAGGCGAGATTGGTTTCGATTTCTTTGATGGTTTGACGCATGGAACGGATGCCGAACAGATACTGGATGAGCACCATTTTGATGAGGACAACGGGATCGATGCTGGGTCTTCCGTTGTCTGGGCAGTAACGATCTTCCACTAGTTCGTAGATAAACGAGAAGTCGATGGCGTTTTCGATTTTGCGAACCAGGTGATCCTGAGGCACCAATTCGTCCAACGAAACAACGGTAAGCTGGTAACGGCCTTCGGCCGATTGTTTTCTCAGCATGTGGCCACCTCTGCATGATGGGATAAGAACTCTATTCGACAAAAAAGCGTGTAGACCTTGTACCTCCCGGTACTTTGTCTACACGCTGAGGCGAAGAACTTCGCCTGTCTTGGTGGAAAGGAAGGGGGAGCAATGGCCGTGGAAGTCCTGTCACCGGATCTGTCGAGTCGCGTACACCCGAGGCGCGAGAGCCTCGCGAACGAGCATGCCGTGCGAGTAGCCGTGATCCAGGCCGCGCCGGTTATCCTCGACCGCGAGGCCACAACGGCAAAGGTCTGCCGCCTCATCGCAGAAGCCGCCGCGCAAGGTGCCCGCCTGATCCTGCTCCCCGAGGCCATGATCCCCGCATACCCTCGGGGCATGACCTTTGGCACCGTAGTCGGACACCGCAGCGACGAGGGGCGGCGCACCTATGCGCGGTACTGGGACCAGTGCGTCGACGTGCCAGGTCCCGTGACCGAGGCCATTGGTGCAGCCGCCCGAGAGGCCGCCGCTTACGTCGCCATCGGGGTGGTGGAGAGAGTGCGCACGTACCGTGGCGGCACGCTGTATTGCACGCTGCTCTACTTCGGACCGGACGGCCGCCTGCTGGGCAAGCACCGCAAGCTGAAGCCCACCGGGGCCGAGCGCCTGATCTGGGGCGAGGGCGACGGCAGCACACTGACGGCAATCCGCACCGAATTCGGGACGGTGGGCGGGCTGATCTGCTGGGAGAACTACATGCCCCTGGCCCGCATGGCCATGTACCACAAGGGCGTTGACCTCTACCTGGCCCCGACGGCAGATGCCCGCGACTCCTGGCAAGCCACTATCCGTCACATCGCCTGCGAGGGGCGCTGTTTCGTCCTGTCCTGCAACCAGTTCGTCACCCGCGACATGATGCCGACAGACTGGGAGGAGATCGGCCTCGGCCCCGACATCCTCTGCCGCGGGGGCAGCGCCATCATCGACCCGCTGGGCAACTACGTGGCCGGCCCCCTCTACGATCAAGAAGGCATTCTCGTGGCCGACCTGGACCTCAATCGCATCACGGAAGCCCGCTACGATTTCGACCCGGTCGGGCACTACAACCGGCCCGACGTCTTCCGGTTGGTGGTCAACGAGGCGCCCGCACCGGCAGTTGAGCATACCGCTCCGAACGGTTTTCATCGCCCCCAATCGCCCATGCCAAACCGGTAAACCAAACCCGGCTTCATAACCCATTGCCCTGATACGAAAACGGGGTTCCGCATACGGAACCCCGTTCGCGTGACTGTCGTCCCTTCACGCCGTCCCGCTTCCCGACCGCGCCAACCGCTCGGCCAGCGCCACCAGCGTACGCACACCGGCGCCGGTGGCCCCTTTCTCGTGCAGGGGCCCCGCCTGATCCGCCCATGACGTGCCGGCGATGTCGAGGTGGGCCCACGGCGTGTCTTCGGCGAACGCGCCGACAAACAGGCCGCCCATGATGGGATGGGCTTTGCGCCCCGGCGCATTGTTGAGATCGGCCACCGGGCTCTTCAGTTTCTCGTAGTAGTGGGGAAAGTTGGGCAGCCGCCATAACAGCTCGCCGGCATCCCGCCCCGCAGCCAAGACCTCGTCGGCCCAAGCATCGTCGTTGGCGATCAGGCCCGTCACCTCGTTGCCCAAGGCGACGATCACGCCACCGGTCAGCGTGGCCACGTCCACAATGCGCTTGGCGCCCTGTTGCCGCGCGTACGTCACGGCGTCGGCGAGCAAAAGACGCCCTTCCGCGTCGGTGTTGCGGATCTCTACCGTGCGCCCGTCCAGCATGGTAATGACGTCCCCCGGCTTAAACGCCGTACCCGAGGGGCTGTTTTCCGCCGCCGGGATCAGCACCAGCAAATTGACCGGCAGCTTGAGCGCAGCCACGGCGTCCACCGCACCGAGGACGGCCGCCGCGCCGCCCATGTCCCCGACCATCTCGTGCATGTTTTCCCGCGGTTTGAGGCAGATGCCACCCGTGTCGAAGGTGACGCCCTTGCCGATGTACGCCGTCACGTCCGTCCACTCAGCCCGCCCTTGGTAGCGAATCACGGTGAAGGTTGGCGGCTCAGCGCTGCCCTTCCCCACGGCCACAATCCCACCCATGCCCCGCGCGGCAATGGCCTCGGCGTCGAGCACCTCATAGGCCAGACCGTGTCGCTCGGCCACCTCCACCGCCTTTTGCGCCAGGGCAGCCGGCGTGAGCACATTGCCCGGCAAATTCGTCAAGTCGCGGGCCAACACCGTACCCACGGCGTAGGCGGCTCCTTTGCGCAGCCCCTCCTCCCACGCCTCAGCGTCGGCTTCTACGATCACCGAAATCGCCTCCCACGACACATCGGGCTCGCTGTGCTTACGCAGCCCGCGGTACCGGTAGGCCCCAAGGCAAAAGCCCTCCGCCACGGCGTGGGCCGCCCGCTGCGGCGGCAGCTGCTTCGCGCTCGCGTGGGGGGCAACGATGGCCACCGTATGTGCCCCCAGCTTCCGCGCTTCCTTTGCTGCCCGGCCCGCCGCTTCCCGCAGGCGGGCAAAATCGAGCCCTTCCGGCTTGCCCAACCCAACAAACAGCAACCGCTTGGCCGGCAGCTTGCCGAGGGTGTACACCGGCGTCGCCGCACCGGAACGCGCAGGAAGATCGCCCTCCTGGAGAAGGCGGACCAGTTGCCCATCGAGCGCCCGATCCAAGGCGGATCCTCCCCCCTCAAGGGGTACACCTTCCATACCGAACAGCACCAATACGTCAGCCGAAACACCGGTTACCGGATCGCGGTGAACATGAAAACGCATGACCTTCTCCCCTTTCCCGTCGCGATAACGTCGTCATATCGTTTACCGTTCATCTTCCTCCAGCTGCAAGCGCAGTCGGGGCAACGACAAATGGCGCGCCTCTTCCCACGGAATGCGGTCCTGCGGCGGCAGCGCCGCCAGGCACCGGTCGATATACGCCACCACGCCGTCGATGTCGAGACTCCAGAACCGCGGGCGGTAAGGCTCCAAATAGCCCTTGGCTGACGAAAGCATCAGCCGCGCCCCGCGGAGGTTGCCCAGCTCGGCGTGGTAGAGGGCGACCGCCAGCTGCAGGAGCCCTTGCAGGAACTTGTTGTGCCGCTCTTCCATCCACAGCTCCTCGAGGAGGTCATGACAGGTGTAGTAGTCCCCCTCGTTGAAGCGGTCGAGGAACTCCAGATACTGTGGAGGGTAACGGTTGCCCACGATCGGCTCCCCTCATGCCCGTGTTACGGCAGATCAATCAAGATGAGTTCCGTATCCTCGCGCGCGGCGACCGAAAGGGCTTCCTCCGCCTCGATGCGCGCCTGATCCCCTGTACCCATCGCCACGCCATTGAGGTCGATCCCGCCGTCGATGACGTACAGAAACGCGCGCCGGCCGTCCGCCAAGGTGTGGGTTACCGTTTGACCGGCCTCGAGACGGGACACGTAAAAGGCCGCCGCCTGATGAATGCGCAGGGTGCCGTCGTGCCCCAGTCCGGACACCACCGGAAGCAACCGGTTTGTCCGCGCCTCGCGGGAAAAGGACCGCTGCTCATACCCCGGCGCAATCCCCCGCCTCTCCGGCAGCACCCAGATCTGCAACAGGTGCACCGGTTCGTCGCCATGGTTCCATTCCGAATGGACAATGCCCGTTCCGGCCGACATGCGCTGCACATCCCCAGCGGACAGCACGCCGCGATTGCCGAGGCTGTCTTCGTGCGTCAGCTCGCCCCGCAACACATAGGTGACGATCTCCATCTCCCGGTGCGGGTGCATCGGAAATCCGCTGCGCGGGGCGATGACGTCGTCGTTGAACACACGCAGCGGTCCAAAGGAGACATTGTTCGGATCATAATAGTGGTCAAACGAAAATAGCCAGTACGTTTGCAGCCAATTGTTTTCATAGCGATACCGCTCACGAGCGGGAATGTGGCGAATCATGCTTCCACACTCCTTTCTTCACGAAGCGTCGGTGTACGCGCGGAAGTCCGTCGTGCGCGCCTTTTCCAGTGCGAACCCCATGCCAGGGCAACATACCCGGCAAAGGGCCCCCCGATCACCCAGAACAGGGCCCACGGATGCAGATGCGACATGGCCAGCCCGCCGAGGTTCGGCCCGGCGATGCTCGCCACGCTAAAGCCAATGGTGCTCAGCGCGTTTGCCGTCGGCAGGAGGCTTTTCGGCACCAGGTCGGCCGCATACGCCAAGCCAAGGGTGTAGATCGACCCGACCAGCGCCCCCGCCACCGCCATCATCACGAGCAGCGGCATCCCGCGGCCAGCAGCGGGCATGAGGAAAAACAGCACGGCGCCGGCGGCGATCAGCAGGGGAAGAAGGCGAGCCCGCCCCCATCGGTCCCCGGCCATCGCCAAGGGAAGCTGCAGGACAAGACTGCTGATGGTAAACGCCGACAAGCTGACGGAAACCCATCCCTCCGCCAGGCCCGTACGTGCCCCGTACACGGGAAAGAGGCTGGTTAAGGTGGCCTCCATCCAACCAAACAGCGCCGGGGGAAGCAATGCCAGATAAGCCAGCCGCCATGTCCGCGCATAAAGGGAAAGACTCAGCGCAGGTCGACGATCGGAAACGCGCGGCGGCCGCTCGGACGGGTTGATCCACACGAGGCTCAACGCGACAACAAGAAACACCGCCGCTGCGGCAAAGGGCACCCACGGACCGAAGGCGAGGAGGGGCAGCACAAGCGGCCCGACGCCAAATCCGAGCCCGTACGCCATGCCGTACAGCGAAACGATTCGGCCCCGCCTGTCCGCCGGGGAACGGACCGTCAACCACAGGTGGGCGGCGTAATGCAAGATTTCCGCGCCCATGCCCGACAACACGCGCAAAACCACCCACACCGCCGGCGAGGTCCACAGGGGATAAAAAAAGAGCGTCCCGGCCAACAAACTGCCGCCGGTCACCAGCACGGAACGATAGCCCCATCGGCGGATCAGCCGTTCCGATAGGGGCGCCGCCACCATGATGCCCACATACAGAAACGCCGCATGCAGCCCGTTCGCTGCTGCCGACAAGCCCTGCCGTTCGAGCAGGAGGGCCAGCACGGGAAGGAGCATGCCTTGAACGGCGGCGACAATAAAGCACAGGCTGTAAAGCGGCCACGCATGAAAACGGCCATCCGATTCGGCGAAACGGCTCATGTGCATCACCTACAGATCATCATACCGCAGTGGGGGCCACTTTAGGAGGGAACATACCGGGAGATGGCCGTCTCGTGCATCATGGCGATGAACCGTTCCACGTAATAGGGGTCAAACTGCGTACCGGCACACCGCTTCAACTCGGCAAAGGCTTCGTCAAAGGTTTTGGTTTGCTGGTACGGGCGCTCCGTCGTCATGGCGTCAAAGGAGTCGATGATCGTTAAGATGCGGACCAGCTTGGGAACCTGCTCCCCTTTCAGCCCATACGGATAGCCGCGCCCGTCGAGCCGCTCGTGGTGCAACTCCACCAGCGGCGCGAATTCCTGTAGCGACGGATACGCAGTGATAATTTCTTTCCCCCAAATGACGTGCATCTGAATGAGACGCCACTCATCCTCCGTGGGCTTTCCCTTTTTGGTCAGGATGCTGCGCGGAATTTCCACCTTCCCGATATCATGAATCAACGCGCCGTACGCCAAAAGCCGCTGCTCCCGTTCATCCAGGCCCAGATACGTGCCAAACTGCAGGGCATACTGATACACTCGGCGACTGTGCTGGTAGGTGTACGGGTCCTTGACCTGAAACACCGAGATGAGGTTTTCGATCAAGGCTTTTACGGCGTCATCGGGCGTGATAAAAACACGGGCCAAGCAATCTTGGTAAATATGGACCTGGTTTTTCCCCTGCTTTTTGGAATAGTAGAGGGCAATGTCCGCTTTTTTGATCAGGTCATAGCGGTCAAGGGTTTCCACCGTGACCGTGCTAATCCCGCCGGAAAACGAGATGCATCCAAGGGGAAGCGCCTCAACACCGGGAAAGGGCGTGTCGTTGATCGCCTTGCGCATTGCCTGGGCCATTTGGTAAGCGGTTTCAACATCCGTCTGCGGCAAGATTACCGCGAATTCCTCTCCACCGTAACGAAAAACCATGTCCGTGGGCCGCACATGGGTGCGTAGCAATTCGGCAAACCGTTTCAGATACTGGTCGCCCTTGGTGTGGCCAAAGAGGTCGTTGTACTTTTTGAAGTCATCAAGGTCAAGAAGCAGCAGGCAGAGCGGCTTTCCCGTCTCCTTTGCCCGTTGCACCTCCTCCTCCAGCCGTTCGTGGAAATAGCCGTGATTGTACAATCCCGTTAGGGGATCGGTGATGGCTTTGTTTTTTTGCTCTTGATATAACTCATAGTAATTATTAAAGGAAATGGCAATTAACATTATGAAAATGACAAATAGAACAACTCCAATTATCCCATGGTAATAGAGTAAAGAAGATAACGTAATGGAAGATACAACCGATACAACATAGCGCATGTAATAATGTTTGACCATATTCATTATCGTAGTTAAAAAACGTTCACCAATAAACAATTTGGAATATATCCCTATCAATAGCAAATTGGTTATCAAATAAACAAATACTGCAAGGATATACGGTAAGAACCGGCTAAATCGTGGTTCACCTACTTCTCCGCCTGACAGGACAAAAACATGATAGCTGCTTATTAAAACCAAAGAATAAACGTTAAAGTTTATGATTACCTTCCAAATCTCTTTTCTCCTAATAAGTAAGTTTGTTATAGTTGCAATCGTCAAAATACATAATGTAGGAAAAATACCCGATACAAATATAGAAGCCAAATAAACAGATGAATCTAAGGACAACAATATTCTATTCTCTTTGTTTTTTAAAGGAATAGGAACAGCCTAAAAATCTAAAATAACAGCCGCTGCACTAAATACATAAATTGAAACCCACACTTTCCACTCATCAGTCCAGCGCATATGAATAACAAAATAATGTAATGAAACAACAATAATAGCAACCAGATAAACATAAACAATCTTTTTCATTCAACCACCGACCTAAAAAAAGACTGGGGATGGCGTATACAACACAAAAATATGAACTACTCAACGTTAAAATTTAAAACCCGACGACAGTACCAATACCGCGCTCACCAGCGCCACAATGTTGAACATCAGGTACAAGGTTTTTTTGCGCATTTTCATTATCCCTCCTTCGACAGTACCATACAATTCCCTTCTTCTCTCTCTAAAATTGATGATGTTTCTTTAAGTAGCATCACATCGCCATCCCCAAGTTTTTCTCGCCGGAAGGGCGCTTTTTTACGAGAAGCGCCTGGATCGCCATAAACGCGCCAATATTGATCAACACGTCACCAATGCTCACAACCTGTTGCCGCGGGTACGGGGGCAGCAGGGGAATGATGTCGCCCAAGAAATTCAGGTGGGTCTCCTCGGTCATCAAGATGTGCTTGCCGTAGGGTCCCTGGGGCAGCGGATCGATATATGTCGGGCTGATCAGGCTAGCCGCTTCGGCAGATACCGGCATGTAACCACCATTGGCCACCATTACCACAAAATTTAGCAACCCGCCGAGCAGCATCACGTGCACGCCATGGATGTGCCGATTTTGGAAGAGAACAGAAAACATCACCACATAGGCAAGGAGAAACCACACGTGGCTCATGCGAAAGACCGACGGAAGGTGATCCCGAAAGAGATAGAGCGCAAACTGCCCCACACACAGGACAATAAACACCCACGCCCAGCGGATGCGCACGTCGGCAAGACGTGAGAGTTTCCCCCCGCGCAATAGCGCCACGACAAGCCCTAACAAAACGCCATCAACCATCATTGGAAAACCGTCCCCCTGCGGAAAAATTCTCCACGCCCCGTCTAAATCTTACGACACAATCCAAAATAAGACAAGCCCCTCGGCACCATATAACGTTGCCCGCAACGCGGGGGGCCGCACGGGGCAAAAGCGACGATCAGTCAGGCGACTGACCGACCGCAGGAAACCGAATCGAAAAGCATGTTCCCTTTCCCTTTTCGCTTCGCACATCAATACGCCCGTTCATCGACTGGACAATGCGGTAGGAAACGGTCAGTCCCAGACCGGTTCCGTTCTTTTTGGTTGAGAAAAACGGGGTGCCGATGCGTTTCAGCTCCTCTTCGGTCATCCCGTGACCGGTATCCTGGATGTCAATGAGAATCCATTGCTTCTCGCGCCGGGCGTGAACATTCAACGTACCGCCCCGCGGCATGGCCTCCACGGCATTTTTCATCAGGTTCATCAAGACCTGATTCAGCTTTTCGCCGTCGCCGTAGACATAAAGCTCCGGCTCTGCTCTTACGGACATTTCCACGTTGTGCAAGCACGCATAGGGGGTGATCACATTGGCCACATACTGCACATTGGCGCCAACGTCCAAAACCGATTCCTGCGAAGGTTTCGGTTTGCAAAATGCGAGGTAATTGCCAATGATGGATTCGGCCCGATCGAGCTCGTCCACAATGAACGACAGATAGGTCTGGCTGCGCTCATCGCGCGTTTGTTGCTTCAACAGTTGCAAGAAACCGCGCGCGACGGTGAGCGGATTGCGGATTTCGTGGGCGATGGACGCCGCCATCTCCGCCATCACGTTGAGCTTCTCGATGCGCTCGATTTCCATTTTCATTTTTAGGGACAACCGCAAGTTTTCAATCAAATGAACAAGGAGTCCCGTAATCGTTACGTGAACCACAACATATACGGCCACATGAGGGACCGCATCCACCGGCATGGCTCCCAACCACATAACATGCCATCCTTCGGCAAGGACAACGTACAGCATGTCGATCGCGACCACTGCCCCGATTCGCTGACGGTGCATATAGGTTTCCCACCGTTTCCGCAACAACAGGGCAACGAGGAAAACCACACCGAACGGAACTGCCGAGTCCGCCCACGGTTCACCGCTCACCACGGTGCGAGTAAAAATGTACCCCACCGCAATTAGCAAAGCGGTCCAGTGGTCCCCGTACAACAGGCACGCGATCGCCGGAATCGCGCTGAAATCATGATGAACACCGTGCGCCTGAAAAATCGGAAAAGTTGTGCAGAGGATGAGGCTTCCAAACGCCAGCACCGTGACGAGTAAGTGGTTCGGGGCATTAAATTTCCCGTATTTTTCGGCCCAAACCGTCTGATAAACAAAAAGCGCAAACAAGATAATCAAAATATTTAACAACAAATTCCGTACGTCCGCCAACGTTCTCACCTACGTCCATTTTAGCGCACACGCGGGAGTTGTGGAGGGTGCAATTTATTTCATCTTTACATGTCCATCCCCGACAAGAAGTCCCCACGCGCATCACCGTGGGGACACCGGAACAAGCAAGGTTACCGTCTCTACATGGCTGGTGTGCGGAAACATGTCCACCGGCTGAATCCATTGAAGGCGAAACCCGCCATCGAGGAGGATTTTGCAGTTCTTGGCCAGCGTGGCCGGGTTGCACGAAACGTACACCAATCGGGTCGGACGAAGGGTCAGAAGCGTCGACAACAGCGCAACGTCCAGACCCGTTCGAGGAGGGTCGACCACCACAACATCCGGCACAAAACCTTCCTGCACCCATTGCGGCAACAGGTCTTCGGCCCTGCCGACCGCAAACCGAACATTGGACAGCCCATTGACTTCCGCATTGCGGCGCGCGTCATCGATCGCTTCGGGGATCACGTCCATGCCCCGCACCTCCCGCGCATGGGGGGCCAACCACAGCGCAATCGTCCCCACGCCGCAATAGGCGTCCACCACGCGCTCCGTCCCCGTCAGGGCCGCCGCCTCGCGCACCACATTGTAGAGCTTGACCGTCTGCTCGGGATTGA
This sequence comes from Calditerricola yamamurae, assembly GCF_054654135.1. NCBI lineage: Bacteria > Bacillati > Bacillota > Bacilli > Caryophanales > Bacillaceae > Calditerricola > Calditerricola yamamurae. Next base: position 275,825 of record NZ_BAAIFH010000004.1, read on the forward strand.
GCTGAAAAAAGGCGCGCGGCGAAAGTGAAAACCGTACGGAACCGAGCCGCTCCTCGATGTGCGTTTTTCCCCAGAGGCACCGGGTCACCTCGCCGAAGATGAGCGGTGTTTTACCGGGGTTGATGTTTTGCATGATGCTGGTCACATAGGGCAGGCGGCCGCGCAACCGTTCCACGAGCGCGCCGGCACGCGGCAGGCGATCGGTGCGGGTGACGAAGGTGAGTTGTCCTTCCCCCGTCGCCATCCCCACACGGGCGACAAGGGTGCGCACCACACCGGTTCGGGTTCGCTCGTCGTACGGCGGAATGCCCAGTTCCTCCAGGGTTTGGCGCGCGACGCGGATCATTTCGTTGACGCGAGGATGGGTTACCGGGCAGTCCTCCAGCGGGACCAGTCGATGCGAACCGGGCTCATAGAGCCCCACTTCCAGCCGCCCGCTTCGCCAAACGGCCTGGAGCTGCGCCTTGTTCCGGTACGCCCAGGGGTAGTCCATACCGATACAGTCACGGATCGGCGGATCGGTAAGCCCGGTGTAGCGGGCGAAGGCTTCGCGCACGATCTCTTTTTTGGCGGCAAGTTGGCCCGCGTACGAGAGGTGTTGAACCTGACAACCGCCGCACCGGTCGTAGACGGCACAGGACGGCATCACCCGATCGGGAGAGGGAGCATGTACGCTGATGAGTTGGGCGCGAGCAAAAGAGGGGTGGATCTCCGTCACCCGCGCCCGTACAGTTTCGCCCGGCAAGGCTCCGTCGACAAACACCACTTGGCGCTTCACGTGGCCGACCCCTTCGCCGTTGATGCCCAAACGGCGAATCGGCACCGTCACCACTTGTCCTCGTTTCAGGCAGATGCGCGTGGGCGGACTGTTTCTTTCCTTCGTCTCGCCTTGACCTTGCCGTCCCCGGGGCATTCCCGTTTCACGCTCCTTTTCCGACCCCACCTCTTCGTTACCGGAACATGCCCTTCAGCACAAAGGCGACGTTGGCCGGCCGTTCGGCGAGGCGGCGCATGAAGTATCCGTACCAGTCCTTCCCGAAGGGCACATAAATGCGCACCTTGTACCCCTCGGCGGCCAACTGGCGCTGCAAATTCGTGCGGATCCCATACAAGAGCTGAAACTCAAAGCGCGAGCGCGGAATGGCGTGCTCCCGCTCCAACGCTTTCGTGTACTGGATGATGGCCTCGTCGTGGGTAGCCACCGCCGTGTAGTGACCACCAAGCAGGTGCAGCTTAATCAGCTTCTTGAAGTTCTCGTCAACATCCTTCTTGTCTGGATACGCCACCTCGGGCGGCTCCTTGTAGGCTCCCTTGACCAGGCGCAAATTGGCGTCGTAGTGCTCGCCCAGGTCCCGCACGTCTTGCTCGCTTCGGTACAGATAGGCCTGGATGACGATTCCCACGTTGTCGTAGGTCTGACGCAGTTCCTTGTAGATGTCGATGGCCGGCTGGCAATGCGCGAAGTCTTCCATGTCAATGCGTACGAAGTTGCCGTACCGTCTGGCGGTGTCGAGGATGCGCCGCATGTTGTCCTCGCACAACTGCCGGTCAATGTCGAGGCCGAGTTGGGTCAGCTTGACGGACAGATTGGCGTCGACACCGGAGCGATGAATGGCCTCCAGCGTCTCAACGCACACCTGGGCTGCTTCTTTTGCCTCCGCGGCGTCGTGGACAAACTCTCCCAAGTGGTCCAGGGTGGCCACCAGGCCGTTTTGGTTGAGTTCCCGCACCGCCTCGATGGCCTCCTCTATCGTTTCACCGGCGACAAAGCGGCGCGCGCCAAAGCGCAGCCCCCACCGCTTCGCCGCTCGGTTCAACGTCCGGTTCTTGGACAGGAACAAAAACAGGTTGCGCAGTAGGGTTTCCATCGTCCCACGCTCCTTTCGCCAACGTTCGACATCTCCTTACGTACAAGGAGCAAATCGCATGCCAATATCCCGTTGGCGGCAACTGCCCGTGCCGCGCGCAACGGCGCCATCGCCCCTTCCCCCTCCATGAAACCGGATTCGGGGCGGATTTTCAACAGTGTTGTTCAACGTGTTTTCACCCTCTTGTATAATGGAGACACAATTGTTCAACGGGAAGGGGGACGGTGTTGAGCGCGCTGCGGCTCTTCGCGCAACCCGTTGGCAACCTGGCCGAACCCATCCGCCTCATGCTCCCGGCGGATGCCCCGGTGAGCCGATTGCGCTCCGAGTGGGCGGAACGCCAGCCGGTTTCGGCCGTTCTGGTTGACCACGGCACGCCTATCGCCGTGTTTCCGGCCGAGTGGACGTTGCTCTTACAGTATCTCCCGCCCACTTTACCGGTACGCGCGGTTAGCCTTCCCGCGTGCCGCGTTGCGGAAACCCTGTCGCTCGAGGCCGTCGTGCACGAGCACGCTTCCGGATCGTCGGCCGCCTATGTCACCGTTGATGACACGGGAAACCCCACCGGAATCCTCACCCCTGACCGGTTGCTCCGCGCCTTGCGCGACGGGGCACTGGCGCTTTCCGCTCTGGTCCACGCGATGGCGGAAACCACGTCTGACGCCGTCACGGTGGTGGACGCCGCGGGTCGAGTCGTACTGTGGAACCGCGCGGCCGAGACCATCTACCGCATCCCCAAGCGGGACATCATCGGCCAGCCAATCGCGTCCTTCTTTCCGGCCGGGGCAATCAAGGTACTCGAACAGCTGGAGCAGCGCGTTCCGGTACGGCGGCTGTACCACGTGCCACGCCCCGACCGGCATGTCATGATCGACGCGGCGCCCATCGAACGCGACAGCGAGCTTCTGGGGGCCGTGGCCTTCGAGGAAGACATTTCCGACCTGGTACGGCTGCGCAACGAACTGTCGGCGGCCCAGTCCCACCTGCGCTCGCTGCGGGAAGCCATCACCCCTGTGCGGAGCGACGATCCTTTTTCGGCCATTCGCGGCCGTTCGCCGCTCCTCAAACAGGTGGTGGTCATGGCGCGGAAAGTGGCGGCTACCGATGCCACGGTGCTCATCACTGGGGAAAGCGGGGTCGGCAAAGAGCTCTTCGCCCAGGCCCTGCACCGCGCCAGTCGGCGGGCAAAGGGGCCCTTTGTGGCGCTTAACTGCGCCGCCATCCCGGTGACGCTGTTTGAAAGCGAACTGTTCGGGTATCAGGCCGGTGCGTTCACGGGCGCCGAACGAAGCGGCAAACCCGGCAAGCTGGAGCTGGCCCGCGGCGGGACGCTCTTCCTCGATGAGATTGGGGATCTCCCTCTTGAGTTGCAGGCCAAACTCCTGCGCGTGCTCCAGGAACGGCAATTCTACCGCATCGGCGGCACCAAACCCCTGCCCCTCGAGGCACGCATCATCGCCGCCACCAACCGTCGACTCGACGAAGAGGTGGCCGCCGGCCGGTTTCGGGCCGACCTGTACTACCGCCTCAATGTCGTCACGTTGGAAATCCCGCCGCTGCGGGAGCGTCCGGAGGACATTCCCGAACTGGTGCAAGCTTTTCTGTTCGAGTGCGCGTCGCGTTACGACAAACCGGTGCCGGTCCTCACCCCGGAAGCGCTGGCCGCGCTGGTGCGCTACCCGTGGCCCGGCAACGTTCGGCAATTGCGCAACGCGGTGGAGCGGGCCATCATCTTGATGGACGGAAACACGCTCGATGTCCATCACTTTCCCGATGTGGTCAATCACGCGACAGCTCGGAACGAAGAGGGGAACCCGATCGCCCCCCTTTCCGCCCCGCCACCACACGACGCCAGCGCCACTCAACCGCCGGCCAGCGAGGAGGCGGCGCGCATCGTGGCCGCCCTGCGCACCACCTACGGCAACAAAAGCGCCGCGGCACGCCTGCTCGGCATTTCCCGCGGCACGCTTTACAATCGCCTCAAGGCGCTCGGTCTCTCGGAAGCGGATTGGAAGGGCGGGCTCCCACACGAATCCTCGCGCACAAAACCGTAACCGAAGAGCGCGGGAGAGCGCTGCAAATCGGAGGGACGGACGATGGTTCGCAACTGGATTACCTTCAACGCGCTCCGCACGTTGCGCATCCCGGGGATCCGGTACATCAAGCCGGAGCATTTCTTTCGACATCGCGAGGCGATCAGTGCGGCTTCCTGGCTCTTGTTTCCCGAGCACTGGCAGGTCAACGTGCTCGTGTACGCATGGAAAAAGCGCATTTTTCCCAGCGCGTCTACGCTGCACCTGGGCCACAGCAAAGTGGAGATGACGCGCGCCTTTTGGGCGGTGTGCCCGGAGCACGTTCCCTACACGGAGATCTTAGCCAACACGGAAACGAACGTGCGGGCCGTGCTGGACACCTTCACGTTTCCCTTTATCGCCAAGGAAGTCCGCAGCGCCCGCGGGTGCGGCGTGTACGTCATTACCGACGAAGCGGCGTTCCAGGCCTACGCAGCCCGATCCGAGGTGCTGTACGTTCAGGAACTCCTGCCCATCGACCGGGACATCCGCGTCGTCGTGGTGGGGAACGACGTCCTTGCGGCATACTGGCGAATCGGACGACCGGGCATCCACGTGAACAACGTGGCCCAAGGCGGCACAATCTCCTTCGAGCCGGTCCCGCGCTCGGTGATCGACCTTGTGGTGCACGTCGCCCGTACGCTGGGCATCGACCACGCCGGTTTCGACGTTGCCCTCGTCGACGGTCACCCTTACCTGCTGGAGTTTAATGCTCTGTTCGGCAACGAAGCGCTCAATCGCCTGGGCATTCGGGTGGAGGAAGCGATTGTGCGCTACCTTGAAGCCCACGAGACCCCGTTTACCCCCCACACCCCTCTGCACCCGTCGCCATCGGTGCCGCGTGCCTCGTAAGGGAATGGATGGACGAGCGCATACACGTTCCCAAAGCAGAAAAACAACCGCGGCGTTGCGGCTCCCGAAAAACGCGAAAGCGGGAGACGGGTGTACCGTCTCCCGCATTGTGCCTGGCAACGACCTACTCTCCCAGGGGCTCGCGCCCCAAGTACCATCGGCGCTGGAGGGCTTAACTTCCGTGTTCGGGATGGGAACGGGTGTGTCCCCTCCGCTATCGTCACCAGACACGGGATGGATTGTAGCACAAGGTTGGTAGGAAACGCAAGGGGTTTGGGGTGCGGTTGCACCCTGAAAACCGGACCGCGGGGGTGGTGGGGAGTGGGTTAAGCCCTCGACCGATTCGGACCCGTCGGCTGAACGCGTTACCGCGCTTACACCTCGGGCCGATCGACCTCGTCATCTCCGAGGGGTCTTACCCGGTTAACCCGGTGGGAAATCTGATCTTGAGGGGGGCTTCGCGCTTAGATGCTTTCAGCGCTTATCCCGGCCGCACATGGCTACCCAGCGGTGCCCCTGGCGGGACAACTGGTACACCAGCGGTGCGTCCACCCCGGTCCTCTCGTACTAGGGGCAGCTCCTCTCAGATTTCCTGCGCCCGCGACAGATAGGGACCGAACTGTCTCACGACGTTCTGAACCCAGCTCACGTGCCGCTTTAATGGGCGAACAGCCCAACCCTTGGGACCGACTTCAGCCCCAGGATGCGACGAGCCGACATCGAGGTGCCAAACCTCCCCGTCGATGTGGACTCTTGGGGGAGATCAGCCTGTTATCCCCGGGGTAGCTTTTATCCGTTGAGCGATGGCCCTTCCACGCGGGACCACCGGATCACTAAGCCCGACTTTCGTCCCTGCTCGACCTGTCGGTCTTGCAGTCAGGCTCCCTTCTGCCTTTGCACTCGACGCGCGATTTCCGACCGCGCTGAGGGAACCTTTGGGCGCCTCCGTTACCGTTTAGGAGGCGACCGCCCCAGTCAAACTGCCCGCCTGACACTGTTCCCCGACCGGGTGACGGTCGCGGGTTAGAATTTCGGTACGGCCAGGGTGGTATCCCACCGGCGCCTCCGCCAGGCCTGGCGGCCTGGGTTCGCAGGCTCCCACCTATCCTGTACAGGCCGCACCAAAATTCAATATCAGGCTGCAGTAAAGCTCCACGGGGTCTTGCCGTCTAGTCGCGGGTAACCTGCATCTTCACAGGTACTACGATTTCACCGGATCCCTCGCCGAGACAGTGCCCAAGTCGTTACGCCTTTCGTGCGGGTCGGAACTTACCCGACAAGGAATTTCGCTACCTTAGGACCGTTATAGTTACGGCCGCCGTTTACTGGGGCTTCGGTTCAGGGCTTCGCGCCGAAAGGCGCTCACCCTTCCCCTTAACCTTCCAGCACCGGGCAGGCGTCAGCCCCTATACATCGCCTTACGGCTTCGCAGAGACCTGTGTTTGTGATAAACAGTCGCTTGGGCCTTTTCACTGCGGCCTCCTCGGGCTCATCACCCTACCGAGGCGCCCCTTCTCCCGAAGTTACGGGGCCATTTTGCCGAGTTCCTTAGCGAGGGTTCTTCCGCGCGCCTGAGGATTCTCTCCCTGCCTACCTGTGTCGGTTTGCGGTACGGGCACCTCGCTCCATCGCTAGAGGCTTTTCTTGGCAGTGTGGGATCAGGGACTTCGGGTACTGGATTTCCCCTCGCCGTCACGGCTCAGCCTTGGTGGCAGACGGATTTGCCTATCTGCCGGCCTAACCGCTTGGACGCGCACTTCCGGTCGCGCGCTCCCCTACCCTCCTGCGTCCCCCCATCGCTCAAGCGGAGCGGAGGTGGTACGGGAATATCAACCCGTTGTCCATCGCCTACGCCTTTCGGCCTCGGCTTAGGTCCCGACTAAC
>NZ_BAAIFH010000004.1:287500-355000 GCF_054654135.1 Calditerricola yamamurae
TCGCACGGGCTCTCCCAACTCCCGAATGCCTTCCCAGTTGGTCCGCAGATAGCGCCGCAACTGAACCACCCGCTGCCGCTGTGCCCCGCGGCTGCGATGTTCGGCTGCTTTCAGAGCCTGCTCAACCCCTTCCCAATCGGACGTTGCCAGCGCAGCACAAACCTCCCGATACGCCTTCTCGTCATGTCGAAGACTCTCCACCAGGTTCCGACGAAGGTGAAACGGATCGAGCCGGTATTGCGCTCCCGGAAAATACGCACACCCTTCTTTTACAAACGCCGCTCCATCACCCCCCACATACCATCGCTCCACTGCGCCGAAATCCCAATGTTCACCAAACTTCGCCACGCACTCTTCCCAAAAGGTCGTCCCTTCTGCTACACCGGCATGCACACAACGTTCTTGCAAACGACGCCGCTGGGCCGAAACGTCCCCTTTTCCCTCGTAGGCCACCGCCACCTTGACGGGAATCGTTGCCCGCTTCCCTTCCGAACGCCGGGCTGGTACCCAAACCTCATCCGCTTCCACATACACTGCCGAGCTCTTTCGTTGCCCTTTGGGGCTTACGCCCCGTTCAAACACATCCCGCCGCCGCTGTTCGATCTGTTGCCCCAATTCCCTACCGGCCTTTTGTACCTCCTGCCAGATGCTCATGGCCCGGATGTCCACATTCCCAAGCGTCACGTGCTTGAGCACTTCCGCTGCCCGGTGATACGGCATCTCCACCGCCAGGGCTACGGCCAACTGTCTTGCCCACGGCGAAAGCCGCTGGCGTGGTGCCAAGCCCAGCGCCTCATCCAGAAGGTACCGGCCCTGACCGCTTTCCCGGTCCACGTAGTACCGCCGCTCAATACGCACCTCACCAAAGGGCGTCAGGACCGTGCGCTCCTTGCGATGCACGATCTTTAAATGCTTCCGATCCCGGTTTTTCATAAACTGTTGATCCAACTCCGCACAGGCCACCTGCAAAAGCCGGAGGGTTGCCTGCTGCACCAGCCGGTAGATGCCCTTCTCCAATGCCTCAAAATCCGGGCTTTGCTTCAGGAGGTCAGCCATTTCCTGCACAAGAAGAAGGATTTCTTGCACGGTTTCGCGAATCCATTCCATGAGACCTCACCGCCTCCTCGACTTCGTGTCGGGGCAAGTTGCCTGGCCAGACAACTTGCGGTGAGGTCTCTTTTCGTTTTTTCCTCACCGTGTTCCTACTGAAACTTTACACGCTCAGGCTCTACGCTAAAAAGTGTGGGTTCTAAGAGGAAAAGGCGGTCGACGAGCCAAGGGATAGTTAAGCACACCACATCCCGAAGGAGGCTCGCGACCGCCTATGAACAAGCTTACCGCAGAAATGTTCGGCTTACAATCGTGGATTGTTTACCGGTGCGTGTCAACTTTCAGTAGGTACCCCGACACAAAAATTTGAGTGATCGGTTTACACCCTTCTTGGAATCGCCCGCACAAGCTCACGAAGCACATACTTTACCCAAGGCGCACCGGATCCAGGCCCGTTAAGGGCCGGAATCCTTGCGCGCAGCCATCCCTCTATGTCTGCTCTCCAACTCTTTTCCCTTTCCTCCGCCGCTCCTTTGCCAAACACATGGCTCATTCTTTCCGGTTGGGCTGTCCACTTGGTTTTCACCACTTCAGCCAGTTCCCCATTTGCCCGCGACGCCAAAAGCCGCGCCAACCGGCCGGCCCCCTCGACGCTCCAACGCGCTCCATGACGCTTCATCCGCCGTGCAATGTGATGAAACACTTGTCCCTCAATCGCCCCTAATCGCACGGGCTCTCCCAACTCCCGAATGCCTTCCCAGTTGGTCCGCAGATAGCGCCGCAACTGAACCACCCGCTGCCGCTGTGCCCCGCGGCTGCGATGTTCGGCTGCTTTCAGAGCCTGCTCAACCCCTTCCCAATCGGACGTTGCCAGCGCAGCACAAACCTCCCGATACGCCTTCTCGTCATGTCGAAGACTCTCCACCAGGTTCCGACGAAGGTGAAACGGATCGAGCCGGTATTGCGCTCCCGGAAAATACGCACACCCTTCTTTTACAAACGCCGCTCCATCACCCCCCACATACCATCGCTCCACTGCGCCGAAATCCCAATGTTCACCAAACTTCGCCACGCACTCTTCCCAAAAGGTCGTCCCTTCTGCTACACCGGCATGCACACAACGTTCTTGCAAACGACGCCGCTGGGCCGAAACGTCCCCTTTTCCCTCGTAGGCCACCGCCACCTTGACGGGAATCGTTGCCCGCTTCCCTTCCGAACGCCGGGCTGGTACCCAAACCTCATCCGCTTCCACATACACTGCCGAGCTCTTTCGTTGCCCTTTGGGGCTTACGCCCCGTTCAAACACATCCCGCCGCCGCTGTTCGATCTGTTGCCCCAATTCCCTACCGGCCTTTTGTACCTCCTGCCAGATGCTCATGGCCCGGATGTCCACATTCCCAAGCGTCACGTGCTTGAGCACTTCCGCTGCCCGGTGATACGGCATCTCCACCGCCAGGGCTACGGCCAACTGTCTTGCCCACGGCGAAAGCCGCTGGCGTGGTGCCAAGCCCAGCGCCTCATCCAGAAGGTACCGGCCCTGACCGCTTTCCCGGTCCACGTAGTACCGCCGCTCAATACGCACCTCACCAAAGGGCGTCAGGACCGTGCGCTCCTTGCGATGCACGATCTTTAAATGCTTCCGATCCCGGTTTTTCATAAACTGTTGATCCAACTCCGCACAGGCCGCCTGCAAAAGCCGGAGGGTTGCCTGCTGCACCAGCCGGTAGATGCCCTTCTCCAATGCCTCAAAATCCGGGCTTTGCTTCAGGAGGTCAGCCATTTCCTGCACAAGAAGGAGGATTTCTTGCGCGGTTTCGCGAATCCATTCCATGAGACCTCACCGCCTCCTCGACTTCGTGTCGGGGCAAGTTGCCTGGCCAGACAACTTGCGGTGAGGTCTCTTTTCGTTTTTTCCTCACCGTGTTCCTACTGAAACTTTACACGCTCTGTTTACCGTACCGTCCATCAATCCGACAGCATCCACGTCTACGCAGGTCGGCCGCGTAAGGAAGCGCGGTGTCCGGATTGTGGACAGTTGACACGCCGCGTCTACGATCGTGCGCGCGAATGGAAACGGAAGCTGCACACCTGGTGCAACGAGAAACCAGTTTACCTCTGGGTACGTCCCCGGCGCTTCCAGTGCACGGCCTGTCGAAAAGTGTTCACCGAACGCTTCCCTGGCATTCGCCCCTGGGCACGCAGGACCGAACGGGCCGAAGCCCTTTTGCTCCAGCGCCTGAAAGCGGGCAGTTTTCGTCGTGCCGCCCAGGAAAGCGGGACAAGCGCCAGCACCTTGCGCCGTCTGCTCCTTCGGTACGTAGGTCAGCAGGTAAATCTCGAGGAAGCCCTCCGGGATGTCGATGCCTTCGTGCTTAGCATTGATGAACACAGCTATCGTGGCCGTGACATGATGGTTACGGTCACGTGCGTGTGGCCAAAACGGTGCCTTTTGGCCATCTTGCCGGATGACCGCATGAAAACACTGGAGCGCTTTTTGCGCCAGCTGCCGGAGACGGTTCGTCGGCGGATTCGGGCCGTGTGCATCGACCTGAAGGATGCTTGGCGTCATGCCGTGAAGCGCGCTTTGCCCGGTGCTTTCATCGTGGCGGATCCGTTCCACGTCATCCAGGACGCGAATCGGCGGGTTGACGAAGCACGGCTAGTGGAACAGCAGGTGACCGGGGTACGCCTGAGGCGCTGGCCGCTTTTGAAGAACGAGGACGACCTCACCGAACGCCAAGCTGCCCAGCTTGCCACCATTCGGAAGCATCACAAGAACGTGGCCCACTTTCACTGGGTCAAAGAGCAGCTGCGAGACGTTTACCGTGCTTCCAATCGAGACGAAGCCGCAGCCATCCTGGACCGCGTGATCTTTGAGGCCCAGTCGGCAAGCGATGCCGCGCTCCTGCAGTGGGGACGCACGCTCCGCCGCTGGCGCGAGGCGATTCTGGCCTACCACACCTGGCGTGTTTCAAACGGCTACACGGAGGGCGTTCACACCAAGATCAAACTGCTCAAACGAATCAGCTACGGGTTCCGCAACCGCGAAATCTATGTGCGAAAGATGCTCCTCGCTTTTATGCCCTTGGCTTGGTTGACCTCCCATCCACAGTTATTGACTTAGAGCCGGTAGAAAAATGATCCAACGGAAAACGAGAGCCACAACGCCTTACCATCGCAGCTCTCGCTTCGAATCCTCTCCGTTTCGGTCGTCACCCGTTCGGCTGCCGCGGCGGCTCCGGCGCGTTGTCAGCCCAGGGTTTTGCGGCAGGAGCCTCCGGATCCAGCGGCGGGCGCTTATCGGTTCCCAACCCTTGTGCGGAAGCAGGTAAACCGCGATCCTTTTCCTTGCGTTCGGGTGGATGCCCCATCCTCATTTCCCTCCTTCCGTCTCACGGATAGGCTTAGTATGCGCGACATCCCGACGCCGATCTCATCCTGAGCCAAGCGAGAAACCCCCGGGCATACTAAAAACGACAGCGAAACGCCCATCGGGAAACCCTTGGCTCCGCGCTTCAACACCCGATCGGGCATCCACCTGCTGGTACGGCGACAAAACGCCAAGCGGAAAAAAGAATAATCCCAGAGCGAGGGCGTCATCCCCCACTCTGGGCCACCACGCGCTTCAGACCCTCCGGATAGGGTGGACGCACAATGCCGTGCTCGGTCACGATGGCCGTCACCAGCTCAGCGGGTGTCACGTCGAAGGCCGGATTGTACACCGCAACACCTTCCGGGGCGGTGCGGCGCCCAAACCCTTCCGTCACCTCATGGGCCGGGCGCTCTTCAATGGGAATATCCGCGCCCGTCGGCGTGGCCAGGTCGATGGATGACGTGGGCGCCGCCACGTAAAACGGGATGTTGTGCGCCTTGGCCAACACAGCCAGGCTGTAGGTACCAATCTTGTTGGCCACGTCACCGTTCGCCGCCACGCGGTCGGTGCCGACGATGACTGCCTGGACCCAGCCCTGCTTCATCACCCAGCCAGCCATATTGTCGCAGATGAGCGTCACGTCAACGCCCGCCTGCTGCAACTCGTAGGCCGTCAGCCGTGCTCCCTGGAGAACCGGCCGCGTCTCGTCGGCAAACACGCGCAACCGCCAGCCCCGCTCCTTCGCCAGGTACAGTGGGGCGAGCGCCGTTCCATAGGCCGCGGTGGCCAGCCCGCCGGCGTTGCAATGGGTAAGGATGCCCATGCCATCCGCCAGCAAGGCCAAGAGGTGCTCACCGATACGCCGGCACACCGCCGCGTCCTCCCGCTGGATGGCCCGCGCTTCGTCCAGGAGGGCCGCCTTGACCACCGCCAGCGGCTTGCCCCGCTCGGCTTCGGCCCGCTTCCGCATCCGCTCCAACGCCCAGAAGAGGTTGACCGCTGTCGGCCGGGCCGTGGCCAGGAACGCGACTACGCGGTCCAGTTCGCGCCAAAAGCCCGCCTCGTCACCCTCGGGCACATGGCGGACCCCCAGAACCAGCCCGTAGGCGGCGGCGATACTGATGGCCGGGGCGCCGCGCACGGCCAAGTCTCGGATGGCCGTCCACACCTCTTCCGCCGTCCTCAAGGTCAGATAGACGGTTTTTGTCGGCAGTCGGCGCTGGTCGAGCAGCACCAGGCTGTCGTCACGCCAGATCACGGATTGCGGATGGGGGACGGGAAACCCGAGGTCCATCAGCGCATCACCCTTTCCGTCGCCACATCGCGCACCAGTGCCGTCAGGTCCTCGATGCGCTGCACCGTTTCACGGTGCAAGACAAGGGCCTGCCCGATGGCCAGGGCCAGTTTTTCGCACGCCGCCCGCACCGCCGGATCGGGAATGCTTTCCAAGTCGGCCACATGGGCCAGGCCGACGACGCGGCGCATCATCTTGCAACCGGCGAACCCGACGGCATCCTGCAGTACTGCGCGGAGGTAGGTCTCGCGGTAGCCGGGAGCGTTCCACATCTCGTCTTTGACGTGTTCCGCCCAAAGCTCCGTAAACTGCTGCGCAAACCCGCGCCAGATCGCCTCGATCGTCTCCAGGAGCCATGCTTGATAGTCGCGGCGCTCGGCTTCGTTCGGCGTGTGCCCCTCGTGGGAGGCGTAGGACAGCAGCAAATTGGCAAAGACCGCACCCGGATCGAAGCCCATGGGGCCGTAGAAGGCGAATTCGGGGTCGATCACCTTTGTGCTGTCGGTCTTCACCATGATCGAGCCGGTGTGCAAATCGCCGTGGATGAGGGCCTGGGCCTTGGTCATGAACGCGTCCTTCAGCTTGGCCACTTCCCGCTTCAGTTCCCCGTTCTGCCACAACGCCTCCACCGCGTCGCGAATGAGCGGGTTAAATTGGTTGGTGTCGGCATTGTAATAGGGGTGGGAAAAAACCAGGTCTTCGGTGATCTTGCACATTTCGGGGTTGATGAAGGCCCGTTGCTTGGCTTTCTTCTCCTCCGGCGACAGGAAGAGATCGGAGGTGAAAAACAGCGTGCGGGCCAAAAAGGTGGCCATGTGCTCGGCAAAGCGCGGGTACACCGTGCGGGCAATTAGCCCTTTGCGCATGATCGTGTGGTCGGAAAGGTCCTCCATCACCGTCAGCGCCAGGTCCGCATCGTAGTGGACCACCTCGGGCACGAGGCCCGGAGCCAGCTCGCCCTCGATACGCAGCGCCTCGGCCTCGATGCGGGCGCGGTCGAGGGTCAAGGGCCACGATTCGCCAACGATACGCGCGTAGGGTAAAGCCTGTTTGATGATCAGCGATTGCTCGGAAGCAGAGTCGACGATGTGGAAGACGAGATTCAGGTTGCCGTCGCCAATTTCGCGGCAGGTCAGGTTGGCGTGGCGCGGAAAAAACCCGCGTTCCTTAACGTACGCGGCGGCATCCGCTTCGGTCAGCGGGCGGTAGGTTGTGGACATGGCGGCCTCTCCCCCTGCAGCAAGGTCAGCGTGAGATTGAAGAAAAGATCAAACTTTATTTTCTATCGGAATGCGCGGGTTTGCAACTCTCTTTTTGATCTTCCAGCCATTTCAACAGCTTCGTTCCCGGATGCCGCCCGGAGGTCGCCGGCACGTACGCCCGCGCAGCAAGGAGGGCCGCCACCTCGTCCCGGGTCAGCTGCCGTTCCCCACCCAGCATCCGGGCCATCCAGCGGATGCGCGCCGCCATCTCCAAACTCTCCATTTTCTGGTGCGCGCTCTCCAGATCCGGTCCCATCGTCACCGCGCCGTGGTTTTCCAGGAGCAGGGCGTCAAAGTCGTCCAGATACGGACGGATCGCGTCGGCCAGCGCCGCCGTCCCCGGCACGGCAAACGGCACGGTTGGAACGCCCCCCAAGGTAACGACGATCTCCGGCAACACCGGATCCAGCATCGACAGGCCGGCCACGGTAAACGCCGTCGCCGTGGGCGGATGGGCGTGCACCACCGCGCCAACATCCTCCCGCTGGCGGTAGATCGCAAGGTGCAGCTGCGCTTCCGAAGACGGCCGGTGCCGCCCGGCCAACACGTTCCCGCTCAGGTCGATCACCACGAGGTCCTCCTCCGCCAGCGCGCCCTTGTGCTTGCCACTCGGCGTGATCAGAATGGTGTCCGCCGACAAACGGACGCTGATGTTGCCTTCCGCTCCGGCAACAAGACCCTTTTCGTACAGCGCCCGCCCGATTTCTACCACCTGACGCGCAAGGTGCTTGTCCATCGCATCCCCCCTCCCTTTTCCGGTCTCTACTCCCGCATCCACCACATGCATCGTATCCAGCGGTTCGAAACGGATGGGCGTTCCCCGCCCAAGGGTGCCACTTACCCGTCCGGCGGCGCTTCCCCTTTTCCTGCGGCTCGCGCGTCGGCCACCGCCGCTTGCAAGTCGTCCGGCCACGGCGCTTCCACCGTTTCCCACGACCTGGTCAGCGGATGGGAAAAGGTTACGCGCCACGCGTGCAGCGCCTGGCGTCCAAGGGGCGCGGGCGGACCGCCGTACAGCACGTCGCCCATGAGCGGATGGCCGATGTGCGCAAAATGGACGCGAATCTGATGCGTCCGGCCCGTCTCCAGCCAGGCGCGCACCAGCGTAGCGTCCCGAAAGGTTTCCAGGACCTCGTAATGGGTCACCGCCGGCTGGCCCGCAGGCGACACGCAGCGCCGCTGCCGGTTCTGCCGGTCGCGGGCAATGGGAAAGCGCAGCGTTCCCCGCTTTTTCCGCAGGCGTCCGGCCACCAGGGCCACATATTCGCGGCGCACGCAGCGCTCGCGCAGTTCGGCATCCAGCACGGCGTGGGCCCACGGATGCTTGGCGTACAGCACGACGCCGGTGGTGTCGCGATCCAGCCGGTGGATGTGGCGCGGCTTGGCCGCAATTCCGTTCAGCAGGTAATGATAGGCGACGGCATTGGCCAAGGTGCCGCCCCCTCCCGGCCGGTCCGGATGGACGATCATCCCCGCCGGCTTGTTGACGACAAGCACATGGTCATCTTCGAACAGCACTTCAATGGGATGCGGCTCCGGGTTGACACCGTAGTCCTCCGGCGCGAAGGCGTGCAGGCGCAGCCGCGCACCCGCCGCCAGCGCCTCATCCGGCCGGGCCGGGTGCGTTCCCACCACCACCCGGGCCTCGCGCAACCACGCACGGCGAAGGCGCGCAGGGACGCGCAACGGACCGGCCAGTACCGCCTCCACCGTCTGGCCCTGCCACGCGTCGGGAACCACCACCTCGAGCCATTCCCCTTTTCGCCGAAACACCGCCACTCGTCTCGCCTCCTCCCCAATCGGGCGCCGGGACGCATGGAAAAAGGACCGGTGGCCCGGTCCTGTTTTCCACACCAATCCGCTTGTCCCGCCCTTCAGCAGCCAAGCAGCTCGGTCAAGCGCTGGGGATCGAACCCGACTACCCACTCGTTGCCGATCCGCGTCTGCGGCACAATCAGCTGACCCGTTGCTTGGATCACGGTTTTGCGCGCTGTGTAATCCTCGGTCAGGTCGACTTCCGTATAGGGGATTCCTTTCTCCGAAAGGAACCGCTTCAGCGCGGCACATGCCGGTCAAGTGGGGGTGGTGTAGACAACCACGTCGCGGTCCGTTGCCATGCACACGCCTCCTTTCGCCTCCCCGCCATTAGTTTTCCCCGAATGGCATCCTGCTTGTCCTTCCTGCGCAAGACGCGCGTTCGGCCCTAAATCGCCTTGGTGGTCACCAGCTTGCGGTCCATGACAACGAAGCCGTAGAGGCAAAGCAGGCCGGCCAACAGCACGACGGCGCCGGCGAGGAAAGGATAGGTGGCGTGGAGGGTGTACAGCGCCGTGCCGACCACCGGACCCAAAATGCGCCCCAGGCTATCCATCGACGAGACCAGCCCCGACGCCACCCCCTGGCCAACCGTCGTCCGCTGCGTAACGAGGGACGTGACGCACGGGCGAATAAGGGCATGCCCGGTACCGAAAAGGGCCAAGTAGAGAGTAGCCGTCCAAAAATTCGTGGTGAAGATGATGAGAAACATGCCGACGGCCGCCAACACCAGACCGATGCCGATGGCACGTCCCTCGGTTCCCGGCTTGACCAACCGCCGAATCACGCCCCCCTGCACCAGCGCGCCCACAATTCCCACGATGGCAAACATCACGCCAATTTGGGCCGTGGAGGCACCGATGCGCGCCATCTGGAAATACTGGAGGGTTCCCTCAAGGCCGGCAAGGGTAAACGACACGATGAAGGCGATGATGTACAAGTACTTCAGCGGGCCGCGGAAGGCCGCCCACCGCGACAGGTGCCCCTCGGCACGCACCATCCGCCGCTCGGGGGCGAGGGATTCCGGCAATGCCCGCCACGCAAACAACAGCGTGAGGAGGGAAAGCCCGGTCGCGGCAAAAAACGGCACGGTGTGCCCGATCTCCCCGAGCACCCCCCCTACGGCCGGGCCCAGGATGAAACCGAGGCCGATGGACATGCCGACCAGGCCCATCGCCCTGGTTCGCTCCGCTTCCGTCGTGATGTCGGCCACATAGGCCACCGTACAGGAGACGGCCGCTCCAGAAAAGACGCCGCCGAGAAAGCGCGACACGTACATGAGCCACAGCCGATGATCGGCCAAGCCAAACAGCACGAAACTAACGGCAAAGCCGAGGAGTCCGGTCAGGATGACCGGCCGCCGCCCAATGCGATCCGACAAGGCCCCCCACAGCGGGGAACAGACGAACGACGCCGCGGCGTATACCGACAAGAGAAGCCCCAAATGGACCGGTGCCGCCCCCGCGTCCTGCACCATCTCCGGCATGACGGGAATGATCAATCCGAACCCGACAAAGGTCGTAATCAATGTTAACATCACAATACCCAGTTGTCGCCTCACGTGGAAATCCCTCAACTTTCCGCAGGTTTCGCTCGGTTTCAGCAGGACATTTTTCACATTGTCAGACAGTATTGTACCAAACTTTGCGCGCCGCCATGAACGGCGCCGCCACGGTCATCACATCGTGAAAAAAACGAAAGCCCCTCCCCGGGTGATCAGGGGCTCGCGTTCCGGGCTTCTCCCTGGGCCCACACCTGGATGAGGATGCGCACCGCTTCCAGTACTGAGGCCATCGACCAGCTGGGCATGCGCGCCGCCGACGTGGCGGCCATCTCGTGGGTGGCCGGCAGGTGCACCAGACCCGCGGGAACGGACACTTCTTCCGTGAATCGGTGCAGCAAGCGGTACACGACGTGATTGCCGACAAACGTCCCGCCGGCGTCGGAAACCTCCGCGGGATACCCGCGCCGGATCAGCCCGTCAACCAGGCGCCGTGCCGGCAGAGTGCCAAAATAGGCTGCAGGACCGTCGGGAACGATCGGGGCGTCCCGCCGCATCGCCCCATCGGCGTCGGGTCCGCCGTCGTCACAGTTAATCACCACGCGGGACAGCGCGATGCGGTCCAACCCGGGGGCAAGCTCCAACACGAAAACCGCGTGGGGATGAAGGTCGTCCACGGCACGCTGCAGCTTCTCCCCGGCACGGGCATACGACACCGGAAGCACAACGCCAACCACGTCACAGCCGCCAATGTGCTGCCCATTCAGCAGCCGCGCCACGTGCTCACTGGGGTTGAGGCGGTAGGGACCAAAGGGCCCAAAACCCGCCAGAAGAACCGTGTTCACGCTCCCGCTCTCCTTTCCGGGACGCGCAAGAGGTCGGAACCGCTCAGGCCAGCGCCGCTTTCAACTCGTCGGGGGAATTGGCCCACATCTGCGGATTGTGCCGCATCAAGAAGGCACGCAACACCGCTTTGCTTTGCGCGTCCATCTCGTCGACGACGATGCGTCCCTTCAGCGAGGCGTCCATCCGGTTGACGTGCTCGGCAAGGATCTTGTACCCGCGCCGCGCCTCATGGTCGATTTCCATGTAGGAGGCGGCCACGCCCTTGTAATAGGGGCCATTTTCGCCCTTCCCCACCGTCACCCACACCACCCAGTAGGGTTTGCCGTTCGGCACCTCGCTGCGGTTCGTCGTCCACCGGATGCCCCGCTCCACGGCACTCTTGGCATGCAGGGCGCCCAAGTCAATGTATGCCTCTTCCCCATCGATGATGACCGGCGCCACTGCGCTGAGGTCTACCACCCCGCGGCCGAAACCGGCATGGACATCGGTCCGGGTATTGAGAAGGGTAAAGCCGCGTTTCGCACCCCCGCTGCCGCTCTTGTTCAGCCGGTCCATGGCATCCGCCTCCCGTTGTGTCAGATCTGAAGCCATTATACGCCATTAGGCACATGCCTCGCCATTTGTGACCGCATTCAGTGCGTGTCAACTTTCAGTAGGTGCCCCGACACAAAAATTTGAGTGATCGGTTTACACCCTTCTTGGAATCGCCCGCACAAGCTCACGAAGCACATACTTTACCCAAGGCGCACCGGATCCAGGCCCGTTAAGGGCCGGAATCCTTGCGCGCAGCCATCCCTCTATGTCTGCTCTCCAACTCTTTTCCCTTTCCTCCGCCGCTCCTTTGCCAAACACATGGCTCATTCTTTCCGGTTGGGCTGTCCACTTGGTTTTCACCACTTCAGCCAGTTCCCCATTTGCCCGCGACGCCAAAAGCCGCGCCAACCGGCCGGCCCCCTCGACGCTCCAACGCGCTCCATGACGCTTCATCCGCCGTGCAATGTGATGAAACACTTGTCCCTCAATCGCCCCTAATCGCACGGGCTCTCCCAACTCCCGAATGCCTTCCCAGTTGGTCCGCAGATAGCGCCGCAACTGAACCACCCGCTGCCGCTGTGCCCCGCGGCTGCGATGTTCGGCTGCTTTCAGAGCCTGCTCAACCCCTTCCCAATCGGACGTTGCCAGCGCAGCACAAACCTCCCGATACGCCTTCTCGTCATGTCGAAGACTCTCCACCAGGTTCCGACGAAGGTGAAACGGATCGAGCCGGTATTGCGCTCCCGGAAAATACGCACACCCTTCTTTTACAAACGCCGCTCCATCACCCCCCACATACCATCGCTCCACTGCGCCGAAATCCCAATGTTCACCAAACTTCGCCACGCACTCTTCCCAAAAGGTCGTCCCTTCTGCTACACCGGCATGCACACAACGTTCTTGCAAACGACGCCGCTGGGCCGAAACGTCCCCTTTTCCCTCGTAGGCCACCGCCACCTTGACGGGAATCGTTGCCCGCTTCCCTTCCGAACGCCGGGCTGGTACCCAAACCTCATCCGCTTCCACATACACTGCCGAGCTCTTTCGTTGCCCTTTGGGGCTTACGCCCCGTTCAAACACATCCCGCCGCCGCTGTTCGATCTGTTGCCCCAATTCCCTACCGGCCTTTTGTACCTCCTGCCAGATGCTCATGGCCCGGATGTCCACATTCCCAAGCGTCACGTGCTTGAGCACTTCCGCTGCCCGGTGATACGGCATCTCCACCGCCAGGGCTACGGCCAACTGTCTTGCCCACGGCGAAAGCCGCTGGCGTGGTGCCAAGCCCAGCGCCTCATCCAGAAGGTACCGGCCCTGACCGCTTTCCCGGTCCACGTAGTACCGCCGCTCAATACGCACCTCACCAAAGGGCGTCAGGACCGTGCGCTCCTTGCGATGCACGATCTTTAAATGCTTCCGATCCCGGTTTTTCATAAACTGTTGATCCAACTCCGCACAGGCCGCCTGCAAAAGCCGGAGGGTTGCCTGCTGCACCAGTCGGTAGATGCCCTTCTCCAATGCCTCAAAATCCGGGCTTTGCTTCAGGAGGTCAGCCATTTCCTGCACAAGAAGGAGGATTTCTTGCACGGTTTCGCGAATCAATTTCATGAGACCTCACCGCCTCCTCGACTTCGTGTCGGGGCAAGTTGCCTGGCCAGACAACTTGCGGTGAGGTCTCTTTTCGTTTTTTCCTCACCGTGTTCCTACTGAAACTTTACACGCTCCCGCATTCATGAACCCGGGCTTTCAGAGGTTTCGATCTTGAATATATTCTATTTCATAATTATGTCAATAATGTTTTTTTGTGATTTGATCCCCTGCTCCCGTTGTGCAATAATAAAAACATGTGAAATCGAGTGTGAAGGAGCGTGACGGCGCCCGAGTAAGCAATGAGGAGGGAACCACATGGTTTTCGCGATTTCGTTCTTCATCATCCTGTTGTTTGTGTTGTGGGGGGTGTTCTGGCCGCAAAACCTGAATGAAACGGCCAACGGGCTGCTGAGCGTGATCATCGAAAAGTGTGGCTGGTTTTACATGCTGGTCACCTTTGGCTTCTTGCTGTTCGCCCTCACCCTCGCTTTCAGCAAATACGGGTCAATTCGCCTTGGGCCGGACGGCCAAAAACCCGAATATTCACTTCTTACATGGTTTTCCATGCTCTTTAGCGCAGGTATGGGGATCGGACTTGTGTTCTGGGGCGTCGCCGAGCCGATGTACCATTACGTGGACCCGCCCTTCGACGCAGAAGGGAAAACGGCTGAAGCGGCCCGATTGGCCATGCGGTACGCCTTTTTCCACTGGGGATTACACCCCTGGGCCATCTACACGGTCATCGCCCTGTCTATCGCCTATTTCCAGTTTCGGAAAGGAACGAGCAGCTTGATCAGCGCAACGTTCCAACCGCTCCTCGATCATAAGGTAAACGGCCCGCTGGGGAAAGCCATTGACCTCCTGGCCATCTTCGCCACCGCCTTTGGCGTGGCCACCTCGCTCGGGTTGGGCGCGCTGCAGATCAACGGGGGGTTGTCCCACTTGCTGGATATCCCCAACCAGTTGTCGATACAATTGGTGATCATTCTCATCCTCACCGTAATGTACATCGCCTCGGCGACGACGGGATTGAACAAAGGGATCAAAACCCTGAGCAACGTCAACATGGCCGTTGCCGTGGGGCTGTTGCTCGTGGTGCTATTTGTGGGTCCGACATCGTTCCTCTTTGAAGTCTTCACCACCACACTGGGGGGCTACCTGCAGAATCTCATCAGCATGAGCCTGCGCATGGCCCCGTTCACCGACGGATCGTGGCTGGCCAACTGGACCTTGTTTTACTGGGCCTGGTGGATCGCGTGGGCCCCGTTCGTCGGCCTGTTCATCGCCCGCATATCGAAGGGGCGTACCATCCGCGAATTTGTCATCGGTGCACTGATCGCCCCCAGTGTGTTCAGCTTCCTGTGGTTCTCCGTCTTTGGAGGTCTGGCCCTCAAGCTCGAAATCGTCGACGGCCGCAACATCACCCAGGCGGTACAAGCGGATCTGACCTCCGCCCTCTTCGTCACCCTCGAACACCTGCCCTTTGGCAGCATCGCGGCAGCGCTAGCCACGATGCTCATCATCACCTTCTTTATCACCTCGGCCGACTCGGCCACCTATGTGCTGGGCATGCTCTCCTCCAACGGGCGCCTCAACCCCACGCGCCGCGTGCGGGTCGCGTGGGGCATCCTGCAGGCGGCCATCGCCGCCGTTCTCCTCGTCAGCGGAGGGCTGAAGGCGCTGCAGACCGCATCGATCGTCGCGGCCTTGCCCTTTGCCGCAATCCTGGCCGCCATGTGCGTCTCGTTGTGGAAAGCGCTGGCCCAGGAACATCGCGAACGCATGCGCCAGGAATGGGAACGGCAAAAGAAGTTGGAACAACTGCGGTGCGCACGCGAGTAAAGAAATGCGCCACCGCCTTCCGCGGGCAGCGGAGACGGTGGCGTTTTTTCACGCGTAGCGAAAGCCGCCGTCGGAATGGAGGATTTGCCCGGTAATCCACTCCGCCTCGTCGCTGGCCAAGAAGCGAATCAGGCGGGCGGCGTCCTCCGGCTGGCCGACGCGACCCATTGGAAAGCGCGGCAGCAACTCGGCCTTCACCTGTTCCGTCATCCAACCCGTATCGGTGGGCCCGGGATTGACGGCGTTGACCGTAATCCCCCGGGACGCCACCTCGGCCGCAAACGTGACGGTAAACGCATCGATGGCACCTTTCGTTGTCGCGTAGGCGATCTCCTTGGGCATTGGACCGCGCGACTGCCCCGATGTCAGGTTGATGATCCGCCCGCCCGACCCTCCGCGAAACCGGCGGGCGAAGGCCACGCTGAGCAACACGGTGGCCCGCACGTTGACCGCGTAATGCGCATCCAAGGTCGCCGCGTCCAACCGGTCCCACCCGTCAAGGTCAGAATGACACGCGTTGTTGACCAGGATCGACGGGGGGCCGAGCTGTTGTTCCACCGCATCTAATAAGGTTTCGGGCGCTTCGGGACGAGAAAGGTCGAGTTCCGCGTGGGCACAGCGCACACCCAGTCGCCTCAGCTCCTCCGCCAGGACGTCCGGGTTGTCCGGGGCGGTCCCCCACGGCATGGCGCGATCGTACGGCGTCCAGTACGTGAAGAAGATGTCCGCCCCGTCGGCGGCGAGCGCCCGGCACACGGCGGCGCCGATTCCCTTCATGCGTCCAACGCCCGTCACCACGGCAATGCGGCCCCGCAGGCCGCCTCGATTCCGCATCGATGGGTTCACCCATACGTCCTCCCTTCCTTTTGGTTGGGGATGCTTCCGTTTGTCCCCTCCCTGAAGCCTCACCGCGTGCGGCGCCGATAGTACACGTACGACAGCACCACGGGGATGAGGCTGCTTGCCACCGCCGCGGCCAAAAAGACCGCAAAACGCTGCGGCGCGGGCAAAAACGATGCGGCCATCATCAGCGCGCCACCAACCACAAAGACGCGCCCGCCCACGCGGTGGGTCTGCCGCCAAACCTCCTCGTCCGACAGCGTCCACGGCGTCCGGATGCCAAGAAAGAAATTTTGCCGGAACCGCGGCATCTCGTTGCCGAGAAAGAGGAACAACAGCCCGATAAGCAGGGGAAGCACAACCGAAACGTCGACCGACCACCCGGCACCGTTGGCCACGACCATCGCGTGAATCACCAGCAGGAGCGTAAGGATGAGATTGATCGCCATGTGGTACGACCGCTCAAACCGGCGGATTTCCTCGCGCTTGGGGTCAATGGCCGGCAGAATGCGCAGTAACCCGGCGAACACCAGGATCAACGCCGGGGTGAGCGCCAGCGCCACCGCCTTCGGGGCGAAACCATCCGCCTCGCCCCGCAGGTTCCAGTGGATCGGCACCGTCTCCGGCAAAAAGGGGTACGCGACCACGCTGATGGCCGCCGCCACGACAAACAAAACCACTCCCAACCACGGACGACTCATTCTTTCCCTCCCTTGGCTTTGGCAAGTGTCAGCATCCACTTCAGCACCTCATGAAACACCGTTGTGTTCAGCGAGTACACGACATGCTGCCCCCGGCGCTCGTCCTGCACCAGGTTGGCCTGCTTCAGCACGTTCAGATGATGGGAGATGCTCGGCTTGCTGATGGAAAACCGCTCGGCGATCTCGCCGGCCGTGCGGTCGCCGCCTTTCAGCAAGTCAAGGATGGCGCGGCGCGTCGGATCGGCCAACGCTTTGAACACATCAGACAGCCCCATCGGCTGTCCCCCTCTCGACCGAACGTGGCCCCATTTCGCGCATGGCGAACCCTCCAATTAGATAATTAGAAAACTGTCTAAATTAAAGGATACGCAGCATATCCTGCGGTGTCAACGGCAGAAGACACAACCGATGGGTTCGCATATGCATCCGATCCGTAGGTCATGCGGTATCGGACGTGGGAGGTTCACCGCACGCTGGTCGACAGCCTCTTCCGCAACGAGTGTGATCGGGTTCGGCGCGGGAATACCTTATTTGCCAACCAACAGCATCAACAACGTTGCCGCAATTCCCACATAGATCCACAACGCCTTGTCGTTTCCCGCAGCACACCAATCGTTTCATGGTCTCGCCTCCTCTTGAACGAACCCATGGTCATCTTTGGCACACATGAGAAACAAACGGTTTTTTTAATTTTATAAAAAATGATTTCGAACAGGAAGGGAACCGGCCGCTCCCGTCACGATGCACGTGTGTTCTTCAGCAGCGCCACGCACTCCACGTGCGCCGTGTGCGGGAAGAGGTCGACCGGCTGCACCTCGACGACGCGAAAGCCCCCGTCGGCCAGGATGCGGCAGTCGCGGGCCAGCGTCGCCGGGTTGCACGAGACGTAGACAACGCGCTCCGGCCTGACCTGCACCAGCGTATCGAGGAGGGACCGCGCACAGCCCTTGCGCGGCGGGTCGACCACCACCACGTCGGGATGGATCCCTTCCCTCCGCCAGCGTGGCAGGATGTCTTCCGCCCGGCCCACGGCGAAGTGCACGTTGGCGATGCCGTTGAGGGCAGCGTTGCGCCAGGCGTCGCGCACCGCCTCGGGGACGACCTCCACGCCGTACACTTCCTTGGCGTGGCGGGCCAGCACGAGGGCGATCGTGCCCACGCCGCAGTAGGCGTCGATCACCGTCTCCGTCCCCGTGAGGGCGGCATAGCGGCGCACCTGCTCGTACAGCACCTCGGTCTGGAGCGGGTTGACCTGGTAAAAGGAGCGCGGGGAGATGGCAAAGCGCAGACCCCCCAGCTCGTCGTGGATCACCTCGCACCCCCACAGGAGACGCATCTCGTCGCCGAGGACAACGCTGCTTTTCGCGCGATTGACGTTGAGCACGATCGAACGAACACCGGGCACGCGCGCGCGGATGGCGGCAACCAGCTCATCCAGGCGCGGCACGGCAGGCGTGGCCGCGACGAGGATGACCATCACCTCACCGGTGCGAAAGCCGACGCGGACAACGACATGGCGCAGCACGCCTTCGTGGCGGACGTGGTCATAGGGCGGGATGCCCAGCGCAGCCGCCGCCTCCTTAACGGCGCGCACCGCCGCCTCCATCGGTTCCGGCTGGAGGAGGCAACCCTTCAGATCCACGACGGTGTGCGTCCCCTTGGCGAAAAAGCCGGCCACGAGCCGTCCGTCTTCTGCCCCAACGGGCACCTGCACCTTGTTGCGGTAGCGCCACGGGTCCGTCATGCCGATCACGGAGCGGACGGGGACATCGGGCAGGCGGGCGATGCGGGCGAAGGCGTCGGCCACGATGCGCCGCTTCAGGGACAGCTGCCCTTCATAGGCGGCGTGCTGCAGCGTGCAGCCGCCGCAGGCGCCCACCACCGGACAGGGCGGCACGGTACGCAGGAAACTGGTCATGAGCACCTTGGCCACCTCGGCCCGGCCAAAGGTTTTGGCCACCTCGACGACCCGGGCGCGCACCCGCTCCCCTGGAAGGGCGCCGGAGACAAACAGCGTAAAGCCCTCGTAGCGCCCCACGCCGTTGCCGTCGTGGGCGATGCCGGAAATATCCAGTTCAACGAGATCACCCGGTTCCACCGGGGGGCATGCCGGTTTCATCGTCGCCTCTCCTTTGCCGCTTCCCGGTTTTGGTTCCTGCCGTGGAGCCGGCCGATTCCCTGTCCTGCGGCGCGCGACCCGTGCCTCAACCGCCAGCGGGAACAAACACCTCGAGATGTTGCGGGAGCACCTCGATGCGGCAGGGGAGTTCCCCGCCCAGTTCGCCATCAAGATTGACCAGCACGCGATCCGTCGACCGCGCTTCCAGCCATGGCGTCTGGAAGTACACCACGAGCGGGTCGCGCACGTGTTGGCCGGCAAGCGCCTGCCTGGCCAGGCGCACGAAGACAGGCAGGGTGGTCTTTTTCAGCACGATGACGTCCAGCTGCCCGTCGGACACGTCGGCCTCGGGAGCCAAGCGTTCAAATCCGCCCACGGTGGGGCTGTTGGCTACGAGAACGAGCATCACGTCGGCCTCCAGCGTGCCGCCGGGGTAGCGGAGCTGGACATGACGCGGGGAGATAAACGGCAGCTTCTCAATACCTTTGACGTAATAGGCCATTTGCCCGAGGAGCGTCTTCAGCCGGCTCGGTACCTCGTAGGTAAGCTCGGTCAGCCACCCCGCGCCGGCGATGTTGATGAAATAGCGGTCGTTCATCTTGCCCACGTCAACCGCCTTGGTGCGGCCGCCGGCGATCACCGCGCAGGCGCCCGCCAGCGACCGCGGGATGCCGAGGGCCGTGGCGAAATCGTTCGACGTGCCGCAGGGCAAGATGCCGAGCTTGGGCCGGCGCGGCCTTCCCGCCAGGCCGTTGACCACCTCGTACACCGTGCCGTCACCGCCGGCGGCGATCACCACGTCAAACCCGCGCGTCACCGCTTCTTCCGCCGCGCGTGTGGCATCGCCTTCCCCCTTCGTCATGTGGCAGGACGTCTCCAGGCCGGCCGCCTCGAGGGCATCCAGCACCTCGGGCAGGCGCTTTTTGATTTCCTCGCGCCCCGCCGAGGGATTGTAAATCAGTCGCGCACGCATGCAGCCTCACCCGCGCGGCGATGGCGCGGCCGCCCTCGCCAAACCCTGCCGCACCGTCTCTTCTAGCCAGCGGTACACATTCTCGTGGGGGAGGTAGGCTTCTCCGCTGTAGGCGTAGGACAGGCCCGCGAGCTTCTGCGGAATTACCGTGCGGGTAAAATAGCCGGCGCTGAGGAACAGGGGCACCACCACGACGCGGCCGCGCCGCGCGGCCTCCGCCACGCGGTCGCGCAGGGTATCGGGGTGAAAGGTGGCATAGGTCGCCTTCGCAAAGCCGACCGCCTGCCCCACCCGGCGTGTCAGGCGCTCCAGCAGGCCCTCCCACCGCTCGCGGAAACCGGGATGCTCGCTGCCGTGGCCCACCAACACAAGCACCTCCCGCGCCGGGTTCTCCGCCAGGGCGCGGGCCCGCTCGGCGACGATCTCCGCGATCAGCGGATGGTCGTCCATCGGCGGGCAGATGTGCACACGGCAAGCCGTGTGCACACGCGCCAGGTCGGTCTCCAGTGCCGGCTCGGCCTTGACGCCGAGGGCCCATTGAATTTCGTCAATGTGCGTGCTGCCCGAAGAGACGAACAGGGGAACGGCCACAATATCGGTTACGCCCTGCCCTTCGAGCCAGCGCACGCCGTCGGGGATGAGCCGTCCGTCCACCAGCTCCAGGTAGCCGGCGGTCACCGGCACGCCGGGGAAGACCGTCCGAAGGCGTTGGAGGGCTGCATCAACGAGCTGCACCCAGTCTTCGTCGCGCGAACCGTGGGCGATGACGAGCACGCCGGGACGCCGCACGTCCGCCATCACCGCTCCTCATCCTCGCCTTCCCGGTTCAGGGTGTCCTGCAAGAACCCCTGCCGGCGCAAAAAGGCCAGCAAATGCGTACGGCGCGGCTCTTTGAGGAGCTCGGCAATGTAGTCCGTCCACCCGTGGGTACGCCGGCCGCCCGTCCGCTCGGTGTAATAGCGGCTGACGGTCTCGTCGTAGGCGCCGAGGTGCTGGTCGCGCTCCGGCTCGTACCGCTCGCGGTGGTAGACGGCCTCCAGGGGAAGGCGCGGCTTTTTCCCCGGTTCGTCGGCCGGGAAGCCCACCGTCATGCCGAAGACAGGATACACGAGGCGGGGGATGTCCAGCAGCGCGCACACCTCGTCGATGCGGTTGCGGATGCCGCCGATGTAGCAGATGCCGAGCCCCAGCGACTCGGCGGCAATGGCCGCGTTTTGCGCCGCCAGCGCCGCGTCGACGGTGGCGACGAGGAATGGCTCGGTTGAGGTGACCTGCGCTTCGACGCCGTGACGGGCGGCGGCCACCTGCAGCCGCCTCAGGTCGGCACAGAAGACGAGAAAGAGCGGGCACGTCTCCACATGGGCATTGCCCGACAGCTCGGCAAGGGCCTTCTTTTTCGCCGGGTCGGTGACGCCGATAATCGTGTACGCCTGCACGTAGCTGGAGGTGGAGGCCGCCTGCGCGCTCCGGATGATCGCCTCCACCATCTCGTCCGGAATGGGCCGCGGCTCGTACCGGCGAATCGAGCGATGGTTCTGGAGCAAACGGATCGTCGCGTTCATCGGTGGCTCACCCCTTCAAGCCGCGCCGGAGTGTTATCCACTTCTCCGGCACGGCTGATTCCATCCCCTCGAATCCCCCCGAGAAAGCCCACATGGGGCCGCACAGCCCTTTACCGCTTGGCGATCTCCTCCAGAAGCAGCTTGTTGACAAGCTCGGGATTGGCCTTGCCCTTCGTGGCCTTCATCACCTGGCCGACGAGGAAGCCCAGCGCGCGGTCTTTACCGTTCTTGTAGTCCACAACCGACTGCGCATTGGCGTCGAGGACCTGGAGAACGATCGGTCGCAGCACCTCGGGGTCGGTGATTTGCACCAGCCCCTTCTCCTTGACGATCGCCTCGGGATCCCGATCCGTCTCCAGGAGCTCCTTGAAGACCTGCTTGGCGATCTTCCCGCTGATGGTACCCTTGTTGATCAGGGTAATCAGCTTGCCAAGGTTCGCCGGCGAAAGCTTGACGTCGCGCACCTCGATCCCCTGGGCGTTAACGTAGCCCATCAGCTCCACCATCACCCAGTTGGCCGCCGTTTTCGGATCCTGGCAGTGCTTGACCACTTCCTCGTAGTAGTCGGACAGGTCCTTCGAGGCCGTCAACACACCGGCATCGTACGCCGACAGGCCGTAGTCGCGCATGTACCGCTCGCGCCGCGCATCGGGCAGCTCCGGCAGCTCAGCCTTCACCCGTTCCACCCACTCGCGGTCGATGACGAGGCGCACGAGGTCCGGTTCCGGGAAGTAGCGGTAATCGTGGGCCTCCTCTTTGCCGCGCATGGGCACGGTAATCTCCTTCTGCTCGTCCCAGCGCCGCGTTTCCTGCTCCACGACGCCGCCGCTCATGAGAATCTCCCGCTGGCGTTTTTCCTCATACTCGAGACCTTTCTGCACAAAGCGGAAGGAATTGAGGTTTTTCAACTCCGTCTTCGTGCCGAAGGTGTCGGCACCCACCGGACGCAGGGAGATGTTGGCGTCGCAGCGCAGCGACCCCTCTTCCATCTTTACGTCCGAGACGCCGGTGTAGA
Organism: Calditerricola yamamurae; assembly: GCF_054654135.1. Classification (NCBI taxonomy): domain Bacteria; kingdom Bacillati; phylum Bacillota; class Bacilli; order Caryophanales; family Bacillaceae; genus Calditerricola; species Calditerricola yamamurae. Next base: position 309,815 of record NZ_BAAIFH010000004.1, read on the forward strand.
GAAGGATCTGCCGCAACTTCTCCAGGAACAGGCGCGCCTCCTCCGGCGAGCGAAGGTCCGGTTCGGTGACGATCTCGATGAGCGGCACACCAACGCGGTTGAAGTCAACAAGGGAATAGTTGCCGCCGTCCTCGGCGTGGAGCGACTTCCCGGCGTCCTCCTCCAGGTGCAGGCGGGTGATGCCGACGCGCTTTTTGCGCCCGTTCACCTCAATCTCGACCCAGCCGTTTTTGGCAAGGGGCCGGTCGTACTGGGAAATCTGGTACGCCTTGGGCAGATCGGGGTAGAAGTAGTTCTTGCGATCGAACTTGCACTCCTCGGCGATCTCGCAGTTGAGGGCCAGCGCTGCCTTCATGGCGAACTCCACGGCCTGGCGGTTGAGCACCGGCAGAACCCCCGGATGGCCGAGGCAGATCGGACACACGTTGGTGTTGGGCGGGGCGCCGAATTCCGTGGAACAGCTGCAGAAAATCTTCGACTTCGTCGCCAGTTCGACGTGCACTTCCAGCCCGATGACCGTCTCAAAGTTCATCGTCCGTTCCCCTCCCTCACAGCGCCGGACGCGCCTTGTGGTGATCGGTGTGCACCTCGAAGGCGTACGCGGCGCGCAGCACCGTCAGCTCGTCGAAGGGCTTGCCGATGATCTGCAGCCCCACCGGCAGCCCGTCGGAAAGGCCGCACGGGACGCTGATCGCCGGCAGCCCGGCCAGGTTGACCGGAATGGTACAGATGTCGTTCAGGTACATCGTCAGCGGGTCGTTTACCTTCTCGCCGAGCTTGAAGGCGGTCGTCGGCGCGGTCGGGCCGATCACCACGTCGAAGCGTTCGAAGAGCCGCTCGAAATCCTGCTTGATCAGCGTGCGCACCTTCTGCGCCTTCAGGTAGTACGCGTCGTAGTAGCCCGAACTGAGGGCGAAGGTGCCAAGCATGATCCGCCGCTTCACCTCGGGACCGAAGCCCTGGCTGCGCGTCTGCTTGTACATGTCGACGAGGTTGTCCGCCTCCACGCGCACGCCGTAGCGCACGCCGTCATAGCGCGCCAGATTGGACGACGCCTCCGACGGGGCGATCAGGTAGTAGCAGGCCACGGCGTAGTCGCTGTGCGGCAGGGAGACCTCCTCCCATTCGGCACCCAGCGAGGCGAACACCTTCAGCGCCTCAAGCACCCGCTGGCGCACGCCCTCGTCGATGCCGTCGCCGAGGTACTCCTTGGGCACGGCAATTTTCAGGCCCTTCACGTCGCCGGTGAGGGCCGCCGTGTAATCCGGCACCTCAACGTTGGCCGAAGTGGAATCCTGCGGGTCGTGTCCAGCGATAGCCTGGAGCACGTAGGCAGCATCGGCCACGGTACGCGTGAGGGGGCCAATCTGGTCGAGGGAGGAGGCAAAGGCCACAAGCCCAAAGCGGGAAACGCGACCGTACGTGGGCTTGAGCCCTACGACACCGCAGAAAGCCGCCGGCTGGCGGATGGAGCCGCCGGTGTCGGAACCAAGGGCAAAAACAACCTCCCCGGCCGCCACCGCTGCCGCCGACCCGCCGCTCGAACCTCCGGGCACGCGTTCGAGGTCCCACGGATTGCGCGTGGGGAAGAAGGCGGAGTTCTCCGTCGACGACCCCATGGCAAACTCGTCCATATTCGTCTTGCCGACCATTACCGCATCGGCGGCGTCGAGCTTGTCCATCACCGTGGCATTGTAGATCGGCTCGTAGTTGGCCAGGATCTTCGACGCACAGGTCGTGCGCACGCCCCTGGTGACGATGTTGTCCTTGATGCCCGCCGGAATGCCGTACAAGAGCCCCATCGCCTCTCCGGCGGCCAGGCGCCGGTCGAGCTCGTCGGCTTTCTTTAACGCCCCCTCCTCGTCCAACGTGAGGAAGGCCTTAACCTTCTCATCCACGTCGCGGATCCGGGTAAGCGATGCTTCCACCAGCTCGCGGACGGAAAATTCCTTTTTATGCAGGCCGTTGTGGATCTCCTGAATCGATTTCTCCAACAGCGACACGCCGTATCCCCCTTTCCACCACCACTGCCTTGTCCGGCTTCACCGCTGCCTCTCGGCTCAGCCGGCTAGCCTTCGATCACTTTCGGCACGCGGAACAGGCCGTCCACATGATCCGGCGCGTTTTTGAGCGCCTCCTCCCGCGCAATCGACGGCCGCACCGCATCGTCGCGCATCACGTTGGCCAGCGGCAAGACATGGCTCGTCGGTTCCACGCTGTCGGTGTTGAGTTCGTTCAGCTTGTGGGCAAACTCGAGGATCTTGTTGAGCTGTTCGGTAAACCGCTCCGTCTCCTCCGGCGTCAGCGACAGCCGCGCCAGGTTGGCGATATGCTCAACCTGCTGGCGGGAAATCGCACCCATCGGTGGCACCTCCTCGTGTATTCCGCCCTGGAGTGGCCGCCTGCATCGGCCTGTCGTGCGGTTGTCGCACATGCTCCACGCTTTTCCTGCCACATAATCTTAATGATACCAGATGGGGAAAACACCCCGCAAATGCCCGACCGCCCACGCTTCTCGGCCGCGCGGGGACCACACATATCGGGAAACGCAACGCGGCAGGGGGAATACGATGAACGGAACCGCCCTTCGAGAAGGAGGAACGGGCATGGCATTCCCCCACGACATTTCCGTACCCGACGCGCTGCACGGCCCCCGCGTGCTGTTGCGTCCTCTTGGGCTTGACGACGCGGCGGAACTGTTGGCAGCGATCCACGAGTCGCGGGGCCACCTCACCCCGTGGCTGCCCTGGGTGCGGCACGTGCACACCATCGCCGACGCCCAGGCCTTCGTCGCCCGCACCCGCACACGCTGGCGGCGGCGAACCGATCTGGCCATGGGCATTTTCGCACGGAACGGGGGCCACCTGCTCGGCGGTTGCACCCTCCATCCGCACGACTGGTCGCTGCGCACCTTCGAGATCGGCTACTGGCTGCGGTCCACCGCGACGGGGCGCGGTCATGCCGCCGAAACGGTGCAGGTGCTGACCCGTTTCGCCTTCGAGGGACTCAAGGCCAACCGCGTCGAGATCCGCGTCGACCCGCGCAATGCGAAAAGCCGCGCCGTCCCCGAACGCCTAGGTTTCGTCTATGAGGGGACGCTTCGCCGTAGCGCCCCTGGCGCCAACGGGGAACCTGCTGACCGCATGATCTTCGCGCTGATCCCCGACGACTACCGGCGGCTGGATTGGCCGTGAGGCAGCCCAAACGAAAAGGGCGGTTCACGCACAACCGCCCCTTGCACACGATCCCAGTCACGTTTATCCCCCACCGATCACAGCCCGAACAACCGCTTCCCCGCCCTGTCACACCTCGGCGGTTACCACGGCGTATCCCACGCCCGGGTGCAGCGATTTCTTCTCTACCAGCGAGAGTTCCGCCACGCGCGAGCGAAAGACCAGGTCACGCTCCAGGTGGCTTTCGGCGTACTGGAACGCCTTTTCCTCGTTCGCCGCCGCCACGACCACCGTCACCAGCCGGCCGTCGTTCAGGCGCGCTTCCAGGCGATACAAGTACCATCCCGCTTCCGCCATCTTCTTCCCACCTTTTCCCGAACTCGCGAGCCGAGCCCAAGCGGCACGCGGCCAGCCGCCCAAATGCCGACCCGCCGTTTTTCCGATCCCGATAAGCTAGCCGCTCACCGTCTCGGTCAGCACTTCGTCGAGCTTGGCCTGGAACGCATCGACGCCGACACGGCGGACGAAAGCGTGGAAGTCCTCGCCCTTCCGGCGCTCGTCGCGGTAGAACGCGATCAGCGCCTCCAGCACGTAGGGGACGTACACGGCCGGCACCCGCCCTTTCAGTTTGGTGTTGAACGTCGCCCCAGGCCCGAGCTTCCCGCCGATGGCGATGTCGAACGCCTCCTTCATCCCTTCCGGCGTCTTCACCAGCGCGCCCTGCAGGCCAATGTCGGCGATCTGCTGCTGGCCGCAGGAGTTGGGGCAGCCGTTGATGTGCAGGCGGATAGGCACGTCGAGAGGGATGCGTTCGTCGAGATACGCGACGATCTTGCGCATGCGCTCCTTGGTTTCGGTAAGGGCCAGGTTGCAAAACTCGATCCCCGTGCAGGAAACGGCATGGCCGGAGAAGGTTTTCGGGAACGGGGTGATGCGCTTCAGGAGCGGTTCGGCGAGCAGCGCCTCCACCTTGTTTTCCGGCACGTGTGTGATCAGAATGTTCTGCGTGTTGCACGTGCGCAGCGAGCCATTGCCGTACTTGTCGGCCAGCTCAGCCAACCCTTCCAGCTCGTCGGCACTCATGCGGCCAACCGGCACCGACAGGCCGACGTAGTACAGCCCCTCTTGCTTCTGCCGGTGCACGCCGGTGAAGTAGCCCGCGTTCCAGCCGACGATCTTGTCCTCGCCCCGCCCGGGAAACTTCCCGATGTAGCCCTCGAGGACTTCCTGGAACTTCTCGACCCCCCAGTCGGCGACGAGGAACTTCAGGCGGGCGCGGTGGCGCTTCTCCCGATAGCCGTAGTCGCGGAACACGCGGGTGACGCCAACGGCGACCTTGACCACCTCTTCCGGCCGCACGAACATGTCGAGCTGCCGGGCCATGTGCGGCTTGGAGGACAGGCCGCCGCCCACCCATACGTGGAAGCCAACCACTTCCTCCCCGTCGATCATTTTCATCGCCGGGGTGAAGGCCAAGTCGTTGATTTCGGCATGGGCTGCGTTGTAAATGTTCGCCGATATCGAAATCTTGTACTTCCGCGGCAGGTTCGAAAATTCGCGGTTCATCCAGATCGCGTTTTGCACGGCTTCCACGATGGGACGCGTGTCGATCAGCTCGTGGGGATCAATGCCGGCCAGCGGGTTGCCGACGATGTTGCGCGGGCAGTCGCCACAGGCTTCATAGGTATAGAGCCCCACCTCGGCCAGGCGCTTGAAGATTTCGGGGCAGTTTTCGATGCGCACCCAGTGCAGCTGGAAGCACTGCCGCGTCGTCACGTCGACCAGGCTGCGTCCGTATTCGCGACTGATGCGGGCCACCTCGCGCGCTTGCCGGCTGTTGAGCACGCCCGACGGCACGCGGATGCGCATCATGAAGAAGCCGTCCTCCTTCGGCCGTTGCGCGTAGATCCCGGCCCACTTCAGGAGTTGCAGGTCGTCGTCGGTCAGCGCCTCGTGCCCGGCCGCCGCCAGCCGCTCAATGTCGTCGAGAATGTCGAGGCCATCGCGGTTGAGCTTCAGGAGCTCCACCTTGTTCAGCTTGGACGGGTCCTCCGCCCACTTCCATTGATACTTAAACGCCATGAGCCCTCACCCTCCTCGGAAAAATCAACGCGCCCTTCTCCCCTTTGAACGAAGAGAAAAGGGCGCGCTTTTCTCTCCTTATCTTCAAAGGCGCGCCCGCCGCGCGCCTTTTCTGGAATTGGCACCGTGCTCACCGCGCGGGAAGTGTGGGCCGGTTGCCGAGGGTTCATCGGGCCAGTCCCTCCCCCTCTCTCGATAAGGGGATGTGTTCCGGTCGTATGCAATTTCCATCGGGCGTTACCCCTATCTTACTCCCTGAAATCAGATAGGTCAACTCAATTTTCTCACGTCTTCGGACTACCCGACCACCCACCAATAGAGGAGGAGGGAAACCACGGACAGCAAAACCGACACCCCGTACAAGACGGCCAGCGTCTGCGCCTGCGTGAGGCCGTACGCCAGCAGGCGATGGTGGACATGGAAACGGTCGGCCTGGTAAATGGGCCGCCCTTCCCGCAAGCGGCGCAGGATCACCTGTACGCTGTCAAACAACGGCACTCCGAAAACCAGCAGCATGGCCACCAGCGAGAGAAACGTAACGGTTTTCAGCGTCCCGTCCAGCGCCACGACGGCCAAATAGTACCCCAAAAACGCCGATCCGGTGTCGCCCATGAAGATCGTCGCCGGCGGCAGGTTGAAGCGCAGGAACGCCAGGCAAGCGCCCATCAGGGCGGCCGTCAGCACAGCCGTTGTGGCCTGCCCTTTCAACAGGGCGATCACCGTCAGGCTGGCGGCGGCAATGGCCGTTACACCGGCGGCCAACCCATCCGCACCGTCGAGGAAATTGATGATGTTGATGAGGACCACCACCCACAGCATCGTTGCCAGCAGCGACAGCCACAGGGGAAACAGGATCATTCCGCCGTCGACGACATCGCGCACGCCATAGACGCGCACACCGGCTACGAAGGGCACGAGTGCCGCCGCCACCTGCGCGATCAGCTTGGGCAGCGGGGGCAGCTCGCGCCGCCGCGCCTTGTACCCATCGTCCAGGAGCCCGATGAGGACGAGCAAAAGTCCGCCGCCCACCAGCACGGGGGCCAGGTGCGGCGGACCGAACGCGACGGCGACAATCCCGACCGCCAAAAACAGCGCCCATCCACCGCTCAGGGGAATCGGGCCGCGATGTCGCTTCCGTCCAGCGGGACGGTCCACCCACCCCAGCGCAACGGCCAACCGACGAACGGGCGGCACCAGCACGGAAACAAGAAAAAAGGCGGACAAAAAGGACAATGCGATCGTCACCCGTATCCACCGACCCTCCGCATGGCATCCACCACACACCCTCATGGTTTAGTATGCCCGCGCGGCGAGATATGGCTTCCTCCATTGCTGCGCGTCACGCAAAAAATCTTGTCTTTCGTTTTTTTGTGTTTTCCCGTATAGTAATAATAAAATAAAAATGATGAACCTTAAGCGGTTACATGGAGGTGACGCGCCCCTACCTGACGAGCCCCCCGTCCACGACGTACGTATCCTGACGAAAGGAGTGACCATCGTGTCGCGCTTCAAGCGGGGCATCCTGTCCATCCTCATCTGGACCGTCATCGCCATCCTCGGCGCGGCGGGGCTGGCCGTGATCGCGCTGCATCGCGGCGAAACGATCAGCGCGGCGTGGCTCTTGACCGCAGCCATCGGGACCTACTTGGTGGCCTACCGGTTTTATAGCCGGTTCATCGCCACAAAAATCATGCAATTGGACGACAATCGGGCGACGCCCGCCGAAGTGATCAACGACGGAAAGGACTTTGTGCCGACAAACAAGTGGGTCGTCTACGGCCACCACTTTGCGGCCATTGCCGGTGCAGGTCCCCTGGTCGGACCGATTCTGGCGGCGCAAATGGGCTACCTGCCCGGCACGCTGTGGATCATCGTCGGCGCCGTGCTCGGCGGCTGCGTCCAGGACTTCATCATCCTGTTCGCCTCCATGCGCCGCAACGGAAAGAGCTTGGGCCAGATCGCCAAGGAGGAGATCGGACCGTTTGTCGGCGTCCTCGCCATGATCGGCATTTTGTCCATCATGATCATCCTCATCGCGGTCCTCGCCCTCGTGGTGGTCAAGGCCCTTGCGCACAGCCCGTGGGGCACCTTCACCATCGCCATGACCATTCCGATCGCCCTCCTGATGGGCGTCTACATGCGCTACCTGCGGCCGGGGAAAGTGCTGGAAGGGTCGCTGCTCGGCCTGGTCCTGCTCCTCCTCGCGCTGTGGGGCGGCCGCTACGTGGCGCAGCACCCGGCGCTGGCCGATCTCTTCACGCTGAGCGGTGAGGCAATCGCCCTGTGGATGATCGCCTACGGGTTTGTCGCTTCGGTGCTGCCGGTGTGGCTCTTGCTCGCGCCGCGTGACTACCTGTCGAGCTTCTTGAAAATCGGAACAATTTTCGTACTGGCCGGGGCCATTTTCCTCGTCATGCCGGAGATTCAAATGCCGGCCATCACCAAGTTTGCCGACGGCACCGGCCCAGTGTTCGCCGGGAACCTGTTCCCTTTCCTGTTCATCACCATCGCCTGCGGTGCCATCTCCGGCTTCCATTCACTGGTGTCGTCCGGGACGACGCCGAAACTCATCGCCAAGGAATCCCATGCGCGCCTGGTCGGGTACGGCGGCATGCTGATGGAGTCCTTCGTCGCCATCATGGCCATGATCGCCGCCACGCTCCTGACGCCGGGGATCTACTTCGGCATTAACAGCCCGGCGGCGGTAATCGGCACCGACGTGGTCAAGGCGGCGGAGACGATCAGCTCGTGGGGCTTCACCGTGACACCGGAAGACTTCCAGCGCCTGTCGGAGCAAATTGAGGAAGAAACGGTTCTCTCGCGAACCGGCGGCGCCCCGACGCTGGCCATCGGGATGGCGTACATCCTGTCCCGCGTCTTCGGCGGCGATACGTTGATGGCCTTCTGGTACCACTTCGCCATCCTGTTCGAGGCAGTGTTCATCCTCACCACCATCGACGCCGGGACGCGCATCGGCCGCTTCATGATCCAGGACCTTCTGGGTAACATCTGGCCGAAGATGCGGCGCACCGACTGGTTGCCGGCCAACCTCATCGCCAGCGCCCTGATCTGCTCGGCATGGGGGTACTTCCTGTACCAGGGGGTAACCGACCCGCTGGGCGGCATCAACACCCTGTGGCCGCTCTTCGGCATCGCCAACCAGATGCTCGCCGCCATCGCCCTGGTGGTGGGGACGACGATCGTCATCAAGATGGGCAAGACCCGTTACGCATGGGTGACGCTGGTACCGCTCGCCTGGCTGTCGGTGGTGACCCTGACCGCCGGCTTCCAGAAGCTATTCCACAGCTCGCCGAAAATCGGGTTCCTCGCCCACGCCAACATGATCAAGGAGAGCCTGGCGGCCGGGCAGCTGCCGGCGCCGGCCAAGACGGTGGAGGAAGCCCACAAGATGCTCATGAACGACTACATCGACGCGGCCGTAACCGCCGTGTTCATCGTCATCGTCATCGCCTTGCTCCTTGCCGCCATCCGCTTGTGGATGAACATCTGGACGGGCAAGACCAAGCCCGAACTGCACGAAGCCCCGTATGTCAAGTCGCGCGGTGACTTGTCCAAAGTCGCCCCCGAAGCCAAGGGCGGCGCGATCGCCTGACGTCCTCGGCTTCGAAAAAACGAAAAGGGGGGGGTGGACGATGACCGAACGCATCCGCTACACCCTGCGCCGCCTCCAAAAGAACATCAAGACCATCTTTGGCATGCCGGACTACGAACGCTATCTCGCCCACTGGGAGCAGCATCACAAACACGAGGGCGGACGGCCAATGACGGAGGCGGAATACTACCGGTATTACCTTTCGCAGCGCTACGAAAAGGGAGGCGTGACGCGCTGCTGCTAGCGCATGGGCCCAAGCGAAACGCCCAGGCACCGCCGCAACGAGACCGATCCAAATCGAACAAAAAAGCGCCCGCCGGTTGGGGAAAGATCCTCGACCGGCGGGCGCACTTTTTGGCATCGCGCGCAGGACAGAGGTCAGCGGCCGTTCTGCACCGCTTCGGCAAACTCCCGCTGGATTTCCTCGGAAGGGACGCGGGTGAGCAGGCTAACCCCGACAATCGACAGGAGGCTGAGGACAAAAGCGGGCAAAAGTTCATAGACATAGGCGGTCACCGCCTCCACATGGTGCAAGACAATGGACGCTACCATGCCCACGACCATGCCGGTCAAGGCCCCGGCTTTCGTCATGCGCTTCCAGTAGAGCGACAAGAGGATCACCGGACCAAGGCTCGCGCCCAGCCCGCCCCATGCGTATTCCACCAGATTGAACACCGAGTTCTTGTCCTGGGCCATGTACAAGGCAATCCCGGAAATGGTCAAGAGCGCAATACGGCCCACCCACAACAGCTCCTTGGACGAGGCGCTCGGACGGAACAGGAGCTTGTAAAAGTCTTCCGCAATGGCTCCCGCCGAAACGAGCAAGAATGAGCTCACGGAGCTCATGATGGCGGCCATAATTGCGGCGATCAACACGCCAGCGATCCAGGGATTAAAGAGCAGGTACGACAGCTTGATGAACACCGTTTCCGGGTCCACCTTCGGGCTGTCCCCCAGGACATCGCCTTTGTAGATGGCCAGACCGGCCATCCCGACAAAAACGGCCGCGTACAGGGTGGTCAGCACCCACACCATGCCGATAACCGTCGATTTGCGCAACAGGTCGGGATCGCGAATGGCCATGTACTTTGTCACGACATGGGGCATGCCGGGGTAAGCCAGTCCCCAGGCCATGAGCGACAAGACGCCGGCAATGGCCATCCCGATACCGTCGTCCGTGGAAAAGACGACCAGGTGTTCCGGCTTCAGCGCCGCGATCGATTGCACCAGGTGATCAAACCCGCCAAGGTAGCCGATAGCGGCAATCGGCACGACAATCAGGGCGAAAAACATCAGCATGCCCTGGAAAAAGTCCGTCCAGGCAACGGCCAGAAACCCTCCCAAGAATGTATACACGATGATGACCAGGGCACCGATATTGACACCGAGGCGGTAGTCCACCCCAAAGGCCAGTTCCATCAGCTTGCCGCCCGCGACCATGCTGGAGGCTGTGTAGTAGAGAAAAAAGACCACGATGGCGGTGGCCGAGATCAGGCGCAACAAGCGCGTGCGGTCACGAAAACGCGCTTCGAGGTAGTCGGGAACGGTGAGCACGTTCAATTTTTCCGTGTACAGGCGAATGCGCTTGGCGATGAATACCCAGTTGACAAAGGTCCCAACGGCCAACCCGATGACGAGCCAAAGGGAGCCAAACCCGGTGGCGATGACAAATCCGGGCAAGCCCATCAGCAGCCAACCGCTCATATCGCTGGCCTGAGCCGCCAAAGCCGTCACCCAGCTTCCGAGTCCCCGACCGCCAAGCACGTAGTCGGAAAACGACCGGTTGCGCCGGAACGTGAGGAAGCCGATGATCAGCATGGCGACAAGATAGAGGGAAAATGTGAAAAGCGCCGCTTGGGTGAACGCCATCTTATTTCCGACCCTCCCGGACGTAATGCCAAACAGAAAGCAAAATTAATGTAAAATAAGGAAAAATCAACCAAAACCAAGTGGCCAAGGGTAGCCCTGCGAGACGGGACATGGCGGCAACCCTCCTCGGCAACACGCGCTGTTTGACAACCATTTTAGCACGCCCTATGTGTAAATCAATTCTGGATTTTGCATACTCACGAAACCGGATGCGCCCCTGCGTGGCCACTTCAGTGGCCACGCAGCCGGCCCAGCCAGCGCGCAACCGGCTCGTCCAACCAGTCGGCGCAAAAGGTGGGGCACCCAGTCGCGACCTGCAGGACCCGGTCGTGCTCCGGCACGTCGGGACGTACCTCCTTCTTCAGCCGCTCCCCCCATTCCCACAGCGCCTCCTGGGGCGAGAGGCTCTCAGCCGCGTCAAGCACCTCGCGCACCGCGGCGCGGTCCGGCCCCCACGCCAGCGCCAGGCGCACCAGGGCCTCTTCTTCCGGTTCGAGGAACCCGACAACCCCTTCCAATCGAAAGGCAGCCACGCCGAACGCGCCTTCCAACACCGTCAGGTCGCCGTCGCGCGCAACGGTCACGTTCGGCGGCACGGAGACCGCCTCCGCCGTCAGCACGAACGGCATTTCCGCATCCGATCGGTTGGTGATGGTCATATCGCGGAGAAACAGCGGTCTTCCAAAGGGCAAGTAATCCGTCGCGTCGATCTCCACCTCGCCAATCCGGGCCACAGTGCGCAGGACGCCGCTTCCGCCTACATAGGCCTGCGCGATGGGTTCGGGCGCACGCCCGCCGGCGGCGAGGCGCAAGCTGGCTCCTTCGGGATGTTGCGCACGATCAAAGAGCACATCCGCCGAACCCTCTCCCACCGCCAGGTATGCCACTTCCAGGTTGGGATTCACAACGGCCAGCGCACGGCCGTTGCCGACGACACCGTACAACACGGGGAACCCTCCTTGCCAACAAAACGTTCCTGTTACATGCTTTGTCCACTCGATCCCCATACTAGCAAATGGGCCACCAATGGACAAATCGAATCCAGGAGGGTACGCAATGGATTAGCTCACGTCAAGATCCCGAACTCAAACAATGGCTGCACAACGCGGCCGCCACGCACCAGGCCCACGTGGAAGCCCTCGTCGACCAGATGCGCCGCCACAGTGGGCGGGAGAGGGAGCAAACCGCACAACGACCCGACGCGTGATCCCCGCCCCAACGTAAACGGATGCCGCGGCTACGCGCGGAACCTCGTGTCCCAACCAACAGAATCCATCGAAGCGGAAAGGAGCAAGATCGGATGAAACTCGTCGACCGAGACATCGCCCAGGACATGTTGCTCTTGGAGAAAATGCTCGCCCACGCCTACGCAGTCGCGGAGACGGAGAGCGCCAACCAAGAACTGCGCGAGGCTTGTCGCCGCCTGCATGCGCAAGCGGAGAAGCTGCACGCCGGCGAATGGCGAATGCCATGATGGACAGCGTGATGTCCAGATTGCTGCAGGATCCCTATACCGAAAACTTGTTTGCGTATGTCACCGTTGCACAGAAACTCACCCCCCCGTGCCATCGTCGAAGCGGCAATGCGGGCCGAATCCGGGAAGCCCTTGTCCCGTCCCCTGGGAAGCCCCATCGTCCTGTCTCGTTGGGAAACGCTCCTCTTTAATCCTGTTCACCTCGCCCCACGCCTGCCCACCCAAGATGGTGTGGTAATTCAAACAGGCGTCACCATCGGTCCGCGGGCCAAAAAACCGCTTCACCTGGAGATCCCCATCCTGATTACCGGCATGTCGTACGGCGGGGCCCTGGGTATGAAGCAGAAAATCGCCCTGGCCCGTGCCGCCACGATGGCCGGAACGGCCACCAATTCGGGTGAGGCTCCGCTGATTCCGGAGGAACGGCAAGCTGCCAGGTATTTCATCGGTCAGTACAACCGCGGCGGGTGGATGAACACGCCGGAGCAGCTTCGCCAGCTGGACGCCTTCGAGATCCAGCTCGGCCAGGGCGCGCAGGCCGCCGCGCCGATGGGCACCGCCTCCTGGCAGATCGACGACCCCTTCCGAAAGCATTTCCGCATCCCGCCGGGAGAAGACGCCGTCATCCACACGCGGCTGCCGGGCGTCAACCGCCCTGCAGATTTCGTCCGTCTCGTGCGCGAGCTGCGCGCCACCTACGGGGTGCCCGTTGGCCTCAAAACGTGCGCCACCCACTACCTGGAACGAGAACTGGACATCGCCCTTGAAGGGGAAATCGATTTCGTCGTCGTCGACGGGGCGGAAGGGGGGACCCACGGCGGCCCGACCATCTTGCAGGACGACGTCGGCTTACCCACGCTGATCGCCCTCGCCCGCACCGTTCGCCACCTCGAGCGGCGCGGCGTGAAACGCGACGTATCGGTCATCGCCGCAGGCGGACTGACCACGCCCGGCCATTTCCTCAAAGCGATGGCCCTCGGCGCCGATGCCGTGTACATCGGATCCATCGCCCTCGTGGCCATGCTGCATACGCAGATGAATCTCGCCACGCCCTTTGAGCCCCCCGTCCAAGCCGCTCTCTACCATGGCAAGTTTAAGGAAGATTTCGATATCGAACAGGGGGCCGAGCACCTGGCCAAATTTCTCAAATCCTGCGTGGAAGAGATGAAGCTGGTCGCCTACGCCCTGAGCAAGACCGATCTCAACCAGATCAGCCGCGACGACTTGGTGTGCGTGGACAAGGAGCTGGCCCGCGTGCTCGGCGTCGACTATGCCGGATACCCCCGCGAGGAACAGCACCTGGCGTGGACTGACGCGTCCCGCAGGTGGGACGGCGCTCCTAAAGTCGGTGCCATCACCCAGGAAGGGGAAGCGGTGGCTGCCCAAGCGTCGGGGGACGCGGCCACGCCTTCCGAACTGTGCAGCCTGACCTTTGTGCCCCAGGATCGCTCGAAGCGAAACCTCATCGCCACGGCGCTCTTCGCCGACGGCGCGGCGGCGGTGCTCGTCGGCGGCGACGCCGCTGCCCCGGCCCAGGGAAACCCTGCGCCACACCCTGCCATCGTCGGCCGTGCCTCCGTCACATGGCCCAACACCCTTGACGTGATAGGCTGGGACCTCACCGACGACGGCCTGAACGTGGTCTTCTCCCCCGCCATTCCCGAGCTGGTGCGCCGGAACATGCCCGAATTCGCACGCGGCTTTTTGGCCCGCTTCGGCCTGACTCCGCAAGACCTCCGCCACATCCTGGCCCATCCCGGCGGCGCGAAGGTGCTCGACGCGCTCCAGGAAGCGCTGGGCGTGCCGCCGCATGCACTGCACGACGCCGCGGAAATCCTTGCTGAATACGGCAACGTCTCTGCCGCGACCGTTCTCTTCGTTCTCGCCCGCCGTCTCAACCGCCCCTGGCCGGCCGGAGAGCCGGCCCTTGTCACGGCGCTGGGGCCGGGCTTCAGCGGCGAATTGGTGCTTCTGTGCAGGTAAGCGAGGGATCGTCCTGATGTCTGCCTTGTTTGTTGCCACCTTCGCCTTCGTTGTCGCGCAACGGCTGGTCGAGCTGGCCATCGCCCGCCGCAACGCCGCCTACTGGCGCGCCCGGGGCGGATACGAAGTGGGCGCACGTCATTACCCGCTTTTCGTAGGGCTGCACGTTCTCTTTTTTCTCAGTTTGGCGGCCGAAGTGGGGTGGCGCGCGCCGGCGCTGCCGCCATGGTGGCCGTGGACGCTCGCCCTTTTTCTCCTCGCCCAGGTCGGCCGGTACTGGTGCATCACCAGCCTCGGCCGGTTCTGGAACACGCGCGTGATCGTCGTGCCGGGCGCCGCTCCGGTTGCACGCGGACCGTACCGCTGGCTGCGCCATCCCAACTACTGGATCGTTGCCCTCGAGCTGCTCGTGCTCCCCCTCACCTTTGGCGCACTTATGACCGCCACGCTCTTCCCTTTGCTTCACCTGGCCCTCGTGTGGCGCGTGCGCATCCCCGTCGAAGAAGCGGCCCTCCAGGCCGCCGCACGCGCCCGACGAAAGGCATAAAAAAGGTCAACGGCCCCTTCCCGCGACAAAAAAGCGGGCCCAAGGCCCGCGAGAGGCACACGATTGCAGCATCCGCTTCGTTTTCCGTCTACCCCCGAGGAAACGCGTAGGCAAAGCCGTGCCGCCCTTTGCCCTTCATCCATTGCTTGCGTTCGTTTTGGAGCGCATCCATTTTCACGCCAAAATGCTCGGCCGCTTCCTCGATCGTTGCGCCGTTCGCCAGGTAGGCCACCACGTCAGCCAGCCTCTTCCCGCTCAGCTTGGCGATCGGCGCGGCCATCATCACCAAGCGCCCGCCGCCCTCTTGCGACTGGGCTACCTGCTCCACTTCCGCCTTGGGCACGCCGAGGTAGTTGGCCAAGCGCGTCACCCAGGCGTCTTTGGCCTTCTGGCGCTGTTCTTCCATCCACTGCTTTCGCGCGTTCTGCACGTCTTCCAGCTTCACTCCAAAATGTTGGGCTGTCTGCGCCCACGTGGCCCCCGACGCTTTGTAGGCCACCACATCGGCAAGCTTCTTTCCGCTCACCTTGGCGTACGGCGCCGCCTGCACCACAAGGCGCCATCCGCCCGGGTGGGATTGGGCCACCTTCTCGATCTCCTCTTTCGACACCCCGAGGTACGCCGCCACCTGTTCCACCAGGACAGCCCGTTTGGCCCCGTGGAAATGGCGAAAGCCCTTATCCGGCTTCGTCCATCCCGATCCGCTCTCTGCTATGGCGGGTTGCTCCGCATTCCCCACCGTTTCCGCCGTCACCCGCCACGCCTCGCCTGCCGCGCCGGCCCCCACCAAGCAGCCGATTGCCAGCACGCCGGCCATCGCGCCCCTGCCCCTGCGGAAGATGTTCTTGGAAATTGGCATGGTGAAATCCCTCCTCCTTCACCCTATAATTTGGGCTTTTCGACGTCAGTTCTTACCGCCAATTTGATCCTTTCCCTCCGGGAACCCCCCAGCCACAAACCGCCGGGAAACGGCATAAGCAAACGCCGCGGCGTCCTGCCGCGGCGTCTGTGTCTCGCTCCTTCGCTTGTCCGCCTCACAGCACTTCCGACACCACTTTGGCCTGGGTGAACAGGAGCAGGTAGTCCGGACCGCCGGCCTTGGAGTCGGTTCCGGACATGTTGAACCCGCCAAAGGGGTGCACGCCAACGAGGGCGCCGGTGCACTTGCGGTTGAAGTACAGGTTGCCGACGTGGAACTCCTCCCGTGCCTTTTCCAGGTTGAAGCGATTGCGGGAGTAGACGGACCCGGTCAGCCCGTACTCGGTGTTGTTGGCAATCTCCAGGGCGTGGTCGAAGTCCTTGGCCTTGGTGAAGGCCACCACCGGCCCGAAGATCTCCTCCTGCATGATGCGCGCCTGCGGATCGACGTCGGCAAAGATGGTCGGCTGGATGAAGTAGCCGTTCCCTTCTCCCTTGCCGCCGCCGACAACGAGACGGCCTTCGTTCTTGCCGATCTCGATGTAGGAGAGAATCTTGTTGTAGGCCTTCTCGTCGATCACCGGTCCGGTGAAGACGTCGGGGTTGCGCACGTCGCCCACCTTGAGGGCCTTCGTCTTCTCGGCCACCAGCTCCAGCACCTGGTCGTACACGTCTTCAAGAACGATCGCCCGCGAGCAGGCCGAACACTTCTGGCCGGAAAAGCCGAAAGCCGAAACGACGATGCCCTGCGCAGCCAATTCCAGATCAGCACTGGAGTCGACAATGATCGAATCCTTGCCGCCCATCTCGGCAATGACGCGCTTGAGCCACAACTGGCCCGGGTGGCGCTTCGCCGCCCGCTCGTAAATGCGCAGCCCGACTTCCTTCGACCCGGTGAAGGAGATAAAGCGGATCTTCGGGTGGTCAACGAGGTAGTCGCCGATCTCGCCCCCAGAACCGGGCACATAGTTGACCACGCCCGCCGGGAGGCCCGCCTCTTCGAGGATTTCCATAAACTTGGCAGCAATGACCGGTGTCGTGCTGGCCGGTTTCAGGACGACGGTATTCCCCGTCACGATGGCCGAGGTGGTCATGCCGACCATGATCGCCAGCGGGAAGTTCCACGGCGGGATAACCGCCCCCACGCCAAGCGGAATGTAGTACATCTCATTGTCTTCCGTCGGGATGCGCACCAGGGGCTGGCGCTCGGCCAGCTTGATCATTTGCCGGCCGTAGTACTCCATGAAGTCGATCGCCTCGGCCGTGTCGGCGTCGGCCTCGGCCCAGCTCTTGCCGGCCTCGTAGACCATCCACGCCGAAAACTCGTGCTTGCGCCGGCGCAGGATGGCCGCGGCCTTGAACAGATAGCGGGCGCGCGCTTCGGCCGGCACGCGCTTCCAGGTTTCAAACGCCTTGAGCGCCGCCTGGACCGCCTTTTCGGCCAGCGCCGTGTCCGCCTGCGACACGACCCCCACGACCTGGTCAATGTTCGAGGGGTTGATTGACTGGATCTTGCGATCGGTCTTGATCCGCTCGCCGCCGATGATCAGGTCGTACTCGCGCCCCAGTTCCGCTTCCACCTTGCGCAGGGCTTCTTCGAAGGCGCGGCGGTTCTCCTCCTTTGAAAAGTCGGTCAAGGGCTCGTTCTTGAAATCGACGACCATGCGGCCTCACTCCCGTTTTCCAATGTTGGCGATTTCATCTCAACGTTATTGTAATACAGAGGAACGCGATCCTTCAAAACTTCCCTTCGCTTGTCGGCGCATCCCGCCGCGGCGCCCACCCGGTTCTAGTAACGGAACACATGTAAATAGGGCTCGCCTTGGGCCGGACGTTCGTACAACGCAAGCGGTTGGTTGACCGTTTCCACGGTGATCGTCACGTGGACATCCTCGTCGACCAGGTCGTTCAGGCGATTGGCCATAAACTGGATCGTCTGGATGGCCTCTGCACGCGAATCGTACTCGGCCACCGCCCGAATGCGCAGCTCCAGCAATTGGTCCCCCTCGAAACGGGCCAAGCCGGTCACCGCGACATACCCGGAGAAAAACTCCTGAACCGCCCGCTGGTAGTCCACAAATCGCCGGTTGACGCCAAGGAGTGCTCCCTCCAGGCGCTCCTTGCTGGGCAGGAGCACAAACCGCTCGTGGATTTCCTGCCACTGCGAGATGGCCGTCTTCCCCGCGTCGGCCGTGCCGACGGCAATAAAGCGGCCGGGCAGGTACGGATTCTGCGTCTCCTCTCGAAAGAGGGCAAAGATCAGGGGCACGTCGCGCACGTTTTTGGCACGGAGGCGCTCAGACACGATGGCCGCGAAACGCTTGCCTTCGCGGCGCAGCACATCGTCAGTCAGCTCCAGTTTGGTCGGCTGACCATCGGGCCCCTTCACCGTCGGCGTCGGATCAAGGGTCAGGCCGATCACCATGCCCGCCAGGCGGGCCTCGTTGTTCACGACCTGGTAATAGTCATGTTCCAGGATGTGCACAAGAAGGCGCGGGCCTTTCCCATCCGGCGGATTTAAGCCGTGCGGATGTTGGGGGCCCTGCCGGCTGAGCCATTCCCGCGCTTCTTCGCGCTGGATGTATTCACCTTCACGGAAATACGTGTTGTCCGGCGAAAAGGTTTGCTGGGCGATCTCGATCATCCCCATCTCCAGGCGGCTGATATCCAGATCGTCCAGGGTGTCACCCAGCATCAGCATCCCCCGGGTCTTGCTGGGGCGGTACGGCAACAAGCCCGGGAAGAAGCGATGGGTGGTCTCCAACGCCGGCGAAATGTAGGCCTTCTTGGGCTGCAAGTTCCCTTGTGGACGCAAGTCCCACGGTGCGCAACCGCTGACCAGCAGCGTGCAGGCGCCAACCAACAGGACAACGCGAAAGAGCAGTCGGCGCATCGCTCGTTCGTCTCCTTTTCCCGAAAACCGTTCTGGTGTGCCAACGGTCCTACGCGCCTTCCCCCGACCCAAGCAGGGCCAAAAACGCCGCCTCATCGATCACCGGAACGCCCAGCTCGCGCGCCTTGGCCAGCTTGGAACCGGCGTTCTCCCCGGCAATGACGAGGTCGGTCTTCTTGCTAACGCTGGAGGCCACCTTGCCGCCCAGGGCCTCGATGCGCTCCTGGGCCTCCTTACGCGTCATCGACGCCAGGGTACCGGTGAGGACGACGGTCTTCCCGACGAAGGGCGACGCCGCTTGCGCCGCGGGTGCCGGTCCCTTGTACGCCGTGTTGACGCCGGCCGCCTTCAGCCGCTCGATCACGGCCCGCACTTCCGCTCGCGCAAAGTAGGTAACGACGCTGTCGGCCATCTTCGGCCCGATCTCCGGCACCGTCAGGAGCTCATCGTAGGTGGCCGCCATCAGGCGGTCAAGGGTGCCAAAGTGCTGGGCCAACGTCTTGGCCGCTTTGGCTCCGATGAAGCGAATGCCCAAGCCGTAAACCAGACGTTCAAGGGAATTGGCCTTGCTCCGCTCGATGGCGGCAAGCAGGTTGTCGGCCGACTTCGGCCCCATCCGCTCCAGCCGGACAAGGTCGTCACGGTCGAGGAAATACAGGTCGGCCACGTTGCGCACCAGGCCGTGGTCGAAGAGCTGCTGACACACCCGCTCGCCGAGGCCCTCGATGTTCATCGCGTCGCGGGAGGCGAAGTGGATCAACCCCTCGACGATCTGGGCCGGGCAACTCGGGTTAACGCAGCGCAGGGCCACCTCGCCCTCAAGGCGCACGAGGGCGCTGCCGCAGGCCGGGCAGTGGGTTGGCATCGCAAAGGGACGCTCGCTTCCCGTCCGACGCTCGGCGAGCACGGCAACAACCTCGGGAATAATGTCGCCCGCCTTGCGCACAACGACGTGGTCGCCAAGGAGGAGGCCCTTTTCACGGATGATGTCCTCGTTGTGCAGGGACGCGCGCTTCACCGTCGTGCCGGCCAGCTGTACCGGCCGCAGGATGGCCGTCGGCGTGACAACACCGGTGCGGCCGACGCTGACCTCGATGTCCTCCAGCACCGTCACCGCCTCTTCGGCGGGAAACTTGTACGCGATGGCCCAGCGGGGGCTCTTGGCCGTAGCGCCGAGGCGCCCCTGCTGGTCAAAGCGGTCGACTTTGATGACGAGACCGTCAATGGCGTAGGGAAGCTCGTGTCGCCGTGCAGTCCACGCCGCGCAGTGGTCGATCACCTCGTCGATGGTATCGAAGCGTCGCCGCTCGGGGTTCACCTTAAACCCCAGCTCTTCCAGCAGGTTAAGGGCATCCCAGTGGGTGGCCACCGTCTCCCCCTCCACGGCGGCCAGGCCGTAGACAAACAAGTCGAGCGTCCGCTCCGCGGCAACCCTGGGATCGAGCTGGCGCAGGCTGCCCGCGGCGGCGTTGCGCGGATTGGCAAAGAGCGGTTCCCCGCGCGCCTGTCGTTCGCGGTTCAGCCGTTCAAAGGCCGCCTTGGGCATGAACGCCTCGCCGCGCACCTCCAGCGTCAGCGGGCGGCGCAGGCGCAAGGGAAGCGAACGGATCGTCTTCAAGTTCTGGGTGATGTTTTCCCCGGTCAAGCCGTCGCCGCGCGTAGCCCCGCGCACGAAACGGCCGTCCTCGTAGCGCAGCGTCACGGCCAGGCCGTCGATCTTGGGTTCCACGACGTACTGCACCGTTTCGCCGCCGAGGAGGCCGCGCACCCGCCGGTCAAACTCCCGCAAGTCGCCCTCGTCAAAGGCGTTGTCGAGACTCAGCATGGGGACGGGATGGATCACCTTCTCGAAGGCGTCCAACGGGGCCCCGCCGACACGCTGGCTGGGGGAATCGAGCGTGACGAGATCGGGAAAGGCTTTCTCCAGCTCGATCAGCTCGCGCATCAGCGCGTCGTATTCGGCGTCGCTGATCTTGGGGTCGTCCTTGACGTAGTACCAGTAGTTGTGCTCCTCGATCTGCCGGCGCAGCTCCTCAATCCGCCGGGCCGCTTCCTGGCGATCCATGCCCGCGCCTCCTTTCCCCTCAAACATGCTCCGGTCACTTCACCTTTTCGATCGGCGCATAGGCGGCCAAGAGCTTCTTCACCCCGGTGGGGGCCGGGAAGGCCACGTCGATCTCCGCTTCGCTGCCGCTGCCCTTCACCTTCACCACGGTGCCGATGCCCCATTTGGCATGGCGCACCTTGTCGCCCGGCTGAAAGACCGTATCCTTGGGTGCGGGAACGCGCCGCTGCGCGGCGCCCATCGCCGCAAACGTCCCCTCTGGCGTCCGCCGCCACCACGGAGCCGGGCGTCCGGCCGACGGCCCCGCCGGGTCGGCCGCCGGACCGCCCACGCGCTGGAGTTCTGCCTCGGGAATCTCGTCCAAGAAACGCGAGGGCACGCCCGGGCGCGTATCGCCGAACAGGGTGCGCCACCGGGCCGAGGTGAGATGAAGCTCCTCCATTGCCCGCGTGATGCCGACGTAGGCCAGGCGCCGCTCTTCCTCCAGGGCCTCGTCATCGGCCAAGGCACGGCTGTGCGGAAAGATCCCCTCTTCCATGCCCACAAGAAAGACGACGGGGAACTCCAGGCCCTTGGCGCTGTGCAGGGTCATCAGCGTGACGGCCTCGGCCGGACCCTCGTCATCGAGCCGGTCGACATCGGAGATGAGGGCCAACTCGGTGAGGAAGGCGACAAGGGACTTGTCCTCGCTCGACGCCTCAAAGTCCTTGGTGACGGTGAGAAACTCGGCGATGTTCTCCAGCCGGCCCAGGGCCTCCGGCGTCCCTTCCTGCCTGAGGGCCTCGCGGTAACCGGTGCGGTCGAGAAGTTCTTCCGTCAACTCCGTCACCGACAGGTACTCGGCCATGGCGGCCAGGTTCTCAATCAACTGCACAAAATCAGCCAGGCGCGCAGCCGTCTTGCCGCTCACACCCGCCTCCTCGGCTCGCTGCATGGCGCGGAAGAGGGAAAGGCCTTGCTCCGCGGCGAAAGCGGCCAGCTTCTCCAGCGTGACCGCGCCGATGCCCCGCTTGGGCACGTTGACGATGCGCTGCAGGCTGATGTCGTCATCGGGATTGGCCACCAGGCGCAGGTAGGCGATCAGGTCCTTGATCTCCTTACGCTCGTAGAACTTGATGCCGCCCACGACGCGGTAGGGAATGCCGGCCTTCATCAGCGCCTCTTCCAGTGCGCGCGACTGGGCGTTGGTGCGGTACAGCACGGCAAAGTCGGACAACTTCCGCCCCTTGGCCTGCCCCTCGCGGATGCGGTCGACGACGTAGAGGGCCTCGTCGACCTCGGTCTCGGCCTCGTAATAGCGGATCGGCTCGCCCTCAGGGTTGGCCGTCCATAGCTCCTTTGGCTTTCGCAACGCGTTGTGGGCAATCACCGCGTTGGCCGCGCGCAGGATGCGCTTGGTGGACCGGTAGTTTTGCTCCAGCTTGATCACGGCGGCGTCGGGGAAATCGGCCTCAAAATCGAGGATGTTGCGGATGTCCGCCCCGCGCCAGCTGTAAATCGACTGGTCGCTGTCGCCCACCACACACAGGTTGCGATGCCGATCAGCCAGCATCCGCACCAGGAGGTACTGGGCACGGTTGGTGTCCTGGTACTCGTCGACATGGATGTAGCGGAACTTGTTCTGGTAGTATCCGAGCACATCGGCGTGCGCTTCAAAGAGGCGCACGGTCACGAGCAGGAGGTCGTCAAAATCCAGGGCGTTGTTGCGCTTCAGCTTCTCCTGGTACAAGGCGTACAGTTCGGCGACGACCCGGTCATAGGGGGTTTGCGCCGCCCTGGCAAAGCGCTCCGGGTCTTTCAGCTCATTCTTGGCATAAGAAATGGCCGCCAGCACCGCACGCGGGTCATAACGCTTGGCGTCCAGGTTCTTTTCCTTGAGGCACTCCTTCAGCACCGCAAGCTGGTCGGACGGGTCGAGGATGGAAAAGTGCGTCGTATACCCCATCCGCTCGATGTCGCGGCGCAGGATGCGCACGCACATGGCGTGAAAGGTCATGATCCAGCAGTCCTTCGCCGCCGGGCCGACGAGGTGGGCGATCCGCTCCTGCATCTCCCGCGCCGCCTTGTTGGTGAAAGTGATGGCCAAGAGGTTCCACGGCGGGACCCCTTTCACCCCCAGCAAGTAGGCCACACGGTGGGTGAGCACGCGCGTTTTGCCCGATCCAGCCCCAGCCAGGATGAGCACCGGTCCCTCGATGGTCAACACTGCTGTGCGCTGCTGGTCGTTGAGGCCGGAAAGCAGCCGGTCCACCTCGCCAAGTTGTACCGTCACATCCATCACCTTCCGCCCACTTCTGGTTTCCCCTGTGGCCGCTTCGGGCCCCTCCGCTGTGTCCGTACAAACCCATTGGGGCAACCGAGCCCCGAATGCCCGGTCTTATACGTCCACGGTGTTCACCGGGGTTTCCTTGACCGCCGCCACCGTCGCCAGCGCCCCCTCAAGTTTCGCGTACACCGCGTTGCCGACGACAACCGTATCGGCCACGCGGGCCATCGCCCGCGCCACTTCGGGGCCGTCCACACCGCCGCCGTAAAAGAGGCGGGCGCGCGTCAACACGCGGCGCACCTCCCGCACCAGGTTCACGTCTCCGCGCGTCCCGCTGTATTCGATGTACACCACCGGAAGCGACAAGAGCCGTTCCGCCAGCACGGCATAGGCCGCCGCCGTTTCCACGTCCAGGGAAGCGTCGCTTCGCGTCAGGCGCGCCACCTTCGCCTCCGGATTGAGCACGATGTACCCTTCCACAACCAGCTCATCCCACCGAATGAGACGGCCCAGGCGGCGAATGGCCTCCATGTGCGGACGCAAGAGCCAATCGGGGTCCCCCGCATTAAGCACGAGGGGCACAAGGTAGCCGTCAAAGCCGGGCACCACCGCATCCAGCGAAGAGATTTCTTGCACACACGGGACAGCGTAGCGCCGCACACGGGCCAGCAGCTCCACCGTATTGTCGAAGGTGACGCCGTCGGTGCCGCCGATGACGATGGCGTCGGTACCCGACTCGCACACCGCTTCCAGCGCATCATCCGACAGCGGCTTGTTCGGATCCAGCTTGAACACGTGCCGCCACGCGCCCACATCCATGATTCGCTCCTCCTTTTGCGCTACGGTTATTCTACCATCCCGCACCGATTTCGCAACGACAAGCCGCTGTTCGGCCCCACAAAAAAAGCGGTCCGCGCGAAGCGGACCCTGCCGGTCACCATGGCGGCCGGCGCCCGGATTTTACCGCGTTCACCGGACGGCTTTCCCGGCCAAAGCCGGCCACCACTAGCGCGCCCAGCACCATCACGGCAAAAAACGCACCGAATATCCACGCAAACCCCACCCCCGCGCCGATAGCCAGCCCCACCAGGTAGGGCGCCGCGATGCTGCCCAACCGGCCGAATCCGGCCGCCCAGCCCGTTCCCGTGGCGCGAATGCGCACCGGGTACTGCTCGGATGTGTATGCGTAAATGGCGCCCCAAGCGCCGAGGTTGAAAAACGATAGGGCCAGGCCAAAGGCCAGCAGCATCCCCAGCGAGTCGGATAGCCCGAACCCCAGGGCGGACAGCGCCGCCAGAAGAAGATAGGCCACCACCGTCGGTTTGCGCCCCCACCGTTCCACCAGGTAGGCGGCACTGAGGTAGCCGGGGATTTGCGTCAACGTCATGATGAGCACGTATGCAAAGCTGCGCACGAGGGTGTAGCCCTTGAGCACCATCACCGAGGGCAGCCACAGGAACATGCCGTAATAGGAAAAGTTGGCTGCAAACCACAGCAGCCATAGCACCGCCGTCTGCCGCCGGAATTCCGTCCCCCACAGCCTGCTGACCTGCCCAAACAACGATGGGCGTACCGCCTGTCGCCGGAACGCCGGCGTCTCCGGTAGCCGTCGGCGCAGGTAAACCGCATACAGCGCCGGAAGGGCCCCGATCAAAAAGCCGGCCTGCCACCCGAACGCAGGAATGATGAAATACGAAACAAAGGCGGCCACCAGCATGCCGACGGCCCAGAAGCTGTTCAGGTACACCACTGCACGGCCGCGCGAAGATTCCGGCGCCGATTCCAACACATAGGTGGTGGCGACCGGCAATTCACCGCCCAATCCCATGCCGGCCAGAACGCGCAGCACAAGCAAGACGGCGACGGTTCCGGCCAAGGCACTGGCACCCGTGGCCAAGCTGTACAGCATGAGCGTCCAGACGAAGAGCCGCCGGCGGCCGAAGCGGTCCGCCAATAATCCGGCTAAGGCGGCCCCAACGGCCATACCGATAAAATTGACGCTCCCCAACAGACCGGTAATGTTGGGCGCCAGTCCCCAGTCCTCGGCTAACGCGGCGAAGATGAACGCCAACATCCCCACTTCCATGGCGTCAAAAAGCAGGCCAACCCCACACAGTCCCAAAAGACGCCAGGAAAGCGGGCGGGACTTCCGCGCGGTCTGTCCCCCCATCCGTTCTCACCTTCCCCGGTTCACTCGCCCCATCCGGCATCCCAACAGGGCGTATTCCACCCTATGCACAGCGGCGGGCGCCGGTTCCTGCTCTCCTGTCCCTGCACAAAAAAATGTGGCCACGTACGGTGCGCGGCCTTGCTGATCACCGGACACGATCGAAAAACAAAACCGCCTAGACCACACCGTGGCCTAGGCGTCGGTTTTACGCGTCCCCTCCGTCACGGGACGGGGGCGCTGTTTCCGAAGACGCGCGCCCTTCCACCCCTCTTGCTTCCTCCAGTCGCGCCAACACCATTTCGTATCCATCATTTCCGTAGTTGAGGCAGCGCTTGACGCGCGAAATGGTCGCCGTGCTGGCGCCCGTCTCCATCTCAATCTGGCTGTACGTATAGCCCTTTCGCAACATGCGCGCCACTTCCAGCCGCTGCGCCAGCGAGTGAATCTCGTTTACCGTGCACAGATCGTCAAAAAACCGGTAGCACTCCTCTACGGTCCGCAGGGTCAGGATGGCTTCAAACAATTGATCCACTTCGCGGCGCTTCAACTTTTCCAGGGGCATTCCGTTCACTCCTTCCCCCGGTTCCCGTACGTTTCGACTGCAGAACATCACCGTACGAAAAACTCGTCCGAACGATAGTTTACTCGTAACGAACACTGGCTGTCAAACCCGGGTTCGTGGGGACGATGTTCACCCAGGTGTTTCCGGGATAGAGCGGAATCTCCGTTCCGTCTTCCCCATACACGCGTAACACGCCGTTCGCCCGCTCCCACGTACCCGTCCGCATCACCCCACGCTGAAACACGTAGGCGCGGCCGGGTCCCGCAAGGTCGATTTCACGCCGCCCAGCGGCGTCCAGCACGCGGTGCTGGGCTTCGAGGACGATCACGTTCACTGCCGTGAGCATCTCGCCGGTTGTGCGGTCGCGGTGCAGCTTCCCCTGCGTTAGGCGCCTGTACACCTGGCGAGCGGCATCGTATTCGTATCCGCAGCGGTACGTCGCCGCATAGCGAATCTCCACCTTCCGCGCCGGCGCCCCGACCGGGTCCTGGCGCGGGTCGTCCACGAAGGGCAGGCGCGGCAGCTTGCCAACGTCGGCATACCCCTTGTCGGCCATGGCCCGGCGAATGCGTGTCAGGTCGGTATACAGGTTGTGCGGGGCTTTCCGCGACGGGTCCCGCCAGAAATAGCGGGGATTGTGGATTTCGTCCAGGTGGGCGTACCCTCCTTCCCGCAACAGCGCCAGCGCATCGGGGCTGCCTCCGGCGTGCACCATGACGGCGTCAAACCCTTCCCCCAGCTCGACATAATACGGCCGGATGCTGCGTACCGGCCCGATCACCTCGGGCGCCTGGCTGTGGTAGATGGCGGCAAAGCGGGTGATGTCCCCTTCCGCCAACACCTCGTAGACGATGTCCGCCTTGTCGAGACCCGACTGGGGGCGGGCCTTCGGGGCGTTGTTGATCATGACCATAATCGCGCGGTGCTCGACGGGCACGGCCGTCACCTGCCCCGTCAGCGGCGCCACGACCGTCGGCCCTTCCGCCCCCGGCGTTTCCGTCTCGCTGGGCGCCTGCGGTGACGGTTCCGGCACCGATTTTGTTTCGTCGCGGCATCCGCCGGCCAGAAGAGCGAACGTGATCATCAGCGCGACAACGATCCCTTTGCGCATGCGGTCTCCCTCTTCTCCTACGATGGGGTTGTCCCTTTTTCTGTTCGCGCGATCGGAATCCAATTCCTGCTCTTTTGTTCCAGGTACACGTACAGAGAGGTTGACACGGGAAAGGCACTGGAGGGCTTCTGGCCCTCACCTTTGCCCGTGCTCCAACAGGCGTGAGGGAACGAGCATGCGCTTTTGCTTCACGTCATAAAGACCGTCGGGCGTAAAGCGAAGCGCCGGCAAATGCGTCGAGGAAAAGAAAAACAGCGAATACAGCGGATCGGTATGGCCATACCCGCGCTGACGCAGCAGGGTCACCAGCTGTTCGGTCCGCTCCATCAGCTCGTCCATCGGCAGATCGCTCATGCATCCGCCGAGGGGAAGCGGGAGGCGGTACACCTCCCGCCCGCCGTCGACAAGCACAATGCCTCCGCCCATTTCGCACACGGCATCCACGGCGCGGGCCATGGCCTTCCGATCGCGCCCCAGCACCATCAGGTCACCGGAACCGGAAAAGGAACTGGCCAAGGCGTCAAAGAGGCCAAAGCCACGGACAATGCCCGTCGTCACCCAATGCCCGTCTGCGCTAAGCAACGCCGCATGCAGTTCTCCGCGATCCGGATCGGGCACCACCTCGCCGTCCCGAACGGCGGGAACATCACGACTCACCCGTGTGATCACGGCGTTCACCAGTTCCATCACCGGAAACGGGAAGCCCGGATCGATCACGCGGAACCAGTCCGGGTCAGCCGGCGCCACGCGGGGCGCATATCGGCAGAGCGCCGGGTAGCGCGACCAATCGAGGGACGGTGGCGCGTCAACCAGCCGGCCGTCTTGCACGCGTAAGCGGCCGCCGCTCATCACGTGCACCGGGGTGGGGTTGGCCAGGTCCTCCAAAAAGTTGATGTCGGCAACGCGTCCCGGGGCGATGCCGCCGATGTCACCGTCCAGCCCGTAGTAGACGGCGACGTTGAGTGTCGCAGCGCGGTAGGCGGCCAACGGTGGCAGGCCGGCGGCCAAAGCCTCGCGCAACACGGCGTCCAGAAATCCTTCCCGCAAAAAGGGGGGCGGCGAGCCGTCGGTGGTCAGCATGAGACGGCTGGTGAGGTCGATGCCACTGGCGACGAGCTCGCGCACAAGGGTTGGCACGTCGGGCCGGATCGACGAATGACGCAGCGTCGCGTACAGGCCGAGGCGCAGGCGCCGCAGGGCCTCCTCGCCGTTGATCGCCTCATGGCACGCCGTCACCCCGGCCGCCGCCACGGCGTTGAGCGTCTCGACGGACGCCCCGGGGTGATGCCCCTCGACGCGCTTGCCGAGGGTCCGCGCGCGGTCGACACCGGCGACGAGGGCCGCATCGCCGGCAAGAAGGTCGGGCCACGCCGTCAGCTCGCCGGCCTGCAACACAGCGGGATGGGCCAACAGGCGGCCGGTCCGCTCCGGCGTGTACCGCCGGCGCAGCAGTGACGAGTCGGTTTGCGGGTCGAGACGCACCCACCACCACATGCGCACCGGCAGCTCGGCCGTCTCGTCCCAAAATGCCTCCAGCTCCTCCACGTCGAGCCTGTGGAACAGGAACAGGTTGTCGTTTACCATCCCCGTTGTCCCATGGCGCAAGGCGAACGCCGCCAACGCGAACGGGTTGTACAGCAAAAACGGATGGGCATGGGGTTCAAGATAGCCCGGCACGAGGATGAGGCCGTCGGCGTCGATGATGGCGGTTTCATCGTTCACGTTCGGCGTTTTCTCGCCGACGTAGGCAATGCGGTCGTCACACAGGACCACCTCGGCCCGGAGCAGTTCGCCGGTGTACACGTTGAAGACGCGCCCGCCGCGAATCCACGCGGTGGCCGGGCACCGGCGCATCGCCACCTCGGTCAGGCGGCGCCGACGTTCAGCCGTGAGAGGGGGGATGGGCGTTTTCATCGCGTCCTCCTTGTCCTGTCGTATTGTTCGACGGTTTCGACGTGTCGAATCGTTCCGTCTCTTCCCATTGTACCATACCGGCGGGCGTCCGCCCGCGTGGCTGGTGTTTGTTTCCAACATTTTTCCAATCCGACGAGGGCTTGGGCCTTCCGGGATCGGCTCATACTAAACCGGGATCGACTCATCCTAAACTTGAAACACACAGGGAGGAGGGTGCGCTGTGAAGAAAAACGTCGGAACCCTCGACGCCATGATCCGGCTCGTTGCCGGGTTTACCGGGCTGGCCTGGGCCATCGCCATGGCGTCCCGGCCGTTCTCGCGCCCGCCTGTCGGGCTGATGCTGCTCTCGGCGCTGAAGATCGCCGAAGGGCTGACGCGTTGGTGTCCCATGTTGGCCTTGATGGGGGCCAACACACGTGAGCTGGACCGGAACGCGATGAAACGCGGTCGGTTCGGGTAATGCGCTACGGCGAATTCGTTTTTCCTGACGGACAAGGAGGGAAGGCCTTTGGTCCCCCAAAGCCGCCTCGACCAGTGGATTGCCTATGAATGGCTGAGCGACAACCTGTTTTCCCTGCTCTTGGTCGGGCTCTCCGTCGTGCTGGCCATCGCCCTGTGGATGGGCATCCGGCGCCGCGACGGGTGGTACACCCGCCGCGCGGCTCTGCGCCGTCGCGGCAGTAAAGACGAAACGTAGGCAACTCCTGACGGTGGGGCAATGCGCGATGCCCCTTGAGCAGGTACAACGGGCCATCCGGTCCCTCCACCACGTCGCGAATGCGCCCGAACCGATGGGGAAACAAAGCGGTACCCGCAGGACCTCCCGAGAATCGCTTCCGATACCTTCCACCAGCCGTTTGTCTCTTTTGCGGTTTGTCCACGCGAAGGCGCAGCCTACGCCGGCGCGGCGGACGCTCCCCTACCCCTTCGCCATCAGCGCCCGGCTCCCGATGTCGGTGCGGTAGTGCATGCCCTCGAAGCGGATGCGCGCGGCGTTGGCGTACGCCTTCTGCTGGGCCTCGGCCAGCGTGGCCCCGAGGGCCGTTACGCCAAGAATACGCCCGCCGCTCGTGACGAGAGCCTCACCGTCTCGCTTCGTCCCGGCGTGGAAGACGAGCACGTCGGGGTCGACCCGGTCGAGTCCGGAAATGGCCTTGCCCACCTCGTAGCCGTGCGGATAGCCGCCCGAAGCGAGAACGACGCACAGGGCCGCCTCGTCGCGCCACTCCAGCGCCACCTCTTCGAGACGCCCCTCCACGACGGCGAAAAGCACCTCCAGGAGGTCCGTCTTCAGCCGCGGCAGGACCACCTGGGTCTCCGGGTCGCCGAAGCGGGCGTTGAACTCGATCACCTTCGGCCCGTCTGCCGTGACCATCAGGCCGGCGTACAGTACGCCGGTGAAGGGACAGCCCTCCCGCGCCAGCGCCGCGGCCATCGGCCTCAAGATGCGCGCCTCGGCGGCCGCAATGACGGCCGGGTCCATCTGCGGCACCGGTGAGTAGGCGCCCATGCCGCCGGTATTGGGCCCGCGGTCGCCGTCGAACACCGGCTTGTGGTCCTGGGCCGGCACCATCGGGCGCACTGTCTCCCCGTCGACGAAGGCCATCAGGGAGAGCTCCTCCCCTTCCAGGCATTCCTCGATCACCACGCGTGATCCGGCAGCGCCAAAGGCACCATCCCGCATCGCCCGGCGGAGCGCCTCCTCCGCCTCGGCCACCGTGCGGGCCACCGTCACTCCCTTGCCGGCGGCCAGCCCGTCGGCCTTGACAACAATGGGCGCCCCCTTTTCCCGCACGTAGGCCAGCGCCGCCCCGTAATCGTCAAAGACGGCGTAGTCGGCGGTGGGGATGCCGTGCTGCTGCATGATCCGCTTGGCAAAGGCCTTGCTGCTCTCCACCTGCGCCGCCGCGCGCGTCGGCCCGAAAATGGGCAGGCCCCGGGCGCGGAAGAAGTCGACGATGCCCGCGGCAAGGGGCGCCTCGGGGCCCACCACCGTCAGGCCGATGCCCTCGTCCTGGGCGAATCGGGCCAGCGCAGCCAAATCGGTTTCCTTAATCGGCACGCAGGTGGCCACCTCGGCGATACCGCCGTTCCCCGGCGCGCAGTACACCCGCTCCACGTGAGGGCTTTGGGCCAGCGCCCAGCACAGGGCGTGTTCCCGGCCGCCTTGCCCGACCACCAACACCTTCATCGCCGTTTCCCCTCCTCGTCAACCCCATTGGCAGCGCCTCAGTGACGGAAGTGGCGCACGCCGGTAAACACCATGGCGATGCCGTAGCGGTTGGCCTCGGCGATGGAATCCGCGTCGCGAATTGAGCCACCCGGTTGGATGATGGCCGTCACGCCGGCCTTGGCCGCCTCTTCCACCGTGTCGGGCATGGGGAAGAAGGCGTCCGAGGCCAGCACCGCGCCCTTGGCCTTCTCGCCGGCCTGGGCGAGAGCGATGCGCGCTGCGCCGACGCGGTTCATCTGCCCGGCGCCCACGCCGAGGGTCTGGCCGTCCTTGGCCACGACAATGGCGTTGGACTTGACATGCTTGACCACCCTCCAGGCGAAAAGCAGGTCGCGCAGCTCCTCCGCCGTCGGCACCCGCTCGGTAACCACGCGCAGGTCGGCCTCCGTCAGCTCGCGCACGTCGCGCGTCTGCACGAGAACACCGCCAGCCACGCTCACCAGGCGACGCTCCGGCACCGGCCGGTCCGGAATGGCCACACGCAGGAGGCGCAAATTTTTCTTCGCCTTCAGCACGGCGAGGGCCTCTGGTGCGAAATCGGGGGCAATGACGATTTCCAGAAACACCTCGCGCATCGATTGCGCCGTTTCCTCGTCGATGGGCCGGTTGGCGGCGATGATGCCGCCGAAGATGGACACCGGATCGGCCTCGTAGGCCCGCCGCCACGCCTCGAGGAGGGTCTCCCCCGTGCCCACGCCGCACGGGTTGGTGTGCTTGACGGCAACAACGGCCGGCTCGGCAAACTCCTGCACAAGGGCCAGGGCGGCGTCGGCGTCGAGGATGTTGTTGTACGACAGTTCCTTGCCGTGCAGCTGCTCCGCCGCGGCCAGCGTTCCCGGGCGCCGGTCGGGCGTACGGTAAAAGGCCGCCTGCTGGTGCGGGTTTTCCCCGTAGCGCAGGTCCTGCACCTTCTCCACGGCCAACGTGAAGGTCTCCGGCCACACCTCACCCGTCTGCTCGGTCAGGTACTGGGCCACAGCGGCATCGTAGGCGGCGGTATGACGGAAGGCCTTGGCCGCCAGCCGGCGGCGCGTCTCGGGGTCCACCTCGCCCCGCGCCTTGAGCTGTTCGAGGACGAGGGGATAATCCGCTGCGTCGGTCACCACTGTTACGTAGGCGTGGTTTTTCGCCGCCGCGCGCACGAGGCACGGCCCGCCGATGTCAATCTGCTCGACGGCCTCCGCCAGCGTCACGCCCGGCTTGGCGATCGTCTCCCGGAACGGGTAGAGGTTGACGACGACCAGGTCGATAGGCCGAATGCCGTGCTCGGCGAGCTGCCGCCGGTGCTCGGCGTTGTCGCGAACGGCCAAAATGGCCCCGTGGACGCGCGGATGCAACGTCTTGACGCGCCCGTCGAGAATTTCCGGAAACCCGGTCACCTCGGAGATGGCCGTCACCGGCACGCCTGCTTCGCGCAACACGCGGGCCGTTCCGCCGGTGGAGACGATCTCCACCCCCAGTGCCGCCAGTTCACGGGCAAACGGAATCAGGCCCGTCTTCTCCGACACGCTGATCAACGCTCGCTGGATCACGTCCGTCTCCTCTCCTTCCGTTCCTCGTTCCGCTACCGCTTCCGCTTCCTTCGCGCACGTTACCCACCGTTCCTCCTAACGTGCCGCAACCCGTTCCCGACGGCCACCCGTCAACCGGCCGCTCCCTCCGGGATCGACAACACCCGCACGCGGCGGCCTTCCCCGCGCCGCACACGCCCCTCGATCAGCCACTGCACCACCTGCGGCAAGAGCTCGTGCTCGACGGCATGGATGCGCGCCGCCAGCGCCTCCGGCGTGTCGTCCTCTTCCACCGGTACGGCCCGCTGGGCGATGATGGGCCCGGTGTCCATGCCGGCGTCGACGAAGTGGACCGTCACCCCCGTCACCTTCACGCCGTGGGCGAGGGCCTGGCCGATGGCGTCTTTCCCGGGAAACGCGGGGAGAAGGGACGGGTGGAGGTTGATCATCCGCCCCTCGTAGGCGGAAAGGAGCGTCGGGCCGACGAGGCGCATGTACCCGGCCAGGACGACCAGCTCGACCCTGCGCGCCGCCAGTTCCGCGAGGATGGCCCGCTCATAGGCCGCCTTGTCGGGGTAGGCCTTCGGGTGGAACGCGAAGGTCGGCACGCCGAGCCGCTCCGCCCGCTCGAGCACCGGCGCACCGGGGCGGTCACACACCAGGAGAACGATCTCACCGTTCACCTTCCCCGCGCGCGCGGCGCGCACCAGGGCTTCAAAATTGGAGCCGCTCCCGGAGGCGAAAACGGCGATCCTCACGCCCACCGCACCCCCCCGAAGACAACGCCGCCCTCGCCGCGGCCAACCCGGCCGATGCGGTAGGCGCGATGGCCCACCTCCGCGGCCGCTCGCACCACATCGTCGGCCTCGTCCTCCGGCACGACGAGGACCATGCCGATGCCCATGTTAAAGGTGTTCACCATGTCGCGACGATCGAGGCGCCCCGCTTCCTCGATCAGGGTGAAAATGGGCGGAACGGGCCACGCCCCCCAATCGATCTCCGCCCGCGTGCCCGGCGGCAGGATGCGGGGCACGTTTTCGACAAAACCGCCGCCGGTAATGTGCGCCATGCCGCGCAGGTCGAAACGCCCGCGCAGGGCGAGGACCGCCCGCACGTAAATCGCCGTTGGCGTGAGCAGCTCCTCGCCCAGCGTCCGGCCGAGGGCAGGCACGTAGTCGTCGAGGGCCATCCCCTGCTCTTCCAGCAGCACCCTGCGCACGAGGGAGAAACCGTTGCTGTGCAGCCCCGTCGAGGCCAGGCCCACCAGCGCATCACCTGCCCGGATGCGCGAGCCGTCGACGAGGCGGTCGCGCTCGACGACGCCGACACAAAAGCCGGCGATGTCGTAGGCGCCGGGCGGGTAGAAGCCCGGCATCTCCGCCGTCTCCCCGCCGATGAGGGAACAGCCGGCTTGTACGCAGCCGTCAGCCAGGCCCTTGACAATGGCCTCCACCTGGGCCGGGTCGAGCTTGCTGCAGGCGAGGTAGTCCATGAAAAAGAGCGGCTCGGCCCCTTGCACGACAACATCGTTGGCGCACATGGCCACGCAGTCGATGCCGATCGTGTCGTGGCGTCCGGTGGCAAAGGCGATCTTCAGCTTCGTGCCCACGCCGTCGGCCCCGGCGACGAGCACCGGCTGGCGATAGCGGAAGACATCGAGCTGGAAGAGGGCGCCGAAACCGCCGATGTCGCCCAACACCTCCGGTCGATAGGTGCGCCGCACATGGACCTTGATGCGCCGGACCGCCTCATAGCCCGCCGCCAGGTCCACGCCGGCGCGCTTGTACGCTTCGCTCACACGTCTTTCCCCCTGTCCCGTCTACTTTTCTCCGCGATGCACGCTTCCGTTTCGCGCGGTGCATCCTCGCCGATCTCCGTCGGGTAGCATCCGGTGAAGCAGGCCAGGCAGTGGCCGTGGTCCGCCGCGTTGTCCGGACGCCCGATGGCCTCCAGCATCCCTTCGAGGGACAGAAAATACAGCGAGTCGGCGCCGATGGCCCGGCGGATTTCCTCCACCGACCGCGTGGCGGCGATCAGCTCCTCGCGCGTCGAGGTGTCGATGCCGTAGAAGCACGGATAGCGAACCGGCGGCGAGCTGATGCGCACGTGCACTTCCTTCGCCCCGGCCTCGCGCAGGAGCTGGACGATGTGCCGGCTGGTCGTGCCGCGGACGATGGAGTCGTCGATCATGACCACACGCTTGCCGGCCACCACCTGGCGCACGGCGGACAGTTTCATGCGCACGCCCTGGGCGCGCAGCACCTGCGTCGGCTGGATGAAGGTGCGCCCGACGTACCGGTTTTTGATCAGCCCCAGCTCGTAGGGAATGCCCGTGGCCTCGGCGTAGCCGATGGCCGCGGAGATGCTCGAGTCGGGCACGCCGGTGACCACATCGGCGTCGACGGGGGCCTCCTCGGCCAGCCGGCGCCCGAGGCGCTTGCGGGCCAGGTGGACGTTGATGCCGCCGACGTCGCTGTCCGGACGAGCAAAGTAGATGTACTCAAAGGTGCAGATGGTCCGCCGCGGGCAGGCGGAAAACCGCTCGCGGGAAAGCCCCCCTTCGTCGATGACGAGGAGCTCGCCGGGCTCCACGTCGCGCACGTAGGTCGCACCGACGGCGTCAAAGGCACACGTCTCCGACGCCACCACGTAGCCCTCGCCGAGCCGCCCGAGGGACAGCGGGCGGATGCCGTTGGGATCGAGCGCCACAATGAGCCGGCGTTCCGTCATCACCAGCAGGGCGTAGGCCCCCTGGATCCGGGCGAGGGCGTGGCGCAGACCGTCGACAATGTCCGCGCGACCCGACCGGGCAATGAGGTGGGCGATCACCTCGGTGTCGCTCGAGGTCTGAAAGAGCGACCCTTGCCGCTCCAGCCGGCGTTTGATGCGGCGATAGTTGACCAGGTTGCCGTTGTGGGCCAGGGCCAGGCTGCCCGCCCCCGTGGTGAAGACGAGGGGTTGGGCGTTTTCGAGGCGGCTCTCCCCGGCCGTGGTGTAGCGCACGTGGCCGATGGCCATATGCCCCCGCAGCTTGGCCAGGTGCGCGGCGTCGAACACCTCCGTCACCAGCCCCATGCCGCGGTGGAAGGTGAAGCGCGTCCCGTCGGAGGCGCAGATGCCGGCGCTCTCCTGGCCGCGGTGCTGCAGGGCATGCAGGCCGTAGTAGGTGAGGCGCGCCGCCTCCGGATGGCCGTAGACGCCGAAAACGCCGCACTCCTCATTCCATTCGTCCCACATCATCCCGTCGTCCTCGCATCCCCTCAGCCGTTCATTCGCGCAGGAATGGCGTTGGTCCATGCGTCCTTCAGCTCCTTGAGCGTGCGCATCACCGCCACCTGCCCGTTGATCGCGATGACCAGATCCTCGCCGCCGGTCTCGCCGATGTCCGCGCAGGGCACGCCGCGTTCCTCCGCCAGGGCCATCACGTCGGCCACACGGCTTGCGGGCACACTAATGAGCACCCGCGACGGGCTCTCGCTGAAAAGAAGGAAATCCGGCCGCAGGTCTGTCTCCAGTTCCACGCGGGCGCCGACACCACCGCTAATGGCCATCTCCGCCAGGGCCACACCCAGCCCGCCCTCGGACAGGTCATGGGCCGCCGTCACCCAGCCGCGGCGGATCGCCTCCAGGACGGTGCGCTGCACGGCCCGTTCCCGTTCGAGATCAAGCTTCGGCGGCCGACCGGCAATGGTACCGCGCACCAGCTTCTGGTACTCGCTGCCGCCGAGATCGTCGGGGGCGGTTTCCCCGAGGAGGAGGATGCGCGCGCCGGCGCCCTTGAACGCCTGGGTGGTGATGTGGGCCACGTCTTCAATGAGCCCGACCATGCCGACGATGGGCGTGGGGTACACTGCCGCACCGTTCGTCTCGTTGTAGAAACTGACGTTGCCGCTGACCACCGGCGTCCCAAGGGCTTCGCAGGCGCGGGCCATGCCCTCGACGGCGCGGACGAACTGCCAGTAGATGCCCGGCTTCTCCGGGTTGCCAAAATTGAGACAGTTGGTCAGGGCCAGGGGTTCGGCGCCGGCGCACACCACGTTGCGCGCCGCCTCGGCCACGGCGAGGGCCCCGCCGGCCAACGGGTCGAGGTACACGTAGCGCCCGTTGCCGTCGGTGGAAAAGGCCAGCGCCTTGCGCGTCCCGCGGATCCACACCACCGCCGCGTCGGATCCCGGGCACACCGCTGTCTGTGCCTGCACCTGGTGGTCGTACTGCCGGTACACCCATTCCTTGCTGGCAATTGTTGGCTGGGCGAGCAGGCACGTGAGCACCGCGCCGAGGTCCTCCGGCTCCGGCAGGTCGGTAACGTCCACCTTGGTCTGCTCGCGGAAGTAAGCCGGTTCCACCACCGGCCGCGTGTACACCGGGGCCCCGTCGGTCAGGGCCTTCACCGGCACCTCGGCCGCCACCGCGCCCCGGTGCCGCACGCGGAGCAGGCCGTCGCCGGTCACCCGGCCGATCACCGCCGCATGGAGGCCCCACTTGCGGCAGACGGCCAGCACCTCCTCCTCTTTCCCCTTTTCCACCACGAGCAGCATGCGCTCCTGCGACTCGGACAGCATCATCTCGTAGGGCGTCAGGTTCGGCTCGCGCTGCGGCACTCGGTCGAGGTCGAGCTCAATGCCGCACCCGCCCTTGCTGGCCATCTCGGCGCTCGACGAGGTGAGACCGGCCGCACCCATGTCCTGGATGCCGAGGACGAGACCGCGGTCGATCAGCTCCAGGCACGCCTCGAGGAGCAGCTTCTCGGCGAAGGGATCGCCCACCTGCACCGCCGGCCGCTTCTCCTCCGACGCCTCCGAAAGCTCCTCCGAGGCAAAGGTGGCGCCATGGATGCCGTCGCGTCCCGTGGCCGAACCCACGTACACCACCGGATTGCCCGCCCCGCGGGCCACGCCCTTTCGGATGTGCTCGTGCCGCAGGAGGCCGACGCACATGGCGTTAACGAGGGGGTTACCCTCGTAGCACGGGTCGAAGACCACTTCCCCGCCCACGGTGGGGATGCCGACGCAGTTGCCGTAGTGGGCAATACCGGCCACCACCTGCTCGAAAAGATAACGCACGCGGGGGCTGTCCAGCTCGCCGAAACGCAAGGCGTTGAGCAGGGCAATCGGCCGGGCACCCATGGAGAAGACGTCGCGGATAATCCCGCCCACACCGGTGGCCGCGCCCTGGAACGGCTCGACGGCCGAGGGGTGATTGTGGCTTTCGATTTTAAACACCACGGCCAGCCCGTCGCCGATGTCGACGATGCCCGCTCCCTCGCCCGGCCCCTGCAGTACGCGCGGCCCCGTGGTCGGAAAGCGTTTCAAGACGGGCTTGGAATTCTTGTAGCTGCAGTGCTCCGACCACATGACAGCGAAGAGACCCGTTTCCGTGTAATTGGGCCGCCGGCCGAGAAGCCGCACCGCCCGCGCGTACTCGTCGTCGGTCAGCCCCATTTCCCGATACAACTTCCGTTCGGCGATCTCGTCAGCCGTCGGCTCGCGACGCTCCGCTCGGTCAGGTTGCTCCGCCGGTGTCGTGCCGCCCGCCGTGAGCCGTTTTTGCGACATGGCGCTCCCCTCCCGTCCGTTCCTTCCAGTACCGCAGCAGCGACGTGAAGACGCGGCGGCCATCGGTCGAGCCGAGCAGTGCATGCACGGCCCGCTCCGGGTGCGGCATCATGCCCAGCACGTTGCCCCGCTCGTTCGCAATCCCGGCGATATGGTCCACCGACCCGTTGGGATTGGCGCCGACGTAGCGGAACACGACGCGGTTTTCCGCCCGGAGCCGCTGCAGCGTCGCCTCGTCGCAGTAGTAGTTCCCCTCGCCGTGGGCGATGGGGATGCGGATGTGCTCGCCCGGCGCGTAGTCCAGCGTAAAGGGCGTGCGGTTGTTCTCCACGCGCAGGGTGACCGTCTCGCAGCGGAACTTGAGCGACGCGTTGCGCCGCATCGCCCCGGGCAAAAGCCCTGCTTCCAGAAGAATCTGAAAGCCGTTGCACACCCCGAGGACCGGTTTGCCCGCATCCGCCGCCTTCACCACTTCCCGCATCACCGGCGCGAAACGGGCGATGGCCCCGGCACGCAGGTAGTCACCGTAGGAAAACCCGCCCGGCAGGAGGATGGCGTCGTAGGCGGACAGATCGGTGGCCGTGTGCCACACGGTGTCGACCGGCTCGCCCAGGCAGTCGGCGACGGCGCGGACCATGTCAACGTCACAGTTGGAACCGGGAAAGACGATCACGGCCACGCGCACGGTCATCCCTCCACCCGCTCAATCCGGTACGACTCGATCACCGGATTGGCGAGGAGCCTGTCGCACATCTCCTTCAGGCGTGCGGCGGCCCATTGCCGGTCGTCGGTATCCAGGTTGAGCTCGATCACCTTGCCGATGCGCACCTCGGCCACCTCGCCGTACCCCAAGGCGTGCAGGGCGCGTTGCGTCGCCTGGCCCTGGGGATCGAGCACCCCGTCCTTCAGCGTCACGACCACGCGGGCTTTCACCATCCGCCATCCCCCCCGATGCGCTTCCAGATTTCCGCGTACGCCTCCACAACGCCGCCCAGGTCCCGGCGAAAGCGATCCTTGTCCAGCTTCTCCCCGCTTGCGGCGTCCCAGAACCGGCACGTGTCCGGGGAGATCTCGTCGGCCACGAGCAGCTCGCCCTCCGCCGTGACGCCGAACTCCAGCTTAAAGTCGATGAGGCGGATGCCCCGCTGCGCCAGATACGGCATAAGCGCGTCGTTCACCGCCAGGGCCAACGTCCACATCTGGGCCAACTGCTGGGGCGTGGCCAGGCTCAGCACGGCGATGTGGTCGTCGTTCACCAGCGGATCGCCGAGGCGATCGTTTTTGTAGTAGCATTCCACCACCGGTTTCGGCAGGATCGCGCCCTCCGCAAGGCCGAGCCGCTTGGCCAGCGAGCCGGCGGCCACGTTGCGCACTACTACCTCGAGGGGCAGGATCGCCACCTCGCGCACCAGCTGCTCCGTCGGCGAGAGCAGGCGTAGGAAGTGGTTGGGGATGCCGCGCTCGGTCAGGAGGGCGAACAGGCGGGCACTGATCCGGTTCGCCAGCGCTCCCTTCCCCTCGAGAACGGACCGTTTTTCCCCGTTGAACGCCGTGGCGTCGTCCTTGAAGACAATCCACAACGCCCCCGGCACGTTGGTGCGGTACACCTTCTTGGCCTTGCCCTCGTAGAGGAGCGCGCCCTTGGTCACCTCGCGCAGGTCGGGGGCCGCTTCCCGCCGCGCGGCCCGGTGTTGTGCCGTCGCACGTTGTTCCTCCGCCATAGGGTTTTCCCTCCTCGATCGCCGCCCCGGCGGCCCGTGTCGCGGGCCGCCGGGACTGCTCGTGCGCTGCGGCCCGTCTCCATCAGTCGAGGCCGAGGCGCCGGAAGATGGTGTCCACGTGCTTCAGATGCCAGCGCGGGTCAAAG
The DNA here is from genome assembly GCF_054654135.1 of Calditerricola yamamurae. NCBI lineage: Bacteria > Bacillati > Bacillota > Bacilli > Caryophanales > Bacillaceae > Calditerricola > Calditerricola yamamurae. The sequence continues at coordinate 349,621 of NZ_BAAIFH010000004.1, forward strand.
CAGTTGGCCAGCTCCTCCGGCGACAGGTGCGCCGTGATGGCCGGGTCGCTTTCCAGAATTTCGCGGAAGGAGCGCTCCTCCTCCCACGCCTGCATCGCCCGCGGCTGGACGAGATCGTAGGCCGCTTCCCGGCTGAGGCCCTTGTCAATGAGGGCATGAAGGACGCGCTGGGAATAGATGAGGCCGTAGGTCCTCTCCATGTTCCGCTTCATGTTCTCCGGGAAAACGGTGAGGTTCTCCACGATGTCGGCGAAGCGGTTGAGCATGTAGTTAAGCAGGATCGTCGCGTCGGGCAGGATAATCCGCTCCACCGAGGAGTGGGAGATGTCCCGCTCGTGCCACAGAGGCACGTTTTCGTAGGCCGCCAGCATGTGGCCGCGGATGACCCGCGCCAGGCCGGAGATGTTCTCCGAACCGACCGGGTTGCGCTTGTGCGGCATGGCCGACGAGCCCTTCTGCCCGGCGTAGAACTTCTCCTCCACCTCACGGATCTCGCTGCGCTGCAGGCCGCGGATCTCCACGGCGAACTTCTCCAGCGACGTGGCGATGAGGGCCAGCGTGCTCAGGTAGTGGGCGTGGCGGTCGCGCTGCAACGTCTGCGTCGAGATCGGCGCGGGCTCAAGGCCCAGCTTGTGGCACACGTACTGCTCGACGAAGGGGTCGACGTTGGCATAGGTGCCCACCGCCCCGGAAATCTTGCCGACCTCCACCATCTTCCGCGCATAGCGAAAGCGCTCCAGGTTGCGCTGCATCTCGGCGTACCACAGGGCCATTTTCAGCCCGAAGGTGGTCGGCTCGGCATGAACGCCGTGGGTGCGGCCCATCATCACCGTGTACTTGTGTTCAACGGCTTTCCGTTTCAGCACGCCAATCAGCCGTTCGATGTCGCGCTCGAGGATGGCGTTAGCCTGCTTCAGGAGGTACCCGAGGGCCGTGTCCACCACATCAGTGGAGGTGAGGCCGTAGTGGACCCATTTTTTCTCCTCGCCGAGGGTCTCCGACACGGCGCGGGTGAACGCCACCACGTCGTGGCGCGTTTCCCGCTCGATCTCGTGGATGCGCCGGATGTCAAAGGAGGCATTTTCCCGCAGCTTGCGCACATCCTCCTGCGGAATGACACCCAGCTCGGCCCACGCCTCGCAGGCCAGGAGCTCCACCTCCAGCCAGGCGCGAAACTTGTTCTCCTCCGTCCAGATGGCGCCCATCTCCGGGCGTGTATAGCGTTCGATCATCCCGTCTGTCCTCCCTCGCATGCTCCCGTGCTGCACGGTTCACAGAAATGGATCCCGATCGGCTGCCGGGCGTTTCGCGCGGCCGCGAACCCTCATCCGTCGCGCCCGGCCTGTTCGTTGCCGGCATCGACGACATCCCACACGTCGAGGGCGCGGGCCACGGCGAGGGCCTCGTCCACCGAATCGGCGACAATGTTGACATGGCCCATTTTCCGTATCGGCCGGGCCTCCGCCTTCCCATACAGGTGCACCTTGACCCGGCCGTCGAGGTAGGGAAGCCGCTGGAGCAGGCGCGGCAGGTGCGCCCCAAGCACGTTGACCATGACGACGGGCGTGAGGAGCCGCACGTCACCGAGGGGCAGGTTGCAGACAGCCCGCAGGTGCTGCTCGAATTGCGACGTCACGCAGGCATCCATCGTGAAATGACCGGAGTTGTGGGGCCGCGGCGCCAGCTCGTTGACGCGCAGGGCGCCGTCAGCCGTCAGGAACATCTCCACGGCCAGGAGCCCGACGGCGTTCAAGCGCTCAGCAGCGACGCAGGCCAGCTCCGTCGCCTGCCGCGCCGTCATCTCGTCGACACGAGCCGGTACCATCGTCGTGCGCAGGATGCCCGATACGTGCACGTTTTCCGCCACCGGAAAGGAGCGCATCGTGCCATCCTGCCGACGGGCCACCACCACCGACAGTTCCTTGACGAAGGGCACCCAGGCCTCCAGTACGAGAGGGCCTCGCCCCGCCAGGTCGGCGTAGGCCGGCCCGGCCTCCTCCCGCGCGCGGATGACGCGCTGTCCCTTGCCATCGTACCCCCCGGTGGCCGTTTTCAGCACGGCGGGAAGGCCCAGCTCGTCGAGGGCCCGTTCGAGATCGGCCCGGCTGGCCACCTCCCGAAACGGCGCCACCGGAATGCCGGAGGCTTCCAGGGCCCGCTTTTCCATCAGGCGATGCTGGGTGATGCGCAGCAGGCGGCTGCCCTGCGGCACGTGGGCGCACGCCTCCAGCTCCGCCACAACCTCGGCATCCAGGTGCTCAAACTCGTAGGTGATCACATCGGCCCGCGCGGCGAGCGCGCGCGCCGCGTCCCGGTCGGCGAAGGAGGCGAGAATCTGCTGGTCGGCCACCTGGGCGGCCGGAGCGTCCGGCGTCGGGTCCAGCACAACGAAACGGTACCCCATCTGCCGGCCGGCCAGGGCCAGCATGCGGCCCAGCTGTCCCCCGCCGAGTATGCCCACGGTGCTGCCCGGTAGCACCACAGAAGCAGGGGTTACCCGATCGGCACAGCGTTTCACCGCTCACGCCTCCCGCGGATCGGCCTGCTCCAGCACCTGTCGCCGGAGCTCCTCCCGCCGTTCGGCCAGCCGCCGGCGGATTTCCGGATATTTGATCCCGAGAATCTCCGCGGCCAAGATCCCGGCGTTGACTGCGCCTGCCTTGCCGATGGCCACCGTGGCTACCGGGACGCCGCCGGGCATCTGCACGATGGACAGCAGCGAATCCAGTCCCTTGAGGGCCCGCGATTCCACCGGCACACCGATCACCGGCAGCACCGTCTTGGCCGCCACCATACCCGGCAGGTGGGCCGCCCCGCCGGCCCCGGCAATGATCACCTCCAGGCCGCGGTCCGCCGCTGTCTCCGCATAGCGGAACATTTCATCCGGCGTGCGGTGGGCCGACACCACGCGCACCTCATGGGAAACGCCCAGCTCATCCAGCACCGCACACGCCTCACGCATCGTCTCCCAATCCGAACGGCTGCCCATGATCACGCCCACCAGCGGCTGCTGCCCTTCCGCGCCGATCTGCGGCATGGTTCCCTCCGTCCTTTCCGTACTGTTTCACGCATTTCCGCTTTTATTGTTCGTGAATACTTGAACATCCTTTAAACCGTTTCCATACTTCATTCGTCTTGCCCTTTCAGTGTACCGTCTCGCCCGGCGGATGTCAACCAATTCCCGAACATTACTCGGATGGATTTCTAATAAGGTTCGCTTTTTTAAGCGGCACCACGCAAGCTGGCGCCGATCCCGGGAACGAATTCCGGAGGGAGAATGAGGCCCCCGGCGGGTACAGACCCGTTCACCGTATGGTACAATGAATGACGTTTGCGCCAACGCCAACCACGCCGAGGAGGGCGGAACGATGTCCGGCACGCCGCTGCGCCACGCTTACCGCATCCCCGATGATGCCATCATTGCCATCGGGGGGACCGTCGGCGTCGGCAAATCGACGCTCACCCGTTGCCTCGCCGCCGCACTGGGCTTCCGTGCGTCCCTGGAAAAGGCGGACAACCCGTATCTGCCGCGCTTTTACACCGACCAGCGGCGCTGGAGTTTCCACCTGCAGGTCTATTTTCTCGCGGAACGCTTCAAAGAACAAATGCACCTGTTCCAATCCGGCGGCGGGGTTGTCCAGGACCAGACTATCTACGAGGATGCCGGCATATTTGCCCGCATGCTGTACGAAAACGGCTTGATGGCTCCGGAAGATTACCGCACGTACACGCTGCTGGCCGACGCGATGATGATGACACCGTATTTCCCGCACCCGGACGTGCTCATCTACCTGGAAGGTCCGCTGCCGCTCATCCTCGATCGCGTGGCCCGGCGCGGGCGTCCCGCGGAACGGAATGCCCCGGTGGCGTACTGGGAAGAGCTGTATCGCCGGTATGACGAGTGGATCCGCACCTTTCGCGCCTGTCCCGTCGTCCGTGTCGACATCCGCGACTACGACGTGGCCGATGCAGCCTCCATCGAGCGCATCGTCGCCCGCATCGCCCCCCATCTGCGGCGCACGCCACGCCCCTCCTCGCGCTCCCGCCTGACATGAACGCCGGGAATCCGTCCGGCGAAATGGAGACAAAGGGTCCTGGCCGCCGCCATGCGACCAGGACCCTCAATGCATCTTTCAACCTGCTTTGGCCAGCGGGAGAACCCCAGCGGCCGGCAGAAGGCCAAAAGGCAAAACCCCACTGCCCAACGTGAGCAGTGGGGAAGCGCTCTATATGTATGGTGCGGGAGAGAGGACTTGAACCTCCACGGCCTCAACGGCCACTAGATCCTGAGTCTAGCGCGTCTGCCAATTCCGCCACTCCCGCTCGATGAAGGAAAGGGTTTGCACCCTGAAAACCGGACCGCGGGGTGTGGGGAGTGGGTTAAGCCCTCGACCGATTCGGACCCGTCGGCTGAACGCGTTACCGCGCTTACACCTCGGGCCGATCGACCTCGTCATCTCCGAGGGGTCTTACCCGGTTAACCCGGTGGGAAATCTGATCTTGAGGGGGGCTTCGCGCTTAGATGCTTTCAGCGCTTATCCCGGCCGCACATGGCTACCCAGCGGTGCCCCTGGCGGGACAACTGGTACACCAGCGGTGCGTCCACCCCGGTCCTCTCGTACTAGGGGCAGCTCCTCTCAGATTTCCTGCGCCCGCGACAGATAGGGACCGAACTGTCTCACGACGTTCTGAACCCAGCTCACGTGCCGCTTTAATGGGCGAACAGCCCAACCCTTGGGACCGACTTCAGCCCCAGGATGCGACGAGCCGACATCGAGGTGCCAAACCTCCCCGTCGATGTGGACTCTTGGGGGAGATCAGCCTGTTATCCCCGGGGTAGCTTTTATCCGTTGAGCGATGGCCCTTCCACGCGGGACCACCGGATCACTAAGCCCGACTTTCGTCCCTGCTCGACCTGTCGGTCTTGCAGTCAGGCTCCCTTCTGCCTTTGCACTCGACGCGCGATTTCCGACCGCGCTGAGGGAACCTTTGGGCGCCTCCGTTACCGTTTAGGAGGCGACCGCCCCAGTCAAACTGCCCGCCTGACACTGTTCCCCGACCGGGTGACGGTCGCGGGTTAGAATTTCGGTACGGCCAGGGTGGTATCCCACCGGCGCCTCCGCCAGGCCTGGCGGCCTGGGTTCGCAGGCTCCCACCTATCCTGTACAGGCCGCACCAAAATTCAATATCAGGCTGCAGTAAAGCTCCACGGGGTCTTTCCGTCTAGTCGCGGGTAACCTGCATCTTCACAGGTACTACGATTTCACCGGATCCCTCGCCGAGACAGTGCCCAAGTCGTTACGCCTTTCGTGCGGGTCGGAACTTACCCGACAAGGAATTTCGCTACCTTAGGACCGTTATAGTTACGGCCGCCGTTTAC
>NZ_BAAIFH010000004.1:360000-447500 GCF_054654135.1 Calditerricola yamamurae
TGCGATTCGGGCTGGCATACTTCGGGCTCGCCGCATACCTGGTGATCATGATGCTGCTCCTCCACCGCGTCATGGTTCCCCTGGCAGCATAACCACCGGCGCACGCGCCTTCACCTCCGGCCGAGGGCCCCCGACGCCCTCGAACCAATAGCGGAAGAAACGATCCAGATCCACTCCTAGCTCCCCTTCGAGAACGCGCAGCAGGTCCGCTCCTGTCGCCGTGCGAAGAGCATGTTGTCGGGCATAGCGGCGCAGCGCGCGGTTCATCACGTCCTCGCCCACCTGCCGGCGCAGCTCCCACAGCGCCGCGCCGCCCCGCTCATACACGAGCAGGCTGTACGCAATCCAGTCCGGAAAGGCGTAGACCGGCGCGCGCACCGACAGGCCGTTCCGCTGCCAGGATACCGTTTGCGGATGCAGGGCATGGCGATAGAGCATGCGCTCCATATGGCGCGCAATGCGCGGGTAGGCGGCGTGCAAGAACTGGAGCGTCGAATACTGGGCCAGGCTTTCGTCGAGCCACGGCTCGCGCACCTCGTCATTCCCCACAATCCCGTACCACCACTGGTGGGCCGTCTCGTGGGCGACGACGAGAATGCCGTCGTCGCGCGCCCGCGCGTCACGAAAATACGTGCCCTGGACCATCACAAGCCCCGGATATTCCATCCCGCCGAAAAACCCGCCGGTGCACACCACGTCGTAATCGGGGTAGGGGTAGGGCATATAGGCGCGGTGAAAGAAAGCCAGGCTCCGCACGGCCGCCTCGTGGAGGACCTCGGCATGTTCGGTCCGGTCGCCCCGGCGCGTCCACGTGCGCACGCGAACCCCCTCGGGTGTGCGCCCCTCGAGCACGCGGTAGGTCGAATCCACCAGCACCAGGGCCATGTCGCGAACCCCTTCGGCGTGCACGGTGTAGCGGCGGTGGTCGCGCGCCTCCCGCAGCGTTTCCCATCCGGTGGCCACCACCTGCCAGCCCTCCGGCACCGTCACCTGCAGGTGGTAGTCGGCCACTTCCGAATAAAAGGGGTCGCCGATGGGATAGTACGGATCGAGGCGCCAGCCGCCGGCGTCGCGCACGGCCAGGATGGGCAGGGCATTGCCCAGCCACACCGCGTGTGCGTCGTAGGACAGCCGCCCGTTGTTGCGCGGCACATGCAGGGCAAACCGTAAGGCGACCGTACACGGTCGGCCGCGGGGCACGGCCACCTCGAGCACCGTCCCGCGCACGGCGTGGCGGGCCGGACGGCCGTTGACCGTCACGTCCGCGACGTCAATCCGCCCGGGCAACCGCTCCCTCCCGAGCACCTCTTCCCATGCCGGTCCGGACAGGGCCCGGTCGTCGCGGAAGGCGTTGGCGTAGAGGTGGACGTAAAGACGCCCATCTGCCGTCAGGGCCGCGGGCACCTCGGCCCGCCAGGTCCCGCGCAACAGCGGCGGACGGGCGGATTCCCCCGCGCCCGCCGACGGCACAAGCGGAAGCCGCTCTGCGACAAGGTGCACCGTGTACCGCACCCGCTCGGCCGCCCCCTCCCCATGCGCCACCGCACCGAGCGGCTCCTCCGCACACCCCCACACCACAGCCAGCAGCAACACCACGCGCAGGACAGTTCCCATGCCGTTTCCTCCCCAAACGCATCGACGGATGGGCGTTAGTCTTACCTAACACAAAAAACGGCATGCGCCCTGGGGGCATGCCGTTTCAGACTGCAGACAAACTCCCTCGGTGCCAACGCAGCCGAGGGAGTTTTCTTGTCGTCTGTGAACAATAAAGAGAAGAAATTAAGGGCATGGCGCCCTGTTTTTCCTAACCTCCATAACCAATTCGCCAGCTTTTTTAAATTCATGCAAACAAAAACAAGCATCGCCTGCATTGTCACTTTTTCCAACCCACGTAAAGTGGTCCAACGCAAGCCATGCTTCTCCTTGAGATCCGCAAATACACGCTCAATCGTTTCCTTTCGGCGTGCATATAGGCGTTTATTCACTTCTGTATGGCGCAAGTGCTCCACTTCTTCCATGTAATGGGCCCAGATATGGCGGCTCACACGCTTAACCGCGTCGTGGCTTTCTGTGCACTGGGAGCGGAATGAACAAGATCGACAGGTCGTGGCATCGGAACGGTAGATTCTGTAACCCTCACGGGTCGTGGTTTCGTAGGTAAGCACTTGTCCGGCAGGACAAAGATAGCAATCGTAGTACTCATCGTACACGTAATCTTGCTTTCGATACCTTCCGTCTTTTGTGTGGGGACGGGTATACGGCATGACCGGACGGACCTGTTGGTCCAAGAGGTACTTGCTGATATAGGGTGTTTTATACCCTGCATCCACCGCGACAGCGCTGGGTTTTCCGACATGCTTGACGGCTTGCTCGAACACATCCGAAAAGACCTGACTGTCATGAACGTTGGCGGCCGTGACGACGGCACTGACGACAAAGCCGTTTTGGTCGCTGGCCGCATGGAAGGAGTAAGCGAACGTCTGTTCCTTTTCGTTTTTGACAAACCAGCCGCTGTCCGGATCAGTGGTGCTTTGCTTCACCTCCTTCCAGACGGCTTTAGACTTTTTTGGCAACGGCTTTTTCCCATGCGCTACGCGGTCCTGGTTGATTTCCTCTTCCAGAAGTTCTTGATATTTTTTTCCTTCTTCCTGAACGAGCCGCTTGATGAATTTTCTCTTGTTGGCGTTGGCTTTGACATGGGTGGAATCGATATACAACACGGAAGGGTCGACAAGCCCGTGATGGCAGGCTTCTTCGAGAATGCGCGTAAAGATCTTTTCAAACAGGTCGGTACCCTTGAATCGGCGGACATAGTTTTTTCCAAACGTCGTGAAATGGGGAATGGGCTGGGTGAGATCGTATCCCAAAAACCACCGATAGGCGAGATTGGTTTCGATTTCCTTGATGGTTTGACGCATGGAACGGATGCCGAACAGATACTGGATGAGCACCATTTTGATGAGGACAACGGGATCGATGCTGGGTCTTCCGTTGTCTGGGCAATAACGATCTTCCACCAGGTCATAGATAAACGAGAAATCGATGGCGTTTTCGATTTTGCGGACCAGGTGATCCTGAGGAACCAATTCGTCCAACGAAACAACGGTAAGCTGGTAACGGCCTTCGGCCGACTGTTTTCTCAGCATGTGGCCACCTCTGCATGGATGAGATAAGAACTCTATTCGACAAAAAAGCGTGTAGACCTTGTACCTCCCGGTACTTTGTCTACACGCTGAAACGGCATGCGCCCTGGGGGCATGCCGTTTTTTTCGTTCTGGCACCACCGCAGCCTCCGAAGCGCCGGAACCGGCTACTTTGCGGGATCCGACACGGTTGCGTTACGCGCTGCCAAGGAACACGTAGCGGGCCAGAATCAGCGCCGCCAGGATCCACATCATCCAGTGAATGCGCACCTTCTCCCGGCTCACCCGGTTGTGCGCCGCAGCGAGGAGGACGTAGAAGACGATTCCGGCGGAAATGCCGTTGGCAATGGAGTACGTAAAGGGCATAAGAACGATGGTCAGGAACGACGGGATGGCGTAGACCATCTTGTCGAAGGCAATCTTCTTGACCGCGCTCATCATCAGCACACCGACGATGATCAGCGCGCACGCCGTGGCCGCGTTGGGGATGATCGCCACAAAGGGCGCCAGAAGAAAGAGCGACGCCAGAAATAGCAGGCCGGTGGTCACCGCCGTCAGGCCCGTACGGCCGCCGGCGGCGATCCCGCTGGCGCTCTCGATGTACGCGGTGATCGTCGATGTACCGAGCAGGGCGCCGAGGGACACCCCGCCGGCATCCACCAGCATGGCCCGGCCAAGCCGCTTCTGGCCGTCCGGCCGCTGGAGGAGTCCGGCCCGATCCGCCGTACCCACCAGCGTGCCGAAGGTGTCAAAGAGCTCCACGAACGTAAACACCATGATGACCTCCAGGAGCCCCATTCTCAACGCCCCGACGATGTCGAGGTCGCCCACATGGAGCTTGGAAAAGTCGGGCAAAAAGGGCGTCTCAAAAAAGGCCTGGATGTTTGTCACCCCCAGCGGGATGCCGATCAGCGTGGTGGCCAGGATACCCAGGAGCAACGCCCCCTGCACGCGCATCACAACAAGGATGGCCGTCAAAACGAGGCCGATCAGGGCCAGCAGGGCGCTCTTGTCGTGCACCAGGTTGGCCAGGGTGATGTTCCATTCGGAAACCTGCAGGGTGACCGCTGTCGGTGCGCCGCCGGCCGCCTGGTCGATGGCCGCCGTCGACGGGCCGGCGTTGGCCACAAACTGAATGCTCATCAGGCCGCTCAATTTCAGCCCGATAATGGTGATGAACAGACCGATCCCCACGGTGATGGCGTGCTTGAGGGAATCGGGGACCGCTTCAACGAGGATCTGCCGCACCCGTGTCACCGTGAGGATGATGAAGATAATCCCCGACAGGAACACGGCGCCCAGGGCCACTTGCCAGCTCATCATGCCGGTGTGCTGTGCGGCGACAACGGCAAAGTATGCATTGAGCCCCATGCCCGGCGCCAAGGCCACCGGAAAGTTAACAAACAGGCCCATGGCGATGGTGACGAGGGCAGCGCCCACCGCCGTAGCGAAAAAGACGGCGTTTTTGTCCATCCCCGTGGCCGACAGGATGGCCGGGTTCAAGAACAGGATATAGGCCATCGTCACGTAGGTAGTGAAACCGGCAATGAGTTCGGTGCGCACCGTGGTTTGGTTGGCGCGCAGCTGAAACAGGCGTTCCCACATGGTTGCTCCTCCTTGCCCCGTAAAAAGACGGACATTTTAATGCATTAACCGATTTATTGTTCGGATTAACAAGCCCATCGTACTCCAAAAGCGCCGCTCTGTCAAGAAAAAAACCGAACAATAAAGCAGAGGAGGGCGAGTGCGCTTCGCCCTCCATGCCCTGCGGATTCGTCTGTTGCCAGCCGACCGCTCGTTTCCCTTATTCCCACTCGATCGTAGACGGCGGCTTCGACGTGATGTCGTACACCACACGGTTGACGCCGGCCACTTCGTTGACGATGCGGTTGGAAATGCGCTCGAGAACGTCGTAGGGGATGCGCGCCCAATCGGCCGTCATCCCGTCGACGGAGGTGACCGCACGGATGGCCACCGTGTAGGCATAGGTACGGGCATCGCCCATCACGCCGACGCTGCGCAGCCCGGTGAGGACGGTGAAATACTGCCAGATCTCGCGGTCTAAGCCAGCGCGCTGGATCTCCTCGCGCAAAATGGCATCCGACTCGCGGACGATGGCCAGCTTCTCCTCCGTCACCTCGCCGATGACGCGGATGGCCAATCCCGGTCCGGGGAAGGGCTGGCGCCAGACGATCTCCGCCGGCAGGCCGAGCTGCTCGCCCACCCTGCGTACCTCATCCTTGAACAGCGTGTTCAAGGGTTCGAGCAGCTTCATCTTCATGTTCTCGGGCAGGCCGCCGACATTGTGGTGCGACTTGATCGTCTGCGCCGTGTCCGTGCCGCTCTCGATCACGTCGGTGTACAGCGTACCCTGGGCCAGGAACTCCATCCCCTCCAGCTTGGCCGCTTCCTCTTCAAAAACGCGAATGAACTCGTGACCGATCACCTTGCGCTTTTCCTCGGGGTCCGTAACGCCGGCGAGCTTGCGCAAAAACCGCTCCCGCGCGTCGATGCGGATCACCTTCATTCCGAAACGGCCTTCAAAGGTGCGCATGACGCTCTCCGCTTCCCCTTTGCGCAGCAGGCCATGGTCGACGAACATGCAGGTCAGCTGGTCCCCAACGGCGCGGTGGACGAGGACCGCCGTTACCGCCGAGTCGACGCCGCCACTTAGCGCGCAGAGCACCTTTTTGTCGCCCACCTGGCGGCGAATGTCGGCCACGGTGTCCTCAATAAAGGTGTCCATCGTCCACCCGCCGCGGCACCCGCAAACCGCATAGAGGAAGTTGCGCAGGATGGCATCGCCGTGCGCGGTGTGCTTCACTTCGGGATGGAACTGCACGGCGAACAGCCGGCGCTCGGGGTGGTGCATCGCCGCCACCGGGGCGTTGGCCGTACGCGCATCGACCACGAACCCCTCCGGCAGGTCGGTGACACGGTCGCTGTGGCTCATCCACACCACCTGCTCGGCATCGAGGCCGCGGAACAGGGGGGATGTGGTGTCCACCTGAATCAGTGCCTTGCCGTACTCCCGCACCTCGGCGGGGGCCACCGTCCCGCCAAGTTGGTGGGTCATCAGCTGCATGCCGTAGCAAATGCCGAGGATGGGTACGCCCAGGTCATAGATGGCCGGATCGACCTGCGGCGCGTCCGGATCGTAGACGCTGGCCGGGCCGCCCGAGAAGACAATGCCCTTCGGACGCAGGGCGGCGATGGTGGCCACCGGCGTCCGGTACGGCAGGAGCTCGCTGTAGACGCCAAGTTCCCGGATGCGGCGGGCAATCAGCTGGTTGTACTGGCCGCCAAAGTCAAGGACGACCACCAGCTCGCTAGGCTTCTGCATCTTCCGTTCCCCCTCCAAAAATTCGAACCCATTCTAGCACTGCCCTCGCACCCGGTCAAGGGAGCGTTGCTGGAAGGATGTCCCAACGGCTCCCCGCACGGCAGGAACGGGTGCACCCGGCCGCCTAGAACGGCCAGCGGTCAATCAGGTGGCGCCAGTGCCGCTCCAGTGCGGTCCGCTCGGCGGGGTCCGGCTCCCCGCCGCCGTAGCGCACCCGCTCGTAGGCGACGGCCCACGCGCGCAAGGCGGGAAACGGCGCGCCCCGCCGCCGTTCGACCGCCGCGACAAACTGGCGCACCGTAAGGCCCTCGGGCGCATCGGTCCGACGGGCCCACCGGGCGTAAAGCCACGCGAAGCGCAGGCACAGCCCCTCGGCGTAGGGCCGCCGCGCCGACCGCAGCGCGACCCACCGCGCCGCCAAGCGGAAGCGCCGGCGCGGCGACGCGGCCAACGCCACCGCCGCACCGCAGCCCAGGGCCAGCGCCAGAATGCCGAACGCGGTTTTGGCCCGTTCACTTTCGACACCGGACCCCGGCCACCAACGCCGCCACCAGGGGGCTTCGGCGACCTGCGGCGTGTCGGTCGCCTCCGGCCGGACAGCGGTGCTGGGCCTGTCGCTCGGTGCGGGCCCACCCGGAGCGGAAAGCGGAGCTGCGGGCCCAAGGGCCGGCGCGTCCTTCGCTTCACGGAACGGCACCGGGTTGAGAAAGGCGGGTGTCGGCTCAAAGGGAACCCACCCCACGCCAGCGAAATACACCTCGACCCACGAATGGGCGTTCCGGTTGCGCACTGCCACCTCGCTCTCGCCGTACGCGCCCTGTTCGTTCGGCGGGGCGAACCCCTTCACCCAGCGCGCCGGAATGCCCGCGGCGCGCAGAAGCACGACCATCGCCGTCGAGAAGTGGTCACAGTACCCGCGCCGGCTTTCGAAGAGGAAGTGGTCGACAAAATCCTGCCCGCGCCCGGGGACGGGAACGTCGCGCGTCTCGTACCGGTATGTTCCCGAACGCAGGTGGCGCAGGATGGCCGTCACCTTTTCGTAGGGCGTGGCATGCGCAGCGGTCAGCTCCCGCACCTTCTCCCGCACCCGCGCCGGCAGCGCCGTCGGCAACTGCAAATAGGGCTCAAGCCCCGCCGTTTCCAGCGGCGCCCGGCGCAGCGCGGCCATGTCCACCTCGCCGAGCAGCGCCGTCGCCGTGTAGCCGGCCACCGCCTCGCCGTCTTTGGCCACGCGGACCCCCTCCAGATTCCCGCCGTAAAAGACGATGCGGCGCACGGCCGGAGACGCATCGGCGGCAAAGTGCACCACCTGCTCCACGGCGCGCGCGTTGACCGCCTGAACGAGAGGCGAAACGGGTGCCGGCCTTGATGTGGTCACGACGGCATGCCGCTCGTTTACGATGCGGGTTTCCCATCCCCGTCCGGTATACACCTCCCGGACCTCGCCTCGCCAGTAGTGGCGACCCGATGTGCGGGCGGTAAAGACGACGGTGTCGTCCTGCACGAAGGGACCCCCCAGCCTGCGGTCGTCGTCATCGTAGCCGATCCGCTGCACCGCCTTCGGGCCCGTTCCCGGAAGCCACGCCAGCGGATCGGGCCCCAATGGAGCAAAGGAGGGTCCCAACGCCGCGACAGTGACGCCCAGCGCCGCAGCCAGGGCCGCGCCGCTCCACCACCGCCACGCACCGGGCCGCGATCCGTTTTCGAAGTTCGCCCCCGCTTGGCGCCCGGCGTCCGCCGGCCGTCTGCACCGCGGCGTCCGTGGCTCGGCCAGGCGCGCCCGTGTGGCGCCGGCGAGAAGGAGCAGGCCGACGGCGGTGGCGCGGATCACCGCCCACCGCCCCTCGAAGGGCGTGAAGGTATCCAGGACGGCCAGATACGCCACCGTGCCCACAACGACACCGAGCGGGCGGTGGCGCTGCACCGCTTCCCGGTAGGCCAGGCCGCTGAGCACCCCGAGAAACAGGCAAAAGCCCGCCGTCCGCGTCACGGGATCGAGGATCAGCCACGCGCCCTCCCCCATTTTGGACCCGTCAGCCCAGAGGCGCGCGGCAAATTCGCCGATCCACCCCGGGGGCCACGGGGCACGGTCAAAAAAGAGGGGAAACACGGCCAGCGTCACCCCGAGAAGGGCCACCGTCCGGCGCCGTCCGCGCCCGGCAACGCGCAAGGCCGTCCACAACGCGAGCAAGAGGCCAAAGAGCGGCACGCCCCCCGTGTCGCTGACCGCCGGCAGGGGAAGGATCCACTCGACCATCAGCGCCAGCAGCATGACGGCCAGCGCACCGTCACGCCACCGTCCGGCGACACGCGCGCCAGCCTGCCGCCACACCGCCGGAGGAGAGAAGCGTGGCGGCCTTGATGTCGCGCGACCGCCCGGGTCAGCTGCCCCCATAGGTCTCACCTCCCCCCACGCGAACCAACCCGCGCGCCGTCGCACGGTACACCACAACCCCCGCGGCGGATAGCGCCGCAAGCGCCGCCGGCGACAGCCCTTCGGAACCCGTGACCGCCCCCGGCATTCCCTCAGCGGCCTCCGTCCCGTCGTCGTCAGCGTCCACCGGCGGGATCCAACACACGGCCACGACCGGGCCGCCGGCGGCCATCCGCCGCAGCGCGTCCACCGCATCCCCGTCGAGCCGCGGGGTAACGACGATGACGGCCGCGCTCGGCCGCCTCTCCAGCGCCTGCAGCGTGTGGGCGAAGGGAGAAGTGACGTCGGCCGCCACCGTCAGCAGATGATCGAGCAGCCGCCGGTACGCGGTGGCCTCATGGCGCGGCATGATCCACGCCGCATCGGGAGGTTCGGCGATGAGCGCCACATCCCGATCCGCGGAACGGGCAGCGACGGCCACGCTCGCCGCCGCGCTCACCGCCTGCTCAAAGCGCGCTTCGCCGTGCGACCCGTAATCGTAGACCGTGCGATTCAGAACCACCACCACGTCCTTCCCGTCGGCCCGCGCATCAAAGGTCTTGGTGAAGAGCTGGCCGCGATGCGCCGTCAGCTTCCAGTGGACGCGGCTCGGCGGGTCGCCCGGATGGTACGCCCGCACGCCGGCAACGGTGGTCACGTCTTCCTGCGCCGCCCGGATGCGGGGCATCCCGTACCGTGTTCCTCCCGACCCGAACGGCCACGCCGCGCACGTCCACACGCGCGGATACACCCGCACCGTTGCGGGCAGCGCCACCGTTCGCTCCATCCGCACGAGCCCAAACCAATCGCCGGTGCGAAGCGTCACCGTCGCCAGCCGCACTTCGCCCCGCGGCACCCGCTCCAGTCCCAAGGATAAGGTCATGCGCCGGCGCAGTCCCGGCAGAAGTAGGCCCACCGGATCCCCACGCCGCCGCCACGCCTCCGGCCACCCGTCTTCCACCTGCAGGTAGGGCAGCGGAAACCACCCACGGTCCACCTCCAGCACCAGCTCCAGCCGCTCGCCGGCCGTGCCCGTCACCTCGGTCGCCGCGCGCCGCACGCAAACGGAGGCGAGCCCCACAAGGGCCAGCGCCGTACCATAGGCGGCGAGCAACAGCGCCGTGTAAACGAGAAACCAGCTGATCGCGCCGCCTTGAACGACGGCAAACGCCAAGGCGGCCGCTGCCAGCGCCCACGCCCGACCGCACGCCTTGGCCGCTTGGCCCGCCTTCCGCGCCGCGCGGACGAATCCGTTCGCGCCGACCTTCACGGGCCTATCCCCTCCGCCGCGCCGACGGCACGGGAACGCGCACGCGGTCCAGGATGTCCTCCACCACCGCTTCCGCCGTTCGGCCCGCCACCTGCGCGTCGGGCTTCAGTCCCACGCGGTGCGCCAGCGTCGGCACGGCCAGGGCCTGCACGTCGTCGGGCACCACATAGGCGCGTCCGTGCAGGAAGGCGCGGGCCTGCGCGGCGCGAAACAGCGCGAGGGATCCGCGAGGGCTGGCCCCCAGCCGCACGGCCGGATGGCGGCGCGTCTCCTGCACCAGGGCAACAATATACGCCTTCACCGCCTCATCGACGTGCACCCGGCACACCTCCTCCTGCAGCGCGCACACGCCCGCCGGGTCCAGCACCGATTCCACGTCGGCAATGGGATGGCCCCCTGCAGCCGGGTCAAGATGACCATCTCTTCCTCCGCCGTCGGGTAACCGAGGCACAGCTTCAACAAAAAGCGATCCACCTGCGCCTCGGGCAGGGGGTAGGTCCCCTCGAATTCGACGGGGTTCTGGGTGGCCAGCACGACAAACGGCCGCGGCAGGTCGTGCGTCACCCCGTCCACCGTGACGCTTCTTTCTTCCATCGCTTCCAACAGCGCAGCCTGCGTCTTCGGCGACGTTCGGTTGATCTCGTCGGCCAGCACGATATGGGCCATCACCGGGCCGGGCCGAAACGAAAAACGCCCTTCGCGCGGGTCGTACACCGACACACCCGTCACGTCGGACGGGAGGAGGTCCGGCGTAAACTGGATGCGCGCAAACGAACACCCCAACGCCTTCGCCAGCGCGCGGATCAACACCGTTTTCCCCACGCCCGGCACGTCTTCGATCAGCACGTGCCCCCCGCTGAGCACGGCGATGAGCGCCGCTTCCACCGCCGCCCGCTTCCCGACCACGACGCGCTCCACCTGCTCGATCACACGCGCCAAATCGGGGCGGGGCCCTTCCGCAAACGCGCCCTCCGCTTCTGCGTGCACGTTCTCGCTCCTCTCCTGTCAAAATCGACACGCTTGTCTTATGATTCTATCATCATAAAGAAAGAGACGGTCCACAACCGGCAAAAGTTGCGGACCGCCCCTGTCCCCGCCTCCGATCTCGCCTCGGGCTTGCCCTTCGTCCCGGTCGCCGGGCACCGGCTCCTTGGCCGCGCGTGCATTCGCCACCGGCTTCCGCGCTAACCACTCGTCACGGCGATGACCGCCGAACGCCCAAACCCGTGCCGTGGGTGCGGGTTCCACGTGTCCGGGTGTTGAATGCCGAGAAACAGCGTCTTCTCGTCCGTCGCGAAGAACGGCCCCGTCGTCTCGCAGCCGTCCGGGCCGGAGAGGAACTGCAAGGCCTCCCCGGCGTTCTTGCCCTCGGTGGGGATCAGGAAGAAGCCACAGTTGCCGAAGGGAGCGTACGCGCCCGTTTCGCCGGGGTCGTAGTCGACGGCCACCCACAGGTTCCCCGCCGAATCGAAGCAGAGGTTGTCCGGGCAGGCCAGGCCGCTTTGCGGACCGCCGACGGCGAACACCTCGAAGGTGAAGGTATCGCTGCCGTGGTCCCCGTCCGTCGGGATAAAGCGCAGGATCTGGCCATAGAAATTGCCGTGCCGGAGATTGTTCGTCAGCGCCAGGTACACCGTGCCGTCAAGGGGGTGAACCTCCACGTCCTCCGGCCGGTCGAGGGGCGTGGCGCCCACCGCCCGCGCCGCTTCCCGCGTGTACGTCAGCACGTCGGCCTGGCTCTTGAAGAAGGGCTGGCCGTCCTTTTGGTAGGTGCGCAGCTTCTCGTTCGTCTCGTAGTCGAGGGGGATCCACCGGCAATGCAGCAGGTCCGCCACGTAGAGCGTGCCGCTCTCCAGGATGTCGAAGTTGGCTTCGCGCCGATCGGGGTTGTACTTCTTGGCGCTGACGAACTTGTAGAAGCACTCGTCGGCCTTGTCGTCGCCCATGTACACGACGACGCGCCCGTCCTTGGTTAGGGTCATCGCCGCGTTTTCGTGGGCGAAGCGGCCCAAGGCCGTGTGCTTGCGAATGGGGGCATCGGGGTTGAAGGGGTCGATCTCCACCACCCACCCGTAATGCTCGTCGATGAAGTCGGGCCATCCGTAAACCGTTCCGTACTCCGTGTTCTCCTCGCACGAAAGCACCGTGTTCCACAGCGTCCGCCCACCGCCGCAGTTGCCCAGCGTCCCCTCGACCACGGTGGCCCCCTTCACCGCCGCCGACCCGCGCGCCGGACCGGTCAGCTGAACCGGCGTCGTCGCATCGATGCGGCGGTTGTACCGTTCGTCTTGCACCAGCTTCCACGTGCCCTTCACCTTCCGCACGCGGATGACCGATCCGCCGACGGCCTGCTTTTGCAGGCGAAGCAGTTCCGGGTACTGGGCCAGCCTCTCCTTGGGAACGGCGTCCGGATGAATGCCCAGCATCTTCAGGTAGTTGCCCGGCACGGGAAACTCGTGGTTCACCCACAAGAGGCCGTCTTCCGCGTTGTTGCCGCCGGAAAGGGCGTCGATGGGGAAGTAAACGGTGAGATCGGTACTGTCGCCGAAGGTTTCCCCTTTGGCGTTGATCGTGTCGCCGAAGGAAGCGAGAACCGTGTAGGAAAAGCCCTTCGGGACCACCACATCGTTTTTCCGCAGCGGCGGCAACGGCTGAAAGTTCGCAAAACGCGACGACCCTCGCCCTTTCCGGGACGGAGGGCGCGCTGTCCGTTCGGCCGCAGCGGCCACGTGGGTCACCGGATCCAGCCCGGCCAATGAACCGAGCATGGCCGCCGCGCCCACGCCGAGGTACGTCAAAAACTGCCGACGACTGATGGGTTGCACCGCGCTCACCTCTCCCGTTGGTTCGTTCCCACCACCTCCACCCTACCACTGGTGTGTAAACGCGGCGCGAACGCCCAGTTAAGAGAACGCAAAGATTGGATCAACGACGGGTTTGCCCACTGGCGGCCACGGGCAGCAAACCATTGCATACATCGGTTTTTCCTTGACACCACCGTCTCGTATCAAATATTCTTGATGTGAAACCAATCAATTTTTATTGATGGGAGGGAAAACGATGCGCCGCAAAGCCCACGTGGCCATCCATGTGCAGAACCTGGAGGCGTCGCTTGCCTTCTATCGCCGCCTCTTCGGTGTCGAGCCCGCCAAGGTGCGGCCGGGATACGCCAAGTTTGACCTGGAAGACCCACTGCTCAACTTTACGCTTAACGAAGGCGGTGACGTCCGTGGCAGCATCAGCCACTTCGGCATCCAGGTGCGGTCCACAGAGGAAGTGCTGGCAGCCAAGGCCCGCCTTACCGAAGCAGGGCTCAAGGTTCGAGAGGAAATGGACACGGTATGCTGCTATGCGCGCCAGGACAAAATCTGGGTGACCAGCCCGGACGGTCATGAGTGGGAAGTGTTTGTGGTGAAGGGTGACGCCGATACCTGCTGCGAGGGATCTGCATCTACCTGCTGCGCGGTAGAAAACGTGGGCGCGAAGGACGCCTCGTCGCCCTGCTGCTAACGTTTTGTTTTCCAAACCCAAACCGGTCGTATGCCATAGGCGTAGTTGGCGTGAGGCTTAAGTCAAGGATGTGATGGACGTGACCTTTTCCATCGACGAGCTGTCCAAAGTCGCCCATGCGCTCAGCGATCCCTTGCGCGTTCGCATTCTCGACCTGGTGGCGAGGGGGCGAACGGCGATCGACGCGCCGTCCCCCGTCTCCTGCTGTCCGGACGGGGTGTGCGTGTGCGAGATCCAAGAGGCGCTTGATCTGGCGCAGTCCAAGGTTTCGTACCATCTGCGCGAACTGCGGGAAGCGGGGCTTGTTCACGAACAGCGCATCGGCAAGTGGAACTTTTATGCGCTGAACGCTCCGGTACTGAAAGCCTTTTTGGAAACCCTGGAGGAGCGGTACCTGGCGCCATACGAAAACACGGAAAGGAATGGCAAAAAAGGGGAACCGGCATGAAAGGAAAAGCCCTTGGCATCGCCGTACCGGCAAGCCAAGGGCTTTCATTTGCCTGCGACCGGTTCGGGCATCACGCGCAGCCCCTCTCTTCGAGTTCCTCGGCGAAGCGCTTAATGCGCGCTTCGATTTCGTCGCGCACGCGCCGGAAGACCGCCAGGCGTTCTTCTTCGGTGCCCGTCGCTTTGGCCGGATCGTCGAACCCCCAGTGCTCGCGCGTGACGTTGGGCGGCGTTGCCGGACAGCGATCGTTGGCATCGCCGCACAGCGTGATGACATAATCGGCTTTGGCCAGTAGCTCCGGATCGATCACGTCAGACGTCTGGGCGGAAATGTCGATCCCCTTTTCCGCCATGACCTTCACCGCCATCGGATTGAGGCCGTGCGCTTCAATCCCCGCGCTATAGACTTCAAACCGATCGCCAAGGTATTTTTTCGCAAACCCTTCCGCCATCTGACTGCGGCAGGAGTTGCCCGTGCACAGGAAATACAGGATTTTCTTTTGCATGATCGCGCCCCCTTCGCACGGCTTCTCTTCAAACAACCGCATGTTAACTCCCTTTCATGGCGGCGCCCGCAAAATAGATTCGTCGCAGCCAGAAGGCCACGTTGACCAACCCAATGAGAACCGGTACTTCAACGAGCGGACCGATTACGGCCGCAAAGGCGGCACCGGAGTTGATGCCAAAGACGCCGATGGCAACGGCAATGGCCAATTCAAAGTTGTTGCTGGCGGCCGTAAACGAAATTGATACCGTCTGAGAATAATCGGCCCCGACCTTTTTGCCCAGGTAGAATGACACAAGAAACATGACGACAAAGTAAATGACCAGGGGAATCGCAATGTGAAGGACGTCTAGCGGTAGCCGCAGCACCAACTCGCCTTTCAGCGAAAACATGACCACGATCGTGAACAACAAGGCCACCAGCGTGAGCGGGCTGATCACGGGAACAAAACGGGTCTCGAACCACTCACGGCCTTTCCACCGGATCAATACAAAGCGCGTGATCATGCCCGCAAAAAAGGGAATGCCGAGATAAATCAACACGCTTTGGGCAATCTCGCCCATGGTGATCGCCACCACTGCGCCTTCCAGCCCGAGCCACGCAGGCAAAACGGTGACGAAAAGATAGGCGTAAACGGAATAGAAGAGGACCTGGAACACGGAATTGAACGCCACCAGCCCCGCCGCATATTCACGGTTTCCGTCAGCCAGGTCATTCCATACGATCACCATGGCGATGCATCGGGCCAGGCCGATCAGGATGAGCCCGACCATGTATTCGGGTTGGTCCCGCAAAAAGAGGATCGCCAGGACAAACATCAACACGGGGCCGATGACCCAGTTTTGGAGAAGCGACAACCCCAACACGCGAACGTTGCGAAACACCTCGCCCAACGCCTCATAGCGCACCTTGGCCAAGGGCGGGTACATCATCAAGATCAGGCCGACGGCGATGGGAATGGAGGTGGTTCCCACCTGAAAACGGGTGAGAAGGTTGACCGCATCCGGAAAGAGATACCCCACGCCGATGCCGGCGATCATGGCCAAGAAGATCCACAGTGTCAAGTAACGATCCAAAAACGCCAGCCTTCTCGCCACCCCGTTCACGCTACCACTCCCTTTCGTTACATTAGCGCACCAATCGGACCGTCACTCGCATACGACGTTTCGCCCGCGCTGTTTGAATCGCTCCACCTCTTCCCGCAGATCCGGAAGCATCCGCACAACGTCCTCAAAAAACGGGTACATCGAGCCGTCCAGTGAATAGAACACCCATTGGCCGCTGCGCCGCTCCTTGACCAGTTTCGCCTGTTTCAACCGCCGCAGGTGTTGGGACACGGCCGACTGCGTCATCCCCAACATGTCCACCAGTTCGCAAACGCACCGTTCTTCCACCTTTAACAAGGCCAGAATGCGCAATCGCGTCTTATCGCCAAGGGCTTTGAAGCAGTCCGCCAGCGCGTCCCACTCCACGTTTTCACCCCCATCGATAATTAAGCATATGCTGATATGCTTGTCAATAAACGCTGCGCATTCCCAACCGTTGCCCCGCGCCTTCAAGCAAGGTTGGGTGAGGGGCCAGGATCCTTTGTCAGGCCACGATCATCTTCCCTCCGGCGACAACCAGCACCACCCCCAAGAGCCGGCGCAGGCGGGCGTCGCCGAAGCGGCGGCTGCCCAAGCGGGATCCGAGCGCGCCGCCCGCCCCCGCCGCGAGGACAAGCCACATCCCTTCCGGGGGGATGGCCGATACGCTGGACAGATGCCCCAACAGACCGGACGCCGAATTCACCAGGATAAACACCGCCGAAACCCCCGCCGTCGTCTTGGGGTCGGCCCACCCGGCAAACAATAGCAGCGGCGACAGGAAAATGCCCCCGCCCACCCCCACGACACCGGAGAGGAAGCCGATGCCCGCCCCGGCCAGCAGCGCGAGCAAAAGCGGCGGTTTTCGAACCGCTTTCTCGGCCATCGTCGGCCGGCGCCACAGGCGATACGCCGCATATAGCAGTACGAGGCCAACCAGCACCTGGTACGTCGACGTGGAGACGCCCAGGTACCCGCCAAGATACGCCATCGGGATGGACCCGGCGGCAAACGGCCAAAAGGTCGACCACGAGAAGGCCCTTGCCCGCCCAAACTGGAGGGCCGCCAAGGAAGCCACCAGCAAATTCAAGACGAGCGCCGTCGGTTTCATCACCGCCGGCGCCACGCCCATCAGGCCCATGGCCGCGAGATACCCGGACGCCCCGCCATGTCCCACCGAGGAATACAGCGCGGCAGCGGCAAAAATAAGCGTCGACAGCACGAGAATGTCAACCGTCTCCATGGCCTGCCCACCTTTGTTGTTGCGTCGTCTTTCCCCGTCATTTTACCGCTCCCGTCCGAACCGCCACAACAAAAAAGGCTGCCGACGTTCGTCAACAGCCGAGGCGTTGGTTCAACCAAACCGTCCGGTGATGTAATCCTCCGTCCGCTTATCGCGGGGGTTGTGGAACAGCTCGACGGTGTCCCCGTACTCCACCAGTTCGCCCTGCAGGAAAAAAGCCGTCCGGTCGGACACACGGGCCGCCTGCTGCATGTTGTGGGTGACGATGACAATGGTGTAGTCCTTCTTCAACTCCTGGATAAGCTCCTCGATCTTCGCCGTCGAAATGGGGTCGAGGGCCGACGTGGGCTCGTCCATGAGCAGAATGTCCGGCTCCACCGCCAGGGCCCGGGCAATGCACAGGCGCTGCTGCTGCCCGCCGGACAGGCTGAGGGCCGGCTTCTTCAGGACGTCCTTCACCTCGTCCCACAGGGCCGCCTGGCGCAGGCTGCGCTCGACAATCTCGTCCAGTTCCCGCTTGTCGGTGACGCCATGGATGCGCGGACCGAAGGCGACGTTGTCGTAGATGCTCTTGGGGAAGGGGTTGGGCTGCTGGAACACCATCCCCACCCGCTTGCGCAACAGCTCCACGTCGACGTCGTCGGCGTAGATGTCGTCGCCGCCGATGCGCACCGTCCCCTCGATGCGCACGCCCTTGATCATGTCGTTCATCCGGTTCAGCGTGCGCAAAAACGTCGATTTGCCGCACCCCGACGGACCGATCAGCGCGGTGATGCTCCGGGCTTCGATGTCCATGGTGATCCCTTTCAACGCGTGGTGCTCGCCGTAATACAAGTTCAAGTCCCGCACCTCAATGATGGCCACGACCGCCACCCCCTCAGTACCGTTTCTGGAACTTGTTGCGGAGCAGAACCGCCGTCAGGTTCATCGACAAGAGCACGATGAGCAGCACGATGATGCCCGCCGCGGCCAGGTGATGGAACGCTTCCTGGGGCCGGGAAACCCAGTTGAAGATCTGGATCGGGAGCACCGTAAAGGCATCCAACGGCGACGTGGGCACAAAGGCGACGAACGTGAGGGCCCCGATCATGATCAGCGGCGCCGTTTCCCCGATGGCGCGGGACATCGCGAGAATCGTTCCCGTCAGGATGCTGGGCAGCGCCGCCGGCAACACGACGCGGCGGATCGTCTGCCAGCGCGTCGCGCCGAGGGCGTACGAGGCGTGGCGCAAGGAACTCGGTACGGCACGCAGGGCCTCCTGGGCCGCAACCACGATGATCGGCAGCACCAACAGCGCCATCGTCAGCGCCCCGGCCAGCACCGATCGGCCAAGGCCGATGCCGCGCACGAACAGGGTCAGGCCGAGAATGCCGAACACAATTGACGGCACGCCGGCCAGGTTGTGGATGTTGGTCTGGATGAGCCGCGTCAGGCGCCCCGGCTTGGCGTATTCCTCCAGGTAAATGGCCGTGGCCACCCCGAGCACAAAGGCGACGGGCGCCGTCAACACCATCAGCCACAGCGAACCGAACAGGGCCGACCGGATGCCGGCCTTCTCCGGAATGCGCGACGGGACATTGGTCAGAAAGTCCCACGTGAGGTACGGGAGCCCGTCGCGCAGGATGGCGCCGATCAGCACAGCCATCGCGGCGATGCCCACCGACGTGGCCAGGAAGAACGCACCGGCCGCCACGCGGTTTTTCCATTTCCGTACCGCCAGATGCTTTTCTGCGCGCCTGCGCTCCATCTCAATACGCCTCCCGGTATCGGCGCGTGATCCAGCGCGCCAGGAGGTTCATCAGCAGGGTCACAACGAACAGCGTCATCCCCACGACGTAGATCGTGTAGTACTCGATCGTGCCGTGCGGCGTGTCCCCCAAGCTGACCTGCACGATATAGGCCGTCATCGTCTGAATGCTTTCCAGCGGATTGAGCGTCAGCTTGGGCGTCGCCCCGGCGGCGATGGTGACGATCATCGTCTCGCCGATGGCCCGCGACAGGGCAAGCACAAAGGAGGCCATGATCCCGGACAGCGCCGCGGGCACGACCACCTTCAGCGCCACTTCAAGACGCGTGGCGCCGAGCGCGTAGGCCCCGTCACGCATGGCCCGAGGCACGGAAACCATCGCGTCTTCGCTCAGCGACGCCACCATCGGGAGGATCATGATGCCGACGACGATGCTGGCACTCAGCGCGTTAAAGATGCCCGTCTCAGGAAGGATGGACCGGATGAGCGGGGTGACAAAGGTGAGGGCAAAGTACCCGTACACCACGGTGGGAATCCCCGCGAGCACCTCGAGGATCGGCTTGATCACGCGCCGCACGCGGTCCGACGCGTATTCGCTCAAAAAGATGGCCGTAGCGAGACCGATGGGCAACGCCACTATACCGGCGATGAGGGTCACCATCAACGTGCCGGCAAGCAGCGGCCAAATGCCAAAATGCTGCGGTTGGAACAGCGGGGTCCACTTCGTGTCCAACAAAAAGGCGCCGAGCGGTACACGCTGGAAAAAGGCCACCGTTTCCGCCAGCAGCACGAGCACAATGCCGATCGTGGTGAGAATGGAAACGAGGGCACACGCCAGCAAGACCTTCGGGATGATGCGTTCGCCGAGGGGCCGCCGCTTTTTCCGCCGCACAAACGACGAGCCGGATGTCCCCGCCGCCCCTTCAACCGCATGGCCTGCGGTGGCCACCTCCCTCGTCTCCGTCTTCTCCTGGACGTCGGAATGAAGCATGACGCTCGGCATGGCCTACGCTCCTTTCCAGTGCGTTTCAACTTGCCGAAAACACGGGAAAAGGTGGCGGCCCACAGCGCCACACACATGCGCGCAGTGGATCGCCACGCCCATTCCGCGAAGGGAGGGAGCTCGAGGCGGCCAGCGGCGGCGGGCAAACGACCGCACGCCGCGCGACCGGCTTCGCCGCCACGTCCGCCCTCACTTCAGCGCGTCCTCGAACTTCTTCAGGTTTTCTGCCTTCACGTTGTCCGGAACCGGCAGGTATCCGACCTGCTTGGCATACTCGGCAGCGTGCTCCAAGTAGAACTTGACAAAAGCCTGCAGCTCCTTGCGCTGCTTCAGCATGTCCGCGTTGACGTAGATGAACAGCGGACGGGACAGCGGCTTGTACGTGCCGTTGTTGATCGTTTCATCGGTCGGCGCCACCGGGCCGCTGCCGGCGTCGATCGGCACCGCCTTCAGCTTGTCCTTGTTTTCCACATAGTAGGCATACCCAAAATACCCGAGGGCGTACTTGTCGCCCGCCACGCCCTGCACGAGCACATTGTCGTCCTCGCTCTGCGTGTAGTCGGCGCGGCTCTTCTTCGCTTCGCCCACGATCTCCTCGGTGAAGTAGTCGAAGGTGCCGGAGGCCGTGCCCGGGCCGTACAGCTTGATCTCCTCATTCGGCCAGTTCGGACGGATGTCGCTCCACTTCTTCACCTTGCTGTTCGGTTCCCAGATCTTCTTCAGCTCCTCGACCGTCAGATGGTCAACCCAGGTGTTCTGCGGGTTCACCACGACGGTGATGCCGTCGATGGCGACGGTGAAATCGACATACTTGACGTTGTTCTGCTGGGCCGCTTGCTTTTCCTCGTCCTTGATCGGGCGGGACGCGTTCGACACTTGCGTTTCCCCGGCGGTGAACTTCTTGAAGCCGCCACCAGTCCCCGACTCGCCCACCGTTACCTGCACGCCGGGGTGTTCACCCATAAACGCTTCGGCGATCGCCTCGGTGAGCGGGTAGACGGTGCTGGAACCATCCACGGCGATGGCGCCGGACAGCTGATCCTTCGGCTGCTCCCCGGCCTGCTGGCCTTGATTGCCTGCTTGTTCATTCGTCCCCTGGGCCTGTCCGCAGCCGATCACCGTGGCCATGACCAGCGTTAGCACCGCGACGAGATGGAAGAGCCGCTTGACACGTTTCACAAGAGTCCCTCCTAAATCCTGAAGGATTCATCCGTCCATCCATGGCCGATTCTATCGGAGGCATATTAATCGCGTTTAAGTACAATGTTAAGTTTGCGTTAACACAGCCAAGGCGCATCTGGTAAAATCTTTCCGGGAGGAGCAATGAAATGGACCGACACCGAATTTCCGAATCCATCGAATTGCCCGGCGTTTCCCTGTACGTCGAATCGGAAGGCGAAGGCCCGGCCGTCGTCCTGCTGCACGGCATGCCGCTGGATCACCACATGTGGGACGAGACGTTTGCGGTACTGAAACGCCGGTATCGCACCCTTCGCTACGACTTGCCGGCATGGGGCGCTCCGGGGCGGGCCTCGGCCCGTTTGCGCATCACGAGGATCTGCGCGCGCTCCTCGAGACAGTGGGGTTGGATCGCGCATCCCTCGTCGGCATCTCCGTCGGCGGCAAAATCGCGATCGATTATGCCCTGCGTTATCCGGATACGGTCCAGAGCCTGGTACTGGTTAACCCGGGTGTCAACGGGTACCGCTGGTCGGATGAATTTCTCGCGTTGGAGGCCGATCTCCAACGTCTATGGGAACAGGGGTTGCGGGATCAGGCCCTGGAGCGGTTTTTGCAGACCTGGGTGGACGGACCGTTTCGCCGAAACGGCGAAGTCCATCCGTCGGTTCGCCGGCGTGTCCGGCAACTGGTCGCCGACAACTGGGAACGCGCGAGAACGCACACACCGCAATTCCTGTCCGCGATCGACCGTTTGTCCGACATCTCGGCTCCTACGCTGGTGATCCGCGGCGACCAGGACTGGGAGGAGATCCAAGCGCTTGCCCAATTCGTCGCCGCATCCATCCCGCGGGCCGAGCTCGTCACCCTCACCGGGACGGGGCACCTCCCGCCGTTGGAACAGCCCGATGTTTTCCACGCGTATCTTCTCCGTTTTTTGGAGCGGCATGCAACGGGATGATGCGTCCATCCCTTGGGGGTAGGCTTTACCCGGGGCGTTCCGCGAAGGACGCACCGCCTCAGTTTAAATCGGGTACCTTCCCCTCGACGATGTACACCACGCGCTCGGCGATGTTGGTGGCGTGGTCGGCGATGCGTTCGAGGTAGCGGCCCACAAAGGCCAGACGCGTGCGCTCCTTGATGTATCGGCCCTCACCGGCCAGAAAACCGATCTGTTCTTCGACGAGTCGGCGGTAGGCCACGTCCACCGCGTCATCCATCTCCCCCACCCGATACGCGAAGGCCGGGTTTTCGTCGATGTAGCTGTTGATGCACAGATGGACCATCTCCTGCACCTGTTGCGCGAGACGGGACAGGTCTTCGAGGGGGTTGAAGTTCACCAGGTTTTCCTCGACGAATTCCTTGGCCACCAGGGCGATGTTCACCGCCAGGTCGCCCATGCGCTCCAGATCGGAGGCGATGAGCAGGGTGGACAAAATGCGCCGCAGATCGCGGGCGACCGGCTGCTGGGTGGCGATCAGCGTGCCGACCGTCTGCTCCACCTCCCATTGCAGCCGGTCGATCTCCGGATCGCGCGTGATCACGCGCTCGGCCAAATCCTGGTCCCTGTTGGCCAGGGCGCGGATGGACTGGTCGATGGCCACCTCCACGCGCTCGCCCATGTCCAGCAGCTGCTGCTTCAACCGCCGCAGGGATTCGTCGTACACGTTGCGCGTCATCGCTTTCGTCCCCCTTCGCCGTAACTCCACGATCAACGCCATGTGAAGACAGGATTCCCCGAAAACCGGCGGATCATCTCCCGCGCCTTGGCAAAACCGCCATGGCGCTCGTTGTCGGGCCAACCCAGGAAAAAGCCTTGCCCGCAGTCAACCCCCAGGCGCATCACCGTCTCCAGTTCCGCTTTCCGCTCGATTCCTTCGGCGATCACCTGGCAGTTCGTCTTTCGGGCGAACGCGACAATGGCGGCCAAGGCGGCCTGTTTCGCCGGTTTCCGTCCACGCGGGAAACGAGGGAACGATCCACCTTGAGAAAATCCGGGGCCACTTCTCGCACCGCTTGCCAGTCGACGTGGCCGGTAATCTCCGACACCACGTCATGCGGCGCAAGCCCCCACTGGCGCAGCCATTCGGCTGGATCCCCCTTGACAAAGGCAGGATCCGCGAAAGACCTCGGGGTGACATGGAGAAAGAGCTTGCACCCCGGCGGAAGGGATCGTCCCCGGCGCAACGCCTCTTCCCGGCAGATCCGCCCTGCGCAACCAGCGCATCCACCTCGACAGCAAACGATAACAGCGCCAAGGGCGACGGCCCGATCGCACGGCTCGGCCACACGGTCTTTCGCCGTCCCCGGCGCGGGGAGAGGGCCATCCGCCGCCTCGGTTCCCCACGTCTTCCACGTGTTTGGTTATACCGCAGGAACGTAAAGCCGGCGTAAAGCGATCGTGAAGCCCGGATAAAGATGGGAAGAAAGACGATGCAAAAAGCCCCTGCGCAAACGCGCAGGGGCTTTCGCTGCGGTATCGAGCGGAAATTGCCCGGGATCAGAAATCCATGCCGCTCGGCGGGGTCGGGTTGTTCTTCTCCTCTTCAGGCAGGTCGGCCACCACCGCTTCCGTGGTGAGGAACATTGCCGCCACCGACGCCGCGTTTTGCAGCGCGGAACGGGTCACCTTGGCCGGATCGATGATCCCCGCCTCGATCAGGTTGACATATTCGCCCGTCGCGGCGTTGAGGCCGACACCCGGCGTTTCCTTCTTCACACGCTCGACGACAACCGAGCCTTCGAAACCGGCGTTGGTCGCAATCTGGCGCAGCGGTTCCTCCAAGGCCCGTTTGACGATGGCCACGCCGGTGGCCTCGTCGGGGTCACTGACCTCGATTTTCTCCACAGCCGGGATACAATTGACCAGGGCCGTACCGCCGCCGGCGACAATCCCCTCTTCCACCGCCGCGCGCGTGGCGTTGAGGGCGTCCTCGATGCGCAGCTTTTTCTCCTTCATTTCCGTTTCTGTGTACGCGCCCACCTTGATCACAGCCACGCCACCGGCAAGCTTGGCCAGGCGTTCCTGCAGCTTCTCCTTGTCGAACTCGGACGTGGTGTTCTCCAGCTCCTGGCGAATCTGCTTGATGCGCGCCTCGATTTGCGCCTTGTCGCCCTTGCCGTCCACGATGGTCGTGTCGTCCTTCTTCACGACCACCTTCCCGGCACGGCCGAGTTGGTCGAGGCGCGTGTTCTTGAGATCAAAGCCAAGCTCCTCGGAGATCACCTGTCCGCCCGTCAGGATAGCGATGTCCTGCAGCATGGCCTTGCGGCGGTCGCCGAAGCCCGGCGCTTTCACGGCAACAGCCGTGAACGTGCCGCGCAGCTTGTTGACAACGAGGGTGGCCAAGGCTTCGCCTTCCACGTCTTCGGCGATGATGAGCAGCGGCCGCCCCGTCTGCACCACCTTCTCCAACACCGGCAGGAGGTCGTGGACGGCGGAGATCTTCTTGTCGGTGATCAGGATGTACGGCTCTTCGAGAACGGCCTCCATCTTGTCGGGATCGGTGATCATGTACGGGGAGATGTACCCGCGGTCAAACTGCAGGCCTTCCACCGTCTCGAGCTCGGTGGCAAAGCCCTTCGATTCTTCCACGGTGATGACGCCGTCGCGGCCCACCTTTTCCATCGCCTCGGCAATGAGCTGGCCGATCTCGTCGTCGCCCGAGGAGATGGCCGCCACCTGGGCAATGGCCGCCTTGTTCTCCACCGGCTTGGCCTGATTGCGGATCGCGTCGACAGCCGCCTTGACCGCTTTCTCGATGCCCCGGCGGATGGCCATCGGGTTGGCACCCGAGGCGACGTTCTTCAGCCCCTCACGGATCATCGCCTGAGCCAGCACCGTCGCCGTGGTCGTCCCGTCGCCGGCCACGTCGTTGGTCTTCGTGGCCACTTCCTTCACCAGCTGGGCGCCCATGTTTTCAAAGGGATCTTCCAGCTCGATTTCCTTGGCGATGGTCACCCCGTCGTTGGTGATCAGCGGCGAGCCGAACTTCTTCTCCAGCACCACGTTGCGGCCTTTTGGCCCGAGGGTCACCTTCACCGCGTTGGCCAGAATGTCGACCCCGCGGAGCATCGCCCGACGCGCCTCTTCGTTAAACTTAATATCCTTCGCCACCGTCCGTCCCCTCCTTAGCCTCAAGGTCGTTGCCTACGGCCGGCCGTCACTCAATCACGGCCAGAATGTCGCTTTCCCGCAGGATCAGGAGTTCCTTGTCGCCATACTTCACTTCCGTACCGGCATACTTGGCGAAGAGCACGCGGTCCCCTTCCTTCACTTCCAGGGGGATGCGCTTGCCCTCCTCCCACCGGCCCGGACCCACAGCGATCACTTTCCCTTCCTGCGGCTTCTCCTTCGCCGTGTCCGGCAGAACGATGCCCGTGGCCGTCTTCTCCTCCCGTTCGATCGGCTCCACCACAACCCGATCGGCAAGCGGCTTGATCACGGCAACCCCCTCCTCCTCGAAAGGCGTCGAATCTTGTTAGCACTCCGATGAGACGAGTGCTAACGCACCCACTTTTTATGATACCGCTTCGGATGGAATTTTCAACCCTCTGGTGGAAGGGACTCCTCCGATTGGTAGACAGGCGCCCCGTCCTGACCGGGCGGTGCCCCGTCCCGACGCGCCTCCTCCGCAGCGCGCTCCTCCTCCTGCCACCGGGCTTCCCGCTCGGCGTCTTCCCGCTGCTGCTTGTGCCACACGACCGTGGACGACCACACCGCGATCTCATACAGGAGCACAAGGGGCGCATACACGAGCACCGCACTCACAATGTCCGGCGGGGTGATCACCACAGCCACCACGACGAGGACCAGGTAGGCCAGGCGGCGAAACTTGCGCAGCACAAGCGGGTTGAGGATGCGAAGGCGGGTGAGAAACATAGACAGCACGGGCAATTCGAACAGGACGGCTACCGGGATGACCACATTAAACAAAAAACCAAAATACTGTGCCATCCCGTAAGCGGGCGTGGCGCCCATGTTTTCCGCCACCGATTTCAAAAAGCGCACAATGAGCGGAAAGAGGGCGAAATAGGCAAACGCAGCCCCCAGGACAAACAGTCCAACCGCCAGGGGGATGTACAGCAGAGCTGCGCGCCGCTCTTCGGGATACAGGCCGGGCGCCACGAACCGCCACAGCTGGTACAGTGCCACCGGGAGGGTGAGAAGCACGGCGATGAGAAAGGCGAACTGCATGTACACACGCAACGCGTCGGTCAGGTTAAAGACAAACCACGGGATCTCCTTGGCCACGTCGTGGGTTTTCAGCATCTCGACAACCGGCTGGGCGACAAAAAAGCCCAGTACCAGGGCGGCCAGAAAAAAAAGGAGGACGCGCATGACGCGTCGACGAAGCTCCATGAGATGGTCGAGGTAACTCATTTCCCGGTCCCGCACGGCGGTCTTCGCCCCCTAGACGGTTCCGTCGCTGAATCCTGCGTCTGACGGTTGCACGTACCGCGTTATTTGGACGCCTTGGACGCTTCGCTGGATGGGCCACCGTCGTCGTCATCCACGAGGCCTTTGGTGGCATTCTTAAACTCGCGCAGCGTGCGTCCAAAGGCCCGGCCCAATTCCGGCAACTTGCTGGGCCCAAACAGAAGCAGGGCGATGAGCAGGACCAGAAGAATTTCGCCAAAGCCGATGTTGGAAAACACGGCCCGTCACCTCCTCCACATGGGCAAGGCCCTTGGCTATTCCACAAGTTGGCCCGCATATTCGGCCTCTTTGTTCTGCAAGATGGCCAGCGCATGCGGGATTTGGTCGACAATGGCCGCAAAGCACCTCCGCACGCCGCTGGGGCTACCGGGGAAGTTGATAACCAGGGCGTTGCCTCGCGTACCGGCTACAACACGCGTCAGCATGGCCCGACGCGAATCTGCCATGCAGGCCCGGCGCATCTCCTCGGCAAAGCCCGGGATCTGCCGGTCAATCACCTCCAGCGTCGCCTCGGGCGTCACGTCGCGAGGCGATAGGCCGGTTCCGCCGGTGGTGAGAAGCAGGTCGACATGCTCCCGGTCAATCAGCTCGATCATGTGCTCCTTGAGCGTCTCGATGTCGTCGGGCAGGATGCGATAATACATCACGTCACACTTCAGATGCTCGCGCACCAGCTCATGCAACACCCGAGCGCTTTCGTCTTCCCCTTTGCCGCTGGCGGCGGTGTCGCTGGCCGTGATGATGCCGACCTTCCACATCACAGGTCCCCTCCTTCGGCGACCGTAAACTCCCCATTCTACACCCCCATTGTACACCAACAGCGGCACCCGTAGCCGAGAAGAATTTTCCCCGTTTGATAGCAATTTTTTGACAACTGGTCGGCACCCTACATTCGGGCGACGACCGGTAGGCGAAAGGCGCCGTCTTCGGTGATCAGCCAGTGCATCAGGGCATCGTGGGGCTCCAGGGGCAACGCATCGACCACCTGACAGGAAAAGGCCACAGCCAGGCGCACCGCCCCACGGGCCGGTCCGGCAAGAAAACGGTCGTAATATCCCGCGCCGTACCCCATTCGCCCGCCGCGACCGTCAACGGCCACGCCCGGGACGATGACGGCGTCAATCGGGCCCGTCCACGGCGTACAGCGCGCAGGGTTAGGCTCGCGAATGCCGTAGGTGCCCGGGATGAGAACATCCCAGCCGTCTACCCGATAGGGCCGAATGCGTCGTTCCCCCTTCTCCACGCGCGGCAGGAGCACGGTCTTGTGTTCGCGCCAGGCCAACGCGATGAGCGCGTCGACGTTCACCTCGCTACCAAAGGCGGCATACAGCATCACCGTCTCCGCCTTGCGCCACACGTCGAGGGCGGCAACGGCCGCACAAATCCGCCGCGACGCCGCCGCACGCCCCGCCGCGGGGAACGCGTCGCGCGCCGCCAGGATTCGCGCGCGGAGCCGGCCCTTGGCCTGGCGCATGGGCGGACGGGCCTTGTCCATCGGCTTCCCCCCTCGCAAAACCGTGTCCACAGGTCGGCTTCCACGGTTCATTGTATCACAGCGGAGTAAAGGGAGTGTGAAGATGGCGGGGGGCGTCCATTTTCTGGACCGCAGCCAGGTTGAGATACAAGAGGGGAACGACGAGATACAGGCTGCTGGTCGCCGCGGCCACGATCCCGCTATCGTTGAGGAGGAGAGCAAGCATCGTGCCCAGCGCGCCACCGCTCAGACCGTGCAAAAACTTCCGGTCGGCGGGAGCGGACTGGTGCCCTCCGGAATGCAACAGGTAACCGATGAACACGATCAGGGAGGCGGCGAACACCTTGCTCCAGATCGAAACGCGCAGCAGACGCATGTTCATCTCCCATTTGCGCCGGGCGATATCCACAAGCGGATCCCACTCCCCCGCGAGCACATGGCGCACGGCCCGGCCAATGTGCGACAGTTGCTCCTCGGGAGCCGCCGCGTGGACATAGAGGAAACCCGCCACCACACCGGCCAGCAGCAATGCGACCCCGGCCAGCGTGCGCGGCGTGACGGCCTTCCCCGAAAGCCGCCAGAACATCAGGACAAAGGCGGGCAGCATGGCCGTCACAGCATCGAAATTGGTCCCGCCGCCGGGGGCCGCCGTGTAGAGAAACGCCGCCACCGCACCGAGGAGCAAAAGCCCGCGCACCCACCTTCCCCCGCCCCTTCCTGTCCCCCACAACGCCGATACCGCGAGGACGCCGGCGCCCATCAGGACGCCGGAATATTCGTTGCCGAGGCCGTAAAACCGCGCTCCGATGATGGGATCATGGCTCAACAGGGCATAGCGGGACAGCGGCCCGCCGGCCAGGCCATCGGCCAGGAGCAAGAGGGCGTTGCCCGCCGCCACCCACCCCAACGCGTGAAAGGGAGACAAGCGGCGCAGCAGCGCCCCTA
Organism: Calditerricola yamamurae; assembly: GCF_054654135.1. Classification (NCBI taxonomy): domain Bacteria; kingdom Bacillati; phylum Bacillota; class Bacilli; order Caryophanales; family Bacillaceae; genus Calditerricola; species Calditerricola yamamurae. The sequence continues at coordinate 388,748 of NZ_BAAIFH010000004.1, forward strand.
CCCCCGCGGCCACGGCGATAGCGGACAGGGCGTATGCCGCCCAGGGCCAAGCCACTGCCCACGGCGCCAGCAGGAGCAGCACGCCGGGCAGGGCGAGCACGGCGAGCAGGGCCCCCTGCAGCACGGCCGTCCACCGCGGGAGGGACGGCGCGGAAACGACCCTCCGCCCGCGCCACGTGAACCAAAAGGCAACAAGGAGCACGACGATCATCGCCACACCGAGCGGCGGCACCACGTTTTGGCGCAACCGGTAGACAGCCACCCGCTTGTCCACGTCATCGAACACCGCATCGGCCTGCCCTGGGCGCACCGCAATCGGCGCGCCGCTCATCGCCGCCGGAACGGAAAGGCCAAAATGGGCAAGGACGGTTGGGGCCACGTCGGTCCCCGTCACCCACCCTCCCTGGCGGGTGGAGGCGCTGATGGCCACACCGGTGGCATACCCGGGCCCGTACACGAGCAGCGGCGTCACCCGTGCCGCTTGCTCCCAGGCCTCACGGTGGACGGAGGGAGAGAGAACCAGCAGGAGATCGTGCGGCCCCAAACGCATGGCAATCCCCTGCACCAGGCGGTCCAGCGCATCCAGTGTGGCGGCGCGTTCCGCCGCCCACCGCGCCGGAGCCATCTGCGGCTTCTCCGCGGCGAGGCGGGCCCAGTCACCGAATTCCACAGCCATGATCCCGGACGGTCCGCGCAAAAAGCCCGCCACCGCCTCCTGCATGGCAGCCACATCGGTGCGCCACCCGCCAGGGGCCATCGGGTCCGGGCGCATCACCGGCGGGCCGAACACCCCTTCCGGCACGCGGCCGTCCCGATCCATCAAGAAAAGCGGAGCCAGGCGGCGGGGGGCTTCGTCCATATCGGCGTGCCCCACCACCATCCGCCGCAGCCCGGCCGTTTTGAGCGTCTCCCCGAGCAGGCCCGGCACCGCACCGAACGCCTCGGCGGCATTGGCTGCAGCCAGTTGGTATACGGCGGGTACCGCCACTCCGGAGGGCGGGGCGCTGCCGGCAGCACGGGCGTAGTGCTGGCCGACGGTGCGCGCGCCGCGCCATTCGCCCACGTCGCCGCCCGTGGCCGCACGCGACACGGCGACGGCCGGCGCCCCCGCGCCGAAGGTAACGGCAACCGCCACATCCCCGTAACCGCCCGCCGTGCGCAGGCTGGTTGCCGCAACGGCGCCGCCGCGCAGCAGGCGGCCCATTCCGGGACGGTCACGCATGGCGGCAAGGTCCGCGAACGTCCAGTCGGTGACCAGCAGGACGATCACGTGGCGCGCCGGGGTTGGCGCGGCCCCCGCGCTCCGGCTGAACACAAACGACGCCTCACCGAGCAAGAGGATGGCAAGGGCGAGCAGCATTCCGGCAGCCCTGCGCCCCACCTTTCCCCACATCCCTCGTCCGTCCACAGTCCACCCCCGTCTCCACAACAAATCCACAACCTACCGTCAGCTTATCCCCAAAACGGGCCGATTTATCCCCATTATTCACAACGTTGTTCACAACCCCTTGTGAACAAAAAAGCCCCGTCCGGCGCCCGTCACGCGCCGGTACGGGGCATCACTCGGCCGTCAGGTCAAGATCCGGCACGGCGTTGAGGTCGAGGTCGGCCACACGGCCGAGCCGATACAACACGGTGCCCGCCGCGGCAATCATCGCCGCGTTGTCGGTGCACAGGGAAAGGGGCGGGATGAGCACCTCCACCCCTTCTCGGGCGGCACGCTCGGCAAGCGCGGCGCGCAGACCCCGGTTGGCCGCCACGCCGCCGGCGACCACGAGCTGCCGCGCATCGTAGCGTTTGACGGCGCGAAACGCTTTTTCCACCAGCACATCGACCACGGCCGCCTGGAAGCTGGCCGCTACATCGGCCAGGTTGATCGGCTCGCCGCGCTGCCGAGCGCCGTGGACCGCGTTGAGGACGGCCGTCTTCAGCCCGCTGAAACTGAAATCGAGGGAGTCGGGTTCCAGAAACGCGCGGGGAAAGGCATACACATCGCGGCCCTCGGCCGCCAATCGATCGAGCTCCGGTCCCCCGGGGTAAGGCAGGCCCAGGACGCGGGCCACCTTGTCGTACGCCTCACCTGCGGCGTCGTCGCGCGTCTGGCCGACAACGACAACGTGTCCCTCGTCCCGCAGATAGAGCAGCTCGGTATGACCGCCGGAGACAACGAGGGCGACAAGGGGAAAGCGCATTTCCCCGACCAGCCGGCAGGCGTAGATGTGACCGGCAATGTGGTGGACCGGCACGAGCGGAAGCCCCCAGGAAAAGGCCAAGGCCTTGGCCGCCGCCACGCCCACCAAGAGCGCCCCCACTAGTCCCGGTCCATGGGTCACGGCAATGGCGGTGAGGTCGTTCGGCCGTACGCCGGCGTCCTCGAGGGCCGCCTCTAACACGCGCGTGATGTGTTCCACATGGCGGCGCGACGCCACCTCCGGCACGACGCCGCCGAACCGGCGGTGCACCTCTGCCTGGCTGGCCACCACGCTGGACAGGACGGTACGCCCGTTTTCCACCACCGCCGCCGCCGTCTCATCGCAGCTCGTTTCAATGCCCAACACGCGGATCGGTTTGGTCGTCGTCACGCAGCTTCACCCACATGATCAACGCATCTTCCTGGTTGTCCTGGTAATACCGCGGCCGCACGCCGCAGCCCACAAAACCCAGCTTCCGGTACAGCCGCTGGGCCGGCTCATTGGACACGCGCACCTCCAGCGTCATCGCCTTCGCGCCAATCCGCCGGGCTAGGTCCATCATGCGGCGGAGCAGGCCCTCCCCGATCGACCGGCGCCGATAGTCGGGATGGACGGCGATGTTCGTCACATGGGCCTCGTCGCCGATCACCCACATCCCCCCGTACGCCACGACGCGCCCGTCCACCTCGGCCACCAGGTAGTGGGCATAGCGGTTGTGGGTCAGCTCATTGGCAAAGGCTTCGCGCGACCAGGGAAGGGAGAAGGAGGCTCGCTCGATGGCACACACGGCATCGAGATCCGCCAGTTGCAACATGCGGTACGTAACCGGATTATCCATCGCCGTCGCCCCCTGCGGCGGCACCGGTTCCCCGTTCCCGTCCACTGCCGGCAACGCGCAGCTCGCCCGCCGCTGCCTTGCGCTCCGCCTCGCTGGCTTGCAAATACGCCGGTGCGAACTCGTGCACCGCATCGACGGCGCCGGCCAAGAGCCGCTGGCGCGCCAGGCGGGCCAGGCATGCGGCTCGGGGAATGCCGAGCTCGGGCGGTGCGAGCCAGAGGCGCTCGCCCAGGCCCACCGCAAAGGCATCGTAAAAACGCGCCGCGTCGTCACCGACCACGGCCACCGCCTCACCGGTGGCAGCGAGTTCGGCCACCAGATCGGCCACGGGCAGCACCCGGTCCGGCCGGACTGCGGTCACCTCCCCCCGCGTGCAGCGGTACACGCCGGCGTAGACGCGCTGGCGCCGCGCGTCAAAAAGGGGGACGACAAGGCCGGGAAAATCGGGCACATTGGCCGCCAGCACCTGCAGGGTGGAGACGCCGACAAGGGGAATGTCGAGCGCCCAGGCCATCGTCTTCGCCGTTGTGACGCCGATGCGCACGCCGGTGTAGGAGCCCGGGCCCTTGGCCACGGCGACGGCCGACAACGCACGCGGCGTCACGCCCACTTCTGCCATCAGCTGGCGAACCGCCGGCATGAGGCGCACAGAATGGTGATGCTGGGTGTTGGTGCACCATTCGCCCAGGACGCGGTCGTCTTGCAGCAGGGCCACGCTCATCGCCCGGCTGCTCGTGTCGAGGCTCAGGATGACCATGCCGCCCGCCACTCCTCCACGCGCCGGCGCATCGCCCCGCCGCGGGGGAAGCAGCACACTACGCGCCGGTTCCCTTCCCCTTTGGCGAAACGAATTTCCAGGTATTCGTCCGGCAGGTACTCCGCCGCATAATGGCCCCATTCGATCGCCGTCACACCACCCGCGTCGAAAACCTCGTCAAAGCCGAGATCCTCCGCCCCTTCCCCCAGGCGGTAGACATCGATGTGAAACAGCGGAAGGCGCCCGCGGTACGCCTTGATCAACGTAAACGTCGGGCTGTTCACCGTCCCGGTGATCCCCAGTCCCGCGGCCAGCCCCTGCACAAAGGTCGTCTTGCCCGCGCCCAGGTCCCCTTCGAGCACAAGAACATCCCCCGGCGCGGCGACCCGTCCGAGGGCGGCGGCGAGACGGCGCGTCTCCTCGGGACCGCTCGTCTCCACCACCCACGCCGCCTCATCGCGCACGTTCGATTCCCTCATCGGCAAAGTGGTTGTACCCCCCTTTCGGCAGCGGTCGCTCCCGCCCGTCCTCCACCAGAAGGACGCCGGGAGCGCCCGCGACAACCTCGCCCACGGCAATCAGCGCCACGCCTTCCGCTTGCGCCGCGCGCACCAATTCCGGCCACGCACCCGCGGATACGGCGCCGACCAACTCGTAATCCTCCCCACCAAAGAACATCCAATCCCGCGGCGAGGCACCAACCTCCCGGCAATACGCGGCCAGCTCCGGGTGCACCGGCAGGCGATCGGCGTACAGACGCACGGTCGCGCCGCTGGCCTCTGCGATCTCCCACGCCTCGCTGACCAGCCCGTCGCTCACGTCATTCAGCGCACAGCGCACCCCCTGCGTCGCACACAGCCGACCCACATCCAGACGCGGCCGGGGACGGCGATGGGCGGCAACGAGGCGTGGGTAGCGGTCGGCCCAATCCGGGCGGTGCAGCAGGAGGTCCAGCCCCGCTGCCGACAGGCCAAGGGGGCCGCTTACGAACACCACATCCCCCGGGCGCGCCGCGCCGCGCGTAAGAGCCCGGCCGGCCGTCACCTCGCCCACCACGGTGACAGACAGCCACAGCCCGCCCGTCGAGCGCACCGTGTCGCCGCCCACCAGGGTGACACCCCACATCGCGGCGCCTTCATACAACCCGTCGTACAGTCGGCGCAGCTCGTCCGGCGTCCACGCGCGATCGGGCGCGAGGGTGACGAGGGCATAGCGCGGTTCACCACCCATCGCCGCCACGTCACTGACATTGACGGCGAGGCTCTTGAACCCCACGTCCTCTGGCGCAAGGGTATCACGGCGAAAGTGGATCCCCTCGACCATGGCATCGCACGTGAGAACCAGCTGCCTGCCGGGCGCAACCATCGTTACCGCCGCGTCGTCGCCGATGTCCACGACCACCCGCGGATCGGCTCTCCGTCCGGTTGTCAGCATGCGAATCAGCGCGAACTCGTCCATCGCGTGTCCGTCCTTGTCGGCGCGGGCATGCCCGCCCGCTCCCGCGCCGCAGCGTCTCCAGCTTTCCCACTCATTATAAAAAGCGAACGGGACAATCGCAAACAAAAACAAAAACCGCAGCTCCCGCGCTGCGGTTTTTGGCGATGGTGGGCCTAAGTGGACTTGAACCACTGACCTCACGCTTATCAGGCGTGCGCTCTAACCAGCTGAGCTATAGGCCCACGCGGATAGGCGATATGGAGCGGGTGAAGGGAATCGAACCCTCGCATCCGGCTTGGAAGGCCGGTGTTCTACCACTGAACTACACCCGCATAAAGCCAACTGGTCGGGGTAGAGGGATTTGAACCCCCGGCCCCCTGGTCCCAAACCAGGTGCTCTACCAAGCTGAGCTATACCCCGCGGTACCGCGTTGATTTCAATGGGACAGAGAAGGAATGGTGCGGTCGGCGAGACTCGAACTCGCACGGCCTTTCGGCCACTGCCCCCTCAAGACAGCGTGTCTGCCAATTCCACCACGACCGCACATCCTCTTCATCCGAAGACAGTATTGATTATATTCACATCTTCCGTCTGTTGTCAAGAGGCCGCAGGCTCTAAGTCAATAACTGTGGATGGGAGGTCAACCAAGCCAAGGGCATAAAAGCGAGGAGCATCTTCCGCACATAGATTTCGCGGTTGCGGAACCCGTAGCTGATTCGTTTGAGCAGCTTGATCTTGGTGTGAACGCCCTCCGTGTAGCCGTTCGAAACACGCCAGGTGTGGTAGGCCAGAATCGCCTCGCGCCAGCGGCGGAGCGTGCGTCCCCACTGCAGGAGCGCGGCATCGCTTGCCGACTGGGTCTCAAAGATCACGCGGTCCAGGATGGCTGTGGCTTCGTCTCGATTGGAGGCGCGGTAGACGTCTCGCAGCTGCTCTTTGACCCAGTGAAAGTGGGCCACGTTCTTGTGATGCTTCCGAATGGCGGCAAGATGGGCAGCTTGGCGTTCGGTGAGGTCGTCCTCGTTCTTCAAAAGCGGCCAGCGCCTCAGGCGTACCCCGGTCACCTGCTGTTCCACTAGCCGTGCTTCGTCAACCCGCCGATTCGCGTCCTGGATGACGTGAAACGGATCCGCCACGATGACAGCGCCGGGCAAAGCGCGCTTCACGGCATGGCGCCAAGCATCCTTCAGGTCGATGCACACGGCCCGAATCCGCCGACGAACCGTCTCCGGCAGCTGGCGCAAAAAGCGCTCCAGTGTTTTCATGCGGTCATCCGGCAAGATGGCCAAAAGGCACCGTTTTGGCCACACGCATGTGACCGTAACCATCATGTCACGGCCACGATAGCTGTGTTCATCAATGCTAAGCACGAAGGCATCGACATCCCGGAGGGCTTCCTCGAGATTTACCTGCTGGCCTACGTACCGAAGGAGCAGACGGCGCAAGGTGCTGCTGCTTGTTCCGCTTTCCTGGGCAGCACGACGGAAACTGCCCGCTTTCAGGCGCTGGAGCAAAAGGGCTTCGGCCCGTTCGGTCCTGCGTGCCCAGGGGCGAATACCAGGAAAGCGTTCGGTGAACACTTTTCGACAGGCCGTGCACTGGAAGCGCCGGGGACGTACCCAGAGGTAAACCGGTTTCTCGTTGCACCAGGTGTGCAGCTTCCGTTTCCATTCGCGCGCACGATCGTAGACGCGGCGTGTCAGCTGTCCACAATCCGGACACCGCGCTTCCTTACGCGGCCGACCGGCGTAGATGTGAATACCATCGGATTGATGCACGATACGGTAAACAATCCACGATTGTAAGCCGAACATTTCTGCGGTAAGCTTGTTCATAGGCGGTCGCGAGCCTCCTTCGGGATGTGGTGTGCTTAACTATCCCTTGGCTCGTCGACCGCCTTTTCCTCTTAGAACCCACACTTTTTAGCGTAGAGCCGAGGCCGCAATCGCTCAGCTAAAATCTAACCGAAGGGAGACTGGATCACTCACATCGAAATCTTACCGAGGGGGATGTGACGTGACCATGTCTCTCCAAAGCCGTCGCGAATACCTTACACAAATCCGGAAATGGTATGCCAAAGCCTCGTCCCGAAAAGAAAAGTCGCGCATTCTCGATGAAGTCACGCGCGTGCTGGGGTATCACCGCAAGTACGCTATCCAGGTTCTCAACGGCCCGGAGTGGAAACCCAAACAGATCCGGCGCAAACGGCCCAAGCGGTATCAAGAAGCGCTCCCTGTCATCCGAACCGTTTGGGAAGCCCTTGACTACCCTTGTGCCGAACGCCTCCATCCGGTCCTCCTGCCGACTGCCGAGCATTTAGAACGCCATGGAAAACTTCGCTTAACCTCGCTCATCCGCCAGCAACTCGCCCAAATCAGCCGATCTACGCTCGCTCGGCGCCTGAAGGAATTCGATTCGCCCAAACCCAGACGCTTTATGCGCCCCAAACCCACCAATCGCTTGAAAAGGGACATCCCTGCAGGCCGGCTCCCTTGGAACGAATCCCGCCCCGGCGCCCTGGAAATCGATCTCGTCGAACACAATGGCGGCGACTCGTCCGGCCAGTTCGCCTGCACCTTGTCGGTTACCGACATGGTCACCGGCTACAGCCGCCGCCAGGCCATCCTCGGCAAAAGCCAAAAAGCCGTCTTCGCTGCCTTGGAATCCATCCTCTCTCAGTGGCCTACAGCTGTCCATACCCTCCACAGCGATAACGGTTCCGAGTTCTTGAACCATCATCTCCTCCGTTTCTGCAGGCAAAAGGGGATTGCGTTTATGCGCAGCCGTCCCTACCGCAAAAACGACAACCCCCATGTCGAACAGAAAAACCGCCAGTTCGTTCGCGAGATCGTGGGCTATGCCCGCTACGACACCCCAGAGGCTGTGGAGTGGCTCAACGCCGTCTATGCCCTCCTCGACCCCTACGCCAATCTCTTTTTGCCCACCCGCAAGGTCGTCGAAAAATCCTACGAAGGCAAGCGCATTCGCAAACGCTTCGACCAAGCCCGCACGCCTTTCCAACGCCTGATCGAAAGCGGCGCCTTAAAACCGGAGATGGAACACGTGCTCAAGGCTCAGTTTGAAACGCTCAACCCGCTCGATCTTCATGATGAGCTCGAAAAAATCGTGGCTCGGGGTCCTTGGGCTCCCTCCCCCGAGCCACCTAACCAAGAACCTCTTGAGGTCGGGTAGACCTCAACTCCATTTTCCTACCTGAGGGAGCCTCTTGCCAAGAGTATTCGGTTAGGTTTTTACGTGAGGGATCGGTTTCACTTCGGTTAGGTTTTTATGTGAGTTGACACGGAGGCCGGCACCTTCGCCACGGGCGACACCAGGTCGGCCCACTCCGCGACCAGCGCACTCTGCTGGCGGAGCAGCTCCGCCACCTCCTCCGCCGATACGGGCGGGCTGTATAGGTATCCCTGGATCACATCGCAGCCTTCCGCGCAGAGAAATGCCAGCTGCCGTGGATTCTCAACGCCCTCCGCCACCACCGGAATATTGAGATTCTTAGCCAGGGCGATGACGGCTTTGACTATGGCCGCATCTTCCGGTACGTCAGTGCAATCCCGAATAAAGGACTTGTCGATTTTCAGCGTGTCGATGGGGAACTTCTTCAGGTACCCGAGCGACGAATAACCGATCCCGAAATCGTCGATGGCCACCTTCACGCCAAGCGCTTTCAGCCGATGCAATTGCTCAACGGTCTGGGTGTGGTTGGTCATCATGATCCCTTCGGTGATTTCCAACTCCAAAAACTGCGGCTCCAGCCCCGTTTCGGCCAGCACGCGCCGCACGGTCGCCTCCAGTCTTCCCTCTTGAAACTGGCGCGCGGACAGGTTCACGGCCACCCGGATTGGCGGCAGTCCCGCCTCTTGCCACGCTTTGGCCTGGGCGCACGCCGTACGGAGGACCCAGTCACCAATCGGCACAATAAACCCCGTTTCTTCGGCCAACGGGATGAAGGTGGCCGGCGACATCACCCCCTGCTCCGGATGATGCCAGCGCAGGAGCGCTTCCACGCCGACCATCCGCCCGGTCTGCGCCTCCACCTGGGGCTGGTACACCAGTTGCAATTCTCCCAGCTCCAGCGCTTGCCGCATGCCGTTTTCCAACTGCCAGCGTTGCACCGTCTCAAGGCGCATGCCGGGCGTAAAAAACCGGTACCGGTTCCCTCCCTCCTCCTTGGCGCAATACATGGCCATGTCCGCATTCTTGATCAACGTCGGACAGTCATCCCCGTCGTCCGGGTACAGGGAAATGCCCACGCTGATGGACACATACAGGGACCGTTCCCCTAACGCGATGGGCTGGGTGAAGCGGTCCACGATGTCCTTGGCCACGCGCTCGGCTTCCGCTCGTGCAGTCAAGGCGGGGAGCAACACGGCAAACTCGTCGCCGCCAATGCGCGCCAACACCCCTTCCCGGGGTACGCATGACGACAGGCGTTTCGCCACATGGCGCAACAGTTCGTCACCCAGGATATGGCCCAGCGTGTCGTTGATGTTTTTGAAGCGGTCGAGATCCAGAAAGAGCACGGCCACTTTCCGCTGCGTTTCCTTCGCCTCCCGGATGGCGTGCGCCAGGCGGAGTTGAGTCCATATTCTTGTGTAAAAAGGACTCTCTGAAAAAAGTCAGAGAGCCATTTCCAATCCCCCTCGGTTAGAATGGAGCTTGAACCCACAAAAACCAAAAAGGGAGAGGGGATCGAAATGGCTCACTATCAGATTACCGTAGATGCACAGCTTTTGCATCAACTTTTTCTCCGCGACACGAAAGACGATGCGCTCGCCAAGCTCCTGGAGTCCGTCTTGAATCAAATTTTGCAAGCTCAGGCCACGGAGCAGCTGCGTGCAGAGCCCTATGAACGGACGGAAGAACGCCAGGGATACCGCAATGGGACGTATCCGCATCAGCTCACGACCCGGGTGGGTACCCTCACGCTTCGGGTTCCGCGGTTTCGAAACGGGAAGTTTTCGACGGAGCTGTTTGCCCGTTATCAACGGAGCGAACAGGCGCTGGTGTTGGCCTTAATGGAAATGGTGGTGAACGGGGTATCGACGCGCAAAATTGAACAGATCACGCAGGAGCTGTGCGGTACGGAGTTCTCGAAATCCACCATCTCGGAGCTGTGCAAGCGGCTGGATCCGGTGGTCAAGGCATGGAACAACCGGTCGCTTGAAGAGAAGGCCTATCCCTTTGTCCTCGTCGACGCGCTGGTGCTGAAGGTACGCGAAGAGGGGCGCGTCCGGTCACGCGGCGCGCTTATCGGAATTGGCATCAACACCGAGGGATATCGTGAGGTGTTGGGCCTGATGCTTGGCGACAGCGAGTCGGAAGCCAGCTGGGGCGAGTTTTTCAGCTGGTTGAAAAGCCGCGGGCTGCATGGTGTTGATGTGGTGGTGTCGGATGACCATCGCGGGCTCGTACGCGCCATTCGGCGGCACTTTCAGGGCGTAACCTGGCAGCGGTGCCAGACGCACTTTGTGCGAAACATTCTCGATGCTACACCAAAACCGCTGCAGGAGGAGGTCCATGGCCGGGTACGGGCCATCCTGGAGGCACCGGATATGGAGACGGCACGGCAACTCCTGAAGCAAACGCTGAAGGCGTACGAGGAGAAGGCACCGAAAGCGATGGCGATCCTGGAAGCCGGTTTTGAAGACGCGACGGCGGTCTTGGCGTTGCCAGAAAAGTACCGGAGGCGGCTGCGCACCACCAACGCCGTTGAACGGCTGAATGAGGAGATTCGGCGCCGTGAACGAGTGATTCGGATCTTCCCCAACCGCGAGTCCGCCTTGCGGCTTTTGGGTGCTTTGCTGATGGAGATTGACGAGAAGTGGGCCAGCGGCAAAAAGTATTTGGGCATGACCGAATACCTGGAATGGCGTGCCGCTCAGGAGGCCGAAGCGTCTGCGAAAGTGGTGCGGGTCAGCTAGGGGCCATTCCCTTACCGACCGTATGTAATTTCTTGGGATAAGCCCGTTCGAGCCGAGGGGCAATTTTACACAGAAATTTGGACTTGATCCCAGGCGGTCGTGAAACAAGCGGCGATTGGGCAGGTCGGTTAGCGGATCATGAAGCGCCTGATGCTTGATCTGCTCTTCATACCGCTTCCGTTCGGTGATATCGGTAAACACGGCGACGTAATGGGTGATGCGGCCCTTCTCGTTTTTAATGGCACTAATGGTTAGCCATTCGGGATAGATTTCCCCGTTCTTGCGCCGGTTCCAAATTTCGCCTCGCCACTGCCCGGTCCGTCGCACGCTCTCCCACATCTGCCGGTAAAAGAACGCATCATGACGACCCGATTTGAGAAGGCGCGGGTTTTTCCCCCGCACCTCTTCCTCCGTGTAGCCGGTGATGGCCGTGAAGGCAGGGTTCACATACAGGATCGTCCCCTCGGCATCCGTAATCATGATGCCTTCCTGAGCATACTGGAACACGAATGAGGCCAGTCGCTGGGCCTCCTTCGCCGACCGGTTGGCAGCCATCAGGCGCTGAAATGTCATCCAACGAAGGACAAAGAAGAAAAACAGCAAACAGGCCCCAACAAGCAAGAGCACCGCCCACCACAGATGGTGTTGGACAAACGCCATCATTTTCTGCACCCAGAGAAACTTCCAGTTATACAGCAGCGCCATCCCCACCATAGCGCCCACCACAACCAAATCCAGGATCACATTTCGCCGCATCGACCGCTCCTCCGCTCGGCGTTCCGCATCGCACCCGTCCCACATCTACGACAGCCGGAACCGCTTGACCTCTTCCTGCAACCGGGAAGCCTCCCGGCGCATGGCCTCCGCCGCGGCGGCCACCTCCTGGATGAGGGCAGTCTGATGCTGAATGGTCGCCGCCACCTCCTGCGTCCCGGCCGACGTCTCCTCCGCTACCGCCGCCACCTCCTGCACGTCGCGGTACACGTCCTGCACACTCCGGGATTGCTGCATGGCAAATCCGGCGATGGCCTCCACCGACGCCGCCACCTCGCGCACCGTCTGCTCCATCCGCTCAAGGGCGACCATCGCCGACTCCCCGCGGCTGGCCTCTTCCGCCGCTTGGGCCGACGTCTGCGCCAGCTGTTCCGCAAAGCGGTCGATGGCCTCCTGCACCTGGCGGATGTTGGCGTGAATCTCTTGCACCGCCTGGGCGCTTCGTTCGGCCAGCTTGCGTACCTCGTTGGCGACAACGGCAAAACCCCGTCCCTGCTCGCCGGCACGGGCCGCCTCGATCGACGCGTTCAGGGCGAGGAGGTTGGTTTGCTGGGCCAGCTCACCCACAATGTCGGTGATTCCGGCGATGGCCCGGGAGCGCTCTTGCAGATGGGCAATCTCCGCTGCCACACGTTTCCCGGAAAGGGCCAGCGTCTGCAACCCCTGCACCAATTGGTGGACGGCATCCCCCGTCTCATCCAGCGTGCGCCGCATCGCCTCGGCCTGTTCCTTCGAGTACACGGCTTTCTCCTCGGCCTCTTGCGCCATTCGGGCCACGTCGTCCACCGCCTGCACCGCACGCTGGATGGCCTGGGCCACCTGTTCCGCCCCGCGCGCAATCTCTTCAACATTGCGACTAATCACGTCGGACTGTTCGGCCACGTCCTGCACCTTCCGCCCCACCGAATCGACGCGCTGTTCCGTTTCGGCGGTAAACCGCGCCACATTGCCCACCATGCGGCGCAGGTTTTCCACCATCTGGGCGAAGGATACCGCCAGCGTCGCCAGCTCGTCGCGGGAGCCGGGAGCGTCCACCGTCACGCGAAGATCACCGGTGGCCGCGGTGCGGGCCGACGCCTCGAGGACGTTCAGCGGCCGCACGATGTAGCTGGCCGCCAGATAGCCGAAGATGCCCATCCACACCACGCCCAAAAACAGGGTCAGCAACGTGAACACCTCAGCGCTGAGGAAACGGGTGAAGATCTCATCCAGGAAAAAGAGGATTAATGCGCTGGTGCCGTATGTGATGATGGAAAACAGCACGACGCCCAGCACCAGTTTGCGCTTGAGGCTGAACCGGTACCGCCGCTGAACGTCTTTCGGGATTTCGGACGGCAATGGCCCCTCCGAATGCGGCGACCGTGCCTGCGCCGGCCGCTCTGGCGGCGCGGTACGCGCGCTTGCTTGGGAATCCAAGGAAATCACTTTTTGTGCCGACTTTGCCATCACACCTTCACTCCTTTCTAATGAAAGTATTATCACAATTCCGGCTGCTTTGGAGAGCAGAAAGTAAACGACAGCGCCCGACCGATGATCGGGCGCTTGTTTCCGTAATGGGTCAACCCGTGAGCGTATCCGTTACCACAGCTTGTATCCCGGCGAACCGGGCGGCGCATGTTGGATCATGTCCAAAATCGGCTTGCCGTAGGCAATGAGGATCAACACGGCCAGCACGCCCACCCACAGCGGCCAGCGTTCGAAGACGGCCGGCGTCGGTTGGGCATCTGCAGAAGTCTCCGCCAGCGGGAACTCCGTTTCGCCTTTCGGAGCGGCGAACATCAGATAGAGGACAATGGCCACCATCAGCATCGCGGCGATGAACAGGAAGGCACCGCCAATGGCCATCAGCACGCGGAACGGTTCCCAGCTCTGCACGATGGGGTGATCGCCGTAGGTGGTGAAGGCCGTGCGCCGCGGCTCCCCGAGCAGTCCGACGAAATGCATCGCGCCGGACATGCACAACATGCCGATCGCCCACACCACGGTTTGCAGAATCCCCAGCCGGTTGACGCCCGCGGGCAAGGTGCGGCCGGTCAGGTACGGCACCAGCCAGTAGGCCACGCCGAAGTACGTCAGCACGGCAGCGGTACCCACGGTCAGGTGGAAGTGGCCCGTCACCCACAGGGTGTTGTGGACGACGGTGTTCAGTTGGTGGCTGGTGTTGATGATGCCGCCGGCACCTCCGGGAATGAAGAAGAGCATGCCGACAAACGGGGCGAAGAAGCGGACGTCCTTCCACGGCAACACCTTCACCCAGCCGAACAACCCCTTGGCACCCTTGGCCCGCCCGGCCAACTCAAAGGAGCCGGCCACCGAAAAGGCGGTCATCAACGAGGGGATGACAACCATCAGCGTCATGAAGACCTGGAGCAGCTTGAAGTTGTGGCTGATCCCCGGCTCCAGTAGCTGGTGATGGAACCCGACCGGTATCGAGTGGATAATGAACAGCGCGAAGGCCAGGCGCGCCAGCGCATCGCTGAACACTTTCCCGCCGATGATCTTCGGAATCACAACATACCATGCCACATAGGCCGCCAAGAGCCAGAAATACACCAGCGGATGGCCGAAAAACCAGAACAGCGTCCGGCTGAGCTCCACGTTGATCTTCTCCACCCAGCCGAGGGACCACGGAAGGAGCTGGAACAACACCTCTGCCGCCACGGCCAGAGTGGCGATGAACCAAATGAGGTACGTCACCACAGCCATGTACGCAAAGAGCGGCGACAGTTTTTGCCCCGTTACCTGCTTCCAGTGGCGGTACTGCAGGAAAATCCCCGCGCCGCTAATCCACGTTCCCACGACCAGCAACGCCAAGCCGATGTAAAACACCGGCGACGCCTGGAGCGGCGCATAGAAGGTATACAGCACCGTCGCCTTGTTCATCACGATGGTGTACGTGACGAGGGCCGTCCCGACCGTCATCACCCAGAAGCCGATCCAGCCCATGCGCCGAACCGGTTGGGTCAGCTGCCCCCCGAGGGTCTTGGCCACACCGGCGAAAAAGAACCCGATGATAAAATAGGTCGTCAGGCCCAGTGCCAGCAGCACGCCGTGGGCGGTCAGCAGCTGATAGTAGCCGATGCCCGCCGGCAGCTCAATCACACCGGTACGCTGCAGCACTTGCAGCAGACCGGCCATCGCCCCCAAAAACAGGGCTAGGAAAGCGACAAATACATAGGCCAAGCTCAGCCGCGCATCTTGGGGATGGGGTCGCGCGACACGTTCCATGTCCATCTCCCCTTTCTGGAAATCGCGGTCGCTCGACTTGAACGCTCCTCGTTTTCGGCTGCCGTCACTCGGTTACCTTGACTTTGGCCATCATCATTTGGTGGCCCACACCGCAATACTCGTTGCAGAGAATGAGATATTCCCCGGGTTTTTTAAACGTATAGGTCGTCTCCGAAACGTACCCCGGAATCACCATGGCGTTCACGTTCGTTTCGGGAATCTCAAAACCATGTACCACATCTTTTGTCGTGATTTTGAAGTGGACGGTAGACCCGGCGGGAACCTCGATCACGTTGGGCTGATACCCAAACGCCATCGCCACCAGTACCGCCTCGTACTCGTTGTCGCCCTTCTTGAACACGCCCGGCTGGTCAAACGGTGGCGTCTGGTCTACCTTGGTCGGATCAATCGTCTGGAACCCATGAGCGGGCATGAAGCCCTTAACAAACTGACCATAAAGAAGAACCAGAAAAAATGCCACAATCATGCTGACCCCAATCGCCAGCCATATCTTTTCATAGCGATGCAGGTGCATCCCGCCTGCCCCTCCTTTCGCTTCCCGCGTTTACCGCGAAAGATACAGGAAGAACACGGATAGCCAGCTGAGGAGGATAAACGCCCCAAGTCCTAACGCAAAGACAAACGTCCCCTTCAGCGTTTGCCCCTCTTCCTGGATGAGCGGCGTTTCCCGTTTGTCCAGCTGCGGACTGGTCTGCGTCGACCTCATCGGCACATCCCTCCTTCGCCTTACATTGGCCCTTTTGCACTACACTTATTGTAGAAGATTGGAAACAAACAGGTTGTGACAAATGTCACACAAAACACGGACATTCGTTACGATTCTTTGACAGCATTCGCGAACATGTGGAGCATCTCTGTAACTTTTCCGCATCGTAATGGAAAGATTTTTCTGTGACCCGCGTCATATTTTAGGCACCCCATTGGTCCTATACTAACGGGGAACAAAACGTGAACCATACGAAAGGGGATGGTTCAGCATGAACACCCCTCAACGGACGCCGCAAACGGTGGAACTTGACGTACGGCCGCACCTCGCACGCGGTGAAGAGCCGTTTGACTTGATCATGAAAACGGTCAAGTCCCTCGCCAAAGAAGACACCTTCATCCTGCACGCCCCGTTTAAACCTACCCCTCTGATTGGCGTGATGAAATTGAAGGGGTTCGTCCATCGTGCGGAACAAGTGGAACCAAAGCATTGGGTGGTTACCTTCGTGCACAAAAGCCGGGCCCGCGAAGGGATACCACAAGAGGAAACAGGAAAGCACGTAACCGAAACGACCACAGACCGGGAGCCGAAGGTACACGTTTTGGACAACCGCGGCCTCCAGCCGCCAGAACCGATGGTGCGGACGCTCAGCCTGCTCAACCGCGTCCCTCACGGTGATACGGTGATCATCCACAACGATCGCGTTCCCGTCTTTTTGCTGCAGGAGCTGGACGAACTGGGCTTCCCGTACACCGTCGAGGAGCTGGAAGACGGGTCCGCGCGCGTGACAATTCGCAAAACGGCGCCGAAAGGATGACCGTTACCGATGGAAAGCCATTTGTCATCCCACGGGAACGAAGCGCCGCGTAAACGAACCAAAACCTATACCCACCCCAATCCCAACCGAACGTCCTTTCGCATTCCGTTTCTGTTTCTGAACACCGCGCTGGTGCTGTTTGCCGTTTTCCATTTCCTTGCCCTCGCCACAGGATACGGCTGGCTCGACTCTCATCCTCGTTCGCCCGGCACATGGGCAGCCGCGCACCTTTTTGTCCTGGGATGGGCAACGATGACGGCCATGGGCGCAGCATATCAGCTCTTGCACGTCGTATTGCAGACGAAGCTCCACAGCGAACAGCTCGCTTATGTCCATTACGCCTTTTTTGCCCTTGGCGTGGCGGGACTTATCCTCGCATTCCGCGCCTTTTCCCCGACAGCGATTACCGCATTCGGCACGCTAACAGCGTGCGGCATCGCCCTTTTTACATGGAATTTGGCCCGTACGTTGCATCACGCCCGCCAGTGGAACAGCATCACCCTCAGCACCGCCGGTGCCCTGGTCTTTCTCGTACTGGCTGCGTTGACCGGTGTCGCCATGGGAGCAAACTACTGGCTCGGCGCAGGAAACACCCTTCACGCGCGGCTGTTCACCGCGCACCTGTGGTTCGGCCCCATCGGCTGGTTCGGGTTGCTCATCACCGGCTACACCTACAAGCTGCTCCCGATGTTCTACCTCGCCCACGGCTATCCGCGTCGGCTGGAAGGCATCGTGTTCCTTCTGTGGAGCGCAGCGGTACTCGTCGGCGCCCTCGGAGCGCTTGTCGGCGGGGGCGCAGGCACACAGGCAGTTGCAGGTTTCTTGCTTGTCCTGGCGCTGATCACCTTTGTCCGCCACATTGCGGTAATCCTTCGCCACCGCCATAAGGCCAACCCCGGATCCGGCATCGCCTGGTCCGTGTGGGCGGCGCGCGGCATCACCGTTGCCGCCGTACTGGCATTTTTGGTGGCCGTCTTCTTTCCCCAGGCCGCATCCGCCCCGCGCGCGGTTCATCTGGTTGGATTTGTGTACCTATGGGGATGGGTCGGTTTCACCATTCTCGGCTACTTGTCCAAAATCGTGCCGTTCCTGTGGTGGACGCACAAATACGGCCCCAAGGTTGGGAAGGAGCCGGTACCGTCGCTGGCCGATCTCTTGAAGGATCGCCTTGTCGGCCGCACGCTGGCGACAATGGGCCTCGCGTTTCTCCTCTTCATCGCCGCGTTGGCTGCCGGATGGATCCCTCTGGCCAAAGCCTCCGGCATGGTTTTGTCGCTTGCCGCGCTGGGGTACACGGTGTTGCTTGCGAAAACCTTCACGAAATAGGAAACAAAAGGGGGGAACCCCAATGGCCACGCTCACCAAGACCGACGTAGAAAACCTGCTTCGACAAGTGGTCGACCCGGAGCTGGGTGTCAACATCGTTGACCTGGGCCTGATCTACGGCATCGACATCACCGAGGGCAACGTCACGGTCACGATGACGCTGACCACCCCCGGTTGTCCCCTACATGAAGCGATGATCACCGGCGTAGAAGAAACGCTCCGCCGCCACCCGGCCGTTCGTGACGTACATGTGCAAATCGTTTGGTCGCCGCCGTGGACGCCGGAAAGAATGTCGGAAACGGCGAAACGGCAATTGGGGCTCGGGTAAGGACTCTCTCCCACAACAAGTAAAGGCCCCGGGAAACTCCCGGGGCCAACGTGGTTTATCTGTTTTCTCCTTCGACCCGGAACGGCTCGCATCCCCATCAACCGGTCACCTCGCTTACCAGAGCACGAACCCCGGCGAACCGGGTGGCGCGTGCCGGATGGTGTCCAAGATCGGTCGGCCGTAGGCGATCAGGATCAGAACCGCCAGCACCGCCACCCATAGGGACCAGCGCTCCAACCAGACGGGTGTTTCGTGGGCCTCCTCCACCGTTTCGGCCATCGGGAATTCCGTCCGGCCCCTCGGCGCGACAAACATGAGATAGGAAGCGAGGAACACCATCAGCAGCGCACCGAGGAAGAGAAAGACGCCACCCACCGCCATCATCGCGCGATACGGCTCCCAGCTCTGCACAATGGGATGGTCGCCATAGGTAGTGAAGGCCGTACGGCGCGGTTCACCGAGCAACCCGACAAGATGCATGGCGCCGGACATCAACAGCATGCCCACCGACCAGAGGCCAGTCTGCACGATGCCCAGCCGATTGACGGTCGGCGTGAGGGTACGCCCTGACAAGTACGGGATCAGCCAATAGGCCACGCCAAAGTAGGTCAGCACGGCCGTCGTCGCCAGCGTCAAGTGGAAGTGGCCGACCACGAACAGGGTGTTGTGCACCACAGTGTTCAGCTGGTAACTGGCGAGGATGACCCCGCCGGTCCCGCCGGGAACGAACATCGCCATACCAACAAAGGGGGCAAGAAAGCGTACATCGCGCCAGGGAAGCATCTTGATCCACCCGAACAACCCCCTGGCCCCTTTGGCCCGGCCGGCCAGCTCAAAGGCCCCGGCGATGGCGAAGGCGGTCATCAGGGAAGGCACGACCACCATCAGGGTGAGGAAGACGTGCAACAGCTTCCATCTGCTGTCCAACCCGGGCTCCAAGAACTGGTGATGGATGCCCACGGGGATCGACAGCAAAATGAAGAGCGCAAAGGCCAGGCGCGCCAGCGCATCGCTGAACACCTTGCCGCCGATGATTTTGGGAATGACCACGTACCACGCCGTGTAGGCCGCTAGGAGCCAAAAGTACACCAGCGGGTGCCCAAAGTACCAGAACAGCGTTCGGCTTAGCAGGACGTTAATTCGTTCCACCCAGCCGAAGGACCACGGGATGAGCTGCAACACCACCTCCGCCACCACACCCAACGTGGCAATGATCCAGATCAGGTACGTCGCGACAGCCATATACGCAAAAAGCGGCGAAAGTTTTTTACCCGTTGCCTGCTTCCAGTGCCGGTACTGAAGGAAAATGGCCCCCCCGCTGATCCAACTGCCCACTACCAACAACGCCGTACCGACGTAAAAGGACGGCGACGCTTGCAGCGGAGCATAGAAGGTGTAGAGCACCGTGCCCTTGTTCACCACGATGGCATAGGTGGCCAGGGCCGTCCCCACCGTCATCATCCAGAAGCCCACCCAGCCCAGCTTCCGTGCCGTCACGGTGAGGCGACCGCCGAGGGTTTTCGCCACTCCGGCCAGGAAAAAACCAATAATGAAGTAGGTTGTCAGCACCAGCGCCAGGAGCACCCCGTGGGCAGTGAGCAGCTGATAGTAGCCGATACCCGCCGGGAGTTCGATCATCCCGGTGCGCTGCAGCACCTGCAACAGTCCCGCCAGTGCGCCAAGAAACAGCGCGACAAACGCCACCCCAATGTAAGCCAGACACAGGCGCGCATCCTTGGGGTGAGGATCCGATACACGTTCCATGTCTCCCTCTCCTTTCCCGCCAACGGTTTTGTCCACGACACGACAATCCTGCAGCCGATTGGATCAAGTCCAAATTTCTGTGTAAAATTGCCCCTCGGCTCGAACGGGCTTATCCCAAGAAATTACATACGGTCGGTAAGGGAATGGCCCCTAGCTGACCCGCACCACTTTCGCAGACGCTTCGGCCTCCTGAGCGGCACGCCATTCCAGGTATTCGGTCATGCCCAAATACTTTTTGCCGCTGGCCCACTTCTCGTCAATCTCCATCAGCAAAGCACCCAAAAGCCGCAAGGCGGACTCGCGGTTGGGGAAGATCCGAATCACTCGTTCACGGCGCCGAATCTCCTCATTCAGCCGTTCAACGGCGTTGGTGGTGCGCAGCCGCCTCCGGTACTTTTCTGGCAACGCCAAGACCGCCGTCGCGTCTTCAAAACCGGCTTCCAGGATCGCCATCGCTTTCGGTGCCTTCTCCTCGTACGC
This sequence comes from Calditerricola yamamurae, assembly GCF_054654135.1. Classification (NCBI taxonomy): domain Bacteria; kingdom Bacillati; phylum Bacillota; class Bacilli; order Caryophanales; family Bacillaceae; genus Calditerricola; species Calditerricola yamamurae. The sequence continues at coordinate 409,355 of NZ_BAAIFH010000004.1, forward strand.
CTTCAGCGTTTGCTTCAGGAGTTGCCGTGCCGTCTCCATATCCGGTGCCTCCAGGATGGCCCGTACCCGGCCATGGACCTCCTCCTGCAGCGGTTTTGGTGTAGCATCGAGAATGTTTCGCACAAAGTGCGTCTGGCACCGCTGCCAGGTTACGCCCTGAAAGTGCCGCCGAATGGCGCGTACGAGCCCGCGATGGTCATCCGACACCACCACATCAACACCATGCAGCCCGCGGCTTTTCAACCAGCTGAAAAACTCGCCCCAGCTGGCTTCCGACTCGCTGTCGCCAAGCATCAGGCCCAACACCTCACGATATCCCTCGGTGTTGATGCCAATTCCGATAAGCGCGCCGCGTGACCGGACGCGCCCCTCTTCGCGTACCTTCAGCACCAGCGCGTCGACGAGGACAAAGGGATAGGCCTTCTCTTCAAGCGACCGGTTGTTCCATGCCTTGACCACCGGATCCAGCCGCTTGCACAGCTCCGAGATGGTGGATTTCGAGAACTCCGTACCGCACAGCTCCTGCGTGATCTGTTCAATTTTGCGCGTCGATACCCCGTTCACCACCATTTCCATTAAGGCCAACACCAGCGCCTGTTCGCTCCGTTGATAACGGGCAAACAGCTCCGTCGAAAACTTCCCGTTTCGAAACCGCGGAACCCGAAGCGTGAGGGTACCCACCCGGGTCGTGAGCTGATGCGGATACGTCCCATTGCGGTATCCCTGGCGTTCTTCCGTCCGTTCATAGGGCTCTGCACGCAGCTGCTCCGTGGCCTGAGCTTGCAAAATTTGATTCAAGACGGACTCCAGGAGCTTGGCGAGCGCATCGTCTTTCGTGTCGCGGAGAAAAAGTTGATGCAAAAGCTGTGCATCTACGGTAATCTGATAGTGAGCCATTTCGATCCCCTCTCCCTTTTTGGTTTTTGTGGGTTCAAGCTCCATTCTAACCGAGGGGGATTGGAAATGGCTCTCTGACTTTTTTCAGAGAGTCCTTTTTACACAAGAATATGGACTCAACTGCCGATTGGGCTAACCTTGCCCGATCACCCTCACTTTGCCCATCATCATGTGATGTCCCACGCCACAATACTCGTTGCACAGGATGAGGTACTCGCCGGGCTGTTTGAAGGTGTAGGACGTTTCCGTCACGTGCCCCGGAATGACCATCGCATTGACCCGCGTCATCGGGATTTCAAAGCCGTGCACCACGTCCTTCGACGTCACCTTGAAATGCACAGTGGACCCGACGGGTACCTCGATCACATTCGGGTTGAATCCAAACGCCATCGCCACCAAGACGACCTCGTAGTCCTTCTCGCCCTTCTTGAACACCCCCGGACGATTGAAGGGCAGCGTCTGGTCCACCTTGGTCGAATCGATCGTGGTGAAGCCATGGGCGGGCATAAACCCCATGACGTACTGGCTGTAGACCAGCAGCAAGAAAAACACCACCAACGCACCCACGCCGATCATCAACCAAATCTTTTCGTAGCGGTGCATTTCCATCTGCGGTCCCTCCTTCCCATATGGCGCCTACAGCGATAGATAAAGGAAATAAACGACCAGCCAGCTCACAACAATGAAGGCACCGAGCAGTATTGCAAAGACAAACGTCCCCTTGACCGATACGTTCCCCTCTTGCGGCACTGCCTTCGTTTCCACCGAGGGCGGTGCATCGCTACGCTTTTTCGACATATCCGGCCCTCCTTCGTGGTGATCGGAAACTGACCCACAGGGAACCGCGGAGGGCAATGGTTTTCAATTTTTCGATTCTTGTTCGCCAACGCTGCCCTCCGGGCCGCCTCGTGGTTGAGGAGGAATGTGTATCCCGTTCTTCAACAGAATAACCGGTTTCCGGCACACCTATACTTCATTCCCACTAAGCCACCAGACAATCCCAGAACAACGCGAGCGGCATGCTCCGGCCAATCGCCGTACCGGAACCGGCTGCTTTCGGGAGCGAAGTCGAGAATTCGGTCCCCGGTTGCCCACAAAAAAAAACGAGGCCCCGGGCAACATCCCAGGGCCAACCGGTTTCACCGTGCTGCCGATGGTTTCTCCACTGACCCCATACGCCGGGTTTGCCATCAATGCGCTTCCGCCTGCGCCTTCTCTCCCCCTTGCTCCCACGCCGGCGGCACATAGGCGCACGACGGGTCGCTGGCCAACGGGTCGCCGGTGACAGCATACGCCCGCGCCCGCGAACCGCCGCAGATGGTACGGTACTCGCATACCCCGCACTTCCCTTTGAGCCGCTCCGGATCGCGCAGGGCAACAAAAGTAGGATGGTGGCGGTAGATGTCGGCCAGGGGCCGCTCGCGCACATTGCCGCACACCAGAGGCAGAAAGCCGCTCGGACACACCTCACCGATATGGGAGATAAAAACAAAGCCGTTGCCGTCATTGACGGCGCGCGGGGCCCGCAGCTCGCGCTGACGCCCGGCCAGCCAGGGCGGTAGGCCTGACGGTTCGTTCCTGTCCGGACCGCCGGTTACGCCTTCGGCCGCGGCAGGCCACCGCGAGTCGTTCGACAGGGCGCCGGTCGGCCCAGTAGAAGGCGGCGAGGTGGGCGCCAGTCCACCCGGCGCACCGTTCCGCGCCTTCGCCTTGGCCCGCTGGAGCACCACACGGCGGTAGTGGGGAGCCGCCGTCGCCTTGATGTCAAATGGCACCCGCTCGGCCAAGTCGGCCAGCCAGTGGAACACCCGCTCATGCTCCTCGGCGGAGATCATGTCCGCCAGCTTGCCCCGTCCCGTGGGAACGAGGAAAAAGACACTCCACATCACCACGCCCATTCCTTCGAGGAGCCGGGCAATGTTCGGCAGGTCGTCGAGGTTGTACCGGCTGACGGTGGTGTTGATCTGAAGAGGCATACCCAGCCGGCGCAGGGTTTCGATCGCGCGCATCGTCAAATCGAAGGAGCCCCGCGTACCGCGGAAGGCGTCGTGGATCTCGGCCGTCGACCCGTCGAGGCTGAACGCCCAGCGGTCAAGCCCGATTTCCTTGGCCTGGCGCATCGCCTTTTCCGTCACCCGCGGCGTGGCGCTGGGCGTAAGGGAGACGATCAGGCCCTGCTCTTTGGCGTATTCGGCCAACGCAAACAGGTCCTCGCGCATCAGCGGGTCACCGCCGGTGAAGACTAAGAGAGGAGCGCCCAGGTCGCGAATCTGGCGGATGAGGGCCTTGCCCTCTTCCGTCGAGAGCTCGCGCGGATCGCGACGGTATTGCGCCTCGGCCCGGCAGTGCAGGCACTTGAGGGCACAGGCGCGGGTCACTTCCCAAATGGCCACAAAGGGCGAACGGGCAAAGTCCAGCAAAGGGGGTCCCTCCTTCCCGTCTCCACCGTAACAAAGTTTCCCCGGTCATAGTATGACATTCGTCACACTCCTGCAGCGGCCGTTGGGGTACAATGACACCAATGAATCAGATCCGCAAAGTGGGAACAAGGAGTGTGACCTCCGATGCTAAACGTTTCCCATCTCCTCGCCGACGTCGCCTCCTTCGGCGACCGGCTGCGCTACACGCCGCGTTCCGTCGGCCAGCGGCACGGCACCCACGAAGGGGCCGGTCCGGTGGTGGTGTGGAACATCACGCGCACGTGCAACCTGCGTTGCCTCCACTGTTACGCAAACTCGGAAAACAAAAAATACGACGGCGAGCTGACGACCGAAGAAGCCCTTGCCGTCATTGACGACCTGGCCGCGCTGCGCGTGCCGGTGATCCTCTTTTCCGGCGGGGAACCGTTCGTTCGCCCGGACATCCTCGATCTGGCTCGGTACGCCGTCGAAAAGGGCATCCACGTCACCTTTTCCACCAACGGCACGCTGATCGACGAGGAGCTGGCCAAGGCGATCAAGGCCATCGGTGTCGGCTACGTCGGGATTAGCCTCGACGGGATCGGTGACGTGCACGACCGCTTCCGCCGCAAGAAGGGCGCCTTTGACGCCGCCCTGCGCGGCATCCGAAGCTGCCTGAACCAAGGGGTGAAGGTGGGCCTGCGTTTCACAATTAACCGTCACAACGCAGACCAACTGGACGCCATCTTTGACCTGATCGAAGAGGAAGGCATCCAGCGGGCCTGCTTCTACCATCTCGTCTATACCGGACGCGCCTCGGCGGAAGACGACATTTCTCCCGAGGAGACGCGCCAGATTCTCGACACCCTGTTCGCCCGTGTTGAGGACTTCGCCCGGCGTGGCCTTCAAAAGGAAATCCTCACCGTCGACAACCACGCCGACGGCGCCTATCTCTACTTGCGGGTCATGCAAAAAGACCCCGCCAAGGCGGATGCCATTTACGAGAAGCTGCGCTTTGCGGGGGGCAACCGGTCAGGGATTGCCATTGCCAACATCGACCACCGCGGCTTCGTCCACCCCGATCAGTTCACGCCCTACGTCACCGTGGGCAATGTGCGGGAAACCCCCTTTTCGGTACTGTGGCGGGACAACCCCCACCCGATGCTCCAGAAACTGCGCAACCGCAAGCCGCTCCTCAAGGGGCGGTGCGCCGGCTGCCGGTTCCTCGACATCTGCAACGGCAATTTCCGCGCCCGGGCCATGGCCGTACACGGCGATTTCTGGGCGGAAGACCCGGCGTGCTTTCTGACCGACGAGGAAATTTATGAGGGACGGCGGGCAACCTGACCCTGCCGTCCCCCATACGTGTCAACCGAGGTGATGGGCGTGTCCCAATTGATCCCACACCTGCGCAACGTTTCCCTGTTTCGCGACCTCACCGAAGAGGAGCTGGAACGGATCGCGGCCATCGCCATCCCCCGCTCCTTCCCCAAAAAAGCGGTGATCTTCAATGAGGGCGGTACGCGCGAGGCCGTCTACGTGATCATCGACGGCCTGGTCAAGACGTTTAAGGTGGACGAAAACGGCCACGAACAGATTATTTCCCTCTTGACGACGGGCGATATGTTCCCTCACACCGGGTTTTTCGACCAGAGCCCCTACCCGGCAACGGCCGAAACCGTTGTGCCGACCCGCGTTTTCGCCATCCCGGTCCGCTCCTTTGAACAGCTTCTGCTGTCGACACCGACCATCGCCGTGAAGGTGCTGCGCGTGCTCGGGGCCAAAATCCGCGAACTGCAGGAAAAGCTGCAGGAACTCTCCACCCAGGACGTGCGGCATCGCCTCACGGCCATCCTCCTGCGGCTGGCCGCCACGCACGGAAGTACGCAAAACGGGGCAGTGGTGCTGCGCCTCCCCGTTACCCACCAGGACCTGGCCAACATGGCGGGCACGACGCGTGAAAGCGTCAATCGCCTGCTCAACGACCTGCGCCGCCAGCGGATTCTCGACATGACGCGCCAGCACATCATCCTCTACGACGTGGAGGCCCTCAAAGCGTGGGCCAATTCGTGACGGAAAGTACCACCACCGAGAGCACAAGGAAAACCACCGAACCCGCAATCTCAATAAGTCCCACGTGGATCGGGCGCATCACCTTCCCGCCCCACACGAAGGCCCGCACGGCCGCAAAGGCATAGGGCAGCACGAGCAAGGGCTCCATGAGAGCCAGGCACCCCACGAGCAGCACATGGTATCCTTTTGAAGCACGGAGCCACTGCGCGTTTTTTCGCTCCCGGAACACGGTCTTGACGAAAAAGACGCTGCCCACGAAATAGAGCACACACATCCCCGCGACCCACAGGGCCATCCGGTCCCATGTTCCCGCGCCGACGACATAAGCTGCCGCAGCGCCGACGCAAAAGGCCAAGATGGCACAGACGTCGTTGACGAAGGACCGCTCGTTGCGTCGGTACGCAAACCAGCTGTTGACGGCAAACAATCCCCCAAGCACGGGCCCGGCCCACAACAGCGACGGGTGGGAAACCAGCGGCGGAATGGCGAATATCAACCCCGCTGCCCAGTAGCCCACCGACCAGCGGAACAGTCGCTGCCGATCGCCCCCGCCTCGCCGCGCAAGCATCAGGCGGAAGGGATAGGCCCCCAGGTAGAAACACAACCAAGCGAGAAACAGCGGAAGGTGCAGCCACGTGGGTCCTCCCACCACCATGCCGAGGAGAAAGGGGACGGAGACCATCGCCCATCCGCCGTGCTCGTGCGGAACGAGTAGCTTCATCACAACCCCTCCTGCTTCTTCTACCCGGACGTTGGTCGTCCGCTGCGCATGTCCTCTTCTTCTGCTTCCATGGTATCCCGAAAATCCGCCACGAGATTGTGACAGACGTCACAGCTTCGCAAATCTTCACGTTCCGATTGCCTGCTATAGTGTCAGTAGGAGGGAATTCATCCGACCTTCGCAATCCCCATCGGGTTTGTCGAAGCGCCGAACTGGAGGGACCACCATGTCCACATCGGTCGTTGGAAAGCGCTTTGTCGATTTCGTCCGCCCGGATCAGTTTGAACGGCTTCTCGCCATTATGACACCCAAAAAGGTGCGCAGCGGAACGTACCTGTTCCAGGACGAAGATTGGACCGAATATCTTTACTACATTCACGAAGGCACCGTCAAGATCACCAAGAACACCGACAGCGGAGAAGAGATCACCTTCACCATCAAGCATGCCGGCGACCTTGTCGGCGATCCCTGCACGCTGTCCCACGCCCTCAACCTGACGAACGCCATCGCGATCACCGATGCCTCCCTCGGGGTCATCCGCAAGGGGGAACTGGAATTTTTGTTCTACCGTCATCCCGATTTGGCCATTGCCTTTTTGCAGTGGATGTCCATCACGAAACGCGTCCTGGAAACCAAGATGCGCGATCTCCTGGTGTACGGCAAGACCGGCGCCCTTGCGTCAACGCTCATCCGCCTGTGCAATTCCTGTGGCCGAACGACAGAAGAGGGCATCCTCATCGCCTTGAAGCTGACCAACCAGGACCTGGCCAACTTTATCGGCGCCAGCCGGGAAAGCGTCAATCGCATGCTGAACAAGTTGAAAGCCGAAGGCACCCTCAGCACGCGCGCCGGCCACCTGGTGGTGCACGACCTTCAACGATTGCGGGCGATGTGCCATTGCGACGGGCAGTGCCCGGCGGAAGTCTGTGTGATCTAGCGCGACGTTTTCACCCGAACGCAGCGGAAACGCGGCGGAAGTCGCTTCAGACCAAACTCCCTCGGTGCCAACGCAGCCGAGGGAGTTCTTTTTCCGGCTGGAATGCGAAAAGGATGCCGCGAAAAGGCTCCCGTACGTTGTCTACATACAGAAGCGGCAGAAGCCGCTTCTGTATTTTTTTGGGTGCATATCACACCTCTTTAGCTGGGAATTCTAGTTAATGATGACCATTTTTTGGTGGGAGCTCTATGCGTTACACCAAACTGTGGGTCAGTTTAGCGCTTGTTATTCTTTTATCCTTTGCTGTGCTTGGATACTACGGGGGAAAAATTTACCAAGTAATGCCGCCGATTCCGCAGAGGGTCGTCACCACAACAGGAACCGTTCTGTTTACAGGCGACGACATCCGAGAAGGCCAAAATGTATGGCAGTCGATAGGGGGACATGCCATCGGCTCTGTTTGAGGCACGGCGCCTACGTCGCCCCCGACTGGACGGCCGACTGGCTGCACCGAGAATGCATGTGGTTCCTGAATTATTGGGCCAAGGAAGAATACCAAAAACCGTACGACGCGCTTGGGGATGAGGAAAAATCGGTTCTGCAGGCGCGTCTAAAAAAGAAATGCGAACCAATACCTACAACCCGACGACCGGCGATTTGGTGATCTCTCCCCTGCGCGCTCAAGCCTACCAGGCCATCAGCCAACACTACACCGCGCTCTTCACCGATGATCCAAAGCTAGCGAAACTCCGGGAAGCGTACGCGATTCCGGACAACGTCATCAAAGACGAAAGCCGCCTTCAGGCGCTGAACGCGTTCCTCTGGTGGGCGACGTGGGCATGTGCTACCAATCGACCGGGTGAAGAGATTACGTACACAAACAACTGGCCCCATGAACCGCTCATCGGCAATACGTTAACAGGATCCATGGTGGTATGGTCCGTCATCAGCTTTGTTTTGCTTCTGGCAGGAATCGGTGCACTGGCCTGGTACTATGCCGTGCAAAAACACAGACATGAGGATAGCGCCGAAACCTATCCGGAAAAAGATCCTTTGCTCGCCTTGTCACCAACACCCTCTATGAAAGCCACGCTAAAGTATTTCTGGCTTGCAGCAGCCCTGTTTATCATCCAGATTGGGCTTGGGGTCATCACGGCGCACTACCAGGTGGAAGGATCGGGTTTTTACGGGATCCCCCTCGCCGAATGGATTCCCTATGCGGTGACGAGAACGTGGCACACGCAACTCGGTATCTTCTGGATTGCGACCGCCTGGCTTGGAACCGGCTTGTTCATGGCCCCTGCGGTATCGGGATATGAGCCGAAAGGGCAGCGCTTTTTTGTGAATTTCCTTTTCGTGTGCCTGGTCATCATTGTAGTAGGCAGCCTTGCCGGCCAGTGGCTGGCGATCATGCAGCGGATCCCCGATCTGAAGACCAATTTTTGGTTTGGACACCAGGGATATGAGTACACTGATATTGGACGTTTTTGGCAACTATTCTTGACGGTCAGGCTTTTCCTCTGGTTCTTCCTGATGGCACGGGCCTTGTGGCCTGCGTTCAAAAAAGCGCGGGAAAACCGCCATTTGTTGGGGCTCTTCCTGCTGGCTTCTCTGGCCATTCCCGTGTTTTACATTCCGGGGCTCATGTGGGGGCAGCAATCCCATTTGGCCATCGCCGAGTATTGGCGGTGGTGGGTCGTTCACCTATGGGTTGAAGGGTTTTTCGAAGTCTTTGCCACCACCGTGATCGCCTTCTTGTTTACGCGCATGGGATTGCTCCGTATCTCGACCGCAACGGCTTCCGTGCTCTTCTCTACCATCGTGTTTCTGTTCGGGGGGATTATTGGGACATTTCACCACCTGTACTTTAGTGGAACCCCCATCGGCGTTTTGGCGTTTGGGGCAACCTTTAGCGCTCTCGAAGTCGTCCCTCTCGTCTTGATTGGGTTTGAGGCATATGAAAACCTCACGCTCAGCCAGGCGCGCCCCTGGGTGTCAGCGTACAAGTGGCCCATCTACTACTTTGTAGCCGTTGCATTTTGGAATTTGGTCGGCGCTGGGCTTTTCCGCTTCTTCATCAACCCCCCGGTTGCCCTGTACTACATGCAGGGGCTGAATACAACGCCGGTGCACGGACACACCGCCCTCTTTGGAGTCTATGGCATGCTGGGTATCGGGCTCATGCTCTTCTGCATGCGGGGACTCACGACCCAAAAGAAATGGAAAACCAGGCCGCTCAAATTCTCGTTTTGGGCCATTAACATTGGACTGGCGCTCATGGTGCTGCTCAGCCTCTTGCCCGTTGGCGCTCTCCAAACATGGGCAAGCGTGGAACACGGGATGTGGTACGCGCGTTCGGCAGAGTTCTTGCAACGCCCCATTATCGAAACCTTTGTTTGGCTAAGGATCATCGGTGACACCATCTTTGCCATTGGCGCGCTCGTGCTGGGCTGGTTCATTGTGGGGCTCAAAACCGGCTGGTCCTTAGAAGATGAACCGCATCTGCCGTACACCCAGGAACAACCGACACGCTAACCTATAAGGTTGACGAATGGAAAAACGACCGCGAGCCTTATGATCCGAGGCTCGCGGTCGTTTATGGTATTGAAAACCTGAACCGGAACTGGGTCTGACCGTTGACTTTGGTTCCGCAGAAAACGATACTGGACTTGGAACGCCTGGCGGGACGCGAACGGTTCTTGGCCGACGGGTTCATCCTGAGCCGGGTCTCCGCCCTCGTGATGCCCATCTTACGCACCGGTAGGAGGGAACACCAATGGACACCTTGCAATCCTCGAACACCTTGTCCAGCCCGGCTGGGACTTCTTCTCCCCATCCGTTCCCGAGACGCGATTGGGAAGCAGAGGCGACCCGCTGCCTGCACCGGGTGCGCGAAACAAGGCCCCTGATCCACCACCTGACCAACCTGGTGGTCATGCACTGGACGGCTAACGTCACCCTAGCGCTGGGGGGATCGCCGATCATGGCGCCAGAAGCGGAGGAATTCCCCGCCATCATCAGCCGGGCAAGCGCGCTGGTGATCAACATCGGCACCCTCCGGAAAAGCGACGTCGCCGACTTCCTCGCCGCCCAGCAGGAGGCCCGCCGGCACGGCGTGCCGGTTATCCTCGACCCGGTCGGTGCCGGTTTCACCCCGCTGCGCCTCGAGACATCCCGCCGCCTGCTGGAGCTGGGCGTGACGGCGGTGCGGGGCAATTACGCCGAGATCCTTGCCCTGGCCGTCCCGGAACGGGCAGCAGGCCGGAGCCGGGGCGTGGACAGTGACCGGGTCCCCCTGGAGGAAGTGGCCGGAGCGGCACGTGAGCTGGCAGCCCACTACGGCTGCATCGTCGTGGCCAGTGGGGCCACCGACCTGGTGACCGACGGCCGGCGGCTGTGGTCCGTGGACAACGGCCACCCCCTGCTCACGGTCATCACCGGGGGCGGGTGTGCCGTCACCGCCGCAGTAGCCGTGTTCCTGGCCGGTTCGGAGGATCCGGCCCGCGACGCAGCCCTGGCCATGGCGGTATACGGGCGGGCGGCGGAGCGCGCAGCGGGCCAGGTTGCAGGCCCGGGGAGCTTTCAGGCCGCCTTCCTCGACGAGCTGTACGCCTTGGGAGCAGCCGGCACGGCCCGCGTTGACAGCCTCCGCATCCGTGAAAGCTGACGGCCACCGGGTCAACCGGCAGGAGCGCTTCCCTTGCACGAGTGTAGGGGAATGGTGCGCGTCATGTCGCGTCATACGCCCCAACGCCCGGTCCGGCTCCGCCGGGCCGGGTTGGCGGGGGCGCGAGGTCCCTGTTTCGCTTGGCGTCCACAAGGAACGGCACGAATGACCGGGGGTCAACCCCCATAGATGAACCCCTTTTAATATTGAAGTTTCCCATTATTCTAAATAAAAAATAAATGAAATCTCCCTTACAAACAAGACACCTCGCATTTGTTCTGCCTCGGGCGTGACCAATCTGCTCTCCCATATCAAAATCATGTCCCTTCGTCTGTGACATCGATCACACTTCTAAACGGCCAAAGATTGTATCGTATGGAGCAGTCGCGCACCATAACCTGTAAAAAGGGGGATGACCGCTGTGGCACAGCCGTCTCTTTACGAACGACTCGGCGGAGAAGAAGGGATTGCTCGGGTGGTCGACACCTTCTACGACATGGTCCTGGCCGATCCACGCGTAGCTCATTTCTTCGCCAACACCGACATGGCCAAACAGCGTCGGCACCAAACGCTGTTCCTCACCTTCGCCACCGGTGGACCGAACAAGTACACGGGACGTAGCATGCGCGAGGCGCACCGCGGGCTGGGCATTCGCGACGAACACTTCGACGCGATCGTGGAGTTGCTCGGCCGCGCCCTTCGTCAACATGGCGTGGGAGAAGCCGACATTCAGGCGGTTGCGGCGCGCCTTGAGGCGATGCGGCCGGAGATCGTCGAATAACAAACGCAACGGCGCCTCCCCGACCACAACCGGGGCAAGGCGCCGTCCTCCATTTTTAACGGCTCAAGCAGGGGGAAGCGTTAACCCCTCGCCTTCACGCCCGCAAGCAGCTTTTCCTTCTCCGCGTCGGACAGGATCTGCTCGGCCATCGGAAAGAGCACGTTTTCCTCTTTCAAGAAATGATCGAACAGGATCTGCACCGCTTCCGACACCTCACGCGCCATCCGCCGTGCGGTATCGGCTTTGATGGGACCGGTCAGGCTGGCCATCGTGGCCAGAAATCCCGAAAGGCGCGATTTGGCCTGTTCGTGTTCGTACTCCATCACCGCGATGGGACCCATCTCCCGCCCGATATGCTTGGCCATCAGCGGGAAAAGGACATCTTCTTCCCGTTTGGAGTGCGGGTCCAACTCGGCCACGAACATCCTCACTTTCTCTTCCAGCGCGCGCAGGGGTGCCTCCCAGTCTTCGACGCCCGCATCGGCGCCGATCGCCTGCGCCTCCTTGAACAATTTCTCCATCTGCTTGCGGAGCGGCGGGTGTTCGTCCTTTAACCGCTGAAGCCCTTCGCAAAGCGTCAGCGGACCGCCGGTCATTCCCATCATGCCGCAGCCGAAGGGCATGGCTTCCATTAACGTTCCCTCCTCAACCGGTCGCCGTTGGCGCTTAGCCTTATGTTTCAACCCCTGCGCCTTCAGGATACGGCAAAACGCATACCAAAACCGTGACCGCGATCACAGTGACGGCCGGTTTGCCCCACCGCGAAGCCCCAGATGCCCGCAACCCCCTGCACGTTCTTCATGAGCCGTGCCGCAGCCGGTACTGCTCCCGCCGGCCAACGCGTTATGCGATGCGGGCCAACTCGTCCTCCATCAGGCGGTGGACCGTCCGCACAATCGCATTGATCTCCTCCTTGGTCGCCCCCTCCACATGAATGCCCATCGCCACGACAACCGTACAGCCCAGCGCTTCGGCCGCCCGGCGGGCCAGCTCCTCTGCGATCTCTCCTTCTCGGTGGCCGGGGAGCGCGTAAACGGCTGCTTCAACCCCCTCCCCCGTTGGATAGGCAAGGGCCACCGCCCCAATGTGAGCCTGCCCGCCGGTGATCAGAAACGCGATGTCCTTCCCCATCGGGAAGGTGCGCAGGCGAATGGCGAAGGGATGGCCGTTCATGGGTTTGTCACCTGCAACGCGATAGAGGGGTCGCCCATCCATTGGAATTGGTCCCGTCCATGCATGCATTCTTCTCTCCCACCTTAAGAGCTCTTTGTTCTCTCCGTTAGGATCCCGTTCCGGATCGAAAATAATTACTATGTTTTTCTTATATTACTTTTTATGATAAACTCGTCCGAACAAAGGGTCAGTGACATTTTTCACATTCAGGAGTCCGCTCACATTTTGTTCATCTGCACATCCAACCGCACGAAAAAAGCGCCCACCGACAAATCGGCTCAGGCGCTCGGTTCGGATGGTCGGCTTGCCGCCTCACTGCTTCAGCGGCAGGGACACAAAAATGGAAAACTTGTCGCTCGAGGCGGTAAAGGCATGGGGCTTGCCTTGCGGGCAAATGAGCAAATCGCCTGCCTTGACCGCATAGGCCTCGTCGCCGATGAAAATGGTCCCTTCGCCTTCAACAACATAAAAAGAAACCTCCGGGTGAAACGCACCGCCACAGGCCTTGCGCTCACCGCGTTTTAGGTTGATGACAAAGTGCTTCAGGACGTCGGATACATGGATCAGCTCCACCTGCTTGTCCGTCAGGTAGTCAGCCAGACGGTGTTGCGTCTTGGTGCTTGCCATCTCCTTTACCCTCCCTTGGTTACGTTCAACTTTTCCAGCACGTCCTCCACGGCCACGCCCACTTTCCGCGCAGCCTCTTCCAGGGTTTCCATCCCCCCGCAACACAGGTCAATGCCGAATGCGTCCAGCACTTTCATCGCTTCCGGGGATGCCTGGATCACCTCGTTGACCGTCATGTTCTTGGTAAAGGTCATCGTTGTCCCCTCCTTCCCTCGACCCGCTACTCCGATGAGCGAATGCACACTCCCGCGGTCTTCGTGCGAAAACACCTCTCCTCACGACGAGGCAAGCCGAATCGTTTGCAGGATGTTGTACGCAAAGGCGAGAATCGTCAGCCAATGAGCCAGGGCAGCCCATTTGGCCCACGCCAACGCTTCGGAACTCCCTCCCCCATAACCCAGTGCCATCAGCCCCAGAAGCAACACGAAGGTAAGGTTGCCAGCGATCACGTGGAACCACGCGAGCCATTCGCTGTACAGGGGCCGGGCAAGGAAGCGCGGCAAGACGTGGTACAACACACCGTAGACCATCATGGACAGAAAGCCGAGCAGGTTGAGGTGGACATGTACCGGTTTGAGCGCCAAGAGGGTGGGACGGAAGAAAAACAGTGTTCCGAGCAGCGTTCCCAACACGAAATACAGGATGCTGGCAATGATAAAGAATTTGGTGTATCCCTTCATGCGATACCCCCGCTTTCGTTGGCACCTTTTGTCCCGCCGGTTCCTCACCCCCACTCCCGCAACGGTTTCGGTTGCGCCCGGTACGGGCGCATTTATTATAATGCCCCCATTTCCCGCGCATTGTGAGATGCATCACAGTTTGGTCGGACCGGCTTGATTCACTCGGGTTTCAAGGGACGCCTCGTTTGTGCCCTTGTGGCAAATCGGTGAATGAAGCGGCAAAACGTGATGGCGATCACAAGCTGTGCGCCCCGTCTTTCTTATATTGGGGGTGCCCACAAACCCCAAGGAATGGGAGGGAAAAGGGATGGCAGAACGGCGGACGTCCCCCGAGACGCAGCCTTCGGTAAGGCGAAGTTTGCTCAAGCAAATCCTCGTCGTCACCATCCTTGCCAGCTTTACCGTTCTGCTCATCGGGGGGTATTGGATCTACGAATCGCTGGCGCCGCGCCCGGCAAAGGTAGTCGACCCGAAGGGCGAAGTACTCACCACTGCCGCGCAAATCAAGGGCGGGCAAGCCGTCTACCAAAAATACGGGCTGATGGACTACGGATCGGTGCTCGGCCACGGCTCCTACCTTGGGCCGGACTACACCGCCGAGACACTGCACATTGCCGTCACAGCCATGCAGGATTTCCACGCCCGGCGGGATTACGGCAAGCCCTTTGCTGATCTGGACAAAGCCCAGCAGGCCGCGATTGAGAAAAAAGTCAGGACAGAGATCAAGGAAAACCGCTACGATCCGGAAACCGACACGCTGACCCTCACCGAGGCCCAGGTCTATGCCCTCCAAAAGGTGCGAGAACACTACCGCACCGTCTTCACCAAGGGCGACGGCAACGGCATTCTGCCCGGCCTGATCCAAGAGGAGCACATGCCGAAGTCGGATCGTGCCTGGGTAGCAGAAGGGGATCAGCTGACGCAGATCGCCGACTTCTTCTTCTGGACAGCGTGGCTGGCCAGCACGAATCGGCCGGGTGAAACCCACACCTATACGAACAACTGGCCGTATGACGAAGCGGCCGGAAACACGATGTCCTTTTCTTCCATCTGGTGGAGCGCGGCCAGTACCGCTCTCTTGATCGGCTTTACCGCGCTCATCCTGTACTTCTATTACCGCTACAAGCTGGACATGGAAGAAGCCTATACACCGGGCAACTTCCCCCGTTTTGACCTGGCGGCCATTCCGGTCACGGTCAGTCAGCGCAAGACGGCCAAGTACTTCACCGTCGTGATCCTGCTCTTTCTCGCCCAGGTGATGCTCGGAGGCCTCTTGGCCCACTACTACATCGAACCGGATTCCTTCTACGGGTTGGATTGGGTTGCCAATCTCTTGCCCTTTAACATTGCCAAGGGCTACCACCTGCAACTCGCCATTTTCTGGATCGCCACCGCCTGGCTCGGAATGGGCATCTACGTCGCCCCGGTGGTTGGCGGACGCGAACCAAAGCGTCAAGGCCTCCTTGTCGACATCCTGTTCTGGGCCCTCGTTGTGCTCGTCGTCGGCAGCATGATCGGTCAGTGGCTTGGTGTCAAGGGATACCTGGGCAACCTGTGGTTCTGGCTCGGCCATCAGGGTTGGGAGTACCTGGAGCTTGGCCGGTTGTGGCAGGTCGTGCTGGTCGTCGGCATGAGCATCTGGCTATTCCTTGTCTACCGTGGGCTGCGCGACAGCCTGAAAGCGGAGACGGACAAGGGCGGACTGGTACACCTGTTGTTCTACTCGGCCATCGCCGTGCCGGCCTTCTACATCTTCGCCTTCTTCTTCAACCCCGGCAGCAACATCACCTACGCCGACTACTGGCGCTGGTGGATCATCCACTTGTGGGTGGAAGGGATCTTTGAGGTCTTTGCCGTCGTCGTTATCGGCTTCTTGCTCGTGCAAATGGGGCTGGTGACGAAAAAATCGACCGTACGAGCCTTGTACTTCCAGCTCATCCTTCTTCTTGGAAGCGGCGTCATCGGCACGGGTCACCATTACTACTGGATCGGCGCCCCAGAAATCTGGATTGGTCTCGGCGCCGTGTTCTCGGCCCTTGAGGTGATTCCGCTCACCCTGCTTATCCTCGAGGCCTACGGGCAATACCGCATCCTGCAGCAGGGCGGTGTTCACTTCCCGTACCGCGCCGCATTCTGGTTCCTCATCTCCACGGCAATCTGGAACCTGGTCGGCGCCGGTGTCCTCGGCTTCCTGATCAACCTTCCGGCCGTGTCCTACTACCAGCACGGCTCCTTCCTCACACCGGCCCACGGCCACGGCGCACTGATGGGCGTCTACGGCATGTTTGCCATCGCCGTGCTGCTCTACACGCTGCGCAACCTCGTCAAGCCCGAGGCATGGAACGACAAGGTCCTCAAAATGGCCTGCTGGGGCCTGAACATCGGCCTGGCCGGCATGATCCTCATCACGCTGCTGCCGGTCGGGATTCTGCAGCTGGCCGAGTCGTACCTGAACGGGTTCTGGGCGGCCCGCGATCCGAACTTCTACAATGAACCGCTTGTGAACGCCCTGTTGTGGTGGCGGGCACTGCCGGACACGATCTTCATCGTCGTCGGCGTGCTGCCCCTCACCTGGTTTGTCGTGAAATCCTTCTTCCGCCTGCGTCCGCCGACCGTTCGCGACGGCGAGCGGCTGTAGGCAGAAGGGTTTCAATAACGGTCCCACCTCATGCTTCACCCTGGACCTGCGGCTATTTAGCCGCAGGTTTTTTTGTATATTGATGATTTTATTTTTGAACTTTTTGTTTCAGGTTCTTTTTTTGTGATGTTGTTCACTTATATATTGATTTTTGTTTAATAAGATGAAAGTGCGGGGATCCCTATGAACCCATCGGACGATCGTCCGACACCCTCGTGTACGAGCCAATGGAGGTTGTAAATCATGAACAAATCGGTCGTCATCGGTCTGTCGGTTGTCCTGCTCACAGGATTGCTATCCGGTTGTGGAAGAACATCGGAAATCCCTGCCGATGCAGCCAGTCAAACGGATCCAAAACCGGCTTCACAAGTGCTCACCGCCCATCAAGGCGTCAATCATCCGCCTGTCCCCGTCAAAATCGAGCGCTTGAACGACCATGAATCAAGGTGGAGATGACCGCCCAGGTGACCGATATCGAAATCGACAAAGGCGTCATATACAAAGCGTGGACATTCAACGGCCAAGCGCCGGGACCGCTCATTGTCGTCAACGAAGGCGACACGATCCATTTCACGCTGAAAAACCTCGATCCCGCCATTCCCCATAGTATGGACTTCCACGCCGTTCACGCTGCGCCGTCCAAAAAGTTTATCGATGTCGCCCCGGGCGAAAGCAATACCTTTACCTACACCGCCAGCAAGCCAGGAGTATTCATGTACCATTGCGGCACCAAACCGGTACTCCAGCACATCGCCAACGGTATGCACGGGGTGATCATTGTCAAACCCAAGAACGGGTATACCGGATCTACGTGCTCAACGCCGGCCCCAACCAGGTGAGCTCGTTCCACGTCGTCGGCACGGTGTTTGACGACGTCTATCTCGACGGCAACCCCAACAACCACCTCAAAGGGATGCAGACGGTCATGCTGCCGGCCAGCGGTGGCGCGGTGGTCGAGTTTACAGTCAAGGAGGCGGGCACCTACTCGATTGTGACGCATCAATTCAACCACGCACAGAAAGGCGCTGTGGCCCTTTTGGAGGTCACAGAATGACAAAAGAATGACAAAACAGCAGCGCCCTCCGGTGAACGCATCACCGGAGGGCGCTCCTCTTTTTACCCATCCGCCGCCTGGCGGGCCAGCTCTTGCGCCACGCGGCGCGTCCTGGGCGTCGCCGTGCGGAGCCATTGCTGCAAGACAGTCCGCTGTTCCGCCGGCGTCAGGAAGTAGCGGTCGCCAGCCACCTCACGGGCGCGGTGGGTGACATGGAACAGGGTGATCGCCGCGGCCACGGAAATGTTAAGGCTCTGCACGAAGCCGACCATCGGCACGATGAAGCTGCCGTCGGCCAAGGCCAGCGCTTCCTCTGACAACCCGGCGTGCTCGTTGCCAAACAAGAACGCGGCCGGTTGGGACAGGTCAACCGCCTCGAGCGGCACCGCGTTATCGTCAAGCCGGCTGGCCCAAATGCGGTACCCTTGTTCGCGCAAAAAGCGTACCGCCGCTTCGATGTCCGGCTGTTTGTGGATGGTCAGCCATTTGTGGGCCCCCTTCGACACCCCTTCGCTCGGCGAGAACGCCGCCCGCCCCTCCACAATGGACACCTCTTGCACCCCAAAGGCATCGGCCGATCGGAGTACCGCCGCCTGGTTATGGCCGTCGTCCACCGCTTCCAACACCACGGTGATGTAACGGGTTCGCCGCTTCAGCACCTCGACCATGCGCCGGGCCCGCTGGGGCGTCAACAGCTCCCAAAAAACGCGGTCCGCCTCGGTTAGTACGCCCTCTTCCACCAGCTGCGCAAACAAGGTCTTCAACTCGTCGGATGCCACGTCGAACCCTCCTTTGCCGTGTCCACCGGTCGACACAACCGGTCTCGACAACAACAACCCCCTGTCGCTACGAGCGCGTAGCGAAGGGGGCATGCCCGCCGTCAACCTCGGCACGATTGTGACACAAGTGGGCCCGTCGGTCAAGGTCGCGGCGACTGCCTGGGGGCGGAACCGCCGCTTTCCGGTTTTCGCCGGTGCGCCCTCCACCGCCTTTCCGGTTCGTTCGCTACAATGGAAGGAAACGAGAGGAGGGACACCATGGCGCATGCGATCGACACGCTGACCACATGGCTCCGCCGTTCGCGCTTCACCGTCGTGTTTACCGGTGCAGGGATGAGCACCGAATCCGGCCTTCCCGATTTTCGCTCATCGGGGGGACTGTGGCGGACCGGCCGCCGCTTTGAGGAGCTGGCTTCGGTCAGGGCGCTCGAACAGGCCTACGACGAATTTGTCGCCTTCTACCGCTGGCGCATCGACATGATCAATCGCCACGGCCCCCACGAAGGGCACGCCATCCTCGCCCGGTGGCAGCAAGACGGCATCATCCACGCGTTGATCACGCAAAATGTCGACGGGTATCACCAGCGCGCCGGCAGCCCGGACGTCATCGAGCTGCACGGCACCCTGCGCACCGTGCACTGCCAGCAGTGCCGTCGTAGGGCCCCCGCCGAAACCTTCCTGCACGATTTCGGACTGAACTGCCCGCATTGCGGTGGCACCATGCGCCCGAGTGTCGTCCTGTTCGGCGAAGCGCTCCCGGAACGGGCACTCCTGGAAGCGGAACGGGCCAGTCGCCAAGCCGAGCTTTTCGTCGTGCTCGGCTCATCCCTTGTGGTATCGCCGGCCAACGGATTTCCCCAGCTGGCCAAAGCGCGGGGAGCGAGGCTGGTCATCGTCAATCGCGACCCCACCCCCCTCGATGCGTTGGCCGACCTGCGCCTCACCGCATCCATCCGCGACGTGCTGACGGCTGTCGATGCCAAGATCCGGCGCACCTAGCGCATGTGCCGCCCGCTCCGGCAACACCATCGGGCGCGCGAAACGCTTACGACACCGCCAACAGCACGCCGCTGACGGCGCCGACACACACGCCCACAATCAGCCCGACGAGAAGCCCGTCGCCAAACCCTTCCCGGTACCCGTCGCGAAACATGCGCCGCGCCTCCCCTTGCTGTTCGGATTGCGTCTTGCCTCATCTATCCCCACTGTATGCATCCTCAGTTTTTCCACAAACCTGCATCCAAAACCGAACCCCGCTTACCCCTCGATCCCTCCCCCTGGGCGCGAGCCGCTCAGGGGGTTTTGGTTACGGGATACGGGCGCACATGAGAAAGACAAGAGTCCAAGCCGTTGCGGCGATCCCCGCATACAGTAAAGCAACCGCCATCGAAAGGGGGATGTTCCTATGGGCTTTCGGAGGAGATTTGACGACTTTGAGTTTATCCTCGTGCTGTTTATCCTGCTGGTGATCGTGCTGGAACCAAGACACCACCGCCATGGCCGTTAGGTGCTGAACAACTCGCGCCGTACCTCGGGATTTTCCTAATGGGAAAATCCCTCCTTTTTTCCCCTTCATCAGAAACAAAAAAAAATGAATCGAACGACCGCATACAAACGTCTAAGCAAAACAAAGCGCGCTTGAATCAACCAAGGAGGTATCCGTTATGAAGAAAAAACGCAAGCCTGTTCTCAAAAAGCGGAAACCCGTCGTCGCCAAGGCGAGTGCGAAGGTGAAAAAGGTGAAAGTCGAGGTTGACCTCGACCAAGACCAGTGGCAAGAACAAGAGCAGGAACAGGAGCAAGAGCAAAAGCAAGAACAGGAACAGGAGCAAGAACAGGAACAAGAACAAGAGCAAGAGCAAGAACAAGAACAAAAACAACAGCAAGATGTTGACCAGGATTCGGACCAGGATCAGCAGCAAAAGATCCAAATCATTAACAAAATCTCGATCCACGTCTCGCCTGAAAACGGGAATAAGATCACCATCCTCGACAAAGACACTCAGGTTCAGGGACAAAAGCAAGAGCAGGAGCAGGAACAGGAGCAGGAACAGGAACAGGAACAAGAACAAGAACAGGAACAAGAGCAAGAGCAGGAGGCAGAGCAGGAATTCGAGCAAGTAGACATTGGCGAAGTGAACATTGGCGGATTGGGACATAGAAACACCCGGAAGAAAAAGCGTTAAGTCCCATAAACAAAACAGCTTGCGCCCTTGGCGCAAGCTTTTCTTTTCTTGATCTTCCCATTCTTCCACTAACCCACGCGTTTCAAAAAGGAAAAAAGCCCTTCTTTCCGGTAACGGAAAAGGGAAGCGACGACAATCGATTTGGTGCGGGTGGAGGGACTTGAACCCCCACGCCTTGCGGCACCAGATCCTAAGTCTGGCGCGTCTGCCAATTCCGCCACACCCGCAAAAAGGAAAATGGTGAGCCGTGCAGGACTCGAACCTGCGACACCCTGATTAAAAGTCAGGTGCTCTACCAACTGAGCTAACGGCTCACGGTGCAACGATGGGGCGACTAGTGGGATTCGAACCCACGAATGCCGGAGCCACAATCCGGTGCGTTAACCCCTTCGCCATAGTCGCCACATGGAATTGAATTCGTATATCCATAAAAAAAGGCGTATTGCCGTGTAAGCAATGGTGGACGGTGACGGGTTCGAACCGCCGACCTCTTGCGTGTGAAGCAAGCGCTCTCCCAACTGAGCTAACCGTCCATGTGGTGACCCGTAGGGGATTCGAACCCCTGCATGCCAGATTGAAAATCTGGTGCGTTAACCACTTCGCCAACGGGCCACGTTGACTGGCGGAGAGAGAGGGATTCGAACCCTCGCGGGGCCAATTCCGGCCCCCTAACGGTTTAGCAAACCGTCCCCTTCAGCCACTTGGGTATCTCTCCGCACACAATGGCTCCGCAGGCAGGATTCGAACCTGCAACCTACCGGTTAACAGCCGGCCGCTCTACCGTTGAGCTACTGCGGAACGAGCGCTTTTACTATAACATAGAATTCCCCGTCTCGTCAAGTTTTGAGGGGCTCTACGCTAAAAAGTGTGGGATCTAAGAGGAAAAGGCGGTCGACGAGCCAAGGGATAGTTAGGCACATCACATCCCGAAGGAGGCTCGCGACCGCCTATGAACAAGCTTACCGCAGAAATGTTCGGCTTACAATCGTGGATTGTTTACCGTATCGTGCATCAATCCGATGGTATTCACATCTACGCCGGTCGGCCGCGTAAGGAAGCGCGGTGTCCGGATTGTGGACAGCTGACACGCCGCGTCTACGATCGTGCGCGCGAATGGAAACGGAAGCTGCACACCTGGTGCAACGAGAAACCGGTTTACCTCTGGGTACGTCCCCGGCGCTTCCAGTGCACGGCCTGTCGAAAAGTGTTCACCGAACGCTTTCCTGGTATTCGCCCCTGGGCACGCAGGACCGAACGGGCCGAAGCCCTTTTGCTCCAGCGCCTGAAAGCGGGCAGTTTCCGTCGTGCCGCCCAGGAAAGCGGAACAAGCAGCAGCACCTTGCGCCGTCTGCTCCTTCGGTACGTAGACCAGCAGGTAAATCTCGAGGAAGCCCTCCGGGATGTCGATGCCTTCGTGCTTAGCATTGATGAACACAGCTATCGTGGCCGTGACATGATGGTTACGGTCACATGCGTGTGGCCAAAACGGTGCCTTTTGGCCATCTTGCCGGATGACCGCATGAAAACACTGGAGCGCTTTTTGCGCCAGCTGCCGGAGACGGTTCGTCGGCGGATTCGGGCCGTGTGCATCGACCTGAAGGATGCTTGGCGCCATGCCGTGAAGCGCGCTTTGCCCGGCGCTGTCATCGTGGCGGATCCGTTTCACGTCATCCAGGACGCGAATCGGCGGGTTGACGAAGCACGGCTAGTGGAACAGCAGGTGACCGGGGTACGCCTGCCTCGATGGCCGCTTTTGAAGAACGAGGACGACCTCACCGAACGCCAAGCTGCCCAGCTTGCCGCCATTCGGAAGCATCACAAGAACGTGGCCCACTTTCACTGGGTCAAAGAGCAGCTGCGAGACGTTTACCGTGCTTCCAATCGAGACGAAGCCGCAGCCATCCTGGACCGCGTGATCTTTGAGGCCCAGTCGGCAAGCGATGCCGCGCTCCTGCAGTGGGGACGCACGCTCCGCCGCTGGCGCGAGGCGATTCTGGCTTACCACACCTGGCGTGTTTCGAACGGCTACACGGAAGGCGTGCACACCAAGATCAAGCTGCTCAAACGAATCAGCTACGGGTTCCGCAACCGCGAAATCTATGTGCGGAAGATGCTCCTCGCTTTTATACCCTTGGCTTGGTTGACCTCCCATCCACAGTTATTGACTTAGAGCCGTTTTGAGGACGACCTATTGGAGGGCAAAAATGCCCCACGATCGCATTAGACACGCACACCCTTGTTCCGTTCCACATAGCGTATACCACAACGGGGACGCAGGAGGGGAGGGAAAGGCGTGTCCATGCCGCTCTGGCTCCGCAAGCAGCTGATGCGCGCCTTTTTCGGCAAAGACCTGCACCAAATCCGTGTGTTAAATGAATGCTGGTTCTTTTACTGTCGATCCTCTGCCGCCCGGAAGCCACAATAGGCCTCCGGGCATACGCGTATCGGGAAAAGCGGCAGAAGGCGCGCATCCGGGATTTGTACCAACAAAAACGTATTGCCCTTGACTCAAAAATCGACCAAGCCCAGGCTAATCTGGAGCGATTCGTTTACCTTCTGCATCAGTTCGTCGTCCAAATGGGTGATCTTGTCCGTGAGCCGTTGCTTGTCGATGGTGCGGATCTGTTCGAGAAGGATGACCGAATCCTTCTCGAGACCGTAGGGTTTCGCGGGGATCTCTACGTGGGTGGGCAATTTCGCCTTTTGGATCTGCGCCGTGATGGCCGCCACAATGACCGTCGGGCTGTATTTGTTGCCGATGTCATTCTGAATGATCAGTACCGGCCGAACGCCACCCTGTTCGGAACCGACCACCGGCGATAGGTTGGCATAGAAGACATCACCGCGCTTGACAATCACCCTCTTACCCCCCGCTGACCAACCGGTCCACCACGTGTTCCGCTTCCGCTTCGGCATAAATCGCTTCCTTGGCGATTCGGAGGTTGATGCTCGCCATCTCCTGGTATCCGCGCTTGAGTGACTCGCGAATTTGCCGCTTCTTCTGCTCGTGCAGGTACAACCTCATCGCCTGCCGGAACAGCTCACTGCGGCTCTTCTTTTCCCGCTTCACGACGCCGTCCACTTCTTGAAGCAGCGTGACCGGTAGGCTGACGACGATTCGCTTGTTCGCGGTTCGGGACAACCGCATGCACCTCCAGACCCCACTGCGATGTCCGGTATGCCCATCCCCGGGTACCCTCATCGTATCACGTTTCCGGGATCCACACAAAACAGGAAGACGCCTTCCTTTCGCCACGACCCCTTCTTACGCCTCTCCCCCGCCCTCCACGTCAACGGGTACGCGCGGCACGCGTTTGCCGATCAGGGTCAGCACCTCATACGAGATGGTGTTCATCTCGCGGGAAATTTCGTCGGCATCGATGCGTTCGGCGCCTTGCG
Source organism: Calditerricola yamamurae (assembly GCF_054654135.1). Classification (NCBI taxonomy): domain Bacteria; kingdom Bacillati; phylum Bacillota; class Bacilli; order Caryophanales; family Bacillaceae; genus Calditerricola; species Calditerricola yamamurae. The sequence continues at coordinate 433,366 of NZ_BAAIFH010000004.1, forward strand.
TCCCGAGCAAGACCACCTCCTCGCCGACTTGTACGTCCCAGTGGCGCGGCACGGCCACCATCGTCTGGTCCATGCACACGCGACCGACGATGGGCGCGCGACGGCCACGAACCAGCACATGACCGCGGTTGGAGCGGAGCCGTGAAAAGCCGTCGGCGTACCCGACGGGGAGCGTCAGGATACGCAGATCTTCCGTCGTCCGGTACGTCGCCCCGTAGCTGATCGGGGTTCCCGGCGGCACGTCTTTGACATGGGCAACCCGCGTTTTCCACGTAAGGGCCGGCCGCAGGGGAACCTCGCCCGTCTTCACATGCACCGAAGGGTAGTAGCCATACAGGCTGATGCCGATACGGACCAGACGATAGGCCCACCCGCGAAAACGCAAGGCCCCGGCGCTGTTCAAAAGGTGCAGCGGGGGAACGGGCAGGCCTTCCTGACTCATGCGCGTGACGAAACGGCGAAAACGGTCATGTTGCGCCACCGAAAAGGACGGATCGGCCTCGTCGGCACACGCCAGGTGGGAATAAAGCCCCTCCACGCGCAAAGCGGGAACCGCCAGCAGTTGCCGATACAGGTTAATGAGTTCCGCCTCGTCGCGCACGCCAAGACGTCCCATGCCGGTGTCCACTTTGAGGTGTACGGCCCCCCATCCCCGCCGCTCGGTCGCACGGGCCACCGCGGCCACCGTGTCGGCATCGAAGACGGTCACGGCGATCTTCCGGGCGAACGCTTCTTCAACATGCCGCCCCTCGGTCGGGCCCAGCACGAGAATGGGAGCGCCCAAACCGTTCTCACGAAGCTGGACAGCTTCGTCGAGGGTGGCCACCCCGAGCTGCGTGGCCCCCGCTTCCAAGGCGGCACGCGCCACCACCGGCGCGCCGTGGCCGTACCCGTCGGCCTTGACGACGGCCATGATCTCCACCTCAGGGGAAAATACGCGACGAAAGGCCCGAACATTGTGGCGAATGGCCGCGACATTCACTTCGCACCAAGTGGGACGATACGACATGCTTTCCCTCCCCTAGGGCCGCCGGACGTTTCGGCGAACAAGCTGCTCTTCCAGCACGTCAAGAAAGGCATCGGACACGGGAAGGGGCGTGCGCCGCCCGTCAATCCGGTAGATGAAGCGCAAGTCATACGCAGGCGCGATGGTCTCCAGGGGGATGACGCGCCGGGCGCGACGTGTCTCCACCACCAGTTCGTCCGGTGTAAGGACATATCGGGGTTGCCACCACCATTTCCAGAACAGGGGCGAAACGGCCAGCACCGCGATGGCGAGCCCAATCGCGCCGACCTTGAACGCCGTCGATCCGTACCCCACCACCTCGCCCAGGAGCACAAGACCGATCAGAAACGCCGCCGTTTCACCCCGCTTCATGACATGGTTTTTGCGGAGAAGCAAGAGGCGGTATGTCGGTCGCTCTTCCCGGAGAATGGCTCGCGGCGTCATGATCCTTCCCTCGCTGGTTTCGAGCGGACAACCCGTCGAGTGGCGCTGTGCCGTTCCGATCTCGTTTCTCTCCCCGTATCGTAACCACTGCCGGGACGGTCTGTCAACGCGCCCACCACCGCCATACAAAAGGCGGCAGGCCCCTCCTGCCGCACCAGCTGAGGACCGACGTCACTTGCCGGTGGCCCCAAACGTGGACATCGCCACGCGTACCATTTCGTCCAGCGGCAAATCGCCGGTCAGCATGTAATCCACACCGCCGTACGTCCAACGCAGCGTCCGCTTCTCCCCTTCGGACAGGACGGCAACGGTGAACCCGAGATCAATCGGCGTGCCGTATGGGAAACTGGCAGCAATGGCTTTGGGTCGCTCCTCCAAGAGATGGTAGGTGTACGTTCCCTTATACTTGAGCACCACCGTCTGACCGCCGTCAATCTCGGCCACATCCACCAGCGAAACGCCCTCCGGCTCATAGGTGGGAATGACCGCCGACAGGTTTTCCGCTGGTGCCGGCGTCGACGCGGGCACGCTGTCCAAAAGCGCGCCGGTCAGGTTGCGTTCCTTGTCAAACGCGTTTTCGTCAAAGGTGACACCCGCCCGGAAATCGCGGAACGCGACGCTGACCATTACATTGCCGTCGGCGTCCAGCACCTCGACCCGGTCCGGCGCCAGGTCTTTTCGCAGCCAGATCTTCTGGCGGACAAGGCTGCGGTTGGGGTAGTCGGCAACCACATCAAACAGATAACGATCGCCGTCGGTGGCAAACTTGCGTTCCGCGTCGTCCACAATGCTCTGCACCAGGGATTCGTACAGATAGAAGACGCGTTGATTTTCGGGCCAGTCGCTGTCAAAGCGGAAAACCTTCTTGAGCTCCGGCGTCAGAACATAAACGCCCTCATCGTTGCGCAGAATGATCTGTGTGATCTTCCGCTCCGCATTGTGCAGGAAAATGCGGTAGTAATGGGGCTTTTGGTACCACACTTCCACGTCATAGGTTTGCGGGGTCTGCCCGGTGTGCAGCTGGAGGTTGGCACGCGCTTGGTAGCTGGTAAGTTCGTTGAGCTGGTCGTTCAGATCCTCGACGACATCGGCGGCGCTTTTGGTGCCACATCCCGCAAGCCCAAGCGTGGTGAGCAGCCCGATCAGCAGGATCACAATCAGACGCCGCATGACTTCATCTCCCTTGTCTGGTTTCGACAAGAGAGGGCCCTGTGTCAATTTCCTGGGAAATATGTCTGGCGGATTGCCGACCCTTCGACAGCCAATTCCGCCATTGCCTCCGGCAGGCGCGCGATCACGTCGCGTGCCAGTGGAGCATGGGGAACCGGATCACCGGCCCTTTCCCCAGCCCGACCGTGCAGCCAGACACCGGTGAGCAGCGCGGCACGGACATCGGCGGTTTGCGCCACCAGTCCGGCCACGACGCCGGTCAGCACATCGCCGCTGCCGCCTTTCGCCAATGCGCTGGATCCCGTGGGATTGAGGTACAGCTGGCCATCGGGACAGGCGACGAGGGAATAGGCCCCTTTCAGCACCACGTATACGTGGTGTTCGCGGGCAAAGGCACGAGCCGTTTCAGGCCGCGCCGCCTCGGCCACCGTCTCCTCCCGTCCCAACAGCCGGCCCATTTCCCGCGGATGGGGTGTGACGATGGTCGGGGCTGCCCGGCGGCGAAGGAGGTGACGACTTTTGGCCAAAAAGGCCAGGGCATCGGCGTCAACCACAACCGGGCCCGGAAAGCCGAGGAGCAGGTGGGCCAGCCACGTTTCCCCTCCCGGCCATCGGCCCACGCCCGGCCCGACGGCCAGCACGGTGTACCGCCGGGGCCCCTCCTCTAGACACCGCCAGCTGTCCGGGGCGAAATGGCCGTCCTCGTCCGGCCACGCCCACACGAGAATCTCCGGGTCACGACCGGTGACGTACGGGGCGGCAGATGCCGGCACGGCCAAGGTAACCAAACCGGCGCCGCTGCGCAGGGCAGCCAGCGCCGCAAGCTGGGCGGCCCCGGGCATGGACCGGCTTCCTCCCACGACAAGGACGTGGCCGTGGGATCCCTTGTGCGAAAAGCGCGGCCGGGGCGGCCATCCGACCCGCGCGACATCGCGGGTGATGACGCGCGCCGCCACGCCGATCCGTTCGGCCAAGGCGGGAGGAATGCCAATGTCTGACACCACCAGGTCCCCGCGCAGGGCCGCAGCGGGAAACAAGAAATGGCCCCACTTGGGCGCACCAAAGGTAACGGTAACGTCAGCCCGAACCGCCTCCGGGGGCGCCTCTCCGGTGTCGGCGTTTACCCCGCTGGGCAGGTCAACGGAAACCACAATTCCCCGCCGCGGCCGGCAAGCGGCCAACACGGACAGGGCAGCCCCCACGCGTCCGCGCGGCGTTCCCCGAGCCCCGGTGCCCAACAGCGCATCCACCACAGCATCCGCCTCCCGAATCGCGTCCACCAGGGGCTCGGCACGCCCGTCCCAGACAACCACCTCGACCCCGGACCCTCGAAGGGCTCGCCACATGAGGACCGCATCGCCGCCAATCCGCCCCTCTTCCCCGGCCAACCAGACGGCCACGTCATAGCCGGCACCGGCCAGATGCCGTGCCGCCACAAACCCGTCGCCGCCGTTGGCCCCGTGTCCGCAGAGGACGAGCACGCGCCCCGGTGCGGCCACACGCTCCGCCACAACCCGCGCCACCGCCGCCCCCGCGCTCTCCATCAACACGGCGCTCGGCAATCCCGCCTCCTCCGTAAACACTTGCTCCATCAAACGCATCTCCTTTGCCGTGACCAAGTACACAGGTGTCCCTCCCGCTGCCCTACATGTGTATGTCCACGCAGCGCCCCGTATGCAGACGGGCTCCTATTCGTTTTTATACATGAAAAACCGGGACAGCGGCGTCCCGGTTTTCGGCCCAGCACAACCCATGCATCGTTACTGCATTTGTTGGCTTTGGCCTTGTTGGGAGGCTTGGTTTTGCTGGCGAACCTGCTGCACGTCCGTCGCGGAATACTGCGCGTCTTGGCTGTTGCCTTGAGCGGACGCTTGGTTTTGCTGACGGACGCGGTCAACGTTGGTGCCAGCCGGCGATTTTTTCGCCATGTCACTCACCTCCGCTCCTAGTGTGCACCCCCCTTCGGAAGGGCATACTGGTAATGGCTGTTTGCCCTCCGCGCCGCAAACGGCACACCTCGCGATCGCATGCGCCAAGGAACGGCAAAGCGGAGCATCGAAAGGGGGGAGCAAGCATGGCAGACGAACGCGCCGAGCGGGGCGGGCCATCGCTGAACGAGGGAGCCTGCCCGAACGAAACCGGTTCGCTGGGCGCGGAAGCCGCGCCGGCAAATTCCACCTCGGGGCCGCAGGCCAACCGTCCAAATCAAGGGACACCGACCCCGTCCGAACCCCAGGTACACGCGGGTACCGACGGCCCATCGGCGGGCGAGGCGGCCGTTGAGGTAAACCGGTACGTGGACAACTGCGATATGGGATGGTGCTAAGAACGCCAACACCCCTGCCCGGTTTCCCCGGGCAGGGGTGCGCATTGTCCGCGTCCACACGCAACGCGAGACGACGATCCCATTACTCTACCGTCACGCTCTTGGCCAGGTTGCGCGGCTTGTCGACATCCAGGCCGCGCGCCACCGCGGCATGGTACGCGAACAGCTGCAGCGGTACGACAGTCAGCACCGGCATCAAAAGCGGATCCGTCGGCGGGAGCAGGATCAGGTCATCCACCGTCTTGGCCAGCTCCGCCTCGCCGGCCATCCCCAGGGCAATGACGCGCGCCCCGCGGGCCTTTACTTCCGTGATGTTGCTGATCATTTTGTCCAGCAGGTCAGGCTGCGTGGCCAGGGCAACGACCGGTACGCCGTCTTCGATGAGCGCCAGGGTCCCGTGCTTCAGCTCTCCGGCGGCGTAAGCTTCAGAGTGGATGTAGGAGATCTCTTTCAACTTGAGCGAAGCTTCCAGCGCCACGGCGTAGTCGAGGCCGCGCCCGATGAAGAACAGGCTGGTAGCGGCGGCAATCGACTCGGCGTGCCCTTTCATCGTGTCGGCCAGCCCCAGCACCGCCTCGACCTTTTCGGGAAGCGCGGTTAGCGCGGCGATCAGACGCGCACGTTCGGCATCCGGCAGCGTTCCGCGAATCTGCGCCAGGTAGAGGGCAAAGAGGTACAACACGACCAGCTGTGCGGTGTACGCCTTCGTCGAGGCCACGGCGATTTCCGGTCCCGCCCAGGTGAACAGCACGTCATCGGCCTCGCGGGCCACCGAGCTGCCGACCACGTTGACAATGCCCAGCACCTTGGCCCCACGCCGCCGGCTTTCGCGCAGGGCAGCCAGCGTGTCGGCCGTCTCGCCCGACTGGCTGATGACGATCACCAAGGTCGTTTCGGTCAGCAGCGGGTCGCGGTATCGGTACTCCGAGGCCACCTCGACGTCGACCGGCACGCGCGCCAGCCGTTCGATGACCGCCTTGCCGACCAGACCCGCGTGGTAGGCCGTGCCGCAGGCGACGATATGGATCTTCTCCACGGCCGCCAGCTCGGCCGCACGGAGTTTCAGGTCAGGGAACACCACGCGATCGCCCTCGATGCGACCGCTCAGCGTGTCGCGGATGGCCTTGGGCTGCTCGTGGATCTCCTTCAGCATGAAGTGGGCATAGCCTTCTTTCTCCGCCTGGGCCAGGTCCCACGTGACGCGGAACACGTCGCGTTTCACCGGCGTCCCGTCCGTTTTGGTAATCGTCACGCCGTCTTTCGTCAACACGGCCATCTCGCCGTTTTCCAGGATGTATACGTCGCGCGTGTGCTCCAGCAACGCGGGAATGTCCGAGGCGACGAATTGCTCGCCCTCTCCCACGCCGATGACCAGCGGGCTGGCCTGGCGCACGACGACCAGCTTGTCAGGCTCGTCGCGGCATACGATGGCCAGGGCATACGCCCCTTTCATCTCCGCCACCGCCCGCCGTACCGTGCTCACAAAATCGCCGTCGTAGAGATCGGCCAAAAGGTGGGCGATGGTCTCCGTGTCCGTCTCCGAGGCGAAGCGGTAGCCCTTGGCCATGAGCCGCTCGCGCAGAATCTGGTAGTTTTCGATGATGCCGTTGTGCACAACCGCAAAGCGCCCCTCCGCATCGGTGTGCGGGTGGGCGTTTTCGTCTGTCGGCCGACCGTGTGTCGCCCAGCGCGTGTGGCCAATGCCGAGTGTACCCGACAGCGGCACGGCAGCCAGCTTTTCCTCGAGGGCCGCCAGCCGACCGGCCGTCTTCTGCACGCGCAGCGCCGTCCCGTCAAATACGCAAATACCCGCCGAGTCGTACCCGCGGTACTCCAGCTTGCGCAGCCCCTCCACCAGAATCGGCTGCGCCTGTCGTGATCCGATATAGCCCACAATGCCGCACATGTCTTTCCGTATCCCCCTTTGTCAGACGGGGGCTACGGCCCGTCGCGCGGATGTGCACGGGGGCCATCGCCCCCGTCGCACCGCTGGTGTGGTCATCCTTGCGCGCGGCGTTGGCGTCCCGTGGCAAACGCCGCACCTGCTACCGTGCGGGCGCCTTGTCCGGAGAGTCGCCTCCCCGTTTTCGGCGCACCGCTTGCGGTGCCGGTAGCGCACCGGGAGGCATCCGCCGACTGCTCGATGCTCCTCCTCCTCGTCCACTGCCGCAACGGCGTTCCGCGGCAGTGCTGGCGCTTTCCGTCGAAAACCCACTGCCCTCCTTTCCTGGTGAGTGCCGGGGATTTCCCCACGCGTCCTATCCTACCATAGGAAACGCCGATCCGTCTAGGATCGGCGTGCTGCAGGATATGCCATGCCCCGGCAAAACGTTCCGGCTTCTCGCGTCACCCCAGCTCGCGCTGCAGGGTATCGGCAATGTGTTCGGCCCATGCTTGAATCGTCTCCTCGTCCGGCCCTTCCACCATCACGCGCACCAGGGGCTCGGTGCCCGAGGGACGAACCAGCACCCGGCCGCTTTCCCCCAACGCCGCTTCGGCTTCACGGATGGCGGCCTGGACGGCGGCGTTGTCGGCCCAGGCGTGCTTGTTGGCGACCCGCACGTTGCGGAGAACCTGAGGATACTTGTGCATCAGGGAGGCCAGCTTGCTGAGGGGCTTGCCCGACGACGCCACCACGCTGGTCAGCTGCAGCGCGGTCAGCAGGCCATCTCCCGTTGTGGTGTAATCCAGGAGGATGATGTGGCCGGATTGCTCACCGCCCAAATTGTATCCGCCCTTGCGCATCGCCTCCATGACGTGGCGATCGCCGACGGCCGTCACCTCGACGCGCAGCCCCAGTTCCTTCAGGGCGCGATGGAACCCGATGTTGCTCATCACTGTGGCCACAACGGCATCGCCCTTTAGCGCGCCGCGCTCCTTGAGGACCTTGGCCAAGATGGCCATGATGAAATCGCCGTCGACGACGTTGCCCTTCTCGTCCACCGCAATTAAGCGGTCGGCATCGCCGTCGAAGGCCAAGCCCAAATCGGCCTTCTGGCGCACCACCTCTTCTTGCAGCCGCTCCGGATGGGTGGAACCGCAGCCGTCGTTGATGTTGACGCCGTTGGGCGTGGCCGCGATGGTCACCACCTCGGCACCCAAATCGACAAACAACTGGGGCGCGAGGAACGACGCCGCCCCGTTGGCGCAATCCAAGACGATCCGCAGCCCTTCGAAACGGGTGTTCACCGTCGTCTTCAAATACTGCAGGTATTTCTGGCCACCCTGCAAGAAGTCTTCCACGCGGCCAACGTCACCGCTGACCGGGCGCGGCAAGCGGTCCTCGGGTTCATCGAGGAGCCGCTCGATGGCTGCCTCCAACTCGTCCGACAGCTTAAACCCGTCGGCGCCGAAAAACTTGATCCCGTTGTCGGCCACCGGATTGTGCGAGGCGGAGATGACGATGCCGGCATCGGCCCCGAGCGCCCGCGTCAGGTAAGCCACGCCCGGCGTGGGGATTACCCCCAGGCGAATCACCTCCGCGCCGATCGACAAGAGCCCGGCCACCAGCGCCGCCTCCAGCATCTGCCCCGAGATGCGCGGATCGCGCCCGATCACCACTTTCGGCTTTTTGGTGTCCCTGGTCAGCACGTGGGCGCCGCAGCGGCCAATGCGAAAGGCCAGTTCCGGCGTCAGCTCCCGGTTGGCCACACCCCGCACCCCGTCAGTCCCGAAGTATTTGCCCATAGCCTATCCCCCTTTACCGTAGCTCGTGCGTTTTACAATCCCGTCCTCCGGTCCTCTGCAGGTTCAACGCGCACCGTCACCGGGGGGAGGGGATCGACGCGGAGAGCGCGCTCATCGGGGAGCGTCACCCGTGGAACGACACGGTGTCGACCGGGGGCCAGCGCCCCGGCGTCCACCGTTGCCCGCAAGGTCGACTCCGACACCTTGGCCACGGCGTCTGGCTCTCCCCGCACCACCACCGTCACGTTCCCGTCCGCCGGCTCCACCACCGTCACGCGCGTCCCCTTTGCACCGGTCACCGTCACCGGCACCTGCAGCGTGCGCGTCGCTTCGGGAACGATCTCCACGCGCACCGCCACGGTGTCCGGCGTCCCGGACACGCCGGGCGGGAAGGAGAGGCGCTGGTAAAGGGTAAAGGATGCCGTTCGATTGCCGACGTCCACCGGCGGGGTGGTCAAGGCGGAAAGGTTCCGCAATGCGGCCGCGGGTCCGTACACCCGCACGTGCTCGGGGACAACGCGGACCTCGGCAACCACATAACCGGCAGCCGGCGCCCCTTCGAGGGAACCCGGGCGAACGGGGACGACCGTACCCGTAGGACGAATGGGCACCGTTACCGTAACCGTCTGGGGTTGACGCTCCACGTCGACAATGTCACCCCTCGTGTCGACCAGGTGCACCCCCACGCGTTTCTCCACCGATTCCGCAGCCCCGGAGACGTCCACATACACCTGCGCATGGGTAAGCCGTTCGATGAGGGATTTCGGTCCCGACACCGTCACCGCTGTCGGTCGAACCGTGGGCGTGTCCGCGACAAATCCTTCAGCCGGTTTCCCGGTGACGTGGACGGCGACCGGCACGGTTCGCTGTCGCTTCTCTTCAATCGCCACCCACACGTGATCCGGCCATGCCGTCACCCGCACCGCCTCCGGCACGCCGCTGACGCGCACCGGAACGCGATGGGTGCCCGGGGACAGGTTGTGGACATCGACGTACGCTTCGAAGCGATCCGTGGCAAGGAGCGGATCGAGCAAGAGCCACCGCGGACCGCTCAGGCGCACTTCCACCTGTCTTTGTTCAATGGAGGAAAGGTACGCCGTATCGGACAGGCCGCGCACCCTGAGCTCCTTGACCAAAACGCGCGTGGACTCCGTGGAGGTTCCGGGCACGTCACCGCTGCCCGTCTCGCCCATGTGGACAACCCCCCACAACATGACGGCCATCAACAAGGCGACCACTTTGGCCACGAGGTTGTTGTTCAGCCATTTATCCATGGCGACGCACCTTCCAGGGCCACAGGCGGTACCCGTTGCGCACCGGGCGCTGGGGCGGCACGAGGTGCTGCTCCAGCATCGCACGAAGCGTCTCGTCGTTCAAATCGCGCCACATTTCGCCGTTCATCGCCAGCGAAATGCGGCCCGTCTCCTCCGACACGACGACCGAGAGGACATCGGCCGTTTCGGAAATGCCGAGCGCTGCACGATGCCGCGTGCCGAGCTCCTTCCCGATAAACGGATTGTCGGAAAGGGGCAGGTAACATCCCGCGGCGAGGATCGTCTCCCCTTGAATCACGACCGCCCCATCGTGCAGCGGCGTGTTGGGGGTGAACAGGTTGATGAGCAACTCGGACGACACGCGTCCGCCGATCGGCGTTCCCGTTTCCACCACATCTTCCAAGCCGGTCGACCGGCTGATGACGATAAGGGCCCCGATCCGCCGCTTGGCCATGTACGTGACCGCTTTGCTCACTTCCGCCACCATGCGCCGCGCCGTTTCCTGGGGAGTTTGCAGCGCGCGGGTGAACAACCGGCCGCGCCCGAGCTGCTCGAGCGCACGACGCAGCTCGGGCTGAAAGATGATGAGGATGGCCAGGACCCCGTAGGTAAACGCTTGCGACATCAACCACTGCAGGGTGCGCAGCTCAAAATACGTGCTCAGCACCCAAACGCCTACGATCATGAGAAACCCCTTGAGCAATTGGATGGCCCGCGTGCCGCGCAAAAACACGATCAATTTGTACAGCACGTAGGCAACGAGGAGAATGTCGACCACATCGTTCAGCGACCCCGCAATCCGCCCCCAGTTGATCACCGTTGTTCACCCGCTTTTCGCTTGCAAATCCCGTTGCCAACGTTAGTGTATCACAAACGCGTAAAAAGGCCCATCGCGGCGGGGTTTCCGCCGCGATAGGCCGTTGCGCTTCCGTGCGGGGAAAAGGGAACGCCCTTGCCCGCCCCGTTCGACCAGTGGCCTGTCGGTGCGCCTAAAGCAACGTTTCGCCAAATGCCGATCCGATGAGGGCTACAGCAACCTTGGCCGTGCGGTTCTCCACGTCGAGAATGGGGTTAACCTCCACCACCTCCGCCGAGACCAGCACACCTGCCTCGGCCAGCATTTCCATGGCCAAATGGCTCTCGCGGTATGTCAGGCCCCCGACCACCGGCGTCCCGACCCCCGGCGCATCGTGGGGGTCAACGGCATCGAGATCCAGGCTGAGGTGGACGCCATCGGTGCCATTTGTCACGATGGCCAGGGCTTCCTCCATGACGCGGGTCATGCCCAGGCGGTCGATCTCGTGCATGGTGAAGACGCGCAGGCCAATGCGTTTGATCAGCTCCCGCTCCCCAGGATCCAGATCGCGCGCGCCGACGATGACCACGTTTTCAGGGCGAATCTTGGGAGCAAAGCCGCCGATGTGCACGAGATCCTCATGGCCATAGCCAAGTGATACGGCCAGCGGCATCCCGTGGATGTTCCCCGATGGCGACGTTTCAGCGGTGTTGAGGTCGCCATGGGCATCGAACCAGAGCACACCCAAATTGCGGTAACGCTCCGCCACGCCCGCGATCGTCCCGATGGCGATGCTGTGATCACCCCCCAGCACGAGGGGGATGTATCCCGTACGAACCTTTTCCGACACCACGGCGGCAAGGTTGCGGTTGACTTCCACGACTTCCGGCAAATACTTCAGGTTTCGATCCTGACCAACCATGCGGCTCGGACGCGGTACGTGCAGGTCCCCGATATCATCCACCTGAAAGCCCAGCCGGGTGAGGCGCTCGATGACACCGGCATAGCGAATGGCGCTGGGGCCCATGTCCACCCCCCGCCGGTCGGCACCAAGGTCCATCGGCACACCAATAAGTGCGATCTTCCGGCTCATGTTGCACCCGTCCTTTCCAGCGGCTTTGCCCCTATTCTAGTGGGGTGCACCGTGGTGACTCAACTCAACAAATTCCTGCATATCTATGCCGCATAAGGCCACAAAAAAGCGAAGAGCCCTCGGGATGTCCCGAAGGCTCTTCGGCGAGAGATGGTGGAGCTGAGCGGGCTCGAACCGCCGACCTCCAGAGTGCGATTCTGGCGCTCTCCCAACTGAGCTACAGCCCCACGCATGGTCGGGGTAGAGGGATTCGAACCCCCGGCCTCTTCGTCCCGAACGAAGCGCTCTAGCCAAGCTGAGCTATACCCCGACCAGAAGAGAGAAGTGGTGCGCCCGGAGAGATTCGAACTCCCGACCTTCTGATTCGTAGTCAGACGCTCTATCCAACTGAGCTACGGGCGCATGAGATGGAGCGGAAGACGGGATTCGAACCCGCGACCCCCGCCTTGGCAAGGCGGTGCTCTACCACTGAGCCACTTCCGCTTGGAATGGTGAGCCGTGCAGGACTCGAACCTGCGACACCCTGATTAAAAGTCAGGTGCTCTACCAACTGAGCTAACGGCTCACGGTTGGCTGGGGCGGTAGGATTCGAACCTACGCATCACGGAGTCAAAGTCCGTTGCCTTACCGCTTGGCTACGCCCCAGCGAAACCAGTGGTGGAGGGGGTAGGATTCGAACCTACGAAGGCAACGCCAGCAGATTTACAGTCTGCCCCGTTTGGCCACTTCGGTACCCCTCCAAGGATGGTGGACGGTGACGGGATCGAACCGCCGACCTCTTGCGTGTGAAGCAAGCGCTCTCCCAACTGAGCTAACCGTCCACGTGGTGACCCGTAGGGGATTCGAACCCCTGCATGCCAGATTGAAAATCTGGTGCGTTAACCACTTCGCCAACGGGCCACGACTGGAGCTCCCAACCGGACTTGAACCGGTGACCTCTTCCTTACCATGGAAGCGCTCTACCAACTGAGCTATGGGAGCAGGAATGGCTCCGCAGGCAGGATTCGAACCTGCAACCTACCGGTTAACAGCCGGCCGCTCTACCGTTGAGCTACTGCGGAACGTCGTGCCTGGCGACGACCTACTCTCCCAGGGGCTCGCGCCCCAAGTACCATCGGCGCTGGAGGGCTTAACTTCCGTGTTCGGGATGGGAACGGGTGTGTCCCCTCCGCTATCGTCACCAGACACCAATTATTTTATAACATCAGGTTCGATTTTGCAAGAGGAATTTTCTATTCGTCGGGTGCGGTTGCACCCTGAAAACCGGACCGCGGGGTGTGGGGAGTGGGTTAAGCCCTCGACCGATTCGGACCCGTCGGCTGAACGCGTTACCGCGCTTACACCTCGGGCCGATCGACCTCGTCATCTCCGAGGGGTCTTACCCGGTTAACCCGGTGGGAAATCTGATCTTGAGGGGGGCTTCGCGCTTAGATGCTTTCAGCGCTTATCCCGGCCGCACATGGCTACCCAGCGGTGCCCCTGGCGGGACAACTGGTACACCAGCGGTGCGTCCACCCCGGTCCTCTCGTACTAGGGGCAGCTCCTCTCAGATTTCCTGCGCCCGCGACAGATAGGGACCGAACTGTCTCACGACGTTCTGAACCCAGCTCACGTGCCGCTTTAATGGGCGAACAGCCCAACCCTTGGGACCGACTTCAGCCCCAGGATGCGACGAGCCGACATCGAGGTGCCAAACCTCCCCGTCGATGTGGACTCTTGGGGGAGATCAGCCTGTTATCCCCGGGGTAGCTTTTATCCGTTGAGCGATGGCCCTTCCACGCGGGACCACCGGATCACTAAGCCCGACTTTCGTCCCTGCTCGACCTGTCGGTCTTGCAGTCAGGCTCCCTTCTGCCTTTGCACTCGACGCGCGATTTCCGACCGCGCTGAGGGAACCTTTGGGCGCCTCCGTTACCGTTTAGGAGGCGACCGCCCCAGTCAAACTGCCCGCCTGACACTGTTCCCCGACCGGGTGACGGTCGCGGGTTAGAATTTCGGTACGGCCAGGGTGGTATCCCACCGGCGCCTCCGCCAGGCCTGGCGGCCTGGGTTCGCAGGCTCCCACCTATCCTGTACAGGCCGCACCAAAATTCAATATCAGGCTGCAGTAAAGCTCCACGGGGTCTTGCCGTCTAGTCGCGGGTAACCTGCATCTTCACAGGTACTACGATTTCACCGGATCCCTCGCCGAGACAGTGCCCAAGTCGTTACGCCTTTCGTGCGGGTCGGAACTTACCCGACAAGGAATTTCGCTACCTTAGGACCGTTATAGTTACGGCCGCCGTTTACTGGGGCTTCGGTTCAGGGCTTCGCGCCGAAAGGCGCTCACCCTTCCCCTT
>NZ_BAAIFH010000004.1:452500-525000 GCF_054654135.1 Calditerricola yamamurae
GGCATCGTCTACGCCGAGCGGGATCAGATCACCGTCTTCGCCCCGACCGACGAACCCAAGGCGATCTACAACGTCCCCACCGACGAAAAGAAGATCGCCCTTACCTTCGACATCAGCTGGGGCGAAGAGCGCACCGGTCCCATCCTCGACGTCCTCGAGCAAAAAGGAATCGCCGACCGCGTCACCTTTTTCCTGTCCTCCCCCTGGAGCCGTGACCACCCGGAAATTGTCAAGCGCATCGTACAGATGGGCGCGGAAATCGGCTCCCACGGACACCGGCACGTCAATTACTCCACGCTGTCGGACGAGGAAATCCGCACGCAGATCCAGACGGCCCACCGCATTCTCACCGACCTGACCGGGAAGCCCCCGCGGCTGATCCGGCTTCCCAACGGCGATTTTGACAAACGGGTGCTGCGCATCGCCCACGAACTCGGCTACACCGTCATCCAATGGGATACCGACTCGCTGGACTGGAAAAACCCCGGTGTGCAGACAATTGTCAACCGCGTGCTGTCAAAAGCGCACCCGGGCGATATCGTCCTGTTCCACGCCAGCGACTCCTGCAAGCAAACCCACGAGGCGCTGCCCATCGTCATCGACGAGCTGAAGAAGCGCGGCTACCGCTTCGTTACCGTGTCGGAGCTGATCACCGGCACCGATCGTCAGTTGCACGAGCTTAACTAGCTCACCCGCGCCGTGGTCGCATCCCGTCCAGGCCAAGCGACGCCGGTCGCTTGGCCTCTTTTGCTTCCTTCGGCGCGGTTAGCCTGTGCAACGTCAACACCTGCCACGTGTTGCAGAGAAGAAGCGGAACGAGCATCAGGGTGATCTGCACGGGATTGTCCCCACGGAGCACCGGAACGGCCTCCAGGAGCGTCCCCGCAAACAGGTAGAACAACGTGGGAACAAAGGCCTGGCGATGGGTGAGGCGCACCTTCCACCACGCCCCGGCGAGGGCCCACGCCAGCACACCGGCCGGGAGCCCAAAATAGCCCAGCAGCGATTCCCCCGTTCCAAACGCCGCGTGGCGCAGGTAGGCCACATCCACAAACACCACGGCCACCAACACCAGCAAGAAGCCGTGCCACACGAACGGACGACGTACCAACCCTAAGCCGAGGCGCTGGAGCCACAAAAAAGCGAACAGTCCCATTTGGCTGACCGCGCCGAACAACAGGCCAAACCACGCGTAGGATACGGCGGCCACCAGAACCTCCGACGGGCTGGTCAGCGTCGCGCGCGTCAAGAAAAGGCCCGTAACCAAAGTGGCCCCTGCCCCGACGGCAAGGGTCTTTCCAAACCAGGACAGCCACACGCGAATGCTCACGATCGGCCCCTCCACGTTTTTCGCATTCTTTATGATTGTATCAAGTTCCCCATACCGCCTCAAGGTGCCCAGGCGGCGCGCACCGGTCCGCATACGGATGGGCGAAGCGGGCCATAGTACGTACCGAACGTGTACCCATATTCCCATGCAAAGGAGGCCTGTACGCCGATGCGCCGCCCCGGTCACCGCCCTGTGCTCGTCTGGGCCCTGGTCCTCTTCCTCACCGCCTGCTCTCCCGGCGGAGGGGGCGGGAGCGGACAAGCCCAGGGGAAGCCCGACTATAAGGAATTGAAACAGATGGTCGTCGACATCCTGCAAACCGAGGATGGGAAAAACGCGATTCGCGATGTCCTGAAAGATCCCGAGTTCCGCCGGCAAATCGTGGTGAACGACGAGATGGTTCGCTCGACCGTGGAACGGACGCTCACCGATCCCAAAAACCAAACGCAGTTTTCGGAGATGCTGAAGGACCCGCGCGTCGCCGGCGCTTTTGCCAAGGCATTTCAACGCGAACAGCGCCAGTTGCAGAAGGACCTGATGAACGACCCGGAGTACCTGAACGCGTGGAAAAACGCGCTGCGCGATCCCGCGTTTCAGAAAATCTTCCTCGAGCTGATGAACACACCACAGTTCCGCCAGCACCTGATGGGCGTGATGAAGGACGCGCTACGAAGTCCCTTCTTTCGCCTGGAAATGATGGAGCTGATGCAAAAAGCGTCGGAAGACATGATGGCGCAGCAGAAAAAAGGGGGCAAAGGGGGGAACCAAGCCGGCGGGGGAGGCAACCAACAAGGCAGTGGAAGCGGGGGTGACGGCATGTAAGGCCGATACGCAGCGAGCCCTTGGACGGGTCGACGGGTACCCGCCAAGGGCTCGTTTGTTTCCGGCAAGACCTCCGCAAACCGCGAACAAAGCCTCTACGCGCTCACACCCGCGCGCGGCATTTTTCGTCGATCCGCGCAGCGATACGGTCATACAGGCGCCCCATCTCGCTGTCGGCGGGATAGAGGCCCGGCGCGAAGTCGGGGTCGTCAATGTCGCGCGCCGGCGGCTGCACCAGAGGCAGTTGGGCCAGCAGCTCGGTCCCCAGCTCGCGGGCGAGTTTCTCCCCGCCGCCTTGCCCGAAAAGAAACTCCCGGTTCCCGCACGCCGAGCACGTGAGATAGGCCATATTCTCCACAACCCCCAAAATTTCATGGTGGGTGCGCACGGCCATCGCACCCGCCCGTGCGGCAACAAACGCCGCCGTCGCATGGGGGGTGGTCACCAGGATCTCCTTGCTCTGGGGAAGCAGTTGGTGCACATCAAGCGCCACATCGCCCGTCCCCGGCGGCAGGTCGAGGATCAGGTAGTCGAGGTCGCCCCAGTGCACGTCGTGAAAGAAATGGCGCAGCATCTTGCCCAGCATCGGCCCGCGCCAGATCACCGGGGCGTTCTCCTCGACAAAAAAGCCCATTGACATCACCTTTACGCCAAAGCGGGTCACAGGGAGAATCACGTCGTCGATCACCGTCGGCCGCTGGTCAATGCCGAGGAGATCCGGCACGCTGAAGCCGTAAATGTCGGCGTCGATCAGCCCCACGCGGCGACCGGCCCGCGCCAGCGCCACGGCGAGGTTAACGGCGACCGTGGATTTCCCCACCCCGCCCTTGCCGCTGGCCACGGCGATGAAGACCGTCTGGCTCCCCGGCGCCAACAAGGGCGGCACCGCGTTCGACGCGCCCGGCGCCTTCCCCTGTTCGCCCCTGAGCCGGGCGGCCAGGGCGGCCCGCTCCTCGTCGGTCATCGCGCCAAAGGTGACGTGGACTTCCCTGGCGCCAAGCTGTTTCACCGCATTTACCACGTCCTCTTCGATCCGGGCCTTCAAGGGACAACCGGCCACGGTGAGCACCAACGTCAGACGCACCGTGTCGCCCTCGATGACCACATCGCGTACCATGTCCAGCTCGACGACGCTACGGTTCAGTTCCGGATCGCGCACATGCCGGAGCGCGTCCACGACCCTCTCGCGGGTGATCATGGTCAGCACCTCGTTCGGAAGAAAGTTCGCCTCTGCCTCATCTGCTCTACAAATTGATTATATCACGAATCCTTTCGCCCCTTGCGTCATCGGCCGGCTTCTCCCCGGCGTAGTACCGCAACACGCCGCGATAGATGGCGAGCGCCAGGGCCCGCTGGTAACCGGCATCCGCCAACAGGCGCGCCTCCCGCGGATGGGACAAAAAACCGATCTCCACCAACACGGCCGGGCAATGGACGGCGCGGATCAGGTAGAGGTCGCTGCGCCGCTTCGGCCGCCGGTCGGTGTTGGCCAGCACGGCGCGCAATTCCTCCTGCACGAGCGCCGCCACGCGCCCACTGGCTTCGCGCCCCGGGTGGTAAAAGGTTTGCGCGCCAAACCATCGCGGCGAGGGAATACTGTTGGCGTGCACGCTGATGAGGAGGTCAGCCTTCTTTTCGTCGACCAGACGGGCCCGCGCCAACAGGTCCTCCGTCTTGCGCCGGCTCAGCCACTGCGTCTCCGGGGCGGCCAGATCGGTGTCGGTCTCACGGGTCATGACAACAAGGGCCCCCGCCTCCTGCAAAAAGTCGCGCAGGTAGAGGGCCACCGGCAGGACAACCTCCTTTTCCGCCACCCCTTCGGCGCTGACGGCCCCCCCGTCGGGACCGCCGTGCCCCGCATCCACGGCAATGACCACACCCGACAGGGGCAGCCCCCACGCCGGGCGACCGCGTTCGTCCAGGCTCAGGCCAAACCAAAGGGCCACCACCGCCACAACCGCAACCATTCCCCACCCACGTCCCCGCCGCACAGCCATTTCCCTCCCCCAAACCGGACCGCCCAACGGCTACAGGAAGCCCCGGGCGGTTTGTCCGCTCGCCTGTGACAGTATACGGGAGAAAGGCGGCGTTTATGCGACCGCGCGAAAAACGAAAAGCCTCCCGCCATGGGCGGGAGGCAAAAGAGATTTCGTCACCGCTTGGAGAACTGCGGCGCGCGGCGGGCTTTCTTGAGCCCGTACTTCTTCCGCTCGACCATCCGCGGGTCGCGCGTCAGGAGGCCCGCTTTCTTGAGTGTCGGACGGAAATTGGGATCCACCTTCAAGAGCGCCCGGGCAATGCCGTGGCGGATGGCCCCGGCCTGGCCGGAAACGCCGCCGCCGCGAACATTGACGATGACATCGTATTTGTCGGCCGTTTCCGTCAGCACGAGGGGTTGCTTGATGATCAGCTTCAGCGTCTCCAAACCGCCGAAATAGTCGTCCAAGCTGCGCTTGTTGATCGTCACCTTGCCGTCACCAGGAACCAGCCACACGCGGGCGACCGACTCCTTCCGACGACCCGTACCGTAGTACCGAACTTGTGCCACGGATCAGACCCTCCCCATTACTGATAGCGAAGTTCCAGCACTTCGGGCTGCTGCGCCTCGTGCGGATGCTGGCTGCCGCGGTACACTTTCAGCTTCTTGATCAGCTTGCGGCCCAGGCGGTTCTTCGGCAGCATGCCCCAAACAGCGCGCTCGATCATTTCTTCCGGCTTGTTCTGCAGCATTTGACGGGCCGTCGTCTTCTTCAAGCCGCCCGGGTACCCGGTGTGACGGTAATAGATCTTCTTGTCGAGCTTTTTCCCCGTGAGCACCACTTTATCGGCGTTGATCACGATGACGAAATCGCCGGTATCGACATGCGGGGTATACTGCGGCTTGTGCTTGCCGCGCAAGATCGCCGCGACTTGACTGGCCAGTCGGCCCAGAGTTTGGCCAGCGGCGTCCACCACGTACCACTTGCGTTCCACTTCGCCTTTCTTGGCCATGTACGTGCGCATCGGTTGTCCCTCCCGAAGGATGCGAATGGGTCGATCTATGTGAACCGGGGCTCGTGGGCAAGGGTAAAGAAAAATACCAAACAAGATGGTACTAAAAAATCGGGGCAAAGTCAACGGACTCGTGCGCGTCGTCGTCGCCATAAGCCACCGACCAGAGGATGAGCCCGTGGGGCGGTGCCGTCTTCCCTGCGGCGGCCCGGTCACGGGCGGCGAGGATGTCCGGCATGGTCTCCGGATCGCGCAGGCCCTGTCCCACTTCCAACAGCGTGCCGACGAGAATGCGTACCATGTTGTAGAGAAAGCCGTCCGCCGCAAAGCAGAACCAGATGTCCCGGCCGCAAACAACAATGTCGGCCCGGCGCAGGTGGCGAACGCGGTCACCCTTCACCGTGGTTTTGGCCGAGCAGAAGGAGGTGAAGTCGTGCCGTCCGAGGAGATAGCGGGCCGCCGCGCGCATGCGCGCCACATCGAGGGGGTGCGGGACGTGATACGCGTAACGCCGCGCGAGAACATCGGGAACGGGACGATTGTCCACACGGTAGACGTAGGTCTTGCCGGTAGCGCTGTAGCGGGCGTGAAAGGCCGAGTCGACCTCCCGGGCATCCCGCACGACGACGTCCGGCGGCAATACGGCATTGAGGGCAAGCGGCCATTTGTCCACCGGGATGCGGCTGTCCGTTTCAAAATGGACCACCTGGCCGTAGGCGTGCACGCCGGCATCGGTGCGCCCGGCACCGACCACGCGCACCGGCGCCTTGGTCAGCTTGGCCAGGGCGTCTTGAAGAACTCCCTGCACCGTGCGCCGGTTCGGCTGTACCTGAAAACCGGAAAAATCGGTCCCGTCGTAGCTCACCGTCAAGCGGATCTTGCGCATAGCCCCACACCGTCCTCTTCCGTGTCTCCTAGGCCCACCACATCACGGCGGAAAGGACCAGGGCAAGCGGGATCAGCACCGCGTCACGGCGCGTCCAGACAAGCGGCCGCAGTCGCGTGCGCCCCTCACCGCCGCGCCAGCCCCGGGCCTCCATGGCCAGCGCCAGCTCTTCGGCCCGGCGGAAGGCCCCGACAAACAGGGGAACGAGCAGGGCCAAGAGGTGCTGGGCGCGGCGGGCCAGCGGTCCCGTCGTGAAGTCAGCTCCCCGCGCCGCCTGGGCCCGGGCGATGCGCTCGGCCTCCTCCAGCAGCGTGGGCACAAAGCGCAGCGCCACGCTCATCATCAAAGCCAGCTCGGCCACCGGAACGCCAAAGCGGCGCAGCGGGGACAGAAGGCGCGCAAACCCATCCGTCAGGGCGAGCGGCGACGTGGTGAGGGTCAGCAGCGAAGAGGCCGCCACGAGAAACAACACGCGCAGCGCCACCACCCCCGCCGTCAGCAGCCCGCCTGTGGTGACGGCCAGCGGTCCCCACGCCCACAGGACATCACCTTGTCGCGTCGTCAGGGCGTGCAACGCGGCGGTGAAGGCCAACAGCCAAAGCAGGGGGCGCAGCCCGCGCAGGAGGTAGCCCAACGGAACGCGTGAAAGCAAGGCCGCGCCCAGAATCACGGTAAAGAGCGCAGCAAAGTCGACCGCCGACCGCGCGAAAAGGGCCAACACCGCCAAGAGCAGCAGGAAGAGGAGCTTCCCACGCGGATCAAGGGCGTGCACAACCGATTCGCGCGGCAGATAGGCGCCCAGCGGGAGGTGGCGCAACCCGGCGATCATCGCCGCCCCCTCCTCCGCGCAAATCGGTCGGCAATCGCCTCCGCGAGGGCCTCGACGGTCAGCGGCATCTCGGCGAAGGGCGGGTCAAGGAAGCGGCTCACCTCGGCAGCCACGGCCGCCGGCTCGGGCACTTCGACGCCGGTCTGTTGGAGGACGTCGCGGCGGGAGAACACCTCAGCCGGCGACCCCTCCAGGACAAGCCGTCCCTCTTGCAGGACGAGGAGCCGGTCTGCCAGCTCGGCCACCTCCTCCATGGTGTGGGTGACCCAGATCACGGTCATGCCCTCCTCCCGGTGCAGCCGCCGGATGAGCGCAACCAGCTGGTTGCGTCCGCGCGGGTCGAGACCTGCCGTGGGCTCGTCCAACACGAGCACCTCGGGCTGCGCGGCCAGGACGCCGGCTAAGGCCACACGCCGCTTCTCCCCGCCGCTCAAGGCGAAGGGGGACCGGCGGGCAACGCGATCGGGGTCGAGGCCGACCGCCTCCAGCGCCTCGCGCACCCGTTGCCGCACCAGATCCTCAGGCCAGCCGAAGTTGCGCGGCCCGTACGCCACATCCTCCTCCACCGTCTCGGCGAAGAGCTGGTGCTCCGGGTACTGGAAAACCAGCCCCACCCGCTGGCGCAGCGTGGGCGGCACGCGGCTCCCGGGCCTCAAGGTCACATCCCCCACGCGTACCTCGCCCACCGTAGGGAGCAAGAGCCCGTTGAAATGCTGGATGAGCGTCGACTTGCCCGAGCCGGTAGCACCAATGATCCCGACGAAGGAACCCGCCGGCAGGTGAAACGTCACCTCGCGAAGGGCGGGCCGCGCAAAAGGCGTACCGACGTCATACACGTGGGTCAAGCCGTCGACCACAATCTCCATAAGGCCGTCACCAACTCGTCACGTGTCACCACGTCGCGGGAAAGGGGAAGACCGCGCCGGATCAGCCGCTCGCGCAACGCCACCACCGGCGGGACGTCCAGTCCGAGGGCCTCGAGACGCCCGGGATCGGCGTACACCTCGCGCGGCGGGCCGCTGGCCACGAGGCGACCGTCGGCCACCACGACGACGCGGTCCGCCGCCAGCGTCTCCTCCAGGCGGTGGGTGATGAACAGGACGGTCATGCCCCGCTCGCGGTGCAAGCGGCGCACTGTTGCCCACACCTCACGCCGCCCCTGAGGGTCAAGCATCGCCGTCGCCTCGTCGAGGACCAGCACCTCCGGATGCATGGCCAGCGCACCGGCAATGGCCACGCGCTGCTTCTGGCCTCCGGACAGGCGATGCGGCGGGGCATCGCGCAGGGCGCTCAGTCTGGTTACCCGCAGCGCCTCGTCCACGCGCCGGCGGATCTCCTCCGGCGCCAGGCCCAGGTTCTCCGGACCGAAGGCCACATCTTCCTCCACCGTCGGGGCAACAAGCTGGTTGTCGGGATTCTGAAAGACGACGGCCACCCGGCTGCGCAGCTCGCCGATGCGCGACTCGTCGTCGGTGGGAATGCCGCACACCGTCACCTTTCCTTCGGTGGGCACCAGCAAGCCGGCGGCCAGCTTGGCCAGCGTCGACTTGCCCGAGCCGTTTGGCCCCACGAGGGCGACCCATTCGCCGCAGGCCACCGTCAGCGTCACGCCGCGCACGGCCCACATCGGCTGCCCGTCGCCATCGGGGTAGGCATACTCCACTCCCTCGTACGCGACTGCCGCGTGCATACGCCTCCCCCTTTTTTGCCCCAACCTCCGGTGAAGAAAAAAGAAAAAGGGCAAGAAAACAGAATCCGGACCGGCGCCGGATCCTGTTCACCCTTTTTCCGCCCGCTCACTCTACCAGTTCCAAAACCACCATCGGCGCAGCGTCGCCCCGGCGCGGCCCCAGCTTCAGGATGCGGGTGTAACCGCCGTTGCGCTCCTTGTAACGCGGGGCGATATCGGAAAACAGTTTTTGGATCGCGTCCTGCCCCGTGCTCGGGTCCGCCACTTCTTTGCGCACAAAGGCGGCCACTTGCCGGCGCGCGTGCAGATCGCCGCGCTTGGCGAGCGTGATCATCTTCTCGGCAATGGACCGCACCTGCTTGGCCTTCGCTTCCGTTGTCTTGATCCGCTCGTAAATGATGAGGTCGGTCACCAGATCGCGAAACAGGGCCTTGCGGGCCGCCGTTTTGCAACCGAGTTTGCCAGCCGGCATGCTGGATCCCCTCCTTCAGTGCATCCCTAGTCGTCTTTGCGCAGGGACAGGCCCAGTTCGGCCAATTTCGCCTGCACTTCTTCGAGCGATTTTTTCCCGAGGTTGCGCACCTTCATCATGTCTTCCACGGTTTTCTGGATCAGCTCGCCCACGGTGTTGATCCCCGCGCGCTTCAGGCAGTTGTACGAGCGCACGGAGAGATCGAGCTCCTCGATCGGCATGTCGAGGACCTTTTCTTTCTTGTCGTCCTCTTTCTCCACCATAATCTCCGCGTCCTGGGCATTCTGCGTCAAGCCGACAAACAGGTTGAGGTGTTCGGTCAGGATCTTGGCGCCCAAACTGACCGCTTCTTCCGGTCGAATGCTGCCGTCGGTCCACACTTCGAGGGTGAGCTTGTCGTAGTTGGTCACTTGGCCGACACGGGTGTTCTCCACACTGTAGTTGACGCGCCGGATCGGCGTGTAAATCGAATCAATCGGAATGACGCCGATGGGTTGATCCGGCTTTTTGTTCCCTTCCGCCGGCACGTAGCCCCGTCCGCGCTTGGCCGTCATGCGCATCGACAGGCGCGCCCCTTCGGCCAAGGTGGCAATGTGCAGGTCGGGGTTCAAAATTTCCACGTCGCTATCGTGGCGGATGTCGGCCGCCTTCACTTCCCCTTCGCCGACGGCATCAATTTCGAGGATCTTCTCCTCGTCCGAGTGGATCTTGAGGGTAAGGTTCTTCAGGTTGAGGATGATCTGCGTGGTGTCCTCCAGAACCCCCTCAATCGTGGAGAACTCATGCAGTACGCCGTCGATCTGCACGCTCGTGATCGCCGCGCCGGGGAGCGAGGAAAGCAGGATGCGACGCAGGGAGTTGCCCAGCGTCGTTCCATACCCTCTCTCCAGCGGCTCGACGACGATCTTGCCGTATCGGCCGTCCTCGCTCACCTCGACGACCTCAATCTTCGGCTTTTCGATCTCGATCATCAGTTGCCGAACCCTCCTTCAGCGGGTGCCCCTCCCGCTCCGGGCAGGGCCTCCGGCGGGAGGCACCCGGTCGTGCCGGAGCGGCGCGCGCGTTGCTCCCGTTCTTCCACCAGTATGGGATGACGGCACCCCAGCTAAACCCGTTAGACCCGACGGCGCTTCGGCGGACGGCACCCGTTGTGCGGAATCGGGGTGACGTCCTTGATGACGCTCACTTCCAGCCCGGCAGCCTGCAGCGAGCGGATGGCCGCTTCCCGGCCGGCCCCCGGACCTTTTACCTGCACCTCAACCGTCTTCATCCCGTGCTCCATGGCCGCCTTGGCCGCCGCTTCCGCCGCCATCTGTGCCGCAAACGGCGTGCTCTTGCGCGACCCCTTGAACCCCATCGTCCCGGCGCTGGCCCACGCAATGGTGTTGCCTTGCGGATCGGTGATCGTCACGATGGTGTTGTTGAAGGTCGACTTGATGTGGGCGATGCCCTGCTCGATATGCTTGCGATCCCGGCGGCGAACCCGGGTCGTCGTCCCTTTCCGCTTGGCCATCACGCATACCTCCTTGTCCTAGGCGTTACTTCTTCTTGTTGGCAACCGTCTTGCGCGGCCCTTTGCGCGTCCGGGCGTTCGTCCGCGTCCGCTGCCCGCGAACCGGCAAGCCGCGACGATGGCGAATGCCGCGATAGCACCCGATGTCGATGAGCCGCTTGATGTTCATCGCCACTTCCCGGCGCAGGTCGCCTTCCACCTTCAGGTTCTTGTCGATGTAGTCGCGCAGCTTGGAAACCTCTTCTTCGGTCAGGTCGCGCACGCGCGTGTCCGGGTTGACCCCGGTGGCCTCCAGAATCTTCTTCGACGTGGTCCGGCCGATACCGTAGATGTACGTCAAGGCGATTTCGATGCGCTTGTCACGCGGCAGGTCGACACCCGCAATCCGTGCCATGGGACCCATTCCCTCCTTGCTGTTGGATTAGCCTTGGCGCTGCTTGTGTTTCGGGTTTTCGCAAATGATCCGAACGACGCCTTTCCGGCGAATCACCTTGCACTTTTCGCAAATGGGCTTCACCGAAGGACGAACCTTCATCGAAGAATCCCCCTTTTTTCGCGTGTCTGGCCGCCTCATTTATACCGGTACGTAATCCGACCGCGCGTCAGATCGTACGGCGACAACTCCACGGTGACCCGGTCGCCGGGAAGAATGCGGATGAAATTCATGCGGATCTTCCCGGAAACGTGGGCCAGCACCTTGTGCCCATTGTCCAGTTCCACGCGAAACATCGCGTTGGGAAGCGGCTCGATGACCGTCCCCTCCACTTCAATGACATCATCCTTCGCCATCGGCATCCTCTCCTTCCGTTCGGTATTCGGGATGCGCGTCGAGGAACGTTTTGATCGCGTGGCGGAGCTTTCCGTTTGTCACGCGTCCAGTCTCCTCCAGGCTCCGCCGCACCTCGGGCGAAATGTAGTTGAACGGTTCGAGGTGAATGCGGTTCTTCTTCTTTGGCCGGTCGAACGTGCGCCGGTCTCCGTCAGCGATCCAGACGAAGCGGTCGTCTTCGATGCGGATCACCACCGCGAACCGCCCCGCGTCCCGCCCGCGGAGCGCGCGCACGATTTGCCCAACTTCAAAGGATGGCATCTCCGCGGCCATGGACACCGTCACCTCAGGGAAGCGTCAAGATCTCGTAGCCGCTGTCCGTCACGGCGACGGTGTGCTCGAAATGGGCGCACAGCGAGCCGTCTGCCGTGACCACCGTCCAGTTGTCCTCGCGCGTGCGGACGTACCGCTGGCCCGCGTTGACCATCGGCTCGATGGCCAGCACCATGCCCGGCTTGAGGCGCGGGCCGCGTCCGGGCGGTCCATAGTTAGGGATTTGTGGCTCTTCGTGCAAGCTTTGCCCAATCCCGTGTCCCACATACTCGCGGACGACCGAGAAGCCCGCCGCCTCGACATGCGTTTGGATGGCGTGGGAGACGTCCGACAGCCGCGCCCCCGGCCGAACCTGCGCAATCCCTTTGTACAGCGACTCTTCCGTCACCCGCAAAAGCCGCTTCGCCTCGTCGGAGATTTCGCCGACGGCGTAGGTCCATGCCGAATCGCCGTGGTAACCGTCCAATTGGGCACCGATGTCGATGCTGATGATGTCGCCTTCCTTCAACTTGCGGTCTGACGGAATCCCGTGCACAAGCTCATCGTTGACCGACGCGCAAATGCTCGCCGGAAATCCGTTGTAGCCCTTGAACGACGGGATGGCGCCGCGCCGGCGGATGTAGTCCTCCGCCATCTCATCCAGCTCCTTCGTCGTGACCCCCGGACGAATGGCCTTGGCGAGGAGCCGGTGGGTTTCGGCGACGATGCGCCCGGCCTCCCGCATGATCTTCAGCTCGGCCTCCGACTTGAGAATGATCATCGCCGCTTCTTACCCCCGCAAGATTTGGGCGATGTCGGCAAACACGGCGTCAATCTCCTGCTCTCCGTTGACGCGCCGGAGCAGACCCTTCTCCTCGTAATAGGCGAGGAGCGGCTCCATCTGTGCGAGGTTAACCTCCAGGCGCGTCGCCACCGTCTCTTCCTTGTCGTCGTCCCGCTGGTACAGCTCACCGCCACATTTGTCGCACACGCCTTCCTGGCGCGGCGGATTGAAGACCACGTGGTAGGTTGCCCCGCACTGGCGGCAGATGCGCCGGCCGGTCAGGCGGGCGAGGAGCGTTTCCTTGCGCACGTCGAGGTAGATGACGTGATCCAAACGCCGACCCAGCTCCGCAAGCGTCGCGTCGAGGGCTTCCGCCTGGGGAACCGTGCGCGGGAACCCGTCGAGGAGAAAGCCTTTGGCGCAGTCGCCCTGGCTGAGGCGCTCGCGGACAATGCCCACCGTCACCTCGTCCGGCACCAGGAGCCCTTTGTCCATGTATTCCTTGGCCTTCAACCCCAGCGGCGTCCCCTCGCGCACCGCCTGGCGGAACATGTCCCCGGTGGAGATATGGGGGATGCCGAAGCTGGCC
Source organism: Calditerricola yamamurae (assembly GCF_054654135.1). Taxonomy (NCBI): domain Bacteria; kingdom Bacillati; phylum Bacillota; class Bacilli; order Caryophanales; family Bacillaceae; genus Calditerricola; species Calditerricola yamamurae. The sequence continues at coordinate 465,488 of NZ_BAAIFH010000004.1, forward strand.
ACGATCCGTTCCGCCTGCGTTCCCTTCCCGGCTCCCGGAAGCCCCATGAACACGATGTTCACCCGTATCCCTCCATCCCGCGGGGCTCGTTACCGGATGAACCCCTTGTAGTGGCGTTTGATGAGCTGGCTTTCAATCTGCTTCATCGTCTCCAGCGCCACGCCGACGACGATCAAGAGCGCCGTACCCCCGATCTGCACGCTGGCCGGCAAGTTGGCTACCGCCGTGAAGAAGACCGGCAGGATGGAGACGGCCGCCAGAAATAGGGCGCCGAACAGCGTGATGCGGTTGAGCACCCGGGTAATGTATGCCGACGTCGCCTGACCCGGGCGAATGCCGGGAATGTAGCCCCCGTACTTTTTCAAGTTCTCGGCCATCTGCACCGGGTTGATCTGGACGAAGGTGTAGAAGTAGGTAAACCCGATGATTAAGAGCACGTACAGGAACATGCCGAGCGGCGCGCGGTAGTCAAAGTTGCGGATAATCCAGTCCGCCACCGGCGCACCGGCCCAGAACTGAGCGATCGTCGGCGGGAAGATGAGCAACGAGATGGCGAAGATCACCGGAATCACGCCCGCGGCGTTTACCCTGATCGGAATGTGCGTCGACTGCCCGCCGTACATGCGGCGGCCGACCACACGCTTGGCGTACTGGACCGGGATCTTGCGCACCCCTTGCTGGACGAAGATCACCCCGACGACCACCAGCAGAACACCGATCAACACGGCGACCATCTTGAGGATGCTCAAGAAAAGCTTGTCGCCGGCCTGCACGAACTCCGAGGCATAGATAGCGCGAAGGCCGTTGGGGATTCCAGCCACGATCCCGGCGAAAATGAGGATCGAGATGCCGTTGCCGATCCCCTTTTCCGTGATCTGCTCGCCCAGCCACATCAGAAAAGTGGTGCCGGCCGTCAGAACGAGCGCAATGAGCGCATAGGTGGGCACGTCGGGGTCAATGACAAGCCCCGGCACCAGGTTGTTAAATCCGATGGCCATCCCCGTCGACTGGATCAGCGCGATGATCACGGTGAAGTAGCGGGTGTACTGGGCCAGCTTGCGCCGCCCGGCTTCCCCTTCCCGTGCCCATTGGGCAAACTTCGGCACAACGTCCATCGACAGAAGCTGCACGATGATGGACGCCGTGATATACGGCATCACGCCCATGGCGAAGATGGAGAAGTTTTCGAGGGCGCCGCCCGTGAAGGTGTTGAAAAAGCCGAACACGCGGTTCTGCTCGCTCCACGCCTCAAGGAGCTCGACGTTGATGTTGGGCACGGGGATAAAGCTGCCGATGCGGAAGACCACGAGCATGGCCAGCGTGAACAGGATCTTCCGCCGCAGGTCCTCCACCCGCATGATGTTGGCAAGCGTCCGGAACATCAGACCACCTCGGCCTTGCCACCGGCAGCCTCAATCTTCTCGATCGCCGAACGGGAGAACTTGTGGGCCTGAACCGTCAGTTTCACCTTCAGCTCGCCGTCGCCCAGGATCTTGATGCCGTCCTTCACGTTCTTGACCAGCTTTTCCGCCACCAAGAGCTCCGGCGTCACCACCGTACCCTCGGGGAACCGATTGAGGGCCTCCACGTTGACAATGGCGTATTCCTTGCGCAGCGGATTGGTGAAGCCACGCTTGGGCAGCCGGCGATACAGCGGCATCTGCCCGCCTTCAAACCCGGGACGAACCGTGGAACGGGCCCATTGCCCTTTCGTCCCGCGCGTGGCCGTCTTCCCGTGGCCGCTCGAGGTACCGCGGCCGACGCGCTTCTTCCGCTTGCGGGAACCCGGAGCCGGTTTCAGTTCGTGCAGTTTCATGATCACACCTCCTGAGCCTTTTCCGAAATGGGGCTCGCGTTACGCGTCGATTTCCTTAACCTCGACCAAATGGCGCACCTGATTGATCATGCCGCGAATGGCCGGGTTGTCCTCGTGCACGACCGTCTGGTGCAGCTTGCGCAACCCAAGCGTCCGCACTGTCACCCGATGCTTCTCGGGGCGGCCAATCAGGCTGCGCTTGAGGGTGATTGCGAGCTTCTTCGCCACCGTCGTTCCCCCCTTATCCAAGCAACTCCTGAACCGACTTCCCGCGCAGCTTGGCAATTTGTTCCGGCGTGCGGAGCTGCTGGAGCGCGTCCATCGTCGCCCGCACCATGTTGATGGCGTTGTTGGAACCCAGCGATTTGGAGAGCACGTCGGTGATGCCGGCCAGCTCCAACACCGCGCGCACCGGACCGCCGGCGATAACCCCGGTACCCGGCGAGGCCGGTTTGATCAGCACCTTCCCCGCACCGAAATGGCCGATCGCTTCGTGAGGGATGGTCGTCCCGCGCAGCGGCACTTTGATGAGGTTCTTCTTCGCCGCCTCAATGCCCTTGCGGATAGCGTCCGGCACTTCCGCCGCTTTTCCCAGAGCGAAGCCTACGTGACCGTTGCGGTCGCCCACGACCACCAGGGCGCTGAAGCTAAAGCGCCGACCGCCCTTCACCACTTTTGCCACGCGGTTGATCTGTACAACTTTCTCTTCCAGCTCGAGCTTGCTGGGGTCAATGCGCATGATGGTCCCTCCTTTGCCGCATCGATCAGAATTCGAGGCCCGCCTCGCGCGCCGCCTCGGCCAGCGCCTTCACCCGGCCATGGTATTTGTACCCGCCGCGGTCAAAGACCACCTTGGTGATCCCTTTCGCCAGGGCCCGCTTGGCCACCAGGGCGCCGACCTTGGCCGCCGCCTCCACGTTGCCGCCGTTCTCGATCTGGTCGCGTAGCTCCTTGTCCAGCGTCGACGCCGATACCAGCGTGTGACCCTTCAGGTCATCAATAATCTGGGCGTAGATGTGCTTGTTCGACCGGAATACGTTCAGCCGCGGCCGCTCCGGCGTGCCGAACACCTTTTTGCGCACGCGCAAGTGGCGCTTTTTGCGCAGCTCGTTCCGACTCGGCTTTTGAATCATGCGACGTTCACTCCTTTCCTACCCCTGCCTACGCGACGTGTGTTACTTGCCTTTCTTGCCTTCCTTGCGGCGAATGACCTCGTCGGCGTACTTGATCCCCTTGCCCTTGTACGGTTCGGGCTCACGGATCTTGCGGATCTTGGCCGCCATCTGCCCCACGGCTTCCTTGTCGATGCCCTTGACGACGATCTTCGTCTGCTCCGGCACTTCCAGCTCAATGCCCGGGTCCGGCTCAACCACGACCGGGTGAGAATAGCCGACCGTCAGCGTCACGTTCTTGCCGCTCTTTGCCGCGCGGTAGCCAACGCCGACCAGCTCAAGGGTCTTGCTGAACCCGTTCGTGACCCCTTCAATCATGTTGGCGAGAAGGCTCCGCGTCGTGCCGTGCAGTGCCTTGTGGAACTTGTCGTCCGAGGGGCGCTCGACGATGAGCTGGTTGCCCTCTTTCTTGATCGTCATGTCCTTATGGAACGTGCGGGTAAGGGTCCCCTTCGGACCTTTAACGGTCACTTCCTGACCGTTGATCGTCACCTCAACCCCTTCGGGGATGACGACCGGTTTCCGACCAACACGGGACATGCCTGACACCTCCGTTCGTCTCGTCCGTTACCACACGTAGCAGATCACTTCGCCGCCGACGTTTGCTTTCCGCGCTTCCTTATCCGTCATGACGCCCTTGGACGTGGAAAGGATGGCGATGCCAAGGCCGCCCAGCACGCGCGGGATCTCGTCCTTTTTCGCGTACACGCGCAGGCCCGGCTTGGAAATCCGCTTGATCCCGGTGATCACGCGCTCGTTATTGGGACCGTACTTGAGGAAGATGCGCAGGATGCCCTGCTTGCCGTCGTCGATGTATTCCGCATCGCGGATAAAGCCTTCCCGTTTCAGAATCTCGGCGATCTCGCGCTTCAGCTTGGACGCCGGAACTTCCACCATGTCATGGCGGACCAAGTTGGCGTTCCGGATGCGCGTGAGCATATCGGCAATGGGATCGGTCATCACCATGGGTAGCTACCTCCTTCCCTGGTCGGGGGCTTACCAGCTCGCCTTTTTCAGGCCCGGGATTTGGCCCTTGTACGCCAGTTCGCGCAGGCAAATCCGGCACAACTTGAACTTGCGGTACACGGAATGCGGACGGCCGCACCGCTCACAGCGGGTATAGGCGCGCACCTTGAATTTCGGCTTCCGTTTGGACTTGATGATCAGCGCTTTGCGAGCCACGTCAATCCCTCCTTACCCCATCGTTATTGCTTGCGGAAGGGCATGCCGAGCTGCTCGAGAAGCTCCCGCGCCTCTTCGTCGGTCTTCGCCGTCGTCACAATGCAGACGTCCATCCCGCGGATTTTGTCCACCTTGTCGTAGTCAATCTCCGGGAAGATGAGCTGCTCCCTCAGCCCCAGGTTGTAGTTGCCGCGCCCGTCAAAGGAGCGGGGCGACACGCCGCGGAAGTCGCGCACGCGAGGCAGCGCCACGTGGAACAGCTTGTCGAGGAAATGGTACATGCGGTCGCCGCGCAGGGTCACCTTCACGCCAATGGGCATCCCCTGGCGGATCTTGAAGCCGGCGATCGATTTCTTGGCCCGCGTCACCACCGGCTTCTGGCCGGCGATGAGCGTCAGGTCTTCCACCGCGCTGTCGATGGCCTTGGGATTCTGCGCCCCTTCGCCGACGCCCATGTTGATGACCACTTTCTCGATTTTCGGCACTTCCATCACGTTGCGGTAACCAAATTTTTTCATCAAAGCCGGAACCACTTCGTTGAGATACTTCTCCTTCAACCGTGCACCCATGTCGGGACCCTCCTTTCTCTCTTAAGCTCCATCAGTCGAGCACGGCACCCGACTTCTTGGCGATGCGCACCTTCTTGCCGTTCTCGAGAATTTTGTATCCCACGCGCGTCGGCTGGCCCGTCTTCGGATCGATGGGCATGACATTGGACACATGGATGGGCGCTTCGACGGTGATGATGCCGCCCTGCGGGTTGTCCGGCGACGGACGGACGTGCTTCTTGATCAGGTTGACGCCTTCCACCAGCACGCGCTGCTTTTTCGGGAAGGCCTTCAGGATACGCCCCTTCTTGCCCTTGTCCTTGCCTGCGATGACCATGACCAGGTCGCCGGTTTTGACGTGCAGCTTCGGTTGAGACATCGCTCGGCACCTCCTTTGCTTCCGCTCGCCTGTTTACAGCACTTCCGGAGCGAGGGAGATGATCTTCATGAAATCTTTCTCGCGCAGCTCCCGGGCCACCGGGCCGAAGATCCGCGTACCACGGGGGCTTTTGTCCTCGCGGATGATCACCGCCGCGTTGTCGTCAAAACGAATGTACGAGCCGTCCGGACGGCGCACACCGCGCTTGGAACGGACGACAACCGCCTTCACGACGTCCCCCTTCTTGACAACGCCACCGGGCGTCGCTTGCTTAACCGACGCGACAATGATGTCGCCGATGTTCGCGTAACGGCGATTCGAGCCGCCCAGCACGCGAATGCACATGATTTCCCGCGCGCCGGAGTTGTCCGCCACAACCAGTCGCGTTTGCGGTTGAATCATCGTCCTTCACCCTCCTTGCCGTGCGTCATTCGGCCTGGACCAGCGCTTCGTCAGCCGGCTCGGGCTGCTGTTCCACCAGCGCCGCCTTGTCCTCCGCCGACGCCCGCTCCAGGATCTCCACCAGGCGCCACCGCTTGCGTTTCGACAGCGGCCGCGTCTCCATGATCTTCACCACGTCGCCGATCTTGGCTTCGTTGTGCTCATCGTGGGCCATGTACTTCTTGGAACGCAGCACCCGCTTCTTGTAGAGCGGATGGCGCTTGTAGGTCTCCACGAGCACGACGATCGATTTGTCCATCTTGTCGCTGACCACTTTGCCGATCAGTACCTTGCGCTTGCCACGCTCTTGTTGTGCCACCGAAACCCCTCCTCTCGATTAGCGGATGCCCAATTCCCGCTCGCGAAGAACCGTCTTCGCGCGCGCGATGGCCTTGCGGATTTCGCGGATGCGGGCCGGGTTCTCCAGCTGACCCGTCGCCTTCTGGAAGTTGAGGTTGAACAGCTCCTCTTTCAGATCGCGGATTTTCTTTTCGATTTCCGCCGTGGTCATGTTCCGGAAGTCGCTCGCCTTCATCTTCATTGCTGCTCACCACCCAGATCCTCGCGTTTCACAAACTTGCACTTGATGGGCAGCTTGTGAGCGGCAAGCCGCAGCGCTTCGCGGGCGACGTCCTCCGGCACGCCGGCCAGCTCGAACAGGATCTTGCCGGGCTTGACCACTGCGACCCACTTTTCCGGAGAACCTTTCCCGCTCCCCATCCGCACTTCGAGGGGCTTCGCCGTCACCGGCTTGTGCGGGAAGATCTTAATCCACACTTTCCCGCCCCGGCGGATGTAGCGCGTCAGGGCGATACGGGCTGCCTCAATTTGTCGGTTGGTGATCCACGCCGGCTCCAGCGCCTGCAGGCCGTACTCCCCAAAGGCGATGGTCGTGCCGCCCTTGGCGCGCCCCTTCATCCGACCGCGCTGCTCCTTGCGGTACTTGACGCGCTTCGGCATCAACATGGTCACTTGCCCCCTTCCTCAACCGCTTCTTGCGCCTGATTCTTCTTCGGCAGGACGTCGCCGCGGTAGATCCACACCTTCACGCCAATGCGACCGTACGTGGTATGGGCTTCGGCAAAGCCGTAGTCGATGTCGGCGCGCAGCGTGTGCAGCGGAACCGTCCCCTCGTTGTATCCTTCGGTACGGGCAATTTCCGCGCCGCCAAGGCGACCGCTTACCTGCGTCTTTACGCCCTTGGCCCCCGCGCGCATGGCTCGCTGGATGGCTTGCTTCATCGCGCGACGCCAGGAAATGCGGTTTTCGATCTGCCGCGCGATGTTCTCGGCGACAATCTGCGCGTCGAGATCCGGCTGCTTGATCTCATGAATGTTGATGTGCACGCGCTTGTTCGTCAGCTTGGTCAGCTCTTTGCGCAGGTTTTCCACTTCCGCGCCGCCCTTGCCGATCACCATCCCCGGCTTGGCCGTGTGAATGGTGATGTTGACGCGGTTTGCCGCCCGTTCAATCTCGATGGTCGACACGGCCGCGTCCTTCAGGCGCTTCTTCAGGTAATCGCGAATCTTGATGTCCTCATGCAGCAGATCCGCGTAATCCTTTTCCGCGTACCAACGGGATTGCCAGTCGCGAATGATGCCGATCCGCAGGCCAACCGGGCTTACTTTCTGACCCACGCGTTATCCCTCCTTCTTCTGCGCCTCTTGGTTCTTCTCGGCTTTCGGGGTTTCAGCAGGTTGGGCGACGGCTTTGGGCTGCTTTTCCGCCACCACTACGGTGATGTGGCTGGTCCGCTTGCGGATGCGGTAGGCCCGACCTTGGGCACGCGGCCGGATGCGGTACATCGTCGGCCCCTCATCGACGTAGATCTTGCTGATGTAGAGCTTCTTCGGATCCATGTTATGGTTGTGCTCCGCGTTGGCGATCGCCGACTTCAGGAGCTTCTCCACGATCGGAGCAGCCTTCTTCGGCGTGTGGCGCAGGATGGCGAACGCCTCGCCCACGTCCTTGCCGCGAATCAGGTCGACAACCAGGCGAGCCTTGCGCGGCGCAATGCGCACGTAGCGCGCGATCGCACGAGCTTCCATGACCGTACCCTCCTCTCAGGCGCGTCGCCGTTACTTCTTCGTCTTCTTGTCGTCACCGGCGTGACCGCGGAACGTCCGCGTCGGCGCAAATTCGCCGAGCTTATGCCCGACCATGTCCTCAGTGATGTACACTGGCACGTGCTTGCGGCCGTCGTAGACGGCGATGGTGTGGCCGACGAATTCGGGGAAGATCGTCGAACGGCGGGACCACGTCTTGATGACCCGTTTTTCCCCTTTCTCGTTCAGCTCGCGAATCTTCTTGAGCAGGTGTTCGTCGGCAAAGGGACCTTTCTTCAGGCTGCGACCCATCGATTCTCCTCCTTTCGCCTCAGGCCGTCATGCCGCGCGCACGTCATTTCTTGCGGCGGCGAATGATGAACTTGTCGCTCGGGTTGTTCTTCTTGCGCGTCTTGTACCCCAGCGTCGGCTTACCCCACGGCGTAACCGGGTGCTTGCGACCGATCGGCGCCTTCCCTTCACCACCGCCGTGCGGGTGATCGACCGGGTTCATCGCCGAACCGCGCACCGTCGGACGGCGACCAAGCCAGCGCGCGCGGCCCGCCTTACCGAGGGTGATGTTCTCGTGGTCGAGATTGCCCACCTGGCCGATGGTAGCGCGGCAATTCTTATGGATCTTGCGGATCTCGCCGGAGGTGAGGCGCACAATGACATAGTCGCCGTCGCGGCCCACCACCTGCGCCGCCGCCCCCGCAGCGCGGGCCAGCTGACCACCCTTGCCCGGCTTCAGCTCAATGTTGTGGATAATCGTACCCACCGGGATCTTCTCCAGCGGCAGTGCGTTGCCCACCTTGATGTCGGCATCCGGTCCGGACATGATGGTGTCGCCCACCTTCAGCCCAACCGGATGGAGAATGTAACGCTTTTCACCGTCGCGGTAGTGAATCAGACAGATGCGCGCCGAACGGTTCGGGTCGTATTCGATTGTGGCCACTTTCCCGGGAATGCCGTCCTTGTCGCGCTTGAAGTCGATGATGCGGTACATGCGCTTGTGCCCGCCGCCACGATGACGCACGGTGATGCGGCCCTGATTGTTGCGACCAGCGTGCTTCTTCAGCGGCACGAGCAGGGATTTTTCCGGCTTGTCCGTGGTGATCTCCTCAAAGGTGGACACCGTCATCTGCCGGATCCCCGGAGAGGTCGGCTTAAACTTCTTGATGCCCATCGCGCGTTCCCTCCTTCACGCGGCTCTGTCCCTTACGCGTTCTCGAAGATTTCGATCGGTTTGCTGTCCGGCGTGAGCGTCACGATCGCCTTCTTCCATTCTTTCGTGCGCCCGACGAAGCGGCCAAAGCGGGTTTTCTTCGGCTTGACGCGCATCGTGTTCACTTTGGCCACCTTGACGCCGAAGATGGCCTCCACCGCCTTCTTGATCTCGATCTTGTTAGCGTTCAGGTCCACTTCAAACACGTACTTTTTTTCGGCCATCAGGTCGGTGCTCTTTTCGGTAATGATCGGACGCTTGATGATGTCCCGCGGGTCCTTCATTTGCCCAGCACCTCCTCCACTTTGGCCACCGCGTCCTGCGTCATGATCAGCTTGTCGTGGCGCAGCACGTCGAGCACGTTGATCTTGTGGGCCGCCAAGTACTTCACACCCGGAATGTTGCGCGCCGACAGCCACACCGTCTCGTCAAACTCGCCGCCGACCACAAGCGCCTTGCGGTCGACCTTCAGGTTCTTGAGCACGGCCACCATGTTCTTGGTCTTCGGCTTCTCAAAGGCCAGCTTGTCGAGGACGATCAGCTCGCCGTCACGCACCTTGGCCGACAGGGCCGACTTCATCGCCAGCCGGCGCACCTTCTTCGGCAGCTTGAAGCCGTATTCGCGCGGCTTGGGCCCGTGCACCGTGCCGCCGCCCACCCATTGCGGCGCGCGAATGCTCCCATGACGCGCACGACCGGTACCTTTTTGCCGCCACGGCTTGCGGCCACCGCCCCGCACCTCGCTGCGGGTTTTCGTGGAGTGGGTGCCGCTCCGCTCGGACGCCTGCTGCATGACGACATACTGGTGCAGCACGTGCACATGGGGCTCGATGCCGAACACGGCGTCGGAAAGCTCAATCTCGCCGATCTGGGTCCCTTCCATGTTGTACAGTGCGACTTTGGGCATGGGGGATCCTCCTTTCCGCGGTCGTTACCGCTTACTTCCCTTTCTTCACCGTGGACTTGATGACCAGGTAGCTGTTTACGATGCCCGGAACCGAACCCTTCACAAGAAGCAGGTTGCGCTCCGGATCCACCTTCACGATCTCCAGGTTCTGGATCGTCACCCGCTCGTTACCCATGCGCCCCGGCATCGTCTGGTTCTTGAAGATGCGGTTCGGCGCGATGGAACCCATCGAACCCGGACCACGGTGGTACTTCGAGCCGTGGGCCATCGGACCGCGCGACTGGTTGTGCCGCTTGATGGCGCCGGTGAAGCCTTTCCCCTTCGAGGTGCCAACAACGTCAACCCGTTCACCCGGGGAGAAGATGTCCACGCGCACTTCCTGCCCCACTTCGTACTTGCTCAGGTCGACGCCGCGGATCTCGCGGATAAACTTCTTCGGTGTCGTGCCCGCCTTCTGCGCATGGCCGATCTCCGGCTTGTTGGCCCGCGACAGCTTCTTGTCTTCAAAACCGAGCTGGATGGCCTCGTAGCCGTCGTTTTCCTTGTCCTTCTTTTGCAACACAACGCACGGACCCGCTTGGATGACCGTCACCGGGACCACGTTGCCGTCTTCCGTAAACACCTGCGTCATCCCGAGCTTCTTGCCCAGAATCCCTTTCACGTCCGCCACCTTCAGCCACCTCCTTGAATCGCCCGTCCCATCAGAGCTTGATCTCGATGTCCACGCCCGACGGCAGGTCCAGGCGCATCAACGCGTCAACGGTTTGCGGCGTGGGATTGAGGATATCGATGAGGCGCTTGTGCGTGCGCATCTCGAACTGTTCGCGGGAATCCTTGTACTTGTGCGGCGCCCGCAGAATGGTGAACACCGTACGCTCCGTCGGCAGCGGAATCGGCCCCGACACGCTCGCCCCGGAACGCTTCGCCGTTTCCACGATCTTTTCCGCCGACTGATCGAGAATGCGATGATCGTACGCCTTCAGCCGAATGCGGATTTTTTGCTTCGCTTTTGCCATGATGTGTCCCCTCCTTCATCGCCCAGTTTCCCGTTTTCGCCCCGCTCCACGGAAATTCCCCGACCACCCGTCATGGCAATGGGGCCGGGTGTGTCGGCAACCTTCCGCTTCATCGCCTACCCATCCCACGACCAACGTCCACTATTATATCGCAAAGAAAAATGCCATTGCAAGGAGACGCAATCGCTCAGCTAAAATCTAACCGAAGGGAGACTGGATCACTCACATCGAAATCTTACCGAGGGGGATGTGACGTGACCATGTCTCTCCAAAGCCGTCGCGAATACCTTACGCAAATCCGGAAATGGTATGCCAAAGCCTCGTCCCGAAAAGAAAAGTCGCGCATTCTCGATGAAGTCACGCGCGTGCTGGGGTATCACCGCAAGTACGCTATCCAGGTTCTCAACGGCCCGGAGTGGAAACCCAAACAGATCCGGCGCAAACGGCCCAAGCGGTATCAAGAAGCGCTCCCTGTCATCCGAACCGTTTGGGAAGCCCTTGACTACCCTTGTGCCGAACGCCTCCATCCGGTCCTCCTGCCGACTGCCGAGCATTTAGAACGCCATGGAAAACTTCGCTTAACCTCGCTCATCCGCCAGCAACTCGCCCAAATCAGCCGATCTACGCTCGCTCGGCGCCTGAAGGAATTCGATTCGCCCAAACCCAGACGCTTTATGCGCCCCAAACCCACCAATCGCTTGAAAAGGGACATCCCTGCAGGCCGGCTCCCTTGGAACGAATCCCGCCCCGGCGCCCTGGAAATCGATCTCGTCGAACACAATGGCGGCGACTCGTCCGGCCAGTTCGCCTGCACCTTGTCGGTTACCGACATGGTCACCGGCTACAGCCGCCGCCAGGCCATCCTCGGCAAAAGCCAAAAAGCCGTCTTCGCTGCCTTGGAATCCATCCTCTCGCAGTGGCCTACAGCTGTCCATACCCTCCACAGCGATAACGGTTCCGAGTTCTTGAACCATCATCTCCTCCGTTTCTGCAGGCAAAAAGGAATTGCGTTTATGCGCAGCCGTCCCTACCGCAAAAACGACAACCCCCATGTCGAACAGAAAAACCGCCAGTTCGTTCGCGAGATCGTGGGCTATGCCCGCTACGACACCCCAGAGGCTGTGGAGTGGCTCAACGCCGTCTATGCCCTCCTCGACCCCTACGCCAATCTCTTTTTGCCCACCCGCAAGGTCGTCGAAAAATCCTACGAAGGCAAGCGCATTCGCAAACGCTTCGACCAAGCCCGCACGCCTTTCCAACGCCTGATCGAAAGCGGCGCCTTAAAACCGGAGATGGAACACGTGCTCAAGGCTCAGTTTGAAACGCTCAACCCGCTCGATCTTCATGATCAGCTCGAAAAAATCGTGGCTCGGGGTCCTTGGGCTCCCTCCCCCGAGCCACCTAACCAAGAACCTCTTGAGGTCGGGTAGACCTCAACTCCATTTTCCTACCTGAGGGAGCCTCTTGCCAAGAGTATTCGGTTAGGTTTTTACGTGAGGGATCGGTTTCACTTCGGTTAGGTTTTTATGTGAGTTGACACGGGAGAGACGCAATGGCCATGACGTTCATCGGAGATCTGTTTACCCCTGTAGGCCTACAGGAATGTCCCATATATTTATTTTATTAGAAGGGAATTTGTCAGCCGGACGCACCCTGCGACTCCGTTACCGCCCGATCACCCCGATACCCGCGGCGGTGCGCATCGATCCGTTGCGTTCATATGCCAGATGAAAGCTGAACGCCTTTTCGAGGACGTGCGGCGTGTGGCCCCCGTGTTTTAATGCCTCGCGGTAGTATTCCATCAGCAACGGACGGTAGTCGGGATGCGCGCATCGTTCGATGATCAGCGGTGCCCGCTCGATCGGCGCGAGTCCCCGGAGATCGGCATACCCGTATTCCGTAACCAGAACATCAACGTCGTGTTCGGTGTGATCGACGTGGGAAACGAACGGAACAATGCGCGAGACCGCGCCCTTCTGCGCGATCGATTTGGTCACGAAGATCGCCAGACGGGCATTCCGGGCAAAGTCGCCAGACCCCCCGATCCCGTTCATCATCCGCGTACCCCGCACGTGCGTGGAATTGACGTTGCCGTAGATGTCGGCTTCCAGCGCCGTGTTAATCGAGATCAAGCCGAGCCGCCGGACGATCTCCGGATGATTGGAAATTTCTTGCGGACGTAAAAGCAAACGATTTCGATACGCATCGAAATCCCGAAAGACTTCTTGCATCTTCTTCTCCGTCAGCGTAATGGCCGATGCCGAAGCGAACACAACTTTGCCCGCGTCGATGAGATCAAAGACAGCATCTTGGAGCACTTCAGAATAAAACTCAAGGTCGTGGAACTCCGAATGCATCAGCCCGTATAGCACCGCATTGGCTACCGAGCCGATGCCCGCCTGCAACGGCGCAAGGCGCGGTGTGAGCCGACCCGCGGCGACTTCGTTTCGCAAAAATTGAAGGATGTTTGCCGCAATTTGGTCTGTCACGGCATCGGGTGCAGTAATGGGAGAAGGCGAATCGGGCTGATGGGTGAAGACCACCGCGACAATTTTGTCCGGATCCACCGGGATACCGGGCAACCCGATGCGATCGGACGGGTTGACGAGGGGAATCGGCTTCCGCGCGCCGCGTTCGCCGACTTCATACACGTCGTGAATGCCGTAAAGCGCCCGCGGCTGTGCAGTGTTAATCTCGAGAATCACATGTCGCGCCCGCTGGACGAAAAGCGACGTATTCCCCACCGACGTCGTCGGGATGACGAGGCCCTCCTCCGTAACGGCCAACGCCTCAACAATCGCCACATCAATCGGGGGGAGCACGCCTTCGCGGATCCACTCGGCAGTATGGGACAAATGCTGATCGATGTAGAGAATTTCGCCGCGGTTTATCTTTTGCCGCATCACATCGTCGGACTGGTACGGCAGACGCCGCCGCACGATGCCGGCTTCCGCCAGTACGCGATCCACGTCGGATCCGAGGGATGCCCCGGTGATGATGTTGAGTTTGAGCGGCTCCTGTTTCGCGCGGTTGGCCAACGCAAACGGCACCGCCTTGGGCTCTCCCGCACGCGTAAAACCGCTTAAGCCGACCGTCATTCCATCCTTAATCCACGAAGCCGCTTCTTCCGCCGTGGTAATGCGCGCATGAAGGCGGGAATCACCAAGAAGCGCTTTCATTTCCTCGTTTGCCAACATGCTATCCCCTTCCCCTTTCATATTGTCTTCAATTTCTTAACCTTAGCAAAGGAAGGGTGGGCCATCGATAGGTTTTGCACCAAATGGCTATTTTTATACCCCAACGGTCATTTTTGCAACATGAGTTGGCTTCTGCACACAGGACCGCGCCAACCACCGGGAGCAGGGCTCGTGAAGCTAAAACCCAAGCCGCCGACGCAACAGTGGCGCATACGATCGGCTCACGTACAGACGCGAACCGTCAGACATCACGATCCGGAAGGTGGAATGCGAATCGGGATGGATTTCCGTGATCCGGTGCACGTTGACGATATACGCCCGATGAATGCGGGCAAAACGATCGGGCGGAAGGGATTTTTCTAACGTCGAAAGCGGGGCCCGGTGAAGACCTTGAGCGCCGGTCGCTTGGATGAACGTCTTGCGGTTTTGCGCTTCTAAGTAAATGATGTCTTCCACGGCAATCGGGACCCAGCGTTCACGGTCCCATACGGTTAAGAACGAGGCAGTCGGCGGGAAAGGCGCCTGGGAAGCAAACGACTGGGGAAAAATAAGGGTAACCACGCCTTTCAGACGCCCGGTCTCTTTAATCGGGACCGATAGGCCGAAATACGCGACACCAAACAGGCATTCATCTCGCCATTCGGCTACCTCACGTTCTAGGCGCAGCGCCTTATCGGTCACCGATCCGGGTTTGATCGGATCACCCGGACGGATTTTCAGGTCAATAAGCGGACTCGGTCGGTAGTACACATACCGTTGCGCGTCGGCAACCACGAGCGAAGGCGAGAACGTCAACCACGCGGCTCGCTCTTCCATGTGCTCCTCACCTTCCTGCCCCGAATCTGTTCCATTCACCCGCTGTCAGTCCTTCCGCAGTCAAACGCGAAGAAACCATTGATGCAACAGCGGCACATCGCCGATAATCGGGGAAGGAGTCCTTTCAATCTCTCTCCCTTTCATTCTAGCCGAGGCAGGATTCGAATGGCTTGCTGATTTCGGCCCGTGGGTGCAGGAGGAATGATCCCATGTCCGAACAATGGCTGGTCTTCTCCGACGAAGTGCAAGCGGCCCGCGAAGCCGGAAAACCGCTGGTCGCCTTGGAGTCCACCATTATCTCCCACGGCATGCCCTACCCGCAAAACCTGGAGACGGCCCACGCCATTGAGGACATCATCCGAGCACATGGAGCCGTGCCGGCAACCATTGCGATTGTCGACGGCAAGATCAAGATCGGGCTCAGCACCAGCGAGTTAGAAGCGCTTTCCACGCGGTCCGACGTGCTCAAGGTGAGCCGGCGGGACATCCCCTACGCGCTAACCCAGCGCAAAATGGGGGCCACCACCGTCTCGGCCACCATGATCGCCGCTCGCCTCGCCGGCATTGCCGTTTTCGTCACCGGCGGCATTGGCGGCGTGCACCGCGACGTGAACGAAACGCTGGACATCTCCGCCGACCTGACGGAGCTGGCCCAGACCAACGTAGCTGTCGTCTGCGCGGGAGCTAAGGCGATCCTCGACATCGGGCGGACCCTCGAATACCTCGAAACGCGGGGTGTTCCGGTGGTGGGGTACCAGACCGATGAATTCCCTGCCTTCTACACGCGCACCAGCGGCTTTCGGGTCGACTACCGGCTCGATACGCCGCAGGAGGTGGCCGCGCTACTCAAGGCCAAGTGGGATCTGGGGCTCGCCGGCGGCGTGGTGGTGGCCAACCCCATCCCCGCCGAAGATGCCCTCGACGAGGCCGTCGTGCGGCGGGCCATCGACACGGCGCTGGCGGAAGCCAAGGCCCAGAACATCCGCGGCAAGGCCGTCACCCCGTTTCTGCTCCGCCGCGTGAAGGAGCTGACCGGCGGCGCCAGTCTCAAGGCCAACATCGCCCTGGTCCAGCACAACGCGCGGGTAGGGGCGGAAATCGCGGTGGCATACCAAGCCCTTTGCCGTTGTTTTCCCCCCAAGGCCAGGCAGACGACCAACTAGCTCCTGCCGTGCCGCACGGAGCCGAGAACGCCACGGGCTAGGGCAGCAAGCAGTGTAGGAAAACGTCCAACTTCCCCCTCAGGAGAAAGGATGCTCAGGCACCCGCCGCCCCATTCCCGTGCTTGAAAAACGCGTTGCACATCCTTTTCATATACGGCGAAACAAAATAATCCAGACCGATTTTGCCGGCGTTTGCACCCGCCACAATGACGAAAATGCTCAGCAGAACCATTTGGGGGTTTATGCTAGTGGTTCCGCTAAACAGAAAGGCAAAGTTCATGACCATTCCAAAGAAGATGGCCGCAGTTGTGAAGCACCCGAGGATCAACCCCAGGCCCACCAGGAACTCCCCCCATGGAACGAGGACGTTAAACAACTCGACATGGGGGATGGCAAACCCCTCTAGGAATTTGGCCCACCACATCGGGACGGCAGGATGCTCACCGGTCGCTTTCGCCACCGCTCCACGCAAAAAGCCGCTCGCGTCAAATTCCCCTGTGATTTTCTCCCATCCTGCTGTGAGCCACGTATACCCCAGATATAACCTCACGACCAATAGCAAATAACTGGCGACGAGACTTTCCCGTAAGAAACGGATCATGTTAACCTCCCCCTCGTCAACGTTTTGTAAAGTGATATTCCCTTCGCCTTTTAGTCTAGTAAATCACGAGGGGGATTATTGTGATATTCTTAACAAATCGGCTTACGACATTGTGACAGTTCCGTTTTGAACGTGTGACGTCCCACCGGTCCGCGAAGGCAAAACCCCCGGCCCATTTCCTGGGCCGGGGGCTCGGGTACGAAGATACCTGCTACGGGAGCAAGCTCAAACGCCGGAAGCAGGGGCCTCACCTCGATGGCGAACCTTACCCCTTCACAATCAGCGACTCACGACGGAACAACGTGGCGGCCAACACGATGGCCAGCACGACAAACAAGCCGGTGCTCCCCATCGCGCCCAGCACAGCCCCCCACTGCGTCACCCCGTGAAACAGCTGCTTCATCACCGCGACAACGTTCAAGACCGGGATGAAAAAATAGGCGGTCGGGATCTCGTTCGGTGCCAGCGACATCGTCAAGTACGACGGCACCATCGCCACCAACAGCACAGGGGTGATATAGGTTTGCGCCTCCTTGAACGATTTCGCAAGCGAACTCAGCCCCAGCATCAGAGCGGCAAACATCATCGACAACAGCACCAAAAACAGGAGCAAGAGCGCAACGTTTGCCCCGCTAACGGCGTGAACCGGATCGGGAAAATCGCCCCCTTGCAGGCCCGCAAGTTGTGGAGCGAACCGAAAGGACAACAACAGGCTGCAGACCGAAGCCAGTGCGCTGATGCAGCCCATCAACGTAACGGTCAGCCATTTTCCCGTCAATACCGACATTCCGTGAACCGGAGCGGTGAGCAGGGCTTCCAACGTTCCCCGTTCCTTCTCGCCCGCAACGAGATCAACCGCCGCCGCCATGCCGCCGGAGGCGGTTGAAACCACCAGCAGAAAGGGGAGGATAAAGGCAAAAAACCCGCCGGTCTTCTGCTGCTCCGTGGCAACACTGCGCGACTGGATGTCGAGCGGCTTCACAATCTCTGGCGACAACTGCAAGCGAGCCAGTCGGGCGGCAACCAGTTGGTCTTGCACCGCTTGCAAATGGCTTTTCAATAGATTTTGGGCGATGGCCGATTTCGGGTTGGTCGGGTCGTAGAAAACCTCAATCTCAGCCGTTTGGTTGCGCTGCAACTTCTCGTTGATCTGCGGGTCAAGCTTGACGATCGCGCGGATCTCTCCCTCTTTCAGTGCCTGCTGCGGGTCGTGCACATGAACCACGCGGATCGCCGGATTCCGCGTCAAGGCGGCCACAATCTGCGCCTGCTCACCCTGTATGACAATCGGGATATCCTTGCGGGCCGCCTCTTGTGAACGGGACTCCATGTTGAGGAGCAACAACATCAAGCCCGGGATGAACAGAAACGGCAACAGGACGCTAACCAGCCACGTTTTCCGATCGCGAAACAGGTCAACCATCTCTTTTTTCCAAATGATCCACACTTGTCGAAAATCCATGGGTTCACCCCACGATGTTCATCATGATCTGATCCAGGTCGTTTGTCCGGTGTTGGGCGTACAGCGCTTCCACACGCCATTGTATCGCAGGACCCCCTTATGCAGGATCAGGACCCGGTCGCATAGCCGCTGCACTTCGCTCATGATATGGCTTGAGAACATGACCGTTTTGCCTTCCTTTCGAAACCTTTCGATCAATCGGCGCATCTCATTGGCCGACGTAACGTCCAGCCCTGTGGTCGGTTCGTCCAACAAGAGAATATCCGGATCGTGCACAAGCGAGCGGGCGATTGCGATCTTCTGTTTCATACCTTTGGAAAACCCACCGACCCGCTTGTCGAGAAACGCGCGCATTCCAAAACGTTCCGCCAACGCTTCGATCCGTTCAGCAAGCGTGGCTGGAGGAAGACCATACAGCCGTCCGAAATAGGCGATGTTTTCCCGGGCGGTCAAGCGGTCGTACAATCCGGTTTCCCCTCCAAACAGAATGCCGATCCGCTTGCGCACCGCCTGGGCGTGCCGGATGGCGTCCAAGCCGTCAATTTCGATGGAACCCGACGTCGGCCGCAACACCGTCGCAATCATGCGCGGCACAGTGGTTTTCCCCGCGCCGTTTTCCCCTAGCAAGCCGACCACTTCACCGCGCCCAACTGCAAACGACAGGTTTTCCACCGCCGTGAAACCGTTAAATGTTTTGGTGACCGATCGGAGAACAATCAAGCCGCTCCCTCCCGTTCCCCCCATAACCCACCCGTTTCCCGCCTGTCCCCATTCGGTTCGAGCTCCTTTAACAGATCTGCTGGAATCCCGAAACAAACGGATATAGACACCCAATACTTGGATCCGTCTTCCCGAAGGGCGAGGCGAAAAAAATCCTGATGCTGTCTGGATCCTATCACATTCCCGGTCCTCTGCCAAGGATTTGTTTGAAATTTCCAAATTCCCCGATCAGAAAACCCTCGGCATCAGCCCGCAGCCCTGCGGATGCACTCGGCGGTAAACCGTTTATGAACGAAAACCCCCGACCCACTCCGGGGTCGGGGGGTTGGAACCCAGCCGAATTATTCAACGATCTCCGTCACGACGCCCGCGCCGACCGTGCGGCCGCCTTCGCGGATAGCGAAGCGCGTCCCGTTTTCGAGGGCGATCGGGGCGATCAGTTCCACTTCAAAGTTGACGTTGTCGCCGGGCATGACCATTTCCACGCCTTCCGGCAGCTTGATCGTGCCCGTGACGTCCGTCGTGCGGAAGTAGAACTGCGGACGATAGCCGTTGAAGAACGGCGTGTGGCGACCGCCTTCCTCCTTCGTCAGGACATAGACCTCCGCCTTGAACTTGGTGTGCGGCTTCACCGTGCCGGGTTTGGCCAGCACTTGGCCGCGCTCCACTTCCTTGCGGTCCACGCCGCGCAGCAGGGCACCGATGTTGTCGCCGGCTTCGGCTTGGTCGAGGATCTTGCGGAACATCTCGACACCGGTGACCGTGGTCTTCTTGATTTCATCGCGCAGGCCTACGATCTCCACTTCGTCGCCAACCTTCAGCGTCCCGCGCTCGACACGACCCGTGGCCACCGTACCGCGACCGGTGATCGTGAAGACGTCCTCAATCGGCATGAGGAACGGCTTGTCAACCTCACGCTGCGGCGTCGGGATGTACTCGTCGACGGCCTTCATCAGCTCGAGGATCTTTTCCGCCCACGGACCTTCCGGATCTTCGAGGGCCTTCAGCGCGGAACCGCGGATGACCGGCACCTCGTCGCCCGGGAATTCGTATTGGGACAGGAGATCACGCACTTCCATTTCGACGAGGTCGAGCAGCTCCTCGTCGTCCACCATGTCGACCTTGTTCAGGAACACGACGATGTACGGAACACCGACCTGACGGGCCAGGAGGATGTGCTCACGGGTTTGCGGCATCGGACCGTCGGCCGCCGACACGACGAGGATGGCGCCGTCCATTTGCGCCGCACCGGTGATCATGTTCTTCACGTAGTCGGCGTGACCCGGGCAGTCCACGTGCGCATAGTGGCGGTTTTCCGTTTCGTACTCGACGTGGGCCGTGGAAATCGTGATCCCGCGTTCACGCTCTTCCGGCGCCTTGTCGATTTGGTCGTACGCGGTGGCTTGCGCACGGCCAAAGCGCGCCAGAACCGTGGTGATCGCCGCGGTCAGCGTCGTTTTCCCGTGGTCAACGTGGCCGATCGTCCCGATGTTGACGTGGGGTTTCGTCCGTTCAAACTTTTGCTTCGCCATACAGACAAGCCTCCTTAACCCTTGTTTTGGTTGTGATTGGTTGTGATTTGAAGAGGGGGACGAGGGTGGTTCAAACCACCCTCATTGTATCCCTTTCGCGGGTGACAGAAAAGAGGGAAATAGGGTTACTTCGCCCGGTTGTTGATGATTTGGTCGGCGATGTTCTTCGGCACTTCCTCGTAGTGGTCGAAGATCATCGTGTACGTGCCGCGACCCTGGGTCTTGGAGCGCAGCGCCGTGGCATAGCCGAACATCTCGGCCAGCGGCACCATGGCACGAATCACCTGAGCGTTGCCGCGCGGCTCCATACCCTCCACGCGACCGCGGCGGGCGTTGATGTCGCCGATGACATCGCCCATGTACTCCTCGGGAACCACCACTTCCACCTTCATCACTGGCTCCAAGAGCACCGGCGCGCACTTGTCCTTCGCCGCTTTCAGGGCCTGGGAAGCGGCGATCTTGAAGGCCATCTCCGAGGAGTCGACCTCGTGGTACGACCCGTCGAAGAGGGTGGCCTTGATGTCGATGATCGGGTAGCCGGCCAGCACGCCGTTCTGCATGGCCTCCTCGAGACCCGCCTGAACGGCCGGCACGTATTCCTTCGGCACGACACCGCCGACGATCTTGTTTTCGAAAACGAAGCCCGACCCGCGCGGCAGCGGCTCGAATTCGATCCACACGTGCCCGTACTGCCCGCGGCCACCCGTCTGGCGAATGAACTTCCCTTCACACTTGGCCGACTGGGTAAAGGTCTCCTTGTAGGCAACCTGCGGCTTGCCGACGTTGGCCTCGACCTTGAACTCCCGCTGCAAGCGGTCGACGATGATCTCCAGGTGCAGCTCGCCCATCCCGGCGATGATCGTCTGTCCCGTCTCCTCGTCGGTGTAGAAGCGGAAGGTCGGGTCTTCCTCGGCCAGACGCCCCAGCGCGGTGGCCATCTTGTCCTGGTCGGCCTTGGTCTTGGGCTCGATGGCCACGGAGATCACCGGCTCCGGGAACTCCATCGACTCGAGGATAATCGGGTTTTTCTCGTCGCACAGCGTGTCGCCGGTGGTGGTGTCCTTCAGGCCCACCGCAGCGGCGATGTCCCCGGCGTACACAGCCGAGATCTCCTCGCGATGGTTGGCGTGCATCTGCAGGATGCGGCCGATCCGCTCACGCTTGCCCTTCGTGGCGTTCAGCACGTAGGAACCGGCGTTGAGCACACCGGAATACACCCGGAAGAAGGTGAGTTTCCCGACATACGGGTCGGTCATGATCTTGAAGGCCAGCGCCGCGAAGGGTTCGTTGTCGTCGGCCTTGCGGACCGCTTCCTGCTCGGAATCCGGCAGCACGCCCTTCACCGGCGGGATATCCAGCGGCGACGGCAGGTAGTCGACCACCGCATCAAGGAGCAGCTGCACGCCCTTGTTGCGGTAGGAGGAACCGCACAGCACCGGGGTGATCTTGACCTCGCACACCCCTTTGCGCAGCGCCCGCTTGATCTCCTCGACGGTGATCTCTTCCCCTTCGAGGTACTTCATCATCAGCTCATCGTCGAGCTCGGCCACCGCCTCAAGGAGCTTGTTGCGCCATTCCTCGGCCTGCTCCTTGTATTCATCGGGGATCTCCCGGATCTCGTACTGGCGGCCGAGTTCGTCGAGCCAGTAGATGGCCTTCATCTCGATGAGGTCGATGATCGCCTCGAAGGTGTCCTCCTTACCGATCGGCAGCTGAATCGGCACGGCATTGGCGTTCAGGCGTTCGCGCATTTGCTCGACGGCGCGGAAGAAATCGGCGCCGACAATGTCCATCTTGTTGACGTAGGCGATCCGGGGAACGCCGTACTTATCGGCTTGGCGCCACACCGTTTCGGACTGGGGCTCCACCCCGCCCTTGGCGCAGAAGACGCCGATCGCCCCGTCCAGCACGCGCAACGAACGCTCCACTTCCACCGTGAAGTCGACGTGCCCGGGCGTGTCGATGATGTTGATGCGATGGCCCTTCCACTGGCAGGTCGTCGCGGCGGACGTAATCGTAATCCCGCGCTCCTGCTCCTGCTCCATCCAGTCCATCGTCGCCGCACCCTCGTGCGTTTCGCCGATCTTGTGCACGCGGCCGGTGTAGTAGAGGATCCGCTCGGTCGTCGTCGTCTTCCCGGCGTCAATGTGCGCCATGATGCCGATGTTGCGCGTCTTCTCCAACGGGAATGGTCGGCCCATGGGTATAGCTCCTTTCTCGCGGTTAGGATCCAGACGCCGTTACCAGCGGTAATGGGCGAACGCGCGGTTCGCTTCGGCCATCTTGTGCGTGTCCTCGCGCTTCTTCACCGCGCCGCCCGTGTTGTTCGCCGCGTCGAGGATCTCACCCGCCAAGCGCTCCTGCATTGTCTTCTCGTTGCGCAGGCGCGCATACTGCACGAGCCAGCGCAGACCGAGCGACACGCGGCGCTCCGGGCGGACTTCCATCGGCACTTGGTAGTTGGCACCGCCAACACGACGTGCCCGAACCTCCAGGACGGGCATGACGTTCTTGAGGGCCTGCTCAAACACTTCCATGGGGTCTTTCCCCGTGCGCTGGCGAACAATCTCAAAGGCCTCGTACAGGATTTTCTGCGCCTTCGACTTCTTCCCGTCAATCATCAGCTTGTTGATCAGCTTCGTCACCAGCTTGCTGTTGTAAATCGGATCGGGGTCGACGTCGCGACGGGGTACCGGACCTCTGCGAGGCATAACCCTTCCCCTCCTTTTCTAGCGGATCAACTGTCTACCAGCCGTCACTTCTTGCTCTCTTTCGGACGCTTGGTGCCGTACTTGGAGCGGCCTTGCTTGCGGTTTTGCACGCCGGCCGCGTCCAGCGCGCCGCGCACAATGTGGTAGCGCACACCCGGCAGGTCCTTCACACGGCCCCCGCGCACCAGCACAACACTGTGTTCCTGCAGGTTATGGCCTTCGCCGGGAATGTACGCCGTCACTTCGATGCCGTTGCTGAGCCGTACACGGGCGTACTTCCGCAGCGCCGAGTTCGGCTTCTTCGGCGTCATCGTCCCCACGCGGGTGCACACGCCGCGCTTTTGCGGAGACGGCAGGGGGATGAGCTGCTTGCGGAAGCTGTTGTACCCGTATTGCAGCGCCGGCGACTTGGACTTTTCAATCTTCTTCTGGCGCCCCTTGCGCACCAACTGGTTGATCGTCGGCATGACTGCACCTCCTTCCAGAATGGGCCCTCGAACGGACCGTCACAAGCCCACAGTTCCAGGCGGATCATCACAAAGGAAACGAAAAGCTTTGCCGGAGCGAGGCGAGCTCGCCCCGGCAAAACCGCTCACCGTTCCTTTATGATGGCGACCGCAGCCGCACCTACGTCGATGCCACAGGCCTCACCGAGCGCACGCATCGAGTCCACGTAACGCACCGGAATCCCCTTCAGCTTGCACAGGGCGATGATCGGTTCCGTCACGTGCGACTCGGCGTCGGTAGCCACAAAGACCTCGAGCGCCTCGCCCTTTTCGATGGCCTTCCTCGTCTGCTTGGTGCCCACGGTCACGGCCTTGGCCTGTCTGACCTTCTCGTACGACATGCGGTCATCCCCCAAGCAAACAGGTTCTAGGCACACCAGCTATCGTAACACGGCGTCCCCATCCCTGTCAAGCAAGCGAAGCCGGGAGCGCGGTAGCGCAATGCCGCGCTCCCAACGACCGCACGTTATTCGGCGGCCACCGGCTCCTTGTTCGCCTCGTTCTCCCGTTGGGACGCGTCGGTCGACGTGTCGGCAACAGTCTTGATCTTCACGTTCCGGTAGCGGGCCATGCCCGTCCCGGCCGGGATCAGCTTGCCGATGATCACGTTCTCCTTGAGCCCGAGGAGCTCGTCGCGCTTGCCCTTGATCGCCGCGTCGGTGAGCACGCGCGTCGTCTCCTGGAAGGAGGCCGCCGACAGGAACGATTCCGTCTCCAGAGAGGCCTTCGTAATGCCGAGGAGAACGGGACGCGCCACGGCCGGCATGCCGCCTTCCTGGAACACCTTCTTGTTCTCCGCCTCAAACTCGTGAATGTCGACGTAAGAACCCGGCAGAAGGTTGGTGTCGCCGGCGTCGGTGATGCGCACCTTGCGCAGCATCTGCCGGATCATGACCTCGATGTGCTTGTCGTTGATCTCCACGCCCTGCATGCGGTAGACCCGCTGCACTTCCTGCAGCAGGTAGTTCTGCACCGCGCTCAGGCCCTTGACCTTGAGGATCTCCTTCGGATCCACCGGCCCTTCTGTCAGCTCGTCGCCGGCCTCCACCTTCTGCCCTTCCGTCACCTTGAGGCGGGCGCCGTAGGGGATATTGTACACCTTGGTCTCCGCTTCGCCCTTGATCTCCACCTCGCGGCGATCCTTCACCTCGCGGATGTCGACCACTTCGCCGTCGATCTCGGTGATCGTGGCCTGCCCCTTCGGGTTGCGCGCTTCAAACAGCTCCTGCACGCGCGGCAGACCTTGGGTGATGTCCTCGCCGGCCACGCCGCCGGTATGGAACGTGCGCATCGTCAGCTGCGTCCCCGGCTCGCCGATGGACTGGGCGGCGATAATCCCCACGGCCTCCCCGATCTCCACCGGCTGCCCCGTAGCCAGGTTGCGGCCGTAGCACTTCTGGCACACCCCGTGCGGCGTGCGGCAGTTGAGCACCGAGCGGATAACCACCTTGTCGATGCCCGCCTTGACGATCTTGTCGGCGATATCCTCGTCGATCATCTCGTTGCGACGGACGATCACCTCACCCGTTTCCGGATGACGGATCGTCTCGAAGCTGTAGCGGCCGACGATGCGGTCGTAGAGCATCTCGATCACTTCGCCGCCGTCGCGGATGTCGGTGACAACAAAGCCACGGTCGGTGCCGCAATCCTCTTCCCGGACGATGACGTCCTGGGCCACGTCCACCAGGCGGCGGGTCAGGTACCCGGAGTCGGCCGTCCGCAGCGCCGTGTCGGCCAGCCCCTTCCGCGCGCCGTGGGTGGAGATGAAGAACTCGAGCACGGTCAGCCCTTCGCGGAAGTTGGACTTGATCGGCACCTCGATGATCCGCCCCGACGGGTTGGCCATGAGCCCGCGCATCCCGGCCAGCTGGGTGATCTGCGCCACGCTCCCGCGCGCCCCGGAGTTGGCCATCATGTAGATGGAGTTGAATTTGTCAAGGGAGGCCATGAGCGCTTCGGTCACCTTCTCCTTCGTCTCGCTCCAGATGGAGATGACCTTGTCGTAGCGCTCGTCCTCCGTGATCAGGCCGCGGCGGTACTGGCGCATCACCGTCTCGACGCGCTGCTCGGCCTCGGCGAGGAGGGTCTTCTTCTCCTCCGGAACAATGATGTCGGAGATCGCGATGGTGATCCCCGCCTTCGTCGAATAGGCGAAGCCAAGCTCCTTGATCTTGTCGAGGATTTCGGCCGTCCGCGTTGTGCCGAAGCGGCGGAACACCTCGTGGATGATCGTGCCGAGGAACTTCTTCTTGATCGCGCCGCGGTCCTCGATCTTCTTCACGAACTCGCGGACGTCGACACCCTTGTCGAAGATGAAGTATTCATCGGGCACGCCACGCTTGAGGTTTTCCTCCGTCGGCGTGTTGATGAACGGAAACTCCGGCGGGAAGATCTCATTGAAGATGATCTTCCCGACGGTGGTGACCATGAGGGCCTCCCACTGCCGGTCGGTGAAGGTCTCCTTGGCCTTCTTCAGCCGCTTGGCCGGCACAGCGATCTTGGCGTGGAGGGAGATATGGCCCATCTGGTAGGCGTGGATGGCCTCGTCGGCCGAGGCAAAGACCTTGCCCTCGCCCTTGGCCCCTTCCTTCTCGATCGTCAGGTAGTAGGTGCCGAGGACCATGTCCTGGGTCGGCGTGACGACCGGCTTGCCGTCCTTCGGGTTGAGGATGTTGTTGGTGGCCAGCATGAGAATGCGCGCTTCGGCCTGGGCCTCGGCCGACAGCGGCACGTGGACGGCCATCTGGTCGCCGTCAAAGTCGGCATTGTACGCCGTGCACACCAGCGGGTGGAGTTTGATGGCCCGTCCCTCGACGAGCACCGGCTCGAAGGCCTGGATCCCGAGACGGTGCAGCGTTGGCGCACGGTTGAGGAGGACGGGGTGCTCCTTGATCACTTCTTCCAGCACGTCCCACACTTCCGGCTGGACGCGCTCCACCTTGCGCTTGGCCGACTTGATGTTGTGGGCCAGGCCCTTGGCCACCAGCTCCTTCATCACGAAAGGCTTGAACAGCTCGAGGGCCATCTCCTTGGGGAGGCCGCACTGGTACATCTTCAGCTGCGGCCCGACGACGATCACCGAGCGGCCGGAGTAGTCGACGCGCTTGCCGAGCAGGTTCTGGCGGAAGCGCCCCTGCTTGCCCTTCAGCATGTGGCTGAGGGATTTGAGCGGCCGGTTGCCGGGGCCGGTGACGGGGCGGCCGCGGCGGCCGTTGTCGATGAGGGCGTCCACCGCCTCCTGGAGCATGCGCTTCTCGTTCTGGACGATGATGTCCGGCGCGCCCAGCTCGAGGAGCCGCTTCAGGCGGTTGTTGCGGTTGATCACCCGGCGGTACAGGTCGTTCAGGTCAGAGGTGGCAAAGCGGCCCCCGTCGAGCTGCACCATCGGCCGCAGCTCCGGCGGGATGACCGGCAGCACCTCGAGGATCATCCACTCGGGGCGGTTGCCCGACGAGCGGAAGGCCTCAAGAACCTCCAGACGCTTGATGATGCGGTTGCGCCGCTGCCCCTGGGCCGAGCGCAACTCCTCCTTCAGCTTCTCAATTTCCTTGTCGAGATCGATCTCGGCGAGAAGTTTCTTAATCGCCTCGGCGCCCATGCCCGCCTGGAAGGCATTTCCGTACTTCTCGCGATAGGCGCGGTACTCCTTCTCCGACAGAAGCTGCTTCTTCTCCAGCGGCGTGTCGCCCGGATCGGTTACCACGTAGGAGGCAAAGTAGATGACTTCCTCAAGGGCGCGCGGCGACATGTCGAGAACGAGCCCCATGCGGCTGGGAATGCCCTTCAGGAACCAGATATGGGAGACGGGAGCGGCCAGCTCGATGTGGCCCATCCGCTCCCGGCGCACTTTAGAGCGCGTCACTTCGACGCCGCAACGGTCGCAGATGACGCCCTTGTAGCGCACGCGGCGATACTTGCCGCAATGGCACTCCCAGTCCTTCGTCGGCCCGAAAATGCGCTCGCAGAACAGCCCGTCTTTCTCCGGCTTGAGGGTGCGGTAGTTGATCGTCTCCGGTTTCTTCACTTCGCCGTACGACCAGGAGCGAATCTTCTCCGGAGAGGCGAGGCCAATTTTGATGGTCTCGAAGTTGTTGACGTCCAGCACGGGCAACCCTCCTTACGATTTGCCGCCGGCTTTCGTCGGTTCCAGGGTCAGGCTGAGCTTCTCCGGTGCAGGCTCTTCCTCCTCGTCGATCTCGCGCATTTCGATCTCCTGCTCGTCCTTGGTCAGGATCTTCACGTCGAGGGCCAAGGACTGCAGCTCCTTGATCAACACCTTGAAGGATTCGGGCACGCCCGGCTCGGGAACGTTCTCGCCCTTGACGATGGCCTCGTAGGTCTTCACGCGGCCGACGACGTCGTCCGACTTGACGGTGAGGATCTCCTGCAGGGTATACGCCGCGCCGTACGCCTCGAGGGCCCACACCTCCATCTCGCCAAAGCGCTGGCCGCCGAACTGCGCCTTGCCGCCCAGCGGCTGCTGCGTGACGAGGGAGTACGGCCCCGTGGAGCGGGCGTGGATCTTGTCGTCAACCAGGTGAGCCAGCTTCAGCATGTAGATCACGCCAACAGTCACCCGGTTGTCAAAGGGTTCGCCGGTGCGGCCGTCGTACAGCACCGTCTTGCCGTCGCGCTCCAGGCCGGCCTCCTCCAGGGCATTCCAGACATCTTCCTCGTTGGCCCCGTCGAAAACCGGCGTGGCCACGTGGATGCCGAGGGTTTTCGCCGCAATGCCGAGGTGCGTCTCCAGAATCTGCCCGACGTTCATCCGCGACGGCACGCCCAGCGGGTTGAGGACGATGTCCACCGGCGTCCCGTCGGGCAGGAAGGGCATGTCTTCCTCCGGCAGGATGCGGGCGATGACCCCCTTGTTCCCGTGGCGCCCGGCCATCTTGTCGCCCTCAGAGATCTTCCGCTTCTGGGCCACGTAGACGCGCACCAGCTGGTTGACGCCCGGGGGCAGCTCGTCGCCGTTTTCACGCGTGAACACCTTGACGTCGACGACAATGCCCGACCCGCCGTGGGGCACGCGCAGCGACGTGTCGCGCACCTCGCGGGCCTTTTCGCCGAAGATGGCGTGAAGCAGCCGCTCTTCCGCCGTCAGCTCGGTCACGCCCTTCGGCGTCACCTTGCCGACGAGGATGTCGCCGTCCTTGATCTCTGCACCGATGCGGATGATGCCCCGCTCGTCGAGGTTCTTCAGGGCGTCCTCGCCGACGTTGGGGATGTCGCGCGTAATCTCTTCCGGCCCCAGCTTGGTGTCGCGCGCCTCGCACTCGTACTCCTCGATGTGGATCGAGGTGTAGACGTCCTCTTTCACCAGGCGCTCGCTGAGCAGGATGGCGTCCTCGTAGTTGTACCCTTCCCACGTCATGAAGGCAACGAGGACGTTGCGGCCGAGGGCCAGCTCCCCTTTGTCCGTCGACGGCCCGTCGGCGATCACCTCGCCCGCCTGGACGCGATCACCCTTGCGCACGATGGGCCGCTGGTTGATGCACGTTCCCTGGTTGGAGCGCTCAAATTTCTGCAGGCGATAAACGTCGAGATCGCCCTTCACTTCCTTGCCGTCGATCACGGCCACGCGGCGCACCCAGATCTCGTCAGCCGTTACGCGCTCGACGATCCCGTCGTGCTTGGCCACGACCACCGCGCCCGAGTCCTTGGCCGCCTTGTACTCCAACCCTGTGCCGATAATCGGTGCCTCGGGCACCAAAAGCGGCACGGCCTGGCGCTGCATGTTCGACCCCATCAAGGCGCGGTTGGCGTCGTCGTTCTCGAGGAACGGGATGAGCGCCGTGGCCACGGAGACGATCTGCTTCGGCGACACGTCCATGAAGTCGACGCGCTCGCGCGGCAGGGTGACGATCTCGCCCTTATACCGGCAGACGACCTGCTCGGTGGCAAAGCGCCCCTCCTCGTCGAGCGGCGCGTTGGCCTGGGCAATCACGTAGTTGTCCTCTTCGTCCGCCGTCAGGTACACGATCTCGTCGGTCACGCGGCCCGTCTCGGGATCCACTTTGCGGTACGGCGTCTCGATGAATCCGTACTCGTTCACCCGCGCGTAGGTGCACAGGGAGTTGATCAGCCCGATGTTCGGCCCTTCCGGCGTCTCAATCGGGCACATCCGACCATAGTGGGAATGGTGCACGTCGCGCACCTCAAAACCGGCCCGCTCCCGCGTCAAGCCGCCGGGACCGAGGGCCGACAGGCGGCGCTTGTGGGTGAGCTCGGCCAGCGGGTTGGTCTGGTCCATGAACTGGGACAGCTGGCTCGAGCCGAAGAACTCCTTGATCGCCGCGATCACCGGGCGGATGTTGATCAGCGCCTGCGGGGTGACGGCATTGATATCCTGGATCGACATCCGCTCGCGGACGACGCGTTCCATGCGCGACAGCCCGATGCGGAACTGGTTCTGCAGGAGCTCGCCCACCGAGCGCAGGCGGCGGTTGCCCAGGTGGTCGATGTCGTCGATGTTGCCCACGCCGTGCATCAGGTTGAAGAAGTAGCTGATCGCGGCCACGATGTCCGCCGTGGTGATGTGTTTGACGTTTTTGTCCACCCCGGCGTTGGAGATGACCTTGATCACCTTGCCGTCGTCATCCGGGGCAAAGATGCGCACGGCCTGCAGCCGCACCGTGTCGCCGTCGATGATGCCGCCCCGCGGCCGGGCCTCAAACACGCCGGCCCCCTTTTCCAGGTACGGCAGAATCTTGTCAAGAAGGCGGCGGTCGATCACTTGGCCCGCCTCGGCGACGATCTCGCCCGTTTCGGGATCGACGATTGGCTCGGCCAGACGCTGGTTAAACAGGCGCTCCTTCAGGTGCAGCTTCTTGTTGATCTTGTACCGGCCCACGGCGGCCAGATCGTAGCGCTTGGGATCAAAGAAGCGGGAGATGAGAAGGTTCCTCGCGTTCTCCAGCGTCGGCGGCTCGCCGGGGCGCAGGCGCTCGTAGATTTCGATCAACGCTTTTTCCGTCGAATCGGTGTTGTCCTTCTCCAGCGTGTTGCGCACGTACTCGTCGTCGCCGAGAAGGTCGAGAATCTCGGCGTCGGTGCTGAAGCCAAGGGCGCGCAGCAGCACCGTGACGGGAATCTTCCGCGTCCGGTCAATGCGCACGTAGACAACATCCTTGGCGTCCGTCTCAAGCTCCAACCACGCGCCACGGTTCGGGATGACGGTGGCGGTGTACATCGGTTTGCCGTTTTTGTCGACCTTTTTGCTAAAATACACACTGGGCGAACGAACGAGCTGGCTGACGATGACCCGCTCGGCTCCGTTGATGATGAAGGTCCCGGTCTCGGTCATCAGCGGGAAGTCGCCCATGAACACTTCCTGCTCTTTGACCTCGCCCGTCTCCTTGTTGATCAGGCGCACTTTCACGCGGAGCGGTGCCGCGTACGTCACGTCGCGCTCTTTGGCTTCCTCGACGGTGTACTTCGGCTCGCCGAGGCTATAGTCGAGGAACTCGAGAACGAGATTCCCCGTAAAATCGGTAATGGGGGAGATGTCACGGAGGAGCTCCCGCAGCCCCTCGTCAAGGAACCAGCGGTACGACTTCAACTGGACCTCGATGAGGTTGGGGAGTTCGAGTACCTCTTTGATGCGCGCATAGGAACGGCGTACGCGGTGGCGTCCACATTGGATCAGGTGACCAGCCAACTCCTTCACCCCTCGTCACGGAATCTGGCCGTAAAACAAAAAACAGGACGCGTCGGACCCCTTCACGAGCAGGCCCGGAAAAAGAAAAACGGCAGAGCCTGTCTGTCGAGCCGGCTCGTTTCCACCTCTCCGATCGCCTGCGATCCGTTCACGTCCTGTTCACCACGCCATCCCGTTCTTTCATTTCGCATTTTATAACGATATCATAGCAAAAATCAAATGTCAACGCACCGCAATCGCTCAGCTAAAATCTAACCGAAGGGAGACTGGATCACTCACATCGAAATCTTACCGAGGGGGATGTGACGTGACCATGTCTCTCCAAAGCCGTCGCGAATACCTTACACAAATCCGGAAATGGTATGCCAAAGCCTCGTCCCGAAAAGAAAAGTCGCGCATTCTCGATGAAGTCACGCGCGTGCTGGGGTATCACCGCAAGTACGCTATCCAGGTTCTCAACGGCCCGGAGTGGAAACCCAAACAGATCCGGCGCAAACGGCCCAAGCGGTATCAAGAAGCGCTCCCTGTCATCCGAACCGTTTGGGAAGCCCTTGACTACCCTTGTGCCGAACGCCTCCATCCGGTCCTCCTGCCGACTGCCGAGCATTTAGAACGCCATGGAAAACTTCGCTTAACCTCGCTCATCCGCCAGCAACTCGCCCAAATCAGCCGATCTACGCTCGCTCGGCGCCTGAAGGAATTCGATTCGCCCAAACCCAGACGCTTTATGCGCCCCAAACCCACCAATCGCTTGAAAAGGGACATCCCTGCAGGCCGGCTCCCTTGGAACGAATCCCGCCCCGGCGCCCTGGAAATCGATCTCGTCGAACACAATGGCGGCGACTCGTCCGGCCAGTTCGCCTGCACCTTGTCGGTTACCGACATGGTCACCGGCTACAGCCGCCGCCAGGCCATCCTCGGCAAAAGCCAAAAAGCCGTCTTCGCTGCCTTGGAATCCATCCTCTCGCAGTGGCCTACAGCTGTCCATACCCTCCACAGCGATAACGGTTCCGAGTTCTTGAACCATCATCTCCTCCGTTTCTGCAGGCAAAAGGGGATTGCGTTTATGCGCAGCCGTCCCTACCGCAAAAACGACAACCCCCATGTCGAACAGAAAAACCGCCAGTTCGTTCGCGAGATCGTGGGCTATGCCCGCTACGACACCCCAGAGGCTGTGGAGTGGCTCAACGCCGTCTATGCCCTCCTCGACCCCTACGCCAATCTCTTTTTGCCCACCCGCAAGGTCGTCGAAAAATCCTACGAAGGCAAGCGCATTCGCAAACGCTTCGACCAAGCCCGCACGCCTTTCCAACGCCTGATCGAAAGCGGCGCCTTAAAACCGGAGATGGAACACGTGCTCAAGGCTCAGTTTGAAACGCTCAACCCGCTCGATCTTCATGATGAGCTCGAAAAAATCGTGGCTCGGGGTCCTTGGGCTCCCTCCCCCGAGCCACCTAACCAAGAACCTCTTGAGGTCGGGTAGACCTCAACTCCATTTTCCTACCTGAGGGAGCCTCTTGCCAAGAGTATTCGGTTAGGTTTTTACGTGAGGGATCGGTTTCACTTCGGTTAGGTTTTTATGTGAGTTGACACGCGCACTCCGAAACGTCACGCCCCCCGTGTCACGCGAAACACATGATACCCCTTCTTCCGCGCCACCCGTTCCACGGTGTCGTATAGCTCGGCCAGCTTGCGCTCCGCGCTCGGGGCGCCTTGTTTCTTATGGATCACCACCCACAGGCTGCCCCCCGGCACCAGGTGCTCCTTCGCTCCCGCAAAGATGGCATACACGACGTCCTTCCCCGCACGGATGGGCGGGTTGGTCACGATGACGTCATAGACGCCATCCACCCGGGCATACCCATCGCTAATAAAAACGCGCACGCGGTCGGCCACGCCGTTGGCGGCGGCGTTTTCCTGTGCCAGCGCCACGGCCCGCTCATTGATGTCGACCATGTCCACCCGGACATCGGCTACCGTTTTGGCAATGGCGATGCCGATCGGCCCATATCCGCAGCCAACATCGAGCACGCGGGCACCCGGCGGGACATCGAGCGTTTCAATGAGCAGGCGGGAACCGTAGTCGACATACTCACGGGAGAAGACGCTGGCGGCCGTCCAAAACACAAAACGCGTGTCGCGCAGGACAGCCTGGATTTTCTTCCGCTCCTCGTCGCTTTGCGGCGACGCCGTGTAGTAGTGCTCGCTCACGGCAATCCCCCTTGTTTGCCAGTTTCGACCAGGACCCCTCCCGTTAAACCCCGGCGCCGGGCCGGGGGCGGGCGCGATCCCGGAAAACAACCGCGGGAAAAGGAAAAAACCCGCGCGTACGCAGCGTACGGCGGGCTCGGCGGCGCGGCGCCTCACTTGAGCTCGACTTCCGCGCCGGCTTCTTCGAGCTTCTTCTTGATTTCCTCGGCTTCTTCCTTGCTGACGCCTTCCTTGATGTTGGACGGCGCGCCATCGACCAGTTCCTTCGCCTCTTTCAGGCCGAGGCCGGTGATTTCGCGCACCACCTTGATGACGTTGATCTTCGACGCACCGGCGCTCTTGAGCACAACCGTGAATTCGGTTTGCTCGGCCGCACCGGCATCCGCAGCAGCCCCCGGCGCGCCAACGACGGCCACCGGCGCCGCAGCAGTCACGCCAAATTCCTCTTCGATCGCCTTGACCAGTTCGTTCAGCTCGAGAACGGTCATCCCTTTGATCGCTTCGATAATTTGCTCCTTCGTCATCGTCACGTGCCTCCCATCCTCAAGAAATTCTACGGGCTTGCAAATCGCTTCCACGCGCTGCCCTTAGGCGCTTTCCTGCTCCTTCTTGTCGGCCACGGCCTTGACCGCCAGCGCAAAATTGCGGATCGGCGCCTGGAGCACGCTGAGGAGCATAGCCAAGAGCCCTTCGCGGGACGGCAGCTTGGCAATGGCTTTGATCTCCTCCGCGCTAACGACACGGCCTTCCACAACCCCCGCCTTCAACTCCAGCGCCTCGTTTTCCTTGGCAAATTCGGCAAGGATCTTGGCCGGCGCCACCGGGTCTTCCGGCCCGAAGGCAATCGCCGTCGGACCGACGAGGAACGGATCCAGTTCCGTCAGGCCCACTTCCGCCGTCGCCCGGCGGGCCAAGGTGTTCTTGTACACCTTGATCTCACAGCCGGCTTCGCGGAGCTTTTTGCGCAGCTCGGTCATCTGCGCCACGTTCAGCCCGCGGTAGTCGGCCAAGATGGCGCTCTTGGACGTACGCAGCTTCTCGGCGATCTCGGCGACGATCTGTTTCTTCTCTTCCCGGACGGGCTTTTCCCGCACGACCGCCATCTCGACACCTCCTGTTCGCTCGCGGCATGAAAAAAGCCCCCGTAGACAACGGAGGCACGGCTTTCCCACGGCATGCGAGGGCACAGGGGCCGCTCCACGCCCGTAAGACGCCCGCCTCGGAAGGGTATTAAGCCACCGTGTGGCACCTTCTGTCTACGGCCAGGCTTCCCGATTCAATTGTCACAACATGAACGATTGTACTCGGTTTTACAACCTCTGTCAAGATTACAGCTTGGCCGCGTTGACGCGAATCCCCGGGCCCATTGTCGAGCTCAAGGTGACCGACCGGAAGTACTGCCCCTTGGCCGCCGCCGGCTTGGCCCGCTTCAGGGCGTCGATCACCGTGAGGAAGTTCTCCAAAAGCTTCTGGGAATCGAAGGAGACCTTCCCGATCGGCACGTGGACGTTCCCGGCCTTGTCGGTACGGTACTCGATCTTCCCGGCCTTGATCTCCTTCACGGCCTTCTCCACGTCAAAGGTGACCGTACCGGTTTTCGGGTTGGGCATGAGCCCTTTCGGACCGAGGATCTTCCCGAGGCGACCCACTTGGCCCATCATGTCCGGGGTGGCCACGACCACATCAAAGTCGATCCACCCTTCGGCCACTTTGCTGATCAGGTCCTCATCGCCGACGTAGTCCGCTCCGGCGGCCTCGGCTTCCCGCGCTTTTTCCCCTTTGGCGAAGACGAGCACCTTGGCCGTCTTCCCAGTACCGTGCGGCAACACCACCGCGCCGCGCACCTGCTGGTCGGAACGCTTGGGATCCACGCCGAGGCGCACCGCCAGCTCCACTGTTTCATCAAACTTGGCGCGCGCCGTCTTCTTCACCAGCTCGACGGCCTCCGCCGGATCGTACAGCTTGGTGCGGTCGACGAGTGCCGCCACTTCCCGATACGCTTTTCCGTGCTTCGGCATACGTCTGTCCTCCTTTGTGTGGTCTTAACGGAAGCTCCTCCCACGTAAGGAGGGGTTGGCGCCGTCGCGCCAACCCGTCGCGCGTCAGTCGACAATTTCGATGCCCATGCTGCGGGCCGTACCTTCGATCATGCGCATGGCGGCTTCCAGGCTGGCCGCGTTGAGGTCCGGCATCTTCTGCTCGGCGATCTGCCGCACCTGTTCCCGCGTTACCTTGCCCACCTTGTTTTTGTTCGGCTGTCCGGAACCGGTCTCGATGCCGGCCGCTTTTTTCAACAGCACCGCCGCCGGGGGCGTTTTGGTGACGAAGGTGAACGAGCGGTCCTCGTAGACCGTGATCTCGACGGGAATGATCAGCCCCACCTGATCCTTCGTCCGCTCGTTGAACTCCTTGCAGAAGGCCATGATGTTAACCCCGGCTTGACCAAGGGCCGGACCGACCGGCGGCGCCGGGTTGGCTTTCCCAGCAGGAATTTGCAGCTTGACCACTTTCACGACTTTCTTGGCCACGGCAGGACACCTCCCTTTCCGAATGTGGTGTAGCGGGACGTCGCGCCCTCCCACACGCCGGCGGCCGCCGCGCACCGGCGACGCCGCGCGGCAAAAAAGAAAGAAGCCCTTGTTTGGGGATCACACAACAAGATGAACGTATCACAAATCGCGGCCCCTTGCAACGTCAGATTCGCTCCACTTGGGAGAAATCGAGCTCCACCGGCGTCTCGCGCCCGAACAGGTTGACGAGCACCTTGACCTTCTGTTTGTCGAGCTGGATTTCCTCGATCGTGCCGACAAAGTCGGCAAAGG
The DNA here is from genome assembly GCF_054654135.1 of Calditerricola yamamurae. Lineage (NCBI taxonomy): Bacteria > Bacillati > Bacillota > Bacilli > Caryophanales > Bacillaceae > Calditerricola > Calditerricola yamamurae. The sequence goes on from NZ_BAAIFH010000004.1 coordinate 501,620, forward strand.
GCCCGTCCTTCACCTTGACCTTGTCGCCAACCTCATAGTCGACCGTGGGCTTGGGCTCCTGGATGCCCATCTGGCGCAGAATGGCCTGCACTTCCTTCGGCTGTAGGGGAATCGGTTTCGATCCCGCCCCGCTGGCGCCGACAAACCCGGTGACGCCCGGCGTGTTCCGCACGACGTACCACGAGTCGTCGGTCATGATCATCTCGACGAGCACGTACCCGGGGAACACCTTGCGCTGGACCGTCCGCTGCTTCCCGTCCTTCACCTCTTTGGCCTCTTCGGTGGGGACGAGAATGCGGAAGATCTTGTCCTGCATGCCCATTGACTCGACGCGCTTTTCGAGGTTGGTCTTCACCTTGTTCTCGTAGCCCGAGTAGGTGTGGATCACGTACCACTGCTTTTCCATGACGTAAGACCCGGCGGGTCCTTCCTCCCTCACGTTAATTGGCCAGAATCAGCTCAATGAGCCGCGAAATCCCCAGATCCACAATGGCGAAAAAGAGGGCGAGCAGCGTGACCGTGGTGATGACGACAACGGTGTAGCTGGTGAGCTCCGCCCGATTCGGCCACCGGACTTTCTTCATCTCCATCCAGCTATCCCGGAAAAACGCCCCCGTTCGTTTGAAACTGGAACCGATGCGCGCGAGAAAGGCCACGTCGCCACCTCCCGCTTAGCGCGTCTCGCGGTGCAGCACGTGGCTATTGCAGTACTTGCAGTACTTTTTCAGTTCCAGGCGGTCCGGATGGGTCCGCTTGTTCTTCGTGGTCGTGTAGTTCCGGCGCTTGCATTGCGTGCATTCCAGCGTGATGATGACCCGCATCTCCTCCACCTCCCTGCAGGATGCCAACCTGTATCGCCACCGAACGGGGACACCCGCAATTCACCCACGGCTACTCTAGATACTCTATCACAGCCGCTAATCTCTGTCAATGAAGCATTCATTTTGCAGGCAACGACAAGGCGGCCTGGGTCGCGTTCACCAGGCCGCCTCACGTCGTCACTTCCCGCACTTCCAGATACCGTTCCAGCTTGCGCTTGACGCGCTGCAGCGCGTTATCGATCGACTTGACATGCCGGTCGAGGTTGAGCGCGATCTCCTGGTACGACCGGCCGTCAAGGTACAGCATCAGCACCTTGCGTTCCAAGTCGCTCAAGATCTCACTCATCTTGAGCTCGATGTCATCAAACTCCTCCTGGTTGATGATCAGCTCTTCGGGATCCGCAACCCGTGAACCGCACAACACGTCGAGCAACGTGCGGTCGGAGTCTTCGTCATAGATGGGCTTGTCCAACGAGATGTACGAGTTGAGAGGGATGTGTTTCTGCCGCGTTGCCGTCTTAATCGCCGTGATGATCTGCCGCGTGATGCACAATTCGGCAAAGGCCTTGAACGAGGTGAGCTTATCGCCACGGTAATCGCGAATCGACTTGTACAGCCCGATCATACCTTCCTGGATGATGTCCTCCCGATCGGCACCGATCAGGAAGTACGACCGGGCCTTTGCCCGCACAAAGGGTTTGTATTTGTTGATGAGGTATTCCAAGGCGTCGTTGTCGCCGTCACGGATCCGTTCCACCAGTTCTTCGTCCGTCATCTGGTCATAGCGGCTCGTTTCGTGGCTGTCCCTGAGCTCCGCGCTCACCCTCATCCCTCCGGCTGCGGACATTCCTGGGTGATAGGTTCAGTATACCGCCCGCAGGCCAAGCCCGTCAACTCGCGGGATCGCCGCTCCGGCGCCATTTTTCGAATCGTTCGGCGATCTCCTCCGGCATGCGATCGCCCACCGACGTTCTCGGAGGCGAGAGCGTTTTCATGCGCGCCGCGACGTCACGACGCACGCCGGCCAGTTCGTTCAGGAGCTGGCGCGCCGGCAGCCGCAGCGCCCCGCGAGCGAAGACCACCCACTGCTCCACGGCGTCCGACGTGGCCACGTACACCCGCCGCCGGGAGGACAGCCACTCGCCCACAAGCCGCTCGATCCGCTCATCGGCCGTCTCGCCGCGCGCCGTGTAGGTGACGGTGACACCGTGTTCGCAGGTGGTGACCGCGGGGCCCTCGGTGCGGTGCGCGTCAAACACGACAATCACCCGGCGGCCCGTGACGGCCTGATAGTCGGCGAGCGCATCCACCAGCGCCCGACGCGCCTCCTCGAGAGCCGCCTCCCCCAGCGGCTCCGACAACTGCCCGGCCGCGGCCCCGATCACGTTGTATCCGTCGACGATCAGCACCTCTTCCATGGCCACCCCACCGGGACCGTCCTCATCCGACGGGATGCCGGGCGCGAAAGACCTCGTACATGAGCAGGGCCGCGGCAACCGCCGCGTTTAGCGACGTGAGGCGGCCGACCATCGGCAGGCGGACGAGCACGTCGCAGGTCTCGAGCACCAGCCGGCTCATGCCCCGCCCCTCGCTGCCGACGACAAGGGCAAGGGGCACCGTATAGTCGGCCGTGCGGTAATCGTGGGTCGCCTGGGCATCGGTGCCGACGACCCACAGGCCTTCCGCTTTCAGTTCCTCCAGGGTGCGGGCGATGTTGGTGACGCGGGCGACGGGAACGTGTTCGGCCGCCCCGGCGGAGGCTTTCACGGCCGCGGGGGTGAGCTGGGCCGAACGCCGCTTGGGGATGATCACGCCATGGGCGCCGACGGCGTCGGCCGTGCGCAGGATGGAGCCCAGGTTGTGCGGATCCTCGAGGCCGTCCAGCACAACAAGAAAGGGCATTTCGCCCCGCGCGCGGGCCCGCGCCAGGAGGTCCGTCACCTCGGCATAGGCGCGGGCAGCCACGGCAGCGGCCACCCCCTGATGCACCGCAGCGGGAGCCAGCTCGTCCAGCTTGCGCCGCGGCACCTGCTGAACCGGCACACCCTGCTGGCGCGCCGCGGTCAAGAGCGGCGCCAACTGGCGGGATGAGACCCCTTCCGCCAGCAAAATCTTGTTGATCGCCCGTCCGGCACGCAAGGCCTCTAGCACCGGATGGCGTCCGTAGATCCATTCCGTCACCGCGTTTCGCTCCCTTCGGGTTCCGGCGGCCCGCCGTCCCCGTCCATGGCCGTCAAGGCGTGGGCAATCAGCTCGCGCAGCCGCCCCTCCTGCCCCGTCAGGTACAGGTAGCCAAACAAGCTTTCAAGCCCCGTGCTAAGGCGGTATTCGGACACGCGGGCATTTTTGGGTATGGTGCCGGACTTGGCGTTGCGCCCGCGGCGCAGCACGGCCGCCTCCTCCTCGCTGAGGAGCGGCAACAGGCGGTGGACCACCCGGGCCTGGCCGCGCGCTGACACGTAGGCAACCGCTGCCCGCTGCAGGTTGCCCGGTTTCAGCACGCCCCGCGCCAACAGGTGCGTGCGCACGTACAACTCATAGACGGCGTCGCCGACATAGGCCCACACCAGGGGGTGAAGCCGTTCGGGAGGAAGGGACAGCGTCACATCAACGGTCAGTCGCATCCCACCACACCCTCACTTTCGCCGCCACCGCACGCCGTGGGGCGTGTCCTCCACGATGACGCCCATCTGGTTCAGCCGGTCGCGGATGGCGTCGGCCGTGGCCCAGTCCTTGCGCTTGCGGGCCTCCTGGCGCTCGGCAATGAGCCGCTCCACCTCCGCCACAAAGCTGTCGTCCTCGCCGGAGGCTTCGGCCTGCGGCGCCAAGGTCAGGCCGAGCACCTCCTCGGCAAGCTCGGCAAAGAGGTCGAGGAAGGCCTGAACAGATCCGCGAACCATCGCGTCACGCCGCACGTACTGGTTGGCCTCCCGCGCCGCGTCGAAGAGCACGGTGATGGCGTTGGCCGTGTTGAAGTCGTCGTCCATCTCCGCCACAAAGCGCGCGCGCAGGGTGGAGACGGCCTCGGCCACCTCAGGCTCCACCGCGCCCTCTCTCGCTCCGCCCAGCGCAAAGCGCAGGTTCTCCACCGCTGTGCGGAGACGGGCCAGACCCGCCTCCGCCTGAGCGAGAAGCTCCTCGCTGAAGTTGATCGGGTTGCGGTAGTGGACCGACAGGAGGAAGAAGCGCAGGGCCATCGGGTCATGCTGCCGCCGCAGCTCGCGCACGAGGAGCACGTTGCCCAAGGACTTGGACATCTTCTCCCCCTTGATGTTGACAAAGCCGTTGTGCAGCCAATAGCGGGCCATGGGTTTGCCCGTCAGCCCCTCGCTCTGGGCGATTTCGTTCTCGTGATGGGGAAAGATGAGGTCCTGCCCGCCGGCGTGGATGTCAAAGCTGTCGCCGAGGTACCGGCGCGACATGGCCGAACATTCGATGTGCCACCCCGGTCGGCCGCGCCCCCACGGGCTGTCCCAGGCAATCTCGTCCGGGGCCTTGGCCTTCTTCCACAGGGCAAAGTCGAGGGGGTTTTCCTTCTTCTCGCTCACCTCTACCCGCGCCCCGGCCATCAGCTCGTCGAGGGGCTGGTGGGACAGCTTCCCGTACGCCGGAAAGCGCGCCGTGCGGAAATAGACGTCGCCATCGGCCTCATAGGCCAGGCCCTTGTCGATCAGTCCCTGGATGAAGGCGATGATCTCGGGAATGTGCTCGGTAACGCGGGGGGCAACGTCCGGCTCGCGAACGCCGAGGGCCCGCACGTCTTCCCGGTAGGCGGCGATAAACCGCTCGGCCACCTCGGGCACGGTGAGGCCCATCTCCCGCGCGGCGTTGATCAGCTTGTCGTCGACGTCGGTGAAGTTCTGCACGTAGGTGACGCGAAACCCGCGGTAGGCCAGGTAGCGGCGCACCACGTCAAACACGACGGCCGCCCGGGCGTTGCCGATGTGGATGTAGTGGTACACCGTCGGCCCGCAGGTGTACATGCGCACCTCACCCGGCACAAGGGGCACAAAAGGCTCCTTCTGCCGCGTCAGCGTGTTATACACGCGTAGATTCGTTTGCGGCGGTACCTTGGGATTGGTCATGCTCCTGATTCACTCCTTTGAGCCGTTCCACTTCGCGTTTGAGGTTGTCGATCTCTTCCTGCATCGTCCGCAGGAGATCGGCCACGGGGTCGGGCAAGTTAACGTGGTCAAGGTCGTTGGGCACACGGCGCCCGTTTTGCACGACGACGCGTCCCGGAATGCCTACCACTGTCGAATTGGGCGGCACTTCCCGCAGCACGACGGAGCCGGCGCCGATCTTGGAGTTGTCGCCGATCTTGAAAGAGCCGAGCACCTTGGCCCCCGACGCGATGAGGACGTTGTTGCCGATCGTCGGATGACGCTTGCCCTTCTCCTTGCCCGTTCCGCCCAAGGTCACCCCCTGGTACAGGGTGACGTCGTCGCCGATCTCGCATGTTTCGCCGATAACCACGCCCATGCCGTGGTCAATGAACAGCCGGCGGCCGATCTTGGCCCCCGGATGGATCTCCACCCCGGTCAGAAAGCGGACAAACTGGGAGATGAGCCGGGCAATCAAGCGAAAGTCACGCTCCCAGAACCAGTGGGCAATGCGGTACCCCCAGATGGCGTGCAGGCCGGAGTAGCAGAGCACCACCTCCAGGACGCTGCGCGCCGCCGGGTCCCGCTCAAACACCACCTGCACGTCCTCCTTGAGCCGTTCCCAGATGCACCGCAACCGCTTCATCGCCCATCCCTCCTCTGCTGTGCGCGTAAGGCGGGAGCAAAAAAACCGTCCCCGTAGCGCTGCTACAGAGACGGTTCCCCGCGGTTCCACTCTGCTTAAACCCGGCGCCACGTGGGCATGCGCGGCACGCGGCCCCGCCTCGGCGCCAGGGCCGTGTTTCACCGCAGCACCCTCACGCGCCGGGTTTCCCTCTGCCCCGTAACGGAGGGACCCGCTCTTCCCCTACACGCCCCCGCGGACGTTCGGGGAAGCGGCTCACGGGCGCACCCTTCCGGCGGCGGATGCCAGGCCACTTCCAGCCGGGGACGGTCCCCGATGGCCCTCTCTGGCGACATCCGGTCTCCGCCGTACTCCTCCCGCTCCTCGCCTTTGGCACTATCCAGTTGCCAACGCGTCCAACGCGCGAATCAAGCGGGAGACGACCCGCTCGCGGCCCAGCAAGAACAGCGTTTGGGCCAGATCCGGACCGTGGGTCTGTCCGGTGACGGCCACACGAATGGGCATGAACAGCTGCTTGCCTTTGTGCCCCGTCGCCTTCTGTACGGCCTTCAGGGCGTTTTTCACCGCGCCGGCGTTCCAGTCGGTCAGCGCTTCCGCTTCGCGGCGGAACGCGGCCAACACCGTGGGCACGTGCGACTCAGCCAGCACCGCCTTTGCTTCTTCATTATAGACAACATCCTCTCGAAAGAACAACTCGGAGAGGAGCACGATGTCGGCCGCGCAGCCCATTTGTTCTTGGAACAGGGTGACGAGATCGACAAGCCACCGCCACTGGTCGTCGGACAGCACCTCCGGCAGGCGGCCCGCCGCCGCCAGGTGCGGGTGGGCCAGCTTGGCGACCTCCTCGGCCGGGCGCTGGCGCAGGTAGTGGTTGTTCATCCAGCGCAGGCGCTCGGGGTCAAATACCGCCGGCGCTTTGGAGACCCGTTCGAGGGAAAAGAGGCGCACCAGCTCATCCAGGGAGAAGAACTCCTGCTCGGCATATTCCCCTTCTGGCGCCCAGCCCAAGAGCACGAGGAAGTTGACCAGGGCTTCCGGCAGGTAGCCGAGGGTGCGATATTGCTCGATGAACTGGATGATCGACTCGTCGCGCTTGCTCATTTTCTGCCGGTTGGGATTGAGGATGAGCGACAGGTGGGCAAAGCGCGGCGGCTCCCAGCCGAAGGCCTCGTAGATCATCAGCTGTCGCGGCGTGTTGGACAGATGCTCCTCCCCGCGGATGACGTGGGTGATGCCCATCAGGTGGTCATCGATGGTCACGGCAAAGTTGTAGGTGGGTATGCCGTCCGGGCGCAGGATGACAAAATCGCCGCCGACGCCGCTCGTCTCAAAGCGCACCGTGCCGCGCACGAGGTCCTCGACGACGTACTCGCGGCCTTCCGGGACGCGGAAGCGGATCGACGGCTTGCGCCCCTCCCGCTCGTAGGCCGCCCGCTGTTCGGGCGTGAGGTTGCGGCATTTGCCGAGGTAGCGCGGCATCTCCCCGCGGGCCTTGAGCGCCTCGCGCTCGGCAGCCAGCTCCTCCTCGGTGCAGTAGCAGTAGTACGCCTTCCCTTCCGCCAGCAGCCTTTCGGCATGTTCCCGGTAGATGGCCAAGCGGTCCATACACCGGTACGGACCGTGGGGACCGCCGACGTCCACCCCTTCATCCCATTCCAGGCCGAGCCAGCGCAGGCTGTCCAGGATCTTGGCCTCGCCGCCTTCAACGTTGCGCTTCTGGTCGGTGTCCTCAATGCGCACGATGAAATCCCCGCCGTGATGGCGGGCGAACAGGTAGTTGAACAGGGCCGTTCGCGCCCCGCCGATGTGCAAGTGCCCCGTGGGGCTCGGGGCAAACCGTACGCGTACGCGCTGGTCCATGCCCTTCACCGTCCTTTCCTCCCGGAATCCGATACGTGTCATGCCTCACGCGGAACGAGCAGCACCACCGCCTGCGCGGCGATGCCTTCGCGGCGCCCGACAAAGCCGAGCCCTTCCGTTGTCGTCGCCTTGATGTTGACTTGGCCGATGTCGGCCTTGAGCAGCGCGGCAATGCGCGCGCGCATGCGGGGAATGTACGGGGCCAGTTTCGGCGTTTGGGCCAGCACCGTCGCGTCGAGGTTGCCCAGCCGGTATCCGTCCGCCTCGGCCAAGGCCCACACGTGGGCCAGGAGCTGCGCGCTGTCGGCATCCTTGTAGGCCGGGTCGGTGTCCGGAAAATGATGGCCGATGTCGCCGCGACCGAGGGCCCCCAGCACCGCGTCGGCAATGGCGTGCAGCAGCACGTCGGCATCGGAGTGGCCGAGCAGGCCCCGTTCGTACGGAATGTCCACCCCGCCGATCACCAGCCGGCGTCCCTCCACGAGGCGATGCACGTCAAAACCGTGTCCGATTCTCATCGTCACCCTCCCGCCACCGGAGGAGCGCCTCCGCCACAACGACATCCTCCGGCGTGGTGATCTTCAGGTTGTCGTAGTCGCCCATCACCATGCGCACCGGATGGCCCAGCCGCTCGACGAGGGCCGCGTCGTCGGTGGCCGCCACGCCGTCCGCCCGCGCCGCCTCGTGGGCCTCGAGAAGCAGCGTGCGCCAAAAGGCCTGCGGCGTTTGGGCCAGCCACAACGACGACCGGGGCGGCGTTGCGGCAATCGTCCCGTCAGCATCAACACGTTTCACCGTATCCTTTACCGGCACGCCGAGACAGGCCGCCCCCGTTTCCTCCACCGCCGCCAAGAGGCGGTCGACGTGCTGGGGACGCACGAAGGGGCGCGCCGCGTCGTGCACCAGGACGACGTCACAGCCTTCCAATGCGCGCAGGCCGGCGTACACGCTGTCCTGCCGCTCGGCGCCGCCCGTCACTACCGCAAGCGGCTTGGCCGGCAGCAGGTCCTGGGCCAGGGTGCGAACGCGCTCCTCTTCCCCCGCCCGGGCCACCACCACGATATGCGCGACGGCGGGGTGAGCAACAAACACGCGCAAACTGTGAAGCAAAACAGGTGTTCCCCCAATGCGGAGGAACACCTTGTTTTCCGCACACTGCATGCGGCGACCGGCACCGGCCGCCACCACCACGGCTCCCGCCCTCATGTCCCCGTCGACTCCTCGCCCTTTCTACAGCGCCTTCTCCAGCATCTTCGGCTTGGCGAAAATCATGCGTCCTGCAGATGTTTGTAACACACTGGTGACGAGCACGTCAACCGTGGAGCCGATAAATTCCTTGCCGCCCTCGACCACGATCATCGTGCCGTCGTCGAGGTACGCCACCCCCTGGCCGTGCTCCTTGCCGTCCTTGATCACATGGACGTTGATCTCCTCGCCGGGCAGCACGATGGGCTTCACCGCGTTGGCCAGGTCGTTGATGTTGAGCACCGGCACCCCCTGCAGCTCGCAGACCTTGTTCAGATTGAAATCGTTCGTCACCACCTTAGCCTGCAACTTCTTGGCCAGCTTCACCAGCTTGCTGTCCACCTCGAGGGTGTCCTCGAAGGGGTCTTCATAGATGAGCACCTCGATGTTCAACTCTTTCTGGATTTTGTTGAGAATGTCGAGCCCCCGGCGTCCCCGGTTGCGCTTCAGCACGTCGGACGAGTCGGCGATGTGCTGAAGCTCTTCCAGCACGAACTCGGGAATCACCAGCACGCCTTCCAGGAAGCCGGTCTCGCAGATGTCGGCGATGCGCCCGTCAATGATGACGCTGGTATCGAGGATCTTGTACATTCCCGGCGGAACCTTGCTTTTCGCCTTGTCCCGCGACAGGCGTCCCAGCGAGAAGACGGCGACAATTTCATCGCGCTTGGAAAACCCAATGCGGTAGCCAAAGTAACCGAGAAGCCCGGATACGAACAGGGGCAGGAAGTTGCCGATGATCGGGATGCTCTGCAAAGGGAAAAAGAGAAGAAAGGCGACAATAAGGCCAATCACCAGGCCGACGACGCCGAACAGCACATCGACGACCGGCACTTCTTTGACGAGCCGCTCCTCACTGCGGCGCAGACGGTCAACAAGCCAATCGGTAAGATATGACGTGCTGAAAAAGAGGAGCACCGCGCCGCAAAACGCGCCGATGTACGGATGCGTGGACGGATACTCTTCGAGGCCGAAATTGACGTAGGCATTGAGAAACTGGATCAAGCTCGGACCGTAATGATAGCCTAACGCTGCGCCAGCCACAACAAAGAAGAGCTGGATGAATCGCTTGATCATCGTGTCACCTCCTTTACCCAGTATAGACAGAATTGCGCATGCTCAATCGAAGCCGTCATGAAACCGTCATAAGGCGGTGTTGCGGTTTTCCACGCACGCTTCCACCAGCTCCGCCGCCTCGCGCTCGTCGATGCCCTTGGCCAGCACCAGCTCGCTGATCAAGATCTGCCGCGCGTTTTCCAACATCCTCCGCTCGCCGGTGGACAGGCCCTTTTCCCGCTCACGCAGCATGAGGTTGCGCACCACGTCGGCCACCTCGAAGATGTCGCCGCTTTTCATCTTGTCCAAGTGCGCGCGATAGCGCCGGTTCCAATTGTCCGACAGGTCCACGTCAGAGCGCCGCAGGAGGGCCAGCACGCGGCTGACCGCTTCTTCGTCGATCACTTCGCGCAGCCCGATCTTCTCCGCGCTGTTCATCGGGATCATCACTTTCATGTTGCCCACCGGAATGTGCATCACGTAATACGTCCGCTTCTCACCCAAAATCTCCCGTTCCTCAATGGCTTCGATCACGCCCGCCCCGTGCATGGGGTAGAAGACTTTGTCGCCGACGTTAAACAATCCCGTCACCCCCACCAGTAGATGCTTCCAGTTTATCACAGGACATCCATTATGTCAAATATAAATTGAGAATTTTAACACGTATAAGGATGGACGTCAAGATCCTTTTCAATTTACGGTGACAATGTCCGTACACCTTTTTCTGCTCGAGCGCGCGCCGGGAAATGAAAAACCCCGGAAGGAAAATCCTTCCGAGGTGCGCTCACGAGTGCACATCCGTTTCAATCGGGTCCTGCACCGCCTGGTCACGGCGGAGGAGGATGTCAAGATTTTTTTTTAAGCCGTACAGGGCGTACAAAACGAGGGGCAGGAAGACGAGCTTGGAAAACGAATCGGGAAATCGCCAGGCGAGATACGCGACAATCCCGACCAGGATCGGCGTCACCCAGATGGCCGCCCGGGGGATGCCGATGCGCTTGAAATTCGGGTATTTCACGTTGCTGATCATGAGCAGCGACAGGGCGAGCATGCCAACGGTCAGGTAGACCGGCGAGAACACGTGGTGGTACAGGGCAAAGGTGGCCAGAACCCCGCCGGCCGCCGTAATCGGCAGCCCGATAAAGTACCCCGAATCCGCCTGCGAGATGTTGAAGCGCGCCAAGCGCAGGGCGCCGCAAATCGGAAACAGCGCCGTCACCATCAAGCCGTACAGGCCAAGGTCTTGCAGGACGACCACATACATGATGAATGCCGGTGCCACCCCAAACGAGATGACATCCGACAGCGAATCCAGTTCCTTGCCGAATTCGCTCTGCACGCCCAGCTTCCGGGCAACGCGTCCGTCCAGACCATCCAGCAACATGCCGATGATGACGAGGACGGCCGCGTGCTGCGGCTGTTCCTGAAAGGCCAGCACGATGGAGATGATCCCGAGAAATAAGTTCGCCACCGTAAACAGGTTGGGCAGGGATTTGGCGACCATGGCAAAACCTCCAGGCGGTTCTTTCCTTCCGTGCGGCGGGTGCGCCGGATAGTCCACGGCAAGTGGCGTCAGTCGCCGGCTCCATCACGCCGCGCTGACCGGTTTCTACACGTTGCGATCGATAAACACCTGTTCCTGGATGCGCTTCAAGCCGTCCTTGATCGTCCGGGCACGCACCTCGCCGATACCGTCCACCTCGTCCAGCTCCTCGATGGACGCCATCATCACGTCGGACAGGTTGCCGAACCGCTCCACCAGGTTGTGCACGACAGCCTGCGGCAAGCGGGGAATCTTGCTCAGAATCCGATATCCTCGCGGGAAAAGCGGTTCTTCCTGTATATTACCACCCGGCACATACCCGAGCAAGCGCACAAGGGTTGCCGTCTCCACCATCTCGTCGGGCGCCAGTTCGGTCAGGGCACGCAGAATCTCGGCGGCACTGGCCTCCGGCGGCTGGCAGTAGTCCTTGATGATCAGCAAGGCCTCGTGCTCCACATCCGCCACCAGTTCCTCCAGCTGCATCTGGATCAGCTGTCCTTCCGTCCCCAGCTCATGAATGTATTTTTGGATTTCCCGCTTGATGCGCAGGACCATGGCCACACGCTGCAGCACGGTCACCACTTCTTGAAGGGTAACCAACTCTTCGAACTCCAATGCGCTCAAATTGGTGAGCGCCTGATCCAGCACGGCCTTGTACTTTTCTAGCGTCTGAATGGCTTGGTTAGCCTTAGCCAATATGACACCAATTTCCTTCAGCACGTAACGGAACGAGCCCTTGTAGAGGGTGATGACGTTCCGCCGCTGGGAGATGGCGACGACCAGCTTGCCCGTTTGCTTGGCCACCCGCTCGGCGGTGCGATGGCGCATGCCTGTTTCCGACGAAGGAATGGACGAATCGGGAACCAACTGGGTGTTGGCATACAAAATTTTCTTGCGGTCGTCACTCAGGATGATGGCCCCGTCCATTTTGGCCAATTCGTACAAGTTGGCCGGCGTGAAATCGCAGTTAATAAAAAAGCCGCCTTCCATGATCGCCATCACTTCGGGGCTGTACCCCACAACGATCAGCCCCCCGGTTTTGGCGCGCAACACGTTTTCCAGCCCTTCTCGCAGGGGCGTCCCCGGGGCCACAAAGGGTAGGACGCTGCTGATAAAGGACTCACGGCTATCGGCCATCGTCACCTCTCACCTCCCAAACGCAACTTCCAGCGCTTCCTCCACCGTGCGCACACCGACGAGGCGCATCCCCTGCGGCGGATCCCATCCGCCGGAGAGATTCTGCGCCGGCACAATCACGCGGCGAAAGCCCAGCTTATGCGCCTCGCGCACGCGTTGCTCGAGGCGCGAGACGCCGCGCACCTCGCCGGTCAACCCCACTTCCCCGACCACCACGTCGTGCGGGTCGGTCGGCTCGTCACGGAAACTGGACGCCACGCTCACGACAACGGCCAGATCGACGGCCGGCTCATCGAGCCGCACGCCTCCGGCCACGTTGACGTACGCATCATGGTGCTGCAAAAACAATCCGACACGCTTCTCCAACACGGCCAGGAGCAGCGCCACGCGGTTGGGATCGACACCGGTGGCCATGCGCCGCGGCGTGGCAAAGCTGGTCGGCGTCACCAGTGCCTGCACCTCGACCAACACCGGGCGTGTGCCCTCCAGGCTGGCCACAACGGTGGAACCGGCGACACCGGTCGGCCGCTCCGACAAAAAGTGGGCTGACGGGTTGACCACTTCATGCAAACCCGTGTCCTTCATCTCGAAAATGCCGATCTCGTTCGTCGAGCCGAAACGGTTCTTCACCGCGCGAAGAATCCGGTAGGCGTGGTGCCGTTCCCCCTCGAAGTAGAGGACGGCGTCAACCATATGCTCGAGCAGCTTCGGCCCAGCGATGGCCCCGTCCTTCGTCACGTGCCCGACGACAAAGGTGGCCACGCCCTCTTCCTTGGCCATCCGCATCAGGTGGGCTGTACATTCCCGCACCTGGGCCACGCTGCCGGGAGCGGAGGCAACGTCGGGGTGGTAGACGGTTTGTACGGAATCGATGATCACCAGGGCCGGGTGAACGCGCGCGACATGGTGACGAATGTGCAGAAGATCGGTCTCCGCAAGAACCAAGAGCTGTTCCGAAACCACGCCGAGGCGTTCGGCGCGCAGCTTGGTCTGCTGCGGCGACTCCTCCCCGGAAATGTAGAGCACGACATGTCCCTGCGCCGCGATCCGGTCGGCCATCTGCAACAGCAGCGTGGACTTGCCGATGCCCGGATCGCCCCCGACGAGAACAATGGAACCCGGGACCACGCCACCGCCCAGAACACGGTTGAGCTCACCGATTCTCGTGTCCAGGCGTTGCACCTCTTCCCGCGTCACGTGCACGAGGGGAACCGGTTCGGCACTCCCCCCGCGCACCCGCGCATGCCCGGCGGCGACGGCCACTTCCTCCACCATGGTGTTCCACTGGCCGCACCCCGGGCAGCGCCCCAGCCACTTCACCGATTCGTATCCACACGCTTGGCAGACAAATCGGGATCGATGCTTGGCCATCGCCTCCGCCCCTCTCCCGCCTCGGCGACGCGTAGATGGGATGCTCTTTCAGTATAGCAAAGGCGCGCAAAAAACGCCTCCTTCTCCAGAAGGAGGCGGAAACAACGGGTTTTCGCCGGCACTCACGACGCGACGGGCTCCACCTTGCGCACGACAAACGCGTCCTGGTCGTCGACGTCAATCTCTACCTTGTCCCCGCGCTGGATGTTGCCCTGGAGCAGTTCCTCGGACAGGCGGTCTTCAATATAGCGCTGGATGGCCCGCCGCAGCGGCCGCGCCCCGTACTGCGGGTCGAAGCCTTCCTTGGCGATCTTCTGCTTGGCCTTATCGGTGAGCACGAAGTCGATGCCCTGTTCAAGCAGCCGCTTGCGCAACTGCTCGGCCATGAGCGAAACGATCCGAACGATGTGCTCTTCCTTGAGCGGATGGAAAACGATCACCTCGTCGATGCGGTTGAGAAATTCGGGTCGGAAGGTGCGCTTCAGCTCGTTCATCACCTTCTCCTTCATGCCCTCAAACTCGCGCTGGTCCGCATCGGCAGGGACGGTAAAGCCGAGGCTGCTACCCTTCCTGATCAGGTCGGCGCCGACGTTGGAGGTCATGATGATCACCGTATTGCGGAAGTCGACCGTCCGCCCCTTGCCGTCGGTCAGCCGCCCGTCCTCCAGGACCTGCAGCAGGATGTTAAACACCTCGGGGTGCGCCTTCTCGATCTCGTCAAGGAGCACGACGGAGTAGGGCTTGCGGCGCACCTTCTCCGTCAGCTGGCCGCCCTCTTCGTAACCGACGTACCCGGGCGGCGCACCAATCAACCGGGACGTGGAATGTTTCTCCATGTACTCCGACATGTCGATGCGGATCATGGCGTTCTCGTCGCCGAACAGCGCCTCCGCCAGGGCGCGGGCCAGCTCTGTCTTGCCAACCCCCGTGGGGCCCAGGAAGATGAAGGAACCGATGGGCCGTTTGGGATCTTTCAGGCCTGCACGCGCCCGGCGGATGGCCCGCGCCACCGCCTTGACCGCCTCGTCCTGGCCGATGACACGCTCGTGGAGGATCTCCTCCAGCTTCAGGAGGCGCTCCGTCTCCTCTTCGGCCAGCTTGCTCACCGGAATGCCCGTCCAGTTGGAGACGATCTCGGCAATGTCCTCGGCCGTCACCTCGGAGTCGGTCTGGCCCTGCTTTTCCTTCCACTCCCGGCGCAGCCGCTCCAGTTCCTCGCGCACCTTCTGCTCCTTGTCGCGCAGGGCGGCCGCCTTTTCGAACTCCTGGCTCTGCACCGCCGCTTCCTTCTCCTTGCGAATCTCCTCCAACTTCTGCTCCAGCTCCTTCAGATTCGGCGGCACGGTGTAGGAGGCCAGGCGCACCTTCGATGCTGCCTCGTCGATCAGGTCAATGGCCTTGTCGGGCAGGAAGCGGTCGGTGATGTAGCGGTCGGACAGCTTGACCGCCGCCTCGATGGCCGCGTCGGTGATCTTCACCCGGTGGTGCGCCTCGTAACGGTCGCGCAGCCCTTCGAGGATCTTGATCGTCTCCTCCGGCGTCGGCTCGTCGACCATGATCGGCTGGAAGCGACGCTCAAGGGCCGGATCCTTTTCAATGTACTTGCGGTACTCGTCGAGGGTCGTGGCCCCGATGCACTGCAACTCGCCGCGGGCCAGGGCCGGCTTGAGGATGTTGGATGCGTCGATGGCCCCCTCGGCCCCGCCGGCGCCGATGAGGGTGTGCAGCTCGTCGATGAACAGGATAATATTCCCCGCCTGGCGGATCTCATCCATAATTTTCTTCAGGCGGTCCTCAAACTCGCCGCGGTACTTCGTTCCGGCAACGACGGTCCCCATGTCAAGGGACATGACCCGCTTGTCGCGGAGGGTTTCCGGCACCTCGTTGTTAACAATGCGCTGAGCCAAGCCCTCGGCGATGGCCGTCTTCCCAACGCCCGGCTCGCCGATGAGCACGGGGTTGTTCTTCGTCCTCCGGCTGAGCACCTGGATGACCCGCTCGATCTCCTTCTCGCGGCCAATAACCGGGTCCAGGCCCCCTTCCCGAGCGATGGCCGTCAAGTCGCGGGCCAGGCTGTCCAGCGTCGGCGTGCTGACGTGGGACCCGCCGCCGTGCGCATGCGAGGAGACCGCCTCGCTGGAACCCAGCAGTTGCAGGACCTGCTGCCGAGCCTTGTTCAGACTGACGCCGAGGTTGTTAAGCACGCGGGCGGCAATGCCCTCCCCTTCGCGAATGAGGCCGAGAAGAATATGCTCCGTGCCGACGTACGTGTGCCCCAGTTTGCGCGCCTCATCCATCGACAGCTCAATCACCTTTTTGGCCCGCGGCGTGTAGTTGAGCGTGGTCGGCTGTTCCGCCCCTTTGCCAATGAGGGATTCCACCTCGTCCCGGATCTTCTCCAGGTCGAGGCCCAGACCAAGCAGGGCCTTGGCGGCAATGCCCTCCCCCTCGCGCACGAGGCCGAGCAGGATGTGCTCGGTGCCGATCGAGGAATGCCCCAGGCGAATCGCTTCCTCCTGAGCCAAGGCCAGCACCTTCTGCGCGCGTTCCGTGAAACGGCCAAACATCATCGTCCATCCCCCCTCCTTAGGATTCGCCACCAGCGGCACGGTTCAAACGTTCGCGAATCAGACGCGCCCGCCGCTCGTCGCGCTGCTCGGGCGAAAGGGCCTGCCCCGCCCAGCGCTGCAAGAAGCCCGGCTGGGTCATGACGGTGAGCTCGTTGAGCGTTGCCGGCGTCACGCCGCGAAACAGCCCCAGGTCCACGCCAAGACGCACGTCCGACAGGCGCTGGATGGCCTCCTTCGACTCGATGATGCGCGCGTGGGACAGGATGCCGAAGGAGCGGCTCAGACGATCTTCCAGCTTCAGGCGGTTGGTCTCGAGGAGCGTGCGCCGCGCACCGCGTTCGTGCTCGATCACCTGCTTGACCACGCCGTGGAGGTTTTCCAAGATGTCCTCCTCGGAGCGGCCCAAGGTAATCTGGTTGGAGATCTGGAACAGGTTGCCCAGGGCCTCGCTCCCTTCGCCGTAGAGCCCGCGCACGACAAGGCCCACCTGGTGGATGGCCGTCAGAATGCGCCCGACCTGCTGCGTCATCACCAACGCCGGCAGGTGGACCATCACCGACGCGCGGATGCCCGTCCCCACGTTGGTCGGACAGGCGGTCAAGTAGCCGCGGCGCTCGTCGAAGGCGTAGTTCAAGACCGCCTCGAGGGCATCGTCAATCCGGCTGGCCAGCTGCCACGCCTCGGCCAGCTGCAGGCCGGGGAAGAGCACTTGGATGCGCAAGTGATCTTCCTCGTTCACCATGATGCTCACGCGCTCGTCTTCGCTGATGGCCACGGCACCCTTGCGCGCCTCCTCCGCCAACATCGGACTGATGAGGTGCTTTTCCACGAGCACCCGCTTGTCGATGTCAGTTAACTCCTCCATCGGGATCCAGGTGAAGCGGTACGGCGCCAGCACCTCCTGCTTCAAGGCCCGCTGGACGCGCTCCAGAACCGTTTCCAGCTGGCTGTTGGTGGCCAGGTACGGAAAGGGCAAATCGCGCAGGTTGCGAGCAAGGCGAATGCGGCTCGACACGACGATATCGGCGTCAGGACCACTGCCGTTCATCCACTCGCTGAGCGCGCGCGTGACAAACCTCTGAATGGACACATCCTTCCCCCCTTGCGACGGCCATTACCCACGATCGATTTGCGCTTCCAGCTGACGGATGCGGTCGCGCAGCTGCGCGGCCCGCTCGAATTCCTCGCGCGCGACGGCCTGCTTCAGTTCCGCTTTGAGCCGTTCCAACTCGCGGGCCAGGCGCATGACCCCGCCGGCCCGCGCCGGCACCTTGCCCGTATGGGCCGTTGCCCCGTGCAGCCGGCGAAAGAGCGGCTCCAGGTGTGTGTCAAAGGCCGCGTAGCAGGCCGGACAGCCGAAACGACCGGTTTTGGAAAACTGCGCGTAGGTCAGCCCGCAGACGTTGCAGCGCAGCGCCTGTGCCGGGTGATCGGTTTGGGTGGGCACGTCCAGGTTCAACAGGCCCGACAGCAGGTTGTGAATGGAAAAGGTATTGCTCATGCCCGGAATCAGTTCACCCTTGTCCCGGGCACACCATTCGCACAGGTGCAACTCAGTCTTGTCGCCGTTGACGATTTTCGTAAAGTGGAGCGTCGCCGGCCGTTTGCCGCATTCTTGGCACATCATGGCGCATTCCTCCTCCACCCGTCACTCAGAACCTCCGCCACCACCGCGCGGAGCATCGCCGCGCGCACCTGGTCACGCAAGGGAATGGGCAGCGGGAGCACGTTACGGGAAAAGACCGACTTCAAGAGGCGCAGCTCCCGCTCGTCCAGCCATCCCTTCTCGTACAAGTGCTGCAAGATGTCGTCGCTCGTCGACTGCGAGACACAATCGCCGATCCGTTCGAGTATAGCCCGAAACAGGTCTTCGCTTTCGTTGTTCTGCACCTTGCGGATGCGGATAAAACCGCCGCCGCCGCGTTTCGATTCCACCAAATAACCTTTTTCGAGGGTAAAGCGCGTGTTGATGACATAGTTGATCTGCGACGGAACACAGCGAAAGCGGCTGGCCAGTTCACTGCGCTGGATCTCCACCATCCCCAAGGGGCTTTCATTGAGGAGTGCCTTCAAGTACTGCTCGATGATGTCGGATATGCTGCGCACGGTTGTTTCCTCCCACCACCATTTCGCACCGGTGTGGAGAAGGAGATTGACTTTGACTATCTTTGACCTTCTGCTTTTAGTATACCCGCCTCGCTTTCCAAAATCAAGAGGGACACGCCGCTCACAAGAGCGAAACGTCGCGCACGCCGTCAAGATCGCGCAGACGCTCAACGACAAACAGCGGCGACTGGTCGGGCGGGAACAGGAGCGACAGGGTGATGTCCACGCTCGGCTTGTCGCCCTTCCCATGCACGTCTTCCACGTCGATGCGGCGGACGACAACACCGTAGTTGCTCAGCAGGTTGGCGATGCGGGCAAGCTGCCCGGGCTGGTCCACCACGCGAACAACGAGCCGCCGCAGCCGGCGATGGCTGACGTACCAGCTCTCCAGGCGGTTCAGGAGCACCAAGATGAACAAGACCAAGGCCGTGGTCAGCACGGCACCAAAGTAAAACCCGGCCCCGGCGGCTAGCCCGATGCCGGCCACCACCCACAACGAGGCCGCCGTGGTCAACCCGCGAATGGCAAATCCGTTGACAAGAATCGTGCCCGCGCCCAAAAAGCCGATGCCGCTCACCACCTGAGCGGCCAGGCGGGCGGGGTCGGCTTGGATGTTCCTCCGATGCATTACGTCTTCGAAGCCGTAAATGGAGATGAGCATGATGAGGGCGGAACCGAGGCAAACAAGAATGTGCGTACGAAAGCCGGCGGGCAAATCACGTTTGTCCCGCTCCAGGCCGATCAGTCCGCCAAGGACCATGGCCAACAGGAGCCGCACCGTGATGTCGAAATAGGTCGACGAGGTCACGGTCGCCCACCACGTGCTCACCGCACCCACGCTCCTTCCTTGGCCCACCGCGCGAGCACGTCCACGATGGCGTCAAACCGCTCGACGACGGCATCGGCACCATCCAGCTCGCCCGGGGAGCCGTACCCGTACGCACATCCAACCACCTTCAAGCCGTTGGCGCGCCCGGCTTCCACGTCGGAGCGGCGATCGCCCACCATCACCCCGTGCCGCGTATCGTGTTCGCGCAGCAGGCGTGCGACGAGCTCGGTTTTCGAACGTGCGGCAAATCGCCCCGCACTGTAGTAATCGTCAAAATACGGCGTGAGTCCGAGGTGTGTGCACACCGTGTCCACGTACGCTTCTCCGCCGTTGCTCACGATGAACAGGCGGTACCCGTCCGCACGCAAGCGCTGGAGCGTCTCCCGTACGCCGGGATACAGCTCGCCCTTCCCAGCGGCCAGCGCCTCCTTTTCATAGTGCAGGAGCCAGGCATCGGCTTCTCGCCGCACCGCCTCGTCGGCGCGGGGCAAAAGCGCATCCCAGATTTCCGGTAGCGTCTTGCCGAATACGGCGCACACGTCCGCCTCGCTGAGTTCGGGAACAATCTCACCGTATGCCTCGCGCAAGCGGGCAAAGGTCTGGCGGAAGGCAGAAACAGCGATCGTTTCCGTACGGATCAGCGTCCCGTCCAAATCAAACAGCAGCACCTGCTCCTGAGCCATGCCGGTTTTCTCCCCCTTCCCGTTTACAAAATGTTTGATCTCTGACGGCAGGCATTTTCAGTTTATCATGAACGGTAGGCTGTTATGTGCGAACGGTGTCGACGCCTTTTCCCGCAACGCCCGTCCCGTCGCCCCTTCTCAGGGGAACGGGCAAACCGGGCACCGGAATGAAAAACGTCCTTGGCCCTGCTTTGCTGCAAGACCAAGGACGTTGAACCGTCGTGCCTGGCAACGACCTACTCTCCCAGGGGCTCGCGCCCCAAGTACCATCGGCGCTGGAGGGCTTAACTTCCGTGTTCGGGATGGGAACGGGTGTGTCCCCTCCGCTATCGTCACCAGACACGGGATGGATTGTAGCACAAGGTTGGTAGGAAACGCAAGGGGTTTGGGGTGCGGTTGCACCCTGAAAACCGGACCGCGGGGGTGGTGGGGAGTGGGTTAAGCCCTCGACCGATTCGGACCCGTCGGCTGAACGCGTTACCGCGCTTACACCTCGGGCCGATCGACCTCGTCATCTCCGAGGGGTCTTACCCGGTTAACCCGGTGGGAAATCTGATCTTGAGGGGGGCTTCGCGCTTAGATGCTTTCAGCGCTTATCCCGGCCGCACATGGCTACCCAGCGGTGCCCCTGGCGGGACAACTGGTACACCAGCGGTGCGTCCACCCCGGTCCTCTCGTACTAGGGGCAGCTCCTCTCAGATTTCCTGCGCCCGCGACAGATAGGGACCGAACTGTCTCACGACGTTCTGAACCCAGCTCACGTGCCGCTTTAATGGGCGAACAGCCCAACCCTTGGGACCGACTTCAGCCCCAGGATGCGACGAGCCGACATCGAGGTGCCAAACCTCCCCGTCGATGTGGACTCTTGGGGGAGATCAGCCTGTTATCCCCGGGGTAGCTTTTATCCGTTGAGCGATGGCCCTTCCACGCGGGACCACCGGATCACTAAGCCCGACTTTCGTCCCTGCTCGACCTGTCGGTCTTGCAGTCAGGCTCCCTTCTGCCTTTGCACTCGACGCGCGATTTCCGACCGCGCTGAGGGAACCTTTGGGCGCCTCCGTTACCGTTTAGGAGGCGACCGCCCCAGTCAAACTGCCCGCCTGACACTGTTCCCCGACCGGGTGACGGTCGCGGGTTAGAATTTCGGTACGGCCAGGGTGGTATCCCACCGGCGCCTCCGCCAGGCCTGGCGGCCTGGGTTCGCAGGCTCCCACCTATCCTGTACAGGCCGCACCAAAATTCAATATCAGGCTGCAGTAAAGCTCCACGGGGTCTTACCGTCTAGTCGCGGGTAACCTGCATCTTCACAGGTACTACGATTTCACCGGATCCCTCGCCGAGACAGTGCCCAAGTCGTTACGCCTTTCGTGCGGGTCGGAACTTACCCGACAAGGAATTTCGCTACCTTAGGACCGTTATAGTTACGGCCGCCGTTTACTGGGGCTTCGGTTCAGGGCTTCGCGCCGAAAGGCGCTCACCCTTCCCCTTAACCTTCCAGCACCGGGCAGGCGTCAGCCCCTATACATCGCCTTACGGCTTCGCAGAGACCTGTGTTTGTGATAAACAGTCGCTTGGGCCTTTTCACTGCGGCCTCCTCGGGCTCATCACCCTACCGAGGCGCCCCTTCTCCCGAAGTTACGGGGCCATTTTGCCGAGTTCCTTAGCGAGGGTTCTTCCGCGCGCCTGAGGATTCTCTCCCTGCCTACCTGTGTCGGTTTGCGGTACGGGCACCTCGCTCCATCGCTAGAGGCTTTTCTTGGCAGTGTGGGATCAGGGACTTCGGGTACTGGATTTCCCCTCGCCGTCACGGCTCAGCCTTGGTGGCAGACGGATTTGCCTATCTGCCGGCCTAACCGCTTGGACGCGCACTTCCGGTCGCGCGCTCCCCTACCCTCCTGCGTCCCCCCATCGCTCAAGCGGAGCGGAGGTGGTACGGGAATATCAACCCGTTGTCCATCGCCTACGCCTTTCGGCCTCGGCTTAGGTCCCGACTAACCCTGAGCGGACGAGCCTTCCTCAGGAATCCTTAGGCTTCCGGCGGACGGGATTCTCACCCGTCTTATCGCTACTCACACCGGCATTCTCACTTCCGCCCGCTCCAGCCGTCCTCACGGTCGGCCTTCGGCGCTGGGCGGAACGCTCCCCTACCGCGCCGCTCCGTACGGAGCGGCACCCGCAGCTTCGGCGGCGCGCTTAGCCCCGGTACATTTTCGGCGCAGCGTCACTCGACCAGTGAGCTATTACGCACTCTTTAAATGATGGCTGCTTCTAAGCCAACATCCTGGTTGTCTTCGCAACGCCACATCCTTTCCCACTTAGCGCGCACTTGGGGGCCTTAGCTGGCGGTCTGGGCTGTTCCCCTCTCGACCACGGACCTTAGCGCTCGTAGTCTGACTCCCGGGATTCGAGTGGCCGGCATTCGGAGTTTGACTGAGTTCGGTAACCCGGTGAGGGCCCCTAGCCCAATCAGTGCTCTACCTCCGGCACTCACATCCCGAGGCTAGCCCTAAAGCTATTTCGGGGAGAACCAGCTATCTCCGGGTTCGATTGGCATTTCACCCCTACCCACACCTCATCCGATGGTTTTTCAACACCAACCGGTTCGGGCCTCCGTCGGGCATTACCCCGACTTCACCCTGGGCATGGGTAGATCACCCGGTTTCGGGTCTACGGCCGCGTACTGAAGCGCCCTGTTCGGACTCGCTTTCGCTACGGCTCCGGCTCACCAGCCTTAACCTCGCACGCGACCGTAACTCGCCGGTTCATTCTACAAAAGGCACGCCGTCACGCTTGCCCTTGCGGGCATAGCGCTCCGACTGCTTGTAGGCACACGGTTTCAGGTTCTCTTTCACTCCCCTCCCGGGGTGCTTTTCACCTTTCCCTCACGGTACTGGTGCGCTATCGGTCGCCAGGGAGTATTTAGCCTTGGGAGGTGGTCCTCCCGGATTCCCACGGGATTTCCCGTGTCCCGTGGTACTCGGGGTCCGCCTCGGGAGAGGCGACGGTTTCGGTTACGCGGCTGTCACGCTCTCTGGCGGGCCTTTCCAGACCTCTTCACCTACCATCGCCTTTTGTCACTCCCATGTGAGGCGCCCCACGACCCCGGAAGGCAACGCCTTCCGGTTTAGGCTCTTCCCCGTTCGCTCGCCGCTACTAAGGGAATCGCGGTTGCTTTCTTTTCCTCGGGGTACTAAGATGTTTCAGTTCCCCCGGTGTGCCCTCCCGGAGGCTATGGATTCACCTCCGGGATACCGCCCCATTCCGGGCGGTGGGTTGCCCCATTCGGGAATCCCCGGATCGACGCCTGCTTACGGCTCCCCGGGGCGTATCGCCGTTTGCCGCGCCCTTCATCGGCTCCTGGCGCCGAGGCATCCACCGTGCGCCCTTTCTAGCTTAACCCACTCCGATAAC
>NZ_BAAIFH010000004.1:527500-602500 GCF_054654135.1 Calditerricola yamamurae
ACGCCGACATGCTCCTTGATCAGGTCGACCATCGACGCGCGTCGCCACGGCGGCGTCAGGTCGACGGTGTGGCCCTGGTAGGGGATCACCGTCGTGCCCAGCACCGTGTCGGCCACATAGGCGATCATCTGCTCCGTTAGCGCCATCATGTCGTGGTAGTCGGCGTAGGCCTCGTACAGCTCAAGCATGGTGAATTCGGGGTTGTGCTTGGTTGAGATCCCCTCGTTCCGGTAGACGCGGCCGATCTCGTACACCTTTTCCATCCCGCCCACGATGAGCCGCTTCAGGTGCAGCTCGAGGGCAATGCGCAAATACAGGTCCATGTCCAGGGCGTTGTGGTGGGTGATAAACGGCCGCGCCGCGGCCCCGCCGGCCACGGTGTGCATCGTCGGGGTTTCCACCTCATAAAAACCGCGGTCATCGAGGAAGCGGCGAATGGCCTGGATGACCTTCGTGCGGATCTCGAAGGTGCGCTGCACCTCCGGGTTCATAATCAGGTCGAGGTACCGCTTGCGATACCGGACCTCGATGTCTTTCAGCCCGTGGAACTTCTCCGGAAGCGGACGCAGGGATTTGGTCAGGAGGACAAACTCGCGGGCACGAACCGTCGTCTCCCCTCTGTTCGTCTTAAACACGGTGCCCTTTACGCCGACAATGTCGCCGATGTCGCACATCTCAAAGAGGGAGAAGGTCTCGTCTCCCACGTCATCCAGCTTGACGTAGATCTGGATGCGTCCGGTGCGGTCCTGCACATGGCCGAAACCGGCCTTCCCGTGACCGCGTTTGGCCATCAGTCGGCCGGCGATGACCACTTCCGGTTCCCGCGCCTCCAGCTCCTCCTTGGTCAGCCCGCCATACGCCTCGAGAATCCCTTGGGCATGGTGCGTGCGGACAAACTTGCCACCAAACGGGTCAATTCCCTTTTGCCGCAGAATCTCGAGTTTCTCGCGGCGCACCCGCAAAAGTTCGCTGCGCTCGGTGTCTGTCGCCATTCTCGCGTTCCACTCCTCCCGTTACGGAAAACGACGCGAGCCGCTCCTCGGTAACCCGAACCGGGGCGGATTGCTCGCGTCTTCCCTCGCGTCTTCTGCAGATCACTTTTTGATGTCCACAATCTCGTACTGGATGGTGCCCGCCGGCACCTGCACTTCCACGATGGCCCCCTTCGGTTTCCCCAAGAGGGCCTTGCCTACGGGCGACTCGTTGGAAATCCTGTTGGCCATCGGATCGGATTCCGCCGAGCCGACGATGGTGTATTCGACGATCTCGTCAAATTCGAGATCGCGCAATTTCACCGTCGAGCCGATCGTCACAACGTCGGTACCCACGTCGTCACTCTGGATCACGCGGGCGTTGCGCAGCATTTTTTCCAGGGTGATGATGCGCCCTTCAATGAAGGCTTGCTCATTCTTGGCATTCTCATATTCGGAATTTTCACTGAGGTCACCGTAGCTGATGGCGGTTTTGATCCGTTCGGCCACCTCGCGCCGTTTGACCGACTTGAGGTACTCCAGCTCCTCCTCCAGTTTTTTCAGCCCGTCAGGCGTTAGG
Organism: Calditerricola yamamurae; assembly: GCF_054654135.1. NCBI lineage: Bacteria > Bacillati > Bacillota > Bacilli > Caryophanales > Bacillaceae > Calditerricola > Calditerricola yamamurae. The sequence goes on from NZ_BAAIFH010000004.1 coordinate 529,052, forward strand.
ATCACTTCTTTTTCGGACATCGGACCATTCCCCCGTTGCGTGAAGAATTCCCATAGAATTATATGATACGGCGGCAAAGGCCATTCGGTTCGCGGCGCCGCTCTGCGCCGCCCCCACCCACCCACGCTTCACACATGCTTCCTGCCGATGCGGATGTTCCCAATCCTGACGAGAAGCATGGTCGTATTATAAGGAAATCCGTCCCCGCTGTCAACGAATAGCCTTATGCAACGGGGACGGGTTCTCCCGCATCCTGCTGCTGTTCTAGCGATTCGACGTAGGCAAGGAGCACACGGGCCATGCCCTCGCGCGTCTCCTGCTGGTTGACGAGATCCTTCACCTTTGCCGCGCCGGGCAGCCCCTTCAGGTACCATGCGGCGTGCTTGCGCATCTCGCGCACGCCGACCGTCTCCCCCTTCAACTGGATCAGGCGATCCATGTGCAGGAGCGCTATCTCCACCTTCTCGCGCGGCGTGGGTTCGGGCAACAGTTCCCCCGTCTTGAGGTAATGGACGGTGCGATACAGCATCCACGGGTTCCCCAAGGCCGCACGGCCGATCATCACGCCGTCGCAGCCAGTGGTGTCCAGCATGCGCTTGGCGTCCTCCGGCGTCTTGACGTCGCCGTTGCCGATCACGGGAATGCGCACCGCCTCTTTCACCTGGCGGATGTAATCCCAGTTGGCTTTCCCCGTGTACATCTGTTTGCGCGTCCGGCCGTGAACGGTGACCGCCGCGCCGCCCCCGGCCTCGACAGCCTTGGCGTTGTCGACCACGTAGATGTGGTCCTCGTCCCAGCCGATGCGCATCTTCACCGTGACCGGCTTGCGGACCACCCGGGTGATGCTGCGGATCAGGTCCTCGATCCGCTCCGGATACAGCAGCCACTTGGCCCCAGCATCGCAATTGACAACCTTGGGCACCGGACAGCCCATGTTGATGTCGATGATGTCGGCGTTGGTGTAGCGGTCGACGTATTTGGCCGCTTCGACCAACGTTTCCTTGTCCCCGCCGAAAATTTGCAGGGAAAGGGGCCGTTCCCGCTCATCAACATACAGCATCTGCAACGTCTTCCGGTTGCCATAAAGAATGCCCTTGTCGCTCACCATCTCGGCGCAAACCAGTCCGCAGCCAAACTCCTTGGCGATGAGGCGGAAGGCGGGATTGCAGACTCCGGCCATGGGCGCCAACACCACATTGTTTTCCACTTCCACGTTGCCGATGCGGAGCGTCATGGCGGAATCCCTCCTTTCCCCGCTGTTCCTCATCATTTTACCGACAAGCGGCATCCCTCGCAAGCAGCCGCCTGCCCCTACTTCCTTCCACCGCCGACGAGCTCCTCCACGGGGACCTGCAGCACATCGGCGATGGCGCGCAGAAGCGCGGAGGACGGCTGGCGCATGCCGCGTTCGACCGCCCCGAGTACGGCAACGGAGATCCCGAGCCGCTCGGCCAATTCCTTTTGTGTCATCCCCTTCAGCTTTCGATAGGCGCGGATGCGGTTCCCGAAGCGCTGGGTTTCCATCGTCTCACCCCTTTCGTCCCCACGAGGCCGACCCACTCGCGCACGCATCGCCCCGTCCCGGGAATGACGAGATCCGGGGCGATGTCGGCCAAGGGCACGAGGACAAAGGCCCGTTCCGTCATCCGCGGGTGCGGCACATGCAGGCGCTCCGTGGCGATCTGCGCATCGCCATAGAGGAGCAGGTCGAGATCCAGGGTCCGCGGCCCCCAGCGAATGCGCCGCCTGCGGCCAAAACGGCGCTCGATGGCAAGAAGGAGGGCCAGGAGATCATCGGGCGCCAGGTCGGTCTCCAGTTCGGCCACTTGGTTGAGAAACGGCGGCTGGTCGGTGACCCCCACGGGATCGGTCTCGTAAAGGGGGGAGACGCGCAACACGCGCACGCCCGGCGCATCCGCCAGCGCCGCCAGCGCGCCGCGCAAGGCCGCCTCCCGGTTGCCAAGGTTGGCCCCCAGGCCCACGTATGCCGTCTGCCCACGCCTCGTCACGCTAGGATCGCCTCCCGCGTACGATGGCATCGGCCATACGGCAAGCGCGAACATTGGCCTTCACGTCGTGGACGCGGACGATGTCAACCCCTTGGGCAATGCCAAGAACAACGGTGGCGATCGTCCCTTCCACGCGCTCGTCGACAGGCAGGTCGAGGGTAAGGCCGATGAGCGATTTGCGCGACGTGCCGAGTAGCACTGGATAGCCGAGGGCCACGATGGCATCGAGGTGGCGCATCACCTCGAGGTTCTGCTCGTAGGTCTTGGCAAAGCCGATCCCGGGATCAAGGATGATGCGCTCGTCGGGAATGCCCGCCGCACGGGCAAGGGCAATGCTTTCGCGCAAGTCGGCCACGATATCGGCCATCAGGTTGCGGTAATGCCGGTCATGCCGGTTGTGCATGAGAATCACCGGCGCCCCGTATTCCGCCGCGACGCGGGCCATGTCCGGATCGGCCTTCAGCCCCCACACATCGTTGATGAGGTGTGCCCCGGCCTCGAGGGCCTGGCGGGCCACTTCCGCCTTGTAGGTGTCGACGGAGATGGGCACGTCCACCTCCCGGGCGACGCGCTCGACGACGGGGATCACCCGCTCGAGTTCCTCCTCCAGGGAGAGCGGCACGGCGCCGGGCCGCGTCGATTCCCCACCGATGTCGATCATGTCGGCCCCCTCTTCCACCATCTCCACGGCGCGCCGGACGGCCGCATCGAGGCGGTTGTAGCGCCCGCCGTCGGAGAAGGAATCCGGGGTCACATTAAGGATCCCCATCACCAACGTCCGCTCGCCAAAGACCAGGGTTTTGCCGCGCGCCTCTATGCGGCGCACGGCAGACAACAAGGTCCGCAGTTGCTGCACCATGGCTCGTGCCTCGCTTTCGTCCATCCGATGGATTACAGAATGTCCGCCACCGACCGCAGGCCTTGTCGGGCCAGCTCGTGGTACCGCGAAAGCAAGCAGCGCGTGCATGGCCCCGGGCAGGCCCGCACCGGTCGTCCGGCGATGGCGCAAATGGGAACCAGCTCTTGAACAGCGTTGGTCACAAACACTTCATCGGCCTCGACCAGCTCCTCGGGCCACACGTCCCGCTCAACGGGCACAAGGCCCACCTGCAGCGCGAGGGCCAGTACGAAGCGGCGCGTCACACCGGGTAGGATGCCCGCCGAGAGGGCCGGGGTGACCAGCTCGTTGCCCCGCACGAGAAAGACGTTGCTGACGATTCCCTCGGCCACCCGTCCGTCGGTCGTCCGCATCAGCCCTTCGGCATCCCCTTCGCCCAGCTCGCGCCGCGCCAGCAGGTTATTGAGGAAGCTGTGCGCCTTGTACCGCTCGTGCCCCTTCGGTCCGTTGCGCGCGAGGGCCACCGTAACCAGGGGGCGCCCCCGCTCCTGCCACGCGGCAAGGGCGGCGGGAAGGGGGCGAGCAAACAGCAGCGTCACCGGGTGCTCGTAGGAAGCGGCAGTCAACCCCATAGGTGCGCAGCGTCTCGAAGAAGGCGGCGCCGTATAGAAAGCCGTGGTCGAGGGGCGAGATGCGCACCGCTCCAACCGATTTCAGGGTACCGTCAACCCACACGATCACGCGCTACACGCCCTCCGCGCCCGGCATAGGTGTCGAGGAAGTTGCGCAGCATCGTCATGCCGCAGTCGGTGAGGATCGACTCGGGGTGAAACTGCACCCCTTCGATGGGCAGCGTCCGGTGGCGCAACCCCATCAGCTCCCCTTCCGCCGTGCGGGCGCTCACCTCAAATTCCGCCGGCAGGCTCTCCTCCTCGACGATGAGCGAGTGATAGCGGGTGGCCACAAAGGGCGAAGGAAGACCCCTATACAGGGTCTTGCCGTCGTGAAAAATTTCCGACGTCTTGCCGTGCATCAGGCGTCGGGCGCGCACCACACGGCCGCCGAAGGCTTGGGCGATGGCCTGATGGCCGAGACAGACGCCGAGGATCGGCACCCTGCCGGCAAAGTGGCGGATCATGGCCAGGCTCACGCCAGCCTCGTCCGGTGTGCACGGCCCGGGGGAAATGACTAGGTACCGGGGAGCGAGGCGCTCGGCTTCCTCTGGGGTAATGGCGTCGTTGCGATACACCCGCACATCGGCCCCCAAAACCCCGAAGTACTGCACCAGGTTGTACGTGAACGAATCATAATTGTCGATAACGAGAACCATCCCTTCATCCTCCTCTCGAGCTCACCTCGGCTCGGCTCTCCTCAACGGACTGCCACAGCGCCTGCGCCTTGTTCACGCATTCTTCGTACTCGGCAGCGGGCTGCGAGTCGATGACATGCCCACCCCGGCCTGCACGTGAGCCCATCCGTCCCTGGCTACCAGCGTGCGAATGACAATGTTGAGGGTCATGTCGCCTTGGTAACCAAACCAGCCGATCGACCCGGTGTACGGACCGCGGCGGACCGGCTCCAGCTCCTCGATGATCTCCATCGTCCGCACTTTCGGCGCACCGGTGATCGTCCCCCGGGAAACACGGCGAGCCGCAAACGATTTCAAGATCGGGAAAACGATCGGAACGCGATCGAAACGGCCGGCGCTGGCCGAAACGGTGGATTCGTCCACGAGCAGCACGCCGCTCTCACACTCCATCCGGTCTTACCAGTAGTATGCCGGAAGACCGCAAGCGGCGCAACGGCCCCGCAACGGGGGGAAGGGGAAACGGGAGGCGAACACCACAGCAAAAACGATGAATACGCGACAGAAAAAGGGCGTCCGCCACGCGTGCGGACGCCGGAGGGACCGCTTATTCTTCCTCGAACTGGAACATGAGCGTGCTGAGGTAGCGCTCGCCGTTGGACGGGGAGACCGTCACCACGTTTTTCCCTTTGCCCAGTTCGCGGGCCACCTTGAGGGCGGCGAACACGTTGGCCCCCGTCGAGATGCCACCGAGGATCCCCTCTTCCTTGGCCAGGCGACGCCCCGTCTCGAAGGCCTCCTCGTTCTTGACGGTGATCACCCCGTCATAAATCTCCGTGTTCAGGATCTCCGGAACGAAGCCGGGGCCAATACCCTGGATCTTGTGCGGACCCGGCTTGCCGCCCGAGAGAACAGACGAGTCGGCCGGTTCCACGGCGTAGATCTTCAGGTGCGGATATTTTTCCTTCAGCACTTCGCCCGCACCGGTGATCGTCCCGCCGGTGCCCACGCCGACCACCAGGGCGTCGATGCCGCCGATCTGCTCGGCCTGCTCGAGCAGCTCCCGCCCCGTCGTTTCGCGGTGCACCTTGGGGTTGGCCGGGTTTTTGAACTGTTGCGGCATGAAATAGTTCGGGTTTTCGGCCACCAGCTCTTCCGCCTTGCGCACGGCGCCGCGCATCCCTTCCGCCCCCGGCGTGAGCACCAGTTCGGCCCCATAGGCGCGCAGCAGCTTGCGGCGCTCTAGGCTCATCGTATCCGGCATGACAAGGATGGCCTTGTACCCTTTGGCCGCCGCCACCATGGCCAAGCCGATCCCCGTGTTGCCGCTGGTCGGCTCGACGATCACGTCACCCGGTTTCAGCCGACCCGCTTTTTCGGCTTCCTCGATCATCGACCACGCGATCCGGTCCTTCACGCTGCCCCCGGGGTTAAACCATTCCAGCTTCACATAAACGCTGGCGTCTTCCGGGCCCACCAGGCGGTTCAGCTTGACGAGCGGGGTATCGCCGATCAGCTCCAATATGTTGTTGGCGACTTTCGGCATCATTAACCCTCCAATACCGATTGAGTAAATAGGATTTATCCCATCTCCAGCATACCATCGGAGGGATTTTGCTGTCAATTCATAACCGTGTCAAAGGGTGGTTCCAGCTTGACCCCCACCTGGGCTTTCAGCCGGTCCAGCACCGCCTGCAGGGAACCGACCTGGTTCAAGGCCAGCTCGCGGCGGATATCGTTCTTCACTTCCTCAAAGGGCCGTTGCCGCGCCGGTGTGCGCTCGGTCACCTTGATGATGACATACCCGCCCTCGACGGGAATCGGTGCGCTCGCCTGGTTCAACGGCAACGTTTTTGCCGCTTCAGCGACATTGGAAGGCAGATAGCCGGCATCCAGCTCCACCTTGCCGAGGTCGCCGCCGTGAACCGCCGAGGCCTCATCGGTGGAGCGACGCTTCGCCACTTCCTCGAAGGGCACGCCGGCATCGAGCTCGTTCAACGCCTGCTGCGCCTCTTCCAGCGTCGGCACGAGGATCTGGAACACGCGGGCGCGGGCCGGTTCCACGTATCGCGCCTTGTGCTGCTCATAATAGGCGCGCATCTGCTCCTCGCTCACCTTCACCCCCCGCGTGGCCAGCTCCTCCCACAACAGATAAAACTCGATATCCTTGCGCAGTTCCTCCGGAGTGAGGCCGAGCTGTTGGCGCATGGCTTCGTAAAAAGCCGCGTCGTTGGGGTATCCGGCCTTCATCTCGCGGAGCTCCGCTTCCACATCTTCCGGCCGAACGACAATTCCCGCCTTTTGCGCCTGCAGGAACACCACCCGCCGGTTGATCATGTCCTCGAGTACCTGGCGGCCGTACTGCTTTTTGAGCTGGTTGATCCACTCTTCTTCGGTGATGACCACCTGATCCGTCCCCTGGCCGATCACGGCCACCGGTTTCGTCGAGCGGTTCAACCCCCACCAGATGGAAACCCCCAACGCCACGACCAGGACCAGAATGATGCCCCACAACACCGTCGTTCGGTTCATCGGTTCGTCCTCTCGCTTTCTCCTCTACTGCCGGCATCCGGCCGGTCCTACGGCACCGACGGGTCACCCGCGGCGGCAAGCGCCCTCACCTCATCCGCGGAGAGGCGGTACACCTCGTTGCAGAACTGGCAGGTCACTTCCGCACCGCCCTGCTCCTGTACGAGGCGCTCCAACTCGTCCTTCCCCAAGCCGGCCAAGACGGCTTTGACGCGATCGCGCGAACAGTGACAGGCAAAGGAAAGGGGGACGGCCTCGGCCACCTCCACCGGCTCGCCGACTACTTCCGCCGCCAGCTCCTCCGGCGTCAAACCGCGGTCGATCAACGCCGACACGCTGCTCAGTCCGGCCACGCGCCGTTCCAACCGTTCGATCACCGTCTCCTCCGCCCCCGGCATCACCTGCAGCAGGAACCCGCCGGCCGCGCGAACGCGCCCGTCCGGTTCCACGAGCACCCCCAGGCCCACGGAGGATGGAATCTGTTCGGAAACGGCAAAGTAATAGGCGAAATCCTCGCCCAGTTCCCCGGACAGGAGGGGAACGCTTCCACGATACGGTTCGCGCAGGCCCAGGTCCTTGATCACGTACACGTATCCGCCTTTCCCCACGGCGCCTGCCACATCCAGCTTTCCGTCGGCCCGCAGCGGCAGGTGTACCTGGGGATTGTGGACGTACCCGCGCACATGGCCCTTGGCGTCGGCGTCCACCACGATCGCCCCCAACGGACCGTCCCCGCGCACCTGAATTGTCACGCGGTCCTGTTCCCCTTTCAGCGTCAGGCCCATCAACGCCGCCACGGTAACGGCGCGCCCCAGGGCGGCCGTCGCCGTCGGCAGCGTCCCATGGCGGCGGCGATGTTCGTCGACGAGTTCGGTCGTGCGTGCGGCAAACAGCCGGACCTGGCCTCCACAGGCCAAGCCCCGAATCGCGTAGTCACCCATGAACGGTCCTCCCTGTTCCCTACCCGTCGGAAAAGCGGCGCGCACCGCTTCTCCTCTTCTATACTCCTCTCTTCTATACAACGATAGTGTAGCATAGTTGGTTGCAAACAAAATAAACCGTTGATCACGGTTTTCGCAGGTACTCCTGGAGGGTTTTGCTCAATTTTGCCTGGCGCAGCCGGTCCAGGGCAGCCGTCTCGATCTGGCGCACGCGCTCGCGCGTCAAACCTAGCCGCTTGCCCACTTCCTCCAGCGTGTACGGTTCATGGAAGACCAGCCCGAACCGCAGGACAAGAATGGTCCGCGCCCGAGGGTGGAGGCCTGCCAGCAGTTGTTCCACCTGTGCGCGCAGGTCATCACGCATCACCCGCTCTTCGGGACCGTCTTCCTCGCTACGCAACACCTCGGCCAGCGTCAGCGGCTCATCCGGACCGTCCGTCCCCCCCTCCGGCCAGCGAACGGACAGGCCGTCAACCGGTCCGTCAACATCGAGCCGCTCCCGCGCCAATAGGGCGCGCAGCTGGTTCACCTGCGCCTCGCTCGTCTTCAGCACGGCGGCCACTTCCGCCGGGCATGGGAACCGCCCCAATTCCTGGACCAGCCGTGTGACACAGGTGCAGTACCGGCGCAGGCGTTCGTGCATGTGGACGGGGAGGCGGATGAGGTCGCCCTTGTCGTTCACGGCCCGGGCGATCGCCTGGACAATCCACCAACGGGCGTAGTGGGCCAGCCGCACCCGGCGCCGGCAATCAAAGCGCGCAATGGCCGCGAGGAGGCCAATGGCCCCCTCCTGGACGAGGTCCATGAGCGAAAGGCCGTGGCCGCAATACCGTACCGCCACCGCCACCACATGCCGCAAATTGGCCCGCACCAACGCCTCCAGCGCCGCCGCATCGCCGCACTCCTGGACCCGCCGGATCTGTTCGCGTTCCTCCTGGCGGGTGTGGGTCGGCGCGCGCGCCACCCCCTCCAAAAAGCGCAGCGTCGCTTCGTCCTCCTCCATGGCGCGCGGCAAACGCACGTTGAGCAGCCGTTCGACGCGCTCCAGGCGCGCCCGGTGGCTTGGGCGGAAACGCCGGCTGTCGGCCACAACCCTCACCTCACGGCCCAAAACGTTCACGCACTCGTTCCTCTATTTCGACAAAACCCTGCCAAATCCTTGTGCCGTTGTCACCTCCGCTTCCTTATCGGTTCCGCTCGTACAAGAGCTGTAGCCCCTGCAACGTCAAAAACGGATTGACAATGTCAATGGTCTCCGATTCGGCGGCCACCAGCTCCGCCAGACCGCCGGTGGCCACCACGGTGGCCGACGCCTTCAGCTCGCGCCGAATGCGCGACACCAGGCCGTCGACCAGCGCCACATAGCCAAAATACACGCCCGACTGCATCGCCGTCACGGTGTTGCGGCCCACGACATGGGACGGGCGGACGATCTCGATGCGCGGCAGCTTGGCCGCCTTCTGGAAGAGGGCCTCGGCGGCAATGACCAGCCCCGGGGCGATCGCCGTACCGATCAGATCGCCCCGCTCGTCGATCACGTCGAAGGTGGTGGCCGTGCCGAAATCGACGATCACCAGCGGCGGTTTGTACAGGTGAAGGGCGGCAACGGCGTTGATGATGCGGTCGGCGCCGACCTCCTTGGGATTTTCCGTCTTGATGTTGACCCCCGTCTTGATGCCCGGGCCCACCACCATCGCTTCGCGGCCCAGGTACTTTCGCGCCATCCGCTCCAGCGCATACATGAGGGGCGGAACCACCGATCCGATCACGACCGCCTCAATGTCGGAAAAGGTAAGGCCGGCGTGGTCGAACAGCGCACGGATCAACAGGCCATATTCGTCTTCCGTCTTGTCGCGGTCGGTGTGCACCCGCCAATGGTGGCGCAGCTCGCGTCCCTCGTAGACCCCGATGACGATGTTCGTGTTGCCCACGTCCATCACCAAGAGCACCGTTGATTCCCCTCCCCGTTTCGCCTGCCGGCCGCGTAAGCCGACGATGCCTTAGAAGAGTCCGTACACGTTCCCCTCATCGTCGATGTCCATCTTCAGTGCGGCCGGTTCCTTCGGCAGTCCCGGCATGGTGAGCACGTCTCCGGTCAGGACGACGACGAACCCCGCCCCCACGGCTGGCCGCAGTTCGCGCACGGTAATGGTAAAGCCCGTTGGTCGGCCCAGGCGCGTGGGATCGTCGGACAAAGAATAGGGCGTCTTGGCCATGCACACCGGGAGCCGGTCCCAGCCGTTGGCCTCGATTTGGGCCATCTGCTTCTCCGCCTGGGCGGTGTAGCGCACGCCGTCGGCGCCGTACACCTCCCGGGCGACGGTCTCAATTTTCGCCGGCAACGATTGGGTTACGTCGTAAAGGAAACGCACCGGGCCGCGGCGATCCGCCTCCTCAACGAGCGCCAGCACCCGCTCGGCCAGCTCGAGGCCGCCCTCACCGCCGCGCGCCCACACGTCGGCGAAGACCAAGGGGATGCCCCGATCCCGCGCCCAGTCGCCCAGCAAGCTCCACTCCCGTTCGGTGTCGGTGTAGAAGCGGTTAACCGCCACCACCGCCGGCAGGTTCACCTTTTCCAGCGTCTCCAGATGCTTTTCCAGGTTGGCCAGTCCCTTGCGCAGGGCGTCGAGGTTCTCCTCGTGCAGCCGGTCCTTCGGCACGCCGCCGTGCATCTTGAGAGCGCGGACGGTGGCCACCACCACCGCCGCGGCCGGCTGGAGGCCGCCGGTGCGGCACTTGATGTGGAGGAATTTCTCCGCCCCCAAGTCCACGCCGAAGCCGGCCTCGGTGACAACATAGTCGCCCAGCTTGAGGGCCATCTTGGTGGCCAACAGGCTATTGCACCCGTGGGCGATGTTGGCGAAGGGGCCGCCGTGGATGATGGCCGGAGTGTTTTCCAGCGTTTGCACCAGGTTGGGCAACAGAGCATCCTTCAGCAGAACGGCCATGGCGCCCTGCGCCCCGAGATCGCCTGCGGTTACCGGCTGGCGGTCATAGGTGTACCCCACCACCATCCGCGCCAGCCGCGCTTTCAGGTCGGAACGGCTGGTGGCCAGGCAGAGGACGGCCATCACTTCCGAGGCCACGGTGATGTCAAAGCCGTCCTCCCGCGGAACGCCGTTGGCCGGACCGCCCAGCCCCACGACGACATGGCGCAGGGCACGGTCGTTTATGTCCAGCACCCGCTTCCACACAATGCGCCGCGGATCCAGGCGAAGCGCATTGCCCTGGTGCAGGTGGTTGTCAATCAGGGCCGACAGGGTGTTGTGCGCCGTCGTGATGGCATGGAAGTCACCGGTGAAATGCAGGTTGATATCCTCCATAGGCACGACCTGGCTATACCCGCCGCCGGCCGCTCCGCCTTTGACGCCCAGGTTCGGGCCGAGGGACGGTTCACGCAGAGTGACGATGGCGCGTTTGCCGAGGCGGTTCAAGGCTTGTCCCAACCCCACCGTGACCGTCGACTTGCCTTCGCCGGCCGGCGTAGGGTTAATGGAGGTGACGAGGATCAGCTTGCCGTCGGGCCGATCCTTTAGCCGCTCGAGGATGGACAGCGACAACTTGGCCTTGTACCGCCCGTAGGGCTCCCACTCCTCCTCGCGCAGGCCCAGTTCAGCGGCAATCTCACCAATCGGTTTCAGCTTGGCCCGCCGGGCGATGGTGATGTCGTCGTCAATGGGACGCGTCGTGATGAGCACGGCCTGACTCACACTCCTCTCGTGTACGGTTCGTTGCCGTCAGTTACAGGGTGACGCAAATTTGCGCTGATCGTACGCCAATGGGCGAAAAGGAAGCAAGGAAATCCTTGGTCATGGAAAAAGCGGCGCCCCGCGGGACGCCGCCGTGTCGTTGTGCGTTATGACGGTTTTTCCGGCTGATCGGGCCCTTCGCCGCCCGGAGGCGCCCCCGCGCCGTCCGGTTTGGACTGGATTTGCACCTTGACATCTCCACCGCCTGCCGGCGTGTCGAGCCGTCCCGTCTCGATCAGTTGGCGGATCTCGTCGGCGTCAAGGGTTTCCTTCTCCAGCAAGGTTTGGGCAATCAGCTCCAGCTCGTCGCGGTGCTGCTCCAAGAGCGCCCGGGCGCGCTCGTAGCACTCGCGGATGATGCGTTGGATCTCCCGGTCGATTTCGTAGGCAATAGCGTCGCTGTAATTTTGCTCGGTCCCGAGGTCGCGGCCGAGGAACACCTGACCGTGCGGACGGCCAAACTGCATCGGCCCGAGTTTTTCGCTCATCCCAAATTCCGTCACCATGCGCCGGGCGATGTTCGTGGCCCGCTCAAAGTCATTGTGCGCGCCAGTGCTGATTTCGCCCAACACCAGCTCCTCGGCCACCCGGCCGCCGAGGAGGCCGGTGATTTTGTCCATCAGTTCCGACTTGGTCATAAAGAAGCGGTCTTCCTTCGGCAACATCACCGTGTACCCGCCGGCCATGCCGCGGGGGATGATTGTCACCTTGTGCACCGCATCGGCGTGTTCGAGATGATAGCCGACCACGGTATGCCCCGCTTCATGGTAGGCCACCAACTTGCGCTCGAAGTCGCTCATCACGCGCGTCTTTTTCTCCGGACCGGCGATGACACGGTCGATGGCCTCGTCGATCTCGCGCATAGTGATCTGCTTCAAGTCGCGGCGTGCCGCCAAAAGCGCCGCTTCGTTCAGCAGGTTCTCCAGGTCGGCACCGGTGAAGCCCGGCGTGCGTTTGGCGATCAGCTTCAGGTCCACGTCATCGGCCAGGGGCTTGTTGCGCGCGTGCACGCGCAGGATCTCCTCCCGCCCCTTGACGTCGGGCCGATCGACGGTAATCTGCCGGTCGAATCGTCCAGGTCGGAGCAAGGCCGGGTCGAGGATATCCGGACGGTTGGTGGCGGCGATGATGATGATCCCCTCGTTGACCCCAAAGCCGTCCATCTCGACGAGCAGCTGGTTCAGCGTCTGCTCCCGCTCGTCGTGGCCGCCGCCCAGCCCGGCCCCGCGCATCCGGCCAACGGCGTCGATCTCGTCGATAAAAATAATGCATGGGGCATGCTTTTTGGCCGTTTCAAACAGGTCGCGCACCCGCGAGGCGCCGACCCCGACAAACATCTCGACAAAGTCGGAGCCGCTGATGCTAAAAAAGGGCACACCTGCTTCGCCGGCCACCGCGCGTGCCAGGAGGGTTTTCCCCGTACCCGGCGGGCCAACCAGCAGCACGCCTTTCGGAATGCGCGCGCCGAGGGCCGAAAATTTCCGCGGGTTTTTCAAGAATTCCACGATCTCCACCAGTTCCGCTTTTTCCTCGTCGGCGCCGGCTACATCGTTAAAGGTAACCTTCTTCTTGTCCTCCGTGTACAGCTTGGCGCGGCTCTTCCCGAAGTTCATCACCCGGCTGCCGCCGCCCTGGGCCTGGTTCAGGAGGAAAAAGAGGAGGATCAAGATGGCCACAAACGGAATGATCGACGTCAAAAAGGTCAGCCAAACCGAATCGCCCTTCTGCTCCCGGTATTCCACGGGAATCCCGCTTTGGGCGACGAGTCTCGGCACTTCATCGGTGTAGAGGGGGCCGTAGGTGTAGAATTGCTTCGACGGTCGTTCGGCCGGCGGCTGCTTGAACATCCCCTCGATAAGGTAGACCCCGCGGTCGGGCTGCACGAATACCCGTTCCACGTTTCCCGCCACAAGGGCCTGCCGGAACTCGTGGTACGGAATTTGCAGCGTTTTCGTGTCTTTATTCGCAATAAAATTGACGATTCCGACCGTGACGAGCACAATCAGCAGGTAAAAGCCGGTGTTCCGGAAGAAACGGTTCATCCCTGACCTCCTCTCAAGCCGAACCACTTCCTTATTGTAGCACAGAACGAGAATGGCGAACAATGAACGCCGTCCATCTCACCGGTACACTTCCGGCTTGAGCACGCCGATGTAGGGGAGATTGCGGTACTTCTCGGCGTAGTCCAACCCATACCCGACGACAAACGCGTCCGGAACGACAAACCCGCAATAGTCGGGCTTCAAGTCGACCGTGCGACGATGCGGCTTGTCGAGGAGGGTGACCACTTTAACCGAAGCGGCGTTGCGGCGTTTGAGGAGGTCGATTAGGTAGCTCAGCGTCAACCCGCTGTCGATGATGTCTTCGACCACCAAGACGTGGCGCCCCTCGACCGGCGTGTCGAGGTCTTTCAGGATGCGCACGACGCCCGACGATTGCGTTGAGGCTCCATAGCTCGACACGGCCATAAAATCCATCTCCAAGGGAATGTTCATCTGCCGAACGAGGTCGGTCATGAACAAGGCCGCGCCTTTGAGCACACAGATGACCAGCGGGTTTTTGCCGGCGTACTCCGCCGACAGGATCTGCCCCAGTTCCCGTACCTTCTCGCGAATGGCCTCTTCCGAGATGAGCACTTCCTTTATGTCCTGATCCATCGTTCAGTTCCTCCTGCTACCAAACCCCATCTGCTTTTACCGTTACGCGTCGTCCGTTACTTCCATGTATAAAAATCGTCGCGTCGCGGCGGTCACCGGCGCGACCGCCGACCGTCGCACGCCCGGCAGCCACAGGATGGTCTCCCCGGCACAAATCACCGGCGTCCTGCGGCGCACCCGGTGCGGTACCTTCGCGTCAATCAGGATGTCCTTGACCTTTTTATGGCCGGCACGCCCCCATAGCGTCATGCGGTCGCCCGGACGTCGCGCCCGCACGACCAGCGGTCCGGGGAGGCGCTCGTAATCAAACACGGCCCACGGCGCGGACAATTCCCCGTCCTCGAGGGGCCGGTTCGTCAGGCGGCAGCAAATCGTCAGGCCCAGCTCCGGGACAACCGTGTGTCCGGGGACGGCGAGCGGGTAGCAAAAGTCGTGTTCGTCCCCGGCGTGAGGCTCCCCGCGCCAAAAGGCGAGCTCGTCGTAGTCCGTCTCGGCCCACCACAAGCCGGTGACGCGATGGCGCCCAGCCGGCTTGTCGGATGCGGCCAACCGGCGCACCGCCTCAATGTGCTCGAAGAGCCGATCCGGTTCGTCCACACACAGATAACTTAATATTAGTTTAACCACTCGGCGTTGTAAAGCAAGGGGCAGCCGGGCAAAGCCCCGCCGATCGAGGATCACGCCATCGGCGCCGCGCCGGCACAGGATTGCCTCGAGGGCTTCACGCGCCCGCTCCTCGAGGTAGGCGTTCTCGGCCCGCGCCACCTCGGCCAGCTGGCAGACGGCCTCGGCAAAGCGCGGATTGAGGGCCGAAAGGAGCGGCACCACGTCGAGGCGCACACGGTTGCGCAGGTAGGCTCTCGAGCAGTTGGACGCGTCGAGGCGGTACGGCACGCCGTGGGCCGCGCAGTAGGCCTCGATCTCCTCCCGCCGCACGTAAAGCAAGGGACGGATGACGGTGGCGGCTCCTTCCGCCCGCGCGACGGGCATTCCCGCCAGCCCGCCAATCCCCGTCCCGCGCACCAGGCGCATGAGCACCGTTTCCACCTGGTCGTCGGCATGATGGCCCAGGGCAATCTTGCCCGCTCCTTCCTGCGCCGCGACCTTCCGCAACACCTCGTAGCGCAGCTCGCGCGCCGCGGCCTGCACCCCCAGGCCGCGGGCGGCGGCGTGCGCGCGCACATCCACCCGCTCGACGCGACACGGCACGCCGTGGGCGCGGCACCAGCCCTCGACAAAGGCCGCGTCCGCGTCGGCCTCCGCGCCACGCAGCTGGTGATGGACATGGACCGCGAAGAGGGACAGGGCGTATTCGTCCCGCAAGGTGAGCAGCACGTGGAGCAAGGCCATCGAATCGGGACCGCCCGACACGCCGATCACCACGCCGTCACCCCGTTCGAGAAGCCGGTGACAGCGAATCGTCTCACGCACCCGTTCGCGCATGGGCACCCCTCCGCCGAAACGCGGTAAACAGCGCAGTCCACAGCAACAGTCCGGCGGCGATGGCACCGGCAAACAACAGGGTCTGCGCCCCTACCGCCAGCCCGTCCGCATACTCGCCGTGAAAAAAGGCCAGCATCGTCCGGTATGCCAGCCCGCCCGGAACGAGGGGAATGATGCCCGGCACGGCGAACAGGAGGACCGGCACGCGCCGGCGCACGGCCAGAAGTTGGCTGAGGGCGGCCACGAGAAAGGAGGCGGCAAAAACCGCCCCGAGCGGGCCCACCGCCACGGCCATCAGGCCCCGGTACACCAACCAGCCCGCCGCCCCGACCAGACCACCCCATACCAATTCAGGACGCGGGACGCCAAACAACAAACCGAAGGTCGCGGCGGCCACGAAACTGAGCAGCCCTTCCACAGCCCCGGTCACCCGTCTTCGCCTCCTTGCGGTACGCCCTTCACCCCGCCACCAGCCCCAGCAAGAACGCCACGCCCGCCGCCACCGCGAGGGCGGTGAGAGCCGCCTCCGCACCGCGCGCCAGCCCCGAAACCAGATCGCCGGCCATCACGTCGCGAACCGCGTTGGTGAGGGCAACGCCGGGCACAAAGGGCATGAGCGCGCCGATGAGGATGGCGTCCCGGTCAGCCCCCCATCCGACCGCCACCGCCACCACGGCGGCCAGGGCACTGAAAAACGCGGCCACAGCCTCGGCGACAAAGCGTACCGCAAACAGGCGCTCCACCAACTTGAGGGCCACATTGGCCACGAACCCGGCGGCAAAGGCCGGCCCCGCATCCGGCCACGACCCGCCGAACAAAAGGGCAAAGCTGGCGCTGGTGGCGCCGGCGGCCAGGTGCTGCAACCCGTCGCTGTACGGAAAGGGCGCCCCCTCTACTTCCTGGAGTTGCCGGAACGCCTCCGCGACCGACAGGCTCCCGGCCTCGTAGCGGCGGGAGATCTCGTTGACCGCCGCCACCTTGCTCAGGTCGACGGTGCGCGCCGCGATGCGCCGCACGCGCGTCTTGACCCCCTCGGCCGTCACGCACGAAAGGAACACGCCCGTCGGGGTGGCAAATCCGTGGGCCTCCCGCACGCCGGAGGCGATAGCCATGCGCACCATCGTCTCCTCCGCGCGGTGCGTCTCCCCGCCGTTTTTCAAGACAAGGGCCCCGGCGAACAGACACAGGTCCAGGATGTCGTCGGAGGAAGGGGTCAACTGCGTCCCGTGCGGCATCGCATCCATCGTTGTATCACAGCCTCTCCCACCATGCTGCACTCGCCAGCAACAACCATCCGGCCGCGGCGGCACACGCGCCCATCAGCCCCACTGTCAGGCGATCCAACGCCGCGGCATCCTCCGCCCCCGCGCCGGATGCCGCGGCAAGGGCGCGACCCATCGCCGTCGCGCTCGCCCACCGCCCATGGAACGCCGGTTCCAGAACCCGCCGGTATGGCGCCAGTCGCGAATCCGCCCGTATTATATCACAAAGCGCCACCACCGACTGCGGCCGGGCCAAAGCCGCGGCCAGAGGCGCTTCGCCTATGACGGCGGCCAGAAACGTAAGTGCCGCGGCAAACAGATCGTAGGCAGGTTCCGCCACACGCCCGCCGGCGCCCCACGCAGCCCGGTCGTACAATTCGCTGTGGGCGCGCACGCAGCGACCCCGGGGGGTTACACCGCCGAAGTCGATCATCACCGCGCGCGGCAGCGATCCCGGCACCACAAGGACGTTGGCCGGTTTCAGGTCGCCAAAGACAAACCCCGCCGCGTGCAACCGCTCCAAACCGTCCAGAACCTGGGTCAACACGGCTGCCGCCACCGCCGGCCGTCGTCCCGCGGGAAACCGGTGAAGCGGTATCCCATCCACCCAGTCGAGGGCGAGAAACAGGACCGACCGACCGTCGATGTCGGCTTCGTCGACGTCACGCAAAAAAGGCCCAGGGAGCACTCCCCGGGCCTCGAGGTTCCGCAGCATGTCCGCCTCCACCAGCACGCACGCCTCGTCATCGGCCACCTTCAGCGCCACACGGCCCGCCGGCCCCCGGGCCGCGTACACCGTCGCCGTCGCGCCCCGGCCGGCGACGCCCTCGATGCGATACACGTTGCGGTTCCATCGGCCGCAAACAACCGTTCCCGTCCGCATGTCAAAACACATAGTCCCGCAGCAATCCCCCGTTGGGCGGGCGGTCGGCGGAAACCTTCGACGCGGGCGGGAGGGCGACAAATCCGCCTGCTTCTCCCAGGATCCGCCAGGAACGAAAATGG
The DNA here is from genome assembly GCF_054654135.1 of Calditerricola yamamurae. Lineage (NCBI taxonomy): Bacteria > Bacillati > Bacillota > Bacilli > Caryophanales > Bacillaceae > Calditerricola > Calditerricola yamamurae. Next base: position 546,791 of record NZ_BAAIFH010000004.1, read on the forward strand.
GCCAACGTCGCCCGCAGGGCCGGAGCCGTCGGCGTCAGCCCCGTTGGCGGCCGCTCCAGGGCCAAGCGGGCGGCAGAGCCGTCCGTCGTCCAGTCGACGAGAAGATCGAGCGCCCCCTCAACGCCCGGAAAGGCGCCGACGGCCACCTCACTGGGCCCCGAACGGGCGGCCAAGCTGAGGAAAAAGTCGCGGACCGCCCGGCGCACCGTTGAAACCAGCGGGGCCATGCTGGCGCTGGTGTCGAGAAGCAGGAACACGCGCAGGTGGGACGCCTCGGCCCACGTCTCCACCGAGGCGGCCAGGCGCGCACGCTGCTCGGGCGCCAAGTCCGCCACGCTTCCCTCGGCAAGGAGCGTTTGCAGCTCCTCTCGTACCACGGCATGGAGCGTCCGCGTCATCGCCTGCCGCGTGACGGCCTGAACTGTGTGCGACAGTCGTTCCGGCTGTACGAACTGGCACACCCCTCCCCCGGCGGCGGCAATGCGCTCGGCTTCTCTCCGCCCCTGTTCCCCGAGGGCTTGCCCGTGCAGGATGCCGATCACGTTGACCACAATGCCCTGCTGCCGCGCCTCCGCCGCCGCTTCCACCGGATCGCCCCCGACATTGGAACAACCGTCGGTGACGAGCAGAATCTGTTCTAAAACCATCTCGCGCACGCTTTCGCCTCCCGTCGGCCAAGGATTCTGAAAAAACGGGACATTCCCAGTATCGACGGAAGGCGCATCGCGCATACCTGCCCGTCACCAATCAGCCGGCTCGGCGGGTGTAGCTAGCTGACAATGCGCGGGCGCTCGATTGGACGCACGTGCGGCAGTTTGATGGTGGCCCACTCCGGAACGTACTGGTCAATGCGCACGACCGCCACGGTCATGTCATCGCGAATGGCACCCTGGTGATGGCGCACGACGTGCTCGAGCAAGAGATCGGCCACTTCTTGCGGGTCGTCCGTGTCCAGCTCGGCGATCATGCGCTTCAGGAACCGCTCCTTGTTTTCCACGGTGGGCGCGTCGTAGACGCCGTCGGTGAGCATGATAAGCAGGTCTCCGGGTTTGAGGCCGAGCGTCACCACGTCCACCTCGATATCGCGCAGGATGCCGATGGGCAAATTGCCCGCCGACACAGTGAAGACCTCGCGTCCACGCTTGATGAAGCTCGGCGTCGAACCGGTCTTCAAGAATTTGGCCTCCGCCGAATGCAGGTCGATGATGGCCAGATCAAGGGTGGCGAAGGTCTCCTCGGTCGAACGCAGGGAGAGCACGGCGTTCACCGACTTGATGGCCATCTGCTCGTCAAAACCCACGCTCAGCATCTCTTTCAGGAGCTCCAGCGTCTCGCTCGACTCCCGGTGGGCGCGCTCGCCGTTGCCCATGCCGTCGGACAGAGCCACGGCGTACCGCCCGTTCCCGAGATCGAGGGTGGCGAAGCTGTCACCGGACAGCCAGCCGCCATCCTTGGCCACCGCGGCAATCGCCGACTGGACCCGGTACTTGTGGGCCGTGCGCAGACACATCGTGCAATACCCGTCGGCGTAGGCGTGGCAACGCTTTTCCGCCACGGCCACCGTCTCCCCGAGCAGGTCGGACACCAGCGGGGCCACGATTTTCTCGCACTCGTCACGGCCATCGCAGCTCGGTTGGCTCACCTCGATGTCCACGTTGCCCTCGGCCAGGCTGTAGATGTCCACCTTGCGCACCGACAGCCCGATCTCCTCGAGGGCCTCGCGAATCTGCCCTTCCTGCACCACCAGGTCCTGTCCCTCGCGGCGGATTTCCGCGGCAAAATCGTCCATCACCCGCGACACGCCGCTCAGCTGCTCGGCAACCAGAAGCCGATTGTCACGGATACGCTGGTTCAAGCGGAATCGCTCGCGGAAAAGCGGGTACTGGTCCGCCATAACGTTCAAGACATCCTGCGCCTTGACGCAGTGGCGCTTCCATTCAAAGGGAAGCTGCCGCCGGAACGTGCCATCGGCCGCCACCACCCCGGCAAAGTACCGCATCCAATCATACGTCTCCTCGGCTTTCTCGCCCCAGCAGACATCCTTCTTTCGGCAGACGTTGCACGTGACGGCGGTCACGTCACCCAGGAAGCTGTCTAGCTCTTTCATCACATCCGCCTTGCCGTGTTGGGCATCCGGGTCCGCCTGGGCGAAACTGTGCGCCAGTTTCTGAAATAGACGCGCAAACTGTTCCACGCGCGCAGCGGTAGCTTGCCGCACTTGGCGCATATAGGACTGCTGGTTGAGCAGGTGCTCGTGGGTGCCCGGCAAGAGGGCGGCCAACTGGCGCAACGGCACACGCGGCGTCAGCACAAACAGGACCGCGGCGACCAGCGACTCCCCGAGGGCACTCCACATCCGCCCCGTGGGCTCCATGTAGAACGTGAAGAGGCTTGCCCCGATCAGGAGGCCAGTCACCGCCCCCGGCTTCCGTGCCTCGCGCAACAGCCCGCTCAACAGTCCGGCAAACCCGAGCAGGCTCATGTGGTTCAGCTCGCCGATGTCGGCCAGGGCAAGCATCAGCCCGATCACCACGCCCGCCGTCACGCCGATCCCCCCGCCTCCCGCGAAGGCAAAGACGAGCAGGAAATACTGTGCCAGCACGTGGTGCACGGCCATGCCATAAAGCTGCCAGTTCACGGTGCCAATCAGCACGGATCCGAGAAGGATGAGGGCGCACACCACTTCTTCCTGACGAAGCGGACGGCGATACCGGCGTGACGTCACGAGGGGAAGCGCCTGAACAAAGATCAGCGTCAGCAGAAAACTGAGCGCCCCTTCCACCGCGTAGCCCACCGCTTGGGAGACGGTCAGCGTGTTGGCCATTCCATAGGTATACCCGGTATGAGCACCGAACACCGCCAGCGCCGTCAAGAGCGGCGCGTGGGAAAGATCGCTCCGCGCCACACGCTTGCGGCGTTCCAAACCGAGCTGGAGCATCAGGTACATGGCGCACGCGAGCAATGTAACGAAGAGGTGATCGGTCGACACCAAGGCCGCCCCTCCGCAAAGGGCAATCGCAATCGGCAGGAACCGATCGCGGCGCAAATGGTATGCCACCGCAAAAAACGGTACGGCAAATGGCGCCAACCCTTCGACCAATACAGCTTGTCCAAGCAAAAAGCCGATGACAAGCAGGGGCACGCTCCAGCGGATCCACCAGCGGGCAGCCCTTCCCGCCCCCCTTTCGGCAGGCTCGGCGGTTCCGGCTTGCCACGCCGCTCCCATCAGATTCCCCGCGAATCCATCCGGTTTGCGAAACATCACGTTCGTCACCACCCGTTTCCCTTTGGTGCCCCCATTATACGCCCGCGTTTCGCAAAAGTCTGTCATTTCGCGCGCCAGCCGATGGAAATCTTCCGACATTCCTCTGCCCGTTCTCCGATCGGTCGAGCCGACTCGCCGCCCCACCCGTCGCAATCTTCCCCCGACACCCTACGTCTGTCGAAGCCCGGAAAAAACGAATCGCCTGCTCCGGCTCATCGCCGTGCAGGCGGTGCTTGCACACGATAGATGGTGGACGGTGACGGGCTCGAACCGCCGACCCCCTGCTTGTAAGGCAGGTGCTCTCCCAGCTGAGCTAACCGTCCAGAAAAAGAAAAATGGTGACCCGTAGGGGATTCGAACCCCTGCATGCCAGATTGAAAATCTGGTGCGTTAACCACTTCGCCAACGGGCCACGCTGGTAGCGGCGGAGGGCCTCGAACCCCCGACCTTACGGGTATGAACCGTACGCTCTAGCCAGCTGAGCTACGCCGCCACCATATGGTTGCGGGGGCAGGATTTGAACCTGCGACCTTCGGGTTATGAGCCCGACGAGCTACCTGGCTGCTCCACCCCGCGTCGTTCACGTCAAGCAGTATACAATACCTTTCTGGATGTGTCAAGGGGTCAAGGATGAGAAATAGTTCCATTTTTAGGTTTCTGCGTCGTCCGCAAAAAAACACTCCCACGCCGGGAGTGTTGCCCTTGCTCGTTCTGGCTCAACCGTCACCCCTTGCGCGCGCCGCGCCCACGGCGTCCTTCACCGTGGCGGCGCAAGGAGGCCAACCGATCCTCGCTCTCGCGCAGGAATCGGCTGAGCTTTTCCTCGAAGGAAACGTCCCGCTCCCGACGCCGCTTCCGTGCGCGGGGATCGTAGTTGTCTTGGGCCTGGCGAATGGATAAGCCGATTTTCCCGTTTTCCGAGATGTTCAGCACCTTCACCGTGACGATGTCGTTGATTTTGAGAACATCGCGTACATCTTTCACGTAGTAGTCAGCAATTTCCGAAATATGGACAAGTCCCGTAACCCCTCCTGGCAGCTCCACGAACGCCCCGAAATGGGTGATACCGGTTACCTTGCCTTGCAGTTTGCTGCCAACCTCAATGGCCATGTACAAAGAAATCCTCCCTTGGTGCACTAAGAATCACGAATCTATTTCATTTTATCCCGGCGTTCGGGTCTCGTCAATGGTTAGGGGGCTCTACGCTAAAAAGTGTGGGATCTAAGAGGAAAAGGCGGTCGACGAGCCAAGGGATAGTTAGGCACATCACATCCCGAAGGAGGCTCGCGACCGCCTATGAACAAGCTTACCGCAGAAATGTTCGGCTTACAATCGTGGATTGTTTACCGTATCGTGCATCAATCCGATGGTATTCACATCTACGCCGGTCGGCCGCGTAAGGAAGCGCGGTGTCCGGATTGTGGACAGCTGACACGCCGCGTCTACGATCGTGCGCGCGAATGGAAACGGAAGCTGCACACCTGGTGCAACGAGAAACCGGTTTACCTCTGGGTACGTCCCCGGCGCTTCCAGTGCACGGCCTGTCGAAAAGTGTTCACCGAACGCTTTCCTGGTATTCGCCCCTGGGCACGCAGGACCGAACGGGCCGAAGCCCTTTTGCTCCAGCGCCTGAAAGCGGGCAGTTTCCGTCGTGCCGCCCAGGAAAGCGGAACAAGCAGCAGCACCTTGCGCCGTCTGCTCCTTCGGTACGTAGACCAGCAGGTAAATCTCGAGGAAGCCCTCCGGGATGTCGATGCCTTCGTGCTTAGCATTGATGAACACAGCTATCGTGGCCGTGACATGATGGTTACGGTCACATGCGTGTGGCCAAAACGGTGCCTTTTGGCCATCTTGCCGGATGACCGCATGAAAACACTGGAGCGCTTTTTGCGCCAGCTGCCGGAGACGGTTCGTCGGCGGATTCGGGCCGTGTGCATCGACCTGAAGGATGCTTGGCGCCATGCCGTGAAGCGCGCTTTGCCCGGCGCTGTCATCGTGGCGGATCCGTTTCACGTCATCCAGGACGCGAATCGGCGGGTTGACGAAGCACGGCTAGTGGAACAGCAGGTGACCGGGGTACGCCTGCCTCGATGGCCGCTTTTGAAGAACGAGGACGACCTCACCGAACGCCAAGCTGCCCAGCTTGCCGCCATTCGGAAGCATCACAAGAACGTGGCCCACTTTCACTGGGTCAAAGAGCAGCTGCGAGACGTTTACCGTGCTTCCAATCGAGACGAAGCCGCAGCCATCCTGGACCGCGTGATCTTTGAGGCCCAGTCGGCAAGCGATGCCGCGCTCCTGCAGTGGGGACGCACGCTCCGCCGCTGGCGCGAGGCGATTCTGGCTTACCACACCTGGCGTGTTTCGAACGGCTACACGGAAGGCGTGCACACCAAGATCAAGCTGCTCAAACGAATCAGCTACGGGTTCCGCAACCGCGAAATCTATGTGCGGAAGATGCTCCTCGCTTTTATACCCTTGGCTTGGTTGACCTCCCATCCACAGTTATTGACTTAGAGCCTGGTTAGGGGCCGGTGACTGTGGGGTGCGAGGCATCAAATAAAGGGTTTCTCCCGGTTTGCTGAGGAAGAAATACTGTCGTGCCAGTTCGGCCACATAGTCCTCATTTTCGAGCCGTTTCACTTGCTCGGCAAGGGACTCCCGCTTGCGGCCGAGGTTCACCGCTTCCTGCTTCAGCCGGGTCAGCGTCGCTTCCTGGGCGCGAAGCTGTTGTTCCTGTTCCCACCATTTCCCCGCTGCCCATGCGCCGAAGGCCACGAGGAACACGAGCAGGATCAATCCGCGGCGCCGAGGCATTCCCATCTTTGGCACGGGTCCATCACCTCACCTGTCTTTCGGCTTTCTTCCCCATCGCCAAATGATTTTCGCGGTTCGCCGCGCGAATCCTGCTCCGCTTGCGAACCCTTTTCGGGCCGGGCGCCACAGGACCGCCAGGACCCTCCACACGGCTTTGCCGACGCCCGCAGCAAGCCCCACCACCCCGAGGAAGACCAGCTCCACCCCCACGACCATCTTCTGCACCGTCCACGCGGCGGGGCGGACAAAAACGACATCGAGGCACCACATCAACCCCCAGAGGACGCGCCCGACCAGCGCAAGCAGCATCCCCCATCCGCGCACCATCGGCGCGCTGAGCGCCGCACCATAAAAAACGGCGCCCGCCGCCAGCCCCAAGAAGGTGTGGGCACGAACCACTCCCCCGTTGACGTGGAACAAGACCCAAAACACCCCGAGGGCGGCGATGCCCAAGAGTATCAGGTCGAGGGCGGTCACCACGGCCCGTCCGAGACGCAGCCGCCACTGGATCACGCGGTACAGGTCAAAGACCGCGCCCAGTCCGATGCCGCAGGCCACCGTGAGCCACCAAGAGAGGAACTGCTCCCGAACGGTCACCGAAACAATCGGCTAAAGAACCCTTTAGCCCGCTCTCCCGGTGTCCCTTCGTCCAAGTAGCCCATCTCAATGACTTTCCCCTCGATGGCCACCTGTCCCTGTTCCACATTGAGGTTTTTCATGTGCAAATGCTGCCCGCGGATGGCCAAAAACCCGCAGCTGGTCTCGAGGAGAAATTCCTCGCTGTCGAAGCTTTCCACATTGATTACACCCGTGATCCGAAGCGTCTTCCGATTTTCCATGATGATCTCGTGGTGCAGTTGCCCGCGGCCCTTTCCTTCCATCATCGGACACCTCCTCACGGTCATCTTACGGACAGTCCCCCGGAAATAGAACCCGGGTCGTCCTCCGAACCGCAGGCAACCCCCACGCCTTTTCCCCGCCTGCCAACATCCCCTACGCAGCATCGGGCTTTCCCCGCCGCTGCTTGGCACGCTCTGCCCACACCCACGGGTAAAACACGATGCCCGAGACAAGCAGCCCCACGCCGAGCAGGAAAGTGCTCAGGTCTGCCGTTCCCGCCCAGACGACCCACACCGCGTACACCGTCGCCAGCACGGCGATGACGCCGTCGACACGGCGCGGCCGGCCATCCGATTCATACGTTTCCCCGGTAATCACCAGTTTTAGCTGATAGACTGGGGCCACAAGATACGGAACCAGGTACGCCAACGTGGCCACGTGAATCACGAAATCGAAGGCCTTGGCCACCGACTGCGACAACGTCGACAGCAAGAAAAGCTGGGCCATCACGTTGGTGGCCGTCAGGGCAACGGTCGGCGCGCCCCGCCGGTTTTCCCGAAGGAACGGCGACAAGAACAAGCCCTGCTTGGCCGCCTGGTACGGGACCTCCGCGCTCAACCAGATCCAGCCGATGGAGGACCCAAACAAGCTGATGAGTCCCAGCACCGCCAGGAGATACGCGCCGGAGGGCCCTACTGCGGCCGAAAGCGTATCGACCAGCGGTTTGTCCGAAGCGACCAACCGCTCGTGTGGCAAGACACCCATGACGAGAAAAGTAATGGCGACATACAGCGCCAACGCCACCAGCAACCCCACAAGGGTGGCTGTCTTCACGTCCCGCGGCCTGCGGGCTCGCCCAGAGAACACGACAGCCGATTCCACGCCGACAAACGCCCACAGGGTTGCCACTGCCGCTTGGTTCACCTGTTCCCAGAGGCCGAGCACTTGGCCCGTCTCGTCCGTGCGTGGCGCGCCAAAGGGCACGAGGTTGCCCGCGTCAAAGGCAAACAAGGCGGCAATGAGGAAGAGCAGAAAGCCGGCCACTTTTGCCGCCGTCGCGACAAAATTGGTTTTCCCCGCCCCTTCCATGCCCCGCAGGATCAAGAAATGAATGCCCCACAAGAAGGCCGAGCAAACCGCAAAGGTGAGCACATTGCCCACGCTGAGCACAAACGGGCCCAGCGTCCCGATCACGGCCTGACTCGTCATAATGGGAAAAAACGTGGACAGGTACCCGGCAAAGGTGGTGATGATGGCCACATTGCCCCCAAAGTTGGCTACCCAGTAGCCCCAGGCCACGGCGTACCCGGAAAACACAGACCAGAAGGATCGGCCCGGAAAGAGCGCCCGGGCATAAGCCTGGGGGCCGCCGGTGAGGTCAGGCTTGCGCAACGCAAGGTTGCCGAACACCAGCACGCTCATCAACACACCGGCACCGGTCATCAACCAGGCCAGCAGCACACCAGCCGGGCTGGCCTTCTCGGCCAGGGTGCGCGGCAGCATAAAGATGCCCGACCCCACCATATTGCCCACCACCAGCGCGGCCAGCAGCCAAACGCCCAGCGTGCGGCGTGAGGCATCATTGGTCACGGTTCCAACCCCTTTCCCCTTCACAACCAATCCTTTATTCCATTAGTGAGATAAACGACAACCCCACACAACTTGCTTCATCTTACCGAAAACCGCGCCGATCATCAAGGGAATGTTAAACCCAGTGCGTGTCAACTTTCAGTAGGTACCCCGACACAAAAATTTGAGTGATCGGTTTACACCCTTCTTGGAATCGCCCGCACAAGCTCACGAAGCACATACTTTACCCAAGGCGCACCGGATCCAGGCCCGTTAAGGGCCGGAATCCTTGCGCGCAGCCATCCCTCTATGTCTGCTCTCCAACTCTTTTCCCTTTCCTCCGCCGCTCCTTTGCCAAACACATGGCTCATTCTTTCCGGTTGGGCTGTCCACTTGGTTTTCACCACTTCAGCCAGTTCCCCATTTGCCCGCGACGCCAAAAGCCGCGCCAACCGGCCGGCCCCCTCGACGCTCCAACGCGCTCCATGACGCTTCATCCGCCGTGCAATGTGATGAAACACTTGTCCCTCAATCGCCCCTAATCGCACGGGCTCTCCCAACTCCCGAATGCCTTCCCAGTTGGTCCGCAGATAGCGCCGCAACTGAACCACCCGCTGCCGCTGTGCCCCGCGGCTGCGATGTTCGGCTGCTTTCAGAGCCTGCTCAACCCCTTCCCAATCGGACGTTGCCAGCGCAGCACAAACCTCCCGATACGCCTTCTCGTCATGTCGAAGACTCTCCACCAGGTTCCGACGAAGGTGAAACGGATCGAGCCGGTATTGCGCTCCCGGAAAATACGCACACCCTTCTTTTACAAACGCCGCTCCATCACCCCCCACATACCATCGCTCCACTGCGCCGAAATCCCAATGTTCACCAAACTTCGCCACGCACTCTTCCCAAAAGGTCGTCCCTTCTGCTACACCGGCATGCACACAACGTTCTTGCAAACGACGCCGCTGGGCCGAAACGTCCCCTTTTCCCTCGTAGGCCACCGCCACCTTGACGGGAATCGTTGCCCGCTTCCCTTCCGAACGCCGGGCTGGTACCCAAACCTCATCCGCTTCCACATACACTGCCGAGCTCTTTCGTTGCCCTTTGGGGCTTACGCCCCGTTCAAACACATCCCGCCGCCGCTGTTCGATCTGTTGCCCCAATTCCCTACCGGCCTTTTGTACCTCCTGCCAGATGCTCATGGCCCGGATGTCCACATTCCCAAGCGTCACGTGCTTGAGCACTTCCGCTGCCCGGTGATACGGCATCTCCACCGCCAGGGCTACGGCCAACTGTCTTGCCCACGGCGAAAGCCGCTGGCGTGGTGCCAAGCCCAGCGCCTCATCCAGAAGGTACCGGCCCTGACCGCTTTCCCGGTCCACGTAGTACCGCCGCTCAATACGCACCTCACCAAAGGGCGTCAGGACCGTGCGCTCCTTGCGATGCACGATCTTTAAATGCTTCCGATCCCGGTTTTTCATAAACTGTTGATCCAACTCCGCACAGGCCGCCTGCAAAAGCCGGAGGGTTGCCTGCTGCACCAGCCGGTAGATGCCCTTCTCCAATGCCTCAAAATCCGGGCTTTGCTTCAGGAGGTCAGCCATTTCCTGCACAAGAAGGAGGATTTCTTGCGCGGTTTCGCGAATCCATTCCATGAGACCTCACCGCCTCCTCGACTTCGTGTCGGGGCAAGTTGCCTGGCCAGACAACTTGCGGTGAGGTCTCTTTTCGTTTTTTCCTCACCGTGTTCCTACTGAAACTTTACACGCTCTTAAACCCAACGCCCTGCGCACGCGGTACACAATCGAGTTGACGAAGCTGAGCGTACAAGTCGGCGAAACTGAACCGGACGTCCCGCCGGCTTCCTTCAGACTCCGCCTCGCCGCGGACGCCCTTGCCTTAAGCTAACGGTTACTGCCGCCTTCACCGTTCGGGACTGTCACTCAATCGACAGCACCCATGCTGGGCACACACAGAAAACTCCCTCGATCCCAATGGGACCGAGGGAGTTGATCTGCGTCCGAGACTACCGCAGGCGGTAGTCCTCCCCGTTTTCGAACGCCGCGTCGATCCGCGTCTCTTCCACGACCGAGTACAGGCTCTCGGCCTCTTCCTTCCGTGCGCTTTCCGTTACGCGCTCGACGCGGACCGTTAGCGTTTTCGTTCCCAGATGGAGGGTGAGCAAATCCCCCACGCTCACGGTGCTCGATGCCTTCGCCGGCCGCCCGTTCAGCTCGACGCGGCTCTGATCACACAGCTCCTTCGCCACCGTTCGCCGCTTGAGCAACCGTGAGACCTTGAGGAATTTGTCGAGGCGCATGTCACTTCACGGCTTCTTTCAGCTTGTTGCCCGCGCGGAACGCCGGAATGACCGCTTCCGGAATGTTGATCGTCTCCCCGGTCTGCGGGTTGCGACCGGTGCGGGCCGCCCGCTTGCGCGTCTCAAAGGTGCCGAAACCCACAAACTGGACTTTCTCCCCGGCGCGCAGCGCTTCGGTGATCTCGTCCAGTACCGCGTTCACAACCGTTTCCACATCTTTTTTCGTCAAACCGCTTTTCTCGGCAATGCGTGCGATGATGTCCTGTTTGTTCATAGCCAAAACCTCCTTCTTCAAAATGTACGGGTAATGTTATTCGTGTTCCGCCGCCAAAATCCTGCTCCATCAGCCGCATCAAATCCCCTTTTCCTTGGCCTCGTTCCACCATCGATCCATCTCCGCCAGGGTGGCATCAGCAAAGGTACGACCCTCCGCGCGCAGCCGATCCTCGATATACCGGAAGCGGCGGGCGAATTTCGCGCACGTCCGCGCCAGCGCTTCCTCCGGATCCACCTTCAGGAAGCGGGCCAGGTTGACCACGGCAAACAGGAGGTCGCCCACCTCGTCAGCCGCCCGCTCCGGCCCCTGGGCCGCCGCCTCGCGCACTTCCCGCACCTCTTCCTCTACTTTGGCGAAGACGTCGTCGATGGCCGTCCAGTCAAATCCAACGCTCGCCGCTTTCTTCTGGATCTTCCACGCCTTGAGCAGGGCGGGCAGGGCGTGGGGAACGCTGTCGAGAAGCGACGAAGCGCCAGCTTTCCCCTTGGCCGCGGCTTCCCGCTGCTTCATCGCCTCCCAGTTGGCCAGCGCCTCCTCGGCGTCGGCGGCCGACCGGTCGCCGAACACGTGGGGATGGCGGCGGATCAGCTTGTCCACCAGGCCGCCGATCACGTCGTCGACGGTGAAGACCCCCTCCTCCTCGGCCATCTGGGCATGCAGCATCACCTGCAAGAGAAGGTCTCCCAGCTCCTCGCACAGGGCGTCGGGGTCTCCATCGTCGATGGCTTGGGCCACCTCAAAGGCTTCTTCGATGACGTTTTTGCGGATGGAACGATGGGTCTGCTCGCGATCCCACGGGCATCCCTCCGGCCCGCGCAAGATAGCCACAACCTCGCGCAGGCGGTCAAACCGGCGGTTCACGACCCGCGGATCGTCCGTCGGCGGCACGTAAACGAGGGTCAAGTTGTCCGTCGCCAGACGGTCCAACAGATACAGCGGCCTTTGCTCCACCTTCTCCCGCTGCGGCACGCCGACAGCCGTGACGACGGTCACCGGGTAGTCGTCGGGGTACACCTCCATCAACGTCAGCTTCACATCGGCGGCGACAAAGGCATCGTACACCTGTGTGATGACAAGATGCAAGTGGGGCGCCAGATGTTCGCGGCGCAGCGCCGTCCCGTCCAGCACGGCAAGGCCCTCGATGGGATCCACACCGAGACGGGCAAACAGCGGATCGAGAAAGCTCTGGCCGCCGCCAATCACGACACGCACCCCGGCTGCCGGGCCCCGCTCGAGGAGAAGCTGAACCGTTCGCTCCGCCACCATGGGATGGCCTGGCACGGCATACACGACGTCACCACGTTGCGCCTCGCGAAGCAGGCGATCGACAATGGCCTCGTATACCGCGTCGAAGGTGTCATGCTGCCGGTACAGGTCGTCAAAGGCGACAAAGGCCACCCCTTCGGCACGCAATTCCGCCGCCGCCGGATGGTCCGCCGTCCGCAAAAAGAGGCGATCGGCGGATCGAAGCCGCCGGAAAACGCCGCGGGGCATGAGGTCGAGCCCGCCCGCGCCAAGACCCACCACCTCAATTGTGGCCATTAGGCTTCCCTCCCTTCCTTCAGCATGCCCAACCGCTCGAGCACCGGTACGAGACGCCGCGTTTTGGGCACCATCTCAAGGTCGCGCCGGCTCACCGCACCAAGGCGCAAGACAGCGGCACCGTAGACCACCGCACCCAGCGCCGTCAGCAGCAGCGACTCGACGATGCTGGCCGCACGGAGGGTCAGGTCACAAGAAAGCAACGCCTTGTGCAACGCAAGGTATGCCCCATAGACCACTCCTGCCATGACGAGCGAAGCAAGCAGCGGCTTGACTACCAACGTTCGACGTGCGAATCGCACACCCGTCCGGGCGCGGAGGACGCGCAGGTTAAGGAACATGGCCACCGCGTAGCCGATCACCGTAGCCAGCGACGCCCCGGCAATGCCGTAAGCAGGCCCGGACGGGCTCAAGGCGGCGATCAGGACCACGTTCAGGACCAGCTTCACCGCCACACCGATGATCAGGTTGCGAACCGGCACCATCACCTCGCCCAGCCCCTGCAAGATCGACGCCGCGGTGACGTTCAATGTGGCAAACAGCGTTGAAAAGGCGAGCACGGCTAGAGCGAAGGAACCGGTCGGGTCGCCATACAGCATGGTATTGACGGGTTCCATGATGACGGCCAACCCTAGTGAGGCCGGCCAGCCCACGATCACCGTCATGCGCACGGCCAGCTCGGTGCGATGCTGGATCGTTCCGCGCAAGTCGCGCGCATTGGCTTCGGCAATGGACGGCACGAGGGCCAGTGACAGGGCCGCGGCGAAAAAGGAGGAAAACTGCACCAGGGGCTGGCCACGGTCGTAGACGCCTTTCCATACCCCGGACACGTCGGCAAGCCCCGCCCCGTCGAGAACGTTTTTGACGGTAAAGGAGTCCGCCAGCTGCATCAAGGGCAGGATGAGCGAGCCGAGGGCGATGGGCAGGGACAAGGCCAAGATCTTTTTGATGAGCGCCCCCGGCGGCTCCACCGCGGGCGCAGAAGCCGCCCGGTCGGCCAAGGGACGCAGCTCGTCGTGGCGCAAGTAGACCAGCATGACGGCCAACCCGGCGAGGGCCCCAGTAAACGAACCAAACAACGCACCGGATGCCGCAGCATACACGCCGCGCCCCGTCTCCATAGCCCAGATGGCCAGCACGAGGATCGTCGCAATGCGCACGAGCTGCTCCAGCACCTGGGAGACGCCGGTCGGCATCATGTTCTGCTGGCCCTGGAAATAGCCGCGAATGGCCGCCATGACGGGCACGACCAACAGCGCCGTGGAGACCATGCGGATCGGCATCGTCAGCTGCGGGTCGCCCATCAACGCGGCAATCAGCGGCGCCCCAAAAAAGAGCAACGCAAAGCAGGCCACACCTGTGGCGGACAAAAAGGCCGCCGCCACATGAAAAACACGCCGCGCCCCGGCCACATCGCCTACGGCCAGCTTCTCGGCGACGATCTTGGAGACGGCGATGGGAAACCCCGCCGTGGCCAGGATAAGCAGCGTGCTGTAGATGGGGTACACCTGGGCATACGCGTACAGCCCGACGTCCCCCGTAATCGCCTTGTACGGTACGCGATAGAAGACGCCGAGGATCTTGGAAATCAGCGAAGCTGCAGCCAAGATGGCCGCGCCCTGCAAGAAACGCTTGTGGCTCGTTACGGTGTTCATGACGGTCTCCTCTCCGCTTCCGGCACCCAAACTGAGGGTATTATACCAGACCGCTGCGCGACCGGAAAACGAAGCGCGACCGCCATAAGGTACGGCAAAACGCCAAAACGCCGCCGTCCGCATGTTGCGGACAGCGGCGCAATCCGGGGGGATGAACGGCACGTGGCGCATCACTGTTCCATTTGCTTGCCCAAAAATCCGGCGGCCGTCTCGCACAGCTTCACTTCCAGCTCGCCCATCTTGACGCCCTCGTCCTTGCTCACCAGGACGACTGCGCCGATGGGATCGCCACCGGCCACAATGGGGGCAATGACAAAGCTGGAATAGGTATCTTCGGCGTCCCGGATCAATTCGTACTGGCCGGGCGTGGTCTCCAGAATGGTTCGCCGTTCCTCCATGCTCTGCTCAATGATGCTGCCAACGGGCTTGTCCATAAATTCCTTTTTCGAACCGCCGGCCACGGCAATGACGCTGTCGCGGTCGGCGATCAGCGCGATGTGCCTGACGCTGTCGTACAGCGATTCGGCGTACTCCTTGGCGAAGTCGCCAAGCTCACCGATGGGGGAATACTTTTTCAGGATGACTTCCCCATCGCGATCCACAAAGATTTCCAAAGGGTCCCCTTCGCGAATCCGCAGGGTGCGTCGGATCTCTTTCGGAATCACCACACGGCCCAGATCGTCGATCCGTCGCACGATACCCGTTGCTTTCATGGACATGCCTCGCTTTCGTGATGGTTGGTTTTTGCCTTGGCACGGATTCCGGCTTTACCCCTATTTTGTGTTCCCTGTACGTCTATTACCAAGTCTGGCTCTTCATTTTTTCTGTCATGAGCGGAATTTCGTTCCAAGTCCCACGGCACACAGAAGGACAAGCCCTGTCGTTTGCTACGGGAACCGTGCGCGGATGCGCACCCCAACCACGAAAGCATGCCTCCGGCGGAACGCGAAAACGGGGGCCCGCACCGCCGCGCGCCGATCGCTATGCCGCCTTGGGCAACGTGATTTCCCGGATCAGCTTCGGCAACTCCTTGTCATAGAACCGATTGTAGGCCTCGTTCAGCGCCTCGACGCGCAACTCCTCGTGTACCTTCTCGAAGGGCAAGACCTCGCGCTTTTCCACCCGGATCACATGGTACCCATATGCCGTCTTCACAGGGGCACCCACTTTCCCCACAGCCTGGGTCAGCACGGCCTGCTGGAATTCGGGTACCCATTCCGTCACGCGGGCGTTTTCGTACACCCCACCCCTTTCCTTGCTTCCCGGGTCATCGGAATACTGTTTGGCCAGGGCAGCCATGTCCTCGCCGCGCTGGATGCGCCGGACCAGCTCCGCGGCCAGCTTCTTCGCCTCCTCGTCGCTGCGCCCGTCGGTGCTGATCAGGATGTGGCGCACCGTGGCCACGGTGAAGTCGTTCTGCCGTTCGGCGTAGCGCTTTCGCAAGTCCTCGTCTTTCACGTGCCCGGCGAGATAGGTCTCAATGCGTTTGTAGCGCACCAAGTAGTCGCGCACGTCGTCTTCCGTCAGGTTCAGCCGCTTGAGAAGCTGATCCGCCGCCTTGCGCGACCCCTCCGCCTGGTCGAACGCCTGCCGCCACGCCTGAAACAGGCTGTCGGCCTCCTTCTGCACGTCGACGTTTCCGGCGCGGCCCGCCAGAATCGTCTCGGCAATGTAGCTGCGCAGCACTTCCTCGCGGCTTTCCGGATCGGTCACCACGGCACGGTACAGGGGATTGAGCACGTACTGAAGGGCCAGATACTTTTCAAACTCGCCGGCCGTCACTTCCCCGCCCGCATAGCGCGCCACCACCTGCTTCGCGTCAACGCCGAGGGAGAAGTTGGGCCCTTCCGCCTCGCTTCCCTTGCCCGACGTCGGCTCGGTTCCGTCCGACTGGGCGCATCCGGTCAGGACAAATAACGTGCAAACCACCAACACCAGTATCGTCCACATCGGTTTACGTGGCCACATGATTCATTTCTCCTTTCGGTTTCAGTACATCGGCATACCCTTCCAAGAACCGCTCCAAAAAGGCAAGCATCGCCTCCGACGACATCCCCTTGACCGGAATGCGAATGCCCACGCGTCCCCCGTCCATTGACAGGGCAATGCGACGGTCAAAGCGCGCAGCTAGGGCAAAGAGCCGTCCGCCGTCGATCCGGGGCGTCTGGTCCGGGGCCAGGTCGATGCGCACCTCATCGCCCTTCTGGATGATGCGCTCCATGCGGTAGCGCGCGGCGTAGGTGCGGATCTTGACCACCGCCAGGAGGTTCTTGACCGGCGGCGAGGGCTCCCCGAAGCGGTCGATCAACTCATCGACCAGATCCTGAACGTCCTCTGGCGTCTCCACAGCGGCAAACTTCTTGTACATCTCAATCTTTTGCTTGGCATCGGGAATGTAGTCCGCGGGCAGGTAGGCGTCGACGGCCAAGTCGATTTCCGGACGCAACGGTGGCGCTTCCGGCTTTTCGCCCTTGAGTTCTTCGATGGCTTCCTTCAGCATCTGCGTGTACAGGTCAAACCCCACCGACGCGATAAAGCCGTGCTGTTCGGGCCCCAGGAGGTTGCCCGCCCCGCGGATGGCCAGGTCGCGCATGGCGATCTTAAAGCCCGAGCCGAACTCGGTGAATTCCTTGATCGCCTGCAGGCGCTTTTCCGCCTCCTCGCTGAGCACCTTGTCCCGTTGGTAGGTGAAGTAGGCATAGGCGATGCGGTTGGAACGGCCAACGCGCCCGCGCAGCTGGTAGAGCTGCGCCAGCCCCATCTTGTCGGCATCGTACACAATCAGCGTGTTGACGTTGGGGATGTCCACCCCCGTCTCGATAATCGTCGTACACACAAGCACGTCGTACTGGCCATCCAGGAAATCCAGCATCACCCGCTCCAGTTCGTTTTCGTCCATCTGCCCGTGGGCAACGGCCACGCGGGCATCGGGGACAAGGGCGCGGATCTGCTCCGCCATACGCGCGATCGACTGCACCTGGTTGTAGACAAAATAAACCTGTCCGCCGCGGGCCAGCTCACGCTCGATGGCTTCCCGCACCAGGGCCGCGCTGTACTCCACGACATACGTCTGCACGGGAAAGCGATTTTCCGGAGGGGTTTCGATGACGGACAGGTCGCGCACGCCGAGCATCGACATGTGCAGCGTCCGCGGGATGGGCGTCGCCGTAAGCGTGAGGACATCGACGTTCGTCTTCAGCTGTTTCAGCTTCTCCTTGTGCACGACACCGAAGCGCTGTTCCTCATCGATAATGAGCAGCCCGAGATCCTTAAATTGCACATCCTTCGAGAGCAAGCGGTGGGTGCCGATGACAATGTCCACTGTGCCGTCCTTCAGCCCCTTGATGACCTGGTTCTGCTCCTTGCGCGAGCGGAAGCGCGACAGCACCTCGATCCGCACCGGGTAGTCGGCGAAGCGTTCCCGGAATGTCTCGAAATGCTGCTGGGCGAGGATGGTCGTCGGCACGAGGACGGCCACCTGCTTGCCGTCCATGACCGCCTTGAACGCGGCGCGGATGGCCACCTCCGTCTTCCCGTAGCCCACGTCGCCGCACAGGAGGCGGTCCATCGGCCGCGGCGACTCCATGTCGCGCTTCACTTCCTCGATGGCCCGCAGCTGGTCGGGCGTCTCCTCGTAGGGGAACAGGGCCTCAAACTCGCGCTGCTCCGGCGTGTCCTTGCTGAAGGCATACCCTTGGGCCGCCTGCCGCTTGGCGTACAGCTTGAGGAGATCCTCGGCGATGTCGCGCACCGAGGCACGGACGCGATTCTTCACCTTTTTCCATTCGCCGCCACCCAGGGAATAGATTTTGGGCTCCTTGTCCTCCGCACCGATGTACTTCTGCACCAGGTCGATCTGGTCGATGGGCACATACAACTTGTCGTTTCCGGCGTACTGGATGAGCAGGTAGTCCTTGTGCACGCCGTCCACTTCCAGCGTTTCGATGCCCATATATTTGCCAATTCCGTGGTTGACGTGGACGACGTAGTCGCCCACCTTGAGGTCGAGGTAGCTCTTGATCCGCTCGGCCCCGGAGATCGTTGCCACCCGGCGGGCCTTGCGCTGCTTTTGGGTGAATACCTCGCTCTCCGTCACCACGACCACTTTCTGGCGCGGCAATTCGAAACCGGCCGACAGGTTGCCGATCAGGATGGTGGGGCGTTTGGGCAGCCCCAGAAGGTCCTTGGCCACGTCCACCTCCATCCCGTAGTCGGCCAGCACGCGCGCCAGACGGGTGGCCCGCTCCTCGTCGGCCGCGGCAAACAGCACGCGCATGTCGCTCTTCTCCCAGCGGGCCAGCTCCGCCTTGAGCACGTTCATCTGGCCATGGAAGTTCTGCATGCCGCGGCACAGCACGTTCACCACGTTCTGCGGATGGGTGCGCGGCACCTGGCGCAAAAAGAGGGCCAGGTACAGACGCTGCCGGCTGCCGACCGTCTCGTCAAACTCCTTGATCAGGCGCAGGCGGGGCAAAAACTCCCCGGCCTGCACAAGGGCCGTCTGCCACTCGGCCTCGTCCTTGGCCAGCTGGTCGACGGCATCGAACACCCGCGCGGGCTCGTCGAACACCAGGAGCGGTTCGCCGGCGACGTAGTCCAACAACGTCCCCGCGTCGGGATAGAGCAATTCGACATATTTTTGCTCCCCCTGAAAGCCGGCCCCTTGCCGCCACTGCTCCAGTTCCCAGCCAACACGCTCGCGCAGCCTGTCGCGTACCTCCGGGTCACGGATCGTCTCCACGGCCTCGTTGAGGCGGTCTTCCAGGCGGAGCGCGCCCTGCTGGCGCCGCTCCGGCGTGGCAAAAACCTCCGCCACGGGCGGGATGACCGCCTCGTTGCGCGGGTCGGTCGACCGCTGCGTCTCGACGTCAAAGGCGCGGATCGAATCCACCTCATCATCGAAAAATTCAATGCGCAGCGGCGACGGCTCGCTGAGAGGATAGACGTCGACGATGCCGCCGCGGACGCTGAACTCACCCGGCGCTTCAATCATTTCCGTTCGCGTGTAGCCGATGGCCGACAGGCGACGTGTAAGCGCTTCCATCTCTACCGTTTCGCCCACAGCCAGGCGAACCGTCGCCTCCCGCCACACCGCCGGAGGGGGAAGCCGCCGGCACAGCCCAGCGTAAGGCACCACAAGGACGCCCGTCTTGCCGGCGGACAGCTCGGTGAGGATTTTCAGCCGCTGGCTGCGCATCTCCGGGCTGGCCACCAGCACCTCGGTGCCAATTACCTCATTGGCCGGATACAGCCATACTTCGTCCTCCGGCAGGCATTCGACCAAATCTTCATACAACCGCTGCGCATGATACGTGTTATGGGTAACGAGCACCACCGGTCGGCCAAGGGCCCGCCTCAGCGTTGCCACATACAGCGGGCGGGCCGAGCCGCTGAGGCCGGTCACCATCTGCTCGCGCAGGCCACGGGCAAAACCGTCCACCACCGTTTGAAAATCCGGGTCATCGCGAAACACCTGCATGAGCACGCGCATCGGGTACACCCTCCATGCCCAAAAAAAAGGAAAGCAATCCAAGCAAAAAGAAGCCTTAGCGTACCGCCAAGGCTTAGACCTTTGCCGGTATCCGTAGCCGTTTCCCTACTGCAGATGGCTGTTCATGAGCAGCCATTCCGGGTGCTGCAAAACGGCTTCCTGGCAGTATTCGCAGATGACGCGCACGACGACGTCACCATTTGGTTCATAGGTTATTATAGACGCCCGTTCCTCGGGGGTCAAGAAATGGAACCCCAGGCGCCATTCCGGAACCTCGGCCTCGATTGTGCCCAGCGCCATGCCGCAGCGCGGACAAGCGTACTTAACGGCCACAGTCGACCCTCCCCCTGTCGCGGTGCTGTTTTTCAGTATGGCCGCGACAAGGGGGCGCCATTCAGCGGTTAAACCGGTTCATCACGCGATCAAAGGGTTCGGTAAGCCAGGCCGCCGCCGCCTCGGCCGCTCGCGCCGCCGCCGCTTCGGCCGCCTCTCGCTCCTCGGGGGCAAACGGCGACAGCACATGGTCCGTCACCGACACGCCCGGCGCCGGACGCCCGATGCCAATGCGGATGCGGGGGATCTCCTGGGTGCCCAAATGGGCGATGATCGAGCGCAGGCCGCGGTGACCGCCGTCGCTGCCCTTCATGCGCAGGCGAAGGGTGCCGAGGGGCAAATCCATGTCGTCGTAGATGACGAGGAGGTTTTCCGGCGCCAGCTTGTAGAAGCGCATCGCTTCCGCCACCGATTCGCCGGAGGCATTCATGTACGTCTGCGGCTTGAGCAAGATCACCGTTTCTTCGCCCACACGGCCCTCGCCGACGAGTCCCTTCCACTTCGCTTTCTCTACGGGTATGCGCAGCGTACGCGCCAGGCGATCGACTACCCAAAAGCCGACGTTGTGGCGGGTGGCCGCGTAGGCCGGTCCGGGATTGCCCAATCCCACGATCAGTCTCATGTGTGGTTCCCCCCATAAAAAAGGCGCAAACCCGCGGCGCCGCGGGTTGCGCATCCAGTGGTGACCGGCGGCCGATCAGCCCTCGCCACCAGTGTTTTCCACCAGTTCCGGTTCCTCCGTCTCGGTGCCCGCATCGACCGGCTCGAGGTCCGGTTCGGTGATGGTGAGCACCACTTCCTCGGCGTCTTCCAAAACCGTCACCCCTTCGGGCACCACGAGGTCCTTCACGCGAACCACGTCGCCCACAGACATATCGGCGACGTTGACCTCGATGGCCTCCGGCACGCGGTCCGGCAGCACGCGCACTTCCACCTCACGCAGCTGGAGCTGCGGAATGGCGCCGCGCCGTTCCAGTTCCGCTTCGCCGATCACCCGAACGGGAACGCTCACGTCAACCGGTTCATTGAGGCTGACCTGATGGAAGTCAATGTGCAGGATGTCGCCGTTGATCGCATCGCGCTGGACCTCTTGGACGATGGCCCGGACGGTGCCCTCGCCCTCAACGTCCAGCTGGACGAGCGCCCCGGCGGTGCGATGACCCATCAGCCGCTCGAAGGCCGACCGGTCGACGGCCAGCGGCAGCGGCTGACGTTCCTTTCCATAGATGATGGCCGGAATCTTGCGCGCCTTGCGCAAGCGCCGCGTCGCCGAGCGGCGCAGGTCATGGCGTACGTATGCCTTCAACGTTTCCGTCATGCGCCCGATCACCCCTCCGTCGGAAGGATTGGAAAGCCAAGCCGTCCATTCCTACCATTCCCGTTCGGGGACCGGTTCAAACATGACCGCAAAACGTCCAACAGGCACGCCTACACCGTCATTTTACGCAAAAGCCCGCACGCGAATCAACGCCTCCGCCCGATGGCATTCGTGACGGAGGTCCATCCTTTTAGTCGAACAGCTTGCTCACCGACAGCTCTTCATGGACGCGGATGATCGCCTCGCCGATGATCGGCGCCACCGACAGGACGACGATGTTGTCGAGACGCTTTTCCGGCGTAAGGGGAATGGTGTTCGTCACGACGAGCTCCTTGATCGGGGACTGCCGAATCCGCTCGATGGCCGGCCCGGAAAGAACAGGATGCGTGCACGCCGCGTACACCTCGCGCGCCCCATGCTCGAGGAGCGCCTTGGCCGCCAGGGTGATCGTGCCCGCCGTGTCGATGATGTCATCGACCAGGATGGCCGTTTTCCCTTCGATGTTGCCGACGATGTTCATCACCTCGGCCACGTTCGGCTCCGGACGCCGCTTGTCAATGATGGCGATCGGCGCCCCAAGCCGCTCGGCCATCCTCCGCGCCCGCGTCACGCCGCCGTGGTCGGGCGAGACGACCACGATGTTGTCGAGCCCCTTTTCCAGAAAGTATTTGGCCAGGATCGGGACACCCAGCAGGTGATCGACGGGGATGTCGAAAAAGCCCTGGATCTGCGTGGCATGCAGGTCCATGGTGATGACGCGGTTGGCCCCCGCCGTCTCAATCAGGTTGGCCACGAGCTTGGCCGTGATCGGGTCGCGTGCGCGCGCCTTGCGGTCCTGCCGGGCGTATCCATAGTAGGGGATGACGCAATTGATCGATTTCGCCGAAGCCCGTTTGAGGGCGTCCACCATGACCAGGAGTTCCATCAGGTTTTCATTGACGGGATAGCAGGTCGACTGGATGACGAACACGTCGGCCCCGCGTACGCTCTCCTCCAGCTTGATCTGGATCTCCCCGTCGCTAAAGCGCGACGCGTGCGCATTCCCGAGCGGAACACCGATGTGGTCCGCAATCTCCTGGGCCAGCGCTGGGTTGGAATTGCCCGTAAACACCTTCAGCTTGGGATCGCGATACTTCCCCATGACTGCCCTCCATCACGCTTCTGATTTCCATTTTTTTACGTATTCCGGCTTGTTGATCTGGCGCGCCCGCGCGATGGCCAGCGCGTGGTCGGGAACATCATCGGTAATCGTCGAGCCCGCTGCCGTGTAGGCCCCCTTGCCAACGCGCACGGGGGCCACCAAGTTCGTGTTGCAGCCGATGAACGCGCCGTCCTCCACCACCGTGCGGTGCTTGGTGCGGCCGTCGTAGTTGACGACAACGCTGCCACAACCGAAATTGACGTCGGCCCCTACGTCGGCGTCGCCGATGTACGTCAGGTGTGCCGCCTTCGAACGCGGCCCGATGACGCTGTTCTTCACCTCGACAAAGTTGCCCACGCGCACGCCCTCGCCAATGCGCGTACCGGGGCGCAGGTGGGCAAAGGGACCGATCTCGGCGCCGTCGGCCACCGCACTTTGCACCACCACCGAGTGACGGATCACCACGCCGCGGCCGATGTGGCTGTCAATGACCTCCGTATACGGCCCGATCACCGCATCTTCCCCGATGACGGTCTCGCCGGCCAGGCGCGTGCCCGGCAAGATCACCGTGTCGCGGCCAATGCTCACGCCGGCCTCGATGTACGTGGTGGCCGGATCGACAATCGTCACGCCGTTTTTCATGTGCGCCTCGTTGATGCGGCGACGCAAAACGGCCTCCGCGCGGGCCAAGGTTACGCGATCGTTGATGCCGATCGTCTCCTCTTCGTCGTCGGTGTGCCACGCGGCCACCGTCTCCCCGCGGCGACGCAAGATGGCCACGCAGTCGGTCAGGTAGTATTCGCCCTGGGCGTTGTCGTTGGTAACCTCCTCGAGAGCGGAAAACAGCTTGCGGTTATCGAAACAGTAGGTTCCGGTGTTGATCTCGCGGATGCGCCGCTCCTCCTCGGTGGCATCCTTGTGCTCCACAATGCGCACCACGTCCCCGGCGCCGTCTCGTACAATGCGGCCGTACCCTGTCGGATCCACCGCCGTGGTGGTCAGCAGAGTAACGGCCGCTTGCCTGCGCTCGTGTTCCTTGCGCATCGCCGCCAGCGTCTCGGGGCGAAGCAGCGGCGTGTCGCCGCACAGGACGAAGGTTGTGCCCTCCCGCTCGGCCAGGATCGGCGCCGCACACCGGACGGCATGGCCGGTGCCGAGCTGCTCTTCCTGCACCGCGTACCGGACGCGGTCGCCCAGGTAGGCCCGCACCGCGTCGGCACCGTGCCCAACGACGACCACGATGTCGTCCACGCCCAACGCCGTCAACGCATCGACGACGTGGCCCACCATTGGCTTGCCGCAGACCGGGTGCATCACCTTGCTCCGCTTCGATTTCATCCGTGTGCCCAAGCCTGCCGCCAGGACGATCGCGTAGGTCGCTGTCAATGTCCGGTCCTCCTTCTGTCCCGATTCAATCTGACTATATCGGAAAGCGCCCCCCTTTTCAAGGGTAACGTTTTCAACGAACGCCGCGCCAAACGAAAAGGGAGGACTTCCCCCGAAGTCCTCCCGCCACGGTTACGCACCCGCCTGCTGCCGTCCATCCTGTTCGTCCTCGGCCGCCAGGCGCGCGTACGCAGCCAGCACGGCGTCCTGGATTTTGGCACGCGTGGCCGACGAAATGGGGTGCGCAATATCGCGATAGGTCCCGTCCGGGCCCCGCTTGCTGGGCATGGCCACGAACAGCCCATCCTTGCCGTCGATCACGCGGATGTCGTGGACGACAAACTCGTTGTCGAACGTGACCGACGCCACAGCCCTCATCCGCCCCTCCGCCGAGACGCGCCGCAGCCGCACATCGGTAATTTCCACGCCGCTCACCACCTTGGTCGGGGAATTCGTGTCCCTATGTCCTTCTCCGTGAGCGGCGTGCATTCCTGCCCGTGTCGAAAAATGTTCGCTTTTTCACTCGGCCAACACCGCAATCGCCTCGATCTCCACCGCCACATCCTTGGGCAAGCGCGCCACCTGGACCGTCGAGCGTGCCGGGCGGTGCTCCCCAAAGTACTGCCCGTACACCTCGTTCATCGCCGCAAAATCGTTCATGTCCCGGAGGTAGACCGTCGTTTTCACCACATTGGCGAGGGTTCCGCCCGCCGCTTCCACAATGGCACGCAGGTTTTCCAACACCTGTCTCGTCTGCTCGGCGATGTCCCCCTCGACCAGTGTGCCGTCAGGCCGAAGCGGAATCTGGCCCGAGGTAAACAGCAGGTTGCCCACCCGGACCGCTTGGGCATAGGGGCCGATGGCCGCCGGGGCCTTGTCCGTGTGGATGTGCTTCATGGATCCCGCCTCCTTGGTTGATGCGTTTATTCCGAAAGGTAACGGCACACCAGACGCCTGTCAAGGACCGGCCGCGGCCGCGCGCCGCGTCACGCGAAATAATTGCCCGGCTCCAGGCGAATGCGGCGCTCGCGCACGTCCACCTCGGTCAGGCGCGCCAGGGAAACATAGTTGTCAACCAGGCGCTCCTCGGCATAGGCGCTTTCCACAAACACGCCGATGCCCACCACGTGGGCCTGGAATTCCTGGAGCAGGTCAATCATCCCCCGGATGGTGCCGCCTGCCTTCATAAAGTCGTCGATGATCAGCACGCGCGCCTCCTCGGACAGGGCCCGGCGGGAGAGGGACATCGTCTGAATGCGCTTCGAGGAACCGGAGACGTAGTTGATGCTGACCGCCGACCCTTCCGTCACCTTGTGGTCGCGGCGCACGACCACCACAGGGAGGTTCAGGAATTCCGCCGTGGCATGGGCCAGCGGAATGCCCTTCGTCTCCATCGTCATCACCACGTCGGCCTGGCAATCGGCGAAGACGGTGGCAAACATATACCCGATTTGGCGCAACGTCTGCGGTTCCCCCAGCACATCGGTCATGTAGAGGTAGCCCCCGGGCAGGAGGCGATCCGGATCTTCCAGGCGACGAAGGATGGCGCGGATCTCCGCGAGCGCCCGTTCCTTGGGCAGGTAGGGGATAAACTTGACACCACCCGCCGCGCCAGCAACCGTCAAGAGTTGGCCGATGCCGTTCTTCTCAAAGACCTCCTTCACGATGGCCAAGTCTTCACTGATGGACGACTTGGCCGCTTCGTAGCGCTCGGCGAAAAAGGTCAGCGGAATCAGGGTGTGCGGTCGCGTGAGCAATTCGTGTGTTATGTCAACGATTCGTGCACTCCGTCGGATTTTGGACATGGCCCGATCCCCCAAACGCCAGAGTGTCACGGGCGATGCCGCGCATCGCCCAGCAGGCGCACCAGGTACACGTCGCGGCAAAAGCCGCGCAAGGCATTGTTGATCCGGCGGGCCCGGGAGAACTGTCGCACGAGGGCAAAGACGGTGGGCCCGCTGCCGGACATGAGCGCCCCCTCGGCTCCGAACGCCAGCATTCGTTCCTTCAGCTTGCGCACCTCCGGATGCAGAGAGAAGGTGACCGTCTCCAGCATGTTGCCGAGGGAACGGCACACGGCGGCAAAATCCTGCCGGTTCAGCGCGTCCACCATCGCCGCCGTCGTCGGGGACTGCGCGATGGCGTCCAGACGCAAGGCACGGTACACATCAGCCGTGGAAACGGCCAGGGGTGGTTTGGCCAGCACAACCCAACACGGCGGCGGCGGGGACACCGGCTCGATTCGCTCGCCACGCCCCCGGGCCACGGCCGTGCCACCGTACACGAAAAACGGCACGTCGGAGCCGATCCGCGCCCCAAGGGCGGCCATTTCGTCGTGCGACAAGTTCAGCCCCAACAACGTATCCAGCGCGCGAATGACCGCCGCCGCATCGCTCGAGCCCCCGCCCAGCCCCGCGGCGACGGGAATGCGCTTGTCAATCCGGATGGTGATGCCCTGGCGAATGCCGTAGGTTTCCTTCATCAGGACCGCCGCCCGATACGCGAGGTTGCGCTCGTCGGTTGGTACATAGGCTGTCGAGCAGTCGACGACAATGTCCGGTTGGTCCGTTAAGGTCACGTCAATGCGGTCCGCCAGGTCGATGGTGGTCATCACCATTTCGACTTCATGATAGCCGTCATCCCGTTTGCCGATTACGTCCAGGGTGAGGTTGATTTTGGCCGGCGCTTTTACCATGATCACGGCACGTCACCCTCTCGCCCATCATAACTCGTCTATTTTAACGCAAAAAAAGCCGGGGAAACAATCCCCGGCTCAGCGTGTAGACAAAGTACCGGGAGGTACAAGGTCTACACGCTTTTTTGTCGAATAGAGTTCTTATCCCATCATGCAGAGGTGGCCACATGCTGAGAAAACAGTCGGCCGAAGGCCGTTACCAGCTTACCGTTGTTTCGTTGGACGAATTGGTTCCTCAGGATCACCTGGTCCGCAAAATCGAAAACGCCATCGATTTCTCGTTTATCTATGACCTGGTGGAAGATCGTTATTGCCCAGACAACGGAAGACCCAGCATCGATCCCGTTGTCCTCATCAAAATGGTGCTCATCCAGTATCTGTTCGGCATCCGTTCCATGCGTCAAACCATCAAGGAAATCGAAACCAATCTCGCCTATCGGTGGTTTTTGGGATACGATCTCACCCAGCCCATTCCCCATTTCACGACGTTTGGAAAAAACTATGTCCGCCGATTCAAGGGTACCGACCTGTTTGAAAAGATCTTTACGCGCATTCTCGAAGAAGCCTGCCATCACGGGCTTGTGGACCCTTCCGTTCTGTATATTGATTCCACCCATGTCAAAGCCAACGCCAACAAGAGAAAATTCATCAAGCGGCTCGTTCAGGAAGAAGGAAAAAAATATCAAGAACTTCTGGAAGAGGAAATCAACCAGGACCGCGTAGCGCATGGGAAAAAGCCGTTGCCAAAAAAGTCTAAAGCCGTCTGGAAGGAGGTGAAGCAAAGCACCACTGATCCGGACAGCGGCTGGTTTGTCAAAAACGAAAAGGAACAGACGTTCGCTTACTCCTTCCATGCGGCCAGCGACCAAAACGGCTTTGTCGTCAGTGCCGTCGTCACGGCCGCCAACGTTCATGACAGTCAGGTCTTTTCGGATGTGTTCGAGCAAGCCGTCAAGCATGTCGGAAAACCCAGCGCTGTCGCGGTGGATGCAGGGTATAAAACACCCTATATCAGCAAGTACCTCTTGGACCAACAGGTCCGTCCGGTCATGCCGTATACCCGTCCCCACACAAAAGACGGAAGGTATCGAAAGCAAGATTACGTGTACGATGAGTACTACGATTGCTATCTTTGTCCTGCCGGACAAGTGCTTACCTACGAAACCACGACCCGTGAGGGTTACAGAATCTACCGTTCCGATGCCACGACCTGTCGATCTTGTTCATTCCGCTCCCAGTGCACAGAAAGCCACGACGCGGTTAAGCGTGTGAGCCGCCATATCTGGGCCCATTACATGGAAGAAGTGGAGCACTTGCGCCATACAGAAGTGAATAAACGCCTATATGCACGCCGAAAGGAAACGATTGAGCGTGTATTTGCGGATCTCAAGGAGAAGCATGGCTTGCGTTGGACCACTTTACGTGGGTTGGAAAAAGTGACAATGCAGGCGATGCTTGTTTTTGCTTGCATGAATTTAAAAAAGCTGGCGAATTGGTTATGGAGGTTAGGAAAAACAGGGCGCCATGCCCTTAATTTCTTCTCTTTATTGTTCACAGACGACAAGAAAACTCCCTCGGCTGCGTTGGCACCGAGGGAGTTTGTCTGCAGTCTGAGCCGGGGAAACAATCCCCGGCTTGCCGGCGGCGTTATGAACCGGTACCCTGCTGACGGGCGATCAGCGCGCGTTCGGCGATTTCGATCGCCTTTTTGACGAGGTTCCCGGCATCACGGGTGGTGATGGCCCCCCATCCTTCGCGCTGGATCGTGTCGTAAATGCCCAGTTCCTTGGCCAATTCCAGCTTCAGCTCCTCGGACATGACGCCGCGACGCCTGCGTGGCATGGCCAAACGCCTCCTTTTGCGCCGCCGGTAGACCTAGTATGCGCAAAAAAACGCGCAGCAACCCGACGGGCTACTGCGAGGGGTACGTGATCCGGATGTCTTTCCCATCCTTACAAACGGTCAGTTCGACGTTTTCCGTGAGGATGTCGGTGTAGCTGTAGGAAACCCGCTTGAAGGCGTGCCGGTCTTCATCCAGCTTGATGATAAACACGGAAGGATAGGTCTGCTCCAAGATCCCCGTGCGTTCGATCGTTTTTTTGCGGCCGCCGTTGGCCCGGAGCACAATGCGTTGGCCGATGTGGGCTTCGAGCGCCCGCCGGATGTCGAGCAGCGCGTTTTTTCCCGCCATCGCGACCACCTCACTCGTGAATTATAGCACGCAGTCCCTAGTATGTCAATAAAAGTGCATATTATAGCAACGGGACAAAGAGATTGTCAACGGATGAACTTAAAAAAAAAACGTCGGCTTTTGCCGACGGAGTGCGAAACCGGGAAATCCGCGTCGTGCGGGCAGCGAATGTTTCAGTGAACCATCCGCATTCTGGTCATTTTTCTAAACACAGAAAGTCTCTCTATTTCGTAAACCGATCGGCTACGGCACTGGCCCCGTACGCGTCGGGCTTGATCTTCGCGGTATAGCCCACCGCCTGCACCCAGCCGACCACTTCCTGGATGACCAGGCGCGTCTCCCCTTGTTGGCCGACATCCAAGTGGATCTCGATGGGAAAGTCGGCCCCGATAGTCGACAGGCCGGCCCCTTGCAGGGCCTCCAGCGTGCGCAGACTGATCTCGGTCTCCCGGTAAATGCGGTGCCGCAGGTCAACGATGGGCGGTACCACCTGCCGCGCGTAGTAAAAGCGCGCACCGCGCCCAACCCGCTGCACGATGATGGCCGTGACAAACACGGTCTTGTCTGCATCCGTCTGCGAATCGGTGCCGATGACCAGCTTGTAGGTTGCTTGGGGCGCGTCCTCGATGTATCGGCGGATGTCGACAACCACCTGCTCGATGGACAGCGGCCCCCGCGTCGGGCTGATGAAGCGCACGGCCATCCCCCTAGCGCGTCGTCAATTCGTGCACACGGTGTGTTAACCGGGCAAACTCGGCAATGCTGAGGGTCTCCGCCCGGCGATCCGGATCGATGCCGGCCGCCTCCAACAGGGCAAACGCGGTTGCGCGGTTTCCCCCCTCAATTAAATTATGCACCAAGTTGTTTAAAATCGTTTTGCGCCGCTGGGCAAAAGCCGCCCGCACGACGCGGAAAAACAGCTTCTCGTCGGGAACGTCCACCAGCGGGGCCGGACGGCAGCGGATGCGGACCACGGCCGAGTCGACCTGGGGACGCGGCACAAAGGCATGCTTCGGTACCGTCATCACGTAGTCCACTTCGGCGTAAAACTGAACGGCGATGGTGAGGACCCCATAGTCCTTGCTTCCCGGCTGGGCCGCAAGCCGCGCGGCCACCTCCTTTTGGACCATCAGCACAAACAGCGGCACCTCATCCCGGGCCTCGATCAGCGTAAACAAAATCGGCGTGGTGACGTAATACGGGAGGTTGGCCACCACGGCCCGCTTGGCCCATCCGGCAAAGTGCTCGGCGAAAAACGCGGGCAGGTCGAGCGCTAAGAAATCGCCGTGGACGACGGTGACCTGGGGGTACGGGGCAAGGGTTTCCGCCAGCACAGGCAGCAGCCGCTGGTCGAGTTCCACGGCGACCACCTTGCCCGCCACCCGTGCCAAACACGCGGTCAGCGCGCCTACCCCCGGACCGATTTCCAATATCGCCGTCTCGCCATCCAGTTCGGCCGCTGCAACGATGCGTTCGAGCACGCGTCGATCGACCAAAAAGTTTTGCCCGAGGCTCTTTTTGGGCACCACGCCGTGGGCGGACAAAATCGCGCGCGTCTGCGCGGGCGAGGCGATCTCCTTCTCGGTCACGTTTCCCCGTCGCCCTCCCCCATGTCGTCTCTCCCAACTCCCGCCACGGCGTGCCCTTCCTCCACCTCGCGCAACGCACAGTAAAACATTTCCCGGGAAACCCCGAACACGCGCAACCGCTTGTGAAACTGTCGGGCATTGGCGTAGCCAATGCCGAGGAGGCGGCCCATCGCTTCGCGGCGCCGACGCGCCTCCGGACCACCGCACAAGCCCGCCGCCACCAGGTCTTCCCAGGTGATCGACTCGGGCTGTTCAGGCATCTCAGTCTGGACCGCGGCCAAGGCGCGGCGAATCGCTTCCGGGGATGCGTACTCGACGCCGATCTTCCCGTCCCTGCTGGCCTCTTCTCGGGACAAAAAGGCATGCTTGCACCCGGGAACGCGCGCGCTCAGAATGCGGCGGATCCGTTCGCCCGGATAATCGGGATCGGTCAAGATGATCACGCCGCGCGTCGCCTGGGCAAGGCGAATGCGCGCGATCACCTCTTCCGAAAGCGCCGATCCCCCCGTCTCGATCGTATCGGCCGCCACCGCACGCCGGACGGCGGCGGTGTCGTCACGCCCCTCAACCACAATGATTTCCCGAATCAACCTTGGCTCCTCCCGTTCCCAAGCGGCCTGGCTTTCCCGCCCAGCGGCTGCACGTCCGTGTTCTCACACCCGGCCGTGTCACGGGCCGGCAGCGCCCCGCGGCAGCTGCGGACCGATCACGTACACGGTATGCCCCCGCTTCAGGCCAAAACGGTTGGCGAGCGCATCCGTCTCGAAATATACGTCGATCTTCTTTCCCTTCACACTGCCGCCGGTGTCTTCCGCCCGGCGAAAGCCCAACCCCTCAATGTACACCCACCAGCCGAGGGGGATGACGGCGGGATCGACGGCGATGGTTCGCCCTTCCTTGGCCCGTGTGCCCATAGCGGTGATAGCATACAAGGGGTGATCCGGCCCCTTTCCGGTGTGGGCCACGCCGGGACCATAAGCGGTCAGCACGACGTTGTGCAACACGCGGCGCGGCATAAACGTGACCCCATTCCGCTCAATGCCGCGAAGCGTCCCAACGGCGATGATCGTGGGCTGCGGTGCCGCCAGCACATCGCGGTCGACCAGATCGCGCGCCACTTCCACCCCGTTTTCCAGGCGGACGCGATAGGTGAGGACCGCCTTGCCGGCTTTCCCTTCCCGAACCGTACGCTGGTCGCCAGCGGGCAGGTCATGGCTGGCCGTCTTCACCACGTGGGGCTTCAACACCTTTTCTTCCTGGACCAAACGCTCTTCCACGCGGGTGACGGTGATGACCAGTCCGCTCGCGACCGGTTGGCGCAGCCCCGGACTCACGCGGTCAAGCGGCCCCAGGGTGACGCCGGCTTCCAAGAGCGCCTCCTGAACCGTTCGCGCCGCCACGGCCCGGTGAAACGTGGTCGATCCGACCCGGAACGTAAGCTGGCGCGCGTGTTCCACCGACACGCGCAGCCCCGGATAAAGTGGCGTGTCGGTCGCCGGCATCACGCGATCCCGCGGCCCGACCGCCACCCCCTGTTCACGCAAAAGCTGCGCCACGGTATCGGCTTCCGTACGTACCACCCTTTCCCGACCATCAACCAAGAGCGTAACCGAAATCGTTTCCGATGCGGACCTACGCGCAAAGCCCATGGCCATTAGCAAAGCAATGACGACAACAACAATACAACCCCATACGACTACGCGAGGAGTACGGCCGGGAAAACTGGCACCGCGGAGGAATGCCAGTTTCATCCATATCCCCTCCCCCTCAAACGTAAGGCCATTGTAGGGCAAAACGGTGGATTTGTCAAATTTACATCCATGTAGCATGCAATTGGAGGGGAAGAGGCGTTTTTTCTTGCTTTTTCATCACTCGCCACGGACCGACCCGGTTCGCCGGCTTTCGCCGGGCCACCGCCGTCGATTCAGGGCAGGTGGAAGAGGCGTGCGGCGTTTTCCGTCGTCGCGGCGGCCAGCTCCTCCACGGAGATGCTCCGCACCGAGGCCACCACCTCGGCGGTGTGGCGGAGGTACGCCGGCTCGTTGCGTTTGCCGCGGTGGGGCACCGGGGCCAGGTACGGGCAGTCGGTCTCGAGAAGCAGCCGGTCGAGGGGGGCCTTCTGCGCCACCTCTCGCACCGCCTCGCCACTTTTGAACGTCACGACGCCGCCGATGCCCAGGTAAAAGCCGAGGTCGAGAAACGCCTTGGCCGTCTCCCAATCGGCGGTGAAGCAGTGCATAACGCCGCCGATTTCATCGGCACCCTCCTCGCGCAGCACTTCGAGCACGTCGGCATACGCGTCGCGGCAGTGGATGATCACCGGAAGGCCGAGGTGCCGGGCAAGGGTCAACTGTCGGCGGAACACCGCCTGTTGTGTATCGCGCGGCGCTCCGTCTCGGTAGTAATCGAGACCGATCTCGCCGATGGCCACCACCTTGCCGTGCTCGCGAGCCAGACGCTGCACCCAGGCCAGGTCTTCCTCCGTGCAGGCAGCCGCGTCGTGGGGATGCCAGCCGATCGCCGCGAAGAGGTCCTCGTGGCGATCGGCCAGCGCAAGGGCCGACGGGATCGTGGCGCGGTTGTAGCCGACGATGATCATCCGCGCCACCCCCGCTTCCCGGGCCCGGGCAAGGACAGCGTCGCGATCGGCGTCAAACTGCGCGTCATTGACGTGGGCGTGGGTGTCGATGAGCACAGCCGTCCCCTCCCCGATCATTTCACCTTCGCCCCGTTAGGCACAGCCGCATCAACAAACAAGACGTGCGGGCCATCCGGGCCATCGGCGGCGAGGATCATGCCCTGGGACCATTCGCCGCGGATCTTGGCCGGCTTCAGGTTGGCCACCAAGACCACCTTCTTTCCGACCAGCTCCTCCGGTGCGTAGCGCTGAGCAATGCCGGAGAGGACCTGTCGGGTCTCGCCACCGACGTCGAGGATCAGCTTGAGGAGCTTGTCCGTCTTCGGCACCCGCTCGGCCGCTTTTACCTCGGCCACGCGCAAATCGGTCTGGAAAAACTGCTCCACGGTCACTTCGGCCGCTCCGGCGGCGTCCGCCGACGCAGAACCCGTTCCTGCTGCACCCGGGGCGGCATAACCGCTTCCCACCTCCGGACCGCCGGCCGTCCCCGCCTTGGCCGCCTCCAGCTTCCTGCGGTTTTCCTCGGCCCGCCGGCGCGCCTCGGCCGTCGAGGCATCGATGACGGCGATTTCCGCTTTAATGTCCAGGCGCGGGAAGAGCGGCTCGCCCTTCATCACACGCGCCCCCACCGGCAGCCGGCCCCATTCGTAGGTGCTCTCCCACGTCAACACCTCGGCCTGCTCGGCGATCCCCAGCTGGCGCCAGATCTTCGGCGGCGTTTTGGTCAGGAAGGGCTGCAGGAGCACCGAAACAATGCGGATGCTCTCGGCCAAATTGTAGAGCACCGTATGCAGCCGCCCGCGCCGCGCCTCGTCCTTGGCCAGCACCCACGGCATCGTCTCGTCGATGTACTTGTTCGTCCGGCCTACCAGGTCCCAGATGCGCTGCAGAGCGGTGGAGAAGTGCATCTGATCCATTTCCCGTTCCACATCGGCCACGACGGCCCGGGCCGTCTGGCGCAGGTCGTCGTCGACGGGTGCCGCCTCACCCGGTTCCGGGATGACGCCGCCGGTATACTTGTCGATCATGCTCACCGTACGGTACACAAGGTTGCCCAAGTCGTTGGCCAGGTCAAAGTTGTGGCGCTGGAGGAAGGCCTCAGGCGTAAAGACGCCGTCCTGGCCGAAGGGAATCTCGCGCAGCAGGAAGTAGCGGATGGCATCGGACCCGTAGCGATCAATCAGAAACTTCGGATCGATGACATTGCCCTTCGACTTGGACATCTTCCCATCGGGCATGAGCAGCCAGCCGTGGCCGAACACCTTCTTCGGTAGCGGCAGGCCCAACGCCATGAGGATGATCGGCCAGTAGATGGTGTGGAAGCGCAGGATGTCTTTGCCGATCAGGTGCACGTCAGCCGGCCAGTAACGCGCAAACTTCTCCCGTTCCTCCGGGTCGTCAGACAGGTACCCGATGGCCGAGATGTAGTTGGTCAGCGCGTCGATCCAGACGTAGATCACGTGCTCGGGATCGCTGGGCACGGGAATGCCCCAGTCGAAGGTCGTGCGCGACACGCACAGGTCCTCCAGCCCCGGCTTCAGGAAGTTGTTGATCATTTCGTTGCGCCGCGATTCGGGCTGGATGAAATCCGGGTTTTCTTCGAGGAACTGGAGAAGACGGTCCTGGTACTTGGACATACGGAAGAAGTAGCACTTCTCCTTCACCAGCTTCACTTCGCGTTCGCAATCCGGGCAGAAGTATCCGTTCTCGCGCTTGGCCTGGCGCTCGGTCCAGAAGGATTCGCACGGCACGCAGTAGTACCCCTCGTACTCGCCGAGGTAGATGTCGCCCTGGTCAAGGAGGCGCTGGAAAATGCGCTGGACCACCTTCTTGTGGCGCGGCTCGGTCGTGCGGATAAAGTCATCGTAGGCGATGTCGAGCTTCGCCCACAGGTCCTTGATCCAGTCCACCAGCGGATCGATAAACTCCAGAGGCTGTTTCCCTTCTTCCGCCGCGCGCCGCTGCAGCTTCTGCCCGTGTTCGTCGGTTCCGGTGAGGTAGAACACGTCATAGCCGCGCAGCCGCTTGTAGCGGGCCATGGCGTCGGCGGCGATGGTCGTGTAGGCGTTGCCGATGTGCAGTTTGTCACTCGGGTAATAGATGGGAGACGTAATGTAAAAGGTGGGTCGCGTTCCCATAACACTCCCTCCTTGGCGCAATGTGATTGCGGGGCAAACGAACAAAACGCCCCTCACCCCGGCATTGGGGCGAGAGGCGATTGGCCTCACGCGGTACCACCCAACTTCCCCGTCCCTTCGCAGGGCACGGGCTCGGTGCGTGCGCCTACCGCGCACGCCTCCCATAACGCGGGACGCGCCGCTCCCTCAGCCTCGCGCCGGCGCCGCGCACAGGTACGGGCGCCTTACGCCAGGGGTCGAAAGCGGGTCTCCGGGGCCATCTTCGCCGCGCCGTCCGATACCGGCTCTCACCCCACCCGGCTCTCTGGAATCGGCCATGCGCAGCTACTCTCCCCATCCTCGACGATCACCGTATGCCGTTTGTCCGAAAAACCACCTGTCCCATACTTATCCAGTACAGTACACCAGCAGTGGCCACGCTGTCAAGGTGACGCGGGCTCTACGCTAAAAAGTGTGGGAACTAAGAGGAAAAGGCGGTCGACGAGCCAAGGGATAGTTAAGCGCACCACATCCCGAAGGAGGCTCGCGACCGCCTATGAACAAGCTTACCGCAGAAATGTTCGGCTTACAATCGTGGATTGTTTACCGTATCGTGCATCAATCCGATGGTATTCACATCTACGCCGGTCGGCCGCGTAAGGAAGCGCGGTGTCCGGATTGTGGACAGCTGACACGCCGCGTCTACGATCGTGCGCGCGAATGGAAACGAAAGCTGCACACCTGGTGCAACGAGAAACCGGTTTACCTCTGGGTACGTCCCCGGCGCTTCCAGTGCACGGCCTGTCGAAAAGTGTTCACCGAACGCTTTCCTGGTATTCGCCCCTGGGCACGCAGGACCGAACGGGCCGAAGCCCTTTTGCTCCAGCGCCTGAAAGCAGGCAGTTTCCGTCGTGCCGCCCAGGAAAGCGGAACAAGCAGCAGCACCTTGCGCCGTCTGCTCCTTCGGTACGTAGGCCAGCAGGTAAATCTCGAGGAAGCCCTCCGGGATGTCGATGCCTTCGTGCTTAGCATTGATGAACACAGCTATCGTGGCCGTGACATGATGGTTACGGTCACATGCGTGTGGCCAAAACGGTGCCTTTTGGCCATCTTGCCGGATGACCGCATGAAAACACTGGAGCGCTTTTTGCGCCAGCTGCCGGAGACGGTTCGTCGGCGGATTCGGGCCGTGTGCATCGACCTGAAGGATGCTTGGCGTCATGCCGTGAAGCGCGCTTTGCCCGGCGCTGTCATCGTGGCGGATCCGTTTCACGTCATCCAGGACGCGAATCGTCGGGTTGACGAAGCACGGCTTGTGGAACAGCAGGTGACCGGGGTGCGCCTGAGGCGCTGGCCGCTTTTGAAGAACGAGGACGATCTCACTGAACGCCAAGCTGCCCAGCTTGCCGCCATTCGGAAGCATCACAAGAACGTGGCCCACTTTCACTGGGTCAAGGAGCAGCTGCGAGACGTTTACCGCGCCTCCAATCGAGACGAAGCCGCAGCCATCCTGGACCGCGTGATCTTTGAGACCCAGTCGGCAAGCGATGCCGCGCTCCTGCAGTGGGGACGCACACTCCGCCGCTGGCGCGAGGCGATTCTGGCTTACCACACCTGGCGTGTTTCGAACGGCTACACGGAAGGCGTGCACACCAAGATCAAGCTGCTCAAACGAATCAGCTACGGCTTCCGTAACCGTGAGATCTATGTGCGAAAGATGCTCCTCGCTTTTATACCCTTGGCTTGGTTGACCTCCCATCCACAGTTATTGACTTAGAGCCGGTGACGCGAGAGGCGCGTGGAGGCGGCACGCCGCACGCCGGCTCCCGGCGCCTGGTTCTACGCCTTGGGACGATCGTACATCGCGCAGAAGGGCGTAGAGAGCTTGCGAATCTTCCCCGCCTGGGCCAAGCGGTCCAACTCGCTCTTCAGCCGAGTCACGTCCCATGACACGCCGAGGGTCTTGTTGACGTCGAGGAGGACATCCATGAGCGCCGTCTCGTAAATGGGCACGTGGCGCAGCAGCAGGTCTACCAGCGCCTCGTCTTCCCGCGCCCGCATTTCGTCCAACTCGTCGAAAGGGTTGACCGTGTGCGGGCTCTTCGTGTGCGCCAGGCGAATGCGCACCGGAAGGGTCCGCCCGAACACAGCCGACGAGACGAAGGCGTCCCCCGAACGCAGGTACGGCAGACGCCCCGCTTCCTCCGGCGTAAGATCGGTCTCCTCGCGGATGGTGGCGATGTCGGTCCCACGCACGGTGCGGAAGACCACCTTCGTGTTGAGCTGCGCGGTGATCGTCTCGTCGAGAAGTGTCGGCCGCTGCGTGGCCAGGATAAGGAAGACGCCGTATTTGCGGCCTTCCTGGGCGATTTCCGTGAGGATGGGTTTGGCTGGCTTTTCCGCACCCTTGGGGGCGAAATTGTGGGCTTCATCGGTCACGATGACGAAGGGCGGGAAGTAAGGGGCCTGGCGCTGCTTGAGCCGCGCGTCGCGCCAGTCGCGCCGGCGGTGGTAAAGGGTGCTGATCACGGACGAGGCAAACACCTGCAGCACCCACAGCGGCCCTTGCACGACGACCAGCTTGCCGGCGGTCAGGGCCCGCTCGATCGGCGCGATGTTGTGGGCAAACAGCCCGGCCTGCTTGAGCCGCCACAGCCGCCACAGGATCCCGCGCACCGAGGCGAGGGGTAGGCTGCCGTATTCCGCGAGGAGCCGCAGCCGATCCTCGAGGCGTTCGCGGGCCAACGGGTCTTCCTCCGCCTTGAGACGCTTCTCCAGGCCCTGTCGCCCTTCTTCCAACGCCTCGGCCAAGGCGCTGACGCGGGCCTCAAAGGACTCCACGCTGTCCCTTCGCCGGTGGAGCGTCTGCACGGCATTGGCCATGGCATCGGTCAGCGCGCCCGCCGCGCCGAGCAGGTTCTCCACTTCCCGGGTGGTCAGGGTGGAAAAATCGATGCCCACGTCACGGCCGATGCCGACCACGACAAATTTGTCGGCATAGGTCGGCGCGTCGGGGACCCGCTCGTCGCGCTCGGAAAAGTCCATCTCGTAGTGCGGGTCAAACACCAGGGTGGGGACGCCCAGCTTCATCAGTTCTTCCAGCATGACGCGCAGCCCGAAAGATTTGCCCGATCCCGACCCGCCGAAGATGCCGATATGGGGATACTGCTGCATGGCGCGGATGTCGAAAATGAAGGGTACGCCATTTTGGGGAATGACCCGCCCCCCTTCCCCCAGCACGAACAAATCGCGCAGCTCGGGCTCCAGCGTGGCAGCGAGGGGCTCCGTGCTACGGATAACGCCGAGAACCATGCCCGACGCCGGATCCGCCTTGACGAGCATGTCCCGCACCTCAGAAAAGGCCGGCTCGCGCACGCGGACACCGGTGCGGATGGGCTGCACCGCTTCCTCAAACAGGCGCACTTTGGCCAGGTTCACTTCGTCGGCACCGATGTCGTAGCCGATCGTCTTCAGGGCTTCCAGCACTTCTTCATCCACCAGCGCCTTGTCAAACCCCATCGGAATGGAACGGTTGTAGGCGTACGTTTCCACAACCTCGCCCTTGGGATAGCCGAGGTCGGGATCCTCGATCACCAGGATTTCGTTGATGCGAAACTTGCGGTCCTTTGCCGCAACGAACACCTGCTGCTGCGTCGTCACCCCGACGACGTGCATGCCGTTCCCTCCTCCCGCGAAGGCTCCGCCATCCTTTCCGGAGGCCCGTCTCCCTCAATAGGGCCGCTCGCGCCGCTTGGGCGAAAGTACGAGCCGTTTCACCGCCGGGTCCAGGTATTGGTCAACAAGGGCCTCCACCAACTTGTCCGTAATACGCACATCGCGGTCCACGATGTCCAGCCACAGGGGAATGCCACGCCCCTCCGAAGGGGTGAGGGTCATCACCAGGCGCACCGCGTCGGGGGCGGCGTGACGCTGCTCAAGGAGCAAATCGATGCCAATGCACTGCGGGTGATGGGACGTGCGGGCGAACACGGTGCGAAAACCTTGCTTGCGCCCCAGGTTGTCCACCCAAAAGCACTCGCCCGGCTCCAGCACGCCATAAAGCACTTCGCGGTCGGTCCGCCCGAGGGCCTGACCCCCTACGCACGTGCGCGCCACATCCGTCGTGCCGATCTCTTCGCTGACCCCGATGAGGAGCACATCCCGTTCGAGAACGGCTTCCTTTAAGGCCGCCCACGCATCGGGGGCGTCAAGGTGGTAGTGAAACAGCGAGCCGTCCATCAGCACCGCGCGCGGCCGGTCGGCTTCGACCGCCTTCCGCGCCACCGACAGTTCCAGCTCGGCCAACACGCGGCTGCGCCAGCGCCCCTCATCCTTGGACCACAGGTCCCCCTCCTCCAGCAGCGGCGTGCGCACGTCTGCCTCCCAATGCTGGGCGCCGTGGGAACTCTTGGCCAAGGCCTGAAAGCACACCAGCGTATGCGGCGGCGTGCCCCCGGTGCTGTTGACCGATCCATCGACCGCCACCAGGGGGCGTCCTTGTGTCCACTCCGCCAACGCGGAGGAGGAAAATGGCGAAAGACGTCGAATATCGCCGTATGTTGTTGTCACCTTTTGTCGAATTTTGTCCCTGTCGTCGCACCGCCGGTACCGCTGGCTCAACCGTTCGCCAACGTCGCGCAACCGTTCAATCAAATCCTGCGAAACGTGCCACAAAAATCTTCCTAACCTCCCAGAATTCCTTGTGGTTGTCCGTCCATTCTCTTATAATCATACTAAAAAAACCCGCCAGTAGGCGGTAATTGAGCAGAACAGCGTGCGTGTCAACTTTCAGTAGGTACCCCGACACAAAAATTTGAGTGATCGGTTTACACCCTTCTTGGAATCGCCCGCACAAGCTCACGAAGCACATACTTTACCCAAGGCGCACCGGATCCAGGCCCGTTAAGGGCCGGAATCCTTGCGCGCAGCCATCCCTCTATGTCTGCTCTCCAACTCTTTTCCCTTTCCTCCGCCGCTCCTTTGCCAAACACATGGCTCATTCTTTCCGGTTGGGCTGTCCACTTGGTTTTCACCACTTCAGCCAGTTCCTCATTTGCCCGCGACGCCAAAAGCCGCGCCAACCGGCCGGCCCCCTCGACGCTCCAACGCGCTCCATGACGCTTCATCCGCCGTGCAATGTGATGAAACACTTGTCCCTCAATCGCCCCTAATCGCACGGGCTCTCCCAACTCCCGAATGCCTTCCCAGTTCGTCCGCAAATAGCGCCACAACTGAACCACACGCTGCCGCTGTGCCCCGCGGCTGCGATGTTCGGCTGCTTTCAGAGCCTGCTCAACCCCTTCCCAATCGGATGTTGACAGCGCAGCACAAACCTCCCGATACGCCTTCTCGTCATGTCGAAGACTCTCCACCAGGTTCCGACGAAGGTGAAACGGATCGAGCCGGTATTGCGCTCCCGGAAAATACGCACACCCTTCTTTTACAAACGCCGCTCCATCACCCCCCACATACCATCGCTCCACTGCGCCGAAATCCCAATGTTCACCAAACTTCGCCACGCACTCTTCCCAAAAGGTCGTCCCTTCTGCTACACCGGCATGCACACAACGTTCTTGCAAACGACGCCGCTGGGCCGAAACGTCCCCTTTTCCCTCGTAGGCCACCGCCACCTTGACGGGAATCGTTGCCCGCTTCCCTTCCGAACGCCGGGCTGGTACCCAAACCTCATCCGCTTCCACATACACTGCCGAGCTCTTTCGTTGCCCTTTGGGGCTTACGCCCCGTTCAAACACATCCCGCCGCCGCTGTTCGATCTGTTGCCCCAATTCCCTACCGGCCTTTTGTACCTCCTGCCAGATGCTCATGGCCCGGATGTCCACATTCCCAAGCGTCACGTGCTTGAGCACTTCCGCTGCCCGGTGATACGGCATCTCCACCGCCAGGGCTACGGCCAACTGTCTTGCCCACGGCGAAAGCCGCTGGCGTGGTGCCAAGCCCAGCGCCTCATCCAGAAGGTACCGGCCCTGACCGCTTTCCCGGTCCACGTAGTACCGCCGCTCAATACGCACCTCACCAAAGGGCGTCAGGACCGTGCGCTCCTTGCGATGCACGATCTTTAAATGCTTCCGATCCCGGTTTTTCATAAACTGTTGATCCAACTCCGCACAGGCCGCCTGCAAAAGCCGGAGGGTTGCCTGCTGCACCAGCCGGTAGATGCCCTTCTCCAATGCCTCAAAATCCGGGCTTTGCTTCAGGAGGTCAGCCATTTCCTGCACAAGAAGGAGGATTTCTTGCGCGGTTTCGCGAATCCATTCCATGAGACCTCACCGCCTCCTCGACTTCGTGTCGGGGCAAGTTGCCTGGCCAGACAACTTGCGGTGAGGTCTCTTTTCGTTTTTTCCTCACCGTGTTCCTACTGAAACTTTACACGCTCCAGAACAGCCATTGACTTGCATGGTAATGGCTGGTATGCTAAAACCAGACAAACGTCGAATTTTGACGAGAAAACCGCGAAGGGAGATGGAGGAGCATGATGAAGTCCACCGGTATTGTGCGCAAAGTCGACGAGCTCGGGCGTGTCGTGATCCCGATTGAGCTGCGCCGCACGCTGGGCATCGGGGAAAAGGATGCGCTCGAGATCTATGTCGACGGGGAGCGGATTATCCTCAAAAAATATGAGCCGGCATGCATTTTCTGTGGGAACGCCGACAACGTCACCCACTACAAAGGCAAAGTGATTTGCCGGCCTTGTGCGGAAGAAATGTACGCCGCGGTCGCCAAGTAAGAACAGCGGCGAGGGAACGGTTGCGTGCACGTGCGCAATCCAGAAGGCGGTAAATCAGCAGGAATGGTCACACCAACCCTTCGGACGACGTGAACGGGCCTCATTCATCGCATGGATTCCGTCGCCGAAGGCTCTTTTTTTTGTTGGAAGTCGCCTTATTCCTCAAGGAGCGCAGCATACACCTCGCGTTTTGACACGCCGCGATCGCGAGCCACGGCCTTCATCGCTTCCTTCCGTGAAAAGCCCCTCGCCTCGTATGCCGCCACATGGTCGGCCACCGACAGTCCTTCCCACCACACGTCCTCCGGTGCCGCTTCGCCTTCTTCGCCCGCTCCCTCGACCACCAGCGTGCATTCGCCGCGGATCCCTTCCGCCTGCACCAGGGCCAGGATTTCGGTGAGTGATCCGCGCACAATCTCTTCGTGCACCTTGGTCAGCTCACGTGCCAAGACCGCACGGCGATCACCCAGGACGTCGAGAAGGGCTTCCAGGGTCTCGGCCAGGCGGTGTGGCGCCTCGTAAAACAGCAGCGTGTCCGTGGCCCCTTTCAGGCGGTCCAGGACGCGGGCGCGTTCACGGCTTTGGCGGGGCAGAAATCCGACAAAGCGGAACCGCTTGGTGGGCAGCCCCGACACGACAAGGGCCGCCAAAGCTGCACTCGCGCCCGGCACGGGCACCACCGGGATGCTGGCTTCTACAGCCGCACGCACCAGCCGGGAACCGGGATCGGCAATGCCCGGAAGGCCGGCGTCACTCACCAACGCGCCCGATTCCCCGTTCTGCAAGCGGGCCACCAGCTCAGCCGCCCGCGCCGCCTCGTTGTGCTCGTGGCAGCTGACGAGTGGAGTTGCGATGCCAAAATGGGCAAGCAACTTGCGCGTATGCCGGGTGTCTTCCGCGGCAATCCAGTCCACTTCGCGCAACACGCGCACCGCGCGGTAGGTAATGTCGTCCAGATTCCCGATGGGCGTGGCCACCACGTAAAGCTTGCCGCCAGAAACAGCAAAACTTTTTTGTCGAAACACGGGCATCCCTCCTGATCTTTCCATTTATGTCCAAAAAAACAGGATTTGATTTTTTCCCTTGATTCGATTAAGATTTTCTCGAATGTTTCCAATAACCTGTGGGAGGTGGTCAACATGGTATGGAAACGCTTTCGCTGGTTCCTGGTCCCCGTTGCCCTGTTCCTGGTTCTGGCCGGTTGCGGCACCGCTTCCCAAACCGGAGAGACCCCACAAGGGGGAGAAGGACAGGGTGGGGAAAAGCCGGACCAGCTCTATATTGCCACCGGGGGTACAGCCGGCACCTACTACGCGCTGGGCGGCGGCATCGCCAAACTTCTGGAGAAGGCAAGCATCAACGCCACGGCCCAGACGACGGGCGCCTCGGTGGAAAACCTGCGCCTGCTGAAAGACGGGCAGGTCGACATTGCCTTCACGCAAACGGACATCGCCGACTACGCCGCCAAAGGGACGGAAATGTTCCAGAATGCCGGACCCATCCAAAACCTGAAAGCCATCGCCGCGCTGTACCCGGAAACGATCCAGATCGTCGTTCCCGCCGACAGCCCCATCCAATCGGTAACCGACTTGAAAGGCAAGCGCGTTTCCGTGGGGGCGCCGGGAAGCGGCACCGAACTCAACGCCAAACAGATTCTCGAAGTGTACGGCCTCACCTTTGACGACATCAAGGTGCAGCGCCTGTCCTTCGCCGAATCGTCCAGCGGCCTGCAGGACGGCATGCTCGACGCCGCTTTCGTGACGGCAGGAGCGCCGACGTCGGCCGTTTCGGAGCTGGCCACGACAATAGGCGTGCGCGTTCTGAGCCTTGACGATGCCCACATCCAAACCCTAACCGAGAAGTATCCCTTCTACTTCGAGCAGGTCATTCCGGCAAGCACGTATAAAGGCCAAGACCAAGACGTGAAAACAGTGGCCGTCAAGTCGATGCTCGTCGCGCGCGGTGAGCTGGATGAACAGCTCGTGTACGCGATCACCCAAGCCGTGTTCGACAATTTGAAGGAACTGGAAAGCTTCCACGCCAAGGCGAAGGAGATCAAGCTGGAAGACGCGCTCAAGGGCTTCACCATCGACGTTCATCCGGGAGCGGCCAAGTATTTCGAGGAAAAAGGCATCCGCAAGGAGCAGTAAACCGAGAAGGAAAACCGCTCCGCGCGTCAAAACCGGGGGCACCGTCCCCCGGTCCCTTTTGTGCGCGCAAGGGCGATGAGCCCGTGGAGGACGACGCGTCATGGCAGCGATCCGGTCCGTTCGCCGACGCCGCCTTGCGGTGGCCAT
The DNA here is from genome assembly GCF_054654135.1 of Calditerricola yamamurae. Taxonomy (NCBI): domain Bacteria; kingdom Bacillati; phylum Bacillota; class Bacilli; order Caryophanales; family Bacillaceae; genus Calditerricola; species Calditerricola yamamurae. Next base: position 591,011 of record NZ_BAAIFH010000004.1, read on the forward strand.
CCTGCTCCTCGCCGTGGCGGCTTTGACCGCCATGCCCCTCTTTCCGGTACTCACCGTAGCGGACGGCGAGACGGGGGCTCGGCTCCTCACCATCCCCGTGTCGCACGGGGAACGGGTCACCCTGTGCTACACCCACTCCATCCATCGCACGCCGGTCGTCGAAACGTACACCATCGGCGACGGCATCCTCGTTCTCGAGGCCATGCGATTTCAATCCTACGGCGTGGGCATGCCGTCGGATGTGGAAATGGGCCAAACCTTCACCATGGAAAACGGCTGGTTTGTCCTCGCCCATCTCAACCGCCCCCTTCCGCATCTCGACCTGCGCATCGGCTACGTGGCCAACCACACGCTCCGTATCGGGCCGCGGCAATTTCCGCTGGCTCGCGTCGCCGCTCCGGGTTCATGGGTGCGCCTCACCGTACGTCGGGAAACACTGGCAAACCGTCTGTGGAGGGTGATCGGTAGCGATGACGGACACGAAACCCCAACCGCCGTCCAATAACCTTCAGGAGCTGGTGGCCCAGTACGATCGGGAGCAAGCCTTTCGACCACTTTCCGGTTGGGTGGCACGCGCCGCCACGTTGTTGGCCGTCGGGTTTTCGGTATACCAAGTGGTGACGGCCATTGTTCCGCCGCCGCCGGCACAGGTTCATCGCGCGCTACATCTGGCCTTCGCGCTGGGACTGATTTTTTTGCTGTTCTCGCCCTCGCGGCGTCGCGCCAACGCCGGCATGTCGGTGATCGACGGGCTCCTGGCCCTTCTGGGTCTAGCCGTCGGGATCTATTGGCTGGCCTTTTTTGATGAACTGGCCCAGCGGGCCGGCAGCTTGACCACGCTGGACTACGCCGTTGGCCTCCTCACCCTTCTGCTGGTTCTGGAAGGGACGCGGCGCGTAGTCGGATGGCCAATTGTCATCATCGCCACGCTGTTTGTGCTGTACGCCCTGTTCGGAAAGGAAATGCCGGGTTTTCTGAGCCACCGCGGCATCAGCCCTGAGCGCCTGATCAACCACCTGGCGTACACCACGGAAGGCATTCTCGGCGTTCCCCTCGGCGCATCGGCAAAGTTTATCTTCCTCTTCGTCCTGTTTGGCGTCTTCCTGGAGCGGACCGGTGTCGGTGCCTATTTCAACGACCTGGCGCTGGTGCTGGCCGGCAAGCGCGTGGGGGGTCCGGCCAAGGTGGCCGTCTTCTCCAGCGCGCTCCAGGGAACAATCAGCGGCAGCTCGGTCGCCAACGTGGTGACGTCGGGGGCCTTCACCATCCCGATGATGAAGCGCCTGGGTTACCGGCCGTCCTTCGCCGGGGCCACGGAAGCAGCCTCGTCCACCGGCGGCCAGATCATGCCGCCCGTAATGGGCGCGGCGGCCTTCCTCATGGCCGAGGCGACAAACGTCCCGTACGCCGAGATCGCCCTGGCCGCGACCATCCCGGCGCTGCTCTATTTCGCCGGCATCTGGATTATGGTCCATTTTGAAGCGCGCAAAACGGGGTTACGCGGACTCCGCGAGGATGAATTGCCCAACCGCCGCGAGGTGCTGAAAAAGCTATACTTGCTCTTGCCCATCGCCGTCATCATCTATTTCTTGATGAGCGGCACGTCCACGGAACGGGCCGCCCTGTACGGCATCGTGGCGACGATTGCCGTCGGCGCCGTGCGGAAAGAGACACGGATGAACCTGAGGGACATCGTCCTCGCGTTGGCCGAGGGGGCCAGGGCAGCCCTCAGCGTGGTCGCCGCCACGGCAACGGCCGGTATCGTCGTCGGCGTCGTCACGCTCACCGGCCTCGGCCTCAAATTTGCCAGCAGCCTGGTGGAGCTGTCCGGCGGCATCCCGATCCTGACCCTCTTCTTCACGATGGTCGCCTCCCTCGTCCTCGGCATGGGCGTGCCGACGACGGCCAACTACATCATCACGTCGACAATGACCGCCCCGGCTGTCGTCCAGCTGGGCTATCCAGTGCTGGCTGCCCACATGTTCGCCTTCTACTTCGGCATCCTCGCCGACATCACGCCCCCGGTGGCGCTGGCCGCCTTCGCCGCCTCGGCCATCTCCGGGGCCAGCTTCCTGCGTACCGGAATCGACTCGGTGCGTTTGGCCATCGCCGCCTTCCTCGTGCCCTACGTGTTTGTCTTTTCGCCGCAGATGCTGCTGATCAATACGACACTCCCCGAGGCCCTGTGGGTCGCCATCACGGCCTTTGTAGGGATGATCGGCGTGGGGGCCGGCGTCATCGGGTACTGGCTGCGCCCGCTTCACGTCATCGAGCGCCTCTTGGCCATCGGCGCCGGACTGGCCCTGATCGTCCCGGGCCTGGCGACCGACACCGTGGGCCTGGCCGTGCTTGGCGGGCTGTGGGCCGTGCAAGTTGTCCAGAAACGCCACCAACAGGTGGCCACAACGCCCGACCGCCCCGCCTAACGGCCCCATTGCCGCGGCAACATGCCGCGGCGTTTCTTTTTGGCCCGCACCGGGTGCTCACGCCGTGCCCCCGCCGTAGATGCGGAGCACCTCGTCCGTGTACACCCCCGGAGCGCGGTAGACCACCAAAGGCGGCATCACGCGCAGCTCCACGCCGCCATCGCGGATGCCCTCAACCAGCACGAGGTTGGCCGGACGGTCGGCATAGGGGTGAACCAGACGCACGCGCTTGGGCTCCACGCGGTACTGCCGCATGAGCGAAAGGAGCTCCACCAGGCGCGCCGGACGGTGCACGAGGGCCACCCGCCCGCCGGACTTGACCAGCCGGCTGGCCACGCGCACCACGTCCTCCAGCGTGCAGAAGAGCTCATGGCGGGCCGCCGCCAGGTAAGGATTGGGGCTGACGTCGGCCCCGTCGCGGGGCAAGTAGGGCGGGTTGGCCGTTACGACGTCAAAGGTGCCCACCGGTAAGACCTCGGTGCACATCCGCAAATCGCGACACAAGATGGATACGCGGTCGTCAAGGCCGTTCAGCGTCACGCTGCGCCGGGCCATGTCACACAGGCGTTCCTGGATCTCCACGCCGACGATTTCCGCCGCCGTCCGCGTGGACAGCAGCAGCGGAATGATACCATTACCTGTGCACAGATCCACGACGCGCCCGCGCGGCGGGAGGGTAACGAAACGGGCCAGCAGCACGGCATCCAGGGAAAAGCAAAACACCCCGGGGTGCTGAATGATCGCCAGGCCACCGGCCATCAGATCGTCGACCCGCTCGCCGGGCAACAGCGGAACAGTGCGTTCCACGTCATTCATCGTCTCCTTTGCCGATGAAAAAACAGGCCCCGCTCACGGGCCTGTTGGCGCTTTGTGCAGGAAGGCGAGGCAGAACAAGCAGTCCCCTTCGGTACGCAAGCTGCCGTAGTGCAGGTTACAAATGTGAAAGCCTTCCTGGTACAGGCGGGCCAAGTTGTCATACCCTTCCCCCACCGGAGCCGGCTTTGTGGCGCGGTGCCGTTCCTCGCCGTCCGCCGCCTTGTAGGCACTGAGGAGACGGCGCAGGTGCTGGTTCTCCAGGTGAATCCGCTGGTTTTCCTCCAGCAGCGCGGCCACGTGTTGCTTCACCTTCCCCAGCTCCTGGGCAATCTGGCCGATCTGCGCTTCCAACTGGGCGACGAGTTCCACCAGTTCCCGTTTCTCCACGCACCCTCCACCCCTGCCGCACGCGCTGGCACTCACCCGTCAACGGCGGTCCTCAGCTCGTCGACGGAAAACGCAACGATGCGTCCCGCTTCGTATACATCCACTTGGACCTGCTCGGCCAAAATGTTCAGGCCCACCACGCGTCCCCTGCCGAGCGGCGTCTCGATCTCATCGCCGACGTCCGGCAGCGTGGCGAGAACCTGGGCATAGGTTTCGTGCTCGTACCGCAGGCAACACATGAGACGGCCGCACAAGCCGGATATTTTCGCCGGGTTGAGGGACAGGTTCTGGTCTTTGGCCATCTTGATGGAAACCGGCTCAAAATCGCCAAGGAACGTCGAGCAACAGAGGAGCCGACCGCATGGGCCGATGCCGCCCAACATCTTCGCTTCATCCCGTACGCCGATCTGCCGCAGCTCGATGCGCGTGCGAAAGACGGCGGCCAGGTCCTTGACCAGCTCGCGAAAATCGACGCGTCCTTCCGCGGTAAAGTAAAAAATCAGCTTGTTGCGGTCAAAGGTGTATTCGGCGTCGACCAGCTTCATCGGCAGCCCGTGCTCGGCGATCTTCTCCTTGCATATCGCGTACGCGCGCTTGGCATCTTCCCGGTTCCGTTCCATCTGGGCGGCGTCCTGTTCATCGGCGATGCGGATCACGTTTTTCAGCGGCAAGACGACGTCTTGCTCGTCCACCTGCCGGCGCCCGACCGCGACCCACCCGTACTCGATCCCCCTCGCCGTCTCCACCAGCACGGGATCACCCGACTGCACGGGCAGCCCGCCGGGATCAAAGTAGTAAATTTTCCCCGCCCGTTTGAAGCGGACGCCTACCACCTCAAGCACATCGAATTCCCTCCAATAAACGAATCGCCAGCTGTTCCACGACAAGCTGGGCGTTCGTGGGAAGCGCAAGCCGCTTCCGCGCCGCAAGCACGGCGTCAAGGGCTTGCAGGACGCCCGCTTGCGACCACTGGGCAGCCTGGCGCTCCAGCTCGTTGCGGCACTCGGCGAACGCCAGACGCTCGCGCCGCCCGAGCTGAACGTGCAACACGTCTCGGTACCACAACAGGAGAAGGTCGCACCAGAGCAGGACCTCGTCGCGCTCCGGGTTTCGCGCGAACAGCTTGTCTTGCAGCGTGAGCAGGCTCTGCGCCCCCTGTTGCACGAGGTCCTGCGTCCATTGTATCACTAGGGTTTTTAGGGGTGCAAACCATTCCGACTGGCAGATCTGGCGCGCCGCGTCCAGCCCCGGGGCCAGGTACGCGGCCAGTCGGGCCTGGCCCGCCGGCACGCCCTCGCGCGTCAATCGTGCGGCCACCCACTCGGCATCCAGCGGCGGAAAGGTGATAAGCTGGCAGCGGGAGCGAATCGTCGGCAACAGGGAATGGGCGTTTTCGGTCAACAGCACCACCACGGTGGGAACCGGCGGCTCTTCCAGAAACTTCAGCAGGCTGTTGGCCGCCTGCGCGGTCAACGTATCCGCCCGCTCCAGCACCACCACCTTCTGTCGGGCTTCCAGTGTCCGGTACGCCGCCTCGCGCTTCAGCTCGCGAATCTGCTCGATACGCAGGCTGGCCCCCTCAGGGGCGATCCAGCGCACGTCCGGGTGATTGCCCTCCTCCACGCGCCGGCAATCGCGACACGCGTCGCACGCCTCGTCACCGCCGCGCGCGCACACCAGTGCCTTGGCCAACTCCCGGGCCATTTTCTTCTTGCCCACTCCGCGCGGACCGGCAAACAGATACGCGTGGGCCACGCGCCCCAGGCGCAGTGCCGCGCGAAGCCGCTCCACAATCGCTTCTTGTTCCGACACGTCGCGCCACGCCATCGTCCCCGCCTCCTGCCCCTATAAACAAAAGTTCACCAACAGGCCGTGGATTTCCCCGATGCGCGCCAGAACCTCCAGGTGCGGCGTTTCCTTCGCGAGCACGGCGCGGGAGAGATCTAGCAGCTTTTCGTCGAGCACGCGAAGCAGCCTGTACACGCGCGGACGGCGCCGACGATCCTGCCCGTGCCGTTCCTCGACAGTGAGTGCACGTTCGACCACCTCACGTACAAACCGCTGGATCAGCGCCTTGTAGGCGAGCAAATCCCGCGCGCTGCGGGTGTGGGCCAACTGACGGCCCTGGCGCTCGATGTCGGCCAAAAGCTGCTCATAGGCCGCTTGCTCCAAGCGCCGGCGCTCGTCGTCGAGCACATCGGCAAAGGAGGAGCCACCCGCCACCACGCGCGCCACCGGCTTGGAAACGACGCCCGGACGCAAGGAACCGAGTTGGTCGATCTTCACGGTTTTGCCCTCCTTCCGCTACCGGAAACACGGGCTCACAGGTGCACAAACCGGTCAACCGGCAAGACGAACACCGTCGCCCCGCCCACCGACACCTCCACCGGATACGGGGCGAAGGATTCCGTGCCCCCGCCCACCTCCGACGGCGGCACCAGCTGGGTACGGCGACGGCACGTCTCTTCGATGATGGCCAACACCGCGTCAACCTGCGCGTCATCCACGCCGATGAGAAAGGTGGTGTTGCCGCTGCGTAAAAAGCCGCCGGTGCTGGCCAGTTTTGTGGCGCGATAGCCCTTGGCCACGAGCGCTTGGGACAGCGCATGGCTATCCTTGTCCTGGACCACAGCCACAACCAGTTTCATCGCCCGCCCCTCCCATTTCCGGTAGCAGCCGCTGACACAGCGCCCAGCAGTCGGCCGCGATTTCCCGGGCAATTTCTTCCTCCGGCCGGCTGGCGTCAATCACGCGGATGCGCTGCGGGTCGTCAGCCGCCAAGCGGAGAAACGCCTCGCGCACCCGTTGGTGATAGGCGAGGGCCTTTTGCTCAATGCGGTCGGCGCCTGGTCCGCCGCGTGCCCGTACCCGGCGCAGGCCCTCGGACGGGTCAATGTCGAGGAGGTACGTGCGGTGCGGGAGAAGACCGCCGGTGGCAAAGCGATTGACCGCGACCACGACGGCCGGATCGATACCTAGGCCGTACGCCTGATACGCCAGCGAGGCGTCGACATACCGGTCGCAGAGAACCACCGCACCCGCCGCCAGCGCCGGCCGAATGCGTTCGGCCACGTGCTGCGCCCGGGACGCCGCATAGAGAAGCATCTCCGCTTCGCGGCACAGCTCGGCGTGCGCCGGGTCGAGCAAAATGGCGCGGATGGCATCACCAATGCGCGTCCCGCCCGGTTCCCGCGTGGTGACCACCGGTCGCTTGAGGCGCGACGTGAGGAAAGAAGCCAACCGGCGCAACTGTGTCGTCTTTCCCGCACCATCCGGTCCTTCAAAGGTGATGAACAGCCCGTTTGCCACGCTGCGTCCCCTTTCTGTCCACCCTGACGCGGTTTCACCGGTTACGCACCGGGCCATACCCGCACCGTCTCCAGCGTGGGGTCCGCCGCACCCTGGAGATGACCGCCGCCGTCGCGCACGGCGCGGAGATACGCCACCACATCGGCGCTGAACCGCTCTCCGGGCAGCACGGCCGGTACACCCGGCGGGTACGGCACGATCATTTCCGCGCTGACCAAGCCGACCGCCGCCTCAAGGGGAACGGCGGTGGATTCCCGCTCCTCGAACAGGACGGGTACGACCGAGATGGGCGGATAGGCGGGCGGTGGCAGCCGGTGCGCAGCGTCATCGGAGCGTCCATCGGCCGGCGCGCGGGACAAAAGCTGGTGTACCCATGCAGCCAACGCTTGTTCTACCTTTTCGACTTCCGCCGTCTCCGTTCCTGCCGTCAAGATGAGCAACACGTTGGCCGGATCGGCCAGCTCCACGTACACGCCCGCCCTCGCCAGGTGGTCCGCCAAATCATATCCCGTTCCGCCCGCCCGGCGGAGTAGCGGCTCAAGGTGCACGAGGACCTTGATCGGGTCAAGCACGACCCATTCGGGATCGGGACGCGCCGGGTCAGGCACCGCCAGCCCGTCGAGGCGGCTCACCCGCTCGCGCAGACGACGCGCCAGCTCCGCCGCACGGCCAAAGGCCTTGCACCCGTGCAACACGGCCTGACGACGCGCCAGATCGAGGGACGCCATCACCGGGTACGAGGGACTGGAAGTCTGCAGCATGCGCAGCGCCTCGCGCAGCCGGCGACGGTCCACGCGATCCCCCTGGACGTGCAGGTACGCGCCCATTGTCATTGCCCCGAGCGTCTTGTGGGCCGATTGCACAACGGCGTCGGCCCCGTCGGCAAGGGCTCCACGGGGCGCGCCGGGCGTAAAGGCGAAATGGGCACCGTGGGCTTCGTCCACGAGGAGCGGCACCCCGTGGGCATGGGCCACCTCGGCCAACGGTGCCAGTTCAACGGCCATGCCGTAGTAAGTGGGATTGGTGATGAGCACGGCTTGGGCATCGGGATGCTCTTGGAGCGCGCGGCGGAGAAGATCCGCATCCAAGCCGGCCGGCACATCCCATCGCGCCGCGTGCCGCGGTGCAAGCAGCACCGGAATCGCTCCAGCCAGGCGCACGGCATGAAACACCGACTTGTGGCTGTTGCGCTGGATGAGGATTTTGTCTCCCGGGCGGCATGTGGCCCACACCATGGCGAGATTGCCCACGGTACTCCCGCCGACCAAAAAATACGTCTCTTCGGCCCCAAAGGCTTCGGCAGCAAGACGTTGCGCTTCGGCGATCACCCCTTCCGGCTGGTGCAAGTCATCCAGCCCCGGCAGTTCCGTAAGGTCAAGGCGCAGAAGGGGCGCGAACCAATGCCGGGCGCGCGGGTCAAATCCCGGTCCGCCGCGATGCCCCGGCACATGAAACCAACCGCGAGACATTTCTGCGTGGCGCACCAGCGCCTCAAACAGAGGAGCCCGCGCGTGGCGGCTGATGTCCATCGGTCTCCCCTCCCCTCACAAAAAAGACAGAGACCCGTTAGATGGCCTCTGCAATCAGCCTCACGCGTCTTTTTTGCACAAGATGCGTCGCATGCGCTGCACGAAGAAGCGGTACCGCTTGTCGTGCACATCGGTGCGCACCAGTTCCCGTTCGCACTGCCGACAAATGAAGGCCCGCCACACGGTAATGCCCTCCGGGTGTACCAATCCGCAAACGATACACGGTTGGCGGTCGCCGTTCACCTCTGAACCTCCTTGTTCATCTTGTTCTCCGATTTTTTAGCAGTATGGACCGATTCAGGCCACCGCAAACCACGGGATTTCCTTGACACCACGGGTATATGCCGAGACCACCATGCACCGCTTCACGTGCCGTCCCCCTCGTGCCCGTTCACCACCTACAGGCGATCCACATTCGGCGGGGCCGCATCGGGCGCCTCCGCGTAGCGCGGGGGTGCGGCCGTCTTCAACGGGAACCACCAGCGGTGAAGTCCCCAAGCATAAAGGGCATACAGCCCCGTGAAGATAGCATGCAACAACCAAAACGTGCGCCCATCCCACAGGTGCATACCCGATCCGGTGATCGCCGCGTACACGCCTTCGCACGCCACCAACAGCAGCAAGATTTTCGGAATCTGCTCCCGGGCATTCCTGCTGGTCGAATCGCTATGTCTCAGCACCCGCTTCCACAACCGCGGAAGGCTGGTCCACGGCGTACCGGCGTGACGCTGGGAGTCCGGCACTCCCCAAACCATCACCGTGAAAACCGCGTATGCGCCGAGGGCCATCAATACCCCTCCGAGCGGCGGCAGGGGGTACACCCAAAGCGAAACGGCGAGGGGAAGGAGCAGAAAGGCGCGCAGGTGCAGGGGAAAATCCCACCACACAACGGCAGCCGCAAGCGGAGCCACCGCCACGACGACGGCCAAAACCGCTACCCAGAAGGCGACGAACTCCCATTCCGGTACGTGCCACAACAGCCAGATGGCGGCCACAAACACCAGGGTGAAGGGTTTGCCCTCGTGCAACACGTTCCAGGCCTTCGCGGCCATCTCTTTCCAGGCCCATGCCGCCTTCACGCGCCTTTCCCTCCTTTTGCGGGTCGCTTCGAACCTTGGCGATAGATGCGCATTCCACCGGTTCGCGACGCGGGCTTCCGCACCGTTCTCCTTTTCATGTGCCCGTGGATCAGCCAGTGGATCACACCCCGCCACGTCAGGCACCAATGGAACGAGCAACAGCGCCTCCGGATGTGCGCGCCCGGCCGGCCGTCCAGCCCAAGCGTACCACACCGGCACCGGCAAGGCCAATATACACGATCACACGACGAAATTTGCCACACGCAAAGAAAACCGCGACCATGCCGGCGCTGACGGCGACCTCCAAACGGGAGAAACGGCATAGCGTGACAAGATGTGGGGAGCGACACGAGGTGTTCGAGGCTCGGATCCAACGGGTACCGTCCGGGTACCGCCGGCCGCAGCCAGACCGCCATTTCCCGGGAAACGGGCGTGGCGGTGCAGTACAACCCCGTCCTTCATTCAACCCCCTCGAAAATGCGAAAGCGGGAGACGGGTGTACCGTCTCCCGCGTTGTGCCTGGCAACGACCTACTCTCCCAGGGGCTCGCGCCCCAAGTACCATCGGCGCTGGAGGGCTTAACTTCCGTGTTCGGGATGGGAACGGGTGTGTCCCCTCCGCTATCGTCACCAGACACGGGATGGATTGTAGCACAAGGTTGGTAGGAAACGCAAGGGGTTTGGGGTGCGGTTGCACCCTGAAAACCGGACCGCGGGGGTGGTGGGGAGTGGGTTAAGCCCTCGACCGATTCGGACCCGTCGGCTGAACGCGTTACCGCGCTTACACCTCGGGCCGATCGACCTCGTCATCTCCGAGGGGTCTTACCCGGTTAACCCGGTGGGAAATCTGATCTTGAGGGGGGCTTCGCGCTTAGATGCTTTCAGCGCTTATCCCGGCCGCACATGGCTACCCAGCGGTGCCCCTGGCGGGACAACTGGTACACCAGCGGTGCGTCCACCCCGGTCCTCTCGTACTAGGGGCAGCTCCTCTCAGATTTCCTGCGCCCGCGACAGATAGGGACCGAACTGTCTCACGACGTTCTGAACCCAGCTCACGTGCCGCTTTAATGGGCGAACAGCCCAACCCTTGGGACCGACTTCAGCCCCAGGATGCGACGAGCCGACATCGAGGTGCCAAACCTCCCCGTCGATGTGGACTCTTGGGGGAGATCAGCCTGTTATCCCCGGGGTAGCTTTTATCCGTTGAGCGATGGCCCTTCCACGCGGGACCACCGGATCACTAAGCCCGACTTTCGTCCCTGCTCGACCTGTCGGTCTTGCAGTCAGGCTCCCTTCTGCCTTTGCACTCGACGCGCGATTTCCGACCGCGCTGAGGGAACCTTTGGGCGCCTCCGTTACCGTTTAGGAGGCGACCGCCCCAGTCAAACTGCCCGCCTGACACTGTTCCCCGACCGGGTGACGGTCGCGGGTTAGAATTTCGGTACGGCCAGGGTGGTATCCCACCGGCGCCTCCGCCAGGCCTGGCGGCCTGGGTTCGCAGGCTCCCACCTATCCTGTACAGGCCGCACCAAAATTCAATATCAGGCTGCAGTAAAGCTCCACGGGGTCTTACCGTCTAGTCGCGGGTAACCTGCATCTTCACAGGTACTACGATTTCACCGGATCCCTCGCCGAGACAGTGCCCAAGTCGTTACGCCTTTCGTGCGGGTCGGAACTTACCCGACAAGGAATTTCGCTACCTTAGGACCGTTATAGTTACGGCCGCCGTTTACTGGGGCTTCGGTTCAGGGCTTCGCGCCGAAAGGCGCTCACCCTTCCCCTTAACCTTCCAGCACCGGGCAGGCGTCAGCCCCTATACATCGCCTTACGGCTTCGCAGAGACCTGTGTTTGTGATAAACAGTCGCTTGGGCCTTTTCACTGCGGCCTCCTCGGGCTCATCACCCTACCGAGGCGCCCCTTCTCCCGAAGTTACGGGGCCATTTT
>NZ_BAAIFH010000004.1:607500-625000 GCF_054654135.1 Calditerricola yamamurae
GGTTGTCCCCTGCTGCCGCTCGCCGCCCGATGCCTCGTGCATCACCCACTGATCTTCGAGCAGCGTGACCACACGGCAGGCGCGTCCCAAAACGTCGCGCAGTGCCTCTTCGATCAGCTGCTTGCGCGGTGGTTTTTCCGTCGCATCCCGATGAAACTGGTTTTTAAACGCCACCACCACGCCATCGGCCGACGCGGCTACCGGACGCCCATCCACCAACAGGGCATGCACCTGCAGGCTGCGCGCTTTCACCACAGCCAACACCTTTGGCCACAGCTTGACGACCTCGGCCAACCGATCCGGCGTCGCCGCGCGCACCACCGCCTCCACCTGCGCCCACGGCACGCGCGCCTCGTCGTGGGGACGGCGGGAAGCGGTCACCGGCGACGGCTCCGACGCCAGCGATGCCGCCGTCCCCATGCCGCTTCGCTCGTTGCGCACGCGCTTGAGCTCGTCTTCCACCTGCCGTAACCGCGCCTCCAAAGCCGCAATGCGCTGGATGAGCGCCGCATTTTCGCCGTCCGCAGGCGCGACCGCCGGCGAAGGCTTGCCGGAGGCGCGCGCCAGTTTCACCAAAACCATTTCCAGCAGAATCCGTCCGTGCGGAATCCAACGCATTTCCGCTTGGGCGCGCGTCAGCTCCTCGATGATGGCAAACAGCCGTTCCACCGCGACCGCTTTGGCCAGAGCGGCAAGGGTCTCGTCGCCCTGCACCCGCTCGCGCACTTCCGGCATGTCGGGTGCCACACGGATGAGGAGCAGCTCGCGGCACAGCTCGAGGAGCTCCTTCGTGACGCGCTCCGGATCTTTCCCTTGGGCAATAAGGTCGTCCAATCCTTCCACCACGCCGGCAACATCCCCACGGATCAGGAGGGAGAGCAACCGAACGGCGGCTTCCTCATCAACGCCCCCCGTCACCGCCATCACGTCCTCAACGGTGATGCGCGACGAGCAAAAAGAAAAAACCTGGTCCAATAGGCTGAGGGCATCGCGCATGCCGCCGTCCGCCGCGCGCGCCAAGCGCACGAGGGCACGCTCGTCCGCTTCCACGCCGTTTTCGGCGCAGATCGTCCGCAACTGCTTCACCAAGTCAACCAGACCGATACGCCGAAACGTAAAGCGCTGGCACCGGGACACCACGGTGGCCGGCAATTTGTGCGGTTCGGTGGTGGCAAGAATGAACAGCACATGAGCAGGGGGTTCTTCCAACGTCTTGAGCAGGGCGTTGAAGGCCTCCGTGGTCAACATGTGCACTTCGTCGATGATATACACCTTGTAGCGGACCTGGGTGGGGGCAAACTTGACATGCTCGCGGATATCGCGAATTTCGTCCACGCCACGGTTGGACGCCGCGTCAATTTCTACGACATCCACTACCGAACCGGCGGCAATGCCCTCGCAGGCCGCACAGCGGTTGCAGGGTTCCGGAGCCGGCCCTTGTTCGCAATTGACGGCCTTGGCCAAGATCTTGGCCGTACTGGTCTTTCCGGTTCCCCGCGGGCCCGCAAAAAGGTACGCGTGGGCAATTCGACCGTCGCGCAACGCATTTTGCAACGTTCGCGTCACGTGTTCCTGCCCCACGACATCGGCAAAGCGCTGGGGACGCCACACCCGATACAACGCGCGGTAGCTCACGGCCGACCACTCCGGTTCGTTCGACATCGTTCATTTTATTATACCGCGGGACCGCGATGGACGCCAAACGGCAGGGCGGCCATGCACTGACGCGCTCACGTCACGGAAATCGGGATGATGATGTGGAAGGTCGTGCCGAACCCTTTTGTCGACACGCAAATGGATCCGCCGATATCGTGGATGATGCGTTGACAGACGGGCAACCCCAACCCGGTTCCGTTTTCCTTCGTGGTGAAGAACGGATCGAAGATTTTGTCCAAAACGTAGGGCGGAATGCCCGGACCGGTATCGTGAATGTCGATGCTCACCGTCTTCTCCTTTTCGTCAATGCGATAGGAAATGATCAGGGTACCCTCACTGCCCATCGCTTCAATGCCGTTTTTGCAAATGTTGAGAAACACCTGTTTTAATAACTCGCTGTCCCCAATCACCATGGGCAATTTCCCGTCGAGGTGTTCCACCACCTCGATGCCGTGCAGCAGCGCCTCGCTGCGTACGATGGGCATGATGTCGGCCAGCACGTGGTTGAGATCGACCAGCTGGTATTGCACGTCGCGGGGTTTGCTGAGCAGGAGCAACTCGCTCACCAAGGCATTTATGCGGTTCAGTTCGTTCAACATGATCTCGGTAAACTGCTTTTCCTTTTGGAGCCCCTTTTCCTCCAGCGAATGGCGCAGCATCTGCACAAATCCTTTGATCGACGTGAGCGGATTGCGGATCTCGTGGGCCGTACCCGCGGCGATCTGTCCAATCATGGCCAAACGGTCGTGCCGTTGGATCTGCTCCTCCAGTGAGCGAAGATTGGTCACGTCTTTGAGCACCAGATACGCCCCAATCGCGTTCCCCTGCTCGTCTCGGATGGTATCCGAATCGATGAGAAGGTCGTAGCGCCGGGTACCGTTGTTCCAGGTAATGGCGTAATTTTTGACCTTAACTCCTTCGAGCAGTGTTCTTCGCAAAATTCGGTGTTCTTCGGGCAAATCGGCCAACACGTCGTCCACGTTGGCGTTGATCAACTTGTGCTTGGCCAAGCCGAAAATCTCGCAGGCCATGTGACTGACTTCGACAATGCGGCCGTCGCGATTGATGAGCACAATGCCGAGGTTGATGTCGGAAAGCAGACGACGGAAAAACGTTTCGGGCAAAGAAATTTGGGCGGGACTCGCATCAGGGAACACAAAGAGATACCCATCGGCAAACAAGTCGGACACCACTTCCGACACGTACACACGCGTCCGCCTGGTGCTTCCATCGGAACAGCGAAGTTCGACCACCGGCACGGGATGTACGAAAGTAGTCGTTGCGCGCTCCGCCAACGTGCGAAACACCGGCTGCTCCACAACGCCGTGCACAAAGGCGTCGAGCAAATGCCCGTGCACATCGGGGGCCTGGTACCCCGTCACGCGCAAAAAAAGTTCGCTTACCCCTCGGACCATCCCTTTCCGATCGGTGAGGATCAGGGCGTAATCGGAACGATAAATCCAATCTTGAAATGCGGATACGGGAATCCTGGTCCGAACCTGAACGTGTCCCACCCCGTCACCCCCAACATCAGAAACAGACCCTTCCGTTTGTATACCGTTTCGTTTCCTCATTCTCTATTCTCTTCTTTTGATGAATCTTTGGCAAGGCATTCTAGATTAAAACAAAAAACACCACCTGGCTCGCTGGCCAAGTGGTGGTGTACGGCGAGGATTGTGCCGTGCACCTGTCTTCGATACCGCGTCACCCGAGCGTTACCCAAGCGAGAGGCTCGAACCAGGCGCCCCTGCGGCACACGGGGTGACCCGCTTACGGCTGCTTCCTTCCGGACCTGACCGGGTTCACGGGTTCCCGTTGCGCAGGACCCGATTGTCAACGCCCCCCGACTTGGGCCAGCCTCGACAAACGGGTACCTCGGACAGGCTTCGACCCCGCTATAGCGGATTGCGGGTTACAGGGCACCGCTACCTCCCCGTCTAGCACGGCACGTATAGTTTACCATCGAAATGGGAGTGAATCAATGGCAAATCCCGTAACCCTTTTGAAATGGACACGACGAAAGCGGCTTGCCCGTTCACTGGCAAGCCGCCGCCCTTCGCAGGTATGTATGGCGGAGAGGGTGGGATTCGAACCCACGAGGCCGGTTTGACCGACCTAACGGTTTTCGAGACCGCCTCCTTCAACCACTCGGACACCTCTCCGCGTACCATCGCTTCCGGCTGAACGCACCAATAATAATAGCAGAGCGTCCGATGAAAATCAAGACCCTGCCGACAAAATCCATCGGCATCCGGATTGCATGGACGGTCCATTTGCTTTAGAGTGAAGGAGCAGACCCCTACAGAAAGGAAGCATGGGTGATGGCCAAAGCGCGTCTGGACAAAATTCTCGCGGCATCGGGATTCGGTACGCGAAAGGAAGTCAAAAAGCTGATCAAGGAAGGGCTCGTGACCGTTGACGGCGAGCCGGCGTTTGATCCGGGCATGCACGTCGATCCGGAAACACAGTTCATCGCCGTGGCGGGACACGATGTGGAATACCGGGAACATGTGTACCTGATGATGAACAAACCGCCCGGCGTGATCACCGCCACCGAAGACCGCTCCCACCCCACCGTCAACGGCCTGCTCGATCCGTACCTGGCCAAGCGGGTTTTCCCCGTCGGCCGCCTGGACAAAGACACCGAAGGCCTTCTGCTCCTCACGGACGACGGCAAATTGGCCCACGCCATCCTGTCTCCGCGGCGAAAAGTGGAGAAGGAATACATCGCCGTGCTGGATAGGCCGATCGGCGAGGCCGAAAAATTGGCCTTTGAACAAGGGCTGGTGCTTGACGACGGTACCCTGACGAAACCGGCCAAACTAAGGGTGCTGGAAGGCGGGACGAATCCGCGCGTCGCCGTTACCCTGATCGAGGGGAAATACCACCAGGTAAAACGCATGTTTGCCGCCATCGGCCGTCGCGTGCTGCACCTCAAGCGCATCCGCATCGGCCCGCTTTTCCTGGATGAGGCGCTCTCGCCGGGGGAATACCGGCCCCTCACTCCCGACGAGGAGGCCGCCTTGCTGGCCTTGCGTTCCGCATCCACCCCGGAATAATGGCCACAAAGGGTACCGGGGCAGACCAAACGCGTGCATGGAGCGAAAGGAGGTGCTCGGCGTGAACCAGCCCCCAGAGCCGCAAACACCCCGGCGCAAGCGGGAACACCCGCCCACCATCGCGCCCGGCATGGAAAACGACGAACTGGACCGACCGGCCACCGATGAAGAAAAGCGGCGCGGCAACGTCACGCGGGTAACGGAGCTGTTTCTCGACCGCGCCGACTGACCGCACGTCTTCCGGACAAGCCTTGCTTTCGCTTTCCCCCCCATGCGATCGCTGCTCATCGGCGCAGCCGGCGGAAAAAGTCGCGCAAAAGCTGCGCGCACTCCTCGGCCAATACCCCGGACGTTACCGCCACCTGGTGGTTAAAGCGCGGCTCATCCAGCAGATTCATCAGCGTGCCGGCACAACCGGCCTTGGGATCGGGCGCGCCATACACCACCCGCTCGATGCGTGCCTGCACGATGGCTCCCGCACACATCGGGCACGGTTCCAGGGTGACGTACAGCGTGCAGCCGAGAAGCCGCCACCCGCCGAGGCGCGACGCCGCCTCGCGGATGGCCACCATCTCCGCATGCAGGGTCGGATCCTTGCCGGTCTCGCGCAAATTGTGACCCCGCCCGACCACTTCCCCGTTCCGCACGATGACCGCTCCGATGGGCACCTCGCCAATGGCCTCAGCCTTGCGTGCCTCGGCAAGCGCCTCGCGCATAAACCAGCAGTCTTGCTCATTCCGGTCCGCAATCCGCACCGTCACCGTCAACTACACCCCGCCGCTCCCCGCGCGCGTCCCATATCTTCGCGCGCGGTTTTGTTTTGGCTATTTGATAGATGTTGTAGGTCCAACGCTTCACAAACTTCGCCGACCATGGTATAATGAAACCAGACACTGGAAAGCAAAGAAATCAACCTTGCATCTACCCAATTTTCAAAGGAGAGGTGATTAAATGAAAAAAACATTTTTCAAATCCAGGTACCTTTACCCTGTCTTCATCGATATCATACCTGCTCTTCTCTCTATTTGGGAATTTTTCAAAGATGGATTTTGAATCATCAACATTGCGGCGGCGTCAAAACGCCGCCGTTTCCACAAAAAACGTTTCCACAAAAAATACATAAAAGACCACGCAACAAAGAAGCGTAACCAATGAGGATACCTTTTCAATAAACCCTCATAGGTAGGCTACAGCATCCGTAGCGCCAACCCTTCAATTTCAAACCCTCGTAGGTAGGCTCCGTCACGCTACAGATAGCTCCTACGTAAGAGCGTAACACATCATTGCAGGGCTTTCAATCCCCGAAAGGAAGTCAATATTGATCACAACATTCAATTTAAACAGTTGATTCTAGGTTTAACATGTCTGGGCACCTGAACAAACGACATAGAAACCTAAACCCTACCCATACAAGCTTTAGGTATAGCTTTTGACATCAAAGTACGTGATCGATTTCAGTACAACAAAACGGTCAAACTCGTCCTTCTTTAACTCCGTGAAACTGGGCCACGCGTCGGGGCATTCGTCGAAAAAGCGCGACAGGTGCTTTCGGTAGTCGGCCAGTGTGCGCGGCGCACGGCTTCCGCCTGCCTGGTGAGGAGAAACTCCTCTATGGCGTCCTGCCACGAGACAACGTCGAACATAAGAAAACAGCGACCCCCTCTTCTATGAAACACGGGTGCCGCTGCGGTTGAACGAACCGAAACGGTTTTTCGGTTTTTCCGTGCGATGTACACAACCAAAAAACCGCGATATATCAAGACTGGCGGGCCCGAGAGGACTCGAACCTCCGACACGCGGTTTAGGAAACCGCTGCTCTATCCAACTGAGCTACGGGCCCATCATCTGGCGGAGAGGGTGGGATTCGAACCCACGCGCGCCGCGAAGGCGCCTGGCGGTTTTCAAGACCGCTCCCTTCAGCCACTTGGGTACCTCTCCGCATACCTTCCCACATTTTTATCATACGACGGCGGCCGGCAAAACGCAACCGGCCGCCAAAAGCTGCCGCTTCCGCCTCAGTCAGCCGGAGGCGCGATCACCTCGACGCCCATGTACGGGCGCAGCGCCTCGGGGATGACCACACTGCCATCCGCCTGTTGATAGTTTTCCAGAATGGCCGCCACCGTGCGCCCCACAGCCAGCCCCGATCCGTTAAGCGTGTGCACGAACTCCGGCTTGGCCTTTGGTGCGCGGCGGAAACGAATCTGTGCACGACGCGCTTGGAAATCCTCGAAATTGCTGCAGGAGGAGATTTCGCGGTAGGTGCCGGCGGAAGGCAGCCACACCTCGATGTCATAGGTCTTGGCTGCGGCAAACCCGAGGTCGCCGGCACACAACGCCACCACGCGATACGGCAGGCCCAGGCGCTGGAGCACCGTCTCTGCCTGCGCGGTAAGCGCCTCTAGGGCCTCATAGGAGTCTTCCGGTTTCACAAACTGCACCAGCTCCACCTTGTTGAACTGGTGCAAGCGGATGAGCCCGCGCGTGTCGCGACCCGCCGCCCCGGCCTCGGCGCGGAAACAGGCGCTGTACGCGACGTATTTCTTGGGCAGGTCGTCTGGGCCCAGAATCTCCTCGCGGTGCAGGTTGGTCACCGGCACCTCGGCCGTCGGGATGAGATAGTAGTCGCTGTCCACGACGCGGAAGGCGTCCTCCTCGAATTTCGGGAGCTGACCGGTGCCGATCATGCTGTGGCGGTGGACCAGATAGGGCGGGAAGACCTCTTCATAGCCAAACTCGCGCACATGCAGGTCGATCATGAAATTGATCAGCGCGCGTTCCAGACGAGCGCCAAGCCCTTTGTAAAACACGAACCGGCTGCCCGTCACCTTTGCCGCCGCCTCGAAATCCAGGATGCCCAGGCGCTCCGCCAGCTCCCAATGGGGCTTCGGATCGAAAGCAAAGGTGGGAGGCTCACCCCAACGGCGCACTTCGACATTGTCGGCATCCGAAGCGCCATCGGGCACCGTTTCGTGCGGCACGTTGGGAATGGACAAGAGCAGTTCGTCGATTTCTGCCTCCAGTTGGCGAATGCGCTCGTCCAGCTCCTTGATCCGATCGGAAACCTGGCGCATTTCGGCGATGCGCGCCTCGGCGTCTTCCCCGGCGCGCTTGAGCCGGGCAATTTCCTGGGAAACTTCGTTGCGCTGGTGTTTCAACTGGTCGCTTTCCGCCACCAAAGCCCGCCAGGCGGTATCAAGCTCCACAAACCGGTCAAGTTCCGCCGGAACGGCGCCACGCCGTGCCAAGGCGCGCTTGACGCCGTCCAGATCGTGGCGCAGGCGTTTTACATCCAGCATCAAGATCCCTCCTTTGTTGCCATGGGAAACGAAAACTCCCGCCCCGGCCTGGGACGGGAGACCCACCATGCGCACCAACTTACGCAGATTCGTTCACCATTTGCAGGAAATATGCGTGCACGCGTTCGTCGTCCGTCAGTTCCGGGTGGAAAGCCGTGGCGAGCAGGTGGCCTTGTCGCGCCGCAACAATCCGGTCCTGAAACTTGGACAGCACCTCCACATTTTCGCCGACCTCCCGGATGTACGGCGCCCGGATGAAAACGGCCCGGAACCGGTCGGCCACACCCGCCACCGGCAGATCCGTCTCGAAACTCTCCCGTTGCCGACCGAACGCATTACGCTCCACGGTGATGTCCATGAGACCCAAGTAGGTCTCGTCTTGTCCGGCAATGCGCTTGGCCAGCACGATCAGGCCGGCGCAGGTCCCAAAAATGGGCTTGCCCTGCGCGGAAAATTCGCGTACTGCCTCGTCAATGCCGTATTTTTTCATCAACCGGCCGATGGTCGTGCTTTCGCCACCGGGGATCACCAGCCCGTCCAAGGCCGGAATCTCTTCGGCGCGCTTGACCGGAATGGCGCGCGCCCCGGCTTTCTCCAGCATCCGAATGTGCTCCGCTACGGCCCCTTGCAACGCCAATACGCCGATGTTCATTGCTGCATCCCTACCATCCGCGCTCCTGCAAACGCTGGTCCTCGCCGAGGGAGGCGATGTCGATTCCCTTCATGGCGCCGCCCAGCCCTTTCATAAGATGGGCCAGCCGCTCGTAGTCATCATAGTGCGCCGTCGCCTCAACGATGGCCCGGGCGTACTTCTCGGGGTTTTCCGACTTGAAGATCCCCGACCCGACAAACACACCGTCGGCGCCGAGGTACATCATCAACGCCGCGTCGGCCGGCGTGGCTACGCCACCCGCGGCAAAGTTGACCACCGGCAGGCGCCCATGCTCGTGGACATACTTCAACAGCTCGTACGGCGCCCCCAGGGCCTTGGCTTCAGCCATCAACTCGTCGGGCGACATGTTCTGCACCTTGCGGATTTGCGCCTGCATCGTCCGCATGTGGCGCACCGCTTCAACAATGTTCCCCGTGCCCGCCTCGCCCTTCGTGCGGATCATCGAGGCACCCTCACCGATGCGGCGCAGGGCTTCGCCGAGATCGCGCGCCCCGCAAACGAAGGGCACGGTAAACTCGTGCTTGTTGATATGGAACCGATCGTCGGCCGGCGTCAGCACTTCGCTCTCGTCGATATAGTCGACGCCAAGGGCCTCGAGTATTTTCGCCTCCACGTAATGCCCGATGCGGCACTTGGCCATCACCGGGATGGAAACGGCGTTCATCACCTCTTCGATGACCCGTGGGTCGGCCATCCGTGCCACGCCACCCGCCGCGCGGATATCCGCCGGTACGCGCTCGAGGGCCATCACGGCCACCGCACCAGCCGCTTCGGCGATCTTCGCCTGCTCCGCGTTGGTGACGTCCATGATGACGCCGCCTTTTTGCATCTCCGCCATGCCACGCTTGACGCGCGTGGTACCCACTTCCACCATGGCTCGTTCCTCCTAACTCCTCTGGTGTGGTCCGTTCCCGGTATGTCGAATCCGCCATGCCAAGCTCGTCATTACCGTTATTTTACCCAATGGGATGAGCATAGGCAACCAACTGGATCGGATATGTCCGCCCGGAATCTCACTCGTCTCCCCGCTCCTGCCGCGGCCAGTTGCGCAAAAACGCGCGAAACATGAAGAACCCGCCAACGGCGAGCAACACAAACACAATCGACGGCACGATCACCAGCGCCCATTGCATGCCGAGCGACATGCCCCTCACCTCAAAACGCTCCCGTGACGGCCTCTACGATGCTGGAAAACAGGCCGGCAAGGGCGTTTTTGACACTACGGAAGAAGAGGCGGAGCCATCCGGCTTCCTCCACGTCCTCTTGGGCGATCAGCTTCACCGCACCGGCCTCCGGCGTCAGGTACTCGTCCCCGCCCGATGCGGCAACCGCTTTGATCGTGCCCACCGCTTGTCCCTGCTTGACCGGAGCCACCACCTCCGCCACGCTTACCCGCGGCGACGGCGCGCTTTCATCCCCTTTGCGCACAACGGCGACCACGTCACGCTCGGGGACAACCGGAACCTCCAGGTCTACCCCCTTGGTCACCGGAACCGTTTCGTAGCCCTTCACCGGCTCCTTTCCTTTGAAGAGGGTTTTGACTTCAAATTGGCTGAACCCGTAGTCGAACAGCTTGGCCGTCTCCTGGAACCGCGCCAACTCGGAGGAGGTCCCCATCACCACGCTGATCAGGCGCATGCCGTCCCGCTGGGCGGTGCCAGTGAAACAGTATCCGGCCTGCTCGGTGTGGCCCGTCTTCAGTCCGTCCACACCGGGATACTGCGCCACCAAACCGGGCAACATCCAGTTCCAGTTCGCCATCTGTATCGGGTTGGCTTCCCCTTCGCGAAACACCGCCTTGGGAATGCTGGAAAACTCCAGTACCTCCGGATAATCCATGAGCAGCCGGCGGGCCAGGATTGCCGCATCCCGCGCCGACATCTGGTTGTCGCCGTTCCCCGGCGGACGGAACTGGGCGGGAATGTCCTTCAACGGGAAGCCCGTGCTGGTAACGAAATGCGTGTGGGTCATCCCCAGCGCTTTTGCCTTTTTGTTCATCTGCTCGACGAAGGCCGCCTCCGATCCCGCCACGTGCCTGGCCAGCATCACCGTGGCGTCATTGGCCGAGTAGACGGCCATCGCCGTGTACAGCTCGCGCACGGTGCGCACTTCGCCGAGGTTCAAGAACACGCGCGAACCGCCATGGCGTCCCATCCAATAACCGTATTCGTCGGTGGTGACCCTGTCCTCCCATGAAATCTTGCCCTGCTTGATCGCCTCCAACACGAGGTATTCGGTCATCATCTTCGTCATGCTGGCGGGAGGCAGCGGCAGATTTTCGTTGTATTTGTAGAGGATTTTCCCCGTTTCCGCTTCGACGAGAATCGCCGACTTGGCGGCAAGCTGCAAAGGGGGCTGCGCGTAGGCCGTGGGACCTGTCCAACCGGCTGTGATCACCAGCGCGAGAAGCAGGATGAACACGACCCGCGGCACGCGCAACCGCCACCAACTCTGCACCATCTCCACGCACCTCCCACGCGGTTTCACACATCCCCCATTGTACCATACCCGCGCGGGAGCATGCGCCGCCATCTTGTCCCGCGAGCGGTGTAAAAAAGCGACAGGGTTCTCCCCTGTCGCACAGCGGTTCAAAGCGAGTAGTTAGGCGCCTCCTTCGTGATCTGCACGTCGTGTGGATGGCTTTCGCGCAGGCCCGCGTTGGTGATGCGCACAAAACGCGTTTTCGTTTTCAGTTCCTCGATCGTCCGGCATCCGGTATACCCCATACCCGCCCGCAGGCCACCAATCAGCTGGTACACCACCTCGTGCAAGGGTCCCTTGTAGGGCACGCGCCCCTCGATGCCCTCGGGAACCAGCTTCTGCGCGTTTTCTTGGAAGTAGCGGTCACTACTGCCCGCCTTCATTGCCCCGATGGAACCCATTCCTCGGTAGACCTTAAACCGACGGCCCTGGTAGATTTCAAACTCGCCCGGGCTCTCGTCGGTCCCGGCAAACAGGCTGCCAATCATCACCGCGTCGGCACCGGCGGCAATGGCCTTGACGATGTCTCCCGAATACTTGATGCCACCGTCGGCGATGATGGCCACGCCGTACTGCCGCGCCACCGTCGCGCAATCGTAAATGGCTGTCACCTGCGGCACACCGATGCCGGCCACGACCCGCGTCGTGCAGATGGACCCGGGCCCAATGCCCACCTTCACCGCCGTGGCGCCCGCTTCGATGAGATCGCGCGTCGCCTCTCCGGTGGCCACGTTACCGGCGATGATGTCTAGATCGGGGAAGCGCTTGCGCAGGGCCTTTACCGTCTCGATGACGCCCTTGGAATGCCCGTGCGCCGTGTCCACGACGAGCACGTCAACACCGGCGGCGACAAGGGCTTCCGCCCGTTCCATCGTATCGCGGGACACGCCGACGGCGGCACCGACCACCAGCCGGCCCTGCGCGTCCTTGGCCGCGTTGGGGTACTGTTCGGCCTTTTCGATGTCCTTGATGGTGATGAGGCCCTTCAGGACGAAGTTTTCGTCGACCAGCGGCAGCTTCTCAATCTTGTGCTTCTGCAGGATGGCCTCCGCCTCTTTCAGCGTTGTGCCCACCGGCGCCGTCACGAGGTTCTCCTTTGTCATTACCTCACGGATCGGCGTGGAATAGTCGCGGACGAACCGCAGGTCACGGTTGGTGATGATTCCCACCAGGCGCTTGTTCTCGTCGACGATCGGCACCCCGGAAATGCGGTACTTGGCCATCAGCGCCTCGGCATCGTACACCTTGTGGTCGGGCGTCAAGTAGAACGGATTGGTGATGACGCCGCTTTCCGAACGCTTCACCTTGTCCACTTCTTCGGCCTGCTCTTCGATGGACATGTTCTTGTGAATGACACCGAGCCCGCCTTCCCGGGCCATGGCGATGGCCATCGGGGCCTCCGTCACCGTATCCAT
Organism: Calditerricola yamamurae; assembly: GCF_054654135.1. Taxonomy (NCBI): domain Bacteria; kingdom Bacillati; phylum Bacillota; class Bacilli; order Caryophanales; family Bacillaceae; genus Calditerricola; species Calditerricola yamamurae. Next base: position 620,084 of record NZ_BAAIFH010000004.1, read on the forward strand.
CGCCGCGCTCAAAAGCGGGATATTCAGCTTTAGCTTGTCGCTGAGGCGCGTCGAAACATCAGCATCACGCGGCAAGATGTCCGATTTCATCGGCACTACCAGCACATCGTCAAACGTTAAGCCCTCTTTCCCGAACTTTTCTTCCCACATCGTGCTTCCCATCCTTTGTCCGGCATGGTATGAACAATCGCATGGCATCCAGCAATTTGGTGCATTGATATTATCGAGAGTGTACCAAAGGGGGCACACCCTGTCAAGCAAAATTCGACAAACGTTCGGAAATCACATTCGTCTGGTGACTCGAATATAAGGAGGGTCCACATGCTTGTCAAGAAAATTGTATGTGAAGATCCTTATCAGACCATGTGGGCCACATTCGTCTGGTTTGAAAGCGAACCGATCGTCCAAGACTTTTTGCAACGCCAATACGAACAAAATCGCACGGAAAATGCAAAAATGTACGCTTTTCAAAACACAGAACGTTTTATCTTTGCCATCAAGCAGGCGCGGGAATATTATCGCGCGGCGGCGCAAAGCGACCTCCTCGTCAAGCCGCTTCTCTTGTATTACGGCATGGTTTCCTTGATCAAGGCCGTCCTGATTGCCAGCGATCCCGCTTACCCGCGCAACACCCGCGTCCTGCAGCACGGCCTCTCCACGCGACGGCGAAAGGCCCGTCAGTATCGGTTCCTCGACGATTCGTGCCAGCCGCAACGCGAGGGGCTCTTCCCGCTGTTTGCCACCGCCTGCAGCGCACCCGATGAGGCACGGATGGCGGAACAGACACCGCGCCGATTGCTGGCCCTCATCCCCGACCTTCGCCACAGCTACATGCGGCTGGTCGGTACCCCTTCATGCCTGCCTATAGCTGCGCGCCGCGAAGGAAACCGGGTAACCGTCGACGTGCCCACGTCGGTTCTCGACTTCTGGCACGTCACCGCTTCGCGTTTCGTCGACCTGCTCAACCAGCACCGCATCGGCGCGGGAACCTTCTCCCTGGGTAGTACCACAACCCAGCCCGCCACTTTCACGCTGCAGTGGAATCATCCTGCGCTGCCGGCGGCGGACGACGAAGACGGATCCGTCGACTTTGAAAACCGGCTGATTCGTTACGATGTGCAAGGCCAGCCCTACCTGCTGCTGGAACGGAGAAGCAGCCATCTGCTGCCCGAAGCCTGTGCCCACGTCTGCCTCATGTACATGCTGGGCATCCTTTGCCGCTATGAGCCGGAACTGTGGGGCCAGTATGCCCACGGCGTCGCCGTATCCGAAACGGCGTTGATCAGTGACTTTCTGCGGTGTTCCCAGCGCAAATTCCCCAACCTCATCCTCAATCTGCTCCACGGATTTCCCCTTGTGTTTGCCGTCAGTTGACCGGCCGCATGGGAATGCGACGGCTCACCGCTTTTTCTTCTGCCAGTTTTTCATCAGTTGCTGCACTTGGTTCAGTTGCTTTTGGTTCAGTTGGATGCCCATGCTGCGGGCAATCCGCTGCAACTGCTGCGGGTCCATCTGCATGCGCAAAAGCTGCTTGCGCAAATAGACGACCCCGACCAGAAATCCCAAAACCGCACCGCCGACGAACGTTAGTACCGGAATCAGGAAATCCACCGCGAACCGCTCCTTCCCGGCCAAAATGCGAAAGCGGGAGACGGGTGTACCGTCTCCCGCGTTGTGCCTGGCAACGACCTACTCTCCCAGGGGCTCGCGCCCCAAGTACCATCGGCGCTGGAGGGCTTAACTTCCGTGTTCGGGATGGGAACGGGTGTGTCCCCTCCGCTATCGTCACCAGACACGGGATGGATTGTAGCACAAGGTTGGTAGGAAACGCAAGGGGTTTGGGGTGCGGTTGCACCCTGAAAACCGGACCGCGGGGGTGGTGGGGAGTGGGTTAAGCCCTCGACCGATTCGGACCCGTCGGCTGAACGCGTTACCGCGCTTACACCTCGGGCCGATCGACCTCGTCATCTCCGAGGGGTCTTACCCGGTTAACCCGGTGGGAAATCTGATCTTGAGGGGGGCTTCGCGCTTAGATGCTTTCAGCGCTTATCCCGGCCGCACATGGCTACCCAGCGGTGCCCCTGGCGGGACAACTGGTACACCAGCGGTGCGTCCACCCCGGTCCTCTCGTACTAGGGGCAGCTCCTCTCAGATTTCCTGCGCCCGCGACAGATAGGGACCGAACTGTCTCACGACGTTCTGAACCCAGCTCACGTGCCGCTTTAATGGGCGAACAGCCCAACCCTTGGGACCGACTTCAGCCCCAGGATGCGACGAGCCGACATCGAGGTGCCAAACCTCCCCGTCGATGTGGACTCTTGGGGGAGATCAGCCTGTTATCCCCGGGGTAGCTTTTATCCGTTGAGCGATGGCCCTTCCACGCGGGACCACCGGATCACTAAGCCCGACTTTCGTCCCTGCTCGACCTGTCGGTCTTGCAGTCAGGCTCCCTTCTGCCTTTGCACTCGACGCGCGATTTCCGACCGCGCTGAGGGAACCTTTGGGCGCCTCCGTTACCGTTTAGGAGGCGACCGCCCCAGTCAAACTGCCCGCCTGACACTGTTCCCCGACCGGGTGACGGTCGCGGGTTAGAATTTCGGTACGGCCAGGGTGGTATCCCACCGGCGCCTCCGCCAGGCCTGGCGGCCTGGGTTCGCAGGCTCCCACCTATCCTGTACAGGCCGCACCAAAATTCAATATCAGGCTGCAGTAAAGCTCCACGGGGTCTTGCCGTCTAGTCGCGGGTAACCTGCATCTTCACAGGTACTACGATTTCACCGGATCCCTCGCCGAGACAGTGCCCAAGTCGTTACGCCTTTCGTGCGGGTCGGAACTTACCCGACAAGGAATTTCGCTACCTTAGGACCGTTATAGTTACGGCCGCCGTTTACTGGGGCTTCGGTTCAGGGCTTCGCGCCGAAAGGCGCTCACCCTTCCCCTTAACCTTCCAGCACCGGGCAGGCGTCAGCCCCTATACATCGCCTTACGGCTTCGCAGAGACCTGTGTTTGTGATAAACAGTCGCTTGGGCCTTTTCACTGCGGCCTCCTCGGGCTCATCACCCTACCGAGGCGCCCCTTCTCCCGAAGTTACGGGGCCATTTTGCCGAGTTCCTTAGCGAGGGTTCTTCCGCGCGCCTGAGGATTCTCTCCCTGCCTACCTGTGTCGGTTTGCGGTACGGGCACCTCGCTCCATCGCTAGAGGCTTTTCTTGGCAGTGTGGGATCAGGGACTTCGGGTACTGGATTTCCCCTCGCCGTCACGGCTCAGCCTTGGTGGCAGACGGATTTGCCTATCTGCCGGCCTAACCGCTTGGACGCGCACTTCCGGTCGCGCGCTCCCCTACCCTCCTGCGTCCCCCCATCGCTCAAGCGGAGCGGAGGTGGTACGGGAATATCAACCCGTTGTCCATCGCCTACGCCTTTCGGCCTCGGCTTAGGTCCCGACTAACCCTGAGCGGACGAGCCTTCCTCAGGAATCCTTAGGCTTCCGGCGGACGGGATTCTCACCCGTCTTATCGCTACTCACACCGGCATTCTCACTTCCGCCCGCTCCAGCCGTCCTCACGGTCGGCCTTCGGCGCTGGGCGGAACGCTCCCCTACCGCGCCGCTCCGTGCGGAGCGGCACCCGCAGCTTCGGCGGCGCGCTTAGCCCCGGTACATTTTCGGCGCAGCGTCACTCGACCAGTGAGCTATTACGCACTCTTTAAATGATGGCTGCTTCTAAGCCAACATCCTGGTTGTCTTCGCAACGCCACATCCTTTCCCACTTAGCGCGCACTTGGGGGCCTTAGCTGGCGGTCTGGGCTGTTCCCCTCTCGACCACGGACCTTAGCGCTCGTAGTCTGACTCCCGGGATTCGAGTGGCCGGCATTCGGAGTTTGACTGAGTTCGGTAACCCGGTGAGGGCCCCTAGCCCAATCAGTGCTCTACCTCCGGCACTCACATCCCGAGGCTAGCCCTAAAGCTATTTCGGGGAGAACCAGCTATCTCCGGGTTCGATTGGCATTTCACCCCTACCCACACCTCATCCGATGGTTTTTCAACACCAACCGGTTCGGGCCTCCGTCGGGCATTACCCCGACTTCACCCTGGGCATGGGTAGATCACCCGGTTTCGGGTCTACGGCCGCGTACTGAAGCGCCCTATTCGGACTCGCTTTCGCTACGGCTCCGGCTCACCAGCCTTAACCTCGCACGCGACCGTAACTCGCCGGTTCATTCTACAAAAGGCACGCCGTCACGCTTGCCCTTGCGGGCATAGCGCTCCGACTGCTTGTAGGCACACGGTTTCAGGTTCTCTTTCACTCCCCTCCCGGGGTGCTTTTCACCTTTCCCTCACGGTACTGGTGCGCTATCGGTCGCCAGGGAGTATTTAGCCTTGGGAGGTGGTCCTCCCGGATTCCCACGGGATTTCCCGTGTCCCGTGGTACTCGGGGTTCGCCTCGGGAGAGGCGACGGTTTCGGTTACGCGGCTGTCACGCTCTCTGGCGGGCCTTTCCAGACCTCTTCACCTACCATCGCCTTTTGTCACTCCCATGTGAGGCGCCCCACGACCCCGGAAGGCAACGCCTTCCGGTTTAGGCTCTTCCCCGTTCGCTCGCCGCTACTAAGGGAATCGCGGTTGCTTTCTTTTCCTCGGGGTACTAAGATGTTTCAGTTCCCCCGGTGTGCCCTCCCGGAGGCTATGGATTCACCTCCGGGATACCGCCCCATTCCGGGCGGTGGGTTGCCCCATTCGGGAATCCCCGGATCGACGCCTGCTTACGGCTCCCCGGGGCGTATCGCCGTTTGCCGCGCCCTTCATCGGCTCCTGGCGCCGAGGCATCCACCGTGCGCCCTTTCTAGCTTAACCCACTCCGATAACCCTCGTGCGATCCGGTTTTCAAGGTGCAAACGCTGCATCTTTAAGTGTATCAC
>NZ_BAAIFH010000004.1:627500-747700 GCF_054654135.1 Calditerricola yamamurae
CCTTGCGCCGTCTGCTTTTCCGGTGCGTAGGCCAGCAGGTAAATCTCGAGGAAGCCCTCCGGGATGTTGATGCGTTCGTGCTGAGCATCGATGAACACAGCTATCGTGGCCGTGACATGATGGTTACGGTCACATGCGTGTGGCCAAAACGGTGCCTTTTGGCCATCTTGCCGGATGACCGCATGAAAACACTGGAGCGCTTTTTGCGCCAGCTGCCGGAGACGGTTCGTCAGCGGATTCAGGCCGTGTGCATCGACCTGAAGGATGCTTGGCGTCATGCCGTGAAGCGCGCTTTGCCCGGCGCTGTCATCGTGGCGGATCCGTTTCACGTCATCCAGGACGCGAATCGGCGGGTTGACGAAGCACGGCTTGTGGAACAGCAGGTGACCGGGGTGCGCCTGAGGCGCTGGCCGCTTTTGAAGAACGAGGACGACCTCACCGAACGCCAAGCTGCCCAGCTTGCCGCCATTCGGAAGCATCACAAGAACGTGGCCCACTTTCACTGGGTCAAAGAGCAGCTGCGAGACGTTTACCGTGCTTCCAATCGAGACGAAGCCGCAGCCATCCTGGACCGCGTGATCTTTGAGGCCCAGTCGGCAAGCGATGCCGCGCTCCTGCAGTGGGGACGCACGCTCCGCCGCTGGCGCGAGGCGATTCTGGCTTACCACACCTGGCGTGTTTCGAACGGCTACACGGAGGGCGTGCACACCAAGATCAAGCTGCTCAAACGAATCAGCTACGGCTTCCGTAACCGTGAGATCTATGTGCGAAAGATGCTCCTCGCTTTTATACCCTTGGCTTGGTTGACCTCCCATCCACAGTTATTGACTTAGAGCCGAGAAAGTTACGTCCTTATGGACTTCCGTTTTCTCACGGCGAAATCGAGTCTGCCACGCAACAAATCCTCCGTCAAGAAAAACGGCAGCCACGCCACCCCCTCCTTCTCACCAATGGGAAGGGGAACAATCCGTGCCAAACACGCCAACCGGAAGAACCCTCATTCTCCAGCATAAAAAAGCGGGGGATCACCCCCCGCCTTACGCTTCTTCATCCTTGTCGGCGTCTTGTTCGACACGGGCCACCGTGGCCACCTCTTCCCCGTCCTCCATGCGGATCAGGCGTACCCCCTGCGTATTGCGGTGCAGAACGGGGATATCGGCAACATGGAGCCGGATCACCACGCCACCCGAAGAAACGATCATCAAGTCGTCGCCTTCCTCGACAACCTTCAAGCCAACGATGGGGCCTACACGCTCCGTCAGGTTGATCGTCAGGATCCCCTTGCCTCCCCGAGACTGCACGCGGTATTCGTCAATCGGCGTCCGCTTGCCAAACCCGTTGGCCGTCACGGCCAGAACATCGGTGCCGTCGCGGACGACGTCCATATCGATGACAGCGTCGCCCTCCTCCAGGGTGATGCCCTTCACCCCCGTCGCCGCACGGCCCATCGGACGCACGTCATCCTCGGGGAAGCGAATCGACAACCCCAAACGGGTGCCGAGGAGAATGTCCCGCTTACCGTCGGTGAGGCGAACCCCCACCAATTCGTCATCGTCGCGCAAGTTGATGGCGAACAGGCCGCCTTTGCGGATGTTCTCAAACTCGCTGAGGGCCGTCTTTTTGACGATGCCCTGCTTGGTGGCAAAAAAGAGGTAGGCTTCCTCATCAAAGGAGGCCACCGGAATGACGGCGTTCACCTTCTCGCCCGGCTCGATCTGGATCAAGTTGACCAGGGCGATGCCCCGCGCGGTGCGGCCGAATTCCGGCACCTCATACGCCTTGAGGCGGTAGACTTTCCCTTTGTTCGTGAAGAACAGGAGGTAGTGGTGCGAATTGGTGATGAACAGGTGCTGGACGAAATCGCCTTCGCGGGGACTCAAACCTTGCACGCCCCGCCCGCCGCGCTTCTGGCTGCGGTAGGTGGAGACGGGCATGCGCTTGATGTACCCGCGATGGGTCAGGAGAACCACCACGTCTTCCTCGGGGATGAGGTCCTCTTCGTCAATGTTGTCCACGTCGGCGGTGATGCGCGTGCGCCGCGCGTCGCCGTACTTCTCCTTGATCTCCTTCAGTTCCTCGGCAATAATCGCGAGAATCTTCTTTTCATCGGCAAGGATGGCCCGCAGCTCGGCGATCTTTTGCACCAGCTCGGCGTACTCGGTCTCGATCTTCTCCCGCTCCAAGCCGGTAAGGCGCTGCAGACGCATGTCCAGGATGGCCTGGGCCTGCTCCTCGGTAAGGCCAAATTGTTCCATCAGGCCGCCTTTGGCCTCGTCCACCGTATGCGAGGCGCGAATCAGGGCGATGATGGCGTCGATGTGGTCAAGGGCGATGCGCAACCCCTCGAGGATGTGCGCCCGCGCCTCCGCCTTGCGCAGGTCATATTGGGTGCGCCGGCGGATCACCTCTTTTTGGTGATCGAGGTAGTGGACGAGCACCTCTTTCAGGTTGAGCACCTTCGGCTCCCCGTTGACGAGGGCCAGCATGTTCACGCCGAAGGATGTCTGCAGCGCCGTGTGCTTGTACAAGTTGTTCAGTACCACCCGCGGATTGACGTCGCGGCGCAGCTCGATGATGACACGCATCCCCTCGCGGCTCGACTCGTCGCGCAGATCGGTAATGCCGTCAATCTTCTTATCGCGGACGAGCTCGGCAATCTTCTCGATCAGCTTGGCCTTGTTCACCTGGAAGGGAATCTCCTCAACGACGATGCGCGTCTTGCCCCCGCTGGCCTCCTCGATCGAGCACTTGGCACGGATATCGATGCTGCCGCGGCCCGTCTCGTAGGCGCGGCGGATGCCGTCCTTGCCGAGGATAATGCCCCCCGTCGGGAAATCCGGCCCCTTGATTTTGGTCATCAATTCCTTGACCGTCGCCTCGGGGTTCTCAATGAGCAGGAGCAGGGCGTCGATGGTTTCCCCCAGGTTGTGTGGCGGGATGTTCGTGGCCATTCCCACGGCGATTCCCGCCGCCCCGTTGACCAGCAGGTTGGGAAAGCGGGCCGGCAGGACGAGGGGCTCCTTCTCCGTGCCGTCGTAGTTGTCGCCAAAGTCGACGGTATCCTTGTTGATGTCGCGGAGAAGCTCCGTGGCCAGCGGCGCCAGGCGAGCCTCGGTGTACCGCATCGCCGCCGCGGCGTCGCCATCGACGGAGCCGAAGTTGCCGTGGCCGTCCACGAGAGGATAGCGGCAGGAGAAGTCCTGCGCCAGGCGAACGAGGGACTCGTACACCGCCGCATCGCCATGCGGGTGGTATTTCCCGATGACGTCGCCGACGATGCGGGCCGACTTGCGGTGCGGCTTGTCCGGCGTCAGCCCCATCTCGTTCATCGCATACAGAATGCGCCGGTGCACCGGCTTGAGCCCGTCCCGGACATCCGGCAGGGCGCGGCTGACGATGACGCTCATCGCATAGTCCAGGAACGAGCTCTTCATTTCCTCGGAAATGTCGACTGCCTGAATGCGCGGTTCCGTGCTCATCCCTTCCCTCCGTTCCAGCGAGATTGCCGCCCCGATTTACGCCGGGGAAGACTGGCGTCCGGTCAGATGTCCAGGTTGCGGACGAACTTGGCGTGTTCTTGGATAAATTCGCGGCGCGGCTCGACGCGGTCGCCCATCAGCATTTCGAACACCCGGTCTGCCTCGATGGCGTCTTCAAGGGTGACCTGGAGCAGGGTGCGGCTTTCCGGGTCCATCGTCGTCTCCCACAACTGGTCGGCGTTCATCTCGCCAAGCCCTTTGAAGCGGGTAATCTCCGGCTCCCCTTTGCCGCCCATCTCCTGCAGGATGGCTTCCTTCTCCGTTTCGCTGTGCGCATAGCGGACCACCTTGCCCTTGCGGATGCGATACAACGGCGGCTGGGCGATGTAGACGTAGCCGGCCTCAATCAGCTCGCGCATGAAGCGGTAGAAGAAGGTGAGCAGGAGCGTGCGGATGTGCGCACCGTCGACGTCGGCATCGGTCATGATGATGATCTTGTGGTAGCGCGCCTTGCTCAGGTCGAAGTCGTCGCCGATCCCCGTGCCGATGGCGGTGATGATGGCGCGGATCTCCTCGTTGGACAGGATCTTGTCGAGGCGGGCCTTCTCCACGTTGAGAATCTTCCCGCGCAGGGGAAGAATGGCCTGGTACTGCCGGTCACGCCCCATCTTGGCCGAACCGCCGGCCGAATCCCCCTCGACGAGGAACAACTCGCTCATCGCCGGGTCGCGCGAGGCACAATCGGCCAGCTTTCCCGGCAGCGATGCGGCGTCGAGGGCGTTCTTGCGCCGCGTCAGCTCACGGGCGCGGCGCGCGGCCTCGCGGGCGCGGGCGGCCAGAACGGCCTTCTCCACAATCTTCCGCGCCACCACGGGGTTTTCCTCGAGAAACGTGGCAAACCGTTCGGCAAAGAGCGATTCGACGATGCCGCGCACCTCGCTGTTGCCGAGCTTCGTCTTCGTCTGCCCCTCGAACTGCGGCTCGGGAATGCGCACGTTGACAATGGCGGTCAGGCCCTCGCGGACATCGTCGCCGGTCAGGTTGGTGTCGGCGTTCTTGAGCAGGTTATGCCGGCGCGCATACTCGTTGATCACGCGGGTAAGGGCACTCTTGAAGCCCACCTCATGGGTGCCGCCTTCGGTGGTGTGGATGTTGTTGGCGAAGGAATACAGGTTCGTCGCGTAGCCGTCATTGTACTGCAGGGCCACTTCGACGAAAATACCGTCCTTCTCTCCGCTGACGTAGATGGGCTCGGGGTGCAGCACGTTGCGGCTCTTGTTGAGGGTTTTGACGAAGGAAACGATGCCGCCCTGGTATTGGAAAACCTCTTGCTTCCCCGTCCGTTCATCGACCAGCGTGATGCGCAGGCCGGCGTTGAGATACGCCAGCTCGCGCAGCCGGTTGGCCAGCGTGTCGTAGTCAAACGACGTCGTCTCGGTGAAGATCTCGGGATCGGGCTTGAACGTCACCCGCGTCCCCGTTTCGTCCGTCTCCCCGACCACCTTCAACTCGTGGTCGGGATTTCCCCGCGTATAGCGCTGGCGGTGGATCTTGCCGTCGCGCTTCACCTCCACCTCCAGCCACTCCGACAGGGCGTTGACAACGGAGACGCCGACGCCGTGCAAGCCGCCGGATACCTTATACACCCCGCCGCCGAACTTCCCGCCGGCGTGGAGCACGGTAAGCACCGTCTCCACCGTCGACTTGCCGGTCTTCTCGTGGATACCGGTGGGAATCCCGCGGCCGTTGTCGATGACGGTAACGCTGTCGTCAGGGTGCACGATCACCTGGATGTCGTCGCAAAAACCGGCCATGGCCTCGTCGATGCTGTTGTCCACCACTTCCCATACCAGGTGGTGCAGCCCGCGGACTCCCGTCGAGCCAATGTACATCCCCGGGCGTTTGCGCACCGCCTCGAGGCCCTCGAGAACCTGAATTTGGCTTTCGTCGTAGGTGTGTTGCTTCTGCTCAAGGCTCAATGCGCTTCACCTTCGCTTTCGTCCGTCCCCTTTGGGCGCAGGCGACGCGCGCCAACATCGGCCGCGCGCACACCGAACGCCCGCCGCTTCAGCGTGGTCGACGAAATGGGCGAGCCGTACAACCCGTGGGTCGTCACCACGTAGGATTTGACGGCATCGGCGGCAACGGCCACATAGCGACCCCTCGCCTGATGAGCCTCCACAAACTCACGTGTCCGCTTGGATGCCGAGATCAGCTTTTCATCCAGTATCGCCACCACATCCCGTGCCCACACCGTGCAATCGCCGCCAAGGTGGATAAACATTCCCCTCATCCTTCCGGTTGAATCTGCCCCTGCTCGACGCGGTAGCGGGCGGCGTGTCGCACCAACTCGTGGTCCACGCCCTCCACCCCCGTTGCCGTCACAAAGGTCTGCACGCGATCCTGGATGGCCGACAAGAGATGAAGCTGTCGGCTGGCATCCAGTTCCGATAGGACATCGTCCAAAAGCAGAATGGGCGCCTCGCCCACCGCTTCCCGGATGAATTCGATTTCCGCCAGCTTCAGGGCCAGCGCTACGGTGCGCTGCTGGCCCTGTGAGCCAAAGGTTTGCACACAGTAGCCGTTCACAAAAAAAGCGAGGTCGTCACGATGCGGCCCGACCAGGGTGACGCCGCGCTCGCGTTCGCGCGGGCGAAGCTGGGCAAGCTCCTCCTGTACCCGGGCGCGCACGGCCTCCTCCTCGACGTCGACGGCGTCAAGGGACACCGTCGACACGTACCGCAGGGAGAGGGTTTCGGTTTCCTGGGTGATCGCGGCGTGGATGGCGCGGGCCCATCCCTCTAATTTTCGCACAAAGGCCAGCCGTTTGCGAAGCAGTTTCGCCGCCAGGGTGGCCAGTTGCTCGTCGTAAACGGACAGAAGCGGCTCCACCGCACGACCGGCCGTCCGAGCCGTTTTGAGCAGCTCGTTGCGCTGGGCCAAGGTCTTGAGATACGCACTCAAGTCGTGGAGGTAGGCCGAACTGACCTGGCCGATGGCCATGTCCAGAAAACGGCGCCGGTGCTGCGGCGAGCCTTTGACCAGGCTGAGATCCTCCGGGGCGAACAGGACGGCATTCAGGTGCCCCACGTACTCGCTGAGGCGTCGCTTTTCGACGCCGTTCACCTTGACCGTTTTCCCCTTTGGGCCCAGCCGCACCTCGAGGCGCACCCGCCGCCCGTCCTCCCGCTCGGCGCGCCCTTTGACCCCCGCCGCCTCCTGTCCCCACTGCACGAGCTCGCGATCGCGCGCGCTGCGGTGGGACCTGGCCAAGGCCAGCACGTGGATCGCCTCAAGGAGGTTGGTCTTGCCCTGTGCGTTGCGGCCGACAAACAGCGTCACCGGCGCGTCGAAGGTGAGGTGCAGGGCGGCATAGTTGCGGAAACGGTCCAGGACCAATTCGGTCAGCCGCACGGTTCCTATGCGTCCTCCGTCCGGTTGCCGTCGCGACGTGCCACGCGCACCTGAAGCCGACCGTCGACCGCCACCACGTCGCCCGGATGCAGCTTGCGCCCGCGCCGTGTCTCCCGCTCCCCGTTCACGCACACCTCGTGGGTCGCGAGAAAGGATTTGGCCTGTCCACCCGTGGCGATGACGTCGGCCAGCTTGAGCAGCTGCCCCAACGTAATGATGTCCGTGGAGATGTACACGGTTCGCTCGGCCATGCTCATCCTTCCCCTCCCAGGGCGCGCCGTCAGTACGTGCGCACGGGCAGGATGAGGTGCAACGTCCAGTCGTGGTCGGTTGGCTTGAGCACGAACGGGCTCATTGCCCCCGTGAAGCGGATCGCCACCTCCGGCGCATCGACAGCGCGCAGGGCATCCATCATGTACTTGGCATTAAACGCGATCTTGAGTTCTTCCCCTTCCACCGCGCGGGCCGCGACCGCCTCGGTGACCTTCCCGATCTCCGGGCTGTGCGATGAAAGTTCCACGGTCTGGTCGGGGCGTACCCACAGCTTGACCACGTTGTTTTTTCCGTCCTTGGCGATCAAAGAGGCCCGCTCGATTGCGGCTAGGAATTCCTTCGTCTCAACCACGAGGTTGGTTTTGCTGGCGGTCGGGATAATGCGCGACGTATCCGGATACGTACCCTCCAGCAGGCGCGAGTAGAACAGGATGTGCTTGCCTTTCACAATCAGCTGGTTCTGGGCCACGGAGACATCCACCAACTCGCGGGTTTCCTCCAGCGTCCGGGCCAGCTCCTGCAGGCTCTTTCCGGGCACCACAACGGAAACGCGCGCCTCGGCATCCGCTTCCACCTGTGCCGTTCGGGTTGCCAGACGATGGCTATCGGTGGCCACAAAGCGCAGGCGACCCTCTTCCAGCGTCCACTGCACGCCGGTGAGAATGGGACGCGTTTCCGATGCGGACACGGCAAACACCGTCTGCCGGATCATCGTCCGCAGCAGGTCGCTCGGTACGGCAAAGCCGATCCCCTCTTCCACCTGCGGGAGACGGGGGTAATCGTCGGCGTCCATCCCGTTGAGGTGGAAGGCTGACGGGCCGGATCGCAACGCAACCGTAAACCGCTCGTTTACTTCGATTTCCACCGTGTCGCCAGGAAGTTTGCGGATGATGTCCAGAAAGTACGAAGCCGGGATGACCACGCTGCCCGGTTGCTGGAGGTGCACGAGGATGCGGTCGTCCTCCTCGCACGGAACGGTGCACTGAATGGCTACATCCGAATCGCTTCCGGTCAGGGTGACGCCGTATGGGTCTGCCACCATCTTTACGCCGGTCAGGATGGGGATGGTCGTGCGTGCCGATACGGCTTTGGCAGCCTGTTGCAGGGCGCTCACCAGGCGACTGCGATCAATGGTGAGTTTCATGGCACTCCTCCACCTTTTGGATCAACACCAGCATAGCAAACAGGACGGAACAGGGCCAAGTTGCCTTGTCCACAGTGGCCAGCAGCGTGGCACGTTACATGAGGTCCATATCATCTAATTATTGCGCAGTACCGAAAGGGTGTCAACGCGCCGCAATCGCTCAGCTAAAATCTAACCGAAGGGAGACTGGATCACTCACATCGAAATCTTACCGAGGGGGATGTGACGTGACCATGTCTCTTCAAAGCCGTCGCGAATACCTTACACAAATCCGGAAATGGTATGCCAAAGCCTCGTCCCGAAAAGAAAAGTCGCGCATTCTCGATGAAGTCACGCGCGTGCTGGGGTATCACCGCAAGTACGCTATCCAGGTTCTCAACGGCCCGGAGTGGAAACCCAAACAGATCCGGCGCAAACGGCCCAAGCGGTATCAAGAAGCGCTCCCTGTCATCCGAACCGTTTGGGAAGCCCTTGACTACCCTTGTGCCGAACGCCTCCATCCGGTCCTCCTGCCGACTGCCGAGCATTTAGAACGCCATGGAAAACTTCGCTTAACCTCGCTCATCCGCCAGCAACTCGCCCAAATCAGCCGATCTACGCTCGCTCGGCGCCTGAAGGAATTCGATTCGCCCAAACCCAGACGCTTTATGCGCCCCAAACCCACCAATCGCTTGAAAAGGGACATCCCTGCAGGCCGGCTCCCTTGGAACGAATCCCGCCCCGGCGCCCTGGAAATCGATCTCGTCGAACACAATGGCGGCGACTCGTCCGGCCAGTTCGCCTGCACCTTGTCGGTTACCGACATGGTCACCGGCTACAGCCGCCGCCAGGCCATCCTCGGCAAAAGCCAAAAAGCCGTCTTCGCTGCCTTGGAATCCATCCTCTCTCAGTGGCCTACAGCTGTCCATACCCTCCACAGCGATAACGGTTCCGAGTTCTTGAACCATCATCTCCTCCGTTTCTGCAGGCAAAAGGGGATTGCGTTTATGCGCAGCCGTCCCTACCGCAAAAACGACAACCCCCATGTCGAACAGAAAAACCGCCAGTTCGTTCGCGAGATCGTGGGCTATGCCCGCTACGACACCCCAGAGGCTGTGGAGTGGCTCAACGCCGTCTATGCCCTCCTCGACCCCTACGCCAATCTCTTTTTGCCCACCCGCAAGGTCGTCGAAAAATCCTACGAAGGCAAGCGCATTCGCAAACGCTTCGACCAAGCCCGCACGCCTTTCCAACGCCTGATCGAAAGCGGCGCCTTAAAACCGGAGATGGAACACGTGCTCAAGGCTCAGTTTGAAACGCTCAACCCGCTCGATCTTCATGATGAGCTCGAAAAAATCGTGGCTCGGGGTCCTTGGGCTCCCTCCCCCGAGCCACCTAACCAAGAACCTCTTGAGGTCGGGTAGACCTCAACTCCATTTTCCTACCTGAGGGAGCCTCTTGCCAAGAGTATTCGGTTAGGTTTTTACGTGAGGGATCGGTTTCACTTCGGTTAGGTTTTTATGTGAGTTGACACGCGCGCGAAGGGATGGTTCATACGTGTACCCCGGGGAGGTATAGCGGATGCAGATCGGTATCCTTCCGATTTGGATCGATTCGCCTGCATCTGGCATACGCGGTTTATGTCTTGCATAAGATGATCTTTTGGGACTCGTCATCATCGTCATCAGCGATGTGGTCACAGTGGATAACTTCCTGCAGGGCAAGAAAAAACGCCTATGCACATGTGGACAACCTGTGCATAGGCCAGGGAGAGTTATACACAACTGGGCTACGGCTGATGTTTCAGCTGTTCGGTCAACTGCTGGATGAGGGCCTGCAGTTCGGGATTGGTTTGCAATTCGCGGGAAATCTTTTCATGGGCGTGGATCACGGTGGTATGATCGCGGCCGCCGAATTCGCTTCCGATCTTGGGCAGGGAGGCGTCGGTCAGTTCGCGGGCCAAATACATGGCGATTTGCCGCGGGTAGGCGACGTTCTTCGTTCGCTTCTTGCCGATTAGGTCTTCGAGGCGCAGACCGAAGTGCGCCCCGACGACCTTCTGAATGTCGGCGATGGTGATCTTGCGCGGCTTGGACGGCGAGACGATGTCCCGCAGGGCTTCCACGGCGAGCGGCAGGTCGATGTCCCGTTGGTGGGCGGCGGAATAGGCGACGACGCGCAGGAGGGCACCTTCCAGCTCGCGGATGTTGGAGTCGATCTGGTTGGCGATGTACAGCAGCACGTCGTCGGGAATGTCGAGGTTTTCGGCTTTCACCTTTTTGCGCAGGATGGCGATGCGGGTTTCGAGATCCGGCGGATGAATGTCGGTGATCAAGCCCCACTCGAAACGGGAACGCAGCCGGTCTTCCAGGGTGGGGATTTCCCGCGGCGGCCGGTCGCTGGAGATGACGATCTGCTTATTTTCCTCATGCAGCGCGTTAAACGTGTGGAAAAACTCCTCCTGGATGCGCTCTTTCCCGGCAAGAAATTGGATGTCGTCGATCAACAGGACGTCCACTTTGCGGTACTTGTTGCGGAAGTCTTCAGTCCGGTTGTATTGGATGGCCGTGATGAATTCGTTGGTGAACTTTTCGGAGGACAGGTAGACCACCTTGGCGCCGGGGTTGTGCTGCAGCACATAGTGCCCGATGGCGTGCATCAGGTGCGTTTTGCCGAGGCCGACACCGCCGTAGATGAACAGCGGGTTGTACGCCTTTGCCGGCAATTCGGCTACAGCCAGACAGGCCGCATGGGCGAAGCGGTTGCTTTGCCCGACGACGAAGGTGTCAAAGGTGTACTTGGGATTCAGCATCGTTTGCGGCATGTCATCGGCCAGGGCCGATCCCGAGCGCGGTTGGCGAGAAGAAGGGGAAGGGGACCTACTCTCGGTTTCGTCGTGCTGCGGCGGGAGCACGAATTTGACGTCCAGGGCCTGTTGGGCCACTTCCTGCAGCGTTTCCCGGATCAGGGCGGTGTAGGACCGTTCGAGGTGGTCGCGTACGAACTCGTTCGGCGCGGCCACGATGACGGTGTTGTCCTGGAGGGCGATGGCTTCGGTTGACTTGAGCCAGGTTTCAAAGCTGGGTTTGGACAGGCGGCCTTCGATCACGGCGAGAACGTGGTGCCACAGCTCGCCAACCCTCTTGTCCACCGTGCTCACCCCTCGGGAGTTATTCACATGTTCTTGTGGACAAATGTGGATAAAAAGATGTCGACGGGGCGCAAAACGTCGCGAAAGGCGAGGGCAGTTATCCACAGACGCCGCGCAGTTTTTTATCCACATACACCCGAACTATGCACAAAAATATCCCCAATTGTGGATAAAAGGTGGGGTGTCGGCCACTTATCCACTGGGGAAAACACAACCATCATAGCACGGGAAAAGCGCATTGGACAAGGGTTTTTCGTATTTTTCCACAACCTCAACACCTTGTGGTTCGGGGTTATCAACAATACGAGATCTTGTGTACAATCTGTGCACAGAGCTGTCGAAACGCGTCGATTGTTGTGGATGGAACATTCACAGCCGGCGCGGTCGTCGGCGCTTGACAACGAACGCCGGAGTTCAGTACGATAAGTAAGACTGTGTGGCTTGTTCGCGTGGATACCGGCGAAGGAGGTGGTAGGGGATGAAGCGCACGTTTCAGCCGAACAATCGCAAGCGGAAGAAAGTGCACGGGTTTCGCAAGCGCATGAGCACGAAAAACGGGCGGAAGGTGTTGCGCAATCGCCGCCGCAAGGGGAGAAAAGTGCTGTCTGCGTAAGGGGCCACCGCGGGTGTGGCCTTTTTTCACGCGCATCCGCAAGGCGTGGAAGAGGACAAAGGTTTGGCGTGACTTTTCTGGCGAAAGAATTATAATGAAGATCGAAACGGTTCCGTGTCCAACTGTTAGGGAACAGGTGGCGTATGGCGCGTGGAACGCAAGCGACGGCTGCGCAAGAACGAGGAGTTTCAGCGCGTGTTTCGTTACGGCCAATCGGTGGCCAACCGACAACTGGTCGTCTACGTCCTTCCGCGCTCCGATGGGGGGACGTTTCGCGTCGGCGTGTCGGTGAGCAAGAAACTCGGGAAAGCCGTGGTGCGCAACCGCGTCAAGCGCCTGATCAAGGAAGCGGTGCGCGCCCATGCAGACAAGATTCGGCCGGGCGTTGACGTTGTCTTCATCGCCCGGGCTCCAGCGATCGAACTGGACTATCACCAGATGGTGCGGAGCGTCGGCCACGTGTTGCGCCGCGCCGGTCTCATCACGGAGGAGGGGTGTCGGCCGTCGTCGTGAAAGCCGCAACGTTGGCGCTGATTCGGGCGTATCGGCGGTGGATTTCGCCCCTCAAGCCGCCGGTGTGCCGGTTTTACCCGTCCTGTTCGGCGTATGCCTACGAGGCGGTGGCCAAGTACGGTGTTCGGAGAGGTCTGGCTCTTGCCTTCCGGCGCGTGATGAAATGCCATCCTTTTCATCCGGGCGGGTATGATCCGGTTCCGTAAGGTTTGTGGAAGCGGGCAGTGAAGGAGGATCGGGCGTTGACGCGTCGACGAGTCGTTTGGTTGACCTTGGTTGTAGCCATCCTGATGCTCGCCCTGACCGGGTGTTCGCCGCAACAGATGCAGCCGATTGATCCCAACAATGGGATCTGGGACCGCTTTTTTGTCTATCCCCTGAAGCTGATGCTGGACCTGTCGGCGCAGGTCCTGTTTGGGAGCTACGGGTTGGCCATCTTGGCGGTGACGATCATCATCCGCTTGCTGTTGCTGCCGCTGATGATGAAGCAAATGCGCAGCATGCGCATGATGCAGGTTCTGCAGCCGGAAATGCAGCGGATCCGCGAGAAGTACAAGAACGATCCGCAGAAGGTCCAAGAAGAGACGATGAAGCTGTTCCAGAAGCACAACGTCAATCCGCTGTCGGGGTGCCTGCCGTCGCTCATCCAGATGCCGATCTTGATCGCCTTTTATTACGCCATCATGCGCAGCGAAGAAGTGCGCACCCACTCGTTTTTGTGGATGAACCTTGGTGCGCCGGATCCCTACTACCTGATGCCCGTTCTGGCTGCGGTGACGACGTACCTGCAGTCAAAGGTGATGGGGACGACGAACAACAACCCGCAGGCCCAGCTGTTTTTGTTCATCATGCCGGCGATGATTCTGTTTATCGCCATTACCCTGCCGTCGGCGCTGTCCTTGTACTGGGTGTTTAGCAACCTGTTTACGATCGGGCAAACCCTTGTGCTCAAGCGCATTGGGTACTTGCAGCCGCAGGAGGGTACCGCGAAGTGAAGCGGGTGACGGTGGCGGGGAAGACGGTCGACGAGGCCGTGGAAAAGGCGCTGGTACTCCTGGAGACGACGCGGGATCGGGTGGAGGTGCGCGTGCTGGAGGAGCCGCGCCGGCTGTTCGGCGTTCTCCGCATCGGGCAGGCGCGGGTGGAGGTGGCGCGCCTCCCCGATCCGCGCGAGGAAGCGGTGGCGTTTTTGCGCCGGCTTTTGGATGTCCTTGGAATGGATGCCGAGGTGGTCGTGGAGGAACGCGGAAATCGCCAACTCTGGATCTCGTTGCGCGGTGACCGCTCCCTCGGGGTGCTCATTGGCCGGCGGGGGCAGACGCTGGATGCCCTGCAGCATCTGGTGAACGTGGTGGCCAACAAGGCGGGTGCCGAACCGGTGCGCATTGTCCTCGATGCCGGGGAGTACCGCGAGCGTCGCCGACAGACGCTCGAGCGCCTGGCCGAACGGTTGGCCGCCCGCGTGGTGCGCACCCGCCGCAGTGTCAAGCTGGAACCGATGCCGCCGGGGGAGCGGAAGATCATTCACACGCGTCTTCAGGGGTGGCGAAACGTGATGACGTACAGCGAGGGAGAGGAACCGCACCGGTACGTGGTGATCGCGTACAAGGAAACGTAAGCCCTGCGGCAAACGGAACCGCGCATCCTGTGGGTGTCCACAGGCTTTTTTGTTTGGGCGTTTCGATGGGCCGTCCCGCGCCTTTTCGGTTTTTCCCGGGGGTATGCTACTATGGTAGCACCGGAGATTGAGGGGTGTTTCTTTCATCGGGAGTGAAGGGCATGGAGACCGATACCATTGCAGCCATTGCCACCCCCTTGGGGGAAGGGGCCATTGGTATTGTTCGCGTCAGCGGGCCTGATGCCATTCCGATTGTGAACAAGCTGTTTCGCGGCAAGGACTTGACGGCGGTGGCCAGCCATACGATCCATTACGGCCATCTGGTGGATCCGGCGACGGAGGAGACGGTGGAGGAAGTGCTCGTCGCGGTGATGCGTGCCCCCCGCACCTATACGCGGGAGGATGTGGTGGAGATCAACTGTCATGGCGGCATCGTGACGACAAGTCGCGTGCTTCAACTCGTGCTGGACCATGGGGCGCGCCTGGCCGAACCGGGGGAGTTTACGAAGCGTGCCTTTCTGAACGGCCGCATTGACTTGGCCCAGGCCGAAGCGGTGATGGATCTGATCCGGGCCAAGACGGACCGGGCCATGGCGGTGGCCTTGCAGCAGATGGAGGGGCGCCTGTCGCAGCTTGTGCGCAGCCTGCGCCAGCGCATCGTCGAGCTCTTGGCCCACATCGAGGTTACCATCGACTACCCGGAGCACGACGTGGAGGAGGTGACCCGGGACCTCCTGCTCAAACGGTGTCGGGAGATCGGCGCGGAGGTTGACCGCCTGCTCGAGACGGCGCGCCAGGGCAAGATCCTCCGGGAAGGGGTGGCCACGGCGATCGTCGGCCGGCCCAATGTGGGCAAGTCGTCGCTGCTGAACGCCCTGGCCCATGAGGCGCGGGCCATCGTCACCGACATTCCCGGTACCACGCGCGACCTGATCGAGGAGCAGGTTAACGTGCGCGGCATTCCCCTGCGCCTCATCGACACGGCGGGGATTCGCGACACGGAGGACCTGGTTGAGCGCATCGGCGTGAACCGGGCACGCGAGGTGCTCAAAACGGCCGACCTTGTTCTCCTCGTTCTCAACCACAATGAACCGCTCACCGACACCGACCGACAGCTGATCGACATGACCCGATCCCTCAACACCATCGTGGTCGTCAACAAGGCGGATTTGCCGCGGCGCATCGAGCTGGAGGAGGTGCAGGCGGCCTTTGCCGATCGGCCGGTGGTCCTGACATCAATGCGCACGGAAGAAGGCCTCGACAAGCTGGAGGACGCCATTGCCCGGCAGTTTTACACCGGAAACGTGCCGTCCGGCGACCTCACCTACGTGTCGAACGCCCGCCACATCCGCCTCTTGCGCGAGGCGCGCCAGGCGTTGGACGAGGCCGTCGCCGGCGTGGAGGCCGGCGTTCCCGTGGACACGGTGGCCATCGACCTGAAGCGCTGCTTCGATCGGTTGGGCGAGATCATTGGCGAGACGGCGTCGGACGAGCTGATCGACCAGATTTTCCGCCAGTTCTGCCTCGGCAAGTGACGCGGCGCCGCAGCGGGACGCGGAAAAAGGAGGGATGGGCATGACGACCACCTATTTTGCCGGGGAATACGACGTGATCGTTGTCGGGGCCGGGCACGCCGGGTGCGAGGCGGCGCTCGCCGCTGCCCGGCTGGGGTGCCGGACCTTGGTGCTCACGCTCAACCTGGACACGATTGCCCTCATGCCGTGCAACCCGTCGATCGGGGGGCCGGCCAAGGGGCACGTGGTGCGGGAGATCGATGCCCTCGGTGGGGAGATGGGGCGCAACATCGACAAGACGTACATCCAGATGCGCATGCTCAACACCGGCAAGGGACCGGCCGTCCGCGCGCTGCGGGCCCAGGCCGACAAGGCGCTCTACATGCGCGAGATGAAACGGACGCTGGAGCGGACGCCCAACCTGACGCTCCGCCAGGCGATGGTGGAGCGGCTGATCGTCGAAAACGGCGTGTGCACCGGCGTGGTGACACGCACCGGTGCCGAGTACCGTGCCAAGGCCGTTGTGCTCACCACGGGAACGTACCTGCGCGGCAAGGTGTATATCGGCGACCTGTCCTATGAGAGCGGGCCCAACAACATGCAGCCGGCCAACCGGCTGTCGGAAAACTTGATGGAGCTGGGATTTGAGCTGGCTCGCTTCAAAACGGGGACCCCGCCGCGCCTCTACGGCCCGTCGATCGATTACAGCAAGACGGAGATCCAGCCGGGGGATCCGGGGCCGCTGGCGTTTTCCTATGAGACGACGAGCTTCGTCCCGGTGGAGGAGCAGTTGCCCTGCTGGTTGACCTACACGAATGCCCGGACCCACGAGATCATCCAGGCCAACCTCCACCGTGCGCCGATGTATTCGGGGATGATCGAGGGCATCGGGACGCGCTACTGTCCGTCCATCGAGGACAAGGTGGTGCGCTTTGCCGACAAGCCGCGCCACCAGATCTTCCTCGAGCCGGAGGGGCGAAACACGGAAGAGGTGTACGTGCAGGGACTGTCCACCAGCCTGCCCGAGGATGTGCAGCTGGAGATCCTGCGCACCATCCCCGGGCTGGAGAAGGCGGAGCTGATGCGTCCCGGCTACGCTATCGAGTATGACGTGATCCTGCCGACGCAGCTGTGGCCGTCGCTGGAGACAAAGCTCGTGGAAAACCTGTTCACTGCTGGGCAGCTGAACGGGACGTCGGGATACGAGGAGGCGGCCGGGCAGGGCCTCATGGCTGGCATCAACGCCGCGCGCAAGGTGCAGGGAAAAGAGCCGGTAATTCTCGACCGATCGCAGGCGTACATCGGTGTGATGATCGACGACCTGGTGACAAAGGGGACCAACGAGCCGTACCGCCTGCTCACGTCGCGTGCCGAGTACCGCCTCCTTCTGCGTCACGACAACGCCGACCTGCGCCTGACCGAGCTTGGGTATCGGATCGGGCTCATCTCCGAGGAGCGCTATCGCCGTTTTCTGAGGAAAAAGCAGCTTATCGAGGAGGAACTGACGCGGTTGCGCGAGACAACGCTGCGGCCCGATGCAGTCACACAGGAGAAGCTGAGAGCCCTGGGGACGACGGAGATCCAAAACGTGACCTCCCTCGAGACGCTGCTGCGCCGGCCGGAGGTGACCTATGCGCACATCGCCGAACTGGCGCCGCCGCCCCACGAGCTGCCGCCGGAGGTCACGGAGCAGGTGGAGATCCAGGTCAAGTACGCCGGCTACATCGCCAAGCAGATGGCCGAAGTAGAGCGCATGCGCAAATTGGAGGCCAAGCGCATCCCGCCGGACATCGATTACTTTAAAATTCCGGGGTTGGCTTATGAAGCGCGGGAGAAGCTGAGCAAGATTCGCCCGCTCAACATCGGGCAGGCGTCGCGCATCTCCGGCGTCAACCCTTCCGACATCTCCGTTCTCTTGGTCTATCTGGAACAGAGGAAAAAAGGGGCGTAGGGGCATGGCCTTTGACTTGACGGAAGCACTCGCCGAGCGCGGGTGGACGCTTACCGCGGCCGAGCGGGAGGCCTTTGATCGCTACTATCGCCTGCTGGTGGCATGGAATGAACGCGTCAACTTGACGGCGATCACCGATCCGGAAGGTGTGGCGCTGAAGCACTTTTACGACTCGCTGACGCCCGCCTTCCACGTGGACTTCTCCGGGATCTCGTCGCTGGTGGACATCGGCAGTGGGGCAGGTTTTCCCGGCCTGCCCCTTAAACTTCGCTTTCCGCACCTGGCCCTCACCATCGTGGATTCCCTCAAGAAGCGGATTGCCTTTTTGGAGGAGGCGGTGCGCCAGCTGGGCCTTACCGGCGTGACCCTGATCCACGGCCGGGCGGAGGCGGTGGGGCGCGATCCCGCGCACCGCGAGCGGTATGACATGGCCATCGCGCGCGCGGTGGCGCGATTGAATGTGCTCAGCGAGCTGTGTCTGCCCTTTGTCCGCGTGGGCGGTCTGTTTGTTGCCATGAAGGGGGCCGACGTGGAAGAAGAGGTGCAAGAAGCGCAGACTGCCCTTGTCGCCTTGGGCGGAGCACTGGAACGGATCGAGCGCTTCACGTTGCCGGCCAATGGCGGAGGACGAACCCTCCTGTTTATCGCCAAGCGTGCGCCAACGCCTTCGGCCTATCCGCGCAAGCCGGGCGTGCCGGAGAAAAAACCCCTTCGCTGAGGGAGAAGGCCCCGATGTTTCACGTGGAACAGCGCGGGCAGTCGCTACCGGCAAAAGGAATTTCAAGACGGGGCGCCGAATAGGTAACGGGGTGAATTACACGGTAGGTGGTGCAGAGATGCGGGACCAGCTCACGCGGTGGTTTGGCTTCGCCGAGAAAACCAACGCGGAAGAAGTGCGTCAGCTGCCGGTCGATCAAATCGAACCCAATCCGTTTCAACCCCGTACGGTGTTTGATGATGAGAAGATCGAGGAATTATGCCAGACCATTCGCACCCATGGCGTGATTCAGCCCATCGTGGTCCGGGAAAAGGACGGCCGCTACGAATTGATTGCCGGGGAACGGCGCTGGCGGGCGGTAAAGAAGCTCGGCCTTGCCACCATTCCGGCCATCGTGAGGCAGATGACCGATGCCCAGGCCGCCTCGGCCGCCCTGATCGAAAACCTGCAGCGGGAAGGGTTGACAGCCATTGAGGAAGCGGCCGCCTATCAGCAGCTGATCGAGTTGCACGGCCTGACCCAGGAGAGCTTGGCCCAGCGCCTTGGCAAGGGCCAGTCAACCATCGCCAACAAGCTGCGCCTCCTTTCGCTTCCCGAGTCGGTGCAACGGGCCCTGTTGGAGCGGAAGATCACGGAGCGCCACGCGCGCGCGCTGTTGCCGTTGAAGGATGAAGCGCTGCAGTTGAAGGTGTTGAAGGAGATTTTGGACAAGGAGCTCAACGTGAAGCAGACCGAGCAGCGCGTCGCGGCATTGCTGGGCAGGACCGCGCGCCGGCCCAGAGCCAAGCGGAAGGCGTTTTCGCGCGACCTGCGTTTGGCCATCAACACCCTGCGGCAGTCGATCGACCTTGTCTTGCAATCGGGACTTCCCATTGAGACGAACGAGGAGGACGGCGAAGAGTATTACCAATTCATCATCCGCATTCCCAAGAACCGACCCGGGAAATAGCGAAAAAGCGACCGGATGCGTCGCTTTTTCTTCGTTTCGGATCATCCGTACGGTAAAATGGGGACGGATCCCACTGGGACACTTCAAGCGTTTCGGAAAGGAGACCGGAGAGCGGGGATGGGCAAGATCATAGCCGTGGCCAACCAGAAGGGCGGTGTGGGGAAGACGACAACGTCCGTCAACCTGGGCGCGTGCCTGAGCACGTTGGGGAAGAAGGTGCTCCTTGTTGACATCGATCCGCAGGGCAACACCACGAGCGGCATCGGCATCAACAAGGCCGATGTGCAGTACTGCATCTACGATGTGCTCATCAACGACATCAATCCATTGGATGCCATTCTGCCGACTAACCTTAAGGGCCTTGACGTCATTCCGGCCACCATTCAACTGGCGGGGGCCGAGATTGAGCTTGTACCGGTGATCTCGCGGGAGGTGCGGCTGCGCAAGGCCCTCGGCGTGGTGCAAGACCGCTATGACTACATTCTGATCGATTGTCCGCCCTCCTTGGGCATTCTAACCGTCAACTCGCTGACGGCGGCCGACTCGGTCATCATTCCCATTCAGTGCGAATATTACGCCCTGGAGGGGCTGAGCCAGCTGCTCAACACGATTCGTCTGGTGCAGAAACACCTCAATCCCGACCTGCGCATCGAAGGCGTCCTCTTGACCATGCTCGACGCGCGCACCAATTTGGGGCTGCAGGTGATCGAAGAAGTGAAAAAGTATTTTAAGGACAAGGTCTACCGCACGATCATCCCACGGAATGTGCGCTTGAGCGAGGCGCCGAGCCATGGCCAGCCCATTATCACCTACGATCCGAAGAGTCGGGGGGCGGAAGTGTACATGGAGCTGGCGAAGGAAGTGATCGAGCGTGGCTAAGCGGCTGGGCAAAGGATTGGAGGCCCTGATTCCCCAGCTCAATACCGATGAGCATGACACGATCACCGAGATCCCCATCGACGAGCTCCGGCCCAATCCCTACCAGCCGCGCCGGGTGTTTGATGAGGCGGCCCTTGCGGAACTGGCCCAATCCATTCGTGAGCATGGCGTCGTCCAGCCGATCATCGTGCGGAAGGGCATCAAGGGTTACGATATCGTGGCCGGGGAGCGGCGTTGGCGGGCGGCGAAGTTGGCCGGCTTGACGAAGATTCCGGCCGTCATCAAGGTGTTCACGGAAGAACAGGTGATGCAGGTTGCGCTGATCGAAAACCTGCAGCGGGAAGACCTCAACCCCATTGAAATCGCGCAGGCGTACCAGAAGCTCATGGAAACCTTCAAGCTGACACAGGAGGAACTGGCGCAAAAGGTGGGCAAGAGCCGCCCCCACGTGGCCAACTTCTTGCGCCTGCTCACGTTGCCCAAGGTGATCCAGGACGATGTTTCACGTGGAACATTGTCCATGGGTCATGCCCGCGCCCTCCTTGGCGTGGAGGACGACGCCACGCGGATGGAGTTGGCCAAGCAGGCGGTCCGCGAACAGTGGAGCGTGCGCGAACTGGAAGCGCGCGTGCAGCGGTTGCGCGCGGCGAAGGAGAGGGCGCAGAGCAAGCGGAGGGCTGCGGTGAAAGCGGATCGCGATCCGGTGGTGGCACGGTACGAAGATGCGTTGCGCGCGCATATCGGCACGGCGGTCAAGATTCGGCAAATGCAACACAGGGGCAAAATCGAAATCGAGTACCTGTCGCGGGAGGACCTGGACCGCATTGTGGCGTTAATCGTGGGCCGGAGCGCCGAGTGAGAAAGGAATTTCGTGGGCGGAAGGAGGGGCAGGATGACGCGCACCATCCGCTATCTGGACAATGCCGCCTCGACGTGGCCCAAGCCGCCGGGCGTTGCCGAGGCGATGAAGGCGTGTGTGGAGGCCTTTGCTGCCAATCCCGGGCGCGGCGGGCACGAGCTGGCGCAAAAGGCCGCCCGCGTGGTGGCCCAGGCTCGCACCTATTTGGCGCGGCTCTTTGGCGTGCGCGATCCCCGTGACCTTTTCTTTTTTGCCAATGCGACACAGGCCTTGAACCAGGCCCTGAAGGGGTACCTGCGCCCGGGGGATCATGTGGTGGCCTCGGCCGTGGAGCACAATTCGGTTCGCCGCCCGCTTGAGCATCTGCGCCGCACGCGGGGGGTGGAGGTGACGTATGTGCCGCCCCGGGAAGACGGCTTGTTTGCCGCCGACGACTTTCTCGCCGCGCTTCGGCCGAACACGCGGCTGGTCGCCGTCACCCACGCTTCCAACGTGACCGGTGTGATTCTACCGGTGGCGGACATCGGCGAGCGCTTGCGACCGCGCGGGGTCCCGCTTCTGGTGGATGCCTCGCAGACGGCCGGCGTGTTGCCCATCGACGTGACGGCCATGAACATTGCCCTGTTGGCCTTTCCCGGGCACAAGGGGCTGTATGGGCCCCAAGGGACGGGCGGATTGTATGCCGCGCCCGACCTGGACCTCGAACCGCTCCTGCATGGGGGCACGGGCAGCCATTCTGAAGACATTGACCAACCGGCGGTTCGCCCCGAACGCTACGAAAGCGGAACCCTCAACACCCCAGGCATTGCCGGGCTGCTCGAGGGGGTCAAATTTGTGTTGGCCACGGGCGTGGAAACCATTCACCGCCACGAATGGGGGCTGGCGCGGGAGACAATCGAGCGGCTGAGGGCCATTCCCGGCGTGCGTGTGTACGGGCCTCCTCCTTCGGTTGAACGGGTTGGCGTGGTTTCGTTTACGGTCTCCGGCGTCGATCCGGCGGAGGTGGCCGCCATTTTGGATCGCGAATATGGGATTGCGGTGCGCGCCGGTTTCCACTGCAGTCCCCTCGGCCACGAAGCGGTCGGGACCGGTGACCGGGGGACGGTGCGGGCCAGCTTCGGCTACTTTAATGGCCCCGATGACGTGGAGGCGCTGGCGGCAGCCGTGCGCGAGATTGCCGAAGCCTTTTCCTGACGAGGAGCGTACGGGAGACCAGACCGCGGGGAGCGGACGGAGGTATGGAGGATGGCGCTATGGGGAACAGTGGTGAATGCCCTTTCCATTGTCGCCGGAGCCGTGGTGGGGGTTTGGTTTTCCGGGATGCCGGAGCGTCTTCGCCAAACGTTGATGCACGGGTTGGGGTTGGCGGTGGCGGTGATCGGGCTCAAAATGGCGCTGGAGATGGATCGGCCCCTTGTGGTGATTGCCAGCTTGGTGATCGGCGGGGCCATCGGCGAGGGGTTGCGCCTGGAAGATCGGCTGCAGCAGGCGGGAGCCCGGTTGGAAGCGTGGTTCGGACGGGGACGGGGGGACATCGCCACCGCCTTTGTGACCGCGGCGCTGGTCTACTGCATTGGCCCGATGGCCGTGCTGGGGGCGTTGGAGAGCGGCTTGCGCGGGAACCATGCGGTGCTGTACCTGAAGGCGGCCCTCGATGGGATTACGGCGGTTATGTTCAGCGCGACGATGGGCATCGGCGTCATCTTCGCGGCGGTGGCCGTGTTGGTCTACCAGGGGGTGATCGCCCTCAGCGCCCACGCCGTCGCCGCCATCGTGCCGGATGTGATGCTGCAGGCCATGGTTGGGGAGCTGACGGCGGTTGGGGGCTTGTTGATTGCGGGGATAGGCATCAACCTGTTGGGCCTACAAAGAATTCGTGTGGGCAACCTGTTGCCGGCGCTGGTCATCGCTGTCCTGAGCGTGCCCGTGCTGCCGGTTGTGGAAGCGGGGTTTCGGGTGATCCGTGAGGGACTGGGGTTCTGAATCGGTGTACGAGCGACCATGGGGCTTTGTGGTGAATCCGCTGGCCGGAGGTGGACGCGGCAGGCAGGTGTGGTGCGCCCTCGAACGACTGCTGGTGTGCACGAAGGTGCCGTACCGCGCGTGGATCACCCAGCGACCGGGTGAGGCGGTCACCCTGGCCCGAGAAGCGGTGCGGCGCGGGGTGAGAGCGGTGGTGGCCATCGGCGGCGATGGTACGGTGCACGAGGTGGTCAATGGCATGTGGGAGACAGGCGTGCCGCTCGGCTGTGTGCCGGCCGGTTCGGGGAACGATTTTGTCCGCGCCTTGAAGATTCCCGATGAACCCGCCGCGGCCTGGAACCGGTTGTGCGCCTTCCACGTGCGTTCCCTCGACCTCGTTCGCGTCAACGGCGAGATCGTGGTCAATGCGGCGGGCATTGGACTTGACGGCACGGTGGCGGCGGTGGTCAACCGGTCGCCGTACAAGCGGTGGCTCAATTGGCTGCGCATCGGAAAAGCGGCCTACGTCGTCGGCCTGTTGCACGTGCTGGCCCGCTATGAACCGCTGTCCGCAACCCTCGACGTGGACGGTCGCGCCTTGCGGTTTCCCCGTACCTGGCTGGTGGCGATAAGCAACCTGCCGTTCTATGGCGGCGGCATGAACATTTGTCCCCTTGCCGCCGGCGACGATGGCCAGCTGGATGTGTGCGTGGTGAGCGGAATCGGTGCGGGCCGCCTGCTGCGGTTGTTTCCGCGCGTGTTTCGGGGCCGGCACATCGACGATGCGGCCATCACTCTGTTGCGGGGCAAGGAGATTCGCTTGAGTTTGGCGCGTCCGTTGCCGGGTCACTTGGATGGCGAGCTCACCGTAGCCGCTACGTGGACCGCCCAGGTGTTGCCGCGCGCGCTCAAGGTGCTCTGACGAAAAGCGGATTCTCGCGAGCGGGAGAAAAAAGAAAGAGGCTGCCGTTAGGAGAGAGCGGCAGTCTCTTTTTGTTGCCAGCGGCGGACGGCGTGGAGGATGGCTTCCGCCATCACGTCGGCCATTTTCATCACCACCGACAGGCGTGTGTTTTGCAAGACGAAGTATTCCATAAACCCGCCGACGTTGACGATGCCGGTCATGTGAAGGGAACCGACGGGCGGAAGGTTTTTCTGTACGCCGGCACCGGGTTTCACCGGTCCCTCGTCGAGGGTAATGGTTCCGACATGCTGGAATTGGCCGAGACAGGCATCAAGGGCGAGGATGTACGGGTCGCGGTGGGTGCGGGAAATGCGGCCGATGGTTTCCACCAGGTTGACAGCGTGGACAGGGTGGTCCAGCGTGCCGTACACCGGGATAGGGGCCGGGAGGTGGCGCGCCAGTTTGCTGCCGACCAGGGGACCCAGGGCGTCGCCGGTTGACCGGTCGGTACCGATGCACAGGATAATCAGTTCTTTTTGTCGGACATCCTGCATAAATGTGTGCAGCAGGTGATGGGATAAGCAGTCCACGGCCCGTTCGTCGAGGTAGTCCACCTTTACAGGGAAACGGCGCTCCAGCGCGTTGCGAAGTGGTTTCATGGTGCCCTCCGGAAAAAGGGTAGTATTCCCAGTATACAGCGGAAACGCACTGGATATACCTGCGCACACCGCTGGAGGTGGGGCCGGCTTGTGGGAGGGGTTGGGGTGTGGAAGCGTGGTCTATCCATCGGCTGTACCATCATTGGCACGACCATCGGGGCTGGATTTGCGTCGGGGCGTGAAATTTGGGAGTTTTTCGCCTCCTATGGGCCCGCCGGGGCTGCGGGCATTCTGTTGGCCATGGCCCTGTTTGTCACCGCGTGCGCGCTTCTGTTGCGATTGGGCCAGCGGGTTGGGGACGGGCGGGCCCGCTCGGTGTTGACGGCGCTGATGGGACCGTGGTGGGCGCGCCTCTGCGAGGGGATGTTGCTGGCCCATTGGTTTTCCCTCAGTGCGGTTATGTTTGCGGGCAGCGGCGTCACGGTGGCCCAGTGGGGTGGCACATACCGATGGGGGGTCGTTGTCATCGCGGTGCTGGTGTGGGTGATGGTCAGTTTGGGCCTCACTGGCGTGCTGGCCATCAATCTGATCGTCACCCCGCTGCTCATTGGGGTGCTGGGCGCGGTGGTGAGCATCGCGCTGTGGAATGCGCCGTTGCAGCCGGAGCCCCCGCCGGTCTCCCTGCCCGTGTGGGGTTCGGCGGTGGTGTACGCTGCCTTGAATGTGTCGCCCTTGGTTGCCGTTCTCGCCCAGCTCGGCTCGTCCATCCGGCGAACGGGGGAGATCGCGGTGGCCGCCGGGACGAGCTATGTGGTGCTCGCCGGGCTGGCCCTGCTGTACAACGCTGCGCTGCTGAATTCCGGCCCGGAGATGGAGGCGATGGACATCCCCCTGTTTTGGTTGGCCCGTTTCTTGCCTCCGCAGGCAGCCCTGGTCGTCACCGCCGTCTTGTGGCTGGCCCTCTTCACCACAGCGATCAGCGGAGTCTACGGGTTGACCAGACGGCTGTCCGAAAGCACGGGACGTTCACCGGCGGCGGTGGCCCTGGTGCTCACGGTATTGGTGGCCCTGGTGAGCCAGTTCGGATTTGCCCGCCTCGTCGCCATCTTCTATCCGCTCTTCGGTCTATGCAATTTGGCGCTGCTTGCGCGGGTGCTGGCCTATCCGCTAGCATTAGAGACGAAGCGGCCGACCTAGGCCGGTTGCGGGCAAGCGCATGCTTCTGCGGAGGGGGAACAGCCACATGGATTGGGCGGTGGAGCAATGGACGCAATTTGATGCGTGGTATCAGAAGCTGTTTCGCTCGCTCTATGCCGCGGTGGCCAATCCCGACTTGTGGTTGCACGTGGTCACGGTCGGCGTGAAGATCTTGGCCATCCTTGTCGGCACGCATTTGGCTGTTCGCCTGGCCCGCACGGTGATCGAGCGCCTCGTTGAACAACGGGACAAGGGGCGCATCGCCATCAACGAACGGCGTCTGCGCACGATGGCCTCGTTGATGGTCAACGTTGCCACCTATACGCTGTATTTCCTGGCGATGCTGCTCGTGCTCGGGCAGTTGGGATTTGACCTGCGCCCCATTCTGGCGGGCGCCGGTGTGGTGGGACTGGCTGTCGGCTTTGGCGCGCAGAACCTTGTGCGTGACGTGATCACCGGCTTTTTCATCATTTTCGAGGACCAGTTTGCCGTTGGCGATGTCATCCAGGTCGGCCAGTACAAGGGCACCGTAATCGAAATGGGGCTTCGCGTGACGAAAATCCGCAGCTGGACCGGCGAGGTGCACATCATCCCCAACGGGCGCATCACCGAGGTGACCAACTTCTCCGTGGCCAACGCCCTGGCCGTGGTCGACGTGGGCCTGGCGTACGACATCGACGTGGACAAGGCCATGCGCGTGCTGCGCGAGGAGGTTCTCGAACAGGCCCATCGAGAGCTTTCGGATCTCATTGCCAAACCGGAGGTCCTCGGGGTCGAGCAGTTTAGTCCCTCGGGGATGATGCTCCGGGTGGTGGCCGAGTGCAAGCCCAACACGCAATTTGCCGTGGCCCGCGCGATGCGGCAGATGATCAAGGAGGCCTTTGACCGACACGGCATCCCCATCCTGCAGCCGCACATGGTTATGGTTCAGCGTACGTCTCCACAGGCGTGACACGTGGCCACACCCTGGGGTATAATGAACCCCAATCAGGCCAAAACACAGGCAAGCCGGGAGGTGCGGGCCCAACGTGCAGGCGTGAGGCCGAGTGCCATGGAGCGCAAGCGGTTCGGACTGGGTGACATTGTGGAAATGAAAAAACCCCATCCCTGCGGGACGAACGAGTGGGAAGTGATCCGCATGGGGATGGACATCCGCATCAAGTGCCGGGGCTGCGGCCACAGCGTGCTGATGCCCCGTCTGAAGTTTGAGCGGAAATTGAAGCGCGTGCTGGTGCCGAAGAACACCCCCGATGCCCTGTAAGCGGGGGTGTTCACTGTGTTGGGGTACTGCGCGGGCGCACCTTGCCATGGCCGGTCCAGCCTTCTATACTGATGCCGTGACCTTGCGAGAAGGAGTGACACCGATGGGTTTGCGCGCGGGGATTGTCGGCTTACCCAATGTTGGCAAGTCGACGCTGTTCAACGCCATTACACGGGCGGGGGCCGAAGCGGCCAACTACCCGTTCTGCACCATCGACCCGAACGTCGGCGTGGTGGACGTGCCCGACGAGCGGTTGCGGGTCCTCACGGAGATGTTCCACCCGCAACGCACCGTTCCCACGACCTTTGAGTTTGTGGACATTGCCGGGCTGGTGAAGGGGGCCAGCCAGGGAGAAGGACTGGGCAATAAGTTCCTGGCGCACATTCGTGAGGTGGACGCCATCTGCCACGTTGTGCGTTGCTTCGACGACCCCAACATCACCCACGTTGCCGGCAGCGTCGATCCGCTGCGCGACATGGAAACGATCAACCTGGAGCTGGTCCTGGCCGATCTGGAAACGGTGGACAAGCGCCTGGAGCGGGCCAAGCGCCAGTTGAAGACGGGAGAGAAAAAGGCGCAGGAGATGTACGCGCTTCTCGAACGGTTGCGGGCGCATTTGGAGAGCGGTCAGCCGGCGAGGAGCCTGGCCCTTACCGACGAGGAGCGGCTGGCGCTGCGCGAGTTGCATCTCCTGACGAGCAAGCCGGTCTTGTATGTGGCCAACGTCAGCGAGGCGGAGGCGGCGGGAGCCGACGCCAACCCGTACGTGGCCCAGGTGCGCCAGCGCGCGGCGGAAGAGGGGGCCGAGGTGATCGTCATCAGCGCCAAGGTGGAGGCGGAGATTGCCGAGCTCGACGGGGAGGATCGCGACCTGTTCCTTGCCGAGCTGGGGCTGGCCGAGTCGGGCCTCGACCGCCTCATTCGCGCCGCATACCGCCTCCTCGGCCTGATCACCTTTTTTACCGCCGGGGAGAAAGAGGTGCGGGCCTGGACCATCCGCGAGGGGACCAAGGCGCCCCAGGCGGCCGGCGTCATCCACAGCGACTTCGAACGCGGGTTCATCCGCGCCGAGGTGGTGGCGTACGACGATCTGGTGCGCGCCGGTTCAATGGCGCAGGCACGGGAGCAAGGCCTTCTGCGCCTGGAGGGCAAGGACTATGTGATGCAGGATGGCGACGTGGTCTATTTCCGGTTTAACGTGTAACCGGCGGAGGGCGGTTCCGGGGATTCCCGCCGGCGGTTGTCGGACGACAATCTTGTGTCGCCCTCCTTTTTCTGTTACACTGATGTAGCGTAAGTGAAGACAAGACACTCCTTGCTCCTTTCGGCGGAAAGGGGCCGTCAGTCCACAAGGAGGTGAACGGCATGCGGCAATACGAAGTGATGTACATCGTGCGCCCGGACCTCGACGAGGAGCGGACGAAGGAACTCGTCGAGAAGTTCCGCACGCTGGTCAACGAGAACGGCGGGGAAGTCACCAGCGTGGAGCCGATGGGAAAACGGCGGCTGGCGTACGAAATTGAGAAGTACCGGGAAGGCTACTATGTGGTGATGAAATTCCAGGGCCGCCCGGAAACGGTGAAGGAGCTCGATCGCGTGCTCAAGATCACCGACGGCATCCTGCGCCATCTCATCGTGCGCGAAGACGAGTAATCCGCCGGCGGGCGTGGCCAAGTTCGGCAGAGAACCCAGGGGATGGAGGGATCGGGGATGTTGAACCGGGTCATTCTGATCGGGCGCCTGACACACGACCCGGAGCTGCGGTATACGCCGAGCGGGGTGGCCGTCGCGTCATTTTCGCTGGCGGTGAACCGGCCGTTCACCAACCAGCAGGGGGAGCGCGAGACCGATTTCATCGACATCGTCGTGTGGCGGCAGCTGGCCGAAACGTGCGCCCAGTACTTGCGGAAGGGGCGGCTGGTGGCCGTGGAAGGACGCCTGCAGATCCGCACCTTTGAAAACCAGGAAGGGCGCCGCGTCAAGGTGGCCGAGGTGGTGGCCGACAACGTGCGCTTCCTTGAATCGAACGCGGCGGCGCAGGGCGGTCGAATGGACGCCCTTGAGGCGCCGGAGCGGCGTTCGACCCGGTTCGACGACGATCCCTTCGCCGGGGATAGCCAACCGATCGACATTTCTGACGACGATTTGCCGTTTTAATCGTCTCCGGTGGGAAAGGAGGGACGGATATGGCTCGCGGTCGTCGCCACAAGCGCAAAAAAGTGTGCTACTTTACGGTGAACAAGATCGAGAAAATCGATTACAAGGACGTCGACCTGTTGAAGAAGTTTATCAGCGAACGCGGCAAAATTTTGCCGCGCCGCGTAACGGGAACGTCGGCAAAATACCAGCGCATGTTGACGAAAGCGATCAAGCGCGCGCGTCAAATGGCGCTGTTGCCGTACACAGTGGAATAACCGGCGGAAAAAGGGGCACAGCGGTGTCCCTTTTTCCCTATTTTTTTCGGGTTGTTGAGGTGACCAGCGTGGGGAT
Source organism: Calditerricola yamamurae (assembly GCF_054654135.1). Lineage (NCBI taxonomy): Bacteria > Bacillati > Bacillota > Bacilli > Caryophanales > Bacillaceae > Calditerricola > Calditerricola yamamurae. The sequence continues at coordinate 656,968 of NZ_BAAIFH010000004.1, forward strand.
GTCGGTTCGCGGGGTTGCCGAGGGTGCGGTGGCCCTGGCGCTGTACGTGGTGATGCTGGCGCTGTCGGCGTACACGCCCCTCGGCCTGTTCTTGTCGCTCCTGCTTCCGCTGCCCTTTGCCGTTTACGCCGCCCGGCAGGGATGGAAGCCCTCGCTATGGGTGGCCGCGGTAGCCGTGCCGCTTACCGCGTTCCTATTCGGCCTGCCCGCAGTGCTGGGGGCCGTGTTCGCCGGCGCGGTCGGTGCGGCATTGGGTGGCGCGCACCGGAAGCGCCGCCCGGCGGAACAGGCGGTTCTGCTGGCCTTTTTGGCGGCATTGGCCAGCATGCTGGTGTTGTTCGTCGCCCTAGCCATGTTCTTCGGAATCAATCTGGTGGAGCAGTTTGACGCGCTGATGCGGGAAAGCCTGCGCGCAGCGGAACAGATGGTGGAGCGGGCGGGCGTGAACGTCGATGGCCAAGCGGCCGTATGGCGTGAGACGGAACAGTGGCTTCACCAGCTCATCCCGTCCATATTGCTGATGAGCGCGGCAACGGTGGCGCTGGTCAACCAGTGGGCTGCCGGTCATGTGTTGCGCCGACTGGGCGTTCCCGCGCGGCGGCTTGCCCCCTTGAAGGATTGGCGCCTTCCGCGTTCGCTCCTTTACTACTATCTGGCGTCGGCCGTCTTGCTGTTCATCCCCGGCGTGCGCGATGTGGCGTGGCTGGCCAACGTGGCGTGGAACGGGCAAGCGCTGCTGTCGATGCTGTTCATCGTGCAAGGGTTGTCGCTGGTCTTTTTCCTCGCCGATGCTCGGGGGTGGAGCCCGTGGGTGGCCCGCGCGGTCGTCATCCTTTTGTTTCTTTTCCCGTACCTCTCTCTTATACTGAGTTTAGCAGGCATTGTGGATTTGGCCACCCGCATGCGGGACGTGATCCGTCGCTAGGGGTTGAACAGCCATGCCAAGGTTCTTGCTTCAGCGATGGCACGGGATGCACATGCGTCTGGCGGTGCTCTTGTGCCTGTCGCTCTGCGTCCTCCTCACTTTCTACAACTGGATGGTGGGCGTAATCGGCTTGGCGGCCACCGTGGCGTTGGCGCTGTTCGTGTCGCGGGCCGAGCGCGCGTTTCAGGCCGATTTGAAAGCCTATCTGGAAACGATTCAGTACCGCGTGAAGAAAGCCGGCGACGATGTGTTGTCCACCCTCCCGATTGGCGTCGCGCTGTACAGCGATGCGCGCAAACTCGAGTGGGCCAACCCGGCCTTTGCCCGCCTGGTTGGTCGGGAACGCGTGATCGGGGAGGCGTTGGAGGAACTGTTGCCGGTAGGGGACCAGGTGGACTGGACGCGACCGGGGGTTCACGAGCTTTCCGTTCACGATCGCATCTATGAGCTGACCGTCCGTCCCGAGGAGCGCATGGTGCTCCTTACCGACATCACCGAGCTGTGCCGGCTGAAAACGCGGTATCGCGACCAGCGGCCGGTGTTCGCCATCATTCATCTCGACAACCTGGACGAAGTGACCCAGGGGATGGATGAACAGCAGCGGAGCATGCTGCTGTCGACGGTGACGGCGGCCTTGACGGAATGGGCCGGCGCCCATGATCTCTACCTGCGCCGGTTCGCCTCGGACAAATTTTTTGCCGTGTTAAACGAAGCCATCTTGAGCAAGCTGGAGCAGACCCGTTTCGACATCCTCGACACCGTGCGCGAACTGCACGTGGGCAACAAGATCCCCCTTACCCTCAGCATCGGCGTGGCGACCGAGGAGGAGTCGCTGGCCAAACTCGGGCAGCTGGCCCAGTCGACACTGGACATCGTCCTCGGGCGTGGCGGCGATCAGGCCGCGGTGCGCCGTGGGGAGCGCATCGTCTTCTACGGCGGGAAAACCAACGCCGTGGAGAAGCGCACCCGTGTACGGGCGCGGGTGATTTCCCACGCCCTGCGCGACCTGATCCTGGAAAGCGAGAACGTCCTCATCATGGGCCATCGCCATGCGGACATGGACGCCGTCGGCGCGGCCATTGGCGTGCTCAAGATGGTTCAGGCGGTCGGCCGGGACGGCTACATCGTCCTCGACGAGGTAAACCCGGCGATCGAGCGGCTGATGGACGAGGTGGCCAAGCACGAGGCGCTCCACCGGTGCTTCGTTTCGCCGGACCAAGCCTTCGATCTGGCCACGTCCTGGTCGCTCCTGGTCGTCGTCGACACCCACCGCCCGTCCATGGTCATGGCACCGGAGCTGCTTGAGGCGATGAACCGCGTGGTGGTGATCGATCACCACCGCCGGGGAGAAGAGTTTGTGGACCACCCCGTGCTGTTCTACATGGAGCCGTACGCCTCGTCAACCTGCGAGCTGGTGACGGAGCTTCTGCAGTACCAGAGCGACCAGCTGACCATGGATCGGCTGGAGGCGTCCGCCCTCCTGGCCGGGATCGTCGTCGACACGCGCAGCTTTTCCGTGCGCACCGGGGCGCGCACCTTTGAGGCAGCGTCGTTCTTGCGCCGCCTTGGTGCCGACCCCACCTTTGTTCAGCACCTGCTGAAAGAGGACCTGGAGTTGTACACCAAGCGGGTGGAAATCATCAAAAGCGCGCAGATGTTGCCCGGCAACATCGCCCTCTGCACCTGCCGGACGAACGATCGCTATGCCCACCTCGTCATGTCGCAGGCTGCCGATGAGCTCCTGAACCTCAACGGTGTGCGCGCATCCTTTGTGGTCAACGACAAGGGCGACGGCACGGTGCACATCAGTGCCCGTTCCCTGGGCGACATCAACGTCCAGGTGATCATGGAGAAGCTGGGCGGGGGCGGGCATCTGACCAGCGCCGCCGCGCAGCTCAAAAACACGTCCCTCGACGAAGCCGTCGAGCGCTTGAAACAGGCCATAACCGAAACCGTGGCCGATGAAGGGGGGAAAGGATCATGAAGGTGATCTTTCTGAAGGACGTCAAGGGACAAGGGAAGAAGGGGGAAGTGAAGACCGTCTCCGACGGATACGCCCGCAACTACCTCATTCCGCGGGGGCTCGCCGTTGAGGCCACTGAAAGCAACCTCAAAACCCTGGAGGCGCAGAAGCGCAGCGAAGCGAAGCGCAAGGCTCAGGAGCTGGCCGAAGCCAAGGCGTTGGCGGAAAAGCTGGAGAAGACCACGGTGACCATCGCCGCGAAGGCGGGCGAAGGCGGGCGGCTGTTCGGCGCCGTGACCAGCAAGCAGATTGCCGAGACCTTGGCCAAGCAGGGGCTGGCGGTGGACAAGAAAAAGATCCTGCTGGACGAACCGATTCGCGCCCTTGGCACGGTGCGGGTACCGGTGAAGCTGCATCCAGACGTTACGGTTCAACTCGCGGTTACCGTCGTGGAGGAATAAGGCGCGCAAGAATCCCAATGATAGCCTCAAGCGAGGCGAGGACCCGATGAGCGAGCTGTTTCTCGATCGCATGCCCCCCCACAACATCGAGGCGGAACAGGCGGTGTTGGGGGCTGTTTTTTTGGAAAAAGAGGCCCTGATCACCGCTATGGAGATCGTGCGGCCGGAGGATTTCTACCGCACGGCCCATCAGCGCATCTTCCAGTGCATGATTGATCTCCTGGAGCGCGGAGAGCCCATCGACCTCGTCACGGTGACGGCCGAGCTGCAAAACCGCAAATGGCTCGAGGAGGTCGGCGGCGTCTCGTATCTGACCGACCTAGCCAACGCGGTGCCCACGGCAGCCAACGTGGAATACTACGCGCGGATCGTGGAGGAGAAGGCCCTCCTGCGGCGGCTCATCCGCGTGGCCACCCAGATCGCCAGCACGGGGTACGGCGAGACGGAAGACGTGGGGGAGATTCTTTCCCAGGCCGAGCGCAACATCCTCGAGATCTCCCAGCGGCGCAGTCGCGGGCAGTTCGTTTCCATCAAGGATGTGTTGCTGGAGACATACGAGAAGATCGAGTTTCTGGCCACGCACCGCGGCGAAGTGACCGGCGTTGCGTCCGGATATCCCGATCTTGACCGTATGACCTCGGGGTTTCAGCCGTCGGACTTGATTATCGTGGCCGCTCGTCCCAGCGTGGGCAAAACGGCCTTTGCCCTCAACATTGCCCAGAACGTCGGCATCCGCGGCGAGACGGTGGCCATCTTCAGTCTGGAGATGTCCGCCCAGCAGCTTGTCACGCGGATGCTGTGCGCCGAGGGCAACCTCGAGGCCCACAAGCTGCGCACGGGGTACCTGGAAGAGGAAGATTGGGAGCGGCTGACGATGGCCATCAGCACCCTGTCCAAGGCGCCCATTTTCATCGACGACACCCCGGGCATCACGGTGACCGAGATCCGCTCCAAGCTGCGCCGGCTGAAAGCGGAACGCGGGCTCAGCCTGGTGGTGATCGACTATCTCCAGTTGATCCAAGGGCGCAGCCGGTACGCCGAAAATCGCCAGCAGGAAATCTCCGAGATCTCCCGCTCGCTCAAGGGCATCGCCCGCGAGCTGCACGTGCCGGTCATCGCCCTGTCGCAGCTCAGCCGCGCCGTCGAACAGCGGCAGGACAAGCGCCCGATCCTGTCGGACATCCGGGAGAGCGGATCGATTGAGCAGGATGCCGACATCGTGGCCTTTCTCTACCGTGACGACTACTACGACCCAGAGACCGACCGCAAAAACATTGTCGAGGTGATCATCGCCAAGCAGCGCAACGGGCCGACAGGGAAGGTGGAGTTGGTCTTCTTGAAGGAGTACAACAAGTTTGTCAGCCTGGATCGCCGGTACGCGCAGGATGAGGCGTCGTGATACCGAACGATTTTTTGTTTGATGTGGATATTGTTCGTTTTTCCGTTGACAAGGCCTTACGCCCTTGCTACACTGAACGTGCGCGAAGGTTGCGGTGATGCGAGGTTCCGCCGGAGCGGGCCCGCGAAGGCCGCAGGCGAGACTGGCAGCGGAGGTGGCGCATGGTGTCTACGGTGGTCGTCGTCGGCACGATGTGGGGGGACGAAGGAAAGGGCAAGGTGACCGATTACCTTGCCCAGCGGGCGGAAGTGGTGGCCCGCTACCAAGGGGGCAACAACGCCGGGCACACCATTTCCTTCGGCGGGAAGAAATACAAGCTCCACCTCATTCCCTCGGGCATCTTCTATCCGGAGAAAGTGTGCGTGATCGGCAACGGGATGGTGATCGACCCCAAAGCCTTTGCCGAGGAGCTCGCGTACCTGCGGGAAAACGGCGTCCCGGTGACAAATCTGTACGTCAGCGACCGCGCCCACGTTATCCTGCCGTACCACATCAAGTTGGACATTGTGGAAGAGGAGCGCAAGGGCGCCGGCAAAATCGGAACGACGCGCAAGGGGATCGGTCCGGCATACATGGACAAGGCGGCACGCGTGGGGATCCGCGTCGCCGATCTGCTCGATGAAGAGGTCTTCCGCGAGAAGCTGGCCCGCAACTTGGCGGAGAAAAACCGGCTGTTGGAACGGGTGTACGAGACGGAAGGGTTCGATCTCGACGCGGTGTACGAGGAGTACCGCCATTACGCGGAGATCCTTCGTCCCTTCGTCACGGACACCTCCGTCGTGCTGAACGAGGCCATCGACCAGGGCCGGCGGGTGTTGTTCGAAGGGGCCCAGGGCGTGATGCTCGATATTGACCAGGGGACGTATCCCTACGTTACCTCGTCCAACCCCATCGCCGGCGGTGTATGCATCGGGGCCGGCGTGGGCCCGACGAAAATCCACCACGTCGTCGGCGTGGCCAAAGCCTACACGACGCGGGTGGGCGACGGGCCGTTCCCGACGGAGATTCACGGCGACATCGCCGACTATATCCGCGAGCGGGGCAACGAGTACGGCACGACGACCGGACGGCCGCGGCGCATCGGCTGGTTCGACAGCGTGATTGTCCGCCACGCGCGGAGGGTAAGCGGCATCACCGACCTGTCCATCAACTGCCTTGACGTGCTGTCGGGCCTGCCGACGGTGAAGATCTGTGTGGCCTATAAATACAACGGGCAGATTCTCGAGCACTTCCCGGCCAATTTGCGCGTACTGGCCGCGTGCGAGCCGGTCTACGAGGAGCTGCCGGGATGGACGGAGGACATCACCGGCGTACGCTCGCTGAACGAGCTGCCGGTCAATGCGCGTCACTACCTCGAACGGATTGCCCAGTTGACCGGGATCCCGCTGTCGCTGTTCTCCGTCGGCCCGAGCCGTGACCAGACCAACGAGGTGCGCGGGGTGTGGGCGTAGGAATTCGTTTGCCGTGTTGCCGGTATGGACATTGTGATCGCGAAAAGAAATCCCCGCAGAAGTTTGCGGGGATTTTTCATGTATCGAGTTGGGAAGAGCGTACGCGAACGATTTTACAGCCTTCCGCCCGCGTCGCGCACAATCCGTTCGGCTTCCGCGGCGCGCGCGGCAGGGACGACGGCGGTCAGGACGATGTCGCGGCCCAATTCGAAGGGATTGCCGTCGGCCATGCCGCTGGCCGACACATCGGCGGCCAGCAGAGCGGCGGCATCGGGGTTGGGGTCCGCCGCCCCCAAGGTGAGGTTCGCCAGGCTCTGGATGCGCCCGGTCAGCGGATGGGTCGGCCGGTCAGCCGCACCCTCATGGGGGTACGGGTGTACCCGGCCGATGTCTACCGCCGCGATGCCCAGATCGCGCAGCCGCCGCGCGGCCGTGCGCGCGTCGTCTTCCGAGCGAAAGGCGGCCAGGATCGTTCGTTCCTCCATCTTGTGCCCTCCTTTTGTTTGGCGTGCGGTACCGGTAGTGTTTGCGAAGTTGTCGAAACCTATTCCAAAATCTGACCTTGATCGTCGGAAATCAGTTGTGGTACAGTGGAAAGCGTGCCAAGGCTTGTCCATTTTTGGCGAAGAGGGGAGGAGAACAGCGAAACCTGCCGTTGCTCGCGTTTTGTTTATGTTCCAGAATATTCCGTATTGCGGCGCGTGTCGGAATGCGGAGGAGGGTGGGGAGCAGAACCTTTCGGTAGGACGAGGAGGGTACGATGAAGGAAAAATCAATCATGGCGAAGGGCGTGGTGGTCCTGTCCATTCTGATTGCCACCGCGGCGTTTGCGTTTCAGCATTACCAGGCGCACGCGCGGACGGTGTACGATGTCTACTGGAACGGTGCGTACATCGGGACCGTGAGCGATCCGGGGATCGTGCGCGCGTGGCTGGACAACCAAACCCGAAAATATGCTGCCCAGCATGACGGACTTCGCCTCCACGTGGACGCGTCCTTGCGCGTTGCGGAGCGGCGGGCGTATAAGGGTGCCTTTGACAACGCGGGCACGTTGCGCACCCTCGCCCAGCGCGTCCGGGTGAAGGCGGAGGCCGTCCGGGTGGTGATCGACGGCAAGACGGTGGCGTATGCGCCCGATGCGCAGACGGTGGCGCGCGTCCTCAATGCCATCAAGGCTAGCTATGCACCGGAGCTTGCTTCCCCGAAGCGCGCGGTGACCATCGCCTCACGAGCGGAGGAAAATCGCGCAACGCGGCAGGTGTCGTTTGTCGAGCGCATCGACGTTGAGCCGGCAAAGGTTGACCCGCGCGAGGTGCTGACGGAAGCGGAGTTGAGGAAGCTGTTGGAGACGGGTACGCCGGAGCCGAAGCGGCATGTAGTGCAGCCGGGCGACTGCCTATCTTGTATCGCCGCCCGCTACAACCTGACAACAGCCGAGCTTAAGCGGCTCAATCCCGGCCTGACGGAGGGTACCCTGTTGCAAATCGGGCAAACGGTCAACGTGACGGCGCGTCGGCCCAAGGTGACGGTGAAAACGGTGGAAGAGGTGACGGTGGTCGAGACGATGCCGTTCGCCGTCGAGGTGCGTCGGGATCCCCACCTCCCGCAGGGGGAAACGCGGGTCATCCGGGAAGGGAAAAACGGGCAGAAGCGCGTCACCTATCGGCTCGTCAAGAAAAACGGCGCCTTGGTGAACAAGGAGCTGCTGTCGCAGGCGGTGCTCGCCGAACCGGTGACGAAGGTAATCGTGAAGGGAACCAAGGTGATCGCGTCGAAAGGGACGGGGAGATTGGCGTGGCCGACACGCGGGGGACGCATCACGAGCGGATTCCACTACCGGTGGGGCAAGATGCATACCGGCCTCGACATCGCCGGCGCCCGGAACCGCGACATCTTGGCTGCCGACAACGGTCGCGTGGTGTTTGCCGGCTGGAACGGTGATTATGGGTACACGGTGATTCTCGATCACGGCAACGGCCTGCGCACCCTGTATGGCCACCTGGACCGAATCAAAACGCGCGTCGGCGCCGTGGTGGAAAAAGGGCAGGTGATCGGCGTCATGGGCGACACCGGCCATGCTACGGGCGTGCATTTGCACTTTGAAGTGATCCGAAACGGGGTCAAGGTGAATCCGCTGCGCTACCTGTAGTCGACAAGGGTGCCCCCGGGTGGGGGCGCTTTTGTTTTCCGGCGAACGCCGCTTCTTTCCGGGTTCGAATGCAGGTCGAGCGAGGGGGGAAGCCCATGCGTGGGCGCATTTTGGTGGTGGACGATGAACGGCCGATCGCGGAGATCCTCAAATTCAGCCTCGAGAAGGAAGGCTTCGGCGTCCTCCTGGCCTTCGACGGCGAAGAGGCGGTGGAAAAGGCGCGCCGCGACAGGCCGGATCTCATTTTGCTCGACATCATGCTCCCCAAAAAAGACGGGTTTGCCGTTTGCCGCGACATCCGCCAGGAATCGGACGTCCCCATCATCATGATTACCGCGCGGGATGCGGAATTCGACGTCGTGATGGGGCTGGAGCTCGGCGCCGACGACTATGTCACCAAGCCCTTTGGCATGCGGGAACTGATCGCCCGCGTGAAGGCCAACCTGCGGCGGTTGCAGCGCGGGGCGCGGGACGAAAAGAACGTCTGGAAAATCGGGGACCTGGTCATCGACCTGGGGGCCTACCGGGTGGTCAAGCGGGGGCAACCGATCCGGCTTACCCAGCGCGAGTTTGAATTGTTGGCTTATTTCGCCCGGCATCGGGGCAAGGTGCTGACACGCGAGCACCTGCTGGAGGCCGTCTGGGGGTACGACTATTACGGCGACGTCCGCACCGTTGATGTCACCGTGCGCCGCCTGCGGGAGAAAATCGAGGATTGCCCCAGCCAGCCGGCTTATCTCCTCACGCGCCGCGGCGTCGGCTACCTGCTCACTGCTCCGGGTGATGGGGGCGTGTGACGATGGGGCGGCTGTTTCGCTCGATCCGCGCCAAAGTGGTGCTCGTCTACATTCTTCTGCTGATCCTCGTGCTCCAGTTTGCGGGGGCGTATTCCGTGCGCGCCATTGAACAGTTCTATTTGGAGAACTTTCGCACCACGGTGCGCGCCCAGACCGATTTGCTGGCGGCCCATGTGGAGCCGTACCTGGCAGCCTATGCCGAAAAGGGGGTGCCGGCGGACCTCGGCGGCAACCTGCCGACGCTTGTTAGCCGCTTCGTCTCCGTTATCGGCAGCGAGGTGCAGGTGATCGACCGGAACGGCACCATCCTGGCGGCGTCGTTTGACACGGGGAATGTGGTGGGAAAGAAAAACGGGTATCTCGAAGTGTACCGTGCCCTTCTGGGCACGCCGACGGAGACGGTGCGGAACGATCCGGGCACGGGTGATCGCGTGCAGGTGGTGGCGGTGCCCGTCAAACGGGGGGATGCCGTGCTGGGGGCCGTGTGGGTGAAGGCATCGCTGGAGCCAATGTACGGCGTTCTGCACCGGATCAACGGCATCCTGGCCACGGCGGGCGTGTTGGCCGTTGTGCTCGCTGCGGTGCTGGGGGCGGCGCTGTCGCGCACCATTACACGCCCCATCCAGGACATTATCCGGCAAACCGATGCCATGGCCAAGGGCGATTTCACCCGTCGTGTACGCATTTACAGCGACGACGAGATCGGCCAGCTGGGCCGGGCCTTCAACCACCTGACGGCGCGCCTGCAGAAGGCGCTGGCGGACCATGAGGAAGAGCGGGAAAAACTTGCCTCCGTGCTGGCCAACATGCAGGACGGGGTGGTGGCGGCCGACTCCCGCGGTCGCGTCATCCTCGTCAACCGGCGCGCCGCCCACATGCTGGGCCGGACCGAGGACGCCCTTCTCGGGCTGCCGCTGGTGGAATGCTTGCCGTTTCCCAGGGACCGCGACCCGGAAGACGGTGTGGGTGCCGGTGGGGCGTGGATTGTGGAGCAAGAGGAGGGGGCCCACCGCCCGCGGTTTCTGCGAATCGCCATCACCCCCATCCGTCGCGGCACGGCGCGGCGCGGGGTGATTGCCGTGCTGTCCGACGTCACGGAGCAGGAAACGCTCGAGCGGGAACGGCGCGAATTCGTGGCCAACGTGTCCCACGAGCTGCGTACGCCGTTGACCACCCTCAAAAGCTATCTCGAAGTGCTTCAGGAAGGCGTGATGGGCGATCCCGAACTCGGGCCGCGCTTTCTGCGCGTGGCGCAAAACGAGACGGAACGCATGATCCGCCTTGTCCACGATTTGTTGCAATTGTCCAAAATCGATTCCAAGCAGTGGCGCATGGAAAAAACCCCCACGTCCCTGTCGCACCTGCTGTATCAGGTGAAGGAACATTTTCAGTTCCAGGCCGACGCGCGGAACATCGCCTTGACCCTCTCCTTGGCCGATCCGCTTCCGCCCATTTCTCTGGATCGGGACAAGATGCTGCAGGTGTTTGACAATTTGCTGTCCAACGCCCTCAAGTACACCGGTCCGGGGGGAACCGTTTCCGTCTCCGCGCGCGCCGACGGGCCGTGGGTGACGGTCACCGTCACCGATACGGGGATCGGCATCCCCGCCGAGGACCTGCCGCGGGTCTTTGAGCGCTTTTATCGCGTGGACAAGGCGCGGTCCCGGGAGCTGGGTGGAACGGGGCTGGGGCTGTCCATTGCCCGGGAAATTGTTCGCGCCCACGGCGGCGAGATTGTCATCGACAGCGAGGTGGGCAGGGGGACCACGGTGACGGTTCGCCTGCCCCTCGACGAGGAGGCGCGAGCGGCCGATGTGGGAACGGGTTAAGACGGCGGTGCTGAGCATCCTGGTGGCGCTGAGCGCGGCCTTGTCCTGGAAGTTGTGGGACGCTGCCCCGGAGACGCTGCCCCTCGAGGGGGAGACCTATGTGCCGACCGCATCGATCGGGGAAAAGCGCGGGCTTTTTGACGTCGTGACCCCGGTTGAAGTGGTGTTTCACCATGGCGACGGCACGCACACCGCTGCCTATCCGGGAACACCTATCCATGGCGTGATCGCCGTACGCTTCCGCGAATGGACCTTCCAGGGCTTTGTTCCGGAGCCTTATACCCGAACCGTGTGGGAAGCGTATGCGCGGCGCGGAACGGGACTCGAGCTGGTCTTCGGAGGAGAAATTCCCGTAACCCTCCTGCAACCGCTGGGGGTCGACAGGGAGGCCCTCGCGCCGGTTCTTCCCACGGTGCGACGCATTGTGGTCTACCGCGACGGGAAGGGGGGACTACGGGCCTACTGGGTGTCCGATGCGCTCGGAAAGGCGGTGGCGGCCCGGCCCAACCTGACCACCCAGACGCTAGACGCCTACCTGAAGATGGGCCGCGCCTCGCTTCGCGTCGAGGCGATGCCGATCGCGTCTCCCAACGAGCGCGACGGGCTGGCCCGCGTGTTGTACGTGCCCGCCGATCCGCCTCGCGTGCGAAAGTTTCGTTACGAGTACCGAACCATTCCCGACCGCGCCTTTGTGCAGTCGCTGTTCGTCAACCCGAGACTGATCCGTTCCGGGCGCGAGGCGGATGGCCGAATGGTTTACACTGATGGCCATCGGACGGTACAGATGGCGGGGAAGGACTATCTGCTGGACTATTACGACCGGACCGTCCAAATGACGCCGGTGAAGCAGCCCGACGGCCTGTCGATGGCCGTCCAGTTCGTCAACCGCCATGGGGGCTGGACCGGATCCTTCGCCCTGGCTCGGTTGACGCAGGGGGAGGACGGTCGCCAGCGGGTGCGCTTTCGCGAGTACCTGAACGGGTATCCGCTGGTGGGGCCGGAGGGCCGTGACGTAGGACGCATGGAACTGGAAGTGTGGGGAGGCGGTGTCCGCGTGTACACCCGTTCCACCGTGTGCCTGGAACGCTACGTGGGGCACGAGGCGACGGCGCTGCCCCATGTGGCGGACGTCCTGCGGCAGCTTGCGGCGTGGCACATCCCGACCCGCGACATCGAACGGTTGAGCCTGGCCTATCTGTGCCGCTATCGCGAAACCTTTGTCGACCTGACGCCGGTGTGGCTTCTCGAGCGTACGACGGGCGAGATGCTGCTGATCGGGCAGGAAGCGGAGACGAGGCGGGGGCATCATGGACTGGAGTAGGGCGAAAACGCTGCTTATCATCGCCTTCTTGCTGCTGGACCTATTCCTCGGACACGAGGTATACAAGGTCCGCGTGCTCGGGGAACCGGCGTCATCCCGCGCCGACGCGACAGCGGATGCCACGCGCGACCTGCTGGAGCTGTGGGGGATTCGTGTCGAGATTCCGCTTCCTGAGACGGTGCCCAACGTAGCCGTGCTCTATGTCCGCTCGCCGTATGACCTGGGAGCGATCCGCGCCGGCGGCAAAGAGGTGTGGGAGCACCAAGGGTTGCTTTTGGCGGTGTGGAAGCGGGCGCTGCACGTGCCGAGTCCCCGGCCCGATGCGGTCGCGGAACGCTTGGCCGACGAGGTGTTCCGCTTCCCCGAATACCGGTACGACCCGGTGCAATCGCTGGACAGCAGGCATGTGTTTGTCCAGACGGTCAACAACTTGCCGTTGTTTGACGTGACCGTGGAAGCGACGGTGGAAAACGGCGTGCTGCGCGGCTATGTGCAGCGGTACGCCGAAGTGCGGCAAATGGGCCTCGCGTATCCCGCGGTGCCGCCGCAGGCCGCGCTGTTTACCCTCGTCCGGAATGGACTTCTTCCCCCGGGCGCCGTTGTCCAGCACGTTGAGCTCGGGTATACCGGCTATCCGACGGGCTCCGAGGAGCAGGCCCTCCTGCCCGTATGGCGCATCCTGGCTTCCGGCCGTGTCTACTACGTCAACGCCATCACCGGCGGCATTGAGCGTCCGCCGTCTCTTGAACGGGCGTCCTTGCTCCTGAAATAATGGAGGGAGAACGCATGGGACAAGGGAGACGGGAGGAGTCGGGGATGCGCTATTCCATTCTGGCCAGTGGCAGCACGGGCAATGCGCTGGTGGTGGGAACGTCGCATGCCCATGTGCTCATTGATGCGGGCCTCAGCGGGAGGCAAATCGAGGCGGCGCTCAAGGAGGTGCGCATCTCCCCGGCGTCGCTTGACGCGATTCTCATCACCCACGAGCATGCCGATCACGTGAAAGGGGTCGGCGTTTTGGCCCGGCGGTACAACCTGCCGGTCTACGCCAACGCGGCCACGTGGGAGGCCCTCGGGGACAGCCTGGGTCCCCTTGCCCCCGAGCAGCGCCGCGTCTTTGAGACTGGTGAGGTGCTCCAGTTTGGGGATCTCTTTGTGGAGTCGTACGGCGTGTCGCACGACGCGGCGGAGCCCGTCGGCTTTTGCGTGTACCACGGGGAACAAAAACTGAGCCTGACGACGGATTTGGGCTATGTCAGCAGCCGCATCAAAGAAAAGGTGGCCGGCTCCGACGTGTATATCTTCGAAGCCAACCACGACGTGGAGATGTTGCGCATGGGGCCCTATCCGTGGAGCGTCAAGCGGCGCATCCTGAGCGACGTCGGCCATCTGTCCAACGACGACTGCGGAGAGGCCCTGGCGGAGATCATCGGCGGCGAGCGTCCCAAGGTGTACTTGGCTCATTTGAGCCGCGACAACAATCTCATGGAGTTGGCCCGCTTAACGGTGCAGGCCATTTTGGAGGAAAACGGGCTCCGGGACGGCGAGGACCTCACGTTGCTCGATACGTATTTCGATCGTCCCACGCGCCTGGATGATCTGGGCTGAGGGCCGGCAGCTCGGCCGCGAGCTCCTGCTCCAGCTGCCGGCATTTGTCGAGCAGTTCGCGGTCGTGCAGGATTCCCTTTTCGGTTAGCAGCGCGATGAGCGCCGTCGTGAGCAGGGTTTGCTGGTAGAGGTCTTCCTTCAGATCGGCCAGATGGGCCAGGACGTGGACATCGTGCAGCGTGGCGTTGCGCATGGTGGGACCTCCTCGGGATCAGGATGGAGTGGTACAATGAAGGATGGTGGATGGTGCAGTACCAGCTTTGACGCGAGGAGGACTGCGCATACCTCGTCAGGCGCGCCGAGACGCGGGCACGCCTGTCGGGGCACCGTGTGGAGGTGACCGCGATGGGCTTTTATGATGACGGATTTTCCGCCCCGCCGCGTCGCCGGGGTGTTTCACGCGTTTGGGTTCCCCTTTTGTCGGGCATTGCCGGGGGGCTCGTCGTGTTTTTCGGACTGGTGGCGGCGGGGTGGGGACCGCTCCAGCCCGCTCCCATCGGCGACACGTCGCCCGCCCCTTCCGGTCCCAGCGAACACCGCACGATCAATGTCGATGTGAACACGGCCATCGCCGACGCCGTGGCCAAGGTGGAGAAGGCGGTGGTCGGGGTGGTCACGGTGCAGGAGGACTTTTGGTCGACGCAAAGCGTCGATCGGGAAGTGGGGTCGGGCTTTGTCTTCGAACGGGTGAACGGCCGTGCGCACATTGCCACCAACTATCATGTGGTGGAGACTGCCGCCAACGGGGAAGGTCGCCTGGAGGTGGTCTTGCCGAACGGCGCGCGGGTGCGGAACGTAAAGCTTCTGGGCGTCGACCCGTTTATGGATCTCGCGGTCCTGGAAATCCCGGATGACGGCATCGAGGCGGTGGCCCAGTTCGGCAACTCCGACAACCTGCGCGTCGGCGAGCCGGCCGTCGCGATCGGCAATCCCTTGGGGCTGGAATTTGCCCGTTCGGTTACGGCGGGCATCATCAGCTCCATTCACCGGACGGTTCCGCGGGATGTCAACGGCGACAAACAGGTCGACTGGGAGCTGGACGTGATCCAAACCGACGCGGCCATCAACCAAGGGAACAGCGGCGGGCCGCTCATCAACATCAACGGCCAGGTGATCGGCATCAACAGTGCGAAGATCTCCGCTCCCGGCGTGGAGGGCCTTGGTTTTTCCATTCCCATCAACGACGCGGAGCCGGTGCTGCACGACCTCGTGCGCTACGGCAAACCCCAGCGCGCATACCTTGGCGTGCAGATCCGCGATGTGGCATCGGTTCCCTCGCAGTACTGGCACGACGACCCGCTGCACTTGCCTTCGGATGTGGACTACGGCGTCATCATCGTGGGGCTTACGCCGATGGGTCCGGCCGCGCGCGCGGGGCTCCAGCAGTACGACGTGATCGTGAAGCTGGACGACCAGAAAATCGAGAACGCGGGACAACTGCGCAAATACCTGTACAAGCACAAGCGGCCGGGTGACACGGTGCGGGTGACCGTGTACCGCGGCGGATTGGAAAAGACCGTAGAGGTCAAACTGATGAGTGACCCGCAGTCCTAGGCGGTCGCTCGTCGGGCCGGCGAACCGGCCATCAGGGTCAGGGGCGCTCCCCCTGGCCTTTTCTTTCCCCGGAGCGCGTGGAGGAAGGAGGGGAACGGGAGGCGATGGAAAGGGTACGCATGTGGATTCTCTGCTGTCCGGAACACGTGGAGATGGCCCTCGACGACGCCGTTGACCATCAGCAGGTGGCGCCCCACATCGACGACGTGCACCACGTGGCGGAGCTCAGCGAAATGCCGGAGATCGCCAAGCGCGTCTGTCGCTACTGCGGCCGCGTGGCCACCTATGTGGTGTGGGCGCCGCCGGACGGGGAAGACACCAAGCCGGAAACGGAAAAGCGGTGAGCAGCGTGATCCTGCTCACCGCTTGGGCGTTACCGTGTGGGCACGTAGACCGTTTGGCCGACGTAGATCAGATTGGGGTTTTTGATTTGCGGGTTGGCGGCGATCAGTTTCCACAGCGGCACGCCGTACGCTTTGGCAATGCGGTACAGCGTGTCGCCGGGTTTAACGGTGTATGGCACGACCGCCGGTGTTCCGCCCGGCTGTGCGGGCTTCTGAACGCCGCTTGCCGAACCCTGACCGCCAACCGTGGCATCACCGGTAAACAGCTGCACCCAGATTCCGTTGTAGTGGGCTATCCCGATGTTGTCGTACGCCGGGTGGAGAATGTTCTGCCGGTGGCCCGGACTTCCCATCCAACCGGCCATCACTGATTTGGCGTCCGGGTAACCCTTGGCGATGTTTTCGCCCGCGTACGCATACGAGACGCCGAACCGCTTCAGCATGTCAAACGGCGAACCGTACGTCGGGGACGTATGGGAGAAGTAGTGATTGCGGTACATATCTTGCGCCTTGATCAGGGCGATTTGGCTAAGCCGCGCGTCGTGAACGAGCGGCGGCAGACCGGCCTTAGCCCGTTCTGCGTTGACCAGCTCGACGACCGTCTGTTCCGGCGTGGCCGCGGCCGCGGCGAGCGGCAGGGCCGCCAACGCGACGACCAGAAGGAGAACGATGTGGACAAGGTGCTGTCGAAAGCGCATGCTTCCCCTCCCTGATAAGGATTTGATTTCCACATTTTTTATTAAAAAACAAAAAGGTGTTTAAAGTGTAAACGTGTTATGAGGTTTTTTTGAATCTGCTTTTGTAAAATCTGGTTGGCCTTTGGGATCCCGTTGTGAAAAAATCGGCAGGGGAGACCGTCGATGCGGATCACCATCGTGAGCGTGGGAAAAGCAAAAGAACGCTTTATCAAAGACGGCGTGGCTGAATATGCAAAGCGCTTGCGGCCGTATGCCGCGGTGGCCCTCGTGGAAGTACCGGACGAGCCGGTGCCGGACCGCCTGTCGGCGCGTGACGCGGAGCAGATCAAGGAAAAGGAAGGGCGCCGGCTGCTCGAGCGCCTCGGACCGGACGATTATGTGATTGCCCTCGCGCTGGACGGCGTGATGTGGTCGTCGGAAGAGCTGGCCGCCGAATTGGGGCGGCTGGCGACGTACGGCAGGAGCCGCGTCGCCTTTCTCATCGGGGGGACGCTGGGCCTTTCCCCCGCGGTGCTGAAGCGGGCCGACGTGCGGCTTTCGCTGTCGCGGATGACGTTTCCCCATCAGCTGGTGCGCGTGATCTTGCTTGAGCAGCTGTACCGCGCCTTCAAGATCCAGCGCGGGGAGCCGTATCACCGGTGAGCGCCACAAAGGCCACGACCACATCGCGGGTGTGGGACAGGCTGACGTGCCACTTGCGAAGGCCGAGGGCCTCCGCCCGCCGCCGGGTCTCGCCGTGCAGCCGCAGCACCGGCTCGCCGGAGGGGCCGCGCAGCGTCTCGATGTCGAGGGGGCGGACGCCGCCGGAAAACCCCGTGCCCAGGGCTTTGGCAACGGCTTCCTTGGCCGCGAACCGGCCGGCCAGTATTTCGGCCTGGCGCCGCGGCGGCAGGCCCTCGAGGAGGGCGCGCTCGGCCGGGGTGAAGACGCGCGAGACGAACCGTTCGTCGGCGGCGAGCGCTTGGATGCGTGCGATGTCCACCATGTCGACGCCGATGCGCACAGCGGGCACCTCGCTTTCGTGAAATGTTGGGGGCAAACCTGGCTTGAGCATACCACAACCTCGCCGTTTCTTGCCCGGAACGGGCCTTCCGTGTCATCCTGAAGAGGGCGCATGTTCTGTCAGGGAAGGAGGAGGCAAGCATGGGCGTGTCCATCGCCTTTGACCCGCGCCACGCGCAGCCGTTTGTGTCCGAGCGGGAGTTGGCCTATCTGGAGCCGTATGTCCGGCTGGCCCATGATCAGCTGCATCAGAAAACGGGGCCGGGAGCCGACTTTTTGGGCTGGGTTGATTGGCCCGTGACGTACGATCGTGACGAGTTTGCGCGCATCCGGGAGACGGCGGCGCGCATTCGCGATGAGGCCGACGCTTTCGTGGTGATCGGCATTGGCGGTTCGTACCTGGGGGCCCGGGCGGCCATCGAGATGTTGACTTCCCCCTTTTACAACCTGCTGCCGCGCGACAAGCGGAGCGGCCCGGAGATCTACTTTGCGGGCCACCACCTGTCCGGCGCGTACCTGGCGCATCTGCTGGAACAGCTTGAGGGCAAGACGGTGTACGTTAATGTCGTCTCCAAGTCGGGTACGACGACTGAGCCGGCCATCGCCTTCCGCGTCATCCGCGAGTGGCTCTACCGCACGGCGGGCCCGGAGGTGGCGCGGCGGCGCATCGTGGCCACGACGGACAGGGCGCGGGGGGCCCTGCGCCGGCTGGCAGCGGAGGAAGGGTACGAAACCTTCGTCATCCCCGACGACATCGGCGGCCGCTACTCGGTGCTGACGGCGGTGGGGCTCCTGCCGATCGCCGTGGCCGGCATCGACATTGCGGCGATGATAGAAGGGGCGCAGGCGGCCCGCGAAGCCTTTGCCGTGCCGCGCCTGGCCGATAACCCGGCCTACCAGTATGCGGCGTACCGCACCGCGCTGTACCGCAAGGGCTACACCGTCGAACTGTTGGTCGGCTACGAGCCGTCGCTGGCCACCTTTGCTGAGTGGTGGAAGCAGCTCTTTGGCGAAAGCGAAGGGAAAGACCACAAGGGCATCTTTCCCGCGTCGGTGCAGTTTACCACCGACCTCCACTCCATGGGGCAATATATCCAGGACGGCCGGCGCCATCTGTTCGAGACGGTCTTGTTTGTCGAGCGCCCGGCCCGCGATGTGACCATCCCCGACGACGGCACTGACGGCGACGGGCTGGCCTTCCTCGCCGGCGCGAGCGTGCACCACGTCAACCGGCGTGCCTTTGAGGGCACTGTGTTGGCCCATGTTGACGGCGGCGTGCCGAACCTCGTGCTGCGCGTGCCCGAGCTGTCGGCGCGCGCGTTCGGCGAACTGGTCTACTTCTTCGAGAAAGCTTGCGGCGTAAGCGGCTACCTGCTCGGGGTCAACCCCTTTGACCAGCCCGGCGTGGAAGCGTACAAACGGAACATGTTTGCCTTGCTCGGCAAACCCGGGTTTGAGGTCCAGCGCGAGGCGCTGCAGAAACGCCTGCAGGAGATGGGCGGCGATAGCCAGGGGGAGCAGGAAAATTGAAGGCTCTGTGACAAATTGCGCAACGTCGTTGTGTGCGACGTCACGCATCGGATACACTAAAAGAAGCTTATGCACACGTACACAGGGACGCGAAAAGGGACCGGTCTCGCGCCGGTCCCTTTTCGCGTGGATCTTCCCCGGTGGCACGCGTGGGCCTACGGTCGCCACCAGTTTTTGAGGCGGTGCCAGAGGGAATCGGACGGGCCCCGTTGGTTCGGGGGCACCGGCCGTTTGCCCGCGGGCAAATGGGCCTGGCAATAATCTGTCGGCTCGGTGCCGCTGACAAAGGCCAGGACCTTGGGCCGGGGGCAGTTTTCGGTGGCCAACTTACCCGTCGCCGGGTCAATGTAGACGGTCGTCACGCCGTCGGGGACAGGAAACAGGGCCGGTTGCACGTCGGCCAGTGCCCGCTCGACAAAGCTGGCCCACAGCCGCTTGGCCAGGTACCCGTCGGCGGTGGTTTGCAGCGGGCGCTTGTCGTCATAGCCCAGCCACACCGTGACGGCGAGCTGGGGCGTATACCCGCTCAGCCAGGCGTCGTAGTCGGTGGTGCCGGTTTTTCCGGCGGCCGGCCGCTTCAACAGGTTGCGGACGCTGGAACCCGTTCCCTCGGCAAAGACGCCCTGCAGCATGTGGGTGAGCACATAGGCGTGGGCGGCTTCGGCGACGCGCACGTGTGTGGGCTGTTCGTCCACCAGCACGTTGCCGTTGGCGTCTTCCACTCGTGTGACGAGGAGCGGGCTTGGCCGCTCGCCCAGGTTGGCCAGCGCGGCGTAGGCGTAGGCCATCTCAAAGGGCGTCACCTCCATGCTGCCGAGGGCCAGGGACGGGTACGGCTTCAGCGGCGAGGTGATGCCCAGCCGCCTTGCCGTGTCGATCACCTTGTCTGGGCCAAGGAACATCAGGGTCTTGACGGCGTAGATGTTGTCCGATTGGGCGATGGCCTGGTACAGGGGGATGTCGGCATTGGGGTACTTGTCCCCGAAGTTTTTGGGCGTGTAGGTTCTTCCGTTGTCATAGGTGAAGGTTGTGGGTTCGCTTCGCTGCAGCGTCAGCGGCGTAAACCCGTTTTCCAATGCGGCGAGGTACACCACAGGCTTGAACGTGGAGCCCGGCTGACGCCGCGCAAAGGCGCGGTTGTAAGGACTGGCCCGGTAGTCCCGTCCCCCGACCAGGGCCCGCACGGCCCCGGTTTGGGGGTCGACGGCCACGAGCGCCACCTGCAGGGGACGATCCTTGGGCAGGAGCTGCTTGACCGCTTCCTCGGCCGCCCGCTGCACCTTGGGATCGAGGGTGGTATGCACACGCAGCCCGCCGCGAAAGATCTGATCTTCGGTCAACCCGTAGCGTTCTGCCAACACGTCCACGACGGCGTCGCGAAAGTAGGGCGCCATGGGTTCGCGCATGCGTGCGTCAAGCGGCACGAGGCGCAGCGGTTCGGCCAACGCCGCCGCGGCTTCCTCCGGCCGGAGGTAGCCTGTTGCCACCATGGCGTCGAGGACCGTTTTCTGACGCGCCTTGGCCCGATCAAAGTGGCGATAGGGGGAATAGAGGGACGGTCCCTTCGGCAGGCCGACCAAGAGCGCGCTTTCGGCCAAGGTGAGGTCTTTGGCGTCCTTCCCGAAGAACGTCTGCGCCGCCGCCTGGATGCCGTAGGCGCCGTGGCCATAATAAATCTGATTGAGGTATAGCTCGAGGATGCGCTCCTTGCTGTAGTGCAGCTCCAGTTGGAGGGCGTAGAACGCTTCCTTGAGCTTGCGGGCCACCGTTTTCTCGTGGCTCAGGTACAGGTTGCGCGCCAGCTGCATGGTGATCGTGCTGGCGCCTTCGGCAAAGCGCATTTCCTTGAGGTCCACGTATACCGCCTTGGCCATGCGCCGCCAGTCGAACCCCATGTGCTCGAAGAAGCGCCGGTCCTCCACGGCCAGCGTGGCGGCAATGACGTAGGGGGAGATGGCGCGGAGCGAGACGGGTTTTCGGTTTTGGCCGCCGTGTAGTTCATCGAGGATTGATCCGTCGGCGGCCAGAAGCACGGTCGTCGCGGAAGTGTTTCCTTTGGGCAGGGGCTGGGCGCGCAGGTAGAGCAAAACGGCGATCGTACAGAGGGCAACAAGTCCGGTCAGGATTAGCAGCCGCACAAGGGTGCGCCTGAGCCGCCGGGCCCACTTCGGCTGCGGGTCGCCCCACATGATTTGCACGCGTTCCCCTCCTTTCCCGCGTCCAGCTTGGCATGCGGTTTTCCTACCGCCGGTACCTGTCAGTATAGCCGTGCGAAGATTTTGCCTATACGGCATTTGCCAAAAGGGCCTTGCCTTTTGCCGAAAGTGCGTTACAATGATCAGGTATGAAAGAGGACGAGGTGGAATCCGATGGAATTGTGGTATACGGAAAAGCAAACGGAAAACCACGGCATCACCACGAAAATCAACCGCACGCTGCATACCGAACAGACGCCGTATCAGCGGCTTGACGTGATTGAAACGAAGCAGTTTGGCAACATGCTCGTCCTTGACGGCATGGTGATGACCACGGACGTGGACGAGTTCGCCTATCACGAAATGATCGTCCACGTAGCCTTGAATACCCATCCGAATCCGCGCCATGTGTTGGTCGTCGGCGGGGGTGACGGCGGGGCCATTCGCGAAATCCTGAAGCACCCCTCGGTGGAAAAGGCCACGCTGGTGGAGATCGACGGCGCCGTGATCGAGGCATCGAAGCGCTTTTTCCCCGCCATCGCCGGCAAGTTGGACGATCCGCGCGTTGACGTGCGCATCGAGGACGGCATCAAGCACATCGCCGAGAACCGCAACTGCTATGACGTGATTCTGGTCGATTCCACCGATCCGGTGGGGCCGGCCGTCGGATTGTTTGAAAAAGGGTTTTATCAAGGCATTTTTGAGGCTCTCCGTGAAGACGGCCTGTTCGTGGCCCAAACCGAGTCGCCGTGGTTCAACGCCGATCTTATCCGCCGCGTGTTCCGCGACGTCAAGAGCCTTTTCCCCATCACGCGGCTGTATTTGGCCAGCATCCCGACGTATCCGAGCGGGCTGTGGAGCTTTACCCTCGGTTCCAAGCGCTATGACCCGCTTGACGTCGACGAAGCCCGCATCCGCGCCATCGACACAAAATACTATACGCCTGCGCTGCACCGCGCAGCCTTCAGCTTGCCCAAGTTTGTCGCCGACCTGACACAAGACGGCGAGTAAGGGGCCGGGCACCTGCGCACCGCAGCCATCGGGGGGACGATGCATGCGGTTTGACGAAGCGTATTCGGGCAAGGTCTTCATCGCCAGCCGCGCCAGCTATGCCGAGGCGCGCGCCGTGATCTACGGCATGCCGATGGACTGGACGGTCAGCTTTCGTCCGGGTTCGCGCTTTGGCCCGGCGCGCATCCGCGAGGCGTCGATTGGCCTCGAAGAGTACAGCCCGTACCTTGACCGGCATCTGGACGAGGTGGCCTACTTTGACGCGGGGGACATCCCGCTGCCCTTCGGCAACGCGGCGCGAAGCCTCGAGCGCATCCGCGACGCGGTGCGCACGTTCCTCGCCGACGGGAAGTTCCCCCTCGGCCTGGGCGGAGAACATCTCTGTTCATGGCCGGTGATCCAGGCCGTTCATGAGGCGTATCCCGACGTGGTGCTTGTGCACATCGATGCCCACGCCGACCTGCGTACGGAATACGAGGGTGAGGAGTTGTCCCACGCCACGCCGATTCGCAAGGCCGTCGATCTGTTGGGCGGGGACCGCGTCTATTCCTTCGGTGTCCGCTCGGGAACCCGGGAGGAATTCGCCTTTGCCCGCCAGCACCTGCATTTTTACCCCTTTGAGGTGCTGGAACCCGTCAAGCGGGTGCTGCCGGAGCTGGCGGGGCGCCCGGTCTACGTGACGATCGACATCGACGTCCTCGACCCGGCCTTCGCGCCCGGCACGGGCACGGCCGAGTCCGGCGGCATCACGTCGCGCGAATTGCTCGAGACGATCCATGCCATTGCGCGTTCCGATGTGCGCGTGGTGGGCGCCGACATTGTGGAAGTGGCCCCGGTATACGACCCGACGGAACAGACGCCGATCGTGGCCGCCAAGCTGGTGCGGGAAATTCTCCTCGGGTGGGTCCGGTGACGCGCGAGGGGAAGACCTGCTGCACGCACGCCCTTTTCCGCCCTGTGGGTGGGAAAGGGCGTTTGTTGCTTGTGACCAACCCGCTTGTGTTCCTCGGCGGAAAGGGCTACAATGGAGCGAAGACAGGAAGGGGGAGCCAGATGGATAGCGGACGGCCGGTACGCATCGAACTGGCGACGGTGGCGGACGGGCGGCAGGAGGCCTTTATGTACACAGGCTTCCTGTATCGGCGTCCGGAAGGCTGGTACGTCCGCTACGACGAGGAGCAGGACGACGGGCGTGTCTCCACCATCCTCAAGGTGCAGCCGAACCGGGTGGTGCTCCTGCGGCGCGGCGCGCGGTCGATGGAACAAGTGTTCGTTCCTGGTGCGGTGACGTCGGGGACCTTCAGCACGCCGTATGGACGCTTTGCGTTGACCACGCACACCCGGACGGTTGACGTGGCGGAAACGGAGGACCCGCCCGGTTTGGTCATTCGCATTGCCTATGCGTGGACGCTGGGGGGAGAGCCGATGGGCGAACGTCGGTTAACGGTCATGATAAAGGAGGGAGAAGCGCGCCCATGTACGCAACCGAACAGGTGAAGGCGCGGCTGGTCACGGAACTGAAGAAGGCGGCACTGGCCGCGCTGGGCATCGAGGAGAACGCCTTGCCGGAGATCCAGCTGGATGTGCCGCGGGACAAAGCCCACGGCGATTACGCGACGAACCTCGCGATGCAGCTTACCCGGGTGGCCAAACAGCCGCCGCGGCAAATCGCCGAGGCCATTGTGAGCCGGTTTGATCCGGCGGCGGCCGGGGTGAAGCGAGTGGAGGTGGCCGGCCCCGGCTTCATCAACCTGTTTTTGGACAACTCCTACCTGGCCGACGTGGTGCGCGAAGTGTTGGCCATGGGCGAGGCGTACGGGAAGGCCGACGTCGGTCGCGGACAAAAGGTACAGGTGGAGTTCGTCAGCGCCAACCCCACCGGCAGCCTGCATGTCGGCCACGCGCGGGGAGCGGCGTTGGGTGACGCGCTGTGCAACTTGCTGGAAATGGCCGGTTATGATGTGACGCGCGAGTACTACATCAACGACGCCGGCAATCAGATCGCCAAGCTGGCCCAGTCGATCGAGATTCGCTACCGCCAGGCCCTCGGCGAGGACGTGCCGATGATCGCCGACGGCTATCATGGGGACGACATCGTCGAATTCGGCCGGGAGCTGGCCCGCGAGCACGGCGACGCGCTGCTCAAGCTGCCGGACGAGGAGCGGCTGGCCTTCTTCCGTCGCTATGGGCTGGAAAAGGAAATGGCCAAGATCAAGCGCGATCTGGCCGACTTTGGCGTGCGGTTCGACGTATGGTACAGCGAGACGTCGCTGTACGAATCGGGCAAGGTGGAGGCCATCTTGAACGAGCTGGCCGAGCGCGGCCACACCTACGAGAAGGACGGCGCGGTGTGGTTCCGCTCCACGGCCTTTGGCGACGACAAGGACCGCGTCCTGGTGAAGAGCGACGGCACGTACACCTATTTGACGCCGGACATCGCCTATCACGATGACAAGTTCAAGCGCGGCTTCGATAAGGTGATCAACATCTGGGGGGCCGACCACCACGGCTACATTCCGCGGATGAAAGCGGCGATGGCTGCGCTCGGCTATGACCCGGACCGGCTCGTCGTGCTCATCAACCAGATCGTCCGCCTGTACCAGAACGGCGAGGAGGTGCGCATGTCCAAGCGCACCGGCAAGGCGGTCACGTTGCGCGAGCTGATGGACGAGGTCGGCGTCGACGCCATGCGCTACTTCCTAACCGCGCGCAGCCCGGACACGCACCTCGACTTCGACCTCGACCTGGCGGTGTCCCAGTCCAATGAAAACCCTGTTTATTACGTTCAGTACGCCCATGCCCGCATCTGCAGCGTGTTCCGTCAGGCGGCGGAACAGGGGATTGCCCTCGCCGATCCGCCGGCGGGTCTTCACCGCCTGACGGAGGAGAAAGAAGTGGACCTGATGAAGAAACTGGCGGCGTTTCCCGAAGAGATCGTCGCGGCTGCCGAAGCGCTCGAGCCGCACCGCATCGTCCGGTACGTCTACGACCTGGCGGCGCTCTTCCACAGCTACTACAATGCCGAACGCATCCTTACCGATGACGCCGAATTGACGCAGGGGCGACTGGCCCTGGCCAAGGCGGTGCAGACCGTCCTGAGAAACGGTCTGCGTCTCATCGGCGTGTCGGCGCCGGAGCGGATGTAAGGCGAAGGGAAACGGCCCCGGTTGCCCGCGAAGGGTTCGCGGCAGCAGCCGGGGCCGTTTGGCGTTTGCGGCCAAGCCCTATTCGTCGCGTTGGTTGAGGCAGCGTTCGCATTCGTAGAGCACCGAACCCGGGGGAGCGAGGAAGGAGGCGCCGCAGCATGCGCACTCGCAGCGTCGCACCAGGGGTTGGCGTGCGGAGACAAGCTGCCGCTTCACATCCTGGTCCCACGGCGTCGGCATCATCTCCGGCGTGGTCCACCCGTAAAACTCGGCCAGGGAACGCATGAGGAAGACCTCCTTGCGCGGGATCTGTCTTCATTATATAACACATCTCCTGTTTTGCAAACTGTTATATTACAAATTGGGCCGCAAAAAGCCACTCCCATCGGCCTTCCCGGCGGAAGGCGTGAGAGTGGCCGGCGCGGGGCGCGGTGGGTTACCGTTCATCCTTGCGCAGGGGACGAAGCAGGCGTTCAAAACGCAGGCGTCGCGACGCCTTGAAGTACAATACGGAACCCGGTGGCGTCTTCAGCAGGTACTTGAGGGCGTCTTCACGGGTGGGGAATGTGTACACGGGTCCGAAGCCCCGTTCGCGGGCCGCCTCGGCGATGATGCGGCCATAGCGGCCCACCGTCACGAGCACGTCGACAGGCCGGTGTGCGGCGATGTAGCGGCCGACGCGTCTGTGGCCCGAGTGGGTGAGGGTGCCCAGTTCCATCATGTCGCCGAGGACGGCGATGCGCTTGCCCTTGTGCGGAAGGTGCGGGAGGATCGCTAGCCCGGCGATCATGGCCGACGGGTTGGCGTTATAGGCATCATTGATGAGCAGCCGCCCCTGTTTGCCGCGGATCATCTGCAGGCGCATTTTGGGCGGGCGAAAACGGCGCATCCCCTCGCGCATGGCCGCGGGGGAGATGCCCAGGAGGTCGGCGACGGCGATAGCTGCAAGGGCATTGTACACCATATGCTCGCCGAAGACGGGCAGGTGGAAGGTGTGGTTGGCGCCGCGCAGCGCGACGGTAAAGCGCATGCCGGTCAACGTGTAGCGCACGTCTTTTGCGCGGTAGTCGGCGGGGTTTCGAATGCCGAAGGTGACAACGCGTCCGCGTACCTTGCGCGTGTCGATGCGGCGCGACCGCTCGTCGTCGGCGTTGAGCACGAGGGTGCCGGTCGGAGACAGGCCCTCGATGATCTCCTGTTTGGCGCGCACCACATTGTCCAACGTGTTGCCCAGGTTGCCCACGTGGGCTTCCCCGATGTTGGTGATCACAGCGATGGACGGCCGCGCCGCCCGGGAATGCTGGCGAATGTCGCCGAGGCGGTTCATGCCCATCTCGAAGACGACGGCGCGGTGGCGTGGGGAGACGCGCAACATCTGAAACGGAAACCAGGTGGTGGTGTTGAGGTTGCCCACGGTGTGCAATGTCGGGTGGACGCGGCTGAGGATGGCGGCCGTCATTGCCGTGGTCGTGGACTTTCCGGCGCTTCCGGTGATGCCGATGACGGGGATGGCCAGCTGGTTGCGCTGCCAGCGTGCCAGCTTCCAGAGGGCGCGAAACGGGTTGTTGACGACGATGACGGGCAGCCGGGCGGGGACAAGGGGCAAGAGATCGCGCGACGTGACCACCGCGCCCGGGGAGAGGTCGCGCAGGTCGGGGCGTTTTCGCCCGCGGCTGTCATAGAAGAAAAAAAGGGTGCGCGCGTTGATGTGCCGGCCGCGCCGGTAATAGACGTTGGTCAAGACGAGGTCGGGATTGCCGCGAATGATTTTACCCTGGAGCAAGGTGGCGATTTGCCGCAGTCGGAGCGGGTACAAGCAAGGTTCCCCCTTTCACGATCGCCGCCGGAGCGGAGGTGGCCCTACTATCCTATGGATGTTTGCGGTAAGCGGTGACGGTGCGTGTGCGGTTGGTTGCATTTTGGCCGAAACGGATTTGCGAACCGTGGTACAATGAAAACGTAAGCGAGAGGAGGCGCTTGTCCGTGGAAGTGATCAAAATCACGCCGCGCGGGTATTGTTACGGCGTTGTCGATGCGATGATGCTTGCCCAGTATGCGGCGAAAAACCCCGATTTGCCGCGGCCGATTTATATCCTGGGCATGATTGTCCACAACCGGCATGTTGTCGACGCCTTCGAGAAACTGGGCATTCGCACCCTTGACGGCGCGGACCGCCTGTCGCTTCTCGAGCAGATCGACAAGGGGACCGTCGTGTTCACCGCCCACGGCGTATCCCCTGAAGTGCGCCGGCGGGCGCGGGAGAAGGGCCTGACCATTGTCGATGCCACCTGTCCCGATGTGACCCGCACCCATGAGCTGATCCGCGAGAAGACGGCCCAAGGGTACGAGGTGATCTACATCGGAAAGCGCGGCCACCCGGAACCGGAGGGGGCCATGGGTGTGGCACCGGGCCGGGTGCACCTCGTGGAAAGGGAAGCCGATATCGACGCCCTTGACCTGAAGGCGGACAAGTTGATCGTTACCAACCAGACGACGATGAGTCAGTGGGATGTCGCCCACCTGATCGCCAAAGTGAAGCAAAAGTACCCGACGGCGGAGGTGCACAACGAGATCTGCCTGGCCACGCAGCTGCGCCAGGAGGCCGTAGCCGAGCAGGCCAAGGAGGCGGACATCTGCATCGTCGTCGGCGACCCGCGCAGCAACAACTCCAACCGGCTGGCGCAGGTGGCCGAAGAGATCGCCGGTGTGCCCGCCTACCGTGTGGCCGACGTGACGGAGATCAAGCCGGAGTGGTTCAAGGGGAAGAAGAAGGTGGCTGTCACCGCCGGGGCGTCCACGCCGACGCCGATCACCAAGGAAGTGATCGACTACCTGGAGCAGCTCGACCCGGAGGACCCGTCGACCTGGACCGTCAGGCGTACGGTTAACCCCGACAAGATCCTCCCGCCCGCGCACGACCGGGCGATTGTACGCCTGTTGGCCGAACGCGGACGACCGGTGCAGCCGTGATGTTGCTGTTGACGATTGGCCTGCCCGGTTCCGGAAAGTCGGCGCTGCTGAAAAGGCTTGGCTTGCCCCGACCCGACATGGCGGTGGTCACACCCGACCGCATCCGGTGGGAGTTCTTCGGGGTCACCTTCGATCCCGCCGTCGAGCCAGAGGTGTGGACGGTGGTGCGCGCAGCGGTGCGGGGGAACCTGCGCCGGGGGCGCTCCGTGGCCCTCGACGCCACCAACCTGACGCGCGCGTGGCGCAGCGGGTGGCTGCGCCTGGCGCGTCGGTACGGCCACCCCGTGGTGGGCGTCCATTTCGACTTGTCCCTGAAACAGGTGCGGAAGCAGAACCGAATGCGCGTCCCGGAGTGGGTGGTGCCGGAAGCGGTGATCGCCGAGATGGCGCGGATGCTGGAGCCCCCGACGGAGGCGGAGGGGTTTCACGCTGTGGTGACCATCCGGGGCGGACTGGACGATGGGGCCGTGCGTCGCGTGCAGGAGGCGATGGTCCGGGTGGATGGCCGACGGCGGTAGGATTTTGGGGGGAGTGCGTCGAAAGGGGAATTCACGCTACCGTCACGGATGGTGACGGTCACACACCCGAGGGGGGTGAGTTGATGAAAATGAATGAATAATCATTCAACAAAAAAGACTGGTAATTGAGCGCTCGATCAGAATATGCTATCATGGAGATGACGATCGGACGTGTCCGCGTGTGTCTTCCAGGGGGTGTCCCCGGGCGATTGTTGACGGACGATTTTGATTTCACGGAACGCTTGCAACCGTCTGAACCGGGAAGAACGAGGGGAAGGGAGTGCCGCTCGACATGAACGGGCTGCTGGTGCTCAATTGGCTTGCGTTTCTATTGGTCACGGCCTATGCCGTCTCGCTCTTTGTCTATGTCGTGCGCACGCGCTACGCCTTTATCCAGCTGGGGCGGCCCGTACCGCCAGCAGGCGACCGGCGCACGCGCTGGCGCCGCGTGTGGACGCAGGTGTTCGGGCAGAAAAAGCTGCTCAAGGACAAGAAGAGCGGCGTCATGCACGTGGTGATGTTCTACGGCTTCATCATCCTCCAGTTCGGGGCGCTCGACCTGATTTGGAAGGGCCTCGCGCCGGGATCGCACCTGCCGCTGGGGTCGCTCTACCCGGCCTTCACCTTTTTGCAGGAGCTGACCACGCTGGCCGTCATCCTCGCCGTGCTCTACGCGGCGTACCGGCGCTACGTGGAAAAGCTCCCGCGTCTCAAGCGCGGCTGGAAGCCGTCGATCGTGCTGTGGTTTATCGGTTCGCTGATGCTGTCGGTGCTCCTGTCGGCGGCCTTCGAGCAGCGGTGGCTGGGGCATGATCCGGGTTGGGCCGCGCCGGTGTCGTCGCTTCTGGCCGGGGCGTTCGCGTGGCTGTCTCCCGATGCGGCGGCGGTGGCCTTCTTTGCCGCCTGGTGGGCGCACCTCTTGATTTTGCTCAGCTTTCTCGTCTACATCCCCCAGTCGAAGCATTTCCACCTGATCACGGGGCCGGTCAACGTCTATTTGCAGCGCCTCGGTCCGCCGAAGCTGGAGCCGATCGACTTTGCAGACGAGACACAAGAGGAATTTGGTGTCGGAAGAATCGAGCAGTTTACGCAAAAGCAGCTTCTCGACCTGTATGCCTGTGTGGAATGCGGGCGGTGCACGAGCATGTGTCCGGCGTCGGGGACGGGGAAGATGCTTTCGCCAATGGACCTCATCGTCAAGCTGCGCGACCACCTGACGGCCAAGGGCGCGGCCGTCACCTCGAAGCAGCCGTGGGTGCCGGCCTTCGCCTTCGCCCACACCACCGAGAACCAACTCGCCCGCGCGGCGCAGGAGGTGGCTGCCGCCCGGGCGACGGAGGCGCGGGGGGAGGCGCTCGCCGCCTACGACGTCCAGCTGATCGGCGACGTGATTACCGAGCAGGAGATCTGGGCCTGCACGACGTGCCGCAACTGTGAGGACCAGTGCCCGGTGATGAACGAGCATGTCGACAAGATCGTTGACCTGCGCCGCTACCTCGTCCTGACGCAGGGCGAGATGCCGGCCGAGGCGGCGCGGGTGTTCCAGAACATCGAGCGGCAGCACAACCCCTGGGGCCTCAGCAAGAACGACCGCGCCAAGTGGCGGGAAGGGGCCGAGGTGCCCATCCCCACGGTGCACGAGGTGGAGGACTTCGAGTACCTCCTGTGGGTGGGGTCGATGGGGTCCTACGACAATCGCAGCATGAAGGTGGTGCGCGCCCTGGCCAAGGTGCTTCACGAAGCGGGCGTTTCCTTCGCCATCCTGGGCAACGAGGAGAAGAACTCCGGCGACACGCCGCGCCGCTTGGGCAACGAGTTCCTCTTCCAACAACTGGCCCAGGAAAACATCGAGACATTCCGCCAGTACAACGTGCGCAAGATTGTCACCATCGACCCGCACGCCTACCACGCCTTCAAGAACGAGTATCCCGACCTTGGCTTTGCGGCCGAGGAAGTGGTTCACCACACCGAGCTGGTGGCCCGCCTGCTCCGGGATGGTCGCATCCGGCCGCGCAAGGCGCTAAACGAGCGGATCGTTTACCACGATTCCTGCTACCTCGGGCGCTACAACGGCGTGTACGACGCGCCCCGGGCGATCTTGCGGGCGATCCCCGGTGTTGAGCTGGTGGAGATGGAACGCAACCGGGAGAACGCCATGTGCTGCGGCGCCGGCGGCGGACTCATGTGGCTCGAGGAACGCGAGGGGACGCGGGTCAACGTGGCCCGCACCGAACAGGCCCTGGCGACGAACCCCACGGTGATTGGCAGCGCCTGTCCCTACTGCCTGACGATGATGAGCGACGGGACGAAGGCCAAGGGCATTGAGGACCAGGTGAAGACGCGCGACGTGGTGGAGCTGCTGGCCGAGGCGCTGTGACGGGAACGGCGGGCGGAAACGCCGACATCGCGCGGATGCGCATGAACATCCATCAAACGGGGGGAGAACATGACGCGTACGGTGATTGTCGGGGCGGCGCGGACGCCTTTCGGGAAATTCGGCGGTGCGCTGAAAGACTTGCAGGCTGTCGATCTGGGGGCGGCGGCGATCCGCGAGGCCCTGCGGCGGGCCGACGTGGCCCCTGCGCAGGTGGACGAGGTGATCATGGGCATGGTGCTGCAGGGTGGGGCGGGGCAGATTCCCTCCCGCCAGGCGGCGCGCAAGGCGGGGCTGCCGTGGGAGGTGCGCACGGAGACGATCAACAAGGTGTGCGCCTCGGGGTTGCGCAGCGTGACGCTGGCTGACCAGATCATCCGTGCCGGCGACGCCGAGGTGATCGTCGCCGGCGGCATGGAGAGCATGAGCAACGCGCCGTATGCGCTGCCCCGCGCCCGCTGGGGCTACCGCATGGGGAACGGGGAACTGGTCGACCTGATGGTGTACGACGGCCTCACCTGTGCCTTCCACAACGTGCACATGGCCGTCCACGGCAGCAACGTGGCCAAGGAGTACGGCATCACCCGGGAGGAGCAGGACGCCTACGCCCTGCGCAGCCACCAGCGGGCCATCGCCGCCATCGACAGCGGCAAGCTGGCCGAGGAGATCGTGCCGGTGGCTGTGCCGCAGAAGAAGGGCGATCCGGTCCTCGTTACGACGGATGAGGCGCCGCGGCGCGACACGAGCCTAGAGGCGCTGGCCAAGCTGCCGCCGATTTTCATCGCCGACGGCACGATCACGGCGGGCAACGCCCCCGGGGTCAACGACGGGGCCGGCGCGCTCGTGCTGATGTCGGCGGAGCGGGCCAGGCGCGAGGGGCGAAAACCCTTGGCCACCATTCTTGCCCACGCCGCGGTGGGGGCCGAGGCGCCGTATCTGGCTACGGTGCCGGGACTGGCCATCCTGGAACTGCTCAAGAAAACGGGGCTTACGCTGAACGACATCGACCTCATTGAGGTAAACGAGGCCTTTGCCGCCGTCGTGCTCACCAGCGAGAAGATTGTCGGCTGGGATCGGGAGAAGGTGAACGTCAACGGCGGGGCCATCGCCCTGGGACATCCCATTGGGGCTAGTGGAGCGCGCATTCTGATCACCCTCATCTACGAGCTGCGCCGTCGCGGCGGCGGGCTCGGCATCGCCGCCATCTGCAGCGGTGCGGCCCAGGGCGACGCGGTCCTCGTGCAGGTGGACGGGGCGTAAGGGATCCGGCAATCGCCACCGAAGGGGGCATCCAACGCAACGGAGCGCAAACCGAGCGAAGAAAGAGGGGGAATACGCGTGGAGATTCATACGATTCTGGTCGTCGGCGCCGGCCAGATGGGCAGCGGCATCGCGCAGGTGGCGGCGCAATCCGGCTACAATGTCATCCTGCACGACGTGGAAGAACACTTCGTCGAACGGGGGCTGGGCGTGATCCGGCGCAACCTGGACCGCGCCGTGGAAAAGGGCAAGCTTGCCGCCGCGGCGCGGGACGCGGCCCTCGCCCGTATCCGGACGACGACGGCGCTCGAGGAGGCGCGAGCGGCCGACTTCGTCATCGAGGCCGTCACCGAGAACCTGGCCATCAAGGCCGACGTGTTCCGCCGGCTGGACGAGGCGGCGCCGCCGCACGCCATCCTCGCCTCCAACACCTCGTCCCTGCCGATCACCGAGCTGGCGGCGCACACGAAGCGGCCGGAGAAGGTCATCGGCATGCACTTCATGAACCCGGTGCCGGTGATGCAACTCGTCGAGATCATCCGCGGGCTGGCCACGGCCGACGAGGTGTACCGGATTACCGAGGACCTGGCAAAGCGAATGGGCAAGACGCCGGTTGTCGTCAACGACTTTCCCGGCTTCGTTTCCAATCGCGTGCTCATGCCGATGATCAACGAGGCCATCTACTGCGTGTATGAAGGGGTGGCCACGCCGGAAGCGGTGGACCAGGTGATGAAGCTGGGCATGAACCACCCGATGGGCCCGCTGGCCCTGGCCGACCTGATCGGCCTCGACACGTGCCTGGCCATCCTCGAGGTGCTGCACGAGGGGTTCGGCGATCCAAAGTACCGGCCGTGCCCGCTGCTTCGCCAGTACGTGAAGGCCGGTTGGCTGGGCCGCAAGACGGGCCGGGGCTTCTACGTCTACGACGAGGCGGGGAATCGCGTGGGCGTCGCGCGGTGACAGAAAGACAGGAAGCGGGGGAAGCGCATGAACCTTCAGTTCACACCGGAGCAGGAGATGCTGCGCAAACTGGTTCACGAGTTTGCCGAAAAGGAGATCGCCCCCCAGGTGCCCCGCATGGAGGCGGAAGACGCCTTTCCCGACGCCATCCTCAAGAAGATGGGCGAGCTGGGGCTGATGGGCATCCCCATTCCCGAAGCGTGGGGTGGCGCGGGGATGGACTTCACCTCCTACATCCTGGCCATCGAGGAGATTTCCAAGGTCAGCCCCGCGGTGGGCGTCATCCTCTCGGTGCATACCTCGGTGGCCACGTATCCGATTCTCACGTTCGGCACTGAGGAACAGAAGAAGCGGTACGTGCCGAAGTTGGCCTCCGGTGAATGGCTCGGCGCCTTCGCCCTCACCGAGCCCCACGCCGGGTCCGACGCGGCAAGCATCCGCACCACGGCGGTGAAAAAGGGCGACCGGTACATCCTGAACGGCACGAAGGTGTTCATCACCAGCGGCGGCCACGCCGACGTGTACATCACCTTTGCCGTTACCGATCCGTCGAAAGGGGCAAAGGGCATCACCGCCTTCATCGTGGAGAAGGACACACCCGGCTTCGTCGTCGGTAAGAAGGAGAAGAAGATGGGCCTGCACGGCTCGAGTACGACGGCGCTCATCTTCGAGGACGCCGAGGTGCCGGCGGAAAACCGGCTGGGCGAGGAGGGCGAGGGCTTCACGGTCGCCATGGCCAATCTCGACGGTGGGCGCATTGGCATCGCCGCCCAGGCTCTGGGCATCGCGGAAGGGGCCTTTGCGCACGCGTTGGCCTACGCCAAGGAACGCCGGCAGTTCGGCAAGCCGATCGCCGCGCAGCAGGCCATTCAGTTCAAGCTGGCCGACATGGCCACGCGCATCGAGGCGGCGCGCCTTCTCGTTTACCGTGCGGCGGCCTTGCGCGACCGGGGCCTGCCCTGCGGCAAGGAAGCGTCGATGGCCAAGTGCTTCGCCTCCGACACGGCCATGTGGGTGGCCACCGAGGCGGTACAGATCTTCGGTGGCTATGGCTACACGAAGGAGTACCCCGTGGAGCGCTATTTCCGCGACGCCAAGATCACGCAGATCTACGAGGGCACGAACCAGATCCAGCGGCTGGTCATTGCCCGCCGCCTGCTTAAGGCGTGAACGCGTGGCGGAGGGACGGCTGCGGGTTTCGGGAGCGGCGGCGCAACGGCTTTCCCAGACGACATCCCAAGGGAAAAGGAGCGAGGGCGATGGACTTCCGGCTGAGCGAAGAGCACGAGATGATGCGTCGCATGGTGCGCGACTTCGCCGAGAAGGAGGTGGCCCCGACGGCAGCCGAGCGCGATGAGGAGGAGCGGTTTGACCGGGCCATCTTCGACAAGATGGCCGCGCTGGGACTGACCGGCATTCCGTGGGAGGAGCAGTACGGCGGGGCCGGGGCCGACTTCCTCAGCTACGTCATTGCCGTGGAGGAGCTGTCCCGCGTCGATGCCTCCGTCGGCGTGACGCTGTCGGCCCACGTGTCCCTGGCCAGCTGGCCGATCTGGAAATTCGGCACCGAAGAGCAGAAGGAGCGCTTCCTGCGTCCCCTGGCCACCGGTGAGAAGATCGGTGCCTACTGCCTGACCGAGCCCGGTTCGGGGTCCGACGCCGCCGGCATGCGCACGACGGCCATCCGCGACGGTGACAGCTATGTCCTCAACGGGAGCAAGATCTTCATCACCAATGGCGGTGTAGGCGACATCTACATCGTCTTCGCCCTCACCGATCCGAAGGCGGAAAAACGCCACCGTGGCATCAGCGCCTTCATCGTCGAAAAGGGCACGCCGGGCTTTCGCATGGGCAAGAAGGAGAGCAAACTGGGCATCCGTTCGTCGACGACCTACGAGGTGATCTTCGAAGACTGTCGCGTGCCCGCCGAAAACCTCCTCGGCCAGGAAGGCGAAGGCTTTAAGATCGCCATGATGACCCTCGACGGTGGGCGCAACGGCATTGCCGCGCAGGCGGTGGGCATCGCCCAAGGCGCCTTTGAGGCGGCCCTCGCCTACGCCAAGGAGCGCAAGCAGTTCGGCAAGCCGATCGCCGCGCAGCAGGCCATCCAGTTCAAGCTGGCCGACATGGCGACGAAGATCGAGGCGGCGCGCCTCCTCACCTACCAGGCGGCGTGGCTAGAGGACAACGGACTGCCCTACGGCAAGGCCTCGGCCATGGCCAAGCTGTTTGCCGGCGACGTGGCCATGGAGGTGACCATCGACGCCGTGCAGATCTTCGGCGGATACGGGTACACAAAAGAGTATCCTGTCGAGCGGTTCATGCGCGACGCCAAGATTACGCAGATTTACGAGGGCACGAACGAGATCCAGCGCCTGGTCATCGCCAACCACCTGCTCAAGGCGTGAGCGCGCGGAAAACGCCGGAAGCTGGAAAAGGGGGGCGGGACGCGCGCGAGCGAGGGATTACGATCGATTGGAGCAAGCACTGGGGAAGCGGAGAGGAGCGGGAAGCCATGGACGAGTTGGCGGCACGGGTGCGGGCTGGAGACCGGCGCGCGGTGGCGCGGGCGATCACCTGGGTGGAAAACGGCCATCCCGAAAAGGACGCCTTGCTCAAGCGGCTGTACCCCCATACCGGACGGGCGGTGCGTGTGGGCATCACCGGCGCGCCCGGGGCAGGGAAAAGCTCCCTGGTCGACCGATTGGTGGGCCATTTGCGGCGGCAGGGGCTGACCGTCGCCGTCGTTGCCGTTGACCCGACGAGCCCGTTTACCGGCGGGGCGCTCTTGGGCGACCGCGTGCGCATGCAGGCCCACGCCACCGATCCGGGGGTGTTTATCCGCAGCATGGGGACGCGGGGCCACCTGGGGGGACTTTCGCGCAGCACGCAGGATGCCGTGCGCGTCCTCGACGCCGCCGGGTTTGACGTCGTCCTCGTCGAGACGGTCGGCGTGGGCCAGTCGGAAGTGGACGTGATGCACGTGGTGGACACGACGGTGGTTGTGCTGACGCCGGGCGGGGGAGATGTGGTACAGGCGTTCAAAGCCGGCATCATGGAAATCGCCGACGTGTTTGTCGTCAACAAGGCCGACCGTCCTGGGGCCGAAAAGGTAAAGGCCCAGGTCGAGGCGATGCTCGATTTGGTTGCCCATGACACCCCGTGGCGCCCGCCGGTGGTGAAAACGTCGGCGTCGCGCGGCGAAGGGCTCGACGACCTGTGGCAAGCGATTGCGGACCATCGCGCGTACCTCGAGCAAAGCGGCGAAGGCCGTCGCCAGCGGGCCGAGCGCCTGCGCCGCGATGTGCTGGCCCTGGCCGTTGCCCGGCTGGAGCGCCGGCTGGCCGCATGCCTGGAGGAGCCTCCCTTTGCCGACCTGCTTGCGAAGGTGCAGGCCGGCGCCGTTGACCCGTACGCGGCAGCCGAAGCGCTGATCGACGGCCTCTTGCGCGACCCCGACGTCCACCCGCGATGCCACGCGCGCGTCGAGGAGGAGGTGTAGGCCGGTGGACCGCCCGAAGCCGAAAATTGCCTCCATGGTAAAGGACCCGCTGCTGATCGAAAAACGCCGGCGCCAGATCGTCGACGCGGCGGTGGAGCTGTTCATCAACAAAGGCTTTCACCGGACGACGACGCGCGAGATCGCCCGGGCGTCGGGCTTCAGCATTGGCACGCTCTACGAGTACATCGAGTCGAAGGAGGACGTCCTCTACCTGGTCGTCGAGGCCATCCACGGCGAGGTGGAGCGGCGGCTGCGCGAGGCGTTGTGTGACAGCAAGAGCGGCCTGGAGATGCTCAAGGATGCCATCCGCCACTTTTTCAAGGTGATGGACGAGATGCAGGACAGCGTCCTCCTCATGTACCAGGAGTCGAAGTCCCTGCCGCCGACGCACCTGCCCTACGTGCTGCGCAAGGAAGAGGAGATCACCGGCATCTTCGAAGAGATCCTGCGCCGCGGCATCGCCGACGGCACCATCCGCCTCGATGCGTCGCAGGTGAAACTGATGGCCCACAACATCATGGTGATGGGCGAAATGTGGACATTCCGCCGGTGGGCCTTGCGCAAACACTACACGCTGGAACAGTACACGGAGCGGCAGATCGCGCTGCTCCTGAACGAGATGGCCAGCGGCGAAGCCAGAGAACCAGTGCGAAAGGAGTGAGTGCAATGGAAGTCGGGCGCAACCCCCAAGCGGACGGGCAAACGCTTACCCCCGTGGCGACGGCGGAGGACGCGCGCGGACGTGTGGTGGACGGCGTCTACCGCGCGCGGCACAAGGTGCGCTTCGTCACGGCGGCCAGCCTGTTTGACGGACACGACGCCTCGATCAACATCATCCGCCGCCTGCTGCTTGCTTCCGGTGCCGAGGTGATCCACCTCGGGCACAACCGCTCGGCGGAAGAGATCGTCCGCGCGGCCATCCAGGAGGACGTGCAGGGGATTGCCGTCAGCTCGTACCAGGGCGGGCACATGGAGTTCTTCAAGTACATGTACGACCTCCTGCAGGAGCGCGGTGCCGGGCACATCAAGATCTTCGGCGGCGGGGGCGGGGTGATCATCCCGCGGGAGATCGACGAGCTGGAGGCCTACGGCATCTGCAAGATCTTCTCGCCGGAGGACGGCCGGCGCATGGGCCTGCAGGGCATGATCAACTACATGCTCGAGCGGTGCGATTTCCCCACGGTGACGGAGGTGACCGACGAACCGGACCGCTTGCGCGCCCGCGACGAGCAAGCGATCGCTCGGCTAATCACTGTGGCCGAGCAGGAGGCGGCGCGCGACGCGCGGCGCTACGGCGAGCTGTTTGCCGAGCTGCGCCGGGCGGATTCCGCCGCGCCGGTGGTCGGGATTACCGGGACCGGGGGGGCGGGGAAAAGTTCGCTGACTGACGAGCTGGTGCTGCGCTTTCTCGAGCACTTCCCCGACAAGACGGTGGCCGTTCTCTCCGTCGACCCGTCCCGCCAGCGCACCGGCGGCGCCCTCCTCGGCGACCGCATCCGCATGAACGCTATCGATAGCCCGCGGGTGTACATGCGCAGTCTGGCCACGCGCGGCTCGAAATCGGAACTGTCCCCGGCCATCGAGGACGCCATCGCCGTCGTCAAGGCCGCCGGCTTTGACTTGGTCATCGTCGAGACGAGCGGGATCGGCCAGGGCGATGCCGAGATCGTCAAGGTGTGCGATATCGCCCTCTACGTGATGACGAGCGAGTTCGGCGCGCCATCGCAGCTGGAGAAGATTGACATGCTCGACTTCGCCGACATCGTCGTCATCAACAAGTTTGAACGACGCGGCTCCGAAGACGCCCTGCGCGAGGTGCGCAAGCAGGTCAAGCGCAACCGCAACCTGTTCCACGTCCGGGACGAGGACCTGCCGGTGTTCGGGACCATCGCCAGCCAGTTCAACGACCCCGGTGTCAACAGCCTGTTTGCCCACCTGGTGAAGACGATTAACGAGAAGAAGGGGCTTGACTGGTCGGTGCCGGACGCGCCGAAGGAGAAGGTGACCACCAAGCACAACCTGATCATCCCCCCGGAGCGCGCCAACTACCTGGCCGAAATCGCCCAGACGGTGCGGAACTACCGCAAGTTTGTCGACGAGCAGGTGGCCGTGGCGCGCCGGCTGTACCAGCTCCACGGGGCTAAGGAGGCGCTGGCGGGTCGCGACGATGCGGAGGCCAGGCAGGCGCTGACCGCCCTGGAGGAGGAGATTACCCGCACCGAGGCCCGGCTGCACCCCGATTGCAAGAAGATTCTGGAGAACTGGCCCAAGGTGAAGGAGAAGTACACGAAGGATACCTTTACCTACAAGGTGCGCGACAAGGAGATCACGCAGCAGCTGTACACCACCTCGTTGGCGGGCACGAAGATCCCCAAGGTGGCCTTGCCCAAGTATGAGGACTGGGGCGAAATCCTCAAATGGTGCCTGAAGGAGAACGTACCCGGCGAATTCCCGTACACGGCCGGCGTCTTCCCCTTCAAGCGCACCGAGGAGGATCCCA
This sequence comes from Calditerricola yamamurae, assembly GCF_054654135.1. NCBI lineage: Bacteria > Bacillati > Bacillota > Bacilli > Caryophanales > Bacillaceae > Calditerricola > Calditerricola yamamurae. The sequence goes on from NZ_BAAIFH010000004.1 coordinate 696,435, forward strand.
AGCGTCAGTTTGCCGGTGAGGGCACGCCGGAGCGCACGAACAAGCGCTTTCACTACCTGTGCCGCAACGATGACGCCAAACGCCTGTCCACGGCCTTCGACAGCGTCACCCTGTACGGCCATGACCCCGATTACCGGCCGGACATCTACGGTAAGGTCGGAGAGAGCGGCGTCAGCGTGTGCACGCTGGACGACATGAAGAAGCTCTATGCCGGCTTTGACCTGTGTGACCCGAAGACGAGCGTGTCGATGACGATTAACGGGCCGGCGCCCATCCTTCTGGCCATGTTTTTCAACACGGCCATCGACCAGCAGGTAGAAAAATTCAAGGCCGAACACGGGCGCGAGCCGACGCCGGAGGAGTACGAGGCGATCAAAGCGCGCACCCTGCGCACGGTGCGCGGCACGGTGCAGGCCGACATTCTTAAGGAAGACCAGGGCCAGAACACGTGCATCTTTTCCATCGATTTCGCCCTGCGCATGATGGGCGACATCCAGCAGTACTTTATCGACAACCACGTGCGGAACTACTATTCGGTGTCGATCAGCGGGTATCACATCGCCGAGGCCGGGGCCAACCCGATCACGCAGCTTGCCTTCACGCTGGCCAACGGCTTCACCTACGTCGAGTACTACTTGTCCCGTGGCATGCACATCGACGACTTCGCGCCCAACCTGTCCTTCTTCTTCTCCAACGGCCTCGATCCCGAGTATTCGGTGATCGGTCGGGTGGCACGGCGCATCTGGGCCACGGTGATGAAGTACAAGTACGGCGCCAACGAGCGCAGCCAGAAGCTGAAGTACCACGTGCAGACCTCGGGCCGTTCCCTGCACGCCCAGGAGATGGCCTTCAACGACATCCGCACCACGCTGCAGGCGCTCATGGCCATTTATGACAACTGCAACTCGCTGCACACCAACGCCTATGATGAGGCGATCACCACGCCGACGGAAGAGTCGGTGCGCCGGGCCATGGCCATCCAGCTCATCATCACCAAGGAGCTGGGCCTGGCCAAGAACGAGAACCCGCTTCAGGGCTCCTTCATCATCGAAGAGCTGACCGACCTCGTCGAGGAGGCCGTGCTGGCCGAATTCGAGCGCCTCAGCGCCCGCGGCGGTGTCCTCGGGGCCATGGAGACGATGTACCAGCGCGCCAAGATCCAGGAGGAGTCCCTCTACTACGAGCAGCTCAAGCACAGCGGCGAGCTGCCCATCATCGGCGTCAACACCTTTGTCAACGAAAACGCCTCCGAGGAAGAGTGGAACAACGTCCCGCTGGCGCGGGCGACGAAGGAAGAGAAGGAACAGCAGATCCGGAACCTGCGCGCCTTCCAGGAGCGGAACAAGGACAAGGCGCCGGAGATGCTGCGGCGTCTCAAGGACGTGGCCCGTTCCGGCGGTAACATCTTTGCCGAGCTGATGGAGACGGTGAAGTACTGCTCCCTTGGCCAGATCACCCAGGCCCTGTACGAAGTGGGCGGCAAATACCGCCGGAACATGTAACGGCCGGGCCCGCCCCCGCTGCCGTGTGCCCCCGTTTGGCAAAACAGCCCGTCCCCGCGACGGGCTGTTTTGATTGGGCACGGTCGGGAGCGGAGGTGCGAGGGTGTGGTCGTCCTGCGGAAAGGGCGAAGGCGTGTGCAGGGTTTGACACCTTCCGGGAATCCGATAAAATAAGGAATACTGGAGTCGGCGCACATGCGCCGCGCGGCGGGAAACCTCGAAGAGAAGGGATGTGCCGTACGTTGAGCCTCCTGCGTGAGTTGGACAAAGAGAAGCTAGCGGAAATGTCCATGGTTGACGTGGCGTATCATCTGCTGGCCGAAAAGCGCGAGGCACTTCTCTTCTACGACCTCCTGAAAGAAGTGGCCGAGCTGAAAGGACTCTCCGATGAAGAAGTGGAAGCGCTGCTCGCGCAATTCTACACCGAGATCAACATCGACGGCCGGTTTGTCTGCATTGGCGACAACCGCTGGGGGCTGAAACGCTGGTACCCGGTGGAGGCGGCCGAAGAAACGATCACCATTGGGCGGACCCGCAAGAAGGGCGACGAATACGACGACTACGAGGACGACGACATGCTCCTCGACGAGGAATACGACGAGGACGCGGAAGAAGGGGAATATCTCGACGAGGAGGAGTACCTCGACGAGGAAGACGACTACCTCGACGACGAGGGCGACGACGTGTTCCTGGAGGACGAGGAGCTGGATACCGATTACAACGACGACGAGTACTAACGGGTTGACGGCGTTGACTTTTTTGCCGGTGTTCCGTAAAATAACCTATGGGCTTTTTAAGAGATCAGACCGGAAAACAAAAGTGCCCCTGTTTCCAACAGGCGTCACTTTTGTTTTTTTTATGTGTTTTCCGCGATTGTCCGACACTGGCAGGGAAAGAGAGGGAACACCGATGACCAAATACATTTTTGTGACGGGTGGTGTGGTTTCGTCCCTCGGAAAGGGCATTACGGCCGCTTCGCTCGGCCGGCTGCTCAAAAACAGGGGCCTAAACGTCACGATCCAGAAATTTGACCCGTACATCAACGTGGACCCGGGGACGATGAGCCCATACCAACACGGCGAGGTGTTTGTGACGGAAGACGGTGCGGAGACCGACCTCGACCTGGGGCACTATGAGCGGTTTATCGACATCAACTTGAACCAAAACAGCAACGTGACAACCGGGAAGATCTACTCGGCGGTGATTGCCAAGGAACGCCGCGGCGACTACCTCGGCGGCACGGTGCAGGTGATCCCGCACATTACCAACGAGATCAAGGAGTGTGTGTTCCGCGCTGGCCGCGAAACGGGGGCCGACGTTGTCATCACCGAGATTGGCGGAACGGTTGGCGACATCGAGAGCCTGCCCTTCCTGGAGGCGATTCGCCAGATCAAGAGTGACATTGGCCGCGAGAATGTGATGTACATCCATTGCACGCTGGTGCCGTATTTGCGCGCGGCGGGCGAGCTGAAGACCAAGCCAACACAGCACAGTGTCAAGGAGCTGCGCAGCCTGGGCATTCAACCGAACGTCATCGTTTGCCGGACGGAAAAGCCGCTGTCTCCGGACATGAAGGAAAAGATCGCCCTGTTCTGCGACATCGATCCCAGCGCGGTGATCGAGGCGCGCGACGCGGACATCCTGTACGAAGTGCCGCTCATGCTGCAGGAGCAGGGCCTCGACGAGTATGTCGTTCGTTACCTTGGCTTTGACTGCGGCCCGGCCGACATGCGCGAATGGCGGGCCTTCGTGGAGAAGATTCGCGGGCTCAAAGGGAAGACGCGCATTGCGCTGGTCGGCAAATATGTCTCGCTGCGGGATGCCTACCTCAGCGTGGCGGAAGCCCTCTTGCACGCCGGTGTGGCCAACGATACCGAGGTGGTGATCGACTGGATCAACTCCGAAGAGGTGACCATCGACAACGTGGACGAGCTGTTGGGTGAGGCCGACGGCATCCTCGTGCCGGGCGGCTTTGGCGATCGGGGCATCGACGGAAAGATAACGGCCATCCGCTACGCCCGGGAGCGGCGCATCCCCTTCCTCGGCATCTGCCTGGGCATGCAGATGGCGGTGGTGGAATTTGCCCGCCATGTTCTCGGCTGGACGGCGGCGCACAGTTCGGAAATCGACCCGGCTACGCCTTACCCGGTGATCGATCTCTTGCCGGAGCAAAAAGAGATTGAGGACCTCGGCGGGACGATGCGGCTTGGCGCCTATCCGTGTGCGATTGTCGAAGGCAGCTTGGCCCACCGGGCGTATGGGACAACGATGGTGCACGAACGTCACCGTCATCGCTACGAGTTCAACAACCAGTACCGCGAGGCCTTGGAACGGGCGGGGTTGCGCGTCACTGGAACATCGCCCGATGGCCGTCTGGTGGAGATCATCGAGCTGGCCGATCATCCGTGGTTCGTGGCCACGCAGTTCCATCCGGAGTTCACGTCGCGCCCGAACCGGCCGCAGCCGCTGTTTCGCGATTTTGTGCGCGCGGCCAAGGCCCATCGCCTGACGCGGTGAACGGGAAAAACGAGGCCGCGCGGAGAGAGAGGGGCCGACGCCCTGGTGTTCGGAGCTTTGGGGCCTGGAGGCGGGCTCCAAGATTTTTTGGGTGGAAAGGACGAAAAATTCTTCCTCTTGGGAGGATTATCGCCCTGTCATAGAGAAAAAGTTGGTATTGTGTGGTGCCGTTGGGGAGGCCAATGACAGGGGGGATCAATCCATGGCAAACGGAAAAACCGTGCTGATTGTTGACGACCAATACGGGATCCGCGTGCTCCTCAATGAGCTGCTCGAACAGGAAGGGTACACCATCCTGTTGGCGGCCAACGGCAAGCAGGCCATCGAGATCGTGGAGCGCCAGGTTCCCGATCTGGTGATTCTCGACATGAAGATTCCCGGGATGAACGGCCTGGAGATTCTGAAGAAGATCAAGAAGATCGACAACCGCATCAAAGTGATCATGATGACGGCGTATGGCGAACTTGATATGATAAAAGAGGCGACGGCGCTTGGCGTGCTGGCCCATTTCACCAAGCCCTTCGATATCGACGAGCTGCGCAATACCGTGCGTGCGCAGCTTGCATCCTGACGATGGCGATGGAGGAGACCACGAAAGCAGCACGCAAGCGCGCGGTGGGAAATGACGTGGATGTAATCGCTTCCACGCGAGGGGGATCCCGCGCGTGGAGACCATGGCCATGCGCTGGCGCTCGTGTGCAACGGGCTGGTGGAGGGACACCTCCACTTTGATTTTGTGACGGGGGTTCCGAGAGGCATCCCGGTGACAGTGGGTGACCGGGTCCGTCCGGCGCGGCCGCTGCCGCCGGGTGCCCTGTGGTACATAACCCAATGCAAAGGAGGAGTTGCCATGCCGCTTGTCCCGATGACCGCATTTCTGCCGCGCGCCAAAGCGGAGGGCTTTGCTGTTGGCCAGTTCAACATGAACAATCTGGAGTTCACCCAGGCGATCATCGAGGCGGCCGAGGAGGAGAAGTCGCCGCTCATTTTTGGGGCCAGCGAGGGTGCGATCAAGTACATGGGCGGCCCCGACGTGGTGGTGGCCCTGGCCAAGGTGTTCGCCGACCGCGCCGGTGTGCCGGTGGCCCTGCATCTCGATCACGGTTCCAGTTTTGACATGGTGATGAAGTGCATCCGCGCCGGGTTTACCTCGGTCATGATCGACGGTTCCCACCTGCCCCTTGACGAAAACATTGCCCTGACGAAGAAAGTGGTCGAGGCAGCCCACGCCGTGGGCGTTTCCGTCGAAGCGGAGCTGGGCAAGATCGGCGGAACCGAGGACGACCTCTCTGTCGACGAGGAAGACGCCATGCTGGCCGACCCCGACGAGGCCATCCGCTTCTGGGAAGAAACCCGTGTAGACGCGTTGGCCCTCGCCGTGGGAACGGCGCACGGACTGTACAAAGGGAAGCCCAACATCCGCTTCCACATCATTGAAAAGGTGGCCCAAAACATCGAGGCGCCGATCGTGCTCCACGGCGGTTCGGGGGTGCCGGACGAGCAGATCCGTCAAGCGATTCGCCTCGGTGTGGGCAAGATCAACGTCAACACCGAAAACCAGGTGGCCTGCACGGAAACGGTGCGCAAGATCCTGGCCGAAAAGCCGTCCCTGTACGATCCGCGCAAGTACCTGGGTCCCGCGCGCGAGGCGATGAAGGAAGTGGTCAAGCAAAAGATGCGGCTCTTCGGCAGCTCTGGAAAAGCCTAAGAACGTGCAGCGGAGGGAACGGGCGTGAAGCTGTTTATCGATTCGGCCAACATTGACGAAATCCGCGCCGCCCATGAGATGGGTGTGATCGCCGGGGTGACGACCAACCCCACCCTCGTGGCCAAGGAGGGGCGCCCCTTCCAGGACGTGTTGCGGGACATCATCGACATTGTCGACGGTCCGATTAGCGCCGAGGTAATCAGCACCGACGCGGAGGGGATGATCCGCGAAGGGGAGGAACTGGCGGCGCTGTCGAAAAACATCGTCATCAAGATTCCCATGACCGTGGAGGGGCTCAAGGCGGTCAAGGCGCTGACGAAAAAGAAGATCCGCACCAACGTCACCCTCATTTTCTCGGCCAACCAGGCCCTTTTGGCGGCGCGGGCCGGGGCGACGTATGTTTCCCCGTTCATCGGGCGCCTCGATGACGTGAGCCACAACGGCCTGGAGCTGATCGGCACGATCGCCGAGATCTTCACCCGCCACGGCATCGAGACGGAGATTATTGCCGCCAGCGTGCGACATCCCTTGCACGTGACGGAAGCGGCGCGCCTGGGCGCCCATATCGCCACGGTGCCGTATAAGGTGATTGAGCAGATGGTCAAACACCCGCTGACCGACATCGGCCTCGAGAAGTTCCTGGCCGACTGGGAAAGGGCCAGGTCTGCACAACAGGCGTAACCCCCTTCGCGCGGGAAACGGCAGGCCGCGTGCCGTTTCCCCCTTCCTTATTCAAGCGGGTACCCACCTTCGCGCATCTCGATCTCCTTTCCAGGACCTTGCGCTTGCCGTTGTCCCCGCGATCCCCGATCGGGTTCCCCCAGGGACGGATGGCCAACCTGCTGCCCCGCTGAAAGCCGATTTTGGTGGTGTGCGCTGGCGGTCGACATTGCTGCGCACCGGTTCGCCTGCTTCAAGCTTTTCGATTCGCGCGGAAAGGGAGGGAACGGCCTATGGAACGCAGTTTGACGCTGGAGCTGGTCCGCGTCACGGAAGCGGCTGCCCTGGCCGCGGCGCGGTGGATGGGGTTGGGCAAGAAGGACGAAGCCGACGACGCGGCGACGACGGCCATGCGCCGCGAGTTTCAGCACGTGCCGATGGACGGCGTGGTGGTCATCGGCGAAGGGGAGATGGACGAAGCGCCGATGTTGTACATCGGCGAGCGATTGGGCCAGGGGGTGCCGCCGGCGGTGGATGTGGCCGTCGATCCGCTCGAGGGGACAAACATTGTGGCCAAAGGCTTATGGAATGCCCTGGCCGTGGTGGCCGTGGCCGACCGCGGCAACCTGCTTCACGCGCCGGACATGTACATGGAGAAGATCGCCGTCGGCCCCGATGCAGTCGGTGTGATTGACATCGACGCCCCGGTGAAGGACAACCTGAAGGCGGTGGCCAAGGCCAAGAACAAGGACATTGAGGACCTGGTGGCCGTCGTGCTCGACCGGCCGCGCCATGCCAAGCTGATCGAGGAGATTCGCGAGGCTGGTGCGCGCATCAAGCTGATTTCCGACGGTGACGTGGCGGCAGCGATCAACACGGCGTTCCCCAACACTGGCGTCGACATCCTCTTCGGCATTGGCGGGGCACCGGAAGGGGTGCTGGCCGCCGTGGCGCTGAAGTGCCTGGGCGGGGAAATCCAGGGCCGTCTGCGTCCGCAAAATGACGAGGAGTACGAACGGTGCAAGCGCATGGGTCTCGATGATCCGCTACGCGTGTTGCGCATGGAGGACATGGTCAAAGGGGACGACGCCATCTTCGCGGCGACCGGGGTGACCGACGGCGAGCTCTTGCGCGGTGTGCGCTTCTTGAGCCGCACCCAGGCGACGACTCACTCCGTCGTGATGCGCGCCAAAACGGGAACGGTGCGCTTTATCGAAGGGTTTCACCGCTTGGAGCGAAAGCCCAGCTTCCAGCTTGCCACCGAGGATGCATAAGGAGCCGAACCACCATGAACCTGTCGCTGTCCGCATTGGAAAGCATGACCTTGCGCGAGCTCTACAAGCTGGCGCGCGAGTATCAGATTCCGTCCTACGGGAGCATGAAGAAAAAAGAGCTCATCTTTGCCCTTTTAAAGGCGCAGGCCGAACGGGACGGCTATCTGTTCATGGAGGGCATCCTCGACATCCTGCCGGAAGGGTACGGTTTCTTGCGCCCCGTCCACTACCTCCCGTCCAACGAGGACATCTACATCTCCGCTTCACAAATCCGCCGCTTTGACCTGCGCAATGGCGACAAGGTGTCGGGAAAGGTGCGGCCACCCAAGGAGAACGAGCGGTATTTTGGCCTCCTGCAGGTGGAGGCCGTCAACGGTGAAGACCCCGAGCTGGCCGCCGAGCGGCTGCACTTCCCGGCCCTCACGCCCCTCTATCCAGAGGAGAAGTTGACCCTGGAGACCACGCCCGACAAGCTGTCGACGCGCATTATCGACCTCCTTTGTCCGGTCGGAAAAGGTCAGCGCGGCCTCATCGTCGCCCCGCCCAAGGCCGGCAAAACCATGCTGCTCAAGGAGATCGCCAACAGCATCGCCACCAACTACCCCGACATCGAACTGTTTGTCCTGCTCATCGACGAGCGCCCCGAAGAAGTGACCGACATGCAGCGGTCCGTGCGCGGCGAGGTGGTGTATTCCACCTTTGACGAGGTGCCCGAGCACCACATCAAGGTGGCCGAGCTGGTGCTCGAGCGGGCCATGCGCCTCGTCGAGCACAAGCGCGACGTGGTCATCCTCCTCGACAGCCTGACCCGCCTTACCCGCTCGTACAATCTCATCATCCCTCCCAGCGGGCGAACGCTGTCGGGGGGCATCGATCCGGCCGCGTTTCACCGCCCGAAGCGGTTTTTCGGTGCGGCACGCAACGTGGAAGAGGGGGGAAGTCTGACCATTCTCGCCACGGCGCTGATCGACACCGGGTCGCGCATGGACGAGGTCATCTACGAGGAATTCAAGGGCACCGGCAACATGGAACTGCACCTTGACCGCCGCCTGGCCGAGCGGCGCATTTTTCCGGCCATCGATATCCGGCGCTCGGGTACCCGCCGCGAGGAATTGCTGCTGACCAAAGAGGAACTCGAAAAGGTGTGGGCCCTGCGCAGGGTGATGCAGGACGGTCCGGAATTTGTGGAGCTCTTTTTGCGCCGGCTGCGGGAGACGAAAAGCAATGCGGAATTTCTGGCCTCCTTTGATCCGAAGGAATGGGTGTCGGCTGGCAAGGGGCGCCTTGCCTCCTCATAACCCAGCAAGAATGGGTAATTATGGATCGTCATTACCGATTTGCAGTTTCCATCGTTTTTCTGTATGCTGAAAAGGGGTCTCAGAATTTTAGCACACTTGCGGGCGACGATGAGGGGGCATGTGGGGCATGGAGTCGAAATCGCGCGAGGAAATGGAACAATACGTCCGGGAACGGTTTCTGGAGTTGTATCCCAAAACCAAGAAAATCATGGAGACGATCAGTCAGATTGCAGGCGAGAGCGGCCTGGGGTATAGCCGAACGTACCAGATCTATCGCCGACAGAAAGACGAGATTTTTCGCCAAGTGGAGCGGGTTTCCCGGTCGGAGCTCTATGCCGGGCGCCCAAACCGCGAGGAGATCATCGCCTATATGACCCGGCTGATCGACGAGGAAGGTTGGGAGCGCGATCAGGCCATCCGTGAAGCGGCTCGACAGTTTCAACGAAGCTACCAATTTTGTTACCAGATTTTGCTTAAAGCGCGCCCTGACCTGAAGAAGGCTCGACGCCGGGCCGGACAAAGCGTCTACGATCTTCTGGAACGGCAGCCGCGGCTGGATCACGTTGTGCGTCAGTCGGCCATTCGGCAACTGGTCGGCTTTTTGCACACCCTTGCCCACTTCAAGCGCAGCGTGCAGGCGGAGCACGAACGGCTTTCGCGACAGGTACAGGAGTTGTTGTTCCAGATTGGCAGCGTGCAGAAACAAGTGGAAAAGTGGATCGCCGAGTTGGAGGAGCGCCCGGTAACGGCGGAAAACGGGGCGGTGCGAGAGGAAGCGGCAGCGGGGGCGGCCGAGCCGTCGAACGGGCGGGAGTAGACCGCACGAAAAACGGCGCCGCATCGCGTGGGGGCGAAGGCCCGGCCATCCCCCACAGGTTCTGCCGTCGCCTGCAGGCGCATATCCTCAAACCAAAGCGCCTGTGTCTCCAGGCGGAAGGTGAGGTGAGGGGATTGGCGCTGCGGCGACTGGCGCTGTCATCCGCCGTGTTGGCCGGCATGGGGCTCGGCGTCGCCCACTCCGCCAGCGCGCGTCTGGATGACCACCACGAGGCCGCGGAACAGGTGGTCAAGGAGGCGCTGTTTCGCATCTTCAGTCCGCTTGCCGTTGTGCCCGAACGGGTTTGGGAGGTTGAGCAAAGCCGTGTCCCGGTCACGTACACGGTTCGGCCGGGGGATACGCTGTCGCAGATTGCCGACCGTTTCGGCGTTTCGCTGCACGAGCTGATGGCCGCCAACGGCCTGCGTCACCCGCATGCCATCCGCGCCGGGAAGACGCTCAAGGTGCCGATGCGCAAGGAACTGTATGTGGTCGGCGTCGGGGAGACCCTGGACCGGATCGCCGAGAAGAAAGGGGTGGCCGTTGACGACCTGCTGCGCAACAACCCCGAGCTGCGGGTGCGCGACGGACAGGTCTACGCCGGCCAGGTGTTGGTGCTTCCCCGCGACATGCCCATAGGGGCTCCGAAACGCAAATCGGTGGTGCGCGTGGCGAGTGCGGTGTCCACTGTTTCGTCGGCGGAAGCGGAAGCGGCCAGCGAAGAGCCCGCTCGCGCCACGCGCACCAAGCCGGTCCGTTATGTCAACGGGATGCCGCTCATGTGGCCGGTGCACGGCAATCGGGTCATCACCAGCCGCTTCGGCATGCGCTGGGGACGTTTGCACGAGGGGGTCGACATTTGGCATCCCGACGAGTGGCGGACGCCGATTCGCGCCGCCCGCGACGGCGTGGTGACCGAAGCGGGAGTGAGTCGCGGGGGATACGGGCGCCTGGTGGTGATCGATCACGGGCGCGGGGTGGAAACCGTATACGCCCATTTGCGCCGGATTGCCGTTTCCGCGGGGCAACGGGTTGAGGCCGGCGAGATCATTGGGTACATGGGCCAGAGCGGGCGCACCACCGGCGTGCATTTGCATTTTGAAGTCCGTCTGTACGGGAGACCGGTCGACCCGATGACGTATCTCCAGTAGGAAAGGGCGCGTTGTTTCCTTGTACGCTTTGATGAGTTGTGCTATAATCACGTTATGTGCACGTTCCCGTCTCAAACGAAGCGGCAGATTTTTTCGGGGAAAGAGGTGAACCAATATGAAACCGGGCATTCATCCGGAATACAAGATCACCACGGTAACCTGCGCCTGCGGGAACACCTTTGAAACCGGATCGGTCAAATCCAATCTGCGTGTGGAAATTTGTTCGGCATGCCATCCGTTCTTTACCGGCAAGCAGAAGTTTGTGGATACGGGCGGCCGTGTCGACCGCTTCCGGAAAAAGTTTGGCATGTGAGCTTCTCGATGCGTACACCGGTTCCGCGGGAGCCGGTTTTTCTTTTTTCTGCGGGTCCGCTTGATTTGCGTAATGGGGGCTTGCCAACCGCTGTGTTCACGGCGTACAGTAAATGAAGTCCCTTGGAGACGGACAGGAGGAGCGGTTTGGCATGCAACCCCTCAAGCGCGACGGATGGATCGAATTGATTTGTGGGAGCATGTTTTCGGGGAAGAGCGAAGAGCTGATCCGGCGGATCAAGCGCGCGCGCATTGCCCGGCAAACGGTACAGGTGTTTAAGCCGCGCCTTGATGACCGCTACGCGGCGGACGCGGTCGTTTCCCATAACGGTACGCTGGAACAGGCAGAGGGGGTCGACCGGGCCGAGGAGCTGTTCGCGCGCGTATGGCCCGACACCGATGTGGTCGCCGTTGATGAGGTCCAATTTTTTGACAATGCCATCGTCGATGTGGCCGAGGAGCTGGCGGGGCGCGGCGTGCGCGTCATCTTGGCCGGTTTGGACCTCGATTTTCGCGGTGAACCGTTTGGCCCGACGCCGCTGCTCATGGCGCGGGCCGAATACGTGACGAAACTGCATGCCATCTGCGTTTGCTGCGGCCAGCCGGCGACGCGCACGCAGCGGCTGGTCAACGGACGGCCGGCGCACTATAACGACCCGGTCATTTTGGTCGGCGCGGCGGAAACCTACGAGGCTCGCTGCCGTCATTGCCATGAGGTACCGGGCAAGCCGGTGAAGGCGGGTATGGCCGCGGCTCGCCATACCACAAGCTGACGGCGGAGGAACCGATCGGTCTGCATGGCCCCTCTCCGGCCGGGCATCCTAACAGCAGGAGGTGGGGCCCGTTGTTGCAAGCGGCACGGTGGTTCCTCCCGGCTGTGCTCTTGTGCGGTTGGCTTTCCGCGTGTGCCCCGAACGCTTCCCCGGGCGGTCAGGACACGCAACTGTCGCCCTACGGGGCCGGTGCCGATACGGGTCGGCGCGAGACGGGACGCATCACGCCCTTTGACGCCACCGACGGCGGCCGGCGCGAGTTAAACCCGAACCTCTTTCGCGGACCGGGTTTTCAGGCCAATCCGACGGACCTGGCTGACCAGCTGGCCGGGCGTCTGGCGCGCATTCCGGGCGTGAAGAACGCCACGGTGGTCATCGCCGGCGGGAATGTGTATGTGGGCTTGGATCTCGATCGCCGCACGCCCCCGCAAGTCGCCGACCGCATCTGCGATGAAGCGCGCAGCCTGGTCAGGGGAAAATTGTCGCGCTATGACGTGTATGTCACGGCCGATCGCTCGATTACGGGCCGTTTGATGGAAATCCGTGACGGGTGGCGAAACGGCACGCCGCTGGACAACTACAACGGTGACCTCCTTCGCATCCGCCGCAGTATCGAAACAGCACCGTAGATGCGCGCTCTCCACGCCCCTCAGGGCGGTGGAGAGCGTTTTGCTGCCGCGGGTTTCCGGTGGCTTTCGTTGGCGCGTTGGCCTCGTAACGGGTAAAATATAATGCTATGGGTATACAATGCGTGAGATATCCCAACACCGAGGTGAACGGCCGTGTTGGAACGATTGGAAGCGGTCGTGGCGCGGTACGAGGAACTGAGCCGGCTGTTGTGCGAGCCGGATGTGGTTAACGACCCGGAAAAGCTGCGCACCTACGCCAAGGAGCAGGCCGATTTGGAGGAAACGGTGACGACCTACCGCGCGTACAAGCGCGTGTGCGAGGAACTGGCGGAAGCCAAGGCCATGTTGGAAGAGAAGCTGGACGATGAGCTGCGCGCCCTCGTGAAGGAGGAGATCGCCGCCCTGTCGGAGCAAAAGGAGGCCCTCGAGGCGCAGCTGAAGGTGCTCCTCTTGCCCAAGGACCCGAACGACGAGAAAAACGTCATCGTCGAGATCCGCGCGGCGGCGGGCGGGGAGGAGTCGGCTCTCTTTGCCGCCGACTTGTTCCGCATGTACACGCGCTACGCGGAGCGTAAGGGTTACCGCACGGAAATCTTGGAAGCCCATCCCACCGATTTGGGCGGGTTTAAAGAGGTGATTTTCACCGTGCAGGGGCGCGGCGCGTACAGCCGCCTGAAATTCGAAAGCGGCGCCCACCGCGTGCAGCGCGTCCCGGTGACGGAGTCGGGCGGACGGATACACACCTCCACGGCGACGGTGGCCGTCCTGCCCGAGATGGAAGAGGTGGAGGTGGAGATCGACGAGAAGGATCTCCGCATCGACACCTTCTGCGCCAGCGGGCACGGTGGCCAGCATGTGAACAAGACGGAGTCGGCGGTGCGGATCACCCACCTGCCGACGGGCATTGTCGTCTCGTGCCAGGACGAGAAGTCGCAAATCAAAAACCGGGAAAAGGCGATGCGTGTCCTGCGGGCCCGCGTGTACGAGTTTTACCGCAAGCAGCGCGAGGCGGAACTGGCCGACGCGCGCAAGAGCTTGGTGGGGACCGGCGAGCGCAGCGAGCGCATCCGCACCTATAATTTCCCCCAAAACCGCGTGACCGATCATCGCATCGGCCTGACGCTGCACAAGCTGGATCTCGTCCTGGATGGCGACCTTGACGAGATCATCGACGCGCTCATCGTGCACGAGCAGGCGGAGCTGTTGAAAAAGGCCGAGTGAGGGACGATGACCACTGTTCGTGAAGCCTTTCGGTGGGCATCGGGCCGGTTGCGTGCGGCCGGCGTGGCGCACGCCGCTTCCGAAGCGGAGCGCCTGGTGCGCCTTGTCCTCGGATGGCCGCGCGAGCGCTTGTTTGGTTATCCGGAAGCGGTCATGCCGCCCGACGCCGAGGCGCGCCTTGAGGTGCTGGTTGCCCGACGCGCCGCCGGCGAGCCGTTACAGTACCTGATCGGGGAGCAGGAATTTTACGGCCGCGCATTCCGTGTGACGCCGGCGGTGCTGATCCCCCGCCCCGAGACGGAGGTGCTGGTGGAGTCGGTTCTGGCGGCGGCCGACGCGATGTGGCCGCCCGACGCCGCGCTTTCCGCGGTGGACGTGGGCACCGGCAGCGGGGCCATCGCCGTGACGCTGGCCGCCGAACGTCCGCGCTGGCAGGTGTGGGCGGTCGACCTGTCCGTCGATGCCTTGGCCGTCGCACAGGAAAATGCGGCACGCCACGGGGTGGCCACGCGCATCACCTTTGCGCATGGCTCGTGGCTTGGGCCGCTGCGCCGCACCGGCCGGCGCGTGCAGGTGATCGTGTCCAACCCGCCGTACATTCCCACGGCCGATATTGCCGGACTGCAGCGGGAAGTGCGCGATCATGAGCCGCGCCTGGCCTTGGACGGCGGTGCGGACGGCTTGGACGCGTACCGGAGCCTGGCGCGGGAGCTGCCCGACATCGTCGACCGCCGTGCCGTCGTGGCCGTTGAGGTGGGCGCGGGACAGGACGAGGCGGTGGCCGGCCTTTTTAGGGCCACCGGCCTCTTTTCCCGCATTACCATCACGCCCGATTTGGCCGGCATTCCGCGCGTTGTCCTCGCCGTACGGGAGGGGTGACCCGCGTACGACCCGTCTCGTCCCTTGCAGCCGGGCGGTGCGGCTGCTGCGCGCTGCCGGCGAAGGGTGCGCCGAACCTCCGTTCCCCGTTTGAACGTCCGCCCTTCCGTCGATACTGGGACCAGAGAGAGGACGGAGGGGAGCGGAATGACCCATCGGTTGCGGTGGCTCGTGGCGTTGACGGGACTGATACTGGTTGTGGTGGGGATCGCGCAGCAGCGCGCGGTGGGCGTGACGGCGAGCGTGGCGCTGCCGGCCGCGGGAGACGCGGTCATTCCCGCCGAAGCAATTCGCTTTCGTGTCATCGCCAACAGCGATGCGCCGGAGGACCAGGCCGTCAAGCGGGCTGTGCGCGATGTGGTGGTGGCGCATCTGGAAGAGGTGATGCGCGGCGCGCAACGCGTGGACGAGGCGCGGGCGCGTCTGGCGAAGGCGTTGCCGACGATTGAAGCCCTGGCGGTCGAGACTGTGCGCGCCGCTGGATTTACTTACCCCGTTGAGGTGACATTGGGGCGGGTGCCGTTTCCGACCAAACGTTACGGCACGCGCGTTTATCCGGCCGGTGAGTACGAGGCCTTGCGCATCACGCTGGGGAATGGCCGCGGGCAAAATTGGTGGTGTGTCCTCTTTCCGCCGCTGTGCTTCGTCGACGTGGCCGCAAGCGACGCCGTGGACCCGCCGGCGCAAGCGACAGCGCGGGAGGCGGGCGGCGAGGAACGGACCGTGGAAACGCGCCTGTTCCTGTTCGATGCGCTTCGCCGTCTTATAGTATGGTTGTGGGGATGAGTGCGGAAGGCCAGGCCGTCGGCACGCTGCCGACGGCTTTCTCGCGTTGCAGCGGGCTCCGGGCGCCTTCCACGATGTTATCCACAGGTTGTCCACATGTTGTTGAAAAATTTCGTCCTTCCGTCCTATACTAGACAAGCACACCCCTGGTGCGAGAATACCTGGCTGGCGGCATGCTTCCGACGTGAAGCGCAACGCGAAGAAGGAGCGAGACGGACATGCAGACAACGGTATGGCGCATCCACGTGGCTGAACCCGGATGGGAGGACGGTGAGGCAATCCGCGAAGCCGCCGCCCTTCTGCGGCACGGTGAACTGGTGGCCTTTCCGACGGAAACGGTTTACGGGTTGGGGGCCGACGCCACCAACGACGACGCCGTGGGCCGGATCTTCACGGCCAAGGGGCGTCCGGCGGACAACCCCTTGATTGTCCACGTGGCCGACAAAGGGCAACTTTCCGCCGTCGTGGCGGAGGTGCCGGAGGTGGCCCGGCGTCTCATCGACCGCTTCTGGCCGGGTCCGCTCACGCTGGTGCTGCCGCATCGCGGAACCGTTTCGGCGCGCGTCACCTGTGGCCTTCCCACCGTGGCGGTGCGCATGCCGGCCCATCCCGTCGCCCGCGCCCTCATTGCCGCGGCGGGCGTGCCGGTGGCAGCGCCCAGCGCCAACCGGTCGGGAAAGCCGAGCCCGACGACGGCGGCGCACGTGTTGGCCGACCTGGCGGGGCGTATTGCCGGCGTGGTGGATGGCGGGCCGACGTCGGTGGGCGTCGAGTCGACGGTTCTCGATCTGACGACGCCGGTGCCCACCATCCTGCGCCCCGGCGGGGTGACGCAGGAGGAGCTGGCGGCGGTGGTGGGAGAGGTGGCCCTCGATCCGGCCCTCGTGCGGGAAGGGGAGGTGCCCCGCTCCCCCGGCGTCAAATACACCCACTACGCCCCGGCGGGGGAGATGACCCTGGTGGCCGGTGCCCCGGAGGAGGCGGCGCGCCACATTCAGTGCCTTGCCGACGAGGCGGCCCGGCGCGGCGAGCGGGTCGGCATCCTTACCACCGAGGACGGGCGGCACCGGTACCGGGGCCCGCATGTCGTGGTGGCCTGCGGCCGGCGCGACGATTTGGCCAGCGTGGCGGCTGCCCTCTACGCGGCGCTGCGACGGTTTGACCAGGAAGGGGTGACGCGCATCTACGCGGAGACGTTTCCGGAGGAGGGCATCGGCGCGGCGCTGATGAACCGTCTGCGCAAGGCCGCGGGCGGGCGCATCGTGTCCGGCGACCTCGTCTAGGGGGCGCCCAGTACTAACCCGTCCCCCGAGCGCATAAGGCTGGAACAGGCGGGGGAGGGGTTGAGGTTGTGGGAAACCTCCGTACAATGGGGGCAACTGTTCACCTGGTGGTTGCTTGCCGTTGCCCTGGGTCTGGACGCCTTTTCCCTCTGCGTGGGGATTGGGCTGGCGGGCATCCGCCTGCGCCAGGTGATGCGCGTGAGCGGAACGATTGGCGTGTTTCACGTGATGATGCCGCTCATCGGCGTCGCGTTGGGCCACGTGCTGGTGCCGTTTGTCGGCAGCCTGGCCACGCTGCTTGGCGGGCTGCTGCTTTCGTTTCTGGGCCTGCACATGCTGTGGAACGCCAGCCGCGGACACGCTCCGCAGGCGTCGGTTCACCTGGGAGGCGCCGGGCTCCTGCTCTTCGCGCTGACGGTCAGCCTTGACGCCCTCTCCGTTGGATTCTCGATCGGACTGCTTACGGGTGGCGCCGCCTTCGCCATCGCCCTGTTCGGCCTGATGGGCTTTGTGATGGCCGGGATTGGCCTGCTCGTGGGGCGCCGCGTAGGGCGCTGGTTGGGCGAATACAGCGAGGCCTTTGGCGGTCTCATTCTCGTCGTGTTCGGGTTCAAACTGATCGTGGGATAGGGGGGATGGCGGTGAAGGTGCTCTTCGTCTGTACGGGAAACACCTGCCGAAGCCCGATGGCGGAAAAGTTGTTCTGCCGCCTGGCCGAGGAGGCCGGTCTGGCCGTCGACGTGCGCTCGGCCGGCCTCGCGGCTGCCGAAGGTGCCCCTGCGTCGGTCCATGCCCGCACCGTGCTGAAGGAACGGGGGCTGGACGACGCGCACCGGGCCCAGCAGGTGTCCGCCGCCCTGGTGGAATGGGCCGACGTTGTCCTGACGATGACGCGCGCCCATAAGGAGCAGGTGTGTCTGCGCTTTCCCGCGCACGCGCAGAAGGTGTACACCCTGAAGGAGTTTGCCGAGGACTCCCCTGAGATGCGCCAGCGGCAGGCGGAACTCGACCGCGCCTACGCCGAGCTGGAGCTTAAGCGGAGCGCGTTTCTGCGTCGTCATCGGGAGGAGCTGGAGGCCCTCGAGCGGCGCCGGCAGGAGCTCCGGGAAGCGCTGCGCGACGTGGAGGACCGGCTGGTTGCCCTTCGGCAGGCTCTGGAGGAGGAGACGCGCGCCGAGCGCGCCCGCATCGCCGAATTGGAAGCCGCCTTGCCCGCCCTCGACATTGCCGATCCCTTCGGGGGCGACCTGGAGACGTACCGGGCATGCGCCGATGAGCTGGAAACGGCGCTGCGCAAGGTGGTGGACAAACTGCGCGCGGGTCGTACGCCCTTCGAGGGCGCGTAAACGGCTGTGGGTGTGGCGAGAACGATCGGTCGGCCTTGCGGTATAATAGCGGTAAACCTGTCTGCAAAGGGGTCGAACGCGATGCGAGTGGCCTTAGCCTCGGACCATGGCGGATACCGGCTGAAGGAGGAGCTCAAACCCCTGCTCGACGAGCTGGGCGTTGCCTATGAAGACTTCGGCTGCCACGGCGAGGAGGCCGTGGATTATCCCGATTATGCGCTTCCGGTGGCGGAGAAGGTGGCCCGCGGCGAATTTGACCGCGGCATCCTGATTTGCGGGACGGGCATCGGCATGTGCATTACGGCCAACAAGGTGCCCGGCGTGCGCTGCGCCCTGGTGCACGATACCTTTTCGGCGCGGGCGACGCGGGAGCACAACGACAGCAATGTGCTGGCCCTTGGGGCGCGGGTTATCGGTCCGGGCCTGGCCCGCGAGATCGTGCGCATGTGGCTCGAGACCGACTTCGTCGGTGGACGGCACGAGCGGCGTGTGAACAAGATCCGCGCCATCGAAGCGCGGCAGCTGGGCGGGTGCAGACCATGACCGAGCGGCCGACGCTTCCGGAACGCGGCGGCGCGAACGCGACGGGCGCGGCCCCGGATGCCGGCGTCGACCTGGCCGACGTGACGGCGCGCACGCAAACGGTGCTCGAGGAGCTGCAGCGGGCGGCGGGTCTCGGTCCGAACCACCTGCTCGTCGTCGGCTGCAGCACGAGCGAGGTGGCCGGGAAGCCCATTGGTACGGCCGGCAGCCTGGCCATTGCGGCGGCGATCTGGGAAGGGGTCGAGGCGGTGCGCCGGCGGCACGGCTTCCACGTGGCCTGGCAGTGCTGCGAACACCTCAACCGGGCGTTGGTCGTGGAACGCGAAACGATGGAACGCTTTGGCCTGGAGGAAGTGACCGTGGTGCCCCACCCCAAGGCCGGCGGTTCCATGGCGACGGTGGCCTACGAGCGCATGCGCGACCCGGTGGTGGTGGAAACGGTGCGCGCCCACGCCGGGGTGGACATCGGCGACACCCTCATCGGCATGCACCTGCGTCCGGTGGCCGTGCCGGTGCGCCCGTCGGTACGCCAGATCGGACAAGCCCACGTGACGATGGCCCGCACGCGCCCCAAGCTCATCGGCGGGGAGCGGGCTGTCTACCGGCGACAGGATGTGCCCCATCTCGCTCCTGCGCACCCCAACGAAGTCTGAGGAAGAGGAGGAACCTTCGTGGAACACTTGCGCAAACAGGACCCCCAGGTGGCGGAAGCGATTGAACGGGAGCTGAAGCGGCAGCAGCACAACATCGAGCTCATTGCGTCGGAAAACTTCGTCAGCCGCGCCGTGCTGGAAGCGATGGGCACGGTGCTCACGAACAAGTACGCCGAAGGGTATCCCGGTCGCCGCTATTACGGCGGGTGCGAGCACGTCGACGTCGTGGAGGAACTGGCGCGCGAACGGGCCAAGCAGCTGTTCGGTGCCGAGCACGCCAACGTGCAGCCCCATTCGGGAGCGCAGGCGAACATGGCCGTCTACCATGCGCTGCTGGAGCCGGGCGATACCGTGTTGGGGATGAACCTCTCCCACGGCGGCCACCTGACCCACGGCAGCCCGGTGAACTTCTCGGGGGCGCTGTACAACTTCGTGGCCTACGGCGTCGACCCGGAAACGCACCGCATCGACTACGACGAGGTGCGCAAGCTGGCTCATGCCCACAAACCGAAGCTGATCGTCGCCGGAGCCAGCGCGTATCCACGGATTATCGATTTCGCGAAGATGCGCGAGATCGCCGACGAGGTCGGGGCCTACCTGATGGTGGATATGGCCCACATTGCCGGCCTCGTGGCCGCCGGGCTCCATCCCAGCCCGGTGCCCTACGCGCACGTGGTGACGACGACGACCCACAAGACCCTGCGCGGGCCGCGCGGCGGCCTCATCCTGTGCCGGGCCGATCTGGCCAAGGCCATTGACAAGGCGGTCTTCCCCGGCATCCAGGGCGGCCCCCTCATGCACATCATCGCCGCCAAGGCCGTCGCCCTCGGCGAAGCGCTGAAGCCGTCCTTCCGCGACTACGCCGCCCGCATCGTGGCCAACGCCAAAAAGCTGGCTGAGGCGCTCCTTGCGCGCGGGTTTGTGCTCATCTCGGGCGGCACGGACAACCACCTCATCCTCGTCGACGTGCGCAACCTCGGCCTGACCGGCAAGCGCGCCGAGGCGCTCCTCGACGAGGTGGGCATCACCGTCAACAAAAACACCATCCCCTACGACCCGGAAAGCCCCTTCGTCACCAGCGGCATTCGCATCGGTACGCCGGCCGTCACCACGCGCGGCTTCGACGAGGCGGCGATGGTGGAGATCGCCGACATCATGGCCGCGGTGCTCAAGAACCCCGACGATGCCGCGGTGAAAGCGGAAGCCCGCGCCCGGGTCAAGGCCCTGTGCGAACGGTTCCCGCTGTACCCCGATCTGGGTTGAGGGCAGGCCGCGGGAACCGGTTGTGCTGCCGGCGAAGGCCGGCTTTTCTTTTTGCGTAGGTAGGGGCAACGCACGCCTTGCCCGTCCCCCGAGGGCCGACGCACGGCCGCGGGCGGGCCCCGTTGCCTGCCAGGCCGGTCCGCAGAGGGGTATGTCCTTATTGGTGGGAAGGCCGGTCCCGATTTGGTATAATGGGTCGGAGTGCGAATCGAGACAGGAGGAAACGAAGCGATGAGCCGCGTCTATGTATTTGATCATCCCCTCATCCAGCACAAGCTGACGCATATCCGCGACAAGAACACGGGAACGAAGGAATTTCGCGAGCTCGTGGAAGAAGTGGCCATGCTGATGGCCTACGAGATCACCCGCGACCTTCCCTTGGAAGAGGTGGAGATCGAGACGCCCGTCGCCCCGGCAAAGGCCAAGGTGCTGGCGGGGAAGAAGCTGGGCCTCATCCCTATCCTGCGCGCCGGCCTGGGTATGGTGGACGGAATCCTGCGCCTCATTCCCGCGGCCAAGGTGGGGCACATCGGCCTCTACCGCGACCCGGACACCCTGCAGCCGGTGGAGTACTATGTCAAGTTGCCGACGGATATTGCCGAGCGCGACCTGATCGTCATCGATCCGATGCTGGCCACCGGCGGTTCGGCGGCGGCCGCGCTGGCGGCGCTCAAAAAGCGGGGCGCGCGCAACCTGAAGCTGATGTGTCTCATCGCCGCGCCGGAGGGCATCGCCCGCGTGCAGGAGGAGCATCCCGATGTCGACATCTACGCCGCTGCCGTCGACGAGCGGCTGAACGAGAAAGGGTACATCGTGCCGGGTCTGGGCGACGCCGGTGACCGCCTCTTCGGGACAAAGTAAGAGGGGAACCGGCCCCCTGCGGCGCACGGCTGCCGGTGCAACGACCGCGGCAAAAGGGAGGGAGGCGCGATGACGGCGCGCATCCGTGTCATGACCGTGTTTGGCACGCGGCCCGAGGCGATCAAGATGGCGCCCCTCGTGCAGGCGTTGCGCCGCGTGCCCGACGAGATTGAACCGATCGTTTGCGTGACCGCCCAGCACCGCGAGATGCTGGACCAGGTGCTGGAGATCTTCGACATCCGGCCCGATTACGACCTCAATGTGATGCAGCCCCGCCAGAGCCTGATCGACATCACCACGCGCGTGCTGACGGGCATGGACGACGTGCTGGCCGATGCCCGGCCCGACATTGTCCTCGTCCACGGCGACACCACCACCACCTTTGTCGCCGCCCTGGCTGCCTTTTACCGCCAGATCAAGGTGGGCCACGTGGAAGCCGGGCTGCGGACGTGGAAGAAATACGCCCCGTTCCCGGAAGAGCTCAACCGCCAGCTCACCGGCGTGCTGGCCGACCTGCACTTTGCCCCCACGGCGTGGGCGGCAGAAAACCTGCGCCGCGAAAACAAGCCGGAGGCGACCATCTTCGTCACCGGGAACACCGTCATCGACGCGCTGCACACGACGGTGCGGGAGAATTGGCGCCACCCGGTGATGGACCGCCTGGACGGGCGCGACCTGGTGTTGGTGACGGCGCACCGCCGCGAAAACCTGGGAGCGCCGATGCGCCGCATGTTCCGCGCCATCCGTCGCCTGGCCGACGCCCATCCGGACATCGCCGTGGTCTACCCGGTGCACCTGAACCCCGCGGTGCGCGAGGCGGCACAGGAAGTGCTCGAGGGGCATCCGCGCATCCACCTGATCGAACCCCTCGATGTTCTGGACTTCCACAACTTCCTGGCCCGCGCTCGCCTGGTGCTGACCGACTCCGGCGGCGTGCAAGAGGAGGCACCGGCCTTCGGTGTACCGGTGCTCGTCATGCGCGAGACGACGGAACGACCCGAGGGCGTGGAGGCCGGCACGCTGAAGCTGGTGGGCACCGACGAGGAACGCATCTTCCAGACGGCGCACCAGCTGCTGACCGACGCGGCCGCCTACGCGGCGATGGCCAAGGCGGCCAATCCCTTCGGCGACGGCCGTGCCTCCGAACGCATCGTCGCGGCCATCCTGTACGCCTTCGGGCGGCGCTCCGCTCCTCCGGCCCCCTTTGTGCCGGTTCAAACGGTCACCTCTTGAGTGTGAGGCGATGCAACCTCTCACCGTTAGCTGACGTCTATCTTCATTGGGGAACGCGTACCGGGACGCATGGACGTGTCCATCGAGGAAGAACCGCGAGAAGCCGACAGAGATGAAACCAACAAGGGGAGGAGAACCGAATGGGGAACGCGTTTCGCCGGCTGGCGGTGGGCGTGTTGGTGCTGTGTGCGGTGTTGGCCGCGCCGTTGCCGTGGCTTTCCCATGCGGCGGCCGCCGTCACGGCGACAGTGGCGTGGTCGGAACCGGTGGGCGAGGGCGTGGTGGTGACCAAGTACGAGAAACGGATAAATGGGCGGCCCGTCGATATTTTTGTCGCCACGGTTGACCTGACCAATCCGTATGTCAAAATCGTCCCGCTCTACGGAAAAGACGGCCGCCTGACGCAGAAGCAGACGGTGCTCGGACACGCGCGGGCGTCGGGGGCGGTGGTGGCGGTCAACGCCGACCTCTTCCACCTGAATGGCATCGGGGCGCCACTGGGCCCGGTGATCGATAAGGGCACCATCGTCAGTGCCCCGGGCGTGGCGACGTGGCCAACCTTCGGCGTGACGAAAAGCGGGCAGGCGGTGATTTTGCCCCTGGCCTTCACCGGCACCGTCACCGCCCCCGACGGCAGCACCTATCCGCTTCGGGGTGTGAACAAGGAAAGTTTTGACCCGCGCGACGGGGCGCACAGCCATATCAATCAGCTTAATCTTTACACCCCGGCGTGGGGGCCGACCAGCTACGGCAATGCCAAGGGCGCGTTCAAAAACGTGGTCGAACTGGTCGTCGCGGGCGGTGTCGTCCGCGAGGTGCGCGTGGATCAGCCGGGCGCGCCCATTCCGTCGAACGGCTATGTGTTGTGGGGGCAGGGACAAGCCGCCCAATTTTTGAAAACGCGCTTTCGCGTCGGCGACCCCGTCCAGGTGACGTATGGGCTGAAGAACGACCCCGGATTGGAGACGGCGGTGGGGAGCCACATTCTCCTGGTCGACCAGGGGCGGTCGGTCAACCCCGTCGATCCGGGAGTGTCGAGCCATTCGCCCCACGCCCGCGCTGCCGTGGGAATCGACCGCAGCGGGAAGAAGGTGTGGCTGGTGGTCGTCGAACGGTCGGCTGACGGGGACAGCAAGGGGATGACCCTTCCGGAACTGGCCAATTTTTTCGTGGAGTTGGGGGCCTGGAAGGCGATCAACCTTGACGGCGGCGGCTCGGCAACCATGGTGGTGCGCCGGCTGGCCGAAACAAATCCCACCCCGTTGAACGAGTCCCCCTACAGCGGGCAGGGCTATCGCGCCGTGCCCACGGCCATTGGCGTCCTCAACACGGCACCGGCCGGCGAGGCCAAGGGGATTTTCGTCACCGGCCCGAAGGAGGTGCTGGCCGGCGACACGGCGACCTTCTCCTTTAAGGGCTATGATGTGCACTACCACCCGTACCGTGTCACGCCCCAGGAGGTCGTCTGGAAGGTCAGCGGCCCGGGACCGGTCGAGGCAAGCGGGTTTTCCGTGCGCTTCCGGACCGGCGGGACGTATACGCTGACGGCACAGGTGGGGGCGGCCAGCCGGCAGCTGACGGTACGGGTGATCGGCGGCGCCGATGTGGCGCGGCTGGTCGTCCAGCCCCGCGAGCTCGTGCTCAAGCCGGGCGAGACGCGGGCGCTGACGGTGCAGGCGGTCACGAAGGACGGTCGCACCTTTACCCTGAAGCCGCATCAGGTTACCGTCACGGCGGAAGGGGCGGTCGGTGCCGTGAAGGGCTTGTCATTTACCGCCAGCGCCACTCCGGCGACGGGGCATTTGCGTGTCGCCTTTGACGGCGCGGTGGCGACCGTTCCCGTAACCGTCGTTCCCTTTGCCGACGTGCGCGGCCACTGGGCCTTGCAGCCCATCACCGCGCTGGCGGCGCGCGGGATGGTTGCGGGGGTGGCGCCGGACCGCTTTGCTCCCGACGCGCCGGTGACGCGTGCCCAGCTGGCCGTCCTGCTGGCGCGGCTGGAGGGTGTGGAGACTGGGACGGACAATGCCTCGCCGTCCCTTCCGTTCCGCGATCCCATTCCGTCCTGGGCGCGGGAAGCCGTTCAGGCGATGGTGGAGAAGGAACTGTTGCGGGGGTACCCGGACGGCACCTTCCGGCCGGACCATCCGGTGACGCGGGCGGAGCTGGCGGCCATCCTCGACCGGTACCTCGGGCTGACCGGAAGCGCGCCGCTGCCGCCGTTCCGCGATGCGGCGGACATTCCGAGCTGGGCGCGGGAGGCCATCGCGCGCGTGGCGCAGGCCGGGGTGATGAAGGGGATGGGAGACCGCTTTGCTCCCCAACGGCCGACGACGCGCGCCGAGGCGGCAACCGTCCTCTACCGGTTGCTCACGATGCCGGATGGGCCTATGGCAAAACGATGACAAACCGGTTGCAATGAATTGACAAAGGATTCGCCCTTCGCTAAGATGGACGATGATGGTTCTGGAAAGCAGGCGGTTGCATGGAGCCGAACGGTTCGTGGAAAGGGTGGCGGGCCATGGCGGTGGTAAGCGCCATGGCCGGCCAGCTGGCGGCCAGCGTGCTTCTGGGATACTGGGCGGGGACCTGGGCCGACCGTGCCTGGGGCACGCACCCTTGGCTACTGGTAGTAGGGCTTTTGGGTGGTCTTGCGGTGGGCATTTACGGTATCGTTCGCATCCTGAGGCCGTATTTGGGGGGCGACGAATGAACGATCCCCTCGCCATGCGACTGCGTCGCACCTTGCGCATCACCATATGGGCAAGTGTGGGAATGGTTCTTGCCTGGGCGCTGACCCCGGCAAAACCATTTTTTGCTGGGTTGCTCTTGGGAACAACCGTAAGCATGTACAATGCATACCACGCGGCGCGTCGTGTGCGCGGGTTTGTGGAGGGACTAGCGCAACCGACGGGGCGGGCGCGCGGCATCGGCACCATGGCGCGGCTGGCCATGGCCGCAGCGGCGGGCCTGCTGGTGGCTCGCTTTCCCCATGTCTTCTCCGTCGTGGGCGTTGTGGTGGGCTTACCGGTTGCTCCGTTGGTGGCCGCTTGCACCCTGTTGGCCGATGCCTTGCGCAACAGGATGTGACCGCCGTGGAGAGAAAGGAGGGAAGTGGGGAGGGTGGAACACAAGTTTCCGGTCATCACCATCGGCCCGCTGGACTTCAACCTGGTGGCCATGATGACGACGGTGATCGCCGGAGCGATTGTCTTCCTCATCGGCCGTCTCGCTGTGCGCAACCTCGACGTTCGCCAGCCGCGGGGATGGCAGAATCTCCTCGAGTGGCTGATCGAGTTCGTGCGCGGGTTGGCGCGGACGAGCATGCCGGAGAAGGTGGCCGAGCGGTACGTAACGTTGGCCTTGACCCTGTTCATGTACATCTTTGTTTCCAACCAGCTTGGCCTGCTCTTCAACGTGCAGACGACCTTTGCAACGGACGTGCCGTTCCTCGGCATCAAGGCCGGTGATCACGTGTCGTGGTGGGCGTCGCCGACGGCGAACGTCAGCGTGACGATGGCCCTGGCGACGATGGTGTTTGTCTATTCGCACTACGTTGGCATCCGCGGCAACCCGAAAACCTATGTGAAGCACTATTTCGAACCGAATTTCCTGTTCTTCCCGGTTAACCTAATCGAGGAGCTGACCAAACTGCTTACGCTGGGGATGCGTCTTTTCGGGAACATCTTCGCCGGCGAGGTGCTGATCGCCCTGCTGGTGGTGATCGGGCTGTACGGCACGTTGCCGCTGGTGGCCTGGCTGGGATTCTCCGTCTTCGTTGGTACGATCCAGGCCTTTATCTTCACCATGCTAACGCTGGTGTACATTTCGCAGAAGGTGGCGCATGATCACCACTGATGAGCCTCGAACGGCGTGTAGAAGGCGCTTTTGTTTGATCCTCACATTAAAATTCGGTGAGAAATTGTCTCATGCAAGGAATGTGTGGCTTGTGGGTGTTTTCTGACAACCAACTTGCTTCGAGGAGGGTTTCCACATGGACTTCGCGCTTGCAACGGCTCTGATTTTCGGTTTGGCGGCGCTGGGCGCCGGTATCGGTAACGGGTTGGTCATCAGCCGGACGATCGACGGGGTGGCCCGTCAGCCCGAAGCGCGCGGGAACCTGATGACGCTCATGTTCATCGGTGTTGGTCTGATCGAGGCGTTGCCGATCATCGCGGTGGTGTTCGGGATCCTCTTGTTCACCAACATCTAACGGCCGTGTGGCGGCAACGAAACAACTGCCATGGCGAGGTTAACCTCTTTGCAGGTTAACCTTCGCCTTACTTTTTGCGAGGTTTTGCCGTCCGTGCGGGGTTGTTGAATACCGAAAGGTGCGCAGAAGAAGGGAGTGGCCGTCGGATGCATTTCGAACTCGGAACGTTTTTCTTCCAAATTCTCGCGTTCCTCATCCTGCTGTATCTGATGCGCCGCTATGTGTTTGGTCCGGCAATGCGGGTCATGGAGCGCCGCCAGCAATACATTGAGGACCAGGTGGCGACGGCCGAGCGGACGCGCCAGGAAGCGGAGGCGCTCTTGCAGGAACAGAAGAATCTCCTGGCCCAGGCGCGTAGCGAAGCCCAGGAGATCATCGAGCGCGCCAAGCAGCACAGCGAGCGTGAGGCCGAGGCAATCCTCAAGGAAGCCAGGGAGCGCGCCGAGCGGATGGTCGAGGAGGCGCGTGCCGAGATCCTTCGCGAAAAGGAGCAGGCCCTCGCCGAGCTCAAACAGCAGGTCGGCGCGCTGTCGGTAATGCTTGCAGCGAAGATCATCGAAAAGGAACTCGACGAGCGCGAGCAGCTGGCGTTGATTGAGAAGACCCTGCAGCAGGTAGGCGATTCGGCATGACGAGCGGCGTCGTGGCCAAGCGGTATGCGCGGGCGCTCTTTGACGTCGCTGTGGAGCGCAACCGGCTGGATGCCGTCGAGGAGCAGCTGGAGGAGATCGTGCAGCTGTTCCGCACCAACCGCGAGTTTCACCGGTTCCTCACGCATCCGTTGATTCCGGCGGAAGAGAAGAAAGCCTTCATCGACCGGTTAGCGGGCAGCGCGTGGGTCGAGGAACTGCGGAACCTGCTGCATCTGCTGATCGATCGGGGGCGGATGAATGTGCTGCCGGCCATCGCCGAGGTGTATCGCCGTCTGGCCAGCGAGGCGCGCGGTGTGGTCGACGCCGAGGTGACGACGGCCGTTCCGCTGGATCAAGAGGCGCAGGAGGCGATCGCCGACCGTTTGGGTCGCGCCATCGGCAATCGAGTCCGGGTGACGAGCGTCGTCGATCCGGCCATCCTCGGTGGGCTCGTTGTGCGGATTGGCAACCGCGTGATCGATGGCAGTGTGCGTAGCCAGTTGAACCGCTTTCAGCAAACCCTGGTCCGTACCGGTTCCCAACTCCAGATACAGGGGTGAACGGTGATGAGCTTGAGCATCAAGCCGGAAGAAATCTCCTCGCTCATCAAACAGCAGATTGCGAACTTCCAGGTGGCGGTGGAAACGGCCGACGTGGGGACGGTCATCCAGGTCGGCGACGGGATCGCGCGTGTACACGGGCTGGACAACGTCATGGCCGGTGAGCTGGTCGAGTTTGACAACGGGATCATGGGCCTGGCGATGAACCTGGAAGAGGACAATGTCGGGATCGTCATCCTCGGGCCGTTCACCGGCATCCGCGAGGGCATGCAGGTGAAGCGGACGGGCCGCATCATGGAGGTGCCCGTCGGGGAAGCCCTCCTCGGCCGCGTGGTCAACCCGCTGGGGCAGCCCCTCGACGGCAAGGGGCCCATCGAGACGACGGAATACCGGCCCGTCGAGTCGCCGGCACCGGGGGTCGTCGATCGCCGTTCGGTGCACGAGCCGCTGCAGACGGGGATCAAGGCCATTGACTCGATGATCCCCATCGGCCGCGGGCAGCGCGAGCTGATCATCGGCGACCGCCAGACGGGGAAAACGGCCATCGCCGTCGACACGATCATCAACCAGAAGGGGCAGGGCGTCATCTGCATCTACGTCGCCATCGGCCAGAAGCAGTCAACGGTGGCCAGCGTCGTGGAAACGCTGAAGAAGTACGGGGCGATGGACTACACGATCGTCGTGGCAGCGAACGCTTCGGAACCCGCTCCGCTCCTGTGGCTGGCGCCGTATGCGGGATGCGCGATGGGCGAGTACTTCATGTACAAGGGACAGCACGTTCTCATTGTCTACGACGACCTGTCCAAGCAGGCGGCGGCCTACCGCGAGCTCTCCCTGCTCCTGCGCCGTCCGCCGGGCCGCGAAGCGTACCCGGGTGACGTCTTCTACCTCCATTCCCGCCTCCTGGAGCGCGCGGCCAAGCTGAATGACCAGCTCGGCGGCGGTTCGCTGACGGCGCTGCCGTTCATCGAGACCCAGGCCGGCGACGTGTCGGCGTACATCCCGACGAACGTCATCTCCATCACCGACGGGCAGATCTACCTGGAGCCCGACCTGTTCCATGCCGGGATCCGGCCAGCCGTCAACGTCGGGCTGTCGGTGTCCCGCGTTGGCGGCGCGGCGCAGATCAAGGCGATGAAGAAGGTGGCCGGTACGCTGCGCCTCGACCTGGCGGCATACCGCGAGCTGCAGGCCTTCGCCCAGTTCGGCTCCGACCTCGATAAGGCCACGCAGGCCCGTCTCGAGCGCGGCAAGCGCGTGACGGAGATCCTCAAGCAGGAACAGTTCAAGCCGATGCCCGTCGAAAAGCAGGTGGTCAGCATCTATGCCGTGACGCGCGGCTTCATGGACGACATCCCGGTGGAGGACGTGCGCCGCTTTGAGGCGGAGCTGCTCGCCTACATTGAACAGCAGGCCCCGGACATCTACGAGCACATCCGCACGACGAAGGATCTGCCCGATGAAAACCGCTTGAAAGAGGTCATCGAGGCCTTCAAGAAGACCTTTGTGCCCTCCGCGTCGTAAGCGTACGGGCGTGGACGGAAAGGGTGGTGAGATGGGATGAAGGGCACCCGTGAGATCAAGCGCCGGATTCGCAGCGTGAAGAACACCCAGCAGATCACCAAGACGATGAAAATGGTGGCTGTGGCCAAGCTTCGTCGCGCCCAGGAGCGGGCACAGGCCGCCCGCCCGTACGCCGAAAAGATACGCGAGGTGATCGCCAGCATCGCCCGGGGGACCAAGGGGGTGCGCCACCCCATGCTCGTGGCCCGGCCGGTGCAGCGGACCGGGTACGTGGTGATCACCGCCGACCGCGGCCTGGCCGGCGCCTACAACGCCAACGTCATCCGGGCGACCTTGAAGCGCATCCGCGAGCGACACGCCTCGGAGAAGGAATACGCCATCATCGCCGTGGGGCGCAAGGGGCGTGACTTTTTCAAGAAACGTGGCTACCCGGTGGTGGCGGAGATTGTCGGCGTTTCCGACTTTCCCACCTTCGCTGACATCGAGCAAATCGCCAAGACGGCGGTGCAGATGTATGCCGACGGCTCCGTTGACGAGCTCGTGCTCATCTACAACGAGTTCGTCAACCCGGTGGTGCAGCGACCGGTGGAGAAGGTGCTGCTGCCCCTCACCGACGTGGGGGAAGCAGCAGCGGGGGTCTCCTACGAGTACGAGCCCTCGCCGGAGGCGGTGCTGGAGGTGCTCCTGCCGCGCTACGCGGAGACGCTCATTTACAGCGGCCTCCTGGAAGCCAAGGCCAGCGAGCACGCCGCGCGGATGACGGCGATGGGCAACGCCACGGACAACGCGGCGGAGATGATCGAGCGGCTGACCCTCATGTACAACCGGGCCCGCCAGGCGTCGATCACCCAAGAGATTGCCGAGATCGTCGCCGGCGCCAACGCCCTGCAATAGGACGGGAGTCTTTGCGCACAGGGAGGGAAGGCGATGAACAAGGGACGCGTCGTGCAGGTGATGGGTCCGGTCGTGGATATCCAGTTTGAACGCGGACACCTGCCTGCCATCTACAACGCGATCAAGATCCAGCACAAAGCAACCAAGCCCGGGGAGCGGGACATCGACCTGACCGTGGAAGCGGCCCTGCACCTGGGGGACAACCTGGTGCGCTGTGTGGCCATGGCCTCCACAGACGGCCTGGTGCGCGGCATGGAAGCAGTGGATACCGGGGCGCCGATCTCGGTGCCGGTGGGGGAAGAAACCCTGGGCCGCGTGTTCAACGTCCTCGGGGAGCCGATCGACAACCAAGGGCCGGTCAACGCCAAGCGGCGTGACCCGATCCACCGTCCGGCTCCGCCCTTTGTCGAGCAGGCCACGACGACGGAGATCCTCGAGACGGGGATCAAGGTGATCGACCTCCTCGCCCCGTACGCCAAGGGGGGGAAGATCGGCCTCTTCGGCGGTGCCGGCGTTGGCAAGACGGTGCTCATCCAGGAGCTCATCCACAACGTGGCTATGGAGCACGGCGGACTGTCGGTCTTTGCCGGGGTCGGCGAGCGCACGCGTGAGGGGAACGACCTGTACCACGAGATGAAGGAGTCGGGCGTCATCTCCAAGACGACAATGGTGTTCGGCCAGATGAACGAGCCGCCGGGCGCCCGTCTGCGCGTGGCCCTCACCGGGCTGACCATGGCCGAGTACTTCCGCGACGAGTACGGCCAGGACGTGCTGCTCTTCATCGATAACATCTTCCGCTTCACCCAGGCCGGATCGGAGGTGTCGGCCCTCCTCGGCCGCATGCCGTCGGCGGTGGGCTACCAGCCGACACTGGCCACGGAGATGGGCCAGCTGCAGGAGCGGATCACCTCGACGAAAAAAGGGTCGATCACCTCGATCCAAGCCATTTACGTGCCGGCCGACGACTACACCGATCCGGCGCCGGCCACGACCTTTGCCCACCTCGACGCGACGACCAACCTGGAGCGTTCCATCGCCGAGAAGGGCATTTACCCGGCCGTGGACCCGCTTGCCTCGACGTCGCGCATTCTCCAGCCGCACATCGTCGGCGAGGAGCACTACCAGGTGGCGCGCGGCGTGCAGCAGGTGCTGCAGCGCTACAAGGAGCTGCAGGATATCATCGCCATTCTCGGGATGGACGAACTGTCCGACGAGGACAAGCTGATCGTCGCCCGCGCGCGGAAGATCGAGCGCTTCCTGTCCCAGCCGTTCCACGTGGCCGAGCAGTTCACCGGCGTGCCGGGCAAGTACGTCCCGCTCAAGGAGACCATCCGCGGGTTCAAGGAGATCCTCGAGGGCAAGCACGACGACCTGCCGGAAGCGGCCTTCCTCTATGTCGGGACCATCGACGAAGCGGTGGAAAAGGCGAAGACGCTGTAAGGCGCTTCGCCGGAGAAGGAGGAAACGGCCGTGAGCACCATGCGACTGGACATCGTCACGCCGGATGCGACGGTCTTCTCCGACGAGGTCACCTTCATCTTGGCCAAGGGCGTGGAGGGGGACCTGGGCATCCTGCCCCAGCATATGCCTCTCGTCACGCCGCTCAAGGACGGCCCGGTGACGATCAAGCAGGAGGACCGCGAGCAGGTGGTGCACCTGCGCGGGGCCTTCCTGGAAGTGCGCAAGGACCGCGTGACCATCCTCGCCGAAGCGGCCGAATGGCCCGGGCGGTAAACGTGCGCGCCTCGCAACGGGAAGCTCCCGGTTGCGAGGTGCTTTTTTTTCTTGTTTTTGCTATGCTAGAAGGGGTGACGACTCTGCCCATGGAGGGACGCCGATGATCGAATACATCAACAATTACGTTCTTGTGTCGATATTTGTGTTGCTCGGCCTGCTGTTGCCGGTAGCGGCGCTTACGCTGGGACGCTTCCTTCGCCCACACCGGCCGACGCCGGAAAAGGGCAAGCCCTACGAGAGCGGTGTCGAGCCGACGGGCTCCAGCTGGGTTCGGTATAACGTGCGCTATTACCTGTTTGCCCTGCTGTTTGTCATCTTTGACGTGGAAACCGTCTTTCTGTATCCGTGGGCAGTGGCATACAATCAACTGGGGCTGTTCGCGCTGGTGGAAGTGCTGATCTTTATCGCGCTCCTGCTCATTGGACTGGTGTATGCGTGGAAGAAGAAGGTGTTAACATGGACGTGAGGATTGAGGGGCTGACGCCAGAAGAAGAACGGGAAGTGGGGCAGAACGTCCTGCTGACCACCCTCGAGCAGATCAAGGCGTGGGCGCGCTCGAACTCCCTGTGGCCGCTCACCTTTGGGTTGGCCTGTTGTGCCATCGAGATGATGGCCGCCGGCGCCTCGCGGTACGACCTGGACCGTTTCGGGGTCATTTTCCGTGCGTCGCCGCGCCAGGCGGACCTGATGATCGTTGCCGGCACGGTGACGAAGAAGATGGCGCCCATCCTGCGCCGCCTGTATGACCAGATGCCCGAGCCCAAGTGGGTGATCGCCATGGGATCCTGTGCCACGGCCGGGGGGCCCTATGTGCGCTCGTATGCCGTTGTCAAGGGCGTTGACCAGATCGTGCCCGTCGACGTGTACATCCCCGGCTGTCCGCCGACGCCGGCGGCCCTCATCTACGGCATCCAGAAGCTGCAAGAAAAAATTCGTGCCCAGGCGAAAACCGGGCAGAAGAAGGTGACCCGCTCGTGAGCGAACGCGACAAGGCGCAACCGGAAACGACGCAAGATTCCCGGCGTTCTGAACAGCCGGTGCCGGAGGAAGCGACGACGTCGCCGGCGGGCGGCGGGGAGGCCCCCATTTCTGCCGACAAGGGCGGCACACCCGACGCCGAGGGTACACCAAAAACCGGCGGTGCACCCGAGGCCAAGGCTGAAGGGAAGACGACAGCCCGGGCGCGCGCCGCAGCGGCGGCCCGGGCGCGGGCGGCGGCCCAAGGCGGGGCCAAAACGGCAAAAGCAGAGGCGGCACCGGAAGAGCCGTCGCCGATGCAGCCTGTGCTGGACCACATTGTGCATGTGATCACGAGGGAGTTGGGCGACGGCGTCATCGAGGAGGCGTACATCAACCGCCTGGCCAAGCATGTTCCCACCCTGGTGGTGAAGAACGAACGCTGGCACGAGACGGCCCGCTTGCTTCGCGACCATCCCGAGCTGGCCTTCGATTACCTGTCGGTGCTGGTCGGCATCGACCACGAGACGCACCTCGAGGTGTACTACCATTTCGATTCCTACCAAAAGGGGCACCGCTTGGCCGTTCGCGTCAAGGCGGACCGGGAGCAGGCGACGGTGCCCTCGGTGACCGACATTTGGCCCGGCGCCGACTGGCCGGAGCGGGAGGCATACGACCTGGTGGGGATTCGCTTTGCGGGCCACCCCAACCTGAAGCGCATTCTCTTGCCCGATGACTGGGTGGGCCACCCGTTGCGCAAAGACTACCAGCCGCTGGACGAAGGGGTGTGAGCACATGGCCGTGCGCACCGAAGAATTACTGCTCAACGTGGGACCGCAACACCCGAGCACGCACGGCGTGTTTCGCCTGGTCGTGAAGCTCGACGGGGAGATCATTACCGACGCCCAACCGGTCATCGGGTATCTCCACCGCGGCACGGAGAAGCTGGCGGAAGACCTCACCTACACGCAGATCATTCCGTACACCGACCGCATGGACTACCTGTCGGCGATGACGAACAACTACGTCCTTTGCCATGCGGTGGAGACGATGATGGGCATCGAGGTGCCGGAGCGTGCCGAGTACCTGCGGGTTATCGTCATGGAATTGAATCGCATCGCCAGCCACCTGCTGTGGTTCGGCACGTATCTCCTCGACCTCGGGGCGATGAGCCCGTTTCTCTATGCCATGGAGGAGCGGGAGAAGATCCTCGACCTGTTCAATGAGCTGTGCGGCGCGCGCATCACCTTCAACTACATGCGTGTCGGCGGGGTGAAGTGGGACGCCCCGGACGGGTGGATCGACAAGGTGCGCGACTTCATCCCGTATATGCGCGAGCAGCTCGACGGGTACCACAAGCTGGTTACCGGGAACGAGATCTTCCTCCGTCGCCTCAAGGGCGTCGGGAAGTACGACGCGCAGACCGCCATCGCCTACGGCCTGTCCGGTGTCAACCTGCGCTGCACCGGCGTCAGGCGCGACGTGCGGAAAGATGAGCCCTATTCCATCTACGACCGCTTCGAGTTTGACGTGCCGGTGGCCACCGAGGGCGACTGCTACGCCCGCTACCTCCTGCGCATGGAGGAGATCCGCCAGTCCCTGCGCATCCTCGAGCAGGCCGTGGCGCAGTTTCCCAAGGAGGGTGCGGTGATGGCCAAGGTTCCGCGCGTCATTCGCCCGCCGGCGGGCGAGACCTACGTGCGCATCGAGGCCCCGCGCGGCGAGCTGGGCTGCTACATCCACAGCAAGGGGAAGGACAAACCCTATCGGCTGAAGTTCCGCCGCCCGTCCTTCCACAACCTGCAGATCCTGCCGAAGCTGCTGATCGGTGAGAACATGGCCAACATCGTGGCCATCCTCGGCGGGATCGACATCGTGCTCGGGGAGGTGGATTGCTGATGGCGCACTGGCTTTCCCAGCCCCTCTCCTGGACGACGGCGGCGGTCTTCCTCGCCTCCGCGGTGGCCATGTTGCTCGTGGTGCTCCTGTTTGTCACCTATGCCATCTACTTCGAGCGCAAGGTGATCGGGTGGATCCAGCTGCGCCGCGGGCCCAACCGCGTGGGACCGTATGGTCTCCTGCAGTCGGTGGCCGACGTGCTGAAGCTGCTTGTCAAGGAGGATGTCATTCCGGACAGGGCCGACCGGACGCTGTTCATTCTGGCGCCGGTGATTGCCTTTGTGCCGGCCTTTGCCGTGTTGGCCGTGCTGCCCTTCACGGAGACGCTCCACTTTGCCGATCTCGGTGTCGGCCTGCTCTACTACGTGGCCGTGTCGGGCATCACCACGCTGGGCATCCTCCTCGGGGGCTGGGCGTCGAACAACAAGTACGCCCTCCTCGGCGGGATGCGCTCGGTGGCGCAGATGATCAGCTACGAGATCCCGCTGGTCATTTCGGTGATCGGCGTCGTCCTGCTTGCGGGCAGCCTGAACCTGAAGGAGATCGTCGCCGCGCAATCCGGGGGTTTTTGGAACTGGTTTTTCCTGAAGCAGATCCTCGGCTTTGCCGTCTTTGTCGTCGCCGCCCTCGCGGAGCTGAACCGCACGCCCTTTGACCTGCCGGAGGCCGAGTCGGAGCTGGTGGCCGGCTACCATGTCGAGTACAGCGGCTTCCGCTTTGCCTTCTTCATGCTGGCCGAATATGTCTACGTCTTTGCCATGTCCGCCTTGGCGACGGTGCTTTTCCTTGGCGGTTGGCATCCGCCGATCGAATCGCTCGGTTTCGTCCCGGGCCTGGTGTGGTTTGCGCTGAAGTTCGCCTTCTGTGTCTTCTTCCTGTTCTGGCTGCGTGCCACGATGCCGCGCGTGCGCGTCGACCAGCTGATGACCTTCGCCTGGAAGGTGCTCTTGCCGCTGGCCCTGCTCAATCTGTTCCTGACGGCGCTGGTAAAGGAACTGGTGGCGTAACCGCGTACGGCACCGGTGAGGTGCGAACGGCCAGCGTAGCGCGGGCGATCGACGAAGGGCGGTTATTGCGTGGCGAACGGGGTTCGCGAAAGGGGGGAGAGCCATGCTCGGACTGGCCAAAGGCTTGGGGTATACCCTGCGCCGGCTGACGGAGAAGAAGGTGACCTATCGGTACCCGGATGTGCCGGTGAAGATGCCCGATCGCTTTCGTGGCATCCAGCACTTCGATCCGGACAAGTGCATCGTGTGCCACCAGTGCGAGCGCATTTGCCCGACCCAGTGCATCAACCTGACGGGCAAGCCGCATCCGGATCCGACGAAAAAAGGCAAAGTGATCGACACCTACGACATCAATTTTGAAATCTGTATCCTGTGTGATCTGTGCACCGAGGTGTGCCCGACGGAAGCGATTGTGATGACGAACAACTTCGAGCTGGCCGCCTACAGCCGCGATGAGCTGTTCAAGGACCGCGAGTGGCTGGCCGCCAACAACACGAACGTGCGGAGCGAAAACAGCACCAATCTCCTGCCTGGGGGGAAAAAATCGTGACCGCGGGGATCAGCGGGGAATTCGTCGCCTTTTTTCTGCTATCCCTCATCACCCTGGGGGGCGCCGTGTTCATGCTCAGCTTCACCCGGGTGGTGCACATGGTGGTCGCCCTGGCCTTCTCCTTCCTCGGCCTGGCGGGCCTGTACGTGATGCTGGAGGCGGAGTTCGTGGCCTTTTCCCAGGTGCTCATCTATGCCGGTGCCGTTTCCATCCTCATGCTGTTCGGCATCATGCTGACGCGCCACGACGTCGACGAGGAGGAACAGGATCGCCGGCGGCGGCACCGCACCTTCGCCTTTGTTGCCGTACTGGCCCTGTTCGTGGCGCTGTTCAAGGGCATCGTCGCCTTGGTACCCGCGGGCGAGGGGAAGTTGGCGGAGGCGAACACGCTTGAGATCGGGAAGGCACTGTTTACGAAGTACGTCATCCCCTTTGAGCTCGTTTCCGTGCTCCTGCTCGTCGCCTTGGTCGGGGCGATTGTGCTGGCCCGGAAGGAGGGGCATGACGCATGACGGTGACGCTGGCATCCTATCTGCTGGTGGCTGCCTTTTTGTTTTGCATCGGGCTCTACGGCGCGCTGACAAAGCGCAACGCCGTCGTCGTTCTCTTGTGCATTGAGTTGATGCTGAACGCCGTCAACCTGAATCTGGTGGCCTTTTCCAAGTACGGACCCCAACCCGGCATCGCGGGGCAGGTGTTCTCCCTGTTCAACATCACCGTCGCCGCGGCGGAAGCGGCGGTGGGGGTTGCGATCCTCATCGCGCTGTACCGGAGGCGCTCCACGGTCAACGTGGACGAAATGGACACCTTGAAGAGGTGATTCGATGATCCAAAGCGCATGGCTCATCCCGCTTTTCCCGCTGCTCGCCTTCGCGGTGATCACCGCCGTGGGGCGCCGGCTGCGGACGGGTGCGGCCTACATCGGCATTGTGGCCACATTCGGCGCCTTCGTGCTGTCGCTTGCCGTGCTGTGGGAGATGCGCGTCGCCGGTGCCGGAACGACGCGCGTGTGGGAGTGGCTGACCGTCGGCGAGCGGACGATCACGATGGGGTTTGAGGTGAACCCCCTCAACGCCTTGATGCTCGTCATCGTCTCGCTGGTCAGCTTTCTCGTTCACGTCTATTCCCGCGGCTACATGGCCGGTGACGAGCGGATCGCCGTGTTCTACCAATACCTGGCCCTCTTCACCTTCTCCATGTTGGGCCTCGTCCTGTCGCCCAACTTCCTGCAGTTGTACATTTTCTGGGAACTGGTCGGCGTCTGCTCGTTCCTGCTCATCGGCTTCTGGTACTTCAAGCCGGAGGCCAAGGCGGCGGCGAAGAAAGCGTTCCTCGTCACCCGCGTCGGCGACCTCGGGCTGTTCATTGGCATCGCCCTCCTGTTCTGGTGGGCGGGCAGCTTCGACTAT
Source organism: Calditerricola yamamurae (assembly GCF_054654135.1). Classification (NCBI taxonomy): domain Bacteria; kingdom Bacillati; phylum Bacillota; class Bacilli; order Caryophanales; family Bacillaceae; genus Calditerricola; species Calditerricola yamamurae. The sequence continues at coordinate 734,526 of NZ_BAAIFH010000004.1, forward strand.
GCCGATGTCTTCCGTGCCGCGCAGGACGGGACGCTGGCGCCGTGGCAAATTACCCTGGCCTGTTTGCTGATCTTCTTCGGGGCCATGGGCAAGTCGGGCCAGTTTCCGCTGCACACCTGGCTTCCGGACGCCATGGAAGGCCCCACGCCGGTGAGCGCCCTGATCCATGCGGCGACGATGGTGGCCGCCGGCGTGTACCTCGTGGCGGCGACGTTCCCGCTCTTTGCCCAGTCGCCGGCGGCGCTGGACGTGGTGGCCGGCGTGGGCGCGTTCACGGCCCTGTTTGCCGCCACCATCGGCTTGGTGCAGACCGACATCAAGCGCGTCTTGGCCTACTCCACGGTGAGCCAACTCGGGTACATGATGCTGGCCCTCGGAGCGGCCGGCTACGTGGCGGGGATTTTCCACCTGATGACCCACGCCTTCTTCAAGGCCCTCCTGTTCCTCGCCGCCGGGGCCGTGATCCACGCCGTGCACACCCAGGACATTCGCGAGATGGGCGGCCTGTTCCGGCGGATGAAGGTGACGGGCACCTTCTTTCTCATCGGCTGCTTGGCCATCGCCGGCGTGCCGCCGCTCTCGGGGTTCTTCTCCAAGGACGCCATCCTGCTGGCGGCCTGGTCGGGCGCGTCGCCGATCTGGTTCTGGGCGGCGATGGCCACGGCGTTCCTCACCGCGCTGTACATGTTCCGCCTCTTTTTCCTCGTCTTCGGAGGCGAGCTGCGCCAACACCACAACGCCCACGAGGCGCCGGCGGTTATGACGCTGCCGATGGCCGTGCTGGCCGTGCTGGCCGTTGTCGCCGGTGCGGTGTCGCTTTTGGGGTTCGGCGACTGGCTCACACAGGGCTTGCCGGCGGCGGTGGCCGAGCCGGGGCACGCCCTGTGGGTAATGGTGCTCACCACGGTGGTGTCGCTGGCCGGCATCGCCGTGGCGTGGCAGTACTACGGCCGACGCGATGCCCGCGATCCGGCGGCGGTGGCCGGGCGGTTCCCGGGCCTCTACCGCCTGCTGGTCCACAAGTATTATGTGGATGAACTGTACGATCGGGTGCTGGTTCGTCCGTTGCTGGCCCTCGGGACGGTGCTGGACGCCGTCGACCGTGTAGCGGTCGACGGGCTGGTGCGCGCCGTGGCCAAGTTAACGGCGGGAGTCGGGCGCGCCGGACAGCGGCTGCAGAACGGGCAGCTGCAAACCTACGGCCTGGTGGCCGTGAGCGGGCTGGTCCTCTTGGTCGTCGGGCTGACGCTGGCAGGAGGGTACTGGCGATGAACGGGCATTTGCTGACGTTCTTGACGTTTTCGCCCCTCGTGGGGGTTTTGGCCCTGCTTTTCGTGCCACGCGGCCAAACCGCCCTGATCCGCGCCATCGGCGTGCTGGCCACCTTCGTGCCGCTGGTCCTTTCCCTTGTGCTGTATGCCCGCTTTGCGCCGGAGGGCGGGCTGCAGTTTGCCGAGAAGGCGCGCTGGTTTGCCATCCCGGTGGGCGAGGTGGCGTTTCCGGTTGACTACGAATTGGGCGTCGACGGCCTCTCGCTGCCCCTCGTCCTGCTGACGACCATCGTCACGGCGGTGGCGGCGGTGGCGTCGATGCACATCCGCCAGAACCTGAAGACCTACTTTGCCTGTTTTCTCCTCTTGGAAGTGGGCATGCTCGGCGTGTTCACGAGCCAGAACCTGTTCTTGTTCTTCCTCTTCTTCGAGCTGACACTGATCCCGATGTTCTTCCTCATTTCGAAGTGGGGCTACCTCGAGCGGGAGCAGGCCGCCCTCCATTTCCTCGTCTACAACGGCGTCGGATCAGCGCTGCTGCTCCTGGCCATCCTCACGTTGTTCGTGCGGGTGGGCGACCTGTCCTTTGTGCGCGTGGCCGAGGCCTTGCACCAGGCGCCGATTCCTGTGCTGTCCGACACGGCCGCGCTGGTCCTCTTCGGGCTCCTGCTGGTTGCCTTCGGGGTGAAGCTGCCCCTCTTCCCGTTCCACACGTGGATGCTCCGCGTCCACGTGCAGGCCCCGCCGCCCGTGGTGATGCTCCACTCGGGCATCCAGCTCAAGATGGGCGCCTATGGGCTGTTGCGCATGGGCGTTGGCTTTTTCCCGGAGGTGGCTGCCAAGCTGGCCACGTTCTTGGCGGCGTGGGGGCTGGTCAACGTCCTGTACGGCGCGGTATTGGCCCTGGTGCAGCGCGACCTGAAGCGTGTTTTTGCCTATTCGTCCATCAGCCACATGGGCATCGTGCTCCTGGGCCTGGCGGCGATGAACGAGACGGGCTTCACCGGCGCGGTGTTCCAGGCGGTGTCCCATGGCTTCATCTCGGCGCTCCTGTTCCTCCTGGTTGGCGTGATCTGGGAGCGCACCGGCACGTCGACGGTGACGGAAATGGGCGGGCTGGCCAAGTCGATGCCCGTCGCCTCGGGCATGCTGCTGGCCGCGGCGATGGCCTCGCTGGGCCTGCCCGGGATGTCGGGATTTCTCAGCGAATTCCTCGCCTTCCTCGGCCTGTTCCGCGTCCAGCCGGTCCTGGCGGCGGTGGGGGCGGTTGGCATCGTCCTGGCGGCGGCGTACCTCCTGCGGGCCGTACTGCGCACCACCTTTGGTCCGACGCCACAGCCCCTCGCCGGTTTGCGGGATGCCACCGCCGCTGAGGTGACGCCGATGCTGGTGCTCCTTGCCTTCATTGTGCTCCTTGGTGTCTGGCCGGCCGTGCTGGGCGACGTGCTCCACCATGCCGTGCAAACCTTGGCCGCAGCCCTGCCCGGGCGGATCGGAGGGTGATGCTCCATGGACGAAGCGGTGAAAAACGTGCTCGACTGGAACTGGGGCGCGATGGCCCCTGAGCTGGTCATCCTCGGCGCGGCCACGCTGCTGACAATTCTCGACCTGCTCCTGCCCGCTGGCCGCGATCGCCGCCCGCTGGCCTGGCTGGGGCTGGCCGGCATCCTCATCGCCGCTTTCCTGGTGTGGCGGAACGTGCAGGCCGAGCCGACGCACATCCTGTACGACATGTACCGGGTGGACGATTTCGCGAACGCCTTCAAGCTCGTCTTCCTGGCCGGCGCGGCCTTCGCCCTGCTGCTCGCGGTGGCGGACGTGGGACCGGGCGGGGAAGCGAGTGGTGGCGAGAAGGCCATCCGCGACCGCGGCGAGTATTTCTACCTGCTTCTCACGGGCCTCTTGGGGGCGATGATGCTCGCGTCGGCGGCCGACCTGATCGTGCTGTTTGTCGGTCTGGAGGTGCTGGCCCTGTCGTCGTACATCCTCGTGGCCCTGCGCCGGCAATACCTGCCGGCGGTGGAAGGGGCGTTCAAGTACGTCGTGAACGGCGGCATCGCCTCGGCGATCACCCTCTACGGCATGTCCTTCCTTTACGGGCTGACCGGTTCGACTAACCTCTTAGCGGTCGGGGAGGGCCTTCGCGACGCCTATGTGAGCGGGAACGCCTACCTCGTGTACGTGGCCTTCTTCCTCCTCGTGGTCGGTGTGGCTTTCAAGATCGCTGCCGCGCCGTTCCACATGTGGGCCCCCGACGTATACCAGGGCGCGCCGACACCGGTGACCGCCTTTCTGGCCGTCGTGTCCAAGGCCGCCGGTTTTGCCCTTCTGCTGCGCCTGCTCCTGACGGCATTTTTGGGCTTGGCCAATCCGCTGGACGGTTCGCCGCTCCTGTTCTCCGAGCTGAACGTATACGTCGGCGCCGTGGCCGCGGCATCGATGATCATCGGCAACACCGTCGCCCTGCGCCAGACCAACGTCAAGCGCATGATGGCCTACTCCAGCATCGCCCACGCTGGGTACCTGCTTGTGCCCTTCGCCTCGCTGACCACCATGGTGTTTAGCCAGATGATGTTCTACCTGGTCGCGTACCTGTTCATGACCATGGGCGCCTTTGCCGTCATCCAGCTGGTCGCCCGCGACCGCGGCTCGGAAGACCTGCGTGCCTTCGCCGGACTCTTTCGCCGCTCGCCGCTTTTGGCGTTGGCGATGACGCTGTTTTTGCTGTCGCTGGCCGGGCTGCCCCTTACGGCCGGATTCATCGGGAAGTTCTACCTCTTCCTCAGCGCCGTGGGCCGCGAGATGTACGCACTGGCGGCGATCATGGTCCTGACCAGCGTGGTGTCCTTCGTGTACTACTTCGCCGTGATCCGGCAAATGTTCTTGCGGACCGGGGAGGAAGGGGACCCCGGCGTGCGCGTTCCGCCGACGGTGGGGACGGTCATCGCCCTGTCGGCGGCGGCGACGGTGCTCCTGGGTCTCCTGCCCGATCCCGCCCTCGATCTCCTGGCCCACACCTTCAACTTTTCGGAAATGTTCCTTCCGCTGGCCGAGTAGCGCAAGCGGTGCCCTTCCTCCGGGGAAGGGCGCCGTTTTTTTACGGGGCGCGGCCGAAACCGGCCGTGCAAGTGCGCGATCCCGGGGTGCGGGGCGACCGTTCCCCGTGTTCCGGGCGCGCGGACGGGAAAAACCGACGGTTTGGTGAAATTTTGTTTTCTGTTCGAAAGCGTTCCGGTATAATAAAATGACGGATCGGTTTGTCTTGCCGTGGAAGGGGGAACGGACGGTGGGGGACAACATGGGCCTCAACGCATTGGTGAACATTGTGCTGTCGCTGGCGTGCATTGGCCTTGCGTGGTGGGTCCTGCAAGCGGTGAAGTGGGACCTGTTTCTCCGCCGCCCGGATAGCCCCCAGGCCAGGTTGCTCATCGTGTTTTTGGCGCTTCTCGTGGGTTCGAGTGTGGCCGCGTTCCTGTCCGACTACCTCGGGTGGTCGCTTCTCCTGCACACCCTCTTCTCGTAGTCCCCAGGTATAGGGCCTTTCCCGGCCGTCCACACTGAACGTAGGAACGGTGGAACGGTTAAGGGGGAGGGCCGGATGGGGAAAGGCATGGGGAAAACCGCCAGAGTCGTGCAGATGTGGTGGATCATGGCCCTTTTTTTGGTGGCCGGGTGGACCGGGCGCGACACCGGAGGGACAGAAAACGTCCAACGCCTGTGGGAGGCGACCATGTCTGCCGGTGTCATCGCGCAGGAGGTAACGCTTCACGCCTATCGGCAGGTGGAGGCGGGTGCGCAGATGGCCCGCCCGGAAGCGTTGCTGGCGCGCTTTCAACAGCAGGTGATCCCGACGGCCCGGATGACCGTGGCGCCGCTCGCCCGGCACGAGTGGGCGGGGCTGCGGGCGACGGGAGCGCCGGAGACGGGCGTCACGGTGCGCGTCGCGGTCCTTGACGGCCCCGGCGGCGCCCGCGTGGTGGCCATGAATTGGACGCGCCTCGCGCCCCGGGCGGCAGACGTTCGCCGCGATGCGCAGCGCCTGTCCGCATGGCTTGCGGCCGAAGGGTTCCCGGCGCACCTCGACATCACGCTGCGCGGCGAATGGAAAGGAGCAGGAGCGGGCGACCTCCGCGAGACGGCAACGGCGGCCGTCCTGCGCGCGCTGCGGGCGACGGTCGTCGAAGTGGCCGTGGACGACGCGATGTATAGCATTTCGGGGTACAGCCCCCTGCTGTCCGGCGGCTTGGCAACCGGGAGCAGGAGGATGAACATCCAGGCGGCCGCCTCCCGTGCCGCGGAAGATGGCGCGGTGTGGGTGACCGTCGGAACCCCCCTTATCACCGTCGAATACTAATGGAGTGGGAAGAGAATCACAGGACGCGGAGGGAACGAAATTTGGATAAGATCATCGTCCGCGGAGGCAATCGACTCACCGGTCGCGTACGCGTTCACGGCGCCAAAAATGCTGTGCTGCCGATCATCGCCGCGACCATCTTGGGAACGACGGGGAAGAGCGTCATTCAGGAAACACCGGCGCTCGATGACGTGTACACCATCAGCGACGTGCTCCGCCACCTGGGCGTTCAGGTGACGTTCTTCGGCGATCGCTTGGTGATCGATGCCACGTCACTTGACGGTTATGAGGCGCCCTATGAGCTGGTGCGCAAGATGCGGGCGTCTTTTTTGGTGATGGGACCGCTCCTGGCCCGGATGGGCCGTGCGCGCATCGCTATGCCCGGCGGGTGCGCCATCGGCAGCCGGCCCATCGACCAGCACCTGAAAGGCTTTGAAGCGATGGGCGCGTCGATCGAGCTGGGACACGGGTTTGTCGAGGCGCGCGTCCAGGGCCGGCTCAAAGGGACCCGGATTTACCTCGACGTGCCCAGCGTCGGGGCGACGGAGAACATCATGATGGCGGCCACGCTGGCCGAAGGCACGACGTTGATTGAAAATGCGGCCATGGAGCCGGAGATCGTCGATCTGGCCACCTTCCTCAACGCCATGGGCGCCCGGGTGCGCGGGGCGGGCACCGGCACCATCCGCATCGACGGCGTCGAGGCCCTGCACGGGACGACGCATACGGTGATACCCGACCGCATTGAGGCGGGCACGTTCATGGTCGCGGCGGCCATCACGCGTGGCAATGTGCTGGTGGAAGGCGCCATTTACGATCACGTGCGCGCCGTGGCGGCGAAGTTGTCGGAAATGGGCGTGTACGTCGAGGAAGAGGATGGCGGCATTCGCGTCGTGGCCGAGGGGCGCTTGCGCCCGGTCGATGTGAAAACGCTGCCGTATCCTGGCTTTCCGACGGACATGCAGGCCCAGATGATGGCCCTGCTCGCCGTAACGGAAGGGACCAGCACGGTGACGGAGACGGTCTTTGAGAACCGCTTTATGCATGTGGAAGAATTGAAACGCATGAACGCGCAGATCAGGATCGAGGGCCGGTCGGCCATTATCGACGGCGTGCCGCGCCTCAGCGGGGCCAAGGTGTGCGCCACCGACCTCCGCGCCGGGGCCGCGCTCGTCTTGGCCGGTCTGGCCGCCGACGGTGAAACGGAAGTGACGGGGTTGCACCATATCGACCGCGGGTATGTCGATTTGGTGGGCAAGCTCCGTCGCCTCGGGGCTGACATCACGCGCGTGTCGGATGGGGATACGGCGGCCCCCTCTACCCGCGTGTACCCGCATTTGGCGTGACCGGGAAGGTCCAAAGCGGGACGCGCCGAGGGTGACGCGGTTGCGCTCCAACGGCTGCTTGCCTGACGGGTTCAGGCAGGCGGCCGTTTTTGTGTTGGCGTGTTCTACGGCGACCGCCGGGGGCATACAGATGAACACACCTGGCTGTCCACCGGAGGGAGGGACGCGCATGGCGCACCGGCGGTCGCTCCGCCCGTGGCGCACGCGATTGCTGCGGTTTCACACGCCGGGCCGGTTGCTGCCCGTTGTCGAGCAGCCGGAGGTGATGCGTTCGCTTCGGCACCTGCGCTGGCGCCGAGGGGTGCGGCGCATCGGGTCCTGGTTGGGCTCCCGGCACGCGTTCGGGATTGCCCTGGCACTGGTGGCGACGGCGGTGCTCGTGCTGGTGTTTCCCGCCGTGCTGGTGCTCCTGTGGGGTCCGGACCCGGCGGAATGGGGGGGAACCGCGGGAAAGCGCCCGTCCGGCCTGATCCCCCACCCTGTCGCCTTTGAGGTCCGCGTGTACCGCACGCAGGCGGACCGCGTCGATACGGTGCCCCTGGAGGAGTACGTGGCCGGGGTGGTGGCGGCGGAAATGCCGGCGGAGTTTGAACTGGAGGCGCTCAAGGCGCAGGCCCTCGCCGCGCGCACGTACATCGTCTATCGGCTGCTGCAGCAGCCGCGGCCGCCTGTTCCCGGCAATGCCCACGTCACCGACACGGTCCAGGACCAGGCCTATCGCGATCCGGGGGAGCTGCGCGCCGCCTGGGGAGCGGATTTTGCGTGGAAGTGGGCGCGGATCCGCAAGGCCGTGGCCGAGACGGCGGGGCTTATCCTCACCTACGACGGCGAGCCGATCTTGGCCGCCTTTTTCTCGACGGCCAGCGGCAAGACGGAAAGCGCCGCCGACTACTGGGGGAAATCGCTTCCATACCTGCGCAGTGTGCCGTCGCCGTGGGATGAAGCCAGTCCCCGCTTCCGCCAAACGGTGACCTTCACCTGGTCAGAATTTACGCGCAAATTGGGGCTTTCAGACCTACCCTATCCGGAGGGGAACCGGTCCGATTGGGCGGCGGTTGAGCGCACCACTACGGGCGGGAATGTGGCCGAGGTGCGCTTCGGCAGCCGGCGCTTCACCGGGCGGGAGGTGCGCGAGCGGCTGGGTTTGCCCTCGACGAACTTTTCGTGGACCGTCGCCGACGGGAAGATCACCTTTCACACCCGGGGGTACGGCCATGGCGTGGGCATGAGCCAGTGGGGGGCCCAGGGCATGGCGCGGGCCGGGAAAACAGCGGCGGAAATCATCCAGCATTATTACCGCGGCGTGCGCATCGAGCCGGCTGCGCGCTGGCTCGGCGGCACTCCGCCGGCGCGCACGTCGTGACGGGACCTGGGCTACTGGACGGTTCCCGCTTTCTTGGCGAACCGCTTCGCCTCAGGTATAAACCGGTTTCGAACCGTCGAAACTGGTTGCTGAGGTGATGCGAATGGACAAGCAAGCGAATCAAAACCAGCGGACCGAAATGGGTGGCAAAACGACGGTGAAGGCGCCGTCGCGGTGGAAAGCGTTTTTGAAGAAGAAGTGGATATTCCCGGCGCTGTACCTCGTCACGGCGGCTCTCATCCTGGCCCTCATCGTGTGGTACCCGAATCCGGACAGCTACGTGATTGACGAGGGCATGGAGCCGAGTGAGGGGGGCGTTGAGGTGACGAAACCGCAGCACCCGACGGCACAGGAGCCGGGCCAGACGGTCCCCGTGGACGCACCGCCGCAACTGGGGTGGCCGGTACCGGCGGGCGTGTCCGTGTCGGTGGTGCGCGACTTCTTCGACGACAAGGCCGACAAAGCCGCGCAGGCCAATGCTTTGGTCAAGTTTGACAACACCTATCGCCCGAACACGGGGGTCGACCTGGCCACGGCCGACAAGAAGCCCTTTGAGGTTGTCGCTGCGGCCGACGGCACCGTGACGCGGGTGGAAAAGGATCCGCTCGTCGGTTATGTGGTCGAAATCCGCCACGACGACAAACTGACCACCGTCTACATGAGCCTCGAGGACGTCAAGGTGGCCGACGGGGCCCAGGTGAAGAAGGGCGACGTCATCGGCAAGGCCGGGCGGAGCGCGCTGGAGAAGGAGTTGGGCCCGCACCTCCATTTCGAGGTTCGCGAAAACGGGCAAGCGGTCAACCCGCAAAAGTTCCTCACGCAACCCGGACAGCAGTCGTAAGGGAACACGGCCCGCGTGGACATTGTCCGCGCGGGCCGTGATGTGCTGTTGGACGCGTTTGCCACTGCGCACCGCTTGTCCCTCGGTGGCGGAAACGGCGAAATCGCTTGTCAGGCTGGGGAAAATCGAATACCGTGCGCTCCTTGCCAATATACTGTACCAAACCCACAACCCGAGGGAGGCGAGGGGCGTGCACGATTACATCAAGGAGCGAACCCTCAAGATCGGGCGCTACATTGTGGAAACCCGAAACACGGTTCGCACCATTGCCAAAAAGTTCGGGGTATCCAAAAGCACCGTGCACAAGGATTTGACCGAACGCCTGCCGGAGATCAATCCCGAACTGGCCAGCCAGGTGAAGGAAATCCTCGAATACCACAAGTCCATTCGCCATATTCGCGGTGGGGAAGCGACCAAGATCAAGTACAAGGGACGGTCGGAGAAAAAACAACAGGGATCGGACGCCCAGGCGCAAAACCGGTCGTGAGGGCTCGGCAGCAGAAAAAAGAGGAATTTCATGCAGGACAGCGAATATACAATTTGATGTGTCCATTTCGCCGGCGACGCCGGCATGGTGCGTGCGGAACCGAGCGGCAACCGGGTGATCACAAGGCGGTGGAACCACCGATATCGCTGTTCGTTGGGGATGTCGTCACCGCCTCTTCTGTTACGATTGTCGAGGACAAGGCTGACGAGACCCAAACGGGCAGGATGCACCGCCGGCCGGACTTCTTACCGGGCTGCCGAAGGGGGAAGGGACAAGCCAGCCCCATCGGGTTGTGGGGAGTTCGGGAGGGATTGGATGATCCGCGGTCTGTATACGGCCGTATCGGGCATGGTGACGCAGGAACGCCGCTATGAAACGCTGACGCTCAACGCGGCCAATGCCCAGACGCCGGGGTACAAAGCAGAACGACCGGTGCAGCGGGCCTTTCCGGAGATGCTGCTGGCGCGCATCAAGGGGAGCGAATCCATGGCCCTTCCTCGCCGTTTGGCGGTGGGACAAGCCTTCGTCGGGCCGCTGACCACCGGCGTGTACGTGCAGGAGCGCGTTGCCGATTTTCGTCAGGGTGATCTGGTGGAGACGGGTTCGCCCCTTGACCTTGCCCTGTACGATGACCGGCTGTACCTCAACGAGGAAACCGGTGCGCCGCAAAAAGCGACGCTGTTTTTTGCCGTTGCGCGGCCCGACGGCGCGGTGCGCTATGTCCGCGCCGGCCGCTTTACCGTCGACGGCGAGGGCTATCTGGTGACGCCGGGCGGATCGCGTGTCCTGGACGCGACCGGCGCGCCGATCCGGCTCTACAACCCGGCCGATCCCACGCAGGCGGCGGCCTACGCCGCCGGCGAGCTGCGCGTCGATGCCGACGGGCGCGTGCGCCTCGTCGATGGCCGCGGCCAACCGGTTCTCGGCCCGGGCGGTCAGCCCCTCGTCGACCGCCTGCTCGGCTTGGTGGCGGCCTTAGACCCGCACGGCATGGTGCGCGAAGGGGACGGCCACTACCGCTGGGAGGGGGACGAAGGCCTCCTGGTGCCTCTTGATCCGGGCACGGCGGCGGGGGCGAGCCTGCGGGAAGCGCTGCGCGCCCAGGGCGGCGTGCGGCAGGGGTTTTACGAGGCGTCGAACCTCGATCCCGCCCAGACGATGGTCGACCTGATGGAAGCGCTGCGCGTCTATGAGGCCAACCAGCGCGTGGTGCAGGCCTACGACCAGACCCTCGAAAGATTGTTCGGTGAAGTGGGCAAAGTATGAGCGAGGTGGCACGAGCGTGAACACTTCCGCCCTTATCGCTGCGGGAGCCCTCCGTACTCTGCAGGAGCGCATCGACGTGACGGCGCACAACCTGGCCAATCTCGACACGCCGGGGTACAAGCGGCGTGATGCCGTCTTTGCCGAGCTGCTCTACACCCAGGTGAACAACCAGCCCGTTCGTGAACAGGAGGCCGGGCGCCTCACCCCTCCCGGCCTGCGCGTCGGCTACGGGATGCACCTGGCCGCCACGCCGCTGTCCCTGACCCAAGGGGTGATGCGGGAGACGAACCGGCCGCTTGACCTCGCCATCGAGGGAGACGGCTTTTTCCTGGTGGAACAGCCGGTGCGGGACGGGGCCGGGCAGGCGGTCGACGAAAACGGCCGTCCCATCGTGCGCCGCGCCCTCACCCGTGCCGGCGCTTTCCACCTGTCCCCCCTGCCCGACGGTTCGGGACGCATGGCCCTGGTGACGCCGCAGGGCGACTTTGTGGTGCGGCAGGGGGCCGCGCCCGGGGACCCGAACCGCTATGTGGTGCTCGATCCGCTTCCGTCGGGGCGGCCGGTGAGCGAACGCGACCTGGTCATCGACGCATCCGGACGCATTTTCGTGCAAGAGGGCGACCGGACCATCGACACCGGCCTGCGCATCGGTCTGTGGCGGGTACCCAGCGGCGAGCGGCTGCGGTCCATTGGGGAAAACCGTTTTGCGGCGGACGAAAACGAACTGGTGCCGGTTGACCCAGGCGGCACAGGGGAAGGGGCTCGCGTGACCATCCGTCAGGGGATGCTCGAGGGATCCAACGTGGAGCTGGTGAAGGAGATGACCGACCTCCTAACTGCCCAGCGGGCCTATTCCCTCAACCTGCGCGCCCTGCAAATGGCCGACGAGATGTGGAGCCTGGCCAACCAGATGCGCCGATAGGGCGCGCATTGTTCCTCCCTTCGCGGGGAACCGCTTGCTTTCCCCTCGCCAAGACGCGGTGTAGTATAATGGTTTCGGTTCGCTTCCGGGCGCGGCCGCCGGTTTGCGCGGGAGATGGCCGCGCGCGGGCGTGTTGGGAATTCGCGAGGGAGGGTTCCGACTGATGAACGTCCCCAACCTGCTGACCCTGTGCCGTTTTGCCCTCGTCCCGCTCTACCTCGTGGTGTTTTTTTCGGGCCACCCCTACGCGACGCAATGGGCCTTTGTGGTGCTCCTCACCGCTGGGCTTACCGACATCATCGACGGGTACCTGGCCCGCAAGTACAAGCAGGTGACGGACATCGGCATCATGCTCGACCCGCTGGCCGACAAGCTGATGATGATCGCCGTCATCCTGTCCTTTGTCCTCACGGATCGCATCAGCTGGCTGGCGGCGGGGGTCTTTTTCGTTCGGGACATCGGCATGATCGTGGGGTCGGCGCTGTTTCACCTCAACGGCAAAAAGCCCCTCCCGGCCAATGCTCTCGGCAAAGCGACCACGGTGATGTTTTACATCACGTTCCTGCTGATCATGTTCGACTATCCCTACGCGGAAAACGTGCTGTGGGCGGTCATTGCCTTTTCCTTCGTCACAAGCTTCAATTACCTGATCAAGTTCAAGCGCATCAACGCTGCGTAATTGGTGGCGAGCGCGACAAAGGGCATCCCGAAGCGCGGGGCTGGGCTTGCGGCGTGGCCCCTGCACCGGATGCCCCTTTATGTCAACCTCAGCCGGCGGAATCGGCTTTTGCCTCTCGCCAGCCAAGGGTCGTTTTCAGTATGCGTCGCGCGACGCGCCCGCTATGTGCGCGCCGGCGGAAAAGCTGCCGGCAGGATTACCACCAACAGGAGGGACGGCCGTGCTGGATGTACAGGCGATTCAGGAGATCATTCCCCACCGCTACCCGTTCCTGCTCGTTGACCGCATCCTCGAGCTGGAAGTGGGCAAGCGCGCCGTGGGCCAAAAGAACGTGACCATGAACGAGCCCTTCTTCCAGGGCCACTTTCCCGGCTACCCCGTCATGCCCGGCGTGCTGATTGTCGAGGCCCTGGCCCAGGTGGGCGCCGTGGCCATCTTGGCCGCCGAGGAACACCGCGGCAAGATTGCTTTCTTCGCCGGCATCGACAACTTCCGCTTCCGCAGCCAGGTGAAGCCGGGCGACGTGCTCACGCTGGAGGTGGAGCTCACCCGCGTGCGCGGCAGCATTGGCAAGGGGCGCGGCGTGGCCAAGGTGGGCGAAACCGTGGTGGCGGAAGGGGAGCTGATGTTTGCGTTGGGCCACGTG
>NZ_BAAIFH010000005.1:0-231104 GCF_054654135.1 Calditerricola yamamurae
GGCCAAGTGGAGGAAGGATGATGTCGCGAAAAGTGGTGTGAAGTTTCGGTAAAGTGGGATGCCTCAATCCAGGCATCCCTTTTGTTGAGCGTTGGTGTGGGGGGTCTGGGCTGTACTTTAATCTGGAGTTTAATTCTTTAGCGTGAGGAACAGCTTGTCATGGGGAAACGAGGTGAAGAAAGATGAAAAAGGTCGTGGCGGGATTGGGCGTTGCTTTCCTGATCTTCCTCTTGGGTGGTGTTACCCTCGCCCAGACCGTTTTCCGCGACATCTCCCCCCGGGCTTGGTACGCCGAGGCCGTGGCGCAGATGCAGCAGATGGGGGTCATAAGCGGCTACCCGGACGGTACGTTTCGTCCCGACAGGCCGGTGACGCGTGCGGAAGTGGCGGCCATGCTGGCCAATTTTCACGCCGCCTTGCAACAGGAACGGGTGCGCATGGAGAGCGAAGAGGAGCGGGTCATCAACGTCGTGGCCAACGCGCTCCCTTCCGTCGTGGCGGTGTTGAGCGGGGATCAGCTGGGAACAGGCTTTTTCGTGGACAACACGCACATCCTGACCGCATCCCATGTGGTGGGAAACCGGCGCGCCGTAACCGTTCAAACCCTCACCGGCCGCCAATACACCGGACGAGTTGTCAAGACATCGTCGTTGCTCGACTTGGCACTGGTAGAAGTTAAGCCCCTCGAGGACGTCAAGCCTGTGCGCCTGGCTTCATCGTATCGCCTGGGGCAAACGGTCATCGCGGTTGGCCATCCGAAAGGCCTGATGTATACCGTTACGCGGGGCATCATCAGCCATACGGCACGCCAAATCCCCGGGTTTTCGCAGCGCTACCTTCAATTTGACACACCGGTGAACCCGGGCAACTCCGGGGGGCCGCTTCTCAACCTGCAGGGACAGGTGGTCGGCCTCGTTGTGTTCAAGGGCAGCGAGGTGGGCATTGAAGGACTCGGCTTTGCCGTGCGGGTGGAGGAGATTCAACGGTTTTTGAATCGATAAACGATTCCGCGCCGGATTCCGTGCAACAACAGGAAAATGAAGGAAAAACGGCAGCCCCCGTGATGCACCACGGGGGCTACGCGTTTGGAAGGGATGGGGAACCGCGAAATCGGTTGGCTGGTTATTGCCCGTTGTGAAGCGACTGAAGAATGCGGTACAGGATGGTTGCCGCTTCGGCCCGCGTGGCCTTGTCGTTCGGGGCGAAACGGTTGCCGTCTCGTCCGCCGACCAGCCCGTGGGCGGTGGCTGCTTTCACCGCCGGAACGGCCCAGCGCGGGATGTGATCGCGGTCGGCGTAGGGGAGCGGGTGGTTTTCTGCCGGCGGAAGCTCCAGCGCCCGCACCAAAATGGCCACCAGTTCGGCGCGGGTGATGGGCTGATTGGGGCGCAACGTGCCGTCGTTGTATCCCCGGATCAGCCCGGCGTGCACGGCGGCTTGCAGCGCCTCGCGCGCCCAAGCGGGGATTTGTGTGGCGTCTTTAAACGCCGAGAGGTTTTCTTCTGCGGGTTCAAGGCCCAGGGCATTGACGGTGATGGCCGCAAATTCCGCCCGGGTGATGGGTTGGCTGGGAAGGAAACGGTTGTTCTCATACCCGTTGACGACGCCCAGGGTGCGCAGGGCGGTCACGGGCCAGTAGGCCCAATGGGAGTCGGGCACATCTTCGAAAGGCAAGAACGCCGATTCTGCCAGCGCGCGCATGGGGCCGCCCGCGCCAAAGCTGTCGAATTCGTCGGGGTTGAACGCCAGCTGTTCCAAGGTAACGACGCGGTCATCGGTGAGCGCGGGGTACTCCACCGGCCCGTTGTGGTTCCAGTACTGGCTCCAGACATCCATTCGCAGGGTCAGGTTCGGCAGCGCGTTACCGGGAAAGGCATTGCCGGGCAGGTTGAAGTCCACCTTCAGGTGATCCTGCACGAAGCGGTTGTCGGCGGAAATCCAGTACTCGGCAATGATGTCGGCTTTTACCCCTCGTGCCGCCAGCTCCTTTACATTTACCAGTTTGAGGACGTTTGCCGCTTGCGCCAGGTTGGCCTTTATTTCCGGGACGACCTGGGCCATGTCTTCACCCGTCATTTCCCCGATGCCGGCCATGAGCCGGTCGAGCCCGTCAAATTTGCTGAGGTTTTCAAGGTAGTAGACGAGCAGCTCATGCGCTTCCTCCAGGTCGAGCGTGATGCTGACGTGCGTGGTGGACACCTTGCTCCCGTTGGGAAGGGTGACGTCCACATTGGGCGTGGTGATCACGTTCTTGAAGGGGTAGCCGAATTGATCGATGTACTCCCGGACCACCGATTTCGCCAGTTCGTTGAATTCGTTCTGCATTTCCGGCGACAGTGGCGCTTCGGCTGCGGGCACGTGCAGGAACTTTTGGTCGAGGGAGGACTTGAGGTAGACCTCGTTGCCCTCGAGGTAAAACTCCAGGGCCGGTTTCGTCTGCGAGGGCCACAACTCCGTCCCCACGATTGAAGCCGGGTTTTTCAGGGAGATGACGCCGTGGGCGTGCTGTTCGTCCTTCTGTTGCACATCGAACACCACGCCGTCGCGCAGGGCCTTCAGCACCAGGCCAACGCGGGCGTCCTGTCCGTCCGTGGGCACGTCAGCGTCGAGGGCGAAGGTGGTGGTCGACGCGTAGGAGGTGACGTCGAGCTGGTTTTTCATTGCCTCGCCCACGATGGCGACGTTCGGCGCGCATCCGGACAGGACGAAGACCAGCAGCAGGATGAGCAGCCACGTTCTCTTCACAATACGGTTCCTCCTTTTGCGATTGGTGTCCCTTGCCACTTTCGCTGCCGATCGTGCGATTTCCTGCTGCGTTGGCGTAGATAGTTATGAAAAATGGAAGAATGGCGAACAGCCTCGCGGGCGCGGCATCGCCTTTTCTTTTGGCGCCGGTTTCGCTATTGTGGAGACGGGCTCTAGCTTTTAGGGGAGGGAGGCGTTCCCGCATGGCCGTACCCATCTTGGGTGTTCCGTTTTCTGCCCGCACGATGGACGAGACGGTGGCCGTCCTGGTCCGCGCCGTGGAAGACGGCCGCACCGTCCACGTCGTCACGGCCAATCCCGAAATTGTGATGCAGACGCTGCGGAACCCGGATTACGCGGCGGTGGTGCGCGGCGCCGATCTCGTCGTGCCCGACGGCGTAGGCATTCTGGTCGGGGCCCGGATCCTGGGCCACTCCATCCCCGAGCGCGTGGCCGGGTACGACCTGTTGCACCGCCTGATGGCGGAAGCGGACCGCCGCCGCTGGCGCGTCTTTTTGCTCGGGGCCACGCCGGAAAGCAACGAGGGGGCGCTGCGGGCCCTTCAGCGGCAATATCCCGGTGCCGTGTACGTTGGCCATTCCCACGGCTACTTTTCGCCGGAAGAGGAGGAGGCCGTTGTTCAGCGCATCGAGGAGGCGCGGCCGCACCTCTTGTTTGTCTCCCTCGGCGTCCCGCGCCAGGAGCTGTTCATCGCCCGCCACAAGCACCGCTTTACCGGCGTGTGCATGGGCACGGGCGGCAGCTTCGACGTGCTCGCAGGCAAGGTGAAGCGCGCGCCGCGCCTCTGGCAGCGGTTGGGACTGGAGTGGTTGTATCGTCTGGTCCAGGAGCCGTGGCGGTGGCGCCGCATGCTCGACCTGCCGCGTTTTCTGTGGGCGGTTTGCCGTGAAGGTATGCGTCGTCGCGACCGCGCGTAGCGAAGAGCCTCCCGTTTCGTGTGGGGACATCTCCTCCAGAGTAGGCCCCACCGGGAAGGCGTTTTTGTTGTCTTTTTTATACCCGTGAGTATAATTTACACTGGCTAGTGCAAACGTGCGAAGGAGCGCGGTTGGAGGGGAACGAGAGGGTATACGGCTATGGCGAAAGGGACGGTTGAACGCATCTATTCGGGGGCGCTTGCTGCCTTTTCCGAGCACGGTTATGCGGATGCATCGATGGAGCTCATTGCGGAAAGGGCGGGTGTGGTCAAACGTACATTGTACAACCACTTTGCGACCAAGGAGGAGTTGTTCAAGTTTGTTTTGCAGCGAGGGATAAACCGGCTGACGGCGCTGTTGAAAGAGGCCTTTGCAGAGGGAGAGATACACGAAGACAAGTGGACCCGCGTGATGCGGAGACACCTTGAATTCTTTGAAGAAAACCGAGAATTTTGCCGGTTATTGCTGCAGACGATTTGGGGGGCGAACGTCCCCCTTCAGGACGTGATGCGTGAGTATTTTGCCTGCTTGGACCGGGAAATCCGCAAAGACCAGGAAGAGGGGCGAATCGACAGGGAGCTGGACGTGATGACGGTTTCCGGTGCCCTCTTCGGTCTGGTTTCGGTTCCGGCCGTCCGTGCGGTCCTGAACGGGCAGGCGGTGACGGAACCCTCTCGCATGCGGACGATTACCAAGATCGCGTTGGAGGGGCTGGGGAAGTATGAAGCGGTGGCTGATTAGCGGAGCAGCGGCGCTCGCCGTGCTGCTTGCCTATTCGTCCTTTTACTTCGGCAATGCTTCCGATCACTCGGCGGAGACGTATTCGGGCATTGTGGAACAGACGGAATACGATCTGAGCTTCAAGATTGGCGGCCGGGTGGAAGCCTTGTACGTCGATGTCGGGGATCGCGTGAAGAAGGGCCAGCTGCTCGGCAAATTGGAGAATAAGGAATTGCAGGCAAAAGTGGAGCAGGCGAAAGCGGCGCTTGCGTTGGCGGAGGCGAATGTGGCGAAAGCGGTGCAGGCGGTGGACGTGACCCGGAAAAACGCAAATGCCGGGCTGCTGCAAGCACGGGCGGCACTGAACGAAGCGCAGGCGCGGTACAATGCCCTTGTAAGCGGGGCGCGTCTGGAGGAGCGGAAGCAGGCAGAAGCGAAAGTGGAAGCGGCGAAAACGGCCTACGAAAAGGCGAAAGAGATGTTCGAACGGACGCAGAAGCTGTACGAAGCCGGAGCCGTGCCGGAAACCAAGGTTGACGAAGCGGAGGTCGAATACAAGAAGGCAAAGGCGGAATACGAAGTGGCGGTGCAACAGCTGGCGTTGTTGGAGAAAGGCCCGCGCCCGGAAGAAATCGAAGCGGGTAAGTTCCAGGTGGAGCAAGCGCGCGCTGCCGTGGAGAAGGCGCTGGCGGGGCTGGGCCAGGTGGGGCTGCAGCAAGCGGATGTGAAACTGGCACAGGCCCAGCTCGCCCAGGCGAAGGCAGCGTTGGCGGAAGCCGAGGCGTACCTGTCCTACAGTGAATTGCGGGCGCCGATCGATGGCGTCGTAGTCAAGAAAAACGTCGAGCCGTCCGAGATGATCGGCGAGGGGATGACCGTACTGACGATTGCCGACCCCAATGACAAGTGGGTCCATTTCTATCTGCCGGAAGACAAATGGCAGAAGGTGAAGGTCGGCCAGGAAGTGACCGTCCGGATCCAGGGTGAGCAGGTGAAAGGGAAGATCGTGGCGGTGAATCCTGCGCCGCAGTTTGCAGTGAGAAAAGCGACGAACCACCTGCACGAGACGGACATTCGCTCGCTTCTGGTGAAGGTGAAACTGCCTTCCAACGTTTATGCCGGGGTGACAGCGGAATGGATTGGGGCCAAGTGATGGCGAAAGAGTGGGAAGCAATCTGGCACAACAAGCGCGTGCTGGCGATTTTGCTGCTGGTCCCGATCCTCTATTTGCTTCTATTTGGTTCTCTCTACCGCGAGAACAAAGTAAAGGAAATCGCCACCCTCGTGCTGGATGAAGACCAATCCGTGCTCAGCCAACAGATTATCCAGGCGTTTGACGCGTCGGAGACGTTTGCCGTCGTGGGAACCGCCGCTTCCGAGGAAGACCTGGTCCAATCCCTGCGTCGGGGGGAAGTGGCGGTCGGCGTAATTGTTCCCAGAAACCCGAGTCAGGTGCTGACCCTCATCGACGGGAGCAACATGATCGTTTCCAATGCCGCATTACGCGCGGCCAATGAAATCGTCCAGACATTTTCCCTGCAGCTTGCCGTTCAGAAATGGAAGGGGAACCCGGTTGCCATCAGCAGTGAGTTTCGCATCTTATTCAACCCCGGGTTCAGTTACAGCACCTTCCTTCTGTTGGGGTTACTGGGTGCCGTCGTCCAGCAAGTGGTCTTTCTCGGGATCGCGTTCTCCGTGACCCGGGAGGCCCTATCCGGACCGCCGTTGGCGGTTCTCTGCGGAAAGGCTGTGCCCTACTTTCTCCTCGGCCTTTTCGACGCGCTCGTGACGGTGCGCATGGCGAACGCCGTATACGGCATCCCCTTTTTGGGGCGCCCGTCCCATTACCTCCTGTTGTCCGTTGCCTTCATTCTTGCCCTTGTGGGGATCGGGATGTTCTTTTCCTTGATGGCAAAGGATGCGTTGCAGGCGGTTCAGCTGACGATGCTGATCGCTGTCCCTTCGTTTCTCTTGTCCGGGTTCACGTGGCCGTTTTCGGCGATGCCGGACTGGGTGGCGACCCTTGGCCATTTCCTCCCCCTTACGTATTTCCTGCACGGATTGCGGGAAGTGGCAATCAAGGGAAATGGCTGGGAGATGGTTGCCGGCGACGTGCATGTGCTGCTGAAAATGGCGCTGGTGACGTTTGTCCTGGCGTATGTGCTGGCCAGGGTGAAGGTGAAACGGCAGAGCCGGAACACACATTCATCGGAGACGGCATCCGTGGCAACCGAACCGGCCGGGAACTCGGCAGCGTCTTGAGTTGGTGAGAGGGTTTCGAGATGTGAGGGTACAGCCTTGTTTTGGGAGATGGTTTTGTCTTACGATAAGTCTTGTAACCATGAATGACTGGACGTCCAGTCAGGAAGGAGGTTCTGTCGTGTCGCCTTTCCCCATGCGCAGGGTACCCCGCATTTTCCCGTTTGCCGTCCCCATCGTTGCCATGCTTGTGACACTTTCGGGATGCAGCAGCAAACCCGCGTCGGTTCAGCTGGAAGAGCCGATTCGCACCGTCGAGGTTGCCGCGGTCACCAGGGGCGTACTCGATGAAGGGCTGACGCTCAGCGGCAAAGTGAAAGGTCAGGTTGAGGTGGCCGTTCTCCCGAAGGCAGCCGGTCGCGTGGAGAAGGTCGCGGTCCAAGTTGGAAAGCGGGTACGGCCGGGCGATCTTCTTATCCAGCTGGAAACGAAAGACGTAATGGCCCAAATTGCGCAGGCGGAAGCCGCGGTGAAGGCCGCTGAGGCCGGCAAAGAGAACGCCCAGGCGCAGGCGACGTTGCAGATCCTGAGCGCGGAGCAGAACGTCAAACAGGCGCAAGAAGCGGTGCGCCAAGCGGAAAAGGCGCTGGCAGCTGCGCAGAACTCCTATGACCTGGCCGCGAAAAACCTCCAACGGCAGAAGTCGCTGTTTGAGGCCGGGGTTGCGTCCCAAACCGCCGTGGAGCAAGCCGAGAACGGATTCAAGCAGGCGGAAGCTGGTCTGCAGCAAGCGAAAAGCGGGTACGAGACCGCGCGCAAGGCCCTTCAGGTGGCACAGGAGAACTTGAGAATCGCCAATGAACGGATCGCGCTGAAGGCGGCCGAGGCCCAGGTGGAACAGGCGAAAGCCGCGCTGGTCGCCGCTCGCCGCCAGCTGGAGAACATGAGCGTCACCGCTCCGGTGGCCGGCGTCGTGGCTTCGCTTCCGGTGAAAGTGGGAGAAATGGTCAATCCCCAATCGGTTGTGGCCACGATTGTCAACATGAATCCGGCCATCGTGGAGGTGGATCTGCCGGAGCATGCCTATGGCAGTGTGGCCGTCGGCGATCCTGTGAAGGTTACCATTCAAGAGAAAACATACCAAGGGAAGGTTACGTCCAAAGATCTGACCCCCAATTCGCAGACAAAGGCGTACCTCGTCAAAATTGAGGTCCCGAACCCCGAGGGCCGGATCGCCTCCGGCCTGAGCGCTACGGTCACGTTCCTGCCGAAAGGGGCAAAACCCACCATCCTCATCCCGGCAGAGGCGTATATGGCGAGCGAAAAGGTCGGGGAAGGGCGCGTGATGGTTTATAAGGACGGAGTGGTGCACGAGCGCCGAATTACCGTGGGACGTCAGACGTCGAAATATGTCGAAGTGACATCCGGTTTGCAGCCGGGTGAGAATGTCGTCGTCAAGGGACAGTACCTCGTCAAAGACGGTGACCGGGTGCGCCTGCCGGAGGATGGTCAGCAAGAAGGAGGCCGGAAGTCTTGAGCATCGTCGATTTTTCCGTCCGCCGCCCCGTTTTCATCACCATGATCGTTGTGGGGCTGTTGCTGATTGGGCTCATCTTCCTCCCGACGCTGCCCGTGGAACTGTTTCCGGAGATGAACTTGCCGGTCGCCGTTGTGGCCACTTCCTACCCGGGCGCGTCGCCGGAGGAGATCGAGAACCTCATCACCAAGCCGATTGAAGATGCGGTTAGCAAGGTGAACAACGTCCGAAAGGTCGAATCGCAGTCGCAGATCGGGGCATCGCTCGTCGTCGTCCAATTTGAATGGGGAACGAACATGGACACGGCGCAGATCGATCTGCAGCGGCAGGTTGACCGCATCACCGATCTGCTCCCCGAGGATGCCAACAAACCGCTGGTCCTCAGAATCAATCCCAACGATCAGCCGATCATGATTGTCGGGATCAGCGGCAATCGGTCGCTCGAGGAACTCCAGAGGCTCGCCGAAGACGACATCGAACCGGCGCTGCGCAAACTCGACGGCGTCGCCTCCATCGGCATTATTGGCGGTGAGAAGGAAGAGATCCAGGTTATCCTGCGACCGGAGCAGATGCAGGCGTACGGCCTTACGCCGGCATACCTTTCGCAGATGATTGCCCAGTCCAATGTTCTTTTCACCGCCGGCTCGGTGGAACTGGGCGACAAAAAGCTCGCCGTTCGTTTTGATGCCGAATTCACCACCATCGAGGACATCAAGCGGGTGCAAATCCCCCTGCCGTCGGGGGGGACCGTTGCCCTCGCGGATATTGCCGAAATCCGCCGCGGCTTTGCCGAAAAGTCGCAGGAGGCTACGCGAAACGGGCAGCCGCTCGTGATGCTCAGCGTCATGAAAACGTCCGGCGGGAATGCCGTCAAGGTATCGGAGGGTGTGCATCAGCAGATTGCACAGCTTCAACAGAAGCTCC
Organism: Calditerricola yamamurae; assembly: GCF_054654135.1. Taxonomy (NCBI): domain Bacteria; kingdom Bacillati; phylum Bacillota; class Bacilli; order Caryophanales; family Bacillaceae; genus Calditerricola; species Calditerricola yamamurae. The sequence goes on from NZ_BAAIFH010000005.1 coordinate 9,064, forward strand.
CCGAGGGGGTCACGCTCTCCGTTATCTACGACGCCGCAACCTTCATCAACCGCTCCATCAACAATGTTGTCGAGCATGGCCTGCTCGGGGCACTGATCGCCATGGCCATCCTCTACCTGTTTCTCGGGAGTTTTCGCACGACGCTGATCGTCGGCACCATGCTTCCCGTTTCGGTCATCGGCACCTTCACCCTGATGGCCTTGTCCCACCAGTCGATCAACATGCTCAGCCTCGGCGGCCTTCTCATCGGCATGGGGTCGCTCGTCGACTTTGCCATTGTCGTCATCGAGAGCATCCATCGCCATCGCCTCGAGGGCAAAGACGGGGAAGCGGCCGCGACCGTCGGGGCCAAGGAAGTCACCGCCGCCGTTACCGCCTCGGCGCTTGCCCAGACGTCGGTTTTCGTACCCATGCTTCTGGCCGCCGGGCTTGCGAAGGAGCTGTTTGCCCCGATGGCCCTGGCCGTGATCTTTTCCCATGTTGCGGCCTGGTTTGGCGCGATCACCTTCGTTCCCATGCTGTCGGCCCGCTTTCTGAAGGGGCACCATGGGGAAGAAGCGGGTCGGGTGCGAGCGGTGCTCCGGAGGGTAAACCCCGCGCGCGCCTTTCAGCGGGCCATAGAGGGGCTGGAGCGCCTGTACCGCCGCCTTCTCGGGTGGGGCCTTCGCCACCGAATTGCCGTCATCTTCCTTTCCTTTTTGGTTTTCTTTGCCTCCCTGGGGCTCATCCCCCGCATTGGCACGGAATTTATCCCGCAGACCGATCAGGGAGTGGCCTCGGTCCAGCTCGAGCTGCCGGCGGCCACCGCGCTTGAGGAGACGGCCCGCGTCGTGCGCGAGCTGGAGGCGATCTTGCTCAGCTATCCGGAAGTCAAGGAAGTGGCGAGCATGATCGGCGCGTCCGGCCAGTCCCAAGTGACCGGAACGACCGCATCAAACACCGCCACCCTCTTCGTCAACATGAAGCCGCTTGCCGAGCGCACGCGGTCGACGCAACAGGTGATGAATGATTTCAACGAACGGGCATCCGGTATTCCCGGGATTGTTCTCTCCATCAACTCGCAGATGGCGATGTCCGGTTCGGGCGGGGTGCAGGTGAACATCTCCGGCCCGAACACCCAGGTGCTGGAGGAACTCAGCAGTGAGGTGCAGGAGCGCCTCGCAGGCATTCCCGGCGTTGCCAGTGTCGACAGCAGCATGAAGGCGTCGCGGCCCGAGGTGGCGGTTTATATCGACCGCTCTCGCGCCGCGCAGTATGGGCTGTCGCCTGCGGAAATCATGACCGCCATTCAGGTGGCCTTTGGCGGGAAAAAAGTTGCGGTCATGCGCGACGGCGAAGACGAATACGACGTCGTCCTGACGTTTCCGGAATCGTGGCAGGAGGAGATTGCCCGTCTGGACACGCTTGTCCTGAGGAGCGCGTCCGGCGCCGTCGTTTCGCTGGGCGATGTGGCCCGCATCGCCACCGAGGGGACCCCGAACGCCATCTCAAGAAGCGAGTTTGAACGCCAGGCGCGCCTCACCGTCTACTCCACCGGTGAGCGTTCCCTTGGCGCGCTCATGAGCGACATCCAACAGACGCTGGCCGGCGTGCCGTTTCCCGAGGGTTATACCTGGTCGCTCGGCGGGGAAGCCGAACAGATGAACGAATCGTTCACCTCGCTGGCGCAGGCGATGGTGCTGGCCATTCTTCTCATCTACATGATCATGGCCGCGCAGTTTGAGTCGTTTTTCCAGCCGTTTGTCATCATGTTCTGCCTGCCGCCGACCTTTGTCGGGGCCCTGGTCGGCCTCTTTACCCACGGCATGCCGCTCAGCGTGACGGCGTTCATTGGGCTCATCATGGTCATCGGGCTTGTCATGAACAACGCCATCGTCCTTGTCGACTACACGAACCAGCTCCGCCGACGCGGGATGAGCGTCAACGATGCCCTGATGACCGCCGGGCCGGTGCGCCTGCGCCCGATTTTGATGACCATGCTCTCGACCAATCTCGTTCTCGTCCCGTTCGCCTATTTTGGCGGGGAATCGTCGGAGACACTCGCTCCGCTGGCCATCGTCGTCATCTATGGCCTCCTCTTCTCGACGCTCGTTACCCTGCTGCTCATTCCTGCCGTCTACAGCCTGACCGATGAATGGTTGGGCCGGCTGCGCCGCTTGTTCTCGCGCCGCCTGCCGGTTTCGCAAGATGTGTCAAGTTGGGGGTAAAACCGATGCAAGCGCGTACCCCTTTGCTTCCCTGGCAACCGGAACACGGAAAGCGCGACGCCATTCTCACCAGTGCGTACAATACATTTGCCGAGTTCGGGTATGCGAATACGAAAATCGAGACGATTGCCGAACGCGCGGGCGTGGGAAAGGGCACCGTGTATCTCTACTTCAAGAACAAAAACGATCTTTTTCGCCAGATGATCCAGGAGCTCATCGATTGGCATCTGTCGATCCTGCGCGAACAGATTACCGGTCCGCACTCGGCGCTGGATCGGCTGCGCACCTTACTTCGGGTGCACCTCACAATGCTGGCGGGCCGAACGTATCCCTTCCATCTGCACGGGCGGGACATCGGCCATGTCGATGATGAGCTCCACTTGTGGCTTCGCGAACAGAAACAACGCTTTCTGGAGGACCTCAGACAGCTGATTGAGGAGGGGATAGCGGAAGGTGCGTTTCGCACCGTTTGCCCGCGGCTGGCGGCCCTCTGGCTGTTTGCCACGCTCAATGTAACGCTCATCGACGATGCTGCCCTCTCCACCGAACAGGTGGCCGGGCTGATTGAGCTCGTCGAACACGGGCTTCGGGCGAGCAACGAGGAACACCCGACCCCAATCGCCGGATAGAACGAGAGAAAACCGCGACCAAACGTGAACAGAGTGGAAACGGCATTGACGGGCTCCCTTTCCTGTGTGAAAATGGTGGGGGGAATCGCTTGAGCGAGATTGCCGATGACGGGAGAGGGGATTGCCCGGATGGCAACCTATATTTTTGCGTGGGGACTGGCGCTGGCCATCGCCCTGGTTGCCACCCCGCTGGTGAAGGAGCTGGCCTTGCGCATCGGCGCGGTGGACGTGCCGAACGAACGTAAGGTACATCGCGGGGTGATGCCGCGCCTGGGTGGCCTGGCGATTTACCTCAGCTTTGTGGTGGGGTTTTTTCTCTTCGTTCCAAAAACTGCCATCGCATGGGGCATCTTCCTCGGCGGCAGCATTATCGCGCTGGTGGGCGCGCTGGACGACCGATTCCAGCTGTCGCCGAAAGCGAAACTCCTCGGACAGCTCGTGGCCGCCCTTGTGGTGGTGGCGTTTGGCTTGCGCGTGACGTTCATCAACCTGCCCTTTGATGAAGGCTTTTCCATCGGATGGCTGCTCAGCATACCGGTGACGATGGTCTGGATCGTTGCCGTCACCAACGCCGTCAACCTCATCGACGGGCTGGACGGCCTGGCGGCGGGCGTGTCGGCCATCGCCACGGCCACGCTGCTTGTCGTGTCACTCCTTATGGGGAACACGTTTGTGGCCCTGCTGTGCGCCGTGCTCCTCGGCGCGACGATGGGCTTTCTCGTGTTCAACTTCCACCCAGCCAAGATCTTCATGGGCGACACGGGAGCCCTCTTTCTGGGGTTCCAGCTGGCCGTCCTCTCGATCATGGGCTTCAAGCAGGTGACCCTCTTTTCATATGTCATCCCCCTGCTGCTGTTGGGCGTGCCGCTTTCGGACACCTTCTTTGCCATCGTGCGCCGCAAGCTGAACAAGAAGCCCATCTCCGCAGCCGACAAGAGCCACCTTCACCACTGCCTGCTGCACCTGGGACTTTCGCACCGCGGCGCCGTGCTGACCATCTACGCCATCAGCGCCCTGTTCGGGTTGTGCGCGGTGCTCCTGTACCAGGCCCAGACGGTGCTGTGGGTGGCCACGATGCTGGTGGCGGTGCTGGTGATCGCCCTGCAGCTGGGGGCCGAGGTGGTGGGCCTGATCGGCTACAAGCACAAGCCGCTGCTCCGCTTCTTGCGCCGCGTGCGCACGCGGATGCAGGAGTTGGCGGCGGGGGACGTGCGCCATGCCCGGACGCGTCAAAAAGAGGCGCGATAAGAGGATTGGACGGAAGAACATGCGCTTGGCTTGTGCCAATCGCATGTTTTTTTGTTTCTCGACAAGATGTTCACCGATTCGCGAAAATTTTTTGTCATCGAAGGAGGAAATCCGAAGGGCATGACGAATAAAGTTATCCGTGTGCGCGGGAATCCACATCCCGCTCGATCCACACCGTTCCGGAAGGTTCCACTTTTGCCCGTCCTGAGGTGATGTCGGCAATACGTGTGGCCATGGTCGCGGAGGTGCCGAGCGGGCAGAGGAGGAGCGCTTGCACCGTGTCGGTGTACGCCACATCGGCCAGTGGGAGGTCTTCACTGCGCAGCCAGTGCTCGAGGCGTCCCCAGTCGCTGTAGCCCACGGTGACGCGCAGCCGTTCGCAAAGCGCCTTCTCCACAATGCCGGCGGCCTGGATGCCGGCGGCGGCACTTTCGGCATAGGCGCGGATGAGGCCGCTGGCTCCCAGCTTGATGCCGCCGAAGTAGCGCGTGACCACGACGACGGTGTTCTTGAGTCCGATGCGCTTGATCGTCTCCAGGATCGGGCGTCCGGCGGTGCCGCTCGGTTCGCCGTCGTCGGAGGAGCGCTGCCACTGGTCGTGCTCGCCGACGACGTAGGCCGAACAGTTGTGTGTGGCGTCCCAGTGCTTGGCCTTCACGGCGGTGATGAAGGCGACCGCTTCCTCTTCGGTTTCCGCGCGCGCCACCTGGGCGATGAAACGCGACTTCTGGATGACGATTTCCGCCTCGCCGTAGCCTTTTACGGTTCGGTACGATGCCGGTGGCATGAAGAGCACCTCCCGTGCATAGGATACCGAACTGTGGGCTGTGTTTCCAGAAGCAAAAAAGGGGCGGACGGGTTGCAACCTTCCGGGTTGCTTCTTCGTCTATAAAGGTGAAGATCCCGAGCAGGAGAAAGGGGAGTGATGGTGTTCAAGGGGAAACCTAGCAGAACGTGGACGCCGAGGACCAAGTTTGTGCTGAAGTTGGACGCTCTCTTATTAGGAATATTTTTCATCAAAAGTTGCTTGTCTTCTACGACCGCATTCATTATACTAGAAACTGCGTTGACCTGCTGGCAACGGTTCTAGAAAGACTACTGGAACAGCACAATCTTCTTTACATGGCGATTGGGTTTTGCTATAATGGAAACTGCGTTTCTAGGATTCTGCAGGAGAGAATTTAGAATTCACGGTGAGAGGAAAAGCCTGCGCCTCTCTCAGTGAAGGAGGTGAACCGGTACCGCGGGGAGAGGGCGTTGTACCAAAGATGAACCATCTTCAGGAAGAGATTGCGAGAAATCGGAGGAGGAGGGCTTACGGGATTATGGACATCAAAAACCCGCAAAACCTGAAGAAAGCTCTGGCGATTGTGTCCACCTCGACGCTCCTGGCTGCGTTCGGTACGCCGTCCGTTGTGCCGGTCGTTAAACCTGCGGTTGTGTATGCGGCCGGTGCGGAAGTCGACACGGTGACCAGCGTGCCGACCATTAAGGACACGGTGAGCAATGCTGAACTGGCCACCATTCGCATCAAATTTACTGCCGGCACGATTCTTAAGAAAGGCGATTTTGTGATCGTCGACCTGCCGGAAGATTTCACCTTTGCTTCGGATTTTGGTGATGCCCAAAGCGACGCAAAGAACAAAATCAGCTTGGGCAAAGGGCTTCAGGGCAAGGAAGCTAATTTCAGCATTGATCCCACAATTGACGGGGAAGCGGGAACGGATCGCGTAAAAATCACGGTTGTCAACAGCGATATTACACTTGATGACGATGGTTACCTCTACATTTACCTGGGCGATATCAATGTTGAAGGCGCCGAGGGCGGCCCGGCTGACGTTGAACTGACGACGAAGAGCTCGGGTTCTGCCTTCCCTGAGGGCAAGGTGACGGTTGCCCGGGTTGTGGGGAGCGGTGAGGTTCAGCTCAGCGTAGTTGATGACATGACAAGCAGCAATGAGTTCGAGACATTGGTTCGTATTAAAGAAACGACGGCTGGATCTTTGGAAAAAGACGACGAAACGCTGAAATTCACGCTCCCCGATGGATACAAGTGGAAGGGGATTAAGGCAAAATACGATGAAGATAATGACAAATATATCGCAGACAAGAAAGGCGACAAAGTAGTTGGTGATGGTTACAAGGTAGAGGTTCCTGCAATTGACGGGGATCCTGTGACGTTCATTGTGCATATTGATGACGACGAGTTGGAGCTGGAACTCTCGGGTGATGAGACAACGAAACCGTCCATCTGGGAGCTTCCGCTTGTATTTGAAGTGGATGATGACACGAAGGTGAAACCGGGCGATGTTATTGTCAAAGTCTCCGGTGAATCCGAAGCTAATGTGAGCGAATTGGTCGTCGGTAAGTATGGTGATTACAGCGCGACGGTGTCTGTTGATTCGGTGAAGACGCTCTTTGCCGGCCAAGATGACCAGGAACTTGGGGTTATCCGCATTGAGGAAAGCGTGGCGAAGAGCCTGATTAAAGGTCGTACCATTACCCTGACCCTTCCGGAAGGGGCTCGTTGGCAGGAAGAATTCGAAGCCGCAACCGATGATGATTCCAGCACGACCGCTTCGACTGCAGGCGAAAGCTGGACGAAAGAACAAAGCGGTGGGCTTACGCTGAAGTTTAGCGGTTATACGGGTACGGATAACCGCACTGCGAAATTCACTGTGGAGAGCGAATCCAATAGCAATGAAGGTTACGTGAAACTGAAAAACGTGAAGATTGCCGTTCGCCCGGGTTATGAAGGGCCCATCGAAATCGAGGTTGGCGGCACGGCCGGAGTGAGCGGCACGGTTAAGGTTGCCGACGTAGTGAAACCGCTGGATGTGAAGGTCGAAAACCTCCGCGATGTGATCATCGGTCTGACCAACCAGCAAGCGGGTGACCTCGTCATCACGGAAAAGGCGGCGGGCGCGCTGGACGACGATGATGACGACAAGCTGATCGTGGAGCTTCCGTCCGGTGTGAAGTTCGCCAAGCTGCCGAAAGTGGAAGTCACGTCGGGTGACCTGTCTCTGGGCACTGTCAAGCTGAACAGCTCGGAGACGGCCTTGGAAATCTCCATTGAAAGCAAGAGCACGAAACCGAGCACGATTCGCATCTCCGATGTGGCCCTGAAGGTTGACCGCACGGTGGCCGAGGGTAACGTGAACGCGGAGATCAAGGGTTCGGCCGTAATGACCACTCAGAAATATGAAGACTGGACGGGTGACGACTACGTGGCGAAAGTGGCCATCGCCAATGTCGTGACGCCGGCTCCGGATGCCCAGAAGGCCACGGTCGTCTTCACCGTGGACAACACGAAGTACACGGTCAACGGCGTGGAGAAGACGGCCGACGTGGCGCCGTACATCAAGGACGGCCGCACCTTCCTGCCGGTTCGCTACGTCGCGGAAGCCTTGGGCGTGTCCTCCGACAACATCCTGTGGGATGCGGGCACCAAGACGGTGACCCTGTTCAAGGGCGACCGCGTCGTCAAGCTGAAAATCGGCAGCAAGGTCCTGTACGTCAACGGCATGGCCATCAACATGGACGTGGCGCCGGAAATCAAGAACGGCCGCACCATGCTGCCGATCCGTTGGGTGGGCACGGCGCTCGGCGTGACCGTCGAGTGGGACGAGGAAGCCCGCACGGTGACGGTGAAGCAGTAACCGGTGCGTGCGGTGGGAGGGGGCAAATGCCCCCTCCTTTTTCTCTGCCCTTGTTTTAGCCTTTCCGGGAAGGAGGCGACAGCATGCGCAGGTTGGCGTTGGGGGTGCTGGCCGGCTTTGTCGCCCTCGGCGCATCGGCCGTGCCGGTGGAGGCGCAGTCGGGCGATGTGCGCGTGGTGATCGGCGGTGAGCCGGTAACCTTCGACCAGCCGCCGGTTCTGGTCAACGACTTCACATTGGTTCCCTTGCGGGGTGTGTTTGAAAAGCTGGGAGCCGACGTGTGGTGGGACCCGGCGGCCAAGAAGGTGACCGTGCGGAAGGACGACGTCGTGCTTCTGCTCCAGCCGGGGAAGAAGACGGCGCTGCGCAACTACGAGCCCATCGCGCTGGATGTGGAGCCGCGTGTGCTCAACGGAAGGGTGCTGGTTCCGCTGCGGGCGGTCAGCGAGGGGCTGGGCGCGCAGGTAACCTATGACCGGGCCACGCGAACGGTCTTCATCGATACGGAAGACCGTCCGGCGCAGGGGACACCGGGACAGCCGGCAGCCACTTCCGGGGCGCTGACGCTGGAGGAAGCGGTGCAGCGGGCCTATGCGGCCAGCTATGCCCTGAAAAACGCCGAGGCCGACGTGGAGCGGGCCCGCGAAGTGATGCGAAAAGTGGGGGAAGACGTGCGCTTTGTTCCCGCCGACGGTTCCAACCCTGTGGCGGCCAACACGTATACGGCGTGGGCCAAGGCGCAGACGGCCTATCTCATGGCCCAGCGCCAGGTGGACGTGTTGAAGGACGTCATCGCCTACCAGGTCAAGCAGGCCTACAACGAGGTGCAGGTGCGGGAGCGGGCGCTCGAGCTGGCCCGGTTGGAGCGACGGAACGCCGAGGTGCAGGCCCGGCTGGCCGAGCTTCGCTACGAGGCCGGGACGGTTTCGGCGCTGGAGCGTGACCAGGCACGGGCCGCGGCGTCCGAGGCGGTGAAGAAGGAGCAGCAGGCGGCCAAGGCCTACGACGACGCCTACCGCAAGCTCAACCACCTGCTGGGCCTTGACCGCAGTGCCCGCCCGGTGCTCGTGGAGACGCCGGTGTTCCGCGAGTTGGAGGGCGTTGACCTGGAAACGCACGTCACGCAGGTGGTGACGAGCAGCACGGCGGTGTGGCTGGCGGAGCAGCAGGTGGCGCTGGCGGAACTGGATCTCGACCTGTACGTCTTCAATTATGCGCCCGAACCGTATCGGGCCAAGGAGATCGATGTGGACAAGGCCCGCAATACGGCCGAGGACACGAAACGGCAGCTGGCCGACACCACGCGGGCGGTCTACAACCAGATCAAGCAGCTGGAAGACCAGTATCACCAGCTGGAGGCCAAGCTGGCGCAACTGGAAACGAACATGCGGGCGGTAGAGGCGCGGTACGAGGCCGGGATGGCCATCGAAGCCGAATTCTTGGCGGCCAAGGTGGCCCTGGAACAGGTGAAGCAGCAGATGTTTGCCTTAACCGCGCAGCTGGACACGTTGCACGCCGTGTTCGAGCGGCCGTGGGTGTTGGCCAAAGTGGGGTAAACTACGCGGGCGATGGGTTGCGCCCGCTTTTTTTTCGATGAAGGATCTGCAACATACACGTTCCGTTTTTCGTCTATTTAGCGGAAACCCTTCATTGGTGGTGCATGCTGCGCTTCCGGATGGCACATGTTAGCGGGAGCAGATCACGGTACAGGGGAGACGAAAGTATGATCCGCCGGATTGTGACGATTGTTCTGACAATTGCAGTGATTGTAGGTTGGATTCCCCCGATGGGCGGCGCTGTGGTCACCGTGCCTGTCTTCCTGGACGGAAATCCGCTCAGCGACATGGCGGTCTTGACACAAAACCGCACGCTGCTGCCGTTTCGGGCGTTGCTGGAACCGCTGGGCGCCACCGTGGAGTGGGATTCGGCCACGCGGACCGTCCACGCCACCAAAGCGGCCCTCTCGCTCTCCCTCACCATCGGCGAAACGGTTGCTACCGTGAATGGCAGTCCGGTTTCCCTCGACGTGCCGGCGCAGATCATCCATGACCGGACGATGGTGCCGGTGCGGTTTGTCGCCGAGACGCTGGGGGCAACGGTGGGTTGGGACGCCCTCTCGCGGACGGTGATCGTGAGCACGGCGGAAAAGACGCCGGTCACGGTGCGGCGCGTGACGGACGAGCTGGCGCTGGAGATCGAGCGCGACCAAGGTGCCATGACCCTGCGGCTGGCGGGGATCGCCTTTCCGCAGACGGCGCACCCCACCGCCGAGGAGGAGGCCTTCCGCCGCGAGCGGCGCGCCTTTCTGGAACAGTGGGTGGGGAAATCGGTGCTGGTGGAATGGGCAGGGGACGCGGGCAACGCGCAAGGCCCAGCGGACGGCTACGTGTTCCGGCCCGACGGGATCTTTCTGAACGCCGAGCTGGTGAGCCGCGGGTACGCCAGCCGGGCTGCCCACGCGGCCGATGTGGCGTGGGACGAGCTGCTCGTGCACCTGCAGCGCGACGCGGAGCGAGGCAAGCGCGGGTACTGGGGACTGGGCGAGAAGGGAGCAGGGAATGTCGGCGGGGGCGCGTTTGTGCCGGCAACCCCGACAAGCGGTGTGTTCGGGGGAAAAGCCTTTGACGCTACGCGCAAGGCCACGCTGCAGGTGCCCGGCGCTGCGCTGCAGCTCGTGTCGCGCAGCGGCAAGACCTACACGCACCTCGTGAAGGAACAGGCGTTGTGGCGGGTGGTGAAAGCCGGGCGCGTCTGGGGTACGCTGACGGTGGCCCAGTACGCCGTCCGAAACGGGGATTACGTCTACCTGCTGCGCTATGAGCCGGAGTGGACGGGGACGACGCCGCTGGCGGTCCACCTGACGCTGGCGGGGAGCGTGAAGCCCTTTACCGAGCGCCACACCGAATACAACGGGGCCATCGACACCTCCACGGCCGTGTGGAAGCCCCCGCAGCCGGTCAAGGGCACGCTGCCAAACTATACGGCGGCTGTGGAAAACCCCGACTACAGCCTGTGGGTGTCGCTGGCCAACGTGTACCGTCCCCTGGCCAACCAGACGATGGAGGAGCAGTACGAGAAGGTGCGCCCCATCCAGGTGCAGCAGGCGGGGACGGCGACAACGCTGGTCATCACATTCCCCCAGGAAAAGGGGTACCGCGGGGAGCAGTGGAGCGTGGTCTCCACCCGGTCCCTGGTGGACTGGAACCATCCTACGGCGCCATCGACGGTGCGCATTGCCGACCTGAACCGGGCACGCAAGTTTTCCTTTGACGGGGTGTACTACCGCACGCCGACGTCCTACGTGCCCTACACGCCCAACAATTTCTACCGGAATCCGGCCTTTCACGTGGGTCAGGCCTTCCTGAACGCCTCGGGCGGGCGGCTGTTCGAGACCTTCGGGCTGGTGTTGCTCGCTACGGCGGTGGAGACGCAGACGAAGGACGGGTTCTGGCCGGTCAGCACGCGCTCGGAGTGGCTGTACAACGACTATGGCATCGACGCCGGGTACTACGACACCCGCTGGTCCACCGACGCGGCGCGGTTCCTGTTGAGCGGCTACGAGCGGTACAAGGACCCCGCTATGCTGGAGGCGGCCAAGCGGTACGGCGAGTACTTCCTGCGGTTTGCTCAGGCCAACCATTTCCCCACGTCGGCGACGGGGCTGCTCGTGTGCGACTACGGCCATCCGACCCAGCCGCACCGCAAGACCCACGTGTCGCTCAACCACCATCTGGCGGAGATGAATTTCCTGTATGAGCTGTACCTCATTACGAAAGACAAGCGGTATCTCTCCTTCGCCGAGCGCATGCGGCAGGGGGTCAAGGACACGGCGCCCCAGTGGCGGCGGGCCGACGGCGATCTGCACTATGCCTACCTGCCCGACGGAAGGTACGGGATGCAGGACTATCCCACGCTGACGCTCAACGACCTGAAAGACAGCCAGCGGCTGATCGAACGGGTAACGGGTCGGCCCGATCCCGACGTTCAGCAGCTGATCGAGTGGAAGACGGAGTTTGCGCGAAAAAAGGGGTACATTCCGTAAGGGCATATCCGATGGGGGAGCGGGCCCGTGGAACAATCGGGTCCGCTCATGTTCCAAAAAAAGCGATCCCCGGCTCGGTATGCCCGGATGGAAAGAAGATGGAATGATGGTATAATGAATCCGTACAGCGTTGCCGCAACGTGGCGGCGCCTTGCCCGTCTCCTTATTTGTGAGGAGTTTCCGCGCGGTTGCACGCGCGCTTTTCCATGCTGAACCAGGAGCGACCGAAGATGCGCAAGTGGCTGTTCGCGGCGCTGGTGGCGCTTCTTCTCCTTGGTGGGTGGCTGGCGACCGGCTGGATCGAACAGAAGCGCCAGGCGTCGAGCGAGCCGGGGCTGCCCGAAACGCGGGAGTGGATCATCAAGTGGCGGGAACATGCGCCAAGTGCCCCCGGCGAATTTGTGGTTCTCCAGCGCGACGACCGTTACCGTCTGATGGTGGTGCGGCTGCACGAACATATTGATGTGGTGAAGTGGGTGGACGCTTGGAGCAAGCGGACGGATGTGGAATACGTGCAGCCCAACCGCAAGCTGCGCATCAAGGCGCTGCCCATTCCCAACGACAAGCTCTACACGGAGCAGACGTCTTACCTCCACCAGATCCGTGCTACCCAGGCGTGGCGCGTGGTGCGGGAAGCGCCACAGGTGACGGTGGCCATCGTCGACACGGGGGTCGACCTCGTCCATCCCGATCTGAAGCCCAACCTGGTGCCGGGTGTGAACCTGGTGGAACCCGACAAATTGCCCCAGGACGACAACGGTCACGGGACGGCGCTGGCTGGAATTGTCGCCGCGGTGGGCAACAACGACATCGGGGTGAGCGGCGTGCTGTGGCGGGTGCGCGTCATGCCCGTCAAGGTGCTCGACGCCCGGGGGGAAGGGGACGACTACACGGTCGGGATGGGGATTCGCGAGGCGGTGGATCGCGGCGCCGACGTGGTGCTGTTGTCGCTGGGTGATCCCATCTATTCGCAACACATGAAAGAATCCATTGCCTATGCCGAGCAGCGTGGCGTGGTCGTGGTGGCGGCCACCGGCAATCGTGGCACGCGCGTGGAATATCCGGCGGCTTTCCCCACGGTGTTGGCCGTGGGCGCCGTGGACAGTTCGGATCGGTGGCTGCATTACTCCAACTACGGTCCGGAAGTGGATGTGGTGGCGCCGGGCACCCGCGTCTACACGACGGCGCTGGGGGGCGGGTACGACTATGCCCGCGACGGCACGTCGATGGCCGCGCCGCAGGTGGCTGCCGTGGCCGCCATGCTCAAGGCGCTGCACCCGCAGTGGACGCCGCGACAGATCCGCAACCAGATTCGCCTGACGGCCGACGACGTGAGCCTGCCGGGATGGGACGAGAAAACCGGCTTCGGTCGCCTCAACGCCTATCGTGCCGTGACCGCCGTGCTCCCGGCTGATCCCTTCGAGCCGAACAACCGCCTCCCGGAAGCGCATCCGCTGCCGGTGTTTGGGGAACGGGTTGGATCGCTCCCTCCCGGAGACGCCGACTGGTGGCGGGTGGACATGCCGTACGCCGGCGAGCTGCTGCTCACCGTGGAGGGGCCCCAGGCCAGCGCGCCGGTGCGCGTGGAAGCCTACCCGAACGGGAAGGCGGCCGGGATGACGGCGCAAACGCTGCGTCTTACGCAGACGGTGGTGTTCAACCTGCCGAAGGGCTCCAGCTGGATCAAGCTGTCGGCCGTCGTGTCGCGGGGTGGGCCCATCGGGTACGCGCTCACGACGCAGTTTCGCATCTACAGCGACCCGTACGAGCCGAACGACTCCCTCCAGCAGGCGAAACCGCTCTCGTGGTTGGGCCAGACGGCAACGTTGACGGGAACCATCCACCGCGACGGCGATGAGGATTGGTTCCAAACCGAGATCACCCGACCGGGGCGCCTGGATGTGCGCGTGACGGTCGACACGCTTCGCTTCGATCCGGTGGTGGGGGTGGAGAACCCCGCCCAGGCGTACCGCCGCGAGATTGACGAGGGCAACGTGCAAAACGGCCAGGCCGAAGTGTTTTCCCTGGAGGTCAAGCCCGGCGTTTACTACCTGCGCGTTACCAATTATTACGGCGTCTCTGTCGATGGTGAATACACCCTACAGGTACACTACACCCCGGAGCTGCCGGACCCGGCCGAACCCAACGAGGTGTCGTGGGAGGCGCACCCCCTTACCTTCGGCGTTCCGGTGTCCGGGACCCTCGACAGTGTGGCCGATTTTGACTGGTACGCCTTTTCCGTGCCCGAGCGGGGCGTGGTGACGGTCCGCTTTGTCGAGGTGCCGCCGCTGGCGGGACTGCGCCTCACCTGGTATGACGGCGAGATGCGCCTGCTGTACGACGGTACCATCACCGACGCGAACGCTGCCGTTCACCGCGCGGTGGTGCCCGGCCGTTACCTGCTGCGCCTGCAGGCTGACGAGGGCTCGAAATACCAGGCGTACCGTTTTGTGGTGGTGCGCCAGGCGGTGGCGCAGACGGGGCCCTGACGGGTCGGGCTTGCAGATGCATCGGCAAAGGAAAACCGAACGGGAGGGGAGACGATGAACAAGCGAGAGTGGGGGCGTTTGGTGGGCATCGGGGTGCTGACCGCGTTGGCCGTTGCAGCCCATGGCGCGTGGGCCAACGGGGCGTCGGCACCGGGATCGGTGGACGACCCGCTGGTGACGAAGAGCTATGTGGACGCGAAGGTGGATGAACTTCGTCGGTCGCTGTCCGGGCAGCCGTCGCCCAGCCAGCCGCCGTCCGACTCGCGCTCGAGCGCCTTCGCCGTGGTGGAATTGCGTCCGGGCGATGCGCTGATTGGGCAGTCGGGAACCGAGATCATCATTCGTTCGCCGGGCCGGGTGTATCCGATAACCAGTGCGGCCGGCGGGCTGTCGGATCTTTCGGCGGGAGTCGACCGCCAGACGGGTCCCCTGCCGATGAACCATTTCTTGATCGTGCCGCGCAGCGATGGGCGGGGGATTTATGCCGACCCCAACAACCGGCCCAATGTGGTGGTCATGGTCCGTGGCGCATACGAAATTCGACAGGGATATGCAAAACGGGCTCTAAGTCAATAACTGTGGATGGGAGGTCAACCAAGCCAAGGGTATAAAAGCGAGGAGCATCTTTCGCACATAGATCTCACGGTTACGGAAGCCGTAGCTGATTCGTTTGAGCAGCTTGATCTTGGTGTGCACGCCCTCCGTGTAGCCGTTTGAAACACGCCAGGTGTGGTAGGCCAGAATCGCCTCGCGCCAGCGGCGGAGCGTGCGTCCCCACTGCAGGAGCGCGGCATCGCTTGCCGACTGGGTCTCAAAGATCACGCGGTCCAGGATGGCTGCGGCTTCGTCTCGATTGGAAGCACGGTAAACGTCTCGCAGCTGCTCCTTGACCCAGTGAAAGTGGGCCACGTTCTTGTGATGCTTCCGAATGGCGGCAAGCTGGGCAGCTTGGCGTTCGGTGAGGTCGTCCTCGTTCTTCAAAAGCGGCCAGCGCCTCAGGCGTACCCCGGTCACCTGCTGTTCCACAAGCCGTGCTTCGTCAACCCGCCGATTCGCGTCCTGGATGACGTGGAACGGATCCGCCACGATGACAGCGCCGGGCAAAGCGCGCTTCACGGCATGGCGCCAAGCATCCTTCAGGTCGATGCACACGGCCCGAATCCGCCGACGAACCGTCTCCGGCAGCTGGCGCAAAAAGCGCTCCAGTGTTTTCATGCGGTCATCCGGCAAGATGGCCAAAAGGCACCGTTTTGGCCACACGCATGTGACCGTAACCATCATGTCACGGCCACGATAGCTGTGTTCATCAATGCTAAGCACGAAGGCATCGACATCCCGGAGGGCTTCCTCGAGATTTACCTGCTGACCTACGTACCGAAGGAGCAGACGGCGCAAGGTGCTGGCACTTGTCCCGCTTTCCTGGGCGGCACGACGGAAACTGCCCGCTTTCAGGCGCTGGAGCAAAAGGGCTTCGGCCCGTTCGGTCCTGCGTGCCCAGGGGCGAATACCAGGAAAGCGTTCGGTGAACACTTTTCGACAGGCCGTGCACTGGAAGCGCCGGGGACGTACCCAGAGGTAAACCGGTTTCTCGTTGCACCAGGTGTGCAGCTTCCGTTTCCATTCACGTGCACGATCGTAGACGCGGCGTGTCAGCTGTCCACAATCCGGACACCGCGCTTCCTTACGCGGCCGACCTGCGTAGACGTGGATGCTGTCGGATTGATGGACGGTACGGTAAACAATCCACGATTGTAAGCCGAACATTTCTGCGGTAAGCTTGTTCATAGGCGGTCGCGAGCCTCCTTCGGGATGTGGTGTGCTTAACTATCCCTTGGCTTGTCGACCGCCTTTTCCTCTTAGAACCCACACTTTTTAGCGTAGAGCCTGCAAAACGTTGACAAGCCTGTCGAAATACGATACAATACCCGCGAATGACCGTGGGGACGACGGTAACCTTTTCCTCGTCGGAAAAGGTTTCTTTTTTGTAAGCAAAGGAGGTACGGCCATGGAATACCGCAAGGGACGCCGCCTGTTCACGTCCGAGTCGGTGACCGAGGGGCATCCGGACAAGATCTGCGATCAGATTTCGGACGCCGTGCTGGATGCCATCCTGGAAAAGGACCCCAACGCCCGCGTCGCCTGCGAAACGGCGGTGACGACCGGGCTTGTGCTGGTGACGGGGGAGATCACCACGAAGTGTTACGTGGACATCCCCAAACTGGTGCGCGACGTGATCCGCGACATCGGGTACACGCGGGCCAAGTTCGGCTTTGACGCCGACACCTGCGCCGTCATCACGGCCATCGACGAGCAGTCGCCGGACATCGCCGCGGGCGTGAACCGGGCGCTGGAAGCGCGGGAGGGACAGATGTCCGACGAGGAAATCGAGGCCATCGGGGCGGGCGACCAGGGGCTGATGTTCGGGTTTGCCTGCAACGAGACGCCGGAACTGATGCCGCTGTCCATCTCCCTGGCCCACAAGCTGGCGCGCCGGCTGGCGGAGGTGCGCAAGAAGGAGATCCTGCCGTACCTGCGCCCGGACGGCAAGACGCAGGTGACGATCGAGTACGACGGAGACAAGCCGGTCCGCGTCGACACCATCGTCATCTCCACCCAGCACCATCCCGACGTGTCGCAGGAGCAGATCAAGGCTGACCTGTTGGAGCATGTGGTAAAACCGGTGGTGCCGGTGCACCTCCTCGACGATGCCACCAAGTACTTCATCAACCCGTCGGGCCGTTTCGTGATCGGCGGACCGCAGGGGGATGCCGGGCTGACCGGCCGGAAGATCATCGTCGACACCTACGGCGGATATGCCCGCCATGGCGGCGGGGCCTTCTCGGGCAAGGACCCGACAAAGGTGGACCGCTCGGGGGCGTACGCCGCACGGTACGTGGCGAAGAACATCGTCGCCGCCGGGCTGGCCGACAAGTGCGAGGTGCAGGTGGCCTACGCCATCGGCGTGGCGCAGCCGGTGTCGATCAGCGTGGACACCTACGGCACGGGCAAGGTGAGCGAAGAGGTGCTGGTGAGCCTCATTCGCAAGCATTTTGACCTGCGGCCGGCGGGGATCATCAAGATGCTCGACCTGCGCCGTCCGATCTACCGCCAGGTGGCCGCGTACGGGCACTTCGGCCGCGACGACCTCGACCTGCCGTGGGAGCGGACCGACAAAGCGGAGATCTTGAAAGCCGAAGCTCAAGAATACGTGAAGATGTAAGGAACCGAGACAACCCCGCTGTAGAGCGGGGTTTTTTCGGGGGTGGCGTCGACGAATTATTTAAATATGAGTCCAAGTGCCATGAACCCGGAGCAGTTGGATGCCCTGGTGGAACAGGTCATCGTTGTAACCCAGCATTGCCGAGAGCAGGTGTTCGCCCTTCTGGAGTCGACACGGGCGGAGGCGGAGGCCGCGCGGCGGGAGCTGGAGGCCGTCAAGCGAGAAGCCCAAGCGATCATGCGCGCCTACGACAACACGCGGCGGCAGTTGCAGCGGGCGCGCCGCCACCTGGCCGACGTGAGCCGTCGCTTCGACGCCGCGTCGGAAGAGGCCATCCGCGCGGCGTATGAGGAGGCGAGCCGCCTGCAGGAGCAGCTCGGCGTCTACCAGGAGCGCGAGCGCCACGTGCGGAGGCGGCGGGAGGACCTGGAGCGCCGGTTGCGCAGTCTGGAGGGGATGGTGCGCCGGGCCGAGGAGCTCTTGACGCAGATCGGTGTCGTGCTCGACTTTCTCAGCGGCAACCTGGCGGAAGTGGTCACCAACCTCAAGCGGCGGTCGGCGCCGGAGTGGCTCGGGCTGGCCATTTTGCAAGCCCAGGAAGAGGAGCGCAAACGCGTGGCCCGGGAGATCCACGACGGTCCGGCCCAGATCCTGGCCAACGTTGTCTTGCGGGCGGACATGGCAGACCGGCGCATCGCGAAGCAGGAGTACGAGGCGGCGCGCCGTGAATTGCAGGAAGTGAAGAATCTCGTGCGGGAAAGCCTGATCGACGTGCGGCGCATCATCTTTGATCTGCGGCCGATGAGCCTGGACGACTTGGGACTGGTTCCCACGCTGCGCAGGTATCTGTCCACGCTCGAGGAACGGCACGGCTTGCCCGTTCGTTTGCGGATCGAGGGCATCGAGCGGCGGCTCGATTCGGCGATTGAGGTGGCCCTCTTTCGCCTGATCCAGGAAAGCTTGAACAACGTGGTGAAACATGCCGCGGCCACCCGCGTCGAGGTGGCGGTGCATTTTTTGCCCGGGGCGGTCTCCGTGGAAGTGGTCGACAACGGGCGCGGGTTCGATCCGGCGGCCATCGGGGAGGGCCACTACGGCATTTTCGGCATGCGTGAGCGGGTGCAGCTGCTCAAGGGGCAGTTTGCCCTCGATTCGCAGCCGGGGAAGGGCACGTCGGTGCGGTTTACCGTGCCCGTCGGGGCGGCCGCGTTCATGCGCGTGAAGGATAGGAAAAGGGGGAGGGGCGATGATTCGCCTGTTGATTGCCGATGATCACAAGCTGTTCCGGGACGGCCTGCGGCGCATTCTGGAAATGGAAGAGGACCTGGTTGTTGTCGGCGAGGCCAGCGACGGCGAGGAAGCGTGCCGGATGGCCGCGGCGCTGCGCCCGGAGGTGGTGCTGATGGACATCAGCATGCCGACGGTGAATGGTGTCGAGGCGACGGAATACATTGTTCGCACGGTTCCGGACTGCCGCGTGATCATCCTGTCCATCCACGATGACGAGGCCTATGTGTACCGGGCGCTGAGCGGTGGCGCCAAGGGCTATTTGCTCAAGGAAATGGACAGCGAAGAACTCATCGAGGCCGTGCGCACGGTGGCACGGGGCGAGGCGTACATCCACCCGCGGGTGACGAATAAGGTGTTGGATCAGCTCCGGCGCCTGCGCGAAGGGCAGACGCCGTTGCCCGACGGGGCCGCGGCGGCCTTTCTAGACGAGGAAATGGTTGCGCGCTTTCGCCAGCTGACCAGCCGCGAGCGGGAAGTGCTGCAGCTGATGGCCGAGGGCAAGAGCAACCGTCAGATCGGCGAGGCGCTGTTTATCAGCGAAAAAACGGTAAAGAATCACGTCAGCAACATTTTTCAGAAGCTTGGCGTAGACGACCGGACCCAGGCGGTGGTGTTGGCCATCAAGCACGGTTGGGTGCGCATTTGAGCCCTCGTCACCCCTCCTCGTATGGCAGCATAGCCTACAGCAGAGGAGGGATCCGCGTGCCCAACTGGATTGTATGGGGATTGGCACTGTACGGTCTTGCGGCCCTGTGGGTGTGGGCGATCGTACCGCTGGGCCATCCCGTTTCCCGGCGGGGACCGGTTTGCGTCGTCCTCCTCGTAGAGAATTCAGGGCATATCGTGGAAGGGCTTTTGCGATCCCTTTTTTGGTGGGCGTACTGCCATGGCCGGGATCTGTGGGTAACGGTGGTGGATTTCGGGTCAAGCGATGACACCCTCGGCATCGTGCGCGGCTATGCGCGATATGTTCCGCACGGGATTGACATACGTGTAGGCAGGGCCGCATCCTGGGACGCAGACGTGATCCGGCGGCAATTCGGAAGGACGGAACACGCCCACGTGGTCGTCATCGACGCGCGCATCCCACCCCCGATTCGCGACGGGTAGGGGTGTTTTTTTTCATCCATATCATGCCTGGGATATGCTACAATAATCTCGTCCTGCAGGGGATACGCGCCAATAACCAAGGTTTCGCGAGGGGAAGTTTTGTGGTTCGATGGCCTCGATGGATTGGGTGGATCCTGCTCCTGGCCTTCACGCTCCGCATGGCCGCCCTGACCACCTACGGGTTGGATCTCACCCTGCGCAGTGATGACGAGGGCTATGTCAACAGCGCCATCCGCCTTCTGGAGACGGGAACCTTGACGTATCGCGGTCCCACAGAACCCGAGCGGTTTGCGTGGGAGCCGACGGTGAAGATCATGCCCGGCCAACCGCTGTTGTTGGCGATCATTTTTTTGGTGTTTGGCACGGGGATTGGAGGATTGTACGCCGCCAAAATTGTCATGATTCTGATCGGCTTGGCCGGCATTTACGGCGTGTACGCGTTGGGGAAGTACAGCTTTGGAACAGCAGCGGGGCTGATTGGCGCCTTGCTGTTGGCCGTCTCGATTCAGCATATTTTGACCGACAATTTGCTGCTGACGGAAACGCCGTTCATGACGTGTCTGATTTACTTGGTGTACTATTCTGTGCGTTTGGCTTCTGAACGCAAGTGGTCCCATTTTGGTGCGGTCTTGTTCTTCTATATTGCCGCGTTGCTCTTGAAGGCCACGATTGCCCTGTACCCGGCCGTTTTGCTGGTTTATCTCCTGCTCAAACGGTATCCTCTTTCGCTCATGGCACGGCAAGCCGCAGTGGCGGGTGCAGTAGTGCTGCTGGTGTTAGGACCGTGGTGGGTGCGCAATTACGTCCATTACGAGCGGTTCATCCCGCTCACAGCAGGCGAAGGCAATCCGCTGTTGTTGGGCACGTACCAGGGGGTGGGGTACCCCAACGCGGAACCGCTGGAGGACCTGCTCAAACGCTTGCACGCGGAGCATGCCCACGCCGACGCGTTCACCTTGCTGGAAGCCCAGAAGGAGGCGGCGAAGGAGCGCATTCGGCAGTGGTGGCAGTCCGACCCGCAATCGTTCTTGTATAGCTATCTCGTGCACAAGCCGGTTCTGTTGTGGAAGGACACCTTTTATTGGATCGAAATTTTTGGTGTGCCAAAGGAGACGGTCCGACAGGTGCAACCCTATGTGGTATGGGCGGGGCTGTGCGGTTGGCTCCTGTTCCTCCTGCTGGGGAAGCGCAGCAAATTGGAGACGGCGTTTGTCGCCATGGTATTGCTGTATTTTACCGCTGTGTACAGCGTGTACTTTGTGTTTGGCCGCTACAATACCCCGGAAATGCCGTTTTTGTTCCTCGGCATCGGGGCGGGCTTAACGGCCATATGGACGCGCGTAAGTGAATTCAAGAGGGTTTGAACAACCATGCGTGGGCGAAGCTGGTGGATCAAGTGGTGGGGAATGGCGTCCGTCGTGATGGCGGGATGGTGCCTGCTGGCGATGCGGGTACCGCCTGCCGAATGGGCCTACTGGGGATTTTTTCTCCTGCTGGCCGCGGGCTATGCGCTGTTTCCCATCGCCTTCGGTTTGTCGGCCATTTCCTTCAACTTGAGCGTATTTGTCGCGCTGTTTGCGCAATACGGGTGGCTCGTGACGGTGTGGGTGGCGGTCACGGCCAGCCTGCTGGGGCAGCTGAAGCGGTGCTGCACGTGCCGGCGCTGGCTGCTGCAGCTGGGCATTACGGTGATGAGCCTGCTGGCCGGCGCGGGGGCGTACCACGCGTGTTGGGGTGTGGCGAAGCGCGTGCTGCCGGAGCCCCAGTGGCTGGCCCTGGTGGCGTTTGGCCTCACCGCGGCGGGGGTCCAGGCAGGCGTCCGGCGCGCCCTTCTCCACCCCCGCCGTCCGCGTGACGGATGGGCGTCCCGGGCGCGGCTGTGGGCGGCGATGGTGAGTCTGTCAACCATTCCCGTCGGGCTGCTCTTTGTGACGGTGCGCCCCCATCTCGGCCTTTTGGGGCTCGTTCTGGTTGCGGTGCCCACCGCTTCCGCCTGGCAAGTCCTGCGCTCGTACGCGCAGCTATTGTACTTGAACCACCAGCTCCAGCGCCTGGGCAAGGTGACCGGACAGTTTGCCGCCGAGCTGAATTACGACCGGACGGTGCGTGCCATCGGCGACGCCGTGCGGCAACTGGTGGAACAGGACGTGTGGGGGCTGTATGTGGTGGAGAAGCTGAGCGGTTGGCTGGAGCCGGTGATTGTGGAGAAGGCGAGCGGCCAGCCCCTGTCCCTTGAGGAGCTGGCCGTGTGGCAAAGCGCGTCGCAGCTGTTTCAGCGGCACCTGAACCGGCGCGCCCCGGTCGTCCTGGTTCGGGACGACCTTGGGGAGGCGATGCCGGACAAGGCGCTGGCCGCCCTATGCCTGGTGCCTCTGGTTCACGACGGGAGGGCGAGGGGGATGCTGGTTGTGGGCCGCGCAGGCATCACCACCTTTTCCCGTGTTGAGAAGATGTTGCTGGGGATCATCGCCAGCGAGGCGATCGTGGCGATCGAAAACGCCCTGAAATTTCGCCAAACCGAGTACCGCAGCCGGGTGGACGAGCTGACAGGCCTGACCAATGCCCGCACCTTTGAAGCCTTGCTGCACGAGGCCGTTGCGCGGGCGGCGGAACGGGGCGAGCGCCTCAGCGTGGTGCTGCTCGATTTGGACGGCTTCAAGTGGCTGAACGACACCTTTGGCCACCAGGCCGGCAATGAAATGTTAAAAAAAGTGGCGCAAATCCTGCGGGAGAACGTCCGTCGGGATGACGTGGTGGCCCGGTTGGGCGGTGAGGAGATGGCCGTGATGCTGCCGGGCGTAGGGCTGGACGAGGCGGCCGAGGTGGCGGAGCGCGTGCGGCGGGCCATTGAACAGCAGGCCGTGATCACGGTGCGCACGTTGGACAGGGGCCACCCCGTTTCCGTCCGTGTCACCGCCAGCCTGGGCGTGGCCACGTACCCCGATGTGGCGACATCCGCGCGGGAGCTCATGCGGTACGCGGACCGCGCGATGTACCTGGGCGCCAAGCGCCGGGGGCGCAACCGCGTCGCGGTGTACGGGCGGGTGTGAGCGATGGCCCATCCGTGCTGGCTCTATGCCGTCGACCCGGGGGACGGGCAGCTTGTGCTCCGGTGGACGCCGGTACCGGAGGCGGATGCCGCCTATTGGGCGCAGCGGGGCGCGGCGCGGCTGGTTTGGGCGCGCCGGCCGGTAACGGCGCGGGAAGCGTGGGAGGCGATGCAAGGCCGGGAAGCCGCCGCTTTCCCGGCGGATGGGGCGCGCGGGGTGACGGTTACGGGTCCGCTTCCGGTATCGGAAAAGGCGCCGGCCGGCCTGTGTCGCGCGGGTGGTTTCCGCGACGCGCGGGCCGCTCGGTTGGCGCGTCTGGCCGGATGCTTGGCCGTGCACCTCGCCGGGCGCAGCCTGCTGTGGGCGGAGCTGGTGGCGCTCGCCGACCGGCGGGCGGGGGCCGACCTGTGGCGCGAGGCGGCCGAGGCTGCCCGAGGAAACGGTGAGGGGACCGCTGCGGCAAGGGGGGCCCGGGGACGACCTGCGCCGGCGCGCAACGCTGCCCCGCGGCGAGGGCGGGGTGATGCGGTTGGGGCCGTCCAGTGGGCGGCGCGCCGTCCGCTGCTCGCCGCCGCGTGGCGCATGTCGCCCCGCGAGCGGCTGCTCCTGGGCGCGGTGCAGTGGCTGGTGTTGGAGGGACGGGCCGAGCTTGTTCCGGGCGTCGTCCACGGAGCCGTTCCGACCCGGGGATGGACGGGGAAGTTGGCCCGCCTGTTTCGTCTGGCCCCCGACGCGCGCCCGGCGGGACGGTGCCTGCGCTGCGGGGAGGAGGCGGCACTGCAGGAGACGACCGCCTGCGCTTCGTGCGGCGCCGCGCGCTGCACATACTGCGCCCGCTGCCTGGCCATGGGCAAAAGCCGCGCCTGCGCGCTGCTCGTTCGTGTGGCCGCGCCGGCGCTGGGCCCCGTGCGGGAGGCCGGCGTTCCGGCGGCGCGCCTGCTGTCGCCGGCCCAGGCGGAGGCGGCGCGGGCCGCCCGCGAGGCCGCGGAGGCGGCGCTTGCGGCGCTGCGCGTGCGCGCGCAGGAGGAGGGCGACGGAGCGAACCGGATGCGGTCCGGCGGCAGGAGGCGATCCGGGTTTGTCCCCGGGTCGCATCGGCCGCCCGCCTTCCGTGAACTCCTCCTGTGGGCCGTCTGCGGCGCGGGCAAGACGGAGATGGTCTACCCGGCGATAGCGGAGGTGCTGCGCGGCGGCGGGCGCGTGCTGGTGGCCACGCCGCGGCGGGATGTGGTGCTGGAGCTGGTTCCTCGCTTGACGCGTGACTTTACCGGCGCGCGGGTGGTCGGCCAGTATGGGGGAAGCCCCGAGACGTGGGCGAGCGGCGACATCGTTGTGGCCACGACGCATCAGTGCCTGCGCTGGCGACGCGCCTTTGCGCTGGCGGTCGTCGACGAAGTGGACGCCTTCCCGTTTCACCATGATCCCATGCTGCCGCGGGCCGTGGCCCAGGCCCTCGCGCCGGGCGGCTGCGTGCTGTACCTGAGCGCGACGCCACCGGGCGACCTCCTGGCCCGTGCGCGGCGCGGGGAGGTGTCCGTGGTGCGCGTGCCCGTGCGCCATCACGGGTATCCCCTGCCCGAACCCTGCTTGGTGCGCGCATCCCGGCTGCTCCGGCGGGTTCGCGCCGGGCGTCCCGTTCCCGAGGTCCTCGATCGCGTGGGCGCCACGCTGGCTGCCGGCCGGCGCCTCTTCTGCTTCGTGCCGCGGGTGGAGGACGTGGCCGTTGTGGTCGCATACCTACGCCGCTTTGCGGCGGAACGCGGGTGGCCCGTTGCGCTGCCGCACGGGATCGACGGCACCCACGCCGCCGACCCGCGGCGCGGGGCGGTGGTGTGCGCCTTTCGTGAGGGGACTGTACGCGTCGTGGTCACCACCACCATTCTCGAGCGGGGCGTCACCGTTCCTCAGGCCGATTGCCTCGTGCTGGCCGCCGACCACGCCGTCTTCGACGAGGCGGCCCTGGTGCAGATCGCCGGGCGGGTGGGCCGTGCCGCCGATGACCCGACGGGGCGGGTGTGGTTTGTGGCCGAGCGGCCCACGGCGGCCCAGCGCCGGGCGCGCGCCCACATCCGCGCGATGAACCGCCTGGCACGGCGGTATCGGTCGGGTCCATGAGTCGGAACGGCGCTCCGGTTGTCTGTGATGGTCAAACGGGCCCCTTTGCGATAGAATGGCGGTAAGGGTAAGGGTTGGAAGACCGGGCAGGGGTGAGGGGACGTGCACGGGCGCGTTTGGGATAAACCGGCTGCAGACGTAACGGAACCAGGCGTAGCCCCAGGCTGCTGTGCGCAAAGGGAGAGGCCGCGGTGAAGCTCTTATCCCGCCTGCTCGACTGGATTGCTCCTTCGCCCGGCGCCTGCCGAGGGTGCGGCCGGCCTGCCGCTCCGCCGCCAGTTCATGCCTTTCCGCATCGCGTTCCGGCCCCGGTTCGCGAATTTCTGCGCCGCGCGTGGTGCCGCCGCTGCGCGGAAGCCCTGACGTGGCTCGATGAGCCCCTGGATGCCCGCTGCGGCTGCCCGCCCGCGTCCCGTTGCGCCGTGTGCGCGGGCGAGCTGGACGCGCCGTTTTGCGCGGCGCGCAGCGCCGTGGCCTACAACCCCTTTCTGCGCGATGTGCTCATCCGCTACAAGTTTCGCGGCGACGAAGCCCTGGAAGAACCGCTGGCGGCGCTGCTCGCAGCGGCCGTGGCCGCCCTCCCGCCCCCGGGGCGGCGACCGGACTGCGTCGCGTACGTCCCGCTCTACCCCGACCGGGCGCGCGGGCGCGGGTTCAACCAGGCCCAGCGGCTGGCCCGCCGGTGGGCGGCGCGCGCCGGGGTGCCGGTGCGGGAGTTGTTGGTGCGGGTGGCCTGGGCCGCACCGCAAAGCCGCCAGGTCCGTCGCGCCCGCATGCGGGTGGCGTCAGACGCGTTTGCCCTGGCCGACCCCGCGGCGGATCTAGCCGGACGGCGCGTGCTCCTCGTGGACGACGTCTACACCACAGGGGTGACGGTGGCGCGCTGTGCGGCGGTGCTGCGGGATGCCGGGGCCGAGGTGTACGTGGCCACCGTGGCGCGCACGCTCAGCCCGGTACCGGAGGACGCGTCCACCGCGCGATGAGGGTGTTCCGCTGTGCTCTGAGGGGTTGACGACGGGGAAACGCGACAGGGAACGGGGAGGGGACGGTGCGTGAGCTGGGACAAGCTCAAGAACTGTCCGGAGTGCGGACGGGTGTTTGTGGCCTACGTGGCCACCGTCTGTCCCGACTGCCAGAAGAAGATCGACGAGGAGTACCAGCGCTGTGTTGACTTTTTGCGCCAGCGGAAAAACCGCAGGGCCACGTTGGCGCAGCTTTCCGCGGGTACGGGCGTGTCGGTGAAGCGCATCACCCAGTTCATTCGCGAGGGGCGCCTGTCGCTGGCCGAGCATCCCAACCTGGGCTACCCATGCGACCGCTGCGGGGCCATTATCCGGGAAGGGCGCCTGTGTCCCGATTGTGCAGCCGGCCTTGCCGAGCTGCGGCGGGAGCTGGAAGAGGGGATCAAGCGGGCAAGCGATTGTGAGTCTGCCCGTTCGACCGAAGGGTACCGTGGCGACTGGTTCAAGCGCGAATAGGCCGGCACGACCGGCTTTTTCTTTTTTCTTTTTCTTTGCGCAAGGGGGACGAGGCAAAAACGCGCCTGCGAAGGAGCATGGGTGAGGGAAAGGGCGTACGGGCCCGCCTGAGGGCGACAAAAGGCGGCAACGTGGTTTCCGAAATACATGAAAGAAGGAGCTTGGAACGGGGGTGACCGCCGTGAAGGTAAATGGCCCGTCTTCACCGTATGGCCCGTCGGCCTATATGTCACTCCGCTCAAGTGGCGTGCGCGCCGGCCAGCGGCATGCCGGGCGGGATACGGTGGAAATCTCTCCGGAAGCCAAGGCCATGCTGGCGCAAACGCCGGTTGCCGTAAAGAAGGAAGGGGCCGGCGCGGCGGATGCGCACGCCCCGGCGGCGTCCCGCGCGGCGCGCCTGGCCGAGCTGAAGGCGGCCATTGCCAGCGGAACGTACCGCGTGCCGGCGGAGGTGGTGGCCGAACGGCTCCTCCAACGGTTGTTCGACGAGCAGGCGTAAAACGAATGCTTGCGGCGCGGGGAGCGAGCAACATGGAAACGCAACTTCTTGACCTTTTGCGGCGCTATCTTGATGTGCACCGGGACCTCTTGCGCTGCGCGGAGGAAACGCGCGCGGCGCTTCTGCGCGGCGACGTGGCGCACCTGCAGGACGTGGTGCGGCGCGAGCGTGCGTGCGTGCGGCACCTCGCCGAGCTGGAGGAGACGCGTGCGGCGCTGGTCGCCGAGGCGTGCCGGCGCTGGGGACTGGCGGCAGACTCGGTCACGCTGTCGGAACTGGTACGGCGCCTGTCCGACCCGGGGGCGCGCGCCGAAGCCGAGGCACTCGGCCGGGAGCTATCCGCGCTCCTGGCCCGCCTCAAGCGGGAAAACGGCCACAACCAGGAGCTTTTGGCCGACGCGCTGGCGCACGTCGAGGCCTCATTGTCCCTTCTGGCCGACGCGCGGCGCGGCGAGGTGACCTATGCACCGGGAGGTTCCGGCATGGTGCCCCACCATTCGTTGTTTGACCAGAAGGTGTGATGAAGCGGAAGGGAAAGGACACAGTGTGACCGGGAGGGGAGCGAGAGGGCGATGCGATCGACGTTTCACGGACTGGAAGTCGGCAAGCGGGCTCTCTTTGCCCAACAGGCGGCGATGCACACGACGGGGCACAACATCGCCAACGCCCACACGGAGGGCTACACCCGCCAGCGGGCGCACCTGCAGACGTCACTGCCGATTCCTTACCCTGGGTGGCAGGTCGACCGCGCGCCGGGGCAGGTCGGCACGGGGGTGACGGTGGCTGCCCTGGAGCGGATGCGCGTTGACTTTCTCGACGTGCAGTACCGGGGGCAGGCTAAGTACGCCGGCTACTGGACGGCGAAGGCCGACGCATTGTCGAGGCTGGAGGTGCTGTTTAACGAGCCGTCGGAAAGCGGCCTGCAGGCGGTACTCGATAGCTTCTGGCAGGCGTGGCAGGACCTGGCCAAGGAACCGGAAAGCCTGGCCGCCCGCGCCGTGGTGCGCCAGCGCGGCGTGGCGGTGGCCGAGACGCTGGCCGCGTTGCACCGCGGTCTGGTGGAGTACCAGAACGAGCTGAACGAAGCGATACGTGCCAAGGTGACCGAAATCAATTCCATCGCCGCACAAATTCGCGACCTGAACCTGCAGATTGCCCAGGTAGTGCCCCACGGTTACCAGCCCAACGACCTCTATGACCAGCGCGACGTGCTCCTGGATCGTCTGGCCAAACTTGTCGACATTCGCACCGAGCCGGCGGCGAACGGGATGATCAAGGTGTATATTGGCGACCCGGCGATGAACCAGGTGCTGGTGGACGGAATCACGGCGAACACGCTAGCCGCCGTGGCCGATGACCAGGGGCTGTACGCGGTGCGCCTCGGCGGCAACGACCTTGTGCTGACGTCGGGCGAGCTTCTCGGCCATCTCGAAGCGCGCGGCCAGGTGGTGGACGGCAAGCCGGTCGGCATCATCCCGTCGTTCCTCGAGCGGCTGAACAACCTCGCCGTCGTGTTGGCCAAGGAGATCAACGACCTGCACCGCGCAGGGATGAACCTCGACGACATCCAGAACCGGCAGGCAGACCCCAATGCCGCCCTCGACCGCCTGCCCTTCTTCATCGACCGCGCGTGGTACGAGGCCAACCCGAACGCCCTGAACGACCCGAACCTCGACCCCACCACCATTCCCGACCCCACCGACGCCGCCAATGTGATGGTCAACCCGCTCATCCTGGCGTCGCTCAACAAGATCGCCGCCGCCACGCCGGACCCGAACACGGGCATCTCCTCCGAGGGGGACGGTTCCACCGCCCGTGCCATCGCGGCGATCAAGTTCAAGACGATCACCGAGGGCCTGCCCGAGACGTCGACGCTCGACGATTTCTACCGCTACACCATCGCCCAGCTGGGTGTCGATTCCCAGGAAGCCCAGCGCATGAAGGCCAACAGCGAGCTTCTTGCCGGGGAGATCGACAACCGGCGCCAGTCCGTCTCCGGCGTCTCCCTCGACGAGGAGCTGGCCAACCTGGTAAAATTCCAGCACGCCTACAACGCCGCGGCGCGCCTGATCACGGCCCTCGACGAGATGCTCAACCGCGTCATCAACGGCATGGGCCGCGTCGGCCTGTAAAGGGGGTAGGAAACCATGACCGTGCGCATCACCCAGTCGATGCTGACCCGCACGTTCTTGCAGAACCTCTCCCGCAACCTCGCTTCGCTGGACAAGCTGCAGAACCAGCTGTCCACCGGCCGCAAGATTGCCAAACCCTCCGACGACCCCGTCGTCGCCGTCCGCGGCATGACCTACCGTTCGGCGCTGGTGGAGATCGAGCAGTTCAAGCGCAACGTCGACGAGGGGCTGACGTGGCTGGAGATGACGGACAACGCCCTCGACGAGGCGACCAACCTCCTGCAGCGGGCGCGGGAGCTCCTCGTGCGCGGCCTCAACGGGGGGGCGATGACCGCCGAAGACCGGGCGGCCATGGCCAAGGAGATCGCCCAGATCAAGGAGCAGCTCGGCCACGTGGCCAACACCGCCGTGGCCGGGCGGTACATCTTCGCCGGCACGGACACGAAGAATCCGCCCTACGACGCGCAGACGGGAACGTGGATCAACCAGAACGGCCAGGACATTCTCGTGGAGATCGGCAAGGGCATCTATCTGCCGATCAACGTGCTGGGGAAGGACGTGTTTGCCGTGCCCGACGCGGCAAATGGTATTTTTGGCATCCTCGACGCCATTGCCCGCGGCCTGGATGGCGATGCAACGGTGGACCTCAACGCGCAGCTCGGCAAGCTGGATGACCAGCTGGACAACCTCCTCGCCGTGCGGGCCACCGTGGGGGCGCGGATGAACCGCTTCGAGCTGATTCGGTATCGCCTCGAAGCCGACGAGGTGAACGTGATGCGCCTCCTGTCGAAGGAGGAAGACGCCGACATGGCCGAGGTGATCACCTACCTGAAGATGGCGGAGAACGTCTACCGCGCCGCCCTGGCCGCCGGGGCGCGGATCATCCAGCCCTCGCTCGTGGACTTCCTGCGGTGAGGAGGGGCCGCCGTGCAGCTTGCGCGCCTGGAAATCCGCCAGACCTTCGCCCGCCTGGGCCTGGAGATCACCCACCCGGTGCAGGAAATCGCGCAGCCGAAGCCCGATCTCGGCCTTACGCAGCGCCCGGCGCGCCTTTCCATCGAGCGCGTGCCGGGCCGTCTCGTCATCGACCAGTCGCAGGCGTGGGCCGCATCGGGACTGAAAGACCCCCTCACGCTGACGCGCGACTGTGCCGCTGAGGGGCGTGCGGCCGCCCTGGAGGGCATCGCCCGCATCGCGGAAGAGGGCGATCGGATGCAAGCCATCGAAACGGGCGAGAATGTCATCGCGGCTATCGCCACCGAGAAGGCGCTGTCGCCGCCGGCCGACTTCACCATCACCCTTATGCCGCCGCCTTTCAGCGTGAAGATGCGCTATGTGCCCACGCGGCTGGTGCTGCACTGGGAGCTCGGCGGTGCGTTTTTTGATCCCAAGATGTACAGGCCCGTGCACCGGTACATCCCGGGCGAGGTGAACCCCTACCTGCTGCAAAAGCAGCGGCTGGAAATCACGGTGGTGATGCCGCGGGTGGACCGCCGAGCCTGAGCCGCCGCGGCATCCCATCTTGTGGTTTCCTGATAGATGAATTCTTAAACAAATGTGGAGGTTACGTGCATGACGCTGCCTGCGGACAAGATCATCACTTTTCCCGAAGGATTGCCGGGCCTGGAAGGTGTCCGGCGTTTTTGTCTGGTTTCCCTCGGCGCGGATGCGCCCTTTGACGTGCTGCAGGCCGTCGACAACCCTGATATCCGCCTTGTTACCCTGGATCCGTTCCGGTGGTACCCGGGGTATGCGGTCGACTTGCCCGATGCCGAGGTGGAAGCCCTCGACCTGCGCGCGCCGGAGGAGGCCATTGTCCGCGCCGTGGTGGTGGTGCGGGAGCCCCTCGAGTGCTCGACGGTCAACTTGATGGCGCCGATCGTCATCAACGGGCGCACGCGCGTGGGCCGGCAGGTGGTGCTCCACGACGGCCCCTATTCGCTGCGCCACCCCCTCACAGAACCTCTTGCGGTTTCGGGGAACCGGCAGGTGACGTTGGGCCAGCCGGCAGAAGGGAGCGGCCGCTGATGCTGGTGCTGACGCGGAAAGTGGGCGAGTCGATCGTCATCGGGCAGGACATTGAGGTGACCGTCCTCGAGGTGCGGGGTGAGCAGGTGAAGCTGGGCATTCGCGCGCCGCGCAGTATAGCCGTGCACCGCAAGGAGGTGTACCTGGCCATCCAGGACGAGAACCGTGAAGCGGCCCAGTCGGTGGGCGAACTGGCGCAACTGGCGGCGTGGTGGCAGCGGCGAAGCGAGGCGCAAGGCGGAGAAAACGAGGGGCAAGAAGGAGAATAGCGGCAGAACTCGCCCATGATCTGCGATTTTTCGCCGTTATGGGTTCGCCGGAATCTCAAACCGCCCAAGAATTCGGTCGATCTCACCAGTAGAAGCGGTGCCGCATGCGGCCGATGCGGCGCACTGCTGCCTAGTCGCCACAGGGACGTGGCGAGAAACCATTTTCACGGAGGAGGAAGGAGTCATGCGCATCAACCACAACATCAGCGCGCTGAACACCTATCGGCAGCTGGCACTGAACAACACGTCGGTGGCCAAGTCCCTCGAGAAGCTGTCCTCGGGTCTGCGCATCAACCGCGCCGGTGACGACGCGGCCGGTCTGGCCATCTCCGAAAAAATGCGGAGCCAGATTCGGGGTCTCGAGATGGCGTCGAAGAACGCACAGGATGCCATTTCGTTGATCCAAACGGCCGAGGGTGCCCTGAATGAAGTGCACGCCATTTTGCAGCGCATGCGCGAGCTGGCGGTGCAGTCCGCGAACGACACGAACGTTGATGCGGACCGTACGGCGCTGCAAGATGAGATTACCCAACTGATCGCGGAAATCAATCGGATTGCCAACACGACCGAGTTTAACACCCAAAAATTGCTGGATGGCACCTTCTCCAGCAAAGTGTTCCATATTGGGGCCAACAAAGATCAAAATATCCAGCTGACGATTGAGGCGATGGACGCTGCTTCGTTGGGTGTTGATGGCGTTGACATCTCCGACCAAGCCGGTGCCAACAATGCGATTGAAACCATTGACACCGCCATTGAAAAAGTTTCGACCGAGCGTTCCAAACTCGGCGCTTACCAAAACCGCCTCGAGCATACCATCAACAACCTGGGCACGGCGGCCGAGAACCTGACGGCGGCGGAATCGCGCATCTGCGACGTCGACATGGCCAAGGAAATGATGGAATTCACGAAGAACAACATCCTCGTGCAGGCGGCCACGGCCATGCTGGCCCAGGCCAACCAAACGCCGCAGGCCGTGCTGCAGCTGCTGCGCTAAACCTCAATCGGAGTTCCGGGTCGGTCGTTCAGACCGGCCCTTTTTTATAAAGGTTAAAAACGAGCTACCTGGGATCGCGAGGCATGTCATGGGGACCATCCCATCTCTCAAATGGTTTCGGAATTCTGCCGATAGGAAAAGTGAAGCCATCAATTGTGGAGGGAGGTGCCCCGTGCATGTCGGCCGTGCAGGGGATTGGAATGGGGCGAGTGGGGGAGACGTCCTCGTTCGTGCCGGTTTCGGAGCATGGGCAACGGAGGATGCGGGAGGATTCCGCCTTGCCGGTTCGGCCTGTTAACTCCCAACCCGCTAAACTGCTCGAAATGTCCTTCGATCAACTCGTTGAGCAGGTGGAACAGGCTAACCGCTTCTTCCTCAACAACCATACCCACTTGGAGTTTTCCATCCACAAAGAAACGAAGGCCATCATCGTCCGCATCATCAACAGCGAGACCCAGGAAGTGATTAAGGAAATTCCGCCGGAAAAAATTCTCGACCTGGTAGCCAAGCTGTGGGAGATGGCGGGGCTCCTGATCGACGAGAGACGTTAACCGAGGAGGTGATTCCGCATGGTGATGCGCATTACCGGTTTCGCCTCGGGCCTCGACATCGACCAGATCGTCTCCGATCTCATGAAAGCGGAGCGCATTCCCCTTACGCGCCTGGTGCAAAAAAAGCAGCTCGTGCAGTGGCAGCGCGAGGCGTACCTGTCCATCAACAGCCAGCTGCTCAAGTTGCGCAACGCCGCCTTCGACCTGAGGCTCTCCAGTGCGCTCAACCTCAAGCAGATCGACATTACGGGCGACGCAAACGCCGTCAGCGCTAAAGCCACGGGCGGGGCCCTTGACGGGGTGATCACCGTCGAGGTGAAACAGGTGGCCACGGCGGCGCGGACGATCAGCGACACGCTGGACGCCCGGATGACCGATCCCAATGCTACGCTCGCCTCCCTCGGCCTTTGGACGGGAACGTATTCCCTCACCATCAACGGCGTGACGATCACCGGCGACGCCAGCACCGATTCCCTCAACACGCTGCTCCACAAGATCAACACGAGCAGCGCCGGCGTGACGGCCTACTACGACGCGGCCAACAACAGGATTTCCTTTACCGCGAAAGAGGCGGGGTGGGTCAACGGTCCGAACCGTGATGGCGACAAGATCACCTTTGACGATGGCGGCAGTGGCTTTCTGGGGACGGTGCTTGGCTTAAGCAGCGGCGTAAACGAGACCGCTGCCCAGAAGGCGATCGTCACGATCAACGGCCTTGAGTCAGAGCAGAACACGAACACCCTCACCGTGAACGGCATCACGATCACCCTGAAGGCGGTGGGCACGGCCACCCTCACCGTCCGCACCGACGTCGACGCCGTGGTGGCGAAGATCAAGGCCTTTGTCGACACGTACAACGAGACGCTGTCGCTGATCCAGACCAAGCTCACCGAGAAGCGCTACCGCGACTACCTTCCGCTCACCGAGGAACAGAAGAAGGAGATGACCGAGGAGCAGATCAAGCTGTGGGAGGAGAAGGCCAAGAGCGGCCTCCTGCGCGGCGACAGCGTGCTGCAGGCGCTGGAGCAGAGCCTGCGGTCCATCGCCACTGCTGTGTACAGCACGGGCAGCAGCGCGGTGAACTCCCTGGCGTCGATCGGCATCCGTTCCCTCAGCTATCTGGACAACGGGAAGCTGTATATTGACGAGGCAAAGCTGCGGCAGGCAATCGAAACGGATATCGAGGCGGTGAAGAAGCTCTTCCAGCAGGATGGCACGACGGTAGCGGAAAAGGGCATCGCCGTTCACCTGTACGACCGCGTGGCCCAGGCGATGAGAGAGGTGACGCGCAAGGCCGGCAGCGACCCGAACGTGCTCGACAGCAGCGTGCTTGGCTGGCAGCTGCGCGACCTCAATGCACGCATCTCGGCGTGGGAGCAGAAGCTCATCGACATCGAGAACAAGTACTACCGGCAGTTCACGGCCATGGAGCAGGCCATCAGCCGCTACAACATGCAGGCGATGTTCCTGGCGCAGCGGTTCGGCGGAGGTGTGTAAGGATGAACCCGACCATGCAGCAGTATCGCCAACAGGTGGTGCAGACAGCGACGCCGGCGCAGCTCCTGCTCATGCTGTATGACGGGGCCATCCGCTTCACCAAGCAGGCGATTGCCGCCACTAAGGAAAAGCGCATCCAGGAGGCCCACGAGGCCAACCTGCGGGTGCAGGACATCGTGCGCGAGTGGATGGTCACCCTCGACCCCTCGTATCCGATCGCCCAAAACCTCATGGCCCTCTACGACTATTTCCTCCACCTGCTCATCCAAGCCAACGTGAAGAAGGATCCCGCGCCGCTGGAGGAGCTGCTGGGTTACCTCGAGGAGCTGCGCGACGCCTGGGCCCAGGCGGCCAAGCAGGTGGCCGGGCAGATGGCCCTGGCCGAGGGCGGCGCGAAGCGATGAGCGGAGACGTTCGCGCCGCCGCCCTGCGCCAGTGCGAGGCGGTGCTGGCGCAGACGCGGGCCTTCCTCAACGCCGTGGGCAACGGGAGCGCGGGGCAGTCGCAGGACCCGCTTGGCTCCAGCGACCCGGCGGCCGGGCAACCCGGCCCGGCGATCGGCGTCGACGACGCGGTGGAGCGGGCCGAGGCCCTTGTCGCCGCGCGGGAGGCGCTGGTTTCCATCCTGAAGGCCCACCCGCACCTGGAAGGCGACCCCGACGTCCGGCGGGCCGTGCGGGCCATCTTGACCCACGACGAGGCGGTGCGCGCGGCCATGCGCGACCTCCACACGCGGCTGGGTGCACAGGTTGGCCAGCTCCGCGCGGCCAAGCGCCAGCAGGCGGCGTACCAGGGCGCCGTTTCCGCGGCGGTGTTTGTGGACCGATCAATTTAATTTTTTGCTGCCCAAGCCAAAATGCCGGGCCATGCTTGTTTGCGATGCGAAGAAAGGGAACCCCGGGCGGTAGCCGGGGGATGTTTTTTGTCCCTGCTTTTCACCGCTTGGCGGACTTCCATGTGGATGAGGACAAGGGGGATAAAAAAGCACCCCCGTTTCAACCGGGAGTGCTTCGGTCTGTTCACCGTCAGAATGGCTTTTGTGTTTCCTCTTGTTTTTTAGCTTCCGCAAGGATCGTGTCGTACGCGTTGCGCTGATGCTGGCGCAACCCTTCCAAGCGCCGATCCTCCTCAAAATACCGCCATACCGATGGGTTACGTCGAATGGCCTCCTTCATCCAGCTGAGGGCAGAGGTCCACTCCTGTTGACCGGCGTACAAGGCCGCCAGGTCGCATGCCGCTTGGTAGTTGTCGGGGTGGAGTTCCAAATCTTTGAGAAAGCATTCTGCGGCTTTGAGGACATCACCCTTTTCCCAATATGCATACCCCAGCGCGATGTAGACGTTGTAGGTTGTAGACGGTAGGGTCAACGGCGATCGCCTGTTCAAGCAGGGCAATCTTTTGATTGGTGTCGTTTACTTGGTAGGCGGCCAACAATTTTTGCATTGCTTCCTGCTGACGGTAAAGTTGATCGGCAAGCGATTTCTTGACTTGTTGCACGTGTCGGTTGACTTCTTTTTCGATCATGCCGGGCAATTCTCGGGCGGTGATCCAACCATACAGGGCAAAGGCGATTCCGCCCAAGGCGCTGGCAGCGGCCACGACCGTAAGCAAATAGTTGAGGTGGCTGACGTCAAGATGGCCGCGGCTTCCCGATGTGATCACCAGGAACCCAACGAGAACACCAAGAAGTACAGCAATCCCCCAGGGCGCAATTGATCGCATGGTTTCACCCCCATTCCCTTCCATTATACAGGAATTCCTATGGTTGAGGGTCGTGGATTTCTGTATTCATTCGCAACGTGTGTTGCAACCGGCGTTTGCGAAGGGAATGAGTCGTTATAGAAAGCCTCGACGAAATGTATATTTTTTCAGAAGGAAAATCGCTTTCAATTATCGAATAGCGCAAATAATCCGTCATAAATTAAGGCAATGTGGCTCCTTGACAACAAAACCGTAACGTGGGCTTGTGGGTAACGTGGACAAATTGGTTGTGGACAATGTGGACAAGTCTGTGCATAACTGATGGCTTGCGGGTTGCGCCTGTGGAGAGTGGTGGGGATGCATTGGGGATAAGCGGTGTTGCACAGATTTCCGTTGCGTTTCTATGCAGTTCTTCGTATAATCATGCTGATTGATCTTGCGGAAACCGAAGGAGGAGAGGACGCATGCGCCTTCGTTACGGAACGCTGATTGTCTGGCTATTGGCTCTTGTCCTCATCGCGGTCGGTTGCGGCATGCAGCAAACGGCACAAACGGGAGCGGACGGGGAGGCGGCTGACGGGAAAAAAACCCTCATTGTCGGCACGAACGCGGCGTTTGCGCCCTTTGAGTATGTCGATGCGAACAATCAGCTGACCGGCTTTGACATCGACCTGATGAAGGCCATCGCCGAGGAAGCGGGCTTCGCGGTGCAGTTCAAGGACATCTCGTGGGAAGGGCTGTTCCTGACGCTCCAAAACGGGGAGACCGACGTACTGATTTCGGGGATCACCATCACCGACGAGCGCAAGGAAACGATGGATTTTTCCGAACCGTATTTTGAAGCGGAGCAGCTCATCGCCGTGCGGGAAGACGCCAATATCACGCAATTTGCCGACCTGAAGGACCAGAACATGACCGTAGGCGTGCAAACCGGATCGACGGCCGATATCATCGTGAGCGAGCTGCTGGGCAAAACCTCGTCGAACATCAAGCGGTACGAGGCGGTGCCCAACGCGATGCAGGCGCTGCAGATCGGCGATGTCGACGCGGTGGTGGCCGACAACGCCGTGGTGCAGAACTACCTCAAAAACAATCCCGGTGTCAAGCTGAAAACAGTGGCCGACGAGGCATTCCCGAAGGAGTACTATGGCATTGCTGTGAAGAAGGGGAACAAGGAGCTGCTCGACAAGATCAACCAGGCCCTGAAAACGCTCAAGGAAAACGGCACGTACGACCAGTTGTACGAAAAGTATTTCGGCAAAGCAGGCTGAAGCGACCGGACGTACGAAAGCACCGACGGCCCGCGCGTCCAGGGCGGTGCCGTCGTGCTTTCCGTTTTCAAGGACGGGTGTGCGTACGGTTCGGGTGCCGTCCATCTGCCAATCACGACGCGATTTGGGTCGTTGCCCCGAGGAGGATTGAGAGATGCTGGATTGGAGCATCATCGTGGACTACGCCCCGCTATATGCGGAGGGCTTTTTTCGCGCCGTCTCCATCACTGCGGTGTCGATCCTGATCGGCACCGTGTTCGGCATGTTTCTCGGCATGGGGCGCCTGTCAAAGCGCACGTGGTTGCGCGCTCCGATTGTCACCTACATCAACTTTTTCCGCGGCACGCCGCTCCTGGTGCAGATCTTCATCATCCATTTCGCCCTCATCCCCACGTTGTTTGGCCAGTCCCTCGGCGTGTGGGTGTCGGGCATCACCGCCCTCAGCCTGAACAGCGCCGCGTACATCGCCGAGATCTTTCGCGCCGGCATTCAGTCCATCGACCGCGGCCAGATGGAGGCGGCCCGGTCGTTGGGCATGCGTTACAGCCAGGCGATGCGCTACGTCATCCTGCCGCAGGCCTTCAGGCGCATGCTG
This sequence comes from Calditerricola yamamurae, assembly GCF_054654135.1. Taxonomy (NCBI): domain Bacteria; kingdom Bacillati; phylum Bacillota; class Bacilli; order Caryophanales; family Bacillaceae; genus Calditerricola; species Calditerricola yamamurae. Next base: position 47,144 of record NZ_BAAIFH010000005.1, read on the forward strand.
CCGCCCCTCGGCAACGAGGCCATCATGCTGCTCAAGGATTCCTCGCTGCTCATGGTCATCTCCTTCCCGGAGCTGATGTATGCGTCGAAGACGGTGATGGGCGCCACCTCGCGGGCATGGGAGCCGTACCTGACGGCGGCGGTGTTGTACCTCGTGGTTACGTTGCTCCTGGCGCGGCTGGTGTCGAAGCTGGAGGCGCGCGATTCGACCCGATAAGCGTAAGCGGTTGTGAACAGCGCGGGAGATCGCCCCGCGTTTTTTTGTATCGTAGGAATGGGAAGAAGGGAAGGCGTGGCCGGGAAAGGAAACAACCGTTGTGGAAAACGGGTTTGTGGATTGTGTGGACAACCCTGTGCATAACGGATCGCATCGGGAATCGTCATGTGGAAAGCGGTGGGGATAACGGGAAGAGGGTTTCGAAAAGGGGAGACATTTGTCGAAAATTCCTGTTGATTTTGTATACTCGGGCCTGTATACTCATACGTGATTTCCGTTTGTCCGTTTAACGTGGTAATGTATCGTTGCGTTTGATCATGCGGCGCCGGACCAAACGATACGGGGAACGCGACACAAACCGGAAAGACAGGGAGGAACGGAAGATGAACAGGCTGCGCACGTGGATAACGGGCCTCGCGCTGGCGGCGCTGGTGGTGGCGGCTGGATGCGGGACGAAGGCGACCGATGTGGGCCAGGCGGGGCAAGCGGGTGACGGCGGCAAGGAGACCATCGTGGTGGGTACCGACGCCGCCTATGCACCCTTTGAGTACGTGGACGCCGACAACAACATCGTCGGTTTCGACATCGACCTCATGAAGGCGATTGCCGAGGTGGCCGGGTTCGACGTGCAGTTCGTCAACACGGCGTGGGAGGGCATTTTCATCACCTTGCAGAACGGCGAGCGCGATGCGCTGATTTCGGCTATCACGATCACCGACGAGCGCAAGGAGACAATGGATTTCTCCGAGCCGTATTTCGAGGCCACGCAGCTGATCGCCGTTCCGCAGAACGCCGACGTGACGAAGTTTGCCGACCTGAAGGCGAAGAACCTTCGCGTGGGGGTACAGACTGGAACGACGGGCGACGTGGCCGTCAGCGCGTTGCTCGGCAAGACGTCCCCGAACATCAAGCGCTACGAAACGACGCCGCACGCCCTGCAGGCGCTGGCGATCGGAGAAGTGGACGCCGTGGTGGCGGACAACGCGGTGGTGCTCCATTACATCCAGCACAACCCCAATGCCAACTTTAAGGCCATCGCGGACCCGTCGTTCCCGAAGGAGTCCTACGGCATTGCCGTGAAGAAGGGGAACCGGGAGCTGCTCGACAAGATCAACCGGGGGCTGAAGGCCATCAAGGAAAACGGCCGGTACGACGAGATTTACAACGCGTATTTCGGGAAACAATAAAAAAACCGGGGCGCCCCCCGCTTGGCGGCAGGGATACGGTGTGCGCATTGCCGTGCGGCGTGCGCATTGCGAAAAATTTTTGGCGATTTTCGTTGACTTTTCCTCCGCCGCGTGGTACACTACGACTGTGGGGTCGCCCTCACGTAAATTTTTAGAAGGAAAGGATTGTGTTTCATGCAAGGTCGAGTCAAATGGTTTAACGCGGAGAAGGGTTACGGGTTCATTGAGCGCGAAGATGGCGGCGATGTGTTTGTGCACTACACCGCCATCCAGGAAGACGGATTCCGGACGTTGGAAGAAGGGCAACTCGTACAATTTGACATTGTGGAGGGCCCCCGCGGACCGCAAGCGGCCAACGTCGTCAAGTTGCATGGGTAAGCGGTCACGTCCGTCAACCTGGAGCATCGAGACGCGAGCGTCGACACGAAACCCTCGGGTGTGATCCCGGGGGTTTTCATGTTTTTGTACGCATTCGCGCGCCGTGTCGAAGGGATGGGATGTGGTGTCGAATAGACACGATTTTGTTAAGGATTCCGAAAGCGAAAGGCAGGACTTTGGACTTCCGACCCAGAATAGATGTGGTACAAGGGGAAAGGAGGCATCGGCAATGCGGTTCAACATCCGCGGTGAGAACCTCGAGGTCACGCCTGCCCTTCGGGAGTACGCCGAGCGGAAGGTCAGCCGGCTCCAGCGGTATTTTGATGAGGTGCCCGATGTGGACGTCCAGGTCACGATGCGGGTGGTGAGGGAGGCGCACACGGTTGAGGTGACCATCTCCCTGCCGCGTCTCTTGCTGCGTGCCGAGGAAACCAGCGCCGATATGTACTCGTCCATCGATTTGGTCGTCGACAAGCTGGAGCGGCAGATCCGCAAGTACAAAACGAAAATTTACCGAAAGCTTCGACAGGATGGAAGCCTGCGGGACCTCATCCGCGGCGCGGAGCCCGAAAACGGACAGGCGGACGAAGAGGAGGAGCCGGGGATCCCCATTGTCCGCGTGAAGCGGTTCAACCTCAAGCCGATGGACCCCGAGGAAGCCGTGCTGCAGATGAACCTCCTGGGCCACAACTTCTTCGTGTTTGCCAACGCGGAGAACCATCACGTGAATGTCGTGTACCGGCGTAAGGACGGCACGTACGGGTTGATTGATCCAGAGGCGTAAGGAAAGCGCTTTGATCTCCGGTGCAAGCGTGATCCGCTCCCCAGGCTACACGCCGGCTACCCGCTTTGGCGGGGCGGCGGAAGCCGGATCGGGAGCGATTTCTTTTTTCTATTTATCGGATGCGATGATATAATACCTGTTTAGAGGCGATAAGGGGTGATGCAACCCATGTTGGGGCTGTTAAAGAAGTGGATTGGCGACGCCAACGAGCGGGAAGTCAAACGCTTGTGGCGTGACGTGGAAAAGATCAACGACTGGGAGCCGAAGGTGGCGCGTCTGTCCGACGCCCAGTTGCGCGCCAAGACCGACGAGTTCAAAAACCGCCTGGCACAGGGCGAGACGCTGGATGACATCCTGCACGAAGCGTTTGCCGTTGTGCGCGAGGCGGCCAAGCGCGTCCTCGGCATGCGCCATTTCGACGTGCAGCTGATGGGCGGCATCGTGCTGCACCAGGGGCGCATCGCCGAAATGAAGACCGGGGAAGGGAAAACCCTCGTCGCCACGCTGCCGGCCTACCTGAACGCCCTGTTGGGCAAAGGGGTGCACGTGGTGACGGTGAACGAATACCTGGCCCAGCGCGACGCGACGCAGATGGGTAAGGTACACGAATTTCTCGGCCTCACCGTGGGCCTCAACCTCCAGGGGATGAGCCCGGAGGAGAAGAAGCGGGCCTACGCGGCCGACATCACCTACGGCACGAACAACGAGTTCGGCTTCGACTACCTGCGCGACAACATGGTGCTCTACAAGGAGCAGATCGTGCAGCGGCCCCTTTTTTATGCCATCATCGACGAGGTGGACAGCATCCTCATCGACGAGGCCCGCACACCGCTCATCATCTCCGGCCAGGCGGCCAAGTCGACGGAGCTCTATTACGTGGTCGACCGCTTTGTCCGGCAACTGAAGCCCGGCGAGGACTACACGGTGGACGAGAAGGACCGCCGCGTAATGCTCACCGAAAAGGGCATCGCCCGGGCCGAGGAATACTTTAACATTGATAACCTATATAATACTGAGCACATGCTCCTCAACCACCACATCCAGCAGGCCCTGAAGGCCCACGCGCTGATGAAGCGCGACGTGGACTACGTGGTGGAAAACGGCCAGGTGATCATCGTCGACGAGTTCACCGGCCGTCTGATGCACGGCCGGCGCTATAGCGACGGGCTGCACCAGGCCATCGAGGCCAAAGAGGGCCTTGAGGTGCAGAACGAGACGATGACGCTGGCCACGATCACCCTGCAGAACTATTTCCGTATGTACCAGAAGCTGGCCGGAATGACCGGTACGGCCAAGACGGAAGAGGAAGAGTTTAAGAAGATCTACGGCATGGACGTCGTGGTCATCCCGACGAACAAGCCGATGATTCGCAAAGATCTGCCCGACGTGGTGTTCAAGACTCAGGAGGCCAAGTACCGCGCGGTGGTAGAAGAAATCGTTCGCCGCCACAAAAAGGGTCAGCCCGTTCTCGTCGGCACCACGTCGATCGAAAACTCTGAGCGGCTGTCGGAAATGCTGAAAAAACGCGGCATCCCCCACGAGGTGCTGAATGCCAAGCACCACGCCCGCGAGGCGGAGATCATCGCCCGCGCCGGGCAGCGGGGGGCCGTGACCATCGCGACGAACATGGCTGGCCGGGGGACGGACATCGTCCTCGGTGAAGGGGTGGCCGAGCTGGGCGGCCTGCATGTTATTGGCACTGAACGGCACGAGAGCCGGCGCATCGACAACCAGCTGCGCGGCCGGGCCGGGCGCCAGGGCGATCCGGGGTCGTCGCAATTCTTCCTCTCCCTCGAGGACGACCTGATGCGCCGCTTCGGCTCGGAGAACATCATGGCCATGATGGAGCGGCTGGGGCTTGACGATGACCAGCCGATCGAGAGCCGCATGGTGACGAAGGCCATCGAGGCGGCCCAAAAGCGCGTCGAAGGGATGAACTTCGACCTGCGTCGCCTCGTGCTCCAGTACGACGACGTCATCAACCAGCAGCGCGAGGTGATTTACAAGCAGCGCCGCGAGGTCCTCGAGCGGGACAACATCCGCGACATCGTCATCGGGATGATCGAGAGCGTGGCCGAGCGGCTGGTCGACGAGCATTGCCCGGATGACCAGGTGCCGGAAGAGTGGCGGCTGGACGAGCTCGTCGAGCAGGCCAAGAACCTCTTTTTGCCCGATGTGCCCCTTGAAGTTGAGGAGATCTGGGGCAAGGAACGGGAAGAGATCCTCGACGTGCTGAAGGCGAAGATCGCCGAGCAGTACGCCAAGCGCGAGGAAGAGATTGGTCCGGAGGTCATGCGCGAGTTCGAGAAGGTGGTTGTCCTGCGTGCCGTGGACTCGAAGTGGATGGACCACATCGACGCCATGGACCAGCTGCGCCAGGGCATCCACCTGCGCGCCTACGGCCAGACCGATCCGCTGCGCGAGTATCAGTTTGAGGGGTACAACATGTTCCAGGAGATGATCGCCCGCATCGAGGAAGAGGTGGCCACGTACATCATGCGCGCCCAGGTGGCGGGCAACCTGCAGCGCCAGGAAGTGGTGAAGCCGGTGATGACGATCGGCGGGTCGTCGAGCAGCGACGAGCCGGTGCGCCGGCCGGTGCGTGTGGAGAAGATCGGGCGCAACGACCCCTGCCCGTGCGGCAGCGGGAAGAAATATAAGAAGTGTTGCGGGGCCCAGGAAGCGTGACCCGCTTCCTGCGGTCACGCGCTACGGGTGCACGCGGCTTGGCGTGTTGCCGGATGCGTGTCCCGGATGCCCTTCAACCCGAACACTGGACGAGAGGTGATGACCGTGACGATCCTTTCCCTTGCCGAACTGAAAGCCGAGCTTTCCATCACAGCCAAGCGATTGGCGGAAATCAGGGGGTCTCTTTGACCTCCCTGGGAAGAAAGCGCGGATTGCTGCCCTTGAGGAGGAGATGGCCGCTCCCGACTTCTGGGACGACAACGCCGCAGCCCAGAAGGTGATCGGCGAGCTGAATGCCCTCCGAAAGCAGGTGGAGACCCTCGAGGGGCTCCAGGCGGCCTACGACGACCTCGAGGTAATGGTCGAGTTGGCCCAGGAGGAGGATGACGAGTCGCTCCTGCCCGAAATCGCCGAACATCTGGCCAAGCTGAAGGAGCAGCTGGCCCAGTTTGAGCTGGAGCTGCTCTTGAACGGCCCCTACGACAAGAACAACGCCATTGTGGAGATCCACCCGGGCGCTGGGGGGACGGAGTCGCAGGACTGGGCGTCGATGCTCCTGCGCATGTACACCCGCTGGGCGGAGGACAAGGGGTACGTGGTGGAAACCCTCGACTACCAGCCCGGCGAGGAAGCTGGCATCAAGAGCGTGACGCTGCTCATCAAGGGGCACAACGCCTATGGGTACCTGAAGGCGGAGAAGGGCGTCCACCGGTTGGTGCGCATCTCCCCCTTCGACGCGGCGGGCCGCCGCCACACGTCGTTTGTCTCTGTCGACGTGATCCCGGAGATGGACGACGACGTGGAAATCGAGATCCGGCCCGAAGACCTGCGCATCGATACGTATCGCTCGAGCGGTGCCGGCGGCCAGCACGTCAACAAGACGGAGTCGGCCGTGCGCATCACCCACCTGCCGACGGGCATCGTGGTGACGTGCCAGTCGGAACGCTCGCAAATCCAGAACCGCGAGCGGGCGATGAAGATCCTCAAGGCGCGGCTGCTCGAGCTTAAACGCCAGGAGCAGGAGAAACAGCTGGCCGAACTGCGCGGGGAGCAGAAGGAGATCGCGTGGGGCAACCAGATCCGCTCGTACGTCTTTCACCCCTATTCGCTGGTGAAGGATCACCGCACCGGCGTGGAGGTGGGGAACGTGCAGGCGGTGATGGACGGGGAGATCGACGTGTTCATCGACGCCTACCTGCGCCAGCAGGTACAAAAGCGCGAATCCGGCGGCCAGCAGGCGTAGTGCCGCCGCGTCCGGCCGCGGCTGGAGGAGAAGCGCACGCAGATCGGAGGAAACCAAGCGTAAGGATGAGCCACGTGATGGGGGAACACCTTCGACCCAACCGGCGCCGTGCGCGGGGGACAGAAATACGCGTCTGGGCGGCCGAATACGGCCTGTTGACCGCGGGGGCCTTCTTTGTGGCCCTGGCGTTCAACCTCTTTTTGAACCCCAACGGCATCGCAACCGGGGGCGTGAGCGGCATCAGCACGGTTGTGGAGGCCGTGTTCGGCGTGCGCCCGGCCATCACGCAGTGGGCGCTTAACATCCCCCTGTTTCTTGCCGGCGTACTCGTCCTGGGGGGACAGTTCGGTTTCAAGACGTTGTACGGCACCCTGGTGCTGCCGCTCTTTGTGCTCCTCACCGACCCCCTGCCGCCGCTGACCCGCGATCCGCTGCTAGCGGCGGTGTTCGGCGGCGTGGGGGTCGGGATCGGGCTGGGGCTGGTGTTCAAGGCCCGCGCATCAACGGGCGGCACCGACGTGGCGGCGCAGATCCTGCACAAGTTCACCCGATGGTCGCTGGGGCTGTGCATCTTGCTCATCGACGGCTTCGTGGTGCTCACGGCCGCCGTGGTCTTTGGCCCTGAAGGTGCGCTCCACGCCCTGGTGGGCCTGTTTGTGACGGGGAAAACGATCGACCTCGTGCAGATGGGGATGGGGTACGCCAAGATGGGCCTGATCATTTCCCGGCATGAAGAGGCGATTCGCCAGGCCATCCTGCACGAGCTGGACCGCGGCGTGACGCGCATCCCGGCCGTGGGCGGCTATTCGGGACGGGAACGCCACCTCCTCCTGTGCGTGGTCCATTGGCGCGAGGTGCCCAAGCTGAAGGAGCTGGTGGCGCAGGTGGATCCGGAAGCCTTCGTTATCGTGACGGAGGCGCATGAAGTGCTCGGCGAAGGGTTTCAGGCCCTCGACGGATTCAAACGATAAGGGGAGGCGGATATGATCCGGCACATCCCGACGGGTTTCGGTGAGGCGCTGTTGGACGTGGCGCGGCGGCGGCCGTCGCTGGTGGTTATTGCCACGGAAGGCGCAGAGCCGCTTGTCGAGTCCTTTTCCCGGGTGTTTCCCGACCGTATTTTCCGCGTGTCGTCCGGCGGTGCCAATGCCCTGAGCATGGCCGCTGCGCTGGCGCTGTGCGAGAAAACGCCGGTGGTGTTCACGGCGCAGCCGCTGCGGTTTTGGTGGCCGCCCGAATGGAAAGCCGTGGCCACGCCGATCAAGGTGGTTCGTGTGGTGGACCCGGAGGAGGATGAGGAGCATGCCGCCGGCGCGGAAGAACTGGCGCTTGTGCGCGCCTGGCCGAGTGGTGCGGTGGTGATTCCTGGGGATGAAGCCGAAGCGCAGGCGGCGTTGGAGGCGGTGTTGACGCGGCCGGAATTCGTCTACCTCCGCCTCGATGTCGGCGAGCTATCCCCGCGCGTGCCGGCGCTGGCCGGTGCGCCGTTCCGGTGGGGACAAGGCGCACTGCTGCGGACGGACGGCAAGGTGCTGCTTTGCGCCACCGGCGTGGCCGTGCGGGCGGCGCTGGCGGCGGCGGAACGGCTGGCCCCGGTGGGGGTGCCGGTTTCCGTGCTCCACCTGCCCACCGTGAAGCCCCTCGACGAGGCGCTGCTCGTCGAGGCGGCCCGGCCGGTCAAGGGCGTCGTCACGGTAGAGCCGGCCGGCGCCCGCGGCGGCCTGGGCAGCGCCGTCGCCGAATGCCTCGCCGCGCGCCTGCCCAAGCGGGTGTACCGCGTCGGGGTGGCGGATGTGCGCGCCGAAACGGGCACGCGGAAGGAGGCTGTTGTGGAGCGCCTCGTGCAACTCGCCCGCCAAATCGGGACATACTAGACACGGTGAAGGGGGACATCCCGATGGAAGGAGGGCGAGTGCATGCGAAAGGGGAGGCGCTTTGGGCGCCGCGCGCTGGTTGGCTTTGCCCTTGTCGCCCTGCTGGTGGGGTGCCGGGCGGGCCAGGAACCGCAGCCCCCTCAGGAAGCCCAGCCCCAGCAGCCCGCGGCCGGCGGGTATGACGCCGCGCGCGCGCAGGCGATCTTTCAGCAATCCTGCTCTTCGTGCCACGGGGCCAACCTTGAGGGGAGCGTCGGGCCGAACCTGCAGAAGGTGGGGGCCAAGTACAGCGAAGAGGAGATCCTCGCCATCATCGAGAAGGGGCGCGGCCAGATGCCGGGCGGCCTGGTGAAGGGCGATGAAGCAAAGAACCTGGCCGCCTGGCTGGCCGACCACAAGTGACCGGAAGAATTGGGGAAGCGGGATGCATACGCGGAAGCCGACCGGGTTACCGGTTGGCTTTTCTTTTTCGGCGGACGCCCGATTCTTTATGAAAGCGCTTTAGCGATTTCGCTTCTGTGGTTCACGTGTTTTGCGAAACAGGAAATTTGGGGATTGAATGAGTATACTTATGGTCGTATAATAATGCACATGAAACCGGTCCGGTACACGGGGGTATGCGGAGGAGGGGACAGGCGATGCACGTGGCCATTTTGGGCGCCACCGGATACGGAGGAGCGGAACTGGTTCGCTTGTTGCGCCACCACCCTGAGGTGACGATCACGGCATTGTACGGCCATTCCCAGGGCGGCAAGAGGCTTGCGGAGGCCTTTCCCCATCTGGCCGATTGGGATGTCGCGGTGGAGTTGTTTGATCCCGCCGACGCGGCGGCGCGGGCCGATGTGGTGTTCACGGCCACACCGGCGGGCGTTAGCCACACGGTGATTCCTGCGCTCTTGGAACGGGGCGTGCGCTGCATCGACCTGTCCGGCGATTTCCGGCTGAAGCGCCGCGACACGTACCGCCAGTGGTACGGCAAGGAGACGGCCGACGAGGCGCTCCTCGCGCGGGCGGTGTACGGGCTTGCGGAATGGTTCGCCGACGCGGTGCGGAATGCCCGGTTGGTGGCCAACCCGGGCTGTTACCCGACGGCCACGCTGCTGGGGCTCTTGCCTCTGGTGAAGGAGGGCCTCGTCGAGGACGACGACATCATCGTCGACGCCAAGTCCGGCGTGTCGGGGGCGGGGCGATCGCCGGGCCTGTCCACCCACTTCAGCGAGGTGAACGAAAACCTCACCGCCTACAAGATCGGGGTGCACCAGCACATCCCCGAGATCGAGCAGACCGTTGCTTCGGTGACGGGCCAGGCGGTGCGCCTCACCTTTATCCCGCACCTCGTGCCGATGACGCGCGGGATTTTGGTCACGATCTACGCCCGCGCCAAGGCGGGCGTGACGGAGCGCCACCTGCGCGAGGCCCTGCTGGCGGCTTACGCCGACAAGCCCTTTGTGCGGGTGCGCCCCGCTGGCGTGGTGCCGCGCACCAAAGACGTGTATGGGTCAAACTATTGCGACGTGAACGCCTTTTTCGACGCACGAACGGGACGTGCCATCGTTGTGGCGGTCATCGACAACCTGGTCAAGGGCGCGGCGGGCCAGGCCGTGCAGAACCTGAACCTGATGATGGGCTGGCCGGAAACTCTCGGTCTCGAGCGGGGCCCGGTGTTCCCGTAAGTTCCCGCGATTTCCCTGGCGGAAGGACAGGTGGACGACCATGAAGCACAGTGTGGTTTTCGCTCATGGCCAGCAGGAAGCGGAATTGGCCGACAAGTGGGGCATTCGCGTCGTGCCCGGCGGCAGCGTCACCACACCGGTGGGCTTTGTCGCCGGTGGGTTCCACTGCGGCATCAAGCGCAAGCGGCCGGACCTCGGCGCCATCCGCTCGGCGGTCCCGGCGACAGCGGCAGGCGTGTTCACCCAAAACCGGTTCCAGGGCGCGCCGCTCGTCGTGACACGGGAAAGCCTGGCCGAGGAAGGCAAGCTGCAGGCGGTGGTGGTCAACAGCGGCATTGCCAACGCCTGCACGGGGAAAAAGGGACTGGAGGACGCCTATGCCATGCGCCGGCTGGCCGCCGAGGTGCTCGACGTGCCGGAGCCCTACGTGGCTGTGGCGTCAACCGGGTGGATCGGACGGCCGCTGCCGATGGATGTGGTGGAGGCGGGCCTTCGCCGGCTGCCCCAACACCTTGGCCCGCACAACGCCGAAGGGTTTTGCCAGGCCATCCTCACCACCGACACGTTCACCAAGTCCGTCTGCGTGGAGATGACCATCGACGGCAAGCGCGTGCATCTCGCCGGGGCGGCGAAGGGCTCGGGGATGGTGAGGCCGAACATGGCCACGATCCTCGGTTTTCTCACCACCGACGCCGCCGTGGAGCCGGAGGCGCTCCAGCGGGCCCTGAAGCGCGTCACCGACGAGACGTACAACATGATCACCATCGACGGGGACACCAGCACGAACGACATGGTGCTTATCCTGGCCAACGGGTTGGCCGGCAACCGGCCGCTTCACGAGGGGCATCCGGAGTGGAAGCGGTTCGAGCAGGCGCTCCTTTATGTGTCGCGGCGCCTCAGCCAGATGATCGCCCGCGACGGGGAAGGGGCGACGAAGCTGATCCAGGTACACGTGCGCGGGGCGGCGACGAAGGAGGTGGCCCGCGCCGTGGCCAAATCGGTGATCGGCTCCAACCTCGTCAAGTCGGCCATGTTCGGAGAGGACGCCAACTGGGGCCGCATCATCGCCGCCGTCGGCTATTGCGAGGCGCCCATTAACCCGGAGACGGTGGACATTTGGGTCGGCGACGTGCAGCTGGTCAAAAACAGCCTCCCCGTTCCGTACGACGAGGCGGCGCTGCAGGCGCACCTGGAGCGGGAGGCGGTACACATCACCATCGGCCTGAACCAGGGTCGTGCGGAAGCAACGGCCTATGGATGCGATCTCACCTACGAGTACATCCGCATCAACGCCAGCTACGGTCGGGCGTAAGGAAAGAAGGATTATCCTGAAGCCGGCCGGAGGCGAAGCGGGCGCGCAGGCGGATGCGAGAACGGGTGAGGCCCACGCCGACAGGAGGCGGAGGGCCGGGCGGAGGGAGAGGAACCGATGGGCCAAGGGACGCTGGTGGTCAAATGCGGCGGGAGCGCGATGAACGCGCTGCCGGACGGCTTCTTCGCCGATCTGGTCGCCCTGCGGCACAACGGGATAACGCCGGTGGTGGTTCACGGCGGGGGGCCGGCCATCTCCACGCTGCTCAAACGACTCGGGATTGAGCCCGCTTTTGTGAACGGGATGCGCGTGACCGACGAGGCGACCCTCGAGGTTGTGGAAATGGTCCTTGCCGGCGCGATCAACAAGCAGCTGGTGCGGCGCATCTGGCGCGCCGGCGGCCGGGCGCTGGGGCTTTCGGGGAGCGACGGGGCGCTCTTGGAGGCCCAGCCGATGACGGGGCCGCTGGGACGTGTGGCGACGGTCAAGCGGGTGAACGTGGCGCTCCTCCACCAGGTAGCGGCGATGGGATACATCCCCGTCATCGCCCCGGTGGGGATGGACGAAACAGGCCAGGCGTACAACATCAACGCCGACACGGCGGCGGGCGCGGTGGCGCAGGCGTTGGCCGCCGTGCGTGTGGTGCTCGTCACCGACGTGCCGGGCATCTGGGTGGAAGAAGGCGGCGTGCGGCGGGTACTCGACGTCGTCGACAGCGCCGCAGCGGAGGCGCTCATCGCCCGGGGCGTGATCACCGGGGGGATGATCCCCAAGGTGCGTGCGGCCCTGGATGCCCTTGCCGCGGCAACGGAAGTGCTGATCGTCGACGGCCGCGAGCCAAACGTGTTGAAGCGGGCCGCCGCCGGCGAACCGGTGGGCACGCGTCTGGTGCGCCACACCGCGACCACGTCGGCCGGGAAAGGGGGCGACGAGGGCCGTGACGCTGTTTGACACCTATGCCCGCTGGCCGGTGCGGGCCGTGCGCGGGGAGAAGCACTGGCTGTGGGACGAGAGCGGGCGGCGCTACCTCGACTTCACTTCGGGCATCGGTGTGACCAACCTCGGCCACGTACCGGAGGCGGTGAAACAGGCCGTGGCGGCGCAGCTGGAAGCCCTGTGGCACTGCTCGAACTTCTTTCACATCCCCCTTCAGGAACGCCTGGCGGAGAAGCTGTGCACGCTGAGCGGTCTTGACCGCGCCTTCTTCTGCAACAGCGGGGCCGAGGCCAACGAGGCGGCGATCAAGCTGGCCCGGCGCTACTTCCAGGTGGTGAAAGGGGAAAAGCGATATGAGGTGGTCACCTTTCACCGGTCCTTCCACGGCCGCACCCTGGCCACGCTGACGGCGACGGGGCAGGAGAAGGTGAAGACGGGCTTTGCCCCGCTGCCGGAAGGCTTCCGGTCGGTACCCTACGGGGACCTGGCGGCGCTGGAGGCCGCCGTGACGGACAACACGGCGGCGGTCATGCTGGAACTCGTGCTAGGGGAGGGCGGCGTGGTGCCGGCGGAACCGGCCTTTGTGCGCGGTGTGGCCGAATTGTGCCGTCGACGGGACCTCCTCTTCATTGTCGACGAGGTGCAGACCGGCCTGGGACGCACGGGCACGCTCTTTGCGTTCCAGCAGTATGGCGTGGTGCCGGATGTCGTGACGCTGGCCAAGGGGTTGGGCAGCGGCCTTCCCGTCGGAGCGATGCTGGCCAAGGCGTTTCTGTCCGATGCCTTTGGACCGGGAAGCCACGGCACCACCTTTGGCGGCAATCCCGTGGCCATGGCCGCGGCGTTAGCCACACTGGAGGAGCTGGAGCGCGGCGGGTGGCTCGAGCGGGTGCGCGCAATGGGGGCCCTCTTGAAGGAGCGGCTGGCGGAACTGGCCACGCGAATGCCGGCGGTGGTCGAGGTGCGCGGTCTGGGCCTTATGCTCGGCGTGCAGGTGACGGTGCCGGTGGCCGACGTCCTGGCGGCGCTGCGCAGGCGCGGCGTGCTGATGCTGCCCGCGGGCACGGACGTGATCCGCCTCCTGCCGCCGTTTACGATCGGGCCGGCGGAAGTGGAGGTGGCGGTGCGGGCGCTGGCCGAGGCGCTGGACGAGGTGGCGGCGCAGGGGGGAGACGCGAAGGCGGAGTGATCAACAGGAGGAGCGCATGACAAACGTGGGAGAGGGGAGCGATGGCGGTGAACGGGTACTTGGTTCTCAGCACGGGGGACGTGATGGAAGGAACGTGGATCGGCGCGGCAGTTGAGGCAGAGGGGGAGCTCGTCTTCAACACGGGGATGACCGGCTACCAGGAGGTGCTGACCGATCCCTCCTACGCCGGGCAGATCGTGACCTTTACCTATCCCCTCATTGGAAACTACGGTCTCAACGTGCAGGACGACGAGAGCGCCCGTCCGGCCCTCGCCGGGGTGCTCGTGCAGACGCCGTGTGACGCGCCGAGCCACTTCCGCGCGACGGAGACGCTGTGCGCGCGCCTCGAGCGGTTCGGGATCCCGGGCCTGGCCGACGTTGACACGCGGGCGCTCACCCGGCTGATTCGCCGCCATCGCGTCGTCTATGGCCTCATCACCCGCGATCCGGATCGGGCCAAGGACTGGCAGCCGGGCCCGGTGCGGGGCACGGTGGGGCGGGTGTCGCGGAGGGTGCCGACGACGTGGCCGGGTGACGGCCCGCACGTCGTCGTCATCGACTTCGGGGTGAAGGCGTCGGTCATCGAGGCGCTGCGGGCGCGGGGCTGCCGGGTGACGGCGGTGCCCTATGACACGCCACCGGAGAAGGTTCTCGCCCTGGGGCCCGACGGCCTCCTCTTTTCCAACGGCCCCGGCGACCCGAAGGAGCTCCTGCCGCTCCTCCCCGCATGGCGGCCGGTCGTGGAACGTATTCCCAGCCTGGGCATCTGCCTCGGTCACCTGCTCATCGCCCTTATGTTTGGCGCCGATACGGAGCGCCTTCCCTACGGCCATCGCGGGAACAACCACCCGGTGCGGGAACTGGCCACCGGGCGGGTATGGATCACCGCCCAGAACCACGGCTATGTGGTGCGGGAGGACAGCGTGCCGCGGGAGTTCGTCATCTCCCACCGCAACGTGAACGACGGGTCGGTGGAAGGCCTGTTGCACCGCCACCGGCCGATCCTTACCGTGCAGTTCCACCCGGAAGCCCATCCGGGCCCGGATGACTCCAGCATCCTCTTTGATCGGTTCGTGCAGCTGTGCAAGAGCGTGGGGGCGACGCGCTATGCCTAAGGATCCGACCATCAACAAAGTGCTCGTCATCGGTTCGGGGCCCATCGTCATCGGCCAGGCGGCGGAATTCGACTATGCCGGAACGCAGGCCTGCCTCGCGCTGAAGGAGGAGGGCGTCGAGGTCGTCCTCGTGAACAACAACCCGGCGACGATCATGACCGACGACGAGATGGCCGACCGCATCTACCTCGAGCCGCTCACCGTCGAGCGCGTGGCGGCGATCATCGCGCGGGAGCGGCCCGACGGCCTCCTGCCCACCCTCGGCGGGCAGACCGGCCTCAACCTGGCGGTGAAGCTGGCCGAAGCCGGCGTGTTGGAACGCTACGGGGTGCGCCTGCTGGGTACACCGCTGGAGACGATCCAACGGGGCGAGGACCGTGAGAAGTTCAAGGCCCTGATGGAGGAGCTGGGCGAGCCGGTTCCGGAGAGCACCGTGGCCGAGACGGTGGAGGAGGCCCTGGCCTTTGCCGCGGTGATCGGCTACCCGGTCATCGTCCGGCCGGCGTACACCCTGGGCGGCTCCGGCGGGGGGATCGCCGCCGACGAGGACGAGCTGAAACAGGTGGCCAAACGCGGCCTCGAGGCCAGCCCCATCGGCCAGATCCTCGTTGAAAAGAGCGTCAAGGGCTGGAAGGAAATCGAGTACGAGGTGATGCGCGACGCCGCCGACACGTGCATCATCGTTTGCAACATGGAGAACGTCGACCCCGTCGGCGTGCACACCGGCGACAGTGTCGTCGTTGCTCCGTCACAGACCCTGACGGACCGGCAGTACCAGATGCTGCGCAGCGTGGCGCTGAAGGTGATCCGCGCCCTTGGCGTCGTCGGCGGGTGCAACATCCAGTTCGCCCTTGACCCCCATTCCGATCGCTACTACCTGATCGAGGTCAACCCGCGCGTCAGCCGCTCCAGCGCCCTGGCCTCGAAGGCGACCGGGTACCCGATCGCCCGCATCGCGGCGAAGCTGGCCCTCGGTTACCGCCTCGACGAGGTGCGCAACCCGGTGACCGGCCACACCTATGCCAGCTTTGAGCCGGCCGTCGATTACGTCGTCGTCAAGTGGCCGCGCTGGCCCTTTGACAAGTTTCCCCACGCAGACCGCACCCTCGGTACGCAGATGAAGGCCACCGGCGAGGTGATGGCCATCGACCGCACGATGGAGGGAGCCTTCCTCAAGGCGGTACGCTCGCTGGAAATCGGCGTCGACCACCTGGCGCTGCCCGAGGCGGCGGCCCTCTCCGACGCCGAGCTCGAAGCGGAGATCCGACGCGGCACCGACCGGCGGCTGTTCCTCATCGCCGAGGCCCTGCGGCGCGGCGTCGACGTGGAGACGCTGCATGCGTGGTCGGCGATCGACCGCTTCTTCCTCCGCGCCCTCGAACGCATCGTGGCCATGGAGCGGCAACTGGCCGCATGCGACTGGGCGTCGGTGCCGGCGGAGACACTGAAGGAGGCCAAGCGGCTGGGCTTTTCCGACGCCTATCTGGCGCGGGCCTTCGGCGTGACGCTGGCCGACGTGCGGGCGCGCTGGAAAGCGTGGGGCTGGGCGCCGTCCTACAAGCTGGTCGACACCTGCGCCGCCGAGTTCGACGCCGAGACGCCGTACTATTACGCCACGTGGTGCGGCGTCGACGAGGTGGAGCCGCTCAAAAAGGAGCGGAAGGTGCTCGTCATCGGCTCCGGGCCGATCCGCATCGGCCAGGGCATCGAATTCGACTACTGCGCCGTCCACGCGGCCAAGGCCCTGAAGAAGATGGGCGTCGGCGCCGTGGTGATCAACAACAACCCCGAGACGGTGTCGACCGACTTCGAGACAGCCGATCAGCTGTACTTCGACCCGCTCACCGTGGAAGACGTGCTGAACGTGGCCGAAAAGGAAGGCGTCGACGGCGTCCTTGTCCAGTTTGGCGGGCAGACGGCGATCAACCTGGCGGCGAAGCTGGAAGCCCACGGGCTCAAGGTGTACGGCACGCCGGTGGAAGCCATCCGCCGCACGGAGGACCGCGAGGCCTTTTATGCCCTGCTGCGCGAGCTCGACATCCCGCACATTCCCGGTACCGGCGTGATGAGCGAGGAGGAGGCCGTCGCCGCGGCCCGACGCATCGGCTATCCCGTCCTCATCCGTCCGTCCTACGTCATCGGCGGGCGCGGCATGGCCGTCCTCGCCGACGAGGGGGAACTAATGCGATACCTGGCGGAAACCCGTCTCGCCGCCCTTGACCGTTCGCTCTTCCCTCTGCTCATCGACCGTTACGTGACGGGTGCCGAGGTGGAGGTGGACGCCGTTAGCGACGGGGAAACCGTGATCATCCCCGGCATCTTCCGCCACGTGGAGCGCGCCGGAGTGCACTCCGGCGACAGCTATGCCGTCTTTCCCGCGCCGGACCTCTCGGCATCGGTGACGGCCCGCCTGGTCGACTACACCGTGCGCATTGCCCGTGCCATCGGCGCCGTGGGGCTCCTCAACATCCAGTTCGTCGTGTGCGGCGACGACGTGTACGTACTGGAGGTGAACCCGCGCGCCTCGCGGACAGTGCCCATCGTCAGCAAGGTGACAGGCGTGCCGATGGTGGCCCTGGCCACGCAGGTCCAGCTTGGACGGACGCTGCCCGAGCTGAGCTATCCGCAGACGGGGTTGCTGGAATCACCGGGCTTCTATGCCGTGAAGGCGCCGGTTTTCTCCACGGTAAAGCTGGCCGGCGTGGACCCGGCAGTGGGGCCGGAGATGCAGTCGACCGGGGAAGGGATCGGCCTGGGGACAACGGTGGAAGAAGCCCTGTGGAACGCCCTGGCGTGGAAGGAGGGCGGCGTCAGGCGGCTTGGCGCCGGCGACGCCGTGCTGGTGGCGCTGGCCGACCGCGACAAGGCGGCTTTCCTCCCGTTGGCCGCGAAGCTGGCCGCGCGGGGTGTGAAGCTGGTGGCGACCCCCGGCACGGCGCGCTTCCTCCACCAAGACGGCTGGCCGGTGGCCCGCGCCGTCGACGCGCGGGAGGGGGCGGCGCTCCTGCGCGACGGAGCCGTGACATGCGCGCTGATCACGCCGACGCGCGGGCGGCGGCCGGAGACCGACGGTTTTCGCTTGCGCACGCAGGCGCTGCTTGCGGGTGTTCCCCTGTTCACCTGCGTGGACACCTTTGCCGCATACCTCGAGGCCATGGACACGGCCGTATCGCCACCGCGCGCCCTCGCGGCATACCGTGGCGCCCGCGCGGTGGTGCAAGGGGCGACGAACAAGGAGGGGATGCGACCATGAACCTTCCGGCAGCACATCCGAGCGAGCCCGCCAAGTCGATCGCCGAGGGGCTGAAAGGACGCGACTTCCTGGCCTTGGCCGACATTACGGCGGCCGAGCTGGCCTATCTCCTCGACCTGGCCGTCCGGCTCAAGGTCCTGCAGAAGGAAGGAGGCCAGTATGCGCCTCTCGCCGGCAAGACCCTGGCCATGATCTTCGAAAAGCCCTCGACGCGGACGCGGGTCTCCTTTGAGGTCGGGATGACCCAGCTCGGCGGCCAGGCCCTGTTCCTCAGCCGGAATGACCTGCAGCTGGGGCGGGGCGAGACGATCGCCGACACGGCACGGGTGCTGTCACGCTATGTCGACGCGATCATGATCCGCGCTTACTCCCACCAGCAGGTGGTGGAGCTGGCCCGCGCGGCGACGGTGCCGGTGATCAACGGGCTGACCGACTTTGCGCATCCCTGCCAGGCGCTGGCCGACCTGCTCACACTGCGGGAGGCGTTCGGCCGCCTGGAGGGGCTCAAGCTGGCCTACGTCGGCGACGGCAACAATGTCGCCCACTCGCTCATCGTCGGCGCGGCCAAGATGGGCCTCCACGTGGCCGTGGCCACGCCGGAGGGGTACGCGCCCCATCCGGCGGTGATGGAGACGGCCCGCGAATGCGCGCAGGTGTCGGGCGGCTCGGTGACATGGACCACGGATCCGGTCGAGGCCGTTTCCGGAGCCCATGCCGTCTACACCGACGTGTGGGCCAGCATGGGCCAAGAGGAGGAGGCCGAGGCGCGCAAGGCGGTTTTCGCGCCGTACCAGGTGAACGCCGGTCTGATGGCCAAGGCCGATCCGCAAGCGGTATTCCTGCACTGCCTGCCGGCCCACCGCGGCGAAGAGGTGACCGACGAGGTGATCGACGGCCCGCAGTCGGTCGTCTTCGACCAGGCCGAAAACCGGCTTCACGTCCAGAAGGCGATCCTCGTGGCGCTGCTCGGGGCATAAGGAAGGACGGCGCCGCAGGTTTCGCGCGTGGCGCCACCGGAGAGGTACCGCCGACGAGACGCGGCGGTCACGGACACGTTCGGCGTTACCGGTTTGAAGCGGCGAATTTTTTGGGCGAAGCGTGAATAAATATGCTATCATAAGCAAAAACATGCGCATGCAACCAACGGGGCGTGTCAGCACAAGGGAGAGGGGTGCAGGAGATGGGAAATCCGAAAGTGGTGCTCGCCTATTCTGGAGGACTTGACACCTCCGTGGCGATTAAGTGGCTGAAGGAAACCTACGGCTACGATGTGGTGGCGGTGGCCCTCGATTTGGGCGAAGGAAAGGACCTCGACTTCGTGCGGGAAAAGGCGCTCAAGATCGGCGCCGTGGCCTCGTACGTAGTCGACGCGCGGGAGGTTTTTGCCGAGGAGTACATCCTGCCCGCGTTAAAGGCCAACGCCCTGTATGAGGGCAAGTACCCGCTGGCGACGGCCCTCGGCCGCCCGTTGATTGCCAAGACCCTTGTCGAAATTGCCGAAAAGGAAGGGGCGGTGGCCGTGGCCCACGGGTGCACGGGCAAGGGCAACGACCAGGTGCGCTTTGACGTCTCGGTGGCGGCCCTCAATCCGGCGCTGAAGGTGGTGGCCCCGGTGCGCGAGTGGGCGATGAGCCGGGAAGAGGAGATTGCCTACGCCGAGAAGCATGGCATCCCCGTGCCGGTGGGCAAGGAAAACCCCTTCAGCATCGACCAGAACCTGTGGGGCCGCAGCTGCGAGGCCGGTGTGCTGGAGGACCCGTGGACGGAGCCGCCGGAAGCGGCCTATGAATGGACGAAACCTCTCGCCGAGACGCCGGATGAACCGGAATACGTGGAGATCGCGTTTGAGCAGGGCAAGCCGGTGGCCGTGAACGGCGAGTCCAAGCCGCTGCACGTGCTGATTGCCGAGCTGAACGCCCTCGCCGGGAAGCACGGCGTGGGACGGATCGACCACATCGAGAACCGCCTCGTCGGCATCAAGTCACGCGAGGTGTACGAAGCGCCGGCGGCGACGGTGCTGATCAAGGCCCACCAGGAGCTGGAGGCGCTCACGCTGCCGCGCGAGGTGGCCCAATTCAAACCGCTCATCGAGCACCGGTTCACCCAGGTGGTGTATGAGGGGCTGTGGTACTCGCCGCTGCGCGAGGCGCTCCAGGCGTTTATCGAGGAGACGCAGAAGACGGTCACCGGTACGGTGCGTGTCAAGCTGCACAAGGGACACGCCGTCGTCGTCGGTCGCCGTTCGCCGCATTCCCTCTACTCCCTTGAGCTGGCCACCTACGATACCGGCGACCGGTTCGACCACAAGGCGGCCGTCGGGTTTATCCACCTGTGGGGCCTGCCGACGCGCACCTTTGCCCAGGTGAACGGGGTGAAGACGGGCACGCCGGTGACGGAGGCGGCACCGGTCTCCGGTGCGTCGCGTGAGGAAGGTGTCCGCGCATGAAGCTGTGGGGCGGACGGTTCACGAAAGAGACAGATGCGCAGGTGGAGGCGTATACCGCCTCCATCTTCTTCGATCGGGAGCTGTACCGCGAGGACATCCTCGGCAGCCTGGCCCACGTGACGATGCTCGGCCGCTGCGGCATCCTCCCGCCGGAGGACGTGGAAGCGATCAAGGCGGGGCTGAAGAAGGTGCGCGAGAAACTGGAGCGGGGCGAGGCCACCTTTTCCGTGGCGCACGAGGACGTGCACCTGAACATCGAGAAGCTGCTCATCGACGAGATCGGCCCCGTCGGCGGCAAGCTGCACACCGGCCGCAGCCGCAACGATCAGGTGGCCCTGGACATGCGGCTGTATTTGCGCGCACGGGTGGTGGAGCTGGTGCGCGGTCTGGCCAACCTGCAGGAGGCGCTGTTGGAGAAGGCCAAGGCCCACCCGGATGTGGTGATGCCCGGCTACACCCACCTGCAGCGGGCCCAGCCCATCCTGTTCGCCCATCACCTGCTGGCCTATGCGGCCATGTTCCAGCGCGACATCGAGCGGCTTATCGATGGGTGGAAGCGGATCAATGTGCTGCCCCTTGGCGCCGGCGCCCTGGCCGGAACCACGTTCCCCATCGACCGGCGCTACGTGGCCGAGCTCCTGCGCTTTGACGATGTGGCTCCCAACAGCCTCGACGCCGTCAGCGACCGTGACTTCGTCGTCGAGTTTCTGGCCGCCGCGGCACTGGTGATGACCCACCTGTCGCGCCTATGCGAGGAACTGGTGTTGTGGACAAGCGCCGAGTTTTCCTTCGTCGAGCTGGACGATGCCTACTGCACCGGCTCGTCGATTATGCCGCAGAAGAAGAACCCCGATGTGGCCGAGCTCGTCCGCGGCAAGACGGGGCGCGTCTACGGGCACCTCATTGGCCTGCTCACGGTGCTCAAGGGACTGCCCCTGGCGTACAACAAGGATTTGCAGGAAGACAAGGAAGGGATGTTCGACACGGTCCGGACGCTCCAGGGAGCCCTCGCCCTGATGGCCCCGATGATCGCCACGATGAAGGTGAATGCGGCGCGGATGGCCGAGGCGGTGCGTCAGGACTTCTCCAACGCCACCGACCTGGCCGACTACCTCGTGCGGAAAGGCATGCCCTTCCGCCAGGCCCATGAGGTGGTGGGCCGGACGGTGCTGTATTGCCTCCGGCAGGGCAAGTACCTGCTGGATCTCACCCTCGATGAGTTTCGCCAGTTCTGCGACCGCATCGATGCCGACGTGTACGAAGCCCTGGCTGTCGAGCGTGTCGTGGCCGCGCGCAACTCGCTGGGCGGCACGGCACCGGAGCAGGTGCGGTGGCAGCTCGGCCTGTTTGAGGAGAAGCTGGCCGCCACGCGCGCGTGGGTGGAGGAGAAGGAGAAGCAGATTGCGGTGGAGCTGTAGCCGGCGGGCCCGGGCGTGCCGGAGGGCATGCCCGGGCCGTCCCTTTGCATTTGCGTGAAACCTTTGTCCTCGCGAATGTCGACGCGCGGGTCGAATGGAGCACGGGTACGGCACGGATCCCCTACCTGAAAACCCTTCCTTCGGATCTGCACAGCGCGTTTCTCGCCCGCTACCGGAAACGGCTGCGGACGCGCTTTCCGGAAACGCCGGTCTTCTACGGGTTCAAACGGGTGCTCCTGGCGGCAACACATCCGTGACCCGCAGGGTGCGGAACCGGAAAGAGGGAGAGCGGGGGCATTAAAATCGATAAAATGGAAGCAGAATGGCCTTCGCGGGGCGAAGGGGGAGACGAAGATGTGCGGACGCTTCCTGCTGCAGACGGATCCGAAGACACTCCGGGAGCGGTTCGATGCGGCGGTGCCAGAGGAACTGGCGCCGCGGTACAACATCGCGCCGGGGCAGCCGGTTCTGGTAATCGTCCATGATGGGAAGCGGCGACGGGCCGGGTTTGTGCGGTGGGGACTCGTTCCGCCGTGGGCCGAGGCGCCGACGGCCCGTCACCAGCTGATTAACGCCCGCGCAGAGACAGCGGCGGAAAAGCCGGCGTTTCGCCGCGCGTTTTTGACGCGCCGGTGCCTGATCGTGGCCGACGGCTACTACGAGTGGTCGGCAGAAGGCGGGCGCAAGCAGCCGTACTGCGTGCGGCGCCGCGACGGACAGCCCTTTGCCTTTGCCGGGCTGTGGGAGAAGTGGCAGGGGGCCGACGGGACGACCTATACCGGCTGCGCCATCTTGACCACGCGGGCCAACGCCCTCACCGCGCCGGTCCATCCGCGCATGCCGGTGATTCTCCCGCCGGAAGGGGAAGCGCTGTGGCTGGATCGCACGGTGGCCGATGTGGAACGGCTGCAGGACTTGCTCCGTCCCTATCCGTCGGAGGAACTCGTGTGCTACCCCGTGAGCACGCGCGTCAACAACGCGCGCTACGACGCACCAGACTGCGCTGCGCCGCTTCCTGCGCCCGACGGGACGGCGCGTCCGGTGGCGGCGGACGCCGGAGAACCCGCGAACGATCCCTTGCCATAGAAGCAGCAGGCGGCGGGCGACTTGCGAAACCGGCGTGGCTTCGGCACACTGAAGGTAGAGCGTCCAGGGAGGTGGGTGCCGATGCCCAAGCGGGCCCTTGTCGTGGTGGATATGGTGAAGGACTTCGTCCTCGATGAGGGCAAGCTGACATGCGGGAAACCGGCCCAGGCCATCATCCCGTTCATCGTCGACAAGGTGCGCCAGTTCCAGGCCGCCGGTGACCTCGTCGTGTTCGCCATGGACAACCATCGAGAAGACGACCCGGAATTCACGACAAACGGCGGGCCGTTTCCGCCCCATTGCATTGCCGGGACGGAAGGCGCGGAGCTGGTAGACGAGCTGGAGGCGCTGGTGCACCCCGACGACCTGCAGACGATCAAGCTGCCGAAACAACGCTACAGTGCCTTCTACAACACGGGACTGGAGTACATCCTGAAGCAGGCGGGGGTTGAGGAGCTGCACGTCGTCGGTGTCTGCACCCACATCTGCGTCCAGCAGACGGTGGCCGACGCCTGGTACCGGCAGATCCCGACGGTGGTGTACCGCGACGGCGTGGCCAGCTTTGACGACACCACCCACGAGCAGGGCTTGCGGTACATGCGTGACATCCTGGCGGCCCGAATTCTGTAATCCGTTCAGGAATGATGTGGGGGAGCAGGGATTCCTTTTTTGTCCTTTCTATGTAATAATTTTACACTAAATACTTAATAAAACTAAATTGTAAAGGATTTTTTCACACAAATTTCATCAACTTGGGGTCAACTGTTCAGAATTGAGATGGTATAATCAATTTCGGTGTCAATCGCGCGCCGGCGAGCCTTTTCGTCTTTTTTCGAAGTCGCCGACGTTCGGCCGTGAAGAAGAGGAAGCGACGCGCAACGTGTCGAGAAAACGAAATCGGTCGTCGGCGAACTCTGCGCGAAGGTGGGATCGGCCTTGATCGAGATGATCGACGTGTGGAAGACCTATCCTAACGGCACCCACGCCCTTCGCGGGATCACGGTCCGGATCAAGAAAGGGGAATTCGTCTACGTTGTCGGGCCCAGCGGCGCCGGCAAGTCGACGTTCATCAAGCTGATGTACCGAGAAGAGCGGCCGACCAAAGGCCAAATTTTTGTCAACGGCATCAACCTGGAAGCGCTGCGGGAGCGCCGCATCCCGTACCTGCGGCGGAACATCGGGGTTGTGTTCCAGGATTTCAAGCTGCTTCCCAAGTTGACGGTGCACGAAAACGTGGCCTTTGCCATGGAAGTGGTGGAGGCTCCCAGCAAGCAGATTCGGCAGCGGGTTAAGGAAGTGCTGGAGTTGGTGAAACTTTCGCACAAGGCCGACGTGTACCCGGATGAGCTTTCGGGCGGCGAGCAGCAGCGCGTGGCCATTGCCCGCGCCCTCGTCAACCGTCCCAGCGTGCTCCTTGCCGATGAGCCGACAGGGAATCTGGACCCCGAAACGTCGTGGGGCATTATGCACCTGTTGGAGGAAATCAACAATCGTGGCACGACGGTGGTGATGGCCACGCACAACCGCGAAATCGTGAACACGATGCGCAAACGGGTGATTGCCATCGAAAACGGAGAAATCGTGCGCGATGAACAGCGGGGGGAATACGGCTATGAAACTTAGAACCTTCCGCCGTCATCTGCGCGAAGGGGTCAAGAACATCGGCCGCAACGGCTGGATGACCTTCGCCTCGGTCAGCGCGGTGGCCGTCACCCTGTTTCTGCTCGGCGTTTTTCTCATCCTGGCAATGAACGTCAACCATTTCATGGCGCACGTGGAAAGCCAGGTGGAAATCAAGGTCTACCTCACGCCCGACGCCAAGCCGGAGCAGGTGAAGGCGGTGGAAATGGCGTTGCGTAACCAGTCGGGCATCAAGTCGGTCGTGTATGTCTCCAAGGATCAGGGGATGGAGGAACTGAAAAAGCGCCTAGGGGACAAAGCGGAGCTGCTGGAAGGGTTGGAAAAACAGAACCCCTTGCAGGACCGC
Source organism: Calditerricola yamamurae (assembly GCF_054654135.1). Taxonomy (NCBI): domain Bacteria; kingdom Bacillati; phylum Bacillota; class Bacilli; order Caryophanales; family Bacillaceae; genus Calditerricola; species Calditerricola yamamurae. Next base: position 71,929 of record NZ_BAAIFH010000005.1, read on the forward strand.
TTCGACGTGAAAACCTATGATCCGCACCAGACACCGCAGGTGGCCGAGAAGATTCGCCAGATTCCCCACGTGGATGAGGTACAATACGGCAAGGGATGGGTGGAAAAATTCTTTGATTTCACACGCATGGTGCGCAATGTCGGGCTGGTGTTCATTGTCGGCCTGGCGTTTACGGCCATGTTCCTCATCTCGAACACGATCAAAATTACCATTTTTGCGCGCCGGCGCGAGATCGAGATTATGAAACTGGTGGGCGCCACCAACTGGTTCATTCGCTGGCCCTTCTTCATCGAGGGCATGCTTCTGGGGTTCCTGGGCGCCCTGCTGCCCATCGCCGTGCTGTGGGTGGGGTATCACGCGCTTCTCGACATGGTGCGGCAAGACTTGTCGCTCTTCTTCCTCGATTTGTTACCCGTCACACCACTGATGGCACAGGTTTCCCTGTTGCTCGTGGTCATCGGCATGCTGATTGGGATGTGGGGCAGCCTGATTTCGATGCGTCGCTTCCTGAAGGTATAGGAGACGGAAAACGCCACACCCGAAACGCACGCGGAGAAACACACACCAACGTGTCGGGAGGGGGAACACGGGATGCGCAAAGCATGGGGGTCCGCCGTGCTTGCGGCGGCGGTGATGGCGGCGACGCTGTTCCCGCAGCTGGGCGGGGCCGAAAGTCAGGTCAGCAAGCTCAAACGCGAGATCGCCCGCATTCGCGAGGAGCAGAAGGCGGCGGCGCAGCGGGCACAGCAGGCGGATCGACAGCTTCAGCACATCCACGCGCAACAACAGCAACTTCGTCGCGACATCATGTACCTCGACCTGAAGGTGGAAGAAGTCCAGTCGCGCATTGCGAAGCTGGAACGGGAGATTGCCGGAAAGGAAGCCGAATTAAACCGGACCGCGCGGCAACTGGAAGAGGCGGAACGGCGCGTTGCCGAACGGGACAAGCTTCTCCGCACCCGGTTGCGCCTGATGTATCAAAACAGCGATGTTTCGTACTTGGAAGTGCTGTTTAGCGCGGAGAGTTTTGCCGACTTTCTCGATCGCCTGCGCTCGCTGACGCTGATTGCCGAGCAGGATGCCAAGCTGCTGGAAGAGCAGAAGCGCGACCGCGATGCCATCGCCGCGCTAAAGACGAAGTTGGAAGGCGACCTGAAAAAGCTCAGCGCGCTCGTTGCCGAAGTGGAGCGGGAAAAGGCCCAACTGGTGGCCGTCCGGCAGGAAAAGCAAAAGACGGTGCACATGCTGCAGAAAAAGGAAGAGGAAATCGCGGAAATCAAGGAAGAGGAGGAGCAACTGGCGCTTCAGCGCGCCGCCGAGTACTTGGCCAAGAAACGGGAGCTGGAGCGGCTGCTTGAACAGCAGCAACCCAAGCGCAGCCGGTCCTCGGGTGGATCGGGCGCTTCGGGCGGATCGGGCCATAGCCCCGTCTACACAGGCGGCGGAGCGTTGGCCTGGCCGGTGCCGTCGGCCCACAGCATTTCGTCGGGGTTTGGCTATCGCGTGCATCCGATTACGGGGAACCGGAGCCTGCACAACGGTATCGACATCCCGGCATCGGAAGGGACGCCGATTGTGGCCGCGGCAGACGGCGAGGTGATCGTCGCGGAGTACATGCGCGGCTACGGCAACACCGTGATCATCGACCACGGCGGTGGCCTGTGGACGCTGTACGGCCACATCAAGGAAGGCGGCATTCTCGTCAGCGTGGGACAGCATGTGCGGCGCGGGCAGAAGATCGCGTTGGTCGGTTCGACCGGGCGTTCCACGGGTCCGCACTTGCATTTTACGGTGTACAAGAACCAGCAGGCGGTCAATCCGATGAACTACTTGCGATAAGCGCAGCGTAAACCGGATCCGCAGCGCGCCAAACCGCATGTGGTAAGGCGAGGGTAACGGGCATAGAGATGGGAAGCGAGGGGGCGGAAACGGGAAGGGGGTGAGCGGCGTGAGGTGGAATGGCCGAACGGTGGTGGCACTGGTGCTGGGTACCGCCGTGTTGTCGAGCACCCTGACGCTGGTGGCCGTTGACGGCGTGCAGGCGGTGACGCGCCTGTTTTCCTCCCCGAACGATGAGGCGAACCTCTTGACGCTGTCGGGTGTGGGACAAGCGTCGTCAAGCGGGGACGGGCTGCCATCCTCCTTTGGCAAGGTCGTGCAAACCTATCGCCTCATCCAGCGCCACTACCTCGAGCCGGTGGCGGACGAAAAGCTGGTGAACGGCGCCATCGAGGGGATGCTGGAGGCCCTGGACGATCCGTACACGTCCTATCTGGATGAGGAGGCGGCCCAACATTTGGAGGATGCCGTCGAGGGTTCCTTTGAGGGTATCGGGGCGGAAGTGAAAATGGAAAACGGGCGGGTGACCGTCGTCGCACCGATTAAGGGCTCGCCGGCGGAAAAGGCTGGGCTTCGCCCGAACGACCAGATCATCCGCGTGAACGGCGAGAGCCTCGAGGGGCTGTCGCTCATGGAAGCTGTCCTGAAGATCCGCGGCCCCAAGGGGACGCCCGCACACCTGGAGATCATCCGGCCGGGGGTTTCGCAACCTCTCAAGCTGGTGATCATCCGCGACGAGATTCCCATCGAGACGGTTCATGCCGGGATTCTTAAGAAGCGGGGCATCCCGTTCGGCCGCATCGAGATCACCCAATTCTCCACCGGAACCAGCAAGCGGTTTGCGGAAGAGCTGAAGCGGTTGGAAGAGGCGGGCATCAAGGGGCTGGTGATCGATCTGCGTGGCAATCCGGGCGGCCTCTTGGAAGCCGTGCTGGATATGGCCAAGCAGATCGTTCCGAACCACGGCGTGATCCTGCACATCGAACAGCGCGGTGGACAGCGCGAGACGTACCGGTCTACCTTGGACGGCCGCAAACCCTATCCCGTTGTTGTCCTGGTGGACGAGGGCAGCGCCAGTGCGGCGGAGATTTTCGCCGCGGCGCTCAAGGAGTCGGGCGGGTACACGGTGGTCGGAAAACCTAGCTTTGGCAAGGGCACCGTCCAGCAAACGGTGGACCTTGTCGACAAGAGCACGGTCAAGCTCACCGTAGCCAAGTGGCTGACGCCCAAGGGCCATTGGATCAACAAGAAGGGGGTACAGCCCGACATCGTCGTCGACCAGCCGGCCTACTTCAAGGCCGTACCGCTGCCGAGGGATCGTGCGTTGCGCTATGACATGAACAACATCGAGGTCCACAACCTGCAGGTGATGCTCCAGGGGATTGGCTATCCGCCTGGGCGCACCGACGGGTACTTTGATGCGCAGACAGAACGCGCCGTGAAGGCTTTCCAGCGTGTGCATGGGCTGCCGGTTACCGGCGTGGTTGACGCCGAGACGGCGACGCGCATCGAGGATGAGCTGCGCAAGCGCATTGAGAACCCCGAAAACGACGTACAGCTGCAAACGGCGCTGCAGGTACTGGTGAAACAGGTCGACTCATAACGCCTTTCCGCCGCGCCCGCGGTCGCTGTCGACCGTCGGGCCCTTCCCGGCTGTCCGCTTTGGCCCACCGCGAGAGCAGGAACGGATGGGCGCGTTGTCGAAAAGGGACACCACGGCAGGGACCGTGGTGTTTTTTTCGCGGCAAGGGGGGCGAATCATGAACGGGGCACTGCAGCCTTGGCTGGCGATGGGGAAGGAATGGTTGCGCGTCGCTGTTCATCCGGCGACCTTTGTCTTCGTGGCGTTGCTCGCGGCATTTTACGCCCGGCAGGTGGCGTTGGAACGGCGGCTCTTTTTTGTCCGTCTTCGCAGCGTGTGGCGGGAGACGCTCCATTCCGTCCTGATGGGTGCCGGGGGCGGGCTGGCGGCTTCCGCGCTTCTCGTAGGGCTGGGCGTGGTTGTTCATCCGCACACCCTGGCGGTCCTGTGGGGCGTGGCGCTGGTGCTGGCGATCGCGCGCTTTCGCTATCTGTGCCTGGCGTACGCGGGGGGGATCGTTGGCACTGCCGCGTCGGTGGCGCAGCTGGCTCCGTCCGCTTTCGCCATCCCCCCGCTGGCACCCCTGGGGCGCTTTCTCCTGCAGGTGGACGTTCCTTCCCTCGCTGCGCTGGTGGCGATCTTGCATCTGGTGGAAAGCGTCCTGGTCTTCCTGCACGGCGGGAACCGGGCCACCCCGCTGTTTCTGCGGAGCCCGCGGGGCAAGCTCGTTGGCGGCTACGCGTTGCAGCGGCTGTGGCTGCTGCCGCTCATCGTGGTCGTGCCGGCCGCGGGCGGCGGGGGAGGCGGACCGGGATGGTGGCCGTTGTTTGGCAGCGGTGCGACAAGCTGGACCGTGGCGGGCTTGCCGGCACTGATCGGCTACAGCGACGTGGCGCTTACCCGCACGGCGCAGGAAAAGGCGCGGCATGCTGCGGGATGGCTGCTCGCGTACAGCCTCATCCTGTTGGCGCTCGCCGGTTGGGCACGCGTGTGGCTACCGGCCGCGCTTCTGGCGTCCACCTTTGCGGCGGTCGGTCACGAAGCCCTCATCCGTTTCGGACGGTGGCAGGAGCGGGGACGGCCCGCCCTTTTCCAGCACGGCGCGGAAGGCCTGTGCGTGCTGGCAGTGCTCCCGGGGAGCCCGGCTGAAGCGATGGGAATTGTGCCCGGCGACCGCCTCCGGCGCGTCAACGGGGTGGAGGTGCGCACGCGGCTGGATTTGCACGCGGCACTGAGCCGCAACCGGGCCCATTGCCGGCTGGAGGTGCTTGACCAAAACGGCGAGGTGCGCCTGGTGCAGCGCACGGTGTACGCCACCGATCACCATCAGCTGGGCATTGTGCTCGCTCCCGACGAGGATGCCCCGTACTACGTCGAGGTGGAGGATACCGGGCTTTTCGGCTTGCGCGGCCGCACGGGGATGCAGGCGTCGCGCCGTTCCCCGGTTGGATCGCGGGCGGAAGTGGCCGACGGCGCCCGGGAACCTTCCGAGACGGCGTCGTCGTGAACGGTGTCGCGCGTTTCGCAGGTTGGGGAACCTCCCTCCGGGGGGTAAAATGGGTGTGGAACCATACGGGAGGAGGCGATGGGGGATGTGGAAGAACCTGCTGGCCCGCTTGGGTGTGGGCGGAGCGTCCGTCGACTTGCAGCTCGATCGGGACGCGTTCCGCGTCGGGGAAGAGGTGACGGGCAAGATCGTCATTTCCGGCGGGACGGTGGCGCAGAAGGTCAACGACTTGACCGTCAGCCTGGTGATGGAGGTGCGCGTGCACAACCGCCTTGCCACGCGAACGGTTCACCGCATCCCGGTGTTGCACCAGGTGACGGTGCCGCCGCAGCCGCATCGGGAAGAAGTGCCCTTTTCCTTTGTGCTGCCGGCCAATTTGGCCATCAGCTCTTCTTCGGTGCGCTACGGGTTTCGCACCCAATTGGACGTCGATTTTGCGGTGGATCCGAAGGATTTCGACCCCATTACCGTGCTGCCCGATAAGCCAACGGAGCGTTTGTTCCGCGCCATCGAACAGCTGGGCTTCCGGCGCAAGGCCGAGTGGGGCAAGCTGACGGCCTATGGCCAGGAATTTGAATATTTCTCGGCCAATCCCCAGCTCCCGATCAAGGAATGGGAGTTTCTCCTGCGCAAGACTGCCGACACGTTCTACCTGCTGTCGGAAGTGGAGTGGGTGCGGGGCGGCTGGCTGGCGCGGGAAGCGGAGCGGAAACTGGAGATCGCCGTTCCGGTCCGCCTCCTCGAGGAGGGGCAGGAGCAGGCGCTGGTGGCTCATCTAAAGGAAACGCTGGAGCGGGTGCTGGCCGATCCGCACCATGCACCGCAGATCCCCCTGCACTCGTGGCACCTTGGCCAATCGCCGGGGCATCCGGGCCACTGGCACGGGCGGCACGCCCATGGTCACGTGCCCGGCACCGGAATCGGCCCGTTTGCCGCGGGGATGGTGGGCGGCTTTTTGCTCGCCGAACTGCTCGACGAATTGGGTGATGCCGTCGAAGCGGCCGGGGATATGCTCGACGGCGACATGTTTGACGGTGACGATGGCGATTGGCTGTGATTTCGAGTTAGATTTAGTAAAAATAGCAGCGACCGGGCGGTGGTGAAGTATCCCGCCCGGTTTTATATTAGGTTTTCTCTTGGATTTGTATTTGATTTTTGGTGCGGGTGAAATATAATTTAAGTATACATAAGTTTGCGATATATTTCGTATCAAATAAAGTTTAGCCATTCTAGAAAGGAGAGCTCATGATGGTGAAGAAAATAGCCTTGTTTAACCACAAAGGAGGAGTTAGTAAGACGACTACTGCATTTAATCTAGGGTGGATGATGGCTTCTCTTGGCAAAAGGGTTATTTTAGTAGATGCTGATCCGCAATGTAATTTAACTGGTTTGGTGTTAGGCTATAAAGGTCCGTATGAACTGGAAAAATTTTATGAAATCGACTCCAAAAACAATATAAGGGACGGTTTAGCGCCAGCATTTGAATCAAGGCCTGGTCAAGAAATTGAACCTATTGAATGTATTCCTATTTCAGGTATAGATGGATTATTTTTGTTACCAGGTCACATTGCGCTAGCTGAATATGAAGTTACATTAGGAATTGCTCAAGAATTATCGGGATCGATTCAAACTTTGCAAAATTTACCGGGATCTATTTCCTATTTATTAAACGTTACAGCTAAAAAGTACAACGCAGATTATGTAATAATAGACATGAATCCTAGTTTAAGTTCAATAAACCAAAATTTGCTTATGACATCTGATTATTTTATTGTACCTGCTAATACTGACTTTTTCTCAGTAATGGCTATTAATTCTCTAGTGAAAGTTATTCCTATTTGGCATGAATGGGCTAAAAGAGCACATTCGCACTTTAAAAATGCAAGTTATGCATTCCCAGACATCACTCCCAAGTTCTTGGGTACAATAATCCAAAAGTACCGACCAAGAAAAAATGCTCCAGCAAAAGCTTTTCAAAAATGGATTGATGAGATAGGGGAAACTGTATCTAACAAGTTAGTAAAAGTTTTGTCTCAATGCGATATGTTACTACCAGGTGATTATTACTCTTTGGATTACACCTTGTCTACTATACCTGATTTTAACAGTTTGATTGCAATCTCTCAAGAGAAACAAACGCCAGTATTCGCATTAACAGATGAACAAGTAGCTCAAACCGGAAAGGTACTTGAAAATACCAAGGAAAACATCAAGAAATTTAAAGAAATATTCCTTGATATGGCTAATAAAGTTATTGAGTTAACAACAATGGAAGTAAAAATGTAAATTTTGTTGGAATTAGCGTGTAGACGATGTACCTAATAAGGTACTCGGTCTACACGTTTTTTAACGAACTTCTATAAAAAATAATACCTGAACATTATGGTATAATACTTTAGATGCAATCAAATTCTTGTCCGTGCGGAAAGGAGGAAGCGCAGTGGAGCGGCCGTTCCAGCTCGTGTCCGAGTTCAAGCCCATGGGCGACCAGCCGGAGGCGATCCGCCAGCTTGTGGAGGGAATCCGGCGCGGCGAGAAGCACCAGGTCCTTCTCGGGGCCACGGGAACGGGGAAGACCTTCACCATGGCCAACGTGATCGCCCAGGTGCAGAAGCCGACGCTGGTGATCGCCCACAATAAAACCCTCGCCGCCCAGCTGTGCAGCGAGTTCAAGGAGTTCTTTCCGCACAATGCTGTGGAATATTTTGTTAGCTACTACGACTACTACCAGCCGGAGGCCTACGTCCCGCAGACGGACACGTACATCGAGAAGGACGCGTCCATCAACGACGAGATCGACAAGCTTCGCCACTCGGCCACCAGCGCCCTCTTCGAGCGGCGCGACGTGATCATCGTGGCCAGCGTGTCGTGCATCTACGGGTTGGGCGACCCGCGGGAGTACCGTGACCTCGTCGTCAGCCTGCGCGTAGGCATGGAGAAGAGCCGCGACGAGGTGCTGCGCCGGCTGGTGGACATCCAATACCAGCGCAACGACCTCAACTTCACCCGCGGCACCTTCCGCGTGCGCGGCGACGTGGTGGAGATCTTCCCCGCCTCGCGGACGGAGCAGGCCGTGCGGGTGGAGTTTTTCGGCGACGAGATCGACCGCATCACCGAGATCGACGTTCTCACCGGCGAGGTGCTCGCCGAACGGGAGCACGTGGCCATCTTCCCGGCGTCGCACTACGTGACGAGCCAGGCCACGCTCCAGCGGGCCCTTGTCAGCATCGAGCAGGAGCTGGAGGAGCGGCTGGCCGAGCTGCGCGCCCAGGGGAAGCTCTTGGAGGCCCAGCGTCTCGAGCAGCGCACGCGCTACGATCTGGAGATGCTGCGCGAGATGGGCTACTGCTCGGGCATCGAGAACTACTCCCGCCACCTGACGGGCCGCGCGCCGGGCGAGCCGCCGTACACCCTGCTCGACTACTTCCCGGATGATTACCTGATCATCATCGACGAGTCCCACGTCACCATTCCCCAGCTGCGGGCGATGTACAACGGCGACCGCTCGCGGAAGGAGACGCTGATCGAGTACGGGTTCCGGCTGCCCTCGGCGGCCGACAACCGCCCGCTCAAATTTGAGGAGTTCGAGCAGAAGGTCAACCAGATCATCTACGTGTCGGCCACGCCGGGGCCCTACGAGCTGGAGAAGGCACCGTATGTGGTGGAACAGGTGATCCGCCCGACGGGCCTGGTCGACCCGACCATCGACGTGCGGCCGACGAAGGGGCAGATCGACGACCTGATCGGGGAGATTCGCCAGCGGGTGGCGAAGAACGAGCGGGTGCTCATCACCACCCTGACGAAGAAGATGGCCGAGGACCTGACCGACTACCTGCGCGAGGTGGGCATTAAGGTCAAGTACATGCATTCGGAGATCAAGACCATCGAGCGGATGCAGCTTATCCGCGACCTGCGCCTCGGCGTCTTCGACGTGCTGGTGGGCATCAACCTCCTGCGCGAGGGGCTGGACATCCCCGAGGTGTCCCTTGTCATCATCCTTGATGCCGACAAGGAGGGTTTCCTGCGCTCGGAAACGGCTCTTATCCAGACCATCGGCCGCGCGGCGCGCAATGCCAACGGCCACGTCATCCTGTACGCCGACCGCATGACGGAGGCGATGCGGCGGGCCATTGCCGAGACGGAGCGGCGCCGCAAGAAGCAGATTGCCTACAACAAGGCCCATGGCATCACGCCGCAGACGGTGCGGAAGGCCGTGCGCGACATCATCCAGGCTACGCACGCGGCGGAGGCGACAGCCGACTACCTGCCGGAGAAAGAATATGCGCGCATGACGAAGCGGGAGAAACAGGCGCTGATCCAGCGCCTGGAAAAGGAGATGAAGGAGGCGGCGCGCCGGCTCGAGTTCGAGCGGGCCGCCGAGCTCCGCGACCTGCTGCTGGAACTGAAGGCGGACTTGGCCACGGAATCGAGGCGAGAGAAGCGATGACCCAGGAGTACATCGTTGTCAAGGGTGCCCGCGTGCACAATCTGAAAAACATCGATGTCACCATTCCCCGCAACAAGCTGGTCGTCATCACCGGGCTGTCGGGGTCGGGCAAGTCGTCGCTGGCCTTCGACACCATCTACGCCGAGGGACAGCGCCGCTACGTGGAATCGCTGTCGGCGTACGCCCGCCAGTTCCTCGGCCTGATGGAGAAGCCCGACGTCGACGCCATCGAGGGGTTGTCGCCGGCCATTTCCATTGACCAGAAGACGACGAGCCGCAACCCCCGCTCCACCGTGGGCACGGTGACGGAGATCTACGACTACCTGCGCCTCCTGTACGCCCGCATCGGCAAGGCCCACTGTCCGGTCCATGGCGTCGAGATCACCGCCCAGACCGTCGAGCAGATGGTGGACCGCCTGCTGGCCTACCCGGAGCGGACGCGGATGCAGATCCTCGCGCCCCTCGTGCGCGGGCGCAAAGGGGAGCACGCCAAGCTCCTGGAAGCGGTGCGCAAGCAGGGGTTTGTGCGTGTGCGCGTCGACGGTGAGGTGCGCGACCTGGGTGAGCCGATCCACCTGGAGAAAAACAAGAAGCACACCATTGAGGTGGTTGTCGACCGCATCGTGATCAAGGAGGGCATCCGGTCGCGTCTGGCCGACTCCCTCGAGACGGCCCTCAAGCTGGCCGAGGGGCAGGTGGTCGTCGACGTCGTCGGGCAGGAGGAACTGTTCTTCAGTGAGAACCTGGCCTGTCCAGAATGCGGGTTCAGCCTGGGCGAGCTGGAGCCGCGCCTCTTTTCCTTCAACAGCCCCTATGGGGCCTGCCCGGCCTGTGACGGCCTGGGGGTAAAGCAGGAGGTGGACGTCGACCTGGTCATCCCTGACCCGTCGAAGACGCTGGCCGAGGGGGCCATTGACCCGTGGGCTGGGTCGTCGTCGACGTACTACCCGCAACTCTTGGCCGCGGCGTGCGCTCACTTTGGCATCCCGATGGATGTGCCGGTGCGCGACCTTCCGCCTGAGCAGCTGAACCTTCTTCTGCACGGAGCGCCGGGCGAGCTGATCCGCTTCCGCTACGAGAACGAGTTCGGGCAGGTGAAGGAGGCGGCCATCCCCTTTGAGGGGGTAATCCCGAACATCGCCCGCCGCTACCGGGACACGACGTCGGAGCACGTGCGCGAGATGCTGGAGGCGTACATGGCCCAGAAACCGTGCCCGGCGTGCGGCGGCGCGCGCCTGAAGCCGGAGAGCCTGGCCGTTACCGTCGGCGGGAAAACCATCGCCGAGGTGACGAACCTGTCCGTCGCCGAGGCGCGGGACTTCTTCCGCAACCTCACGCTGACGGAGAAGGAGAGGAGGATCGCCCGCCTCATCCTGAAGGAGATCGACGCCCGCCTGAGCTTCCTCGTCGACGTCGGCCTCGACTACCTGACGCTCAGCCGCGCTGCCGGCACCCTGTCTGGCGGGGAGGCGCAGCGCATCCGCCTGGCCACGCAGATCGGCTCGCGCCTCACCGGGGTGACCTACGTGCTGGACGAGCCGAGCATCGGGCTGCACCAGCGGGACAATGCCAAACTGATCCGCACCCTGGAGAAGATGCGCGACCTGGGCAACACGCTGATCGTCGTCGAGCACGACGAGGACACCATGCTGGCTGCCGACTACCTGATCGACATCGGGCCGGGGGCGGGGGCCCACGGCGGGCAGGTGGTGGCGGCGGGCACGCCGGAAGAGGTGATGCGCCACCCCACCTCCCTCACCGGCCAGTACCTCAGCGGGCGCAAGTTCATCCCCGTGCCCGAGGCGCGGCGGGCGGGCAACGGAAAGGCCGTGGTTGTGCGCGGGGCCAAGGCGCACAACCTTAAGAACATCGACGTGCGCATCCCCCTTGGCCTGTTCGTGTGCGTGACCGGTGTCTCCGGGTCGGGCAAGAGCACCCTGATCAATGACATCCTGTACAAGGCCCTGGCCCGCGAGCTGCACCGGGCCAAGGAGAAACCGGAGGCCCACGATCGGATCGAGGGACTGGAACATCTTGACAAGGTGATCAACATCGACCAGTCGCCGATCGGCCGCACGCCGCGCTCCAACCCGGCCACCTACACCGGCGTGTTTGACGACATTCGCGAGGTGTTTGCCCAGACGCCCGAGGCGCGGGTGCGCGGGTACACGAAGGGGCGCTTCAGCTTCAACGTCAAGGGCGGCCGCTGCGAGGCGTGCAAGGGCGACGGGATCATCAAGATCGAGATGCACTTCTTGCCCGACGTCTACGTACCCTGTGATGTGTGCAAGGGCAAGCGCTACAACCGCGAGACGCTGGAGATCACCTACAAGGGTAAGACCATCGCCGACGTGCTGGAGATGACAGTGGAGGAGGCACTGGAGTTCTTCCGCAACATCCCGCGCATCCAGCGCAAGCTCCAAACCCTCTACGACGTCGGCCTGGGGTACATGAAGCTGGGCCAGCCGGCGACAACGCTGTCCGGCGGCGAGGCGCAGCGGGTGAAGCTGGCTGCCGAGCTGTACCGGCGCAGCAACGGGCGGACGCTGTACATCCTCGACGAGCCGACGACGGGGCTGCACGTGGATGACGTGGCCCGCTTGCTGAAGGTGCTTCATCGCCTGGTGGACAACGGCGACACCGTGGTGGTGATCGAGCACAACCTCGACGTGATCAAGACGGCCGACTGGATCATCGACCTCGGTCCGGAGGGCGGCGACCGCGGCGGGCAGGTCGTCGCCGAGGGGACGCCGGAGGCCATCAGTGCAGTGGCGGAATCGTACACCGGGCAGTTTCTCAAGCCGATCCTGGAGCGCGACCGGCGTCGAATGCAGGCGCGGGAGGCAGCCGAAGAGACGGCGGCCACGCGCTAGGGACGAGGGGGAGGGGAGACCATGGAAACGGTGCGCGTGCAGGATCTGGTCAGCACCTTTCAGCTGAAGGTGGTGAGTGGCGCGCGGGGCGTCAAGCGGTCCATCGAGACGATGGACATCTGCCGTCCGGGACTGGAGATGGCCGGGTACTTCACCTACTACCCGGCCGACCGGGTGCAACTTCTGGGCCGGACGGAATTGACCTTCGCCGAACGACTGGATTCCGCGACGCGCCTGGAACGGTTTCGCCGCCTGTGCACGGAGAAAACGCCGTGCATCTGCATCACCCGGGGGCAGGAAGTGCCGCCGGAGCTGATCCAGGCCTCGGAGGAGACCGGCGTCCCCGTGCTGCTGTCGACCCTGCCGACAACTAAGCTGGCCAGCAAGCTGTCCCATTACCTGGAAAACCGCCTCGCCCCGCGGACGACGATCCACGGCGTGCTGGTCGACGTGTACGGCATCGGCATCCTCCTCGTGGGTGCCAGCGGCATCGGCAAGAGCGAAACGGCCCTGGAACTGGTGAAGCGCGGCCACCGGCTTGTCGCCGACGACGCCGTGGAGATCCGCCAGACGCAGGAGAACGAGTTGATTGGCAGCGCACCGGAGCTGATCCGTCACCTGCTGGAGATCCGCGGGCTGGGCATCATCAACATCATGACCCTGTTCGGTGCCGGCGCGGTCCGGAACTACAAGCGCATCTCCCTCGTCGTTGAGCTGGAGGCGTGGGATCCCACCAAACAGTACGAGCGGCTCGGCCTCGACGAGAAGACGATGAAGATCATGGACACCGAGCTGCCCCTCATCACCATCCCTGTGAAGCCGGGCCGGAACCTGGCCGTCATCATCGAGGTGGCGGCGATGAACTACCGGCTGAAGCGGATGGGGTACAACGCCGCGGTGCACTTCTCCAAACGACTGACCGACACGATCGAGGAAGCGTCCCTCGAGGACCTGCTGTAGGGCCAGCGGGGGTACTGCCTGGCCAGGCGAAGGCAAGGAGGCGAGACGCGTTGGACCGTACACCGGTCATCGATCCGATTGCGTTTTCCATTGGCCCCTTCGACGTCCACTGGTACGGCCTCATTCTCGGGACGGCGGTGCTGGTCGGCTTGGCTGTGGCCGTGCGCGAGGGGAAGCGGTTCGGCCTGGATCCCGATCTGTTTCTCGATCTGCTGCTGTATGGCGTGCCGCTGGCCATCCTGGGGGCGCGGGCGTATTACGTGCTGTTCCGTTGGGACTACTACAGCCAGCATCCGGGTGAGATCATCGCCGTGTGGAAGGGGGGCCTGGCCATCCACGGGGCGCTCATCGCCGCCGTGCTGACGGCCTATGGATTCGCGCGGCGGCGCGGAATCCCTTTCTGGAAGCTGGCCGACCTTGTCGCCCCCAGCCTGATTCTCGGCCAGGCCATCGGACGGTGGGGCAATTTCGTGAACCAGGAGGCCCACGGCGGGCCGGTTAGCCGCGCCTTTCTGGAACGGTTGCACCTGCCGGACTGGATCATTGAACAGATGTACATCCCGAAGTGGCAGTCCTATGTGCACCCCACCTTCTTGTACGAGTCGGTGTGGAACCTGCTGGGTTTTGGCGTGCTCCTTGTTCTGCGACGGCGTAATCCGCGCCGCGGTGAGGTGTTCCTGACCTATCTGATCTGGTATTCGATCGGGCGCTTCTTTATCGAGGGCTTGCGTACGGACAGCCTGATGCTGACGGATACGCTGCGCGCGGCGCAGGTGATGAGCCTCCTGCTCATTGCGGGCTCCGTTGTGCTCTTGGTGGTGCGCCGGTGGACAGGCCGGGCCGCCAAGCGGTACGAAGACGCGTGAAGGATGCGCATGGCGACAAGGGGGGAGGCCCTGTGGTGACCGCACAGACATGGCGCCGCGGGCTGTTGGCCGGCGCGCGGACGTCCTGGACGCTGGGCAAGGTGATTTTTCCCGTCACCGTCGTTGTTACCGTGTTGCGCTACACGCCGGTGATCGACGGGCTGACGGCGCTGTTTGCCCCCCTGATGAAGCTCGTCGGCCTTCCCGGCGAGGCGGCCGTGGTGCTGGCCCTGGGCAACCTGTTAAACCTGTATGCGGCCATCGGGGCGATGCTGTCGATGTCCCTGACGGTGAAGGAAGTCTTTCTCCTTGCCGTCATGCTCAGCTTTTCCCACAACCTCCTCGTCGAGACGGCGGTGACAAGGCGCATCGGCGTCCGTGTGGGGGCCGCGGCGGGGATGCGCCTGGGGCTGGCCTTCGGATCGGCGGCGCTCCTCAACCTGCTGTGGCGGGGCGGTGAGGAGCCGGCGCGATACGGCCTGGTTCCCCCGGCGGTTCCCGACCTCGCCGGCGACTGGGATGCCATCGCCTGGCACGGGATCGAGACGGCCTTCTGGGGCGTGGTGCAGATGGCCCTCATCGTGCTGCCGCTGATGGTGGGGATCGAGCTGTTGAAGGACCTGCGCGTTGTGGATCGCTTGTCCCGCCTCCTGGCTCCCCTGACCCGCCTGCTGGGCCTGTCGGAGCGCACGTCGTTGACGCTCCTGGCCGGCCTCCTGTTCGGGCTTGCCTTTGGCGCCGGCGTGATCATCGAGAGCGCGCGGGAAGCCGGCTTTTCAAAGCGCGACCTGTACCTCTTGACCCTCTTTTTGTCGGCCTGCCACGCCGTGGTGGAGGACACGCTCATCTTCGTGCCCTTGGGCATCAACGTGTTGGGGTTGCTGGCGTTGCGCCTCGCGGTGGCCTTGATCCTGACCATGCTGTTAGCCCGCGTGTGGCGCGCCCTGGAGGCCCGACGGGCGCAACGCCCGACAACCTACCGCGCGTAAAGGAGGACGGCTGTGCGGAGGACGGAACGCTACCCGGTGTCGGGCGCCAATTCGCTGTGGCAGCTGTACCGCACCGTGCCCTTCTGGAAGGTGGTCAAAAACTTCCTCGTCATCCAGGCGGCTCGCTACTGTCCTTTTGTGTCGGTCAAGAACTGGCTCTACCGCACCTTTCTCGGCATGCGCGTGGGGGACAAGACGGCCTTTGCCTTGATGGCCATGGTTGACGTGCTCTTTCCCGAGCGCATCCGGGTGGGGAAGAACTGCATCATCGGGTACAACACGACGATCCTGGCCCATGAGTACCTGGTCGACGAGTACCGCCTCGGCGACGTGGTCATCGGCGACAATGTGATGATCGGCGCCAACTGCACCATCTTGCCCGGTGTGACCATCGGGGACGGTGCGGTGGTGGCCGCCGGGACGGTGGTGCACCGCGACGTGCCTCCCGGGGCGTTCGTGGGCGGGAACCCGATGCGCGTCATTCGTGACCGCTACCGGCCTGCCGATCGGCAATGAGGAAAAGGGGACGGGACCGATGGCATCCGTGGACGCAACCAGTCTGCTGCTGCTCGCGTTGGCCGTGTTGGGCATTGTCAGCCACAACGCACCGGTGTCGATCGCCGTGTTGCTGCTGCTGCTGTTTCGCCTGGCCCACTTGGACAGACTGCTGCCCTTTTTCGAACAGCACGGCCTGAACTTGGGTATCCTCGTCCTCACGATGGGCATCATGGCCCCGTTGGCCAGCGGCAAAATTTCTCCCGGCGCGCTGGTGCGCGCGTTCACCACGCCGGCGTCGCTCTTGGCCGTCGCCGTCGGCGTGTTCGTCTCATACCTGGCCGGCAAAGGTGTCCCGCTCATGGCGCAGAACCCGGTTGTCGTCACGGGGATCCTCGTGGGGACCATTTTGGGGGTGGCCTTGTTCCGCGGCGTGCCCACCGGACCGCTCATCGCCGCTGGCATCCTGGCCGTTCTGCTGGGATTGGGCCGGAAGCTGGGATGAGGACTGCGGGCGCGCATACCACCGAAAGGGGAGAGAAGGACATGGACGACCGGCGCCCAATGGCTTCTCCGGGTCCGAAGCCAACGCCGGTTGCCCCGGGGGAGCGCCTTTTTGCCCTCGATGTGTTGCGGGGGCTGGCCCTGTTCGGCATTTTGGCCGTCAACATGGCCCACTTCAGCTCGCCGGTGATCTTCTGGGACCTGGCCGGAGTGGATCCGTGGGACAGCCCGTGGGACAACGCGGTTCAGGGGCTGATCCAGGTGCTGGCGGAGGGGAAGTTCTACCCCCTCTTTTCGCTTCTGTTCGGGATGGGCATGGTGCTCTTCACCGAACGGGCCGCGGGGCGCGGCGGGTCACCGGGCCGGCTGTACGCCCGCCGGCTGGCCGTGCTCCTGCTCATCGGTGGGCTGCACGCGCTGTTCATTTGGTCGGGGGACATCCTACTGACGTATGCCCTGGTCGGCTTCCTCCTTCTTCCGTTCCGCCGCCGGACGGCCAAGACGGCGTTGGTGTGGGGCCTCGGCTGCATAGTTCTGGCGCTGGGCGTTTACGTGCTGCTCGTCGGGCCCATGCTGGGGACGGAAAACCCGGACCTTGTCACGTGGGCCAAGGAGCAGGCTGACCGATCCCTCGCCGCGTTCGGGTCGGGTTCGTATGCCCAGCAGCTGGAGATGCGCCGGATCGATCTCTCGTTGCAGTATGGCAATGCCATCATCTATTTCCCCTTTCTTCTGGGCATCTTTCTTCTCGGCGCCGCGGCGGCGAAGGCGAAGCTCCTCGAACGGATGCCGGCCACCCGGTCGGTTCTGCGGCGTACGGGAACCGCGGGGCTGGTTGCGGGGCTGCCGCTTGCGGCGCTGGCCGCGTACGCGGATGCCCGCCTCACACCGGGGATGACGACGGTGTACGACCTACTGGCGTTCCTCGGCTATGCCCTCGGGGGATTGGGGTTGGCCCTCTTCTACGCTTCCGCCACCGTGCTCCTTGCCGAACGCCCGGCATGGCGTCGTCGCCTTGCGCCCCTCGCGGCGGCCGGGCGGATGGCCCTGACTAATTACCTGCTGCAATCGATCGTCTGCACCACGTTGTTCTACAGTTACGGCTTGGGTCTGTACGGCCGCGTCGCCCCGACATGGGGGCTTCTCCTGACGCTGGCCGTCTTCGGCGGGCAGCTTGCCTTCAGCGCATGGTGGCTGCGCCGGTTCCGTTTCGGCCCGGCGGAGTGGGTGTGGCGGTCGCTCACCTATGGCCGCCGGCAGCCGCTGCGGGTAGGGCGGGGAGCGTAAGGGAACGGTCACGGCGCCCCCGCGCCGCGGGGATCATCGTCGAAATATTCATTTTTTATGGTGGTGAAGAGGGGGAGGTCGGCTGGGGAAGCATTGGGCTGACGGTGCGGGGGATCGCCCACGTCTGGGAGAGCACCGATGATCCGTTGACGAAGACGCACCGGGCGTGGTAAGCTGTTCAACAAACCCGGATGCTTTAGTTTGGTAGCATGGCAGCACACGAAAGTAAAGGACGGCGGACGACGGGCTGCCGACGGACAAGAAGGGAGCGGAGGCGATGAGTCGACCGCGCGTCTTCGAGAAACCGCTAGGCATGCGCGACTGGTTGCCCGACGAGTTGGCCAAGCGCCGGCGGATCGAAGCGCGGGTGCTGCGCCGCATGGCGGCGTGGGGCTACCGCGAGATCGAGACGCCAACGCTGGAATACGACGACACGGTGGGCAAAGCGAGTGCAACGGCCGACGACCAGCGCTTCACGCTGTTTGACCGCCAGGGGCTGTCCCTTGTGCTGCGGCCGGACATGACCGCGCCCATCGCGCGGGTGGTCGGTTCGCTTCTTGCCGATGTGCCGCTTCCGCTCCGGTTGTGCTACCGGGCCAGCGTCTTTCGGCGGCAACGCAAGGAGGCGGGACGCAGCGCGGAGTTCCCGCAGATCGGTGTCGAGCTCGTGGGTGACGGGTCGGCCGACGCCGATGCGGAGGTGATTGCCCTCGCCGTCGATTGCCTGCGGGCTGCGGAGGTGGCCCGCTTTTCCCTGGCCGTGGGGCACATGGGCTTTCTGACGGAGCTGCTCCAGGTGACGGTGCCCGAGGCGGTGCTGCGCGACGAACTGAAACGGCTTCTGGCCCGGCGCGATTTTGTCGGGTTCCGCCAGGCCGTGGGCCGGTCGACGCTGCCGGATGCGGCGAAGGAGCGGTTGCTGGCCCTCCTCTCGCTCCGCGGCGGCGTGGAGACGCTGGAGGAGGCGGCGCGGGTGGCGGCGGGCGTTGGGTGCGGGGCGGCCCTGGACACGCTGCGGCGGCTGTGGGACGTGCTGGAGGCGTATGGGGTCGCCGCGCACGTGGTGTTCGATCTGACGCTGATCGGCCATTTGGGCTACTACACCGGCGTGCTCTTTGAAGGTTACGCCGCCGACCACGGTTTTCCAATTCTCCATGGTGGGCGTTACGACCACCTGATGGCCCTCTTCGCCCGACCGGCCCCGGCGACGGGGTTTGCCCTCGTCCTCGACAGGGTATGGGAAGTCTCGGCGCTTGCCCCGGAACCAGGACCGCCGACGGTGATGGTGGTGTACGACGATGCCCACCGCACCGAGGCCTTGCAAACGGCCCGCCGGCTGCGCGATGAGGGCAATGTCGTGGTGACGTGCTGGGTGCCCGACGCCGACGCGGCAGACCGCGCCGCCGAACGGGCCGGCGGCCGGGTGCTATGCTTTGTGGACAAAGGGCCGGCGGCGTGCGGGCCAAAGACGGGGAGGGAAGCGCGATGACCGAGGGACTTCGCGTGGCGCTGCCGAAGGGGCGCATTTTTGACGAGGCGGTGGCCCTGCTCCGCAGATGCGGCGTGCCCCTGCCGGCGGAACTGGAGGCGTCGCGCCGCCTGGTCCTGGCGGTGCCCGATGCCGCCCTCACCTTCATTCTGGCCAAGCCCTCCGACGTACCTACCTACGTTGAGTACGGGGTGGCCGACGTGGGGCTGGTCGGCAAGGACGTGCTGATGGAAGAGGAGGCGCGCGATGTCTACGAGCTGCTCGACCTGGGTATCAGCCGCTGCCGCATTGCCGTGGCGGCAAAGCCCGATTGGCGGCCCTGTCCCGCCCCGCGTGTGGCGACAAAGTACCCGCGCATCGCGTCGGCGTACTTCCGCGAGCGCGGGCAGCAGGTGGAGATTATCAAGCTGAACGGGTCGGTGGAGCTGGCGCCGCTTGTGGGCCTCGCCGACCGCATCGTCGATATCGTCTCAACGGGGCAGACGCTGCGCGAAAACGGCCTGGTGGAGCTGGAGACGATCGCCGAGGTGACGACGCGGCTCATCGCCAACCTCGTCAGCTACCGCATGAAAAGCCGCGCCGTCGACGAGCTGTGCGCGCGCCTGGAGGCAGTGATCAGACGGCAACGGACGGAGGTGGCCCCATGAGGGGAGCGGGTTTTGCGTTGCGCATCCGTCCCGCCGCATCCTACGACCTGCGGCGGGACGTGGACGTGCACGAAGCGGAGCGGGCGGCGGTGCGCGCCATCCTCGAAGCCGTGCAGGCGGAAGGAGACGCCGCCGTGCGCCGGTTCACGGCGCAGTTTGACGGGTGGGACGGCGCGGAGCTGCGCGTGCCGCCGGAACAGCTGGCGCGGGCGTGGCGCGAGGCCGACCCCGCCTTCCGCGCGGCGCTGGAGGCGGCGGCGGCCAACATTCGCGCCTTCCATGAGCGCCAGCGTCGCGCCTCCTGGTTCGAGCCGACGGCGACGGGCACGGTGCTGGGCCAGCTTATTCGCCCCCTTGACCGTGTCGGCGTCTACGTGCCCGGGGGACGGGCGGCCTACCCGTCGACGGTGCTGATGAACGTCATTCCCGCCCAGGTGGCCGGTGTGGGCGAAATCGCCGTCGTCACGCCGCCGGGCCCGGACGGAGGTGTCCACCCGGGCATTCTGGTCGCCTGCCACCTGCTGGGCGTCGACGAGGTGTACCGTGTCGGCGGGGCGCAGGCGGTGGCGGCCCTGGCCTACGGCACGGAGACGATCCGGCCGGTGGACAAGATTGTCGGCCCGGGCAACGTATACGTGGCCCTGGCCAAGCGTGAGGTGTTCGGGCGTGTGGGCATCGACGCCGTGGCCGGACCGAGCGAGATCGTCGTCCTGGCCGACTCCACTGCCGACGCGCGCCAGGTGGCGGCCGATCTTCTGTCCCAGGCCGAGCACGATCCCCTTGCTGCGGCGGTGCTCGTAACGACGGACTGCGCGCTGGCCGCGGCCGTGCAGGCGGAGGTGGAGCGGCAGCTTGCCGACCTCCCGCGCGCGGCCATCGCCCGCGAGGCCCTGGAGCGGAACGGGGCCATCCTCCTTGCCGCCTCTCTTGATGAGGCGGTGGAGACCGTCAACCGTCTGGCCCCCGAGCACCTCGAGCTCCTGGTGGCCGATCCGTGGGCCCTCCTCGGGCGCATCCGCCATGCCGGCGCCGTCTTCCTCGGCTCGCACAGCCCGGAACCGGTGGGCGACTACTTCGCCGGGCCCAACCACGTCCTTCCGACCAACGGCACGGCGCGTTTCTCCTCGGGCCTGTCGGTGCACGATTTCGTGAAGGTGACCAATGTGATTGCCTACAGCCGGGCCGACCTCGTGGCCCACGCCGAACCCGTCGTCACCCTGGCCCGGGCCGAGGGCCTCGAGGCCCACGCGCGGGCGGTGCTTGTCCGGCTGGAGGCATCCGCCGGTCGGGAGACGGGCGTGGCCGTGACCGCTCCGCGGGCCGAACCCGGAGATTTCCGGCAGAAAGGGGATCGGGACGCATGAACGAGCAGGGCGTGCTGGAACCTGCCGTCCGCGCGGCGACGGTGAAGCGGACGACGACGGAGACGGACATCACCCTGTCCTTGGTCCTCGACGGCGCGGGTCGGACGGACCTCGACACCGGCGTACCCTTTCTCGAGCACATGCTCGAGCTGTTCGCCCGCCACGGCCACTTCGACCTCACCGTCCGGGCCAAGGGCGACCTGCACATCGACGATCACCACACCGTGGAGGACATCGGCATCTGCCTCGGCCGCGCCCTGCGCCAGGCGCTGGGGGACAAGGCCGGCATCCGGCGCTACGGCCATGCCTTTGTGCCGATGGACGAGGCCTTGGCCCAGGTGGTCATCGACCTGTCGGGTCGTCCGCACCTGGAGTGGCGCGCCGAATGGCCGGCGGCGCGGGTCGGCACCTTCGACACCGAGCTGGTGCACGAGTTCTTCTGGAAAACGGCCCTCGAGGCGGGGATGACGCTCCACGTTCTCGTCCACTATGGGCGGAACACCCACCACATGATCGAGGCGGTCTTCAAGGCTTTCGGACGGGCCCTCGACGAGGCCACCCAGCGTGACCCGCGGGTGCAGGGCGTGCCGTCGACGAAGGGCACGTTGTAGGCGCGCCGTTGGCCACGCGGTGTCGGCCGACGCTGCCCCCCTGGCGCGGGGGACGGAAAAGGGGAGGAACGCGCATGATCGCCATTGTCGACTACGGTATGGGCAACCTTTACAGCGTCCGCTGCGCCCTCGAGCGCCTGGGTTTTTCCGGTTTCGTGACGGAGGATCCGGCCGACCTGGCCCGCGCGCGCGGCATCATCTTGCCGGGTGTCGGTGCCTTCGGCGACGCCATGGCCAACTTGCGCCGGCGCGGCCTCGACCGCGCCCTCGTCGACGCGGCGCGTGCCGGCATCCCGCTGCTTGGCATCTGCTTGGGCATGCAGCTGTTGTTTGACGAGAGCGAGGAACACGGCCGCCACGCAGGGCTGGGGCTCTTGCCGGGCCGCGTGATGCGCTTTCGCGGCACGTTCAAGATCCCGCACATGGGATGGAACCGGCTGCGCTATCTCCGGGAATCGCCGCTTCTGGCCGGCGTTCCCGAGGGCTACGTCTACTTTGTCCATTCCTACTATGTGCAGCCGGATGCGCACGACGTGCTCCTCGCCGTGTGCGACTACCACGGCGAAGTGCCGGCCATTGTCGGGCGCGACCGGCTGTTCGGCATGCAGTTCCACCCGGAAAAGAGCGGGAAAACCGGCCTGGCGCTGCTGGCCAATTTCGCGCGCCTGTGCGGGGCGGCGGTGATGGCAGGTGAAAGGCGATGAGGTTTACCCTGTACCCGGCCATCGACATCCGTGGCGGGCAATGCGTCCGCCTCGTGCAGGGGGACTACGGGCGGGAGACGGTCTACGGCGATCCGGTGGCCATGGCCAAGCGGTGGGTGGCGGAAGGGGCCACCTGGTTGCACGTTGTCGATCTCGACGGGGCACGAGAGGGACGTCCCGTCAACGCCGACGTGGTGACGGCCATTGTGCGCGCCGTGGATGTGCCGGTGCAGGTGGGCGGGGGCATCCGCACGGCAGAAGCGGCCCGGGCCTACTGGGACCGGGGAGTGCGGCGCGTCATCCTCGGCACGGCGGCGCTGGAGGACCGGGAGCTGGTGATGCGGCTGCTCTCCGAGCGCGCCGACGGCGTGGCCGTCGGACTCGACGCGCGGGACGGCATCGTCGCCGTGCGCGGGTGGCAGGAAGCCTCTGGCGTGCGCGCCCTCGACCTGGGCCGGCAGCTGGCGGCCCTCGGCGCCCAGACGCTGATCTTTACCGATATCGCCCGCGACGGCACGTTGGCGGGGCCGAACGTGTCTGCCTGCGTCGAGCTGGCCCGGGCCACCGGCTGTGCGGTAATTGCCTCGGGCGGCGTGCGCCACGCCTCCGACCTCGAGGCCCTGGCCGCGCGGGCGGAGGACGGCGTGCGCGGGGCCATTGTTGGCAAGGCCCTCTACACCGGCGCCCTCGACCTGCGCGCCGCCCTCGCGCGCCTGGGCGGAAGAACCGGGGCTGCGGGGGAGGCATCCGGCGGGGCGCAGGCCAACGGGGAGGAGGACGCGCCGTGCTGACCAAGCGCATCATTCCCTGCCTGGACGTAAAGGATGGGCGCGTCGTCAAGGGCGTGCAGTTTGTCAACCTGCGCGATGCCGGGGACCCGGTGGAGCTGGCCGCCCTCTACGATGAGGCGGGCGCCGACGAGCTGGTCTTTCTCGATATCTCCGCCTCCCACGAGGGGCGCGAGACAATGGTGGACGTGGTGCGCCAGACGGCGTCCCGCATCGCCATCCCCTTCACCGTCGGCGGCGGCATCCGCACGGTGGAGGACATGAAGCGCCTCCTGCGCGCCGGGGCGGACAAGGTGTCCATCAACACGTCGGCTGTGCACAATCCGCGCCTGGTTGCGGAAGGGGCGCGCTTGTTCGGCAGCCAGTGCATCGTCGTGGCCATCGATGCCCGCTGGAATCCGGACACGGGGCGCTGGGAAGTTTACACCCATGGGGGACGGACGGCGACGGGACTTGACGCCGTGGAATGGGCCCGGCGGGCCGAGGCGCTGGGGGCGGGGGAGATCCTCCTGACCAGCATGGACGCCGACGGACGCCGGGACGGCTACGACCTCGCCTTGACCCGGACGGTGGCCGAGACGGTGGGCATCCCCGTCATCGCCTCGGGCGGGGCCGGAACGGCGGAACATATTTATGCCGTGCTGACGGAAGGAAAAGCCGACGCCGCGCTGGCGGCGTCCATCTTTCACTACCGCGACACGTCAATCGGCCAGGTGAAAGCCTATTTGCGCGAGCGGGGGGTGTCGGTGCGTGTCTGAACCGCGACTGTCCATACCGTGGGACGCGCTCCGCTTTGACGAACGGGGACTGATCCCGGTGATCGTGCAGGACGTGTCCAGCGGCGATGTCTTGATGTTCGCCTTTGCCAACCGCGAGGCGCTGATCCAGACGGTGCAGACGGGGGAGGCCCACTTCTACAGCCGCTCGCGGCAGGCGCTGTGGCGCAAGGGGGCCACGTCGGGGAATGTGCAGCGCGTCGTGCGCATCCGTTACGACTGCGACGGCGACTGCCTCCTGTACGAGGTGGAGATGCAGGGCCCGGCCTGCCACGAGGGCACGCCGTCGTGTTTTCACCGCACGCTGTGGGCCGCGGAGGCGGCCGCGTCGCCGGGACGGGCGTCTCTGGCCGTGCTGACCCTCCTGGAGCGGGTGATTGCCCGGCGCGACCGTGAGCGGCCGGAGGGGTCCTACACGACCTACCTCTTCGACAAGGGCCTGGACAAGATCCTCAAGAAGGTGGGCGAAGAGGCGAGCGAGGTCATCATTGCCGCCAAGAACGCATCGCCCGACGAGCTCCGCTACGAGGCAGCCGACCTGCTCTATCACCTGCTCGTCCTGTTGCGCGCCGCTCGGGTGCCCCTTGAGGCGGTGCTGGAGGAGCTGGCCGCGCGGCACAAGCCCTCGTAGGGGTATGGTATACTGATAGCAAATCCAAGCGATGGCCCGGAGGTTGCCATGCCCCGACACGTGTCCCAATCCTTGCGCACCGTGCGCCCATCGCGGCAAACCGTTGTCCCCCTGCCCGTTGGTGACGCGCAGTTCTTGTGCCGGCGCGCCCGCGCCCAGCAGCGGCGAAAGGCTTACGCCAAGGCCGTCCGCTTGCTTGAGCGGGCGCTGCAGCTCCAACCGGATGACGCGGAAGCCTGGTACCAGCTCGCCGAGGTGTTGGCCGAGGCGGGGCGGTTTGCCGAATCCAATGAAGCCCTCTGGCGGCTCCAGGAGCTGTGCCCCCAGTGGGCGGATGTGTGGTATTTTCTCGCTTCCAACTACGCCTACCTCGGGGCCTATGAAGAGGCCGAGGCGTGTGCCCTGCGCTATCTGGAGCGGGAGCCGCAGGGCGAATATGCGGCGCTGGCCCACGACCTGCTCGAAATGGTATACGAGGAGCTTCACCCGGCCGATGGCCCCGGCGTGCCGCCGCAGCACGGATCGATCCTCCAGCGTCATGAGCATGCCCGCGCGCTGCTCGAAGCGGGGCGGTTCCATGGGGCCCAGGCGATCCTGGAAGACCTCGTGAAGGCCCATCCCGAGTTTTTGCCGGCCCGCAACAACCTCGCCCTGGCGTACTACTATACGGGACGCCTTGAGCAGGCCGTGGCCACCGCGGAGGCGGTGCTCGCGCACGACCCGCACAACATCTACGCGCTCTGCAATCTCGCCGTGTTTTGCGTCAACCTGGGGGACTGGCCGCGGCTGGTGCGCCTCACGCAGCAGCTGGTGAAGCTGGTCCCCCTCCAGCCGGAGGCCATGTACAAGCTGGCCACCACGCTGGGCCTGTTGGGCGAGCATGCGCATGCACGCTTCCTGTTCCGCAAGTTGCTCTACTGGGCGCGGATGGAGGAGGCCCCGCTCCTTCATTTCGCCGCGGTGGCGGAGTACAACACGGGCCACCCCGAAGCGGCGCGGCGCCTGTGGGAAAAGGCAGTTCGCCTCAGTGGCGATCCGGTTGCTGCTTACTACTTGCAGGTGATGGAAGAGGTAGACGCGGGGATGCGGGCGGCGCCTGACGTGCTCCCGTACCAGCATCAAATTCCGCTCGAGGCCTATGAACAGGTGGTCCTGCTTGCGCCCCAGGACCTTCCGGAGGGACTGCGCAACGATCCGCTGGTGCGTGCCTCCTACCTGTGGGCGCTGCGCTTTGGCGACGAGGCGACCAAGCGGCGCGTGATCGAGGCGCTGGCCCAGCTGGGGGACAGCGAAGGGGAAGCGGCCCTGCGCCAGTTTCTTCGCGACCCTGATGAGGCCGATGACCTGAAGGTGGCGGCCTTTCTCGCCTTGCTGTCCCGAGGGGGGGACGGCCGCCTTGCGACGCCGGGGGACGGAGCGCCGGAGGCCGAGGGGGTCGTCTTCACGCCGTTCTCCCTCGTTGCGGACTGGCCGCCGGCGTGGCAAGAGGTGCTGAGGCTCCTCATGGTGCACTGTGGCGCGGATCGCCACAACCCGGTGTACCGCGAGGCGGTGGCCGTGTGGTGTACCTACGTGTTCGCGGAGCGCCCGGAGCCGCGCCGCATTCGCAAACCCGCCGCATGGGCGGCGGCGGTGGAGTATGTGGCGGCACAGCGGGCGGGACAGCCGGTCAAGCAGAAGGAACTGGCCGCCCGCTACGGGGTCGCGTCATCGGCGGTGTCCCGCATCGCCCGCCTGTTGCGCGTTGCCCTTGCGAAGCCGTAGCCCGTTCGGTATGATCGGATTGGAAGCGGTGGTAGGGCACGGCGTTGTTTTTTCGCTGCAAAATCGAAAAATATCGATCCAGGAGGCGACGGCTATGACAGAAGAACGGCTGTACGATGTCATTATCGTCGGAGCCGGGCCGGCGGGAATGACCGCTGCCGTGTATGCGGCGCGGGCCAACCTGTCCACGCTGATGATCGAGCGCGGCGCGCCCGGCGGTCAGATGATGAACACGCAAGAAGTGGAGAACTACCCGGGATTTGCGCACATCCTGGGTCCCGAACTGTCCAACCTCATGTTCGAACATGCCAAAAAGTTCGGCGCCGAGTACGCCTACGGCGATGTCAAGCGCATCGTAGACGAAGGTCGCGTCAAGGTGGTCGACTGCGGCGACAAGCAGTATCGCGCCAAGGCGGTGATTGTGGCCACGGGGGCCACGCCGCGGAAGCTCGGGGTTCCGGGTGAGCAGGAATTCTCGGGGCGCGGCGTGTCCTATTGCGCCGTGTGCGACGGGGCGTTTTTCAAAGGAAAGGAACTGGTGGTGGTCGGCGGTGGCGACTCGGCCGTGGAAGAGGGGGTCTTCTTGACCAATTTCGCGTCCAAGGTGACGATTGTTCACCGCCGCGACACGTTGCGTGCCCAGCCCATTTTGCAGAAGCGGGCCTTCGACAACCCGAAGGTGGACTTCGTCTGGAACCATGTGGTGGAAGAGATCCACGGGGACAGCAAGGTGACCGGCGTGCGACTCAAGCACGTCGAGACCGGCGAGACGCGCGAGTTTCCTTGTGACGGCGTGTTCATTTACATCGGGATGGAGCCCCTGTCCGCCTGCGTCCGAGACCTCGGGATCACGAACGAGGCCGGCTATATCGTGACCGACGAGCGGATGCGCACGAAGGTCCCTGGCATCTTTGCCGCCGGTGACGTGCGGGAAAAGGAGCTCCGGCAAATCGTCACCGCCACCAGCGACGGCAGCATCGCTGCCATGGAGGCCTATGCCTACATCCAAAGCCTAGAGGACTGACGCAGCGCCGGAACGCACGTGTGATAAATGTAACAGTTTGTTCATGATTTGTAACAGACCTGAAACATATTCGTCGTATACTAAAGGTGCGAAGCAACCCCCTTTGTTTTTGGTGTGCGCGGGTGATCGGGCCCGCGCTTTTTGTTTGGGTTCGGGCGGGGCTGCCGCCCCATTCCTTGTGAGTCCCGTTGGATTGGTGATATGCTTAGGGTTGAGAGGTGACAGCGGATGCAGCGGGTGACGAACTGCGTGCTGCGGGACGGGGACCGCGTGCTCCTGTTGCGCAAACCGCGCCGCGGCTGGTGGGTGGCGCCGGGCGGGAAGATGGAACCCACCGAGAGCGTGACCGAGGCGGTGATCCGGGAGTACCGCGAGGAGACGGGCCTGACCTTGGTCGACCCGGCGCTGCGCGGCGTGTTTACCGTGCTGATCGAAGACGGCGGGCGTGTCGTCGACGAATGGATGCTGTTCACGTTTTACGCCGAGCGTTATGAGGGAAAACCGGTAATGGAGTCGCCGGAGGGCAGCCTGGCGTGGCACGAGGTTTCGCGCATCCCGGAGCTCCCAACCGCGCCGGGTGACCAGCTGTTCTTGACCCACATCGCGCAAGGCGGCGGAATGATCACCGGGAAGTTCCGGTACACGCCGGACTACGCCTTGCTCGAGTACGTCATCGACCGCCGCGAATAAACGGGAGAACCGTTTGCGGGCGGCAAAGGGGGAGGGAGGCATGGCGGACCGGCAGGGCAAGCAGCGGGTCAACTTGGTGATCATTACGGGGATGTCGGGCGCGGGGAAGACCGTGGCCATGCAGAGCCTGGAGGACCTCGGTTTTTTTTGTGTCGACAACCTTCCCCCGGTGCTGATCCCCAAGTTTGCCGACGTGATCCAGCAGTCGGGCGGCAAGATCGAAAAGGTGGCTCTGGTGATCGACCTGCGGGGCCGGGAGTTCTTCCAATCGCTGTTTGACGCCTTCGAGCAGTTGGCCCACATGCCGGGCGTGCGCACGTACATCCTCTTTCTCGACGCCAGTGACCAGGTGCTCATCCAGCGGTACAAGGAGACGCGGCGGCGCCACCCGATGGCCGGTGCCGGCTCGGTGCTCGATGGCATTCGCCGGGAGCGCCGGCTCCTTGAGGAGCTGAAGGGGCGGGCTAATGAGGTGATCGACACGACGAACCTCCGCCCGGCGCAGCTAAAGGAGCGGCTGGCGCAGCGCTTCGGGCAGCTCGCGCTCAATCGGCTAGCCGTTCACGTCGTGTCCTTCGGGTTCAAGTACGGCCTGCCCCTGGACGCCGACCTGGTGTTTGACGTGCGCTTCTTACCCAATCCGCACTACATTCCGGCCTTGCGGACCCAGACGGGGTGTGATCCGGCCGTGTACGAATACGTATTCCAGTGGAAGGAGACACAGGAGTTTGTCGACAAGCTGCTTGCCCTGTTGCGGTTTCTTCTTCCCTATTACGAGCGGGAGGGGAAGAACCACGTCGTCATCGGCATCGGCTGCACGGGTGGCAAGCACCGGTCGGTGGCCATCGCCGAGTACCTGGCGCGCGCGTTGCGCGACGCCTATGGGGTGACGGTGACGCACCGCGATTTGCAGAAGGACGAGCCGACACGCTGGGGAGAGGCGAGGACATGACGTCGGTCGTGCGGGGCGAAGGGCGCGGCAAACCGCGCGTCGTCGTCATCGGCGGCGGGACGGGGCTCTCCGTACTCCTGCGCGGGCTGAAGGAGCGCCCGGTGCATATTTCCGCCATCGTGACGGTGGCTGATGACGGCGGCAGCTCCGGGGTGCTGCGGGACGAGCTGAAGATGCCGCCGCCGGGAGACGTGCGCAACGTGTTGTTGGCCCTGGCCGATACGGAACCGCTCCTGGAGCGCCTGTTGCAGTATCGCTTCACCAACGGCACGGGATTGGCCGGGCACACGGTGGGCAATTTGTTGATCGCGGCAATGAAGGAAATCGAGGGCGATTTCGTCCGCGCGGTGAAGAAGCTGAGCCGCGTCCTCGCCGTGCGCGGCGACGTGTTGCCGGCGGCCAACCAGGCCATCGTCCTCAAGGCCGAGATGGAGGACGGCACCGTTGTCACCGGGGAGTCGAAAATTCCGCAGGCCGGTAAGCGCATTCGTCGTGTGTGGCTTGACCCGCCCGACGTTGCCCCGCTGCCCGAGGCGGTCGCCGCCCTGGAGCAGGCCGACGCCATCGTCCTCGGGCCGGGGAGCCTCTACACCAGCCTGCTCCCCAACCTGCTCGTGCCGGGCATCGTCGACGCCATCCGGCGGTCGGCGGCGGTGAAACTGTACATCTGCAACGTCATGACCCAACCGGGGGAAACGGACGGGTACAGCGCGGCCGACCACGTGCAGGCCCTCGTCGACCACGTCGGCGACCGGCTGTTTGATTACGTGATCGTGCACAGCGGACGGATTCCTCTCGAGGTCCGGCGGCGCTACGCCCAGGAGGGGAAAGAGCCGGTGCGTTGCGACCGCCGGCGGCTCGAGGCGATGGGATACCGGGTGATCGTCGACCAGCTTGCGGTCTGGCACACCTATCTGCGGCACAACGCCGCCCGGCTGTCCGACCACATTCTGCGCATCGTGGCGCAGCACCGCCAGAGGCAAGACGGGTAACGGTGGAAGGAGGGGGGCCGATGTCCTTTGCGCAGGAGACGAAGCGGGAGTTGACCCAGCTCGAAACGCCGCCGTGCTGCAAAAAAGCGGAACTGGCCGCCATGGTGCGCATGAATGGGACGGTGCAGTTCGGCCAGGGGCGCTTTATCCTCGACGTGTCGACGGAAAACGCAGCCATCGCCCGGCGGATTTTCACGCTGCTCAAGCAGGTCTTCGGCGTGCCGACGGAGCTCCTCGTGCGGCGCAAGATGCGCCTGAAGAAAAACAACGTGTACGTGGTGCGCATCTCCCAACACGCGCGGGAGGTGCTCCGCGAGCTGGGCATCATGACGGACGAGGTCACCTTTGTGCGGGGCATCTCGAAGGGGCTGCTGAAGCGAAAGTGCTGCAAGCGGGCCTACCTGCGCGGAGCCTTTTTGGCCGGTGGTTCGGTCAATCATCCCGAGGCCTCGTCATACCATCTCGAAATTTTCAATGCCTATCCGGAACATTGCCAGGAATTAGCTAAACTGGCCAATCAGTTCCGGCTGAACGCCAAGTGCATCGAGCGCAAGAAGGGGCATATCTTGTACCTGAAGGAAGGCGAGAAAATCGCCGAATTTCTCAACATCATCGGTGCGCACCAAGCTCTTCTTTACTTCGAGGACGTGCGCATCTTCAAGGACATGCGCAACTCGGTCAATCGCGTGCAGAACTGCGAGCTGGCCAACCTGAACAAAACAGTGAATGCGGCGATGCGGCAGATTGAGAATATCCGCTACATCGAAAGGACCATTGGCCTCGATCAGCTCCCTCCCAAGCTGCGCGAAGTGGCAGAGCTGCGCCTGCAGCACCCCGATGTCAACCTCAAGGAACTCGGCGAACTGCTGCCGGGAAAGGTGTCGAAGTCGGGCATTAACCATCGCCTGCGCAAAATCAATGAAATTGCCGAGAAATTGCGCCAGCACGAACAATCGGCAACCCTGTGACGCGCCGATCCTTTGCTATAATGGACGTGTGCGACAGATCCGGCTGTGGTGCCAACCGGGGAATGCGGGAAGGGGGAATGGTCTGTGGTGCGGGAAACGGTGGTGGTCAAGCTGAAAACCGGGCTCCAAGCCCGTCCGGCGGCGCTGTTTGTGCAAGAGGCAAACCGGTACGCGGCGGACGTGTTTGTGGAAGTCAACGACAAGCGTGTCAACGCCAAGAGCATCATGGGCATCATGAGCTTGGCCATCCGACCGGGGACGGAAATCACGCTGATCGCCGAGGGGAGCGATGCCGAACAGGCGGTCAGCAGCCTGAAGGCGCTGGTGTCGAAAGAGGAGTGAGGGTTGCGCCGGCCTCCTTATGCCAACGGGGAATGGTGTGCGCGTTCTTGCCAACAACCGGGCCCAAGCCGCCCGGTTTTTTGCATCAAGAAGCGGCTGCACCGCGAGGGCGGGCAGCCGCTCGGCAGGGGTTCCGCGCTACCGGGTTTTCGGCGCTTGCAGGATGACATCGTCGATGATGCCGTACGCCTTGGCTTCCTCGGCGCTCATGAAGAAATCGCGGTCGGTGTCCTTCTCAATTCGCTCCAGGGGCTGACCGGTGCGTTCAGCGAGGATTTTGTTCAACTTGTCGCGCATGCGCAGGATGCGCTTGGCCTGGATGGCGATGTCGCTGGCCTGCCCCTGCGCGCCGCCCAGCGGCTGGTGGATCATCACCTCGCTATTGGGCAGGGCGAAGCGCTTGCCTTTTGCCCCGGCCGCCAGGAGAAAGGCACCCATGGATGCGGCCAGACCGACGCAGATCGTGGACACGTCGGGCTTGATGTACTGCATCGTGTCGTAGATGGCCATGCCCGCCGTGATTGACCCACCCGGGCTGTTGATGTACAGGTAGATGTCCTTTTCCGGATCCTCAGCCGCCAGAAACAGGAGCTGGGCAACAACGATGTTGGCCACGTTGTCGTCAATCGGCGTACCGAGGAAGATGATGCGGTCTTTGAGCAGCCGCGAGTAGATGTCGTACGCGCGTTCGCCGCGGCTGGTTTGCTCGATGACCATGGGGACGAGAGGCATGGTGCGGTCCTCCTTTTCCGGTTGGATTGCACTCCCATCTTATCACGGGCGGTGGGGTTGCGCAAACAAAAAGGCCGGGACGCCGTGCCGTTTCCCCGGGGTATTGGTTGTGGGGCCGTGCAGACCTTGCGCTGGGGCGGGACAACCCTTTCAGTTTCCGGCGTGTCGAAAGGTAAAACGCCGCGGAACCGCGCAGCGGCCGTTGTGTCGAATGGTGTAGAGATAATTGTATAAATTTTCATAATTAATCGTGGTATGATGCCGGTAGGCGGCAGATGCCCGCCAGCCCGACACCAACCGGCCAAAGGAGGGATGGGCCGCGAAACGGCATGTGGTGCGTGAACCGGGGGAGGCGCGGAGGAGCAGGGAAGGTCGGACGAAAACGGGCAAGTGCATTCGCGTGCGGAAGGAGGAGAGCACATGAGGGGAAATGTGTTGGGCTACGGGGGACTGGTCTTGATGCTCGGGGCGTCCCTGTGGCTGGGGCCCGCGGTGTGGGGGGCGGAGGCCAAAAAGGCCGTCGAGGCGCAGCCACCGGCGGCAACGGTCGCCCTTGCCGACCGCGACGGGAACAAGCTGTTTGACAACCTCGAACAACGGCTGCAGGCGGCGCGTGACGACGAGCGGGTGCCCGTTATCGTCCTGTTCGACGGAGGGGGCACGGCGAGCCGGGTGGAAGAGCTGAAACAGCGTATCGGATCGTTCACCGTCAAGCACGCCTACCAGACGCTGTCCGGCTTCGCGGCGGAACTGACGAAGGAGCAGATCGCCCGAGCGGCCAAGCTGCCCTTCGTCAAGCAGATCGAGTACGACGCACCGGTCTACGCGACAATGCAGACCGCATCCAACTGGTATGGCACGGCAAAGGCGCGTCAGGATTTCGGCGTGGACGGTGACCGCGACAGCAATCCGTCGAACTATTCCAAAAACGATGTTGTCGTGGCCGTCATCGACACCGGAATCGACGCCAATCACGTTGACCTCGACGGCGGCAAGGTGATCGGATGGAAGGACTTCGTCAACAACCGCGCCACGCCCTACGATGACAACGGTCACGGGACGCATGTGGCGGGGATCATTGCCGGTGAGGGACAAGCCGACGCGCGCTACAAAGGGGTGGCCCCCGGCGCGGCGCTGGTCGGATTGAAGGTGCTGAACGCCAGCGGCAGCGGCTCGATGAGCACGGTTACGGCCGCCATCGACTGGTGCATCCAGAACAAAGATGTCTACGGCATCCGCGTTCTCAACTTGAGCCTCGGCACGAGCCAGAGCTCAGACGGGACCGACTCGACGTCCCAAGCCGTCAACCGCGCCCACGACGCCGGGCTGGTGGTGGCTGTGGCGGCGGGGAACAGCGGTCCGGGCCGCTACACCATCGGCTCGCCCGGGGCGGCGGAGAAGGCCCTCACCGTCGGGGCGATGGGGGATCCGGGAGAGCAAGGATATTTCCTGGCCGACTTTTCCAGCCGCGGCTACACGGCGGACGGCCGCATCAAGCCGGACATCGCTGCGCCCGGCTACAACATCACGGCGCCGAGAGCGAACACAACCTCGGGCTATGTCACGTATAGCGGGACAAGCATGGCCACGCCGTTTGTCGCCGGGACGGCCGCCCTCATGCTCGACGCCAACCCATCGCTGACGCCGGACCAGGTGAAGAGCCACCTGTTCGCCACCGCCCTCGATTGGGGTCCAGCGGGCAAGGATATCGACTACGGGTACGGCAACCTGAACGGGTACGAAGCCGTGAAGCGGGCCGGGGGCTTTAGCGGAACGGGCCCGGCGCAGCCCGCCCACCTGTATGCCGCGGGATCCCTTGGCGGTTCGGGTGCCTATGACCAGTTTGCGGTGGACGTCACCGACACGTCCAAGCCACTGGCTGTCACGCTGATTTTGCCCAACTGGTCGTCGTCCACCAACCCGGATTTCGACCTCTACCTCTACAATCCCAGCGGAACGCTCGTGGCCAAATCGGAAGGAACACGGCGCCAAGAGACGATCCGCTTCCAGCCTACCGTCGCCGGAACGTATACGATTCGCGTCTCATCGTATCTCGGAAGCGGGAGCTATTTCTTCGATGTCAGCGTTGGCGGCGGCAACCTGCGGCAGACGGTCAACCAGTAATCCTGCATGCAGAAAAAAGCGGGGTGGTGTCGCACACCCCGCTACAATTGTGTAAACCCTTGTACCTCCCGGTGCGGGAAAACCGGACGTTCTGCTCCTTTCCATAAGGATAAGAAAACTCCCTTGGTCGCTCTGTTGCCAAGGGAGTTTGCCGCCAATGTGAACCGCCCGAGGAAACGGGCGGTTTTGCGCGTATGTATGGTGCGCTCGGAGGGACTCGAACCCCCGCAAGACGCGGCTCCGGAGGCCGCCGCTCTATCCAACTGAGCTACGAGCGCACGTTAGTGGACTCGCGACAATTTGCATTATAAACGATGCGGAACCAAAATGCAAGAGGGCGCAATCGCTCAGCTAAAATCTAACCGAAGGGAGACTGGATCACTCACATCGAAATCTTACCGAGGGGGATGTGACGTGACCATGTCTCTTCAAAGCCGTCGCGAATACCTTACACAAATCCGGAAATGGTATGCCAAAGCCTCGTCCCGAAAAGAAAAGTCGCGCATTCTCGATGAAGTCACGCGCGTGCTGGGGTATCACCGCAAGTACGCTATCCAGGTTCTCAACGGCCCGGAGTGGAAACCCAAACAGATCCGGCGCAAACGGCCCAAGCGGTATCAAGAAGCGCTCCCTGTCATCCGAACCGTTTGGGAAGCCCTTGACTACCCTTGTGCCGAACGCCTCCATCCGGTCCTCCTGCCGACTGCCGAGCATTTAGAACGCCATGGAAAACTTCGCTTAACCTCGCTCATCCGCCAGCAACTCGCCCAAATCAGCCGATCTACGCTCGCTCGGCGCCTGAAGGAATTCGATTCGCCCAAACCCAGACGCTTTATGCGCCCCAAACCCACCAATCGCTTGAAAAGGGACATCCCTGCAGGCCGGCTCCCTTGGAACGAATCCCGCCCCGGCGCCCTGGAAATCGATCTCGTCGAACACAATGGCGGCGACTCGTCCGGCCAGTTCGCCTGCACCTTGTCGGTTACCGACATGGTCACCGGCTACAGCCGCCGCCAGGCCATCCTCGGCAAAAGCCAAAAAGCCGTCTTCGCTGCCTTGGAATCCATCCTCTCTCAGTGGCCTACAGCTGTCCATACCCTCCACAGCGATAACGGTTCCGAGTTCTTGAACCATCATCTCCTCCGTTTCTGCAGGCAAAAGGGGATTGCGTTTATGCGCAGCCGTCCCTACCGCAAAAACGACAACCCCCATGTCGAACAGAAAAACCGCCAGTTCGTTCGCGAGATCGTGGGCTATGCCCGCTACGACACCCCAGAGGCTGTGGAGTGGCTCAACGCCGTCTATGCCCTCCTCGACCCCTACGCCAATCTCTTTTTGCCCACCCGCAAGGTCGTCGAAAAATCCTACGAAGGCAAGCGCATTCGCAAACGCTTCGACCAAGCCCGCACGCCTTTCCAACGCCTGATCGAAAGCGGCGCCTTAAAACCGGAGATGGAACACGTGCTCAAGGCTCAGTTTGAAACGCTCAACCCGCTCGATCTTCATGATGAGCTCGAAAAAATCGTGGCTCGGGGTCCTTGGGCTCCCTCCCCCGAGCCACCTAACCAAGAACCTCTTGAGGTCGGGTAGACCTCAACTCCATTTTCCTACCTGAGGGAGCCTCTTGCCAAGAGTATTCGGTTAGGTTTTTACGTGAGGGATCGGTTTCACTTCGGTTAGGTTTTTATGTGAGTTGACACGGAGGGAACAGCCGCCGGTGCGTGTCAACTTTCAGTAGGTGCCCCGACACAAAAATTAGGTCAATTTAAACCATTCTTGGAATCGTCCGCACAAGCTCACGAAGCACATACTTTACCCAAGGCGCACCGGATCCAGGCCCGTTAAGGGCCGGAATCCTTGCGCGCAGCCATCCCTCTATGTCTGCTCTCCAACTCTTTTCCCTTTCCTCCGCCGCTCCTTTGCCAAACACATGGCTCAATCTTTCCGGTTGGGCTGTCCACTTGGTTTTCACCACTTCAGCCAGTTCCCCATTTGCCCGCGACGCCAAAAGCCGCGCCAACCGGCCGGCCCCCTCGACGCTCCAACGCGCTCCATGACGCTTCATCCGCCGTGCAATGTGATGAAACACTTGTCCCTCAATCGCCCCTAATCGCACGGGCTCTCCCAACTCCCGAATGCCTTCCCAGTTCGTCCGCAAATAGCGCCACAACTGAACCACACGCTGCCGCTGTGCCCCGCGGCTGCGATGTTCGGCTGCTTTCAGAGCCTGCTCAACCCCTTCCCAATCGGATGTTGACAGCGCAGCACAAACCTCCCGATACGCCTTCTCGTCATGTCGAAGACTCTCTACCAAGTTCCGGCGAAGGTGAAATGGATCGAGCCGGTATTGCGCTCCCGGAAAATACGCACACCCTTCCTTTACAAACGCGGCCCCATCGCCTCCCACATACCATTGCTCCACTGCATCGAAGTCCCAATGCTGACCAAATTTCGCCACACACTCTTCCCAAAAAGTCAACCCTTCTGCTACACCGGCATGCACACAACGTTCTTGCAAACGACGCCGCTGGGCCGAAACGTCCCCTTTTCCCTCGTAGGCCACCGCCACCTTGACGGGAATCGTTGCCCGCTTCCCTTCCGAACGCCGGGCTGGTACCCAAACCTCATCCGCTTCCACATACACTGCCGAGCTCTTTCGTTGCCCTTTGGGGCTTACGCCCCGTTCAAACACATCCCGCCGCCGCTGTTCGATCTGTTGCCCCAATTCCCTACCGGCCTTTTGTACCTCCTGCCAGATGCTCATGGCCCGGATGTCCACATTCCCAAGCGTCACGTGCTTGAGCACTTCCGCTGCCCGGTGATACGGCATCTCCACCGCCAGGGCTACGGCCAACTGTCTTGCCCACGGCGAAAGCCGCTGGCGTGGTGCCAAGCCCAGCGCCTCATCCAGAAGGTACCGGCCCTGACCGCTTTCCCGGTCCACGTAGTACCGACGTATAATACGCACCTCACCAAAGGGCGTCAGGACCGTGCGCTCCTTGCGATGCACGATCTTTAAATGCTTCCGATCCCGGCTTTTCATAAACTGTTGATCCAACTCCGCACAGGCCGCCTGCAAAAGCCGGAGGGTTGCCTGCTGCACCAGCCGGTAGATGCCCTTCTCCAATGCCTCAAAATCCGGGCTTTGCTTCAGGAGGTCAGCCATTTCCTGTACAAGAAGGAGGATTTCTTGCACGGTTTCGCGAATCCATTCCATGAGACCTCACCGCCTCCTCGACTTCGTGTCGGGGCAAGTTGCCTGGCCAGACAACTTGCGGTGAGGTCTCTTTTCGTTTTTTCCTCACCGTGTTCCTACTGAAACTTTACACGCTCCAGCCGCCGTCAATTTTTCGTAAAATGTAGGGGGAAGGGTGAGGGCGGTGGACGGGGGCGCACGATGGCGAAGCGTTACCGGACGGGGGGATGCCGTGTGCAGTTGAGCTATGGTTTGGCGCAAGTCCAAAAGCTGAAGTTGACGCTTACGCCCCAGCTGCGCCAGTCGCTGACGGTGTTGCAGCTGTCGACCGTGGACCTGGTCGCCTTTCTCCGGCAGCAAGCAGATGAAAACCCGCTCCTCATCGTGGATGCCGATGATGTGGCGTATCTGGGGGACGGGGAGCAGCATGCCGAGGCCCGTGTACAGCCGGAGTGGGAAGAGGAGATCGACTGGATGGCGTACGCGGACGATTCGGGCGACCGGGAAACGGCGGCGGCCTGGTCCGAGGCGTATGATCCCCTGTCAACGGCCACCCGTGACGAGGAGACGCTGTTTGTGGTGCTGGCCGAGCAGTTGCGCTACGTCTCGGTTCCCGAGCCGGTGCGCCGTGCCGCCTTGTTTCTTGCCGGCAACTTGACCGAAGCCGGTTACCTGGACCTCTCCCTGGCGGAAGCGGCTGCGGCGGCGGGTACCGATGTGGATACGATGCAGTGGGCCCTTGAGGTACTGCAGAGCCTCGATCCGCCCGGCGTGGGGGCGCGCGATCTGCGCGAGTGTCTGTTGTTGCAGCTGGCGCGCCGGCAGCCGCGTGACGCCTTGGCCGAAGCCATTGTTCGCGACCATCTGGAGGACTTGGCGGCGCATCGTCTGGGGCGCATCGCCGCCGCCCTCGGCGTGCACGAGTCGGAGGTGCAGCGCGCCGCCGATCGCATTCGTGCCCTCAACCCCAAACCGGGCTTGGCCTACGCATCCGACAACGTCCGCTACATTGTGCCCGACGTGTTTGTCGAGCGCGTCTCCGGCGAGTACGTGGTCGTCCTGAACGACCACATCCTCCCCCGCATCACGATCAATGCCGCGTACCGCCGGCTGCTGGCCGACTCGGCTGACCGCGACGCCCGCCGCTACGTGGAGGAGCGGCTGAACGCCGCGCTGTGGCTGGTGCGAAGCCTGGAACAGCGCCGCTTGACGATTTACCGCGTCACCCAGGCCATTGTGCAACGACAACGCGATTTCCTGGATCGCGGCGTGGCTTATTTGAAACCGCTTACACTCCGGGACGTGGCCGAGATGACCGGCTTGCACGAGTCCACGGTCAGCCGTGCGACGGCGAACAAGTACGTGCAGACGCCGCGCGGCCTGTTTGCCTTTAAGTATTTTTTCGGCGGCGGGGTGGAAACGGCCAGCGGCGCCACGTCGGCCGAAAGCGTGAAAGCACGCATCCGGGCGCTTATCGACGGGGAAGACAAGAAGAAGCCCCTGTCGGACCAGAAGCTGGCCGATCTCCTGGCGCAGGAGGGCATTGCCATCGCCCGACGCACGGTGGCCAAGTACCGGGAAGAGCTGGGCATCCCACCGTCGTCCAGACGGCGGCGTTATGACTGACGTCCTCGAACGCGAGACCGAACGGGCTTGACGGTGATCGGAAAAGAAACCTATCATAAAGATGAAGCGAGAAGGGCCAAAAGGCGCCTTTTCTTTTCGCCGCAGTGGGACAAAATATACCTACGAGGGACGAAATATGTCCCAAATGCAGGTGAATTGCGATGACGGCCGACATTCCTCTGCTTGCCAAGCTGGCCCCCGATCTCGTCGCCGTCTTGGCGCTTCGCTACCGCATCCTGCGGCAAATCCAGCTGACGCAGCCGGTTGGGCGCCGCTCCCTTGCCGCTTCTCTCGGCATGACGGAGCGGACGTTGCGCGCCGAGGTGGAATTCCTCCGCGATCAGGGCCTCCTCACCTCCTCGCCCGCCGGCATGTCGCTTACGGGGGAAGGAGAAGCCCTGGTGGAGCGGCTTGAGAAGGCGGTGCGCGAGTGGCTTGGCCTGACGGAGCTGGAGCGACGACTGACCGAGCGGCTTTCGATCGAGCGGATTGTCGTCGTCCCGGGGGACGCGGATCGCTCCCCCGTGGTCAAGCGGGAAATGGGCAAGGTGGCCGCCGATTGGCTGCGCCGCCACGTGCGGGAGGGCGACATCATCGCCGTGGCCGGCGGGACGACGGTGGCGGCCGTCGCCGAGATGCTGGCGCCCGCCTCCGTGTTCCGCAGCGTGCGCTTTGTCCCGGCGCGCGGGGGGCTGGGCGAGCAGGTGGAGCTCCAGGCCAACACCATTGCCTCACGCATGGCGCAAAAAACGGGCGGACAGTACCGGCTCTTGCATGTGCCGGACACGCTGAGCGAAGAGGCGTACCAGTCGCTGTCCGCCGAGCCGCACATCAAGGCGGTGCTGGAGGAGGTGCGCAAGGCGCGCATCGTGGTGCACGGCATCGGCGATGCCTTCACCATGGCCCGCCGGCGGGGGGCCGATGCGCAGACCCTCGAACGCCTCCGCCAGGCGGGAGCGGTGGCCGAAGCCTTCGGATATTATTTTGACCGCGACGGGCGCGTCGTGTTCACCATGCGCACCCTGGGCCTGCGCATTGAAGATGTGGCCCGGGCCGAGCAGGTGATTGGCATTGCCGGTGGTGCGAGCAAAGGCCCGGCCATTGCCGCGCTGGCCCAAAACGGCGTCCCCCATGTCCTCATCACCGACGAGGGCGCGGCACGTGCCATTCTGGAAGCATGAGCGCGGAAAACCCTCATCGAAAGAGAAAAACGGGAAATCCTGTGTATGGAAACGGTATGGCAGGAGGAGGATCAACATGGTCCGCATTGGCATCAACGGGTTTGGTCGCATCGGTCGTAACGTCTTTCGCGCGGCGCTCGTCCGCGACGACGTGGAGGTGGTAGCCGTCAATGACCTGACCGACGCCAAGACGCTGGCCCACCTCTTGAAGTATGACTCCGTCCACGGCACCTTGGACGCCGAGGTGGAGGCCCGCGATGGGGCGCTCATCGTCAACGGCAAGCAGGTGCATGTCAGCGCCGAGCGCGACCCGGCCAACCTGCGCTGGGGTGAGTGGGGCGTCGACATCGTCGTCGAGTCGACGGGGCGCTTCACCAACCGGGCTGACGCGGCCAAGCACCTCGCGGGCGGGGCGAAGAAGGTGATCATTTCCGCGCCGGCCAAGAACGAGGACATCACCATCGTTCTCGGTGTGAACGAGCACCAGTACGACCCGGAAAAGCACCACGTCATCTCGGGCGCCTCGTGCACGACCAACTGCCTGGCCCCGGTGGCCAAGGTGCTGCACGAGACCTTTGGCATCCGCCGCGGCCTCATGACCACGGTGCACGCCTACACCAACGACCAGCAGATCCTCGATCTGGCGCACCGGGACCTGCGCCGGGCGCGGGCGGCGGCCCAGTCGATCATCCCGACGACGACCGGCGCGGCCAAGGCGGTGGCCCTCGTGCTGCCGGAGCTTGCGGGCAAACTGAACGGCATGGCCTTCCGCGTGCCCACGCCCAACGTCTCCGTCGTCGATCTGGTGGCCGAGCTGGAACGCCCGGTGACGGTGGAGGAAGTGAACGCGGCGCTCAAGCGGGCCGCCGAAGGGGAGCTGAAGGGCATTCTGGCCTACACCGAAGAGCCCCTCGTCTCCCGCGACTTCAACGGCAACCCGCATTCGTCCATCGTCGACGCCCTCAGCACGATGGTCATCGAGGACAGCCTGGTCAAGGTGGTGGCCTGGTACGACAACGAGTGGGGCTACTCCAACCGCGTCGTCGACCTGGCCGCCTACATCGCGCGGCGGGGCTTGTAAGGGCTGGCGACAAAACCGTACAATGAGGGCGAGCGTGTGGAGAGAGGAGAATGGCGCGAACCTTCTCCTCTTTCCTTTCTTTCGGGAGGAGGGTGTGCATGCGCAAGCTCACCGTTCGCGACGTGGATGTGAAAGGCAAACGCGTCTTCGTGCGCGTCGATTTCAACGTGCCCCTGGAAAATGGCCAGGTGGCGGACGACACGCGCATTCGCGCGGCGCTGCCGACGATCCGCTACCTGATCGAGCAGGGGGCAAGGGTGATCCTGGCCAGCCACCTCGGGCGGCCCAAGGGCCAGGTGAAGGAGGAGCTGCGCCTCGATCCGGTGGCCCGGCGGCTTTCGGAATTGCTCGGCAAGCCGGTGAAGAAGGTGAACGAGGTGGTGGGGCCGGAGGTGGAGGCGGCCGCGGCGGCCCTGGCGCCCGGCGAGGTGCTCCTTTTGGAAAACGTGCGCTTCCATCCCGGCGAGGAGAAGAACGACCCCGCGCTGGCGGCGGCCTTGGCCCGGCTGGCTGACGTGTACGTAAACGACGCCTTCGGGGCGGCCCATCGCGCCCATGCCTCCACGGAGGGCGTCGCCCATCACCTGCCCGCCGTGGCCGGCTTTCTGATGGAGAAGGAAGTGAACACCCTCTCCGAGGTGCTGGCCAACCCGGCGCGGCCCTTTGTGGCCATCATCGGCGGGGCCAAGGTGAAAGACAAGATCGGCGTCATCGAGAACCTGCTCACCAGGGTGGACACGCTGATCCTCGGCGGCGGGCTGGCCAACACCTTCCTGCGCGCCAAGGGGCATGCCACCGGCGCGTCCCTCGTGGAGGAGGACAAGCTCGAGTTGGCCCGCGCGCTGCTCGCGCGCGCCGAGGAGAAGGGCGTGCGCCTCCTCCTGCCCGTCGACGTGGTGGTGGCCGATCGCTTTGCCCCCGACGCCGCGACCCGCGTGGTGTCCGTCGACGCCATCCCCGACGGGTGGATGGCCCTGGACATCGGGCCGGAGACGGTGGCGCGCTACCGCGAGGCCATCCGCGGCGCCCGTCTCGTTGTGTGGAACGGGCCGATGGGCGTCTTTGAGATGCCCCGCTTTGCCGAGGGGACCTTTGCCGTGGCCCGCGCCCTGGCCGACTCGAGCGCCCACACGGTGGTCGGCGGCGGCGACTCGGTGGCGGCGGTGGAGAAGGCCGGCCTGGCCGACCGCATCGGCCACATCTCCACCGGCGGCGGGGC
Organism: Calditerricola yamamurae; assembly: GCF_054654135.1. Taxonomy (NCBI): domain Bacteria; kingdom Bacillati; phylum Bacillota; class Bacilli; order Caryophanales; family Bacillaceae; genus Calditerricola; species Calditerricola yamamurae. The sequence continues at coordinate 114,179 of NZ_BAAIFH010000005.1, forward strand.
GTCCCTCGAATTTCTGGAAGGCAAGACGCTGCCCGGCGTGGCCGCGCTGCGGGACAAGGAGTGAGGCCGGCGTGCGCGTGAGGCTGATTGCGGCCAACTGGAAGATGCACAAGACGGTGGATGAGGCCCTCGCCTTCTGGCGCGCCGTGCGCGGCCGCGTGCCGGCCGGCGTGGAGGCGGTGGTGTGCGCGCCCTTCACCGCCCTTCATCCCCTGGCCGTGGAGCGCCGGGAGGGGGACGGTCTGGACCTCGGCGCCCAGAACCTGTTCTGGGAGGAGGCGGGGGCCTACACCGGGGAGGTGAGCCCGGTGATGCTGGCCGATCTCGGCGTCCACTACGTCATCGTCGGCCATTCTGAGCGACGGCAGCTCTTCGGCGAGACCGACGAGGCGGTGAACAAGAAGGTGCGCGCCGCCCTGCGCCACAATCTGGTGCCCATCCTGTGCGTCGGGGAGACGCTGGAGGAGCGCGAGGCGGAACGGACGGAAGAGGTGGTGCGCCGGCAGACGGCCGCCGCCCTGGACGGTATCGCGGCCGATGACGCGGCGCGGGTGGTCATCGCCTACGAGCCTGTGTGGGCCATCGGCACGGGGCGCACGGCCACCGGCGAAGACGCCGCCCGCGTGGCGCGGACGATCCGCGGGGTGCTGGCCGACCGGTACGGGGCTGGGGTGGCCGAGCAGGCGCGCGTCCTCTACGGCGGCAGCGTGAAGCCGGCCAACCTCAGCCAATTCCTCGCCTTCCCGGAAATTGACGGGGCGCTGGTGGGCGGGGCCAGCCTCGAGGCCGACAGCTACCTCCAGCTTCTCGACGCGGCGAATCCGGCGAGAGGCGAGGCGCAAGGGAGGGATGGCGCATGACCCAGGCGCGGCCCAAGCCGCTCATCCTCATCATCCTCGACGGCTTTGCCCTGCGCGACGAGGTGCACGGCAACGCCGTGGCCCAGGCGAAGAAGCCCAACTTCGACCGCTACTGGGCCACCTATCCGCATACCACCCTTCAGGCCAGCGGCGAGGCGGTGGGCCTTCCCGCCGGGCAGATGGGCAACTCCGAGGTCGGCCACCTGAACATCGGTGCCGGCCGCATTGTCTACCAGGACCTGACGCGCATCAGCAAGGACATCCGCGAAGGGGCCTTCTTCCGCAACGAAACCTTCCTGAACGCCATCGCCCACGTCAAGCGGCGTGGCACGGCGCTGCACCTGGCCGGCCTCGTCTCCGACGGCGGTGTGCACAGCCACATCGAGCACCTCTTTGCCCTGCTGGAGCTGGCCAAGCGGGAAAACGTCGAGCGGGTTTATGTCCACGCCTTCCTCGACGGACGCGACGTGGCCCCGGACAGCGCGGTGCGGTACATCGAGCAGCTCCAAGCCAAGATCCGCGAGCTGGGCGTGGGGCAAATCGCCACCGTGCAAGGACGGTACTACGCCATGGACCGCGACCGCCGCTGGGAGCGAACGGAGAAGGCGTACCGGGCCATGGTCTACGGCGAGGGGCCCCGCTACCGCGATCCGCTGAAAGCCATTCGGGAATCCTACGAAAAGAGCGTCTACGACGAGTTCGTCATGCCCACGGTGATCGTGGATGAGGCCGGCGAACCGGTGGGGCTGGTGAAGGACGGCGACGCGATCATCTTCTTCAACTTCCGTCCCGACCGGGCCATCCAGCTGTCGCAGGCCTTCACCAACGAAGATTTCCGCGGCTTCGACCGCGGGCCGAACCGGCCGAAGGACCTCCACTTCGTCTCGATGACCCACTTCAGCGAGACGGTGAACGGCTACGTGGCCTACAAACCGACCAATCTCGACAACACCTTCGGCGAGGTCCTCGTCCAGCACGGCCTGACGCAGCTGCGCATCGCCGAGACGGAGAAGTACCCTCACGTCACGTACTTCTTCAGCGGCGGGCGCGAGGAGAAGTTCCCCGGCGAGACGCGCATCCTCATCGATTCGCCCAAGGTGCCGACCTATGACCTGAAGCCGGAGATGAGCGCATACGAGGTGACCGACGCCGTGGTGAAGGAGATCGCCGCCGAGCGCCACGACGTGATCATCCTCAACTTTGCCAACCCGGACATGGTCGGACACTCGGGCAAGATGGCGCCGACGATCAAGGCCGTCGAGGCGGTGGACGAATGCCTCGGGCGCGTCGTGGAGGCGGTGCTGGCCAAGGGCGGCGTGGCCGTCATCACTGCCGACCACGGCAACGCCGACTGGATGATCGACGAACGCGGCAACCCGGTCACCTCCCACAGCACGAACCCGGTGCCGTTCATCGTGACGAAGCCGGGGCTCGTTTTGCGCGAGGGCGGCATTCTCGCCGACATCGCCCCGACGCTCTTGCACCTTTTGGGCCTGCCCCAGCCGAAGGAGATGACCGGGCGCTCGCTGATCGCATCGGGCCTGTGACCGCGTCGAAAGCAGGCCCCGGAACTGCCTGCCGCTTTGGGAAAACCGGAACGTTGCGCAAAGGAGCGTGAACCGATGTCGACGATCGCCCAGATCTACGCCCGCGAGGTGCTTGACTCCCGCGGCAACCCCACGGTGGAAGTGGAGGTACGCCTGGAAGACGGCAGTTTCGGCCGGGCCATCGTCCCCTCCGGGGCCTCGACGGGCGCCCACGAAGCCCTCGAGCTGCGTGACGGCGATGAGGCGCGCTACCTCGGCAAGGGGGTGCGCAAGGCCGTCGAGAACGTCAACGAGGTGATTGCCCCCGAGCTGCTGGGCTATGACGCTTACGACCAGGTGGGCATCGACCACCTGATGCTCGAGCTGGACGGCACGGAGAACAAGAGCAAGCTGGGCGCCAACGCCATTCTCGGCGTCTCCCTCGCCGTGGCCCGTGCCGCCGCCGATTCGGTGGGCCTGCCGCTGTACGCCTACCTGGGCGGCGTCAACGCCAAGACCCTGCCCGTGCCGATGATGAACATCCTCAACGGCGGCAAGCACGCCGACAACAATGTTGACATCCAGGAGTTCATGATCATGCCCGTCGGTGCCGACAGCTTCGCCGAGGCCCTGCGCATGGGCGCCGAGGTGTTCCACCACCTGAAGAAGGTGCTGCAGAAGAAGGGACTCAACACGGCCGTCGGTGACGAAGGCGGCTTTGCCCCCAACCTGTCGTCCAACGAGGAGGCGATCCAGACCATTCTCGAAGCGGTGCAGGCCGCCGGGTATGAGCCGGGTCGAGACGTCCTCCTCGCCCTCGACGTGGCCGCCACCGAGCTGTACAAGGACGGCCGCTACCACTTTGCCGGCGAGGGTGTGGTGCGCACGGCCGACGAGATGGTCGGCTGGTACCAGGAGCTGGTGGGCAAGTACCCGATCATCTCCATCGAGGACGGTCTGGCCGAGGACGACTGGGAGGGCTGGGAACAGCTGACCCGGGCCATCGGTGACCGCGTCCAGCTCGTCGGCGACGACCTGTTCGTGACGAACACGAATCGCTTGCGCCAGGGCATTGCGCGGGGTGTGGCCAACGCCATCCTGATCAAGGTGAACCAGATCGGCACGCTGACGGAAACCCTCGACGCCATCGAAATGGCCAAGCGAGCTGGCTATACGGCCATCGTCTCGCATCGCTCCGGCGAGTCGGAAGACACGACGATTGCCGACATCGCCGTGGCCACCAACGCCGGGCAGATCAAGACCGGCGCCCCGTCGCGCACCGACCGCGTGGCCAAGTACAACCAGCTGCTGCGCATCGAGGACGCGCTGTCGCCCATCGGGCAGTACCCCGGCCGCGACGCCTTCTACAACCTGCGCGCGCGCCGCTGATGGCCACCGGGGTGTGCGACAGGCCGCACGGTTGCGGTGGGGACGGGCGTCGACGCGCGGGGCGAAAGGGTGTGAGACGGCGTGTGGGGTGACATCCCGGAAGTGACCCCCGGGGAAGCCAGGGAACTGGTGGAACGGGAGAAGGAGAACTATGGCCTCCTCGACGTGCGCACGCCGGAGGAATGGGCGCGTTACCGTATCCAAGGCGCCTTATTGATTCCGCTCCATGAGCTGCCGGCGCGTGTCGATGAGTTGGATAAACGCCGCGAATGGATCGTGCTGTGCAAGGCGGGGGTGCGCAGCGTTTACGCTTGTGCCTACCTCCGCCAGCTGGGCTTTCGCGTACGCAACCTGCGAGGTGGCATTCTGGCGTGGTGGGAAACCTTTGGCGGCGAGGCGGAGTAGTTGCGCGGAGGCGCCGGTTACCGCCGTGCGCCGCACGGATCGGGCTGGGCCGCGCGCTCAGCCGGAGGGGTGCCGCAAGGGTCGCGCGGCACCCCTTTCTTGCGCTGGTCGCCCGGTTGTGGTACAGTGACAATGATCGATGTCGCGAGAGACGGAACCGACGAGGGGGAACATCCATATGGCGATGCTGCTGAAGATTCTGCTCGTTCTTGTTTCGCTCGGGCTGATCGCCATCGTCCTGCTGCAGTCCGGACGCAGCGCCGGGCTGTCGGGGGCCATCGCCGGCGGCGCGGAACAATTGATGGGGAAGACGAAGGCACGCGGTTTGGAGGCGGTGTTTGCCCGCATCACGACGGTATTGGCCGTGCTGTTTATGGTGCTGTCGCTCACCGTGGCCTATTTCATCCGGTAAACCTGCTTGGCCATGGGACCGGCGGCGCCGTGCATGAGACGGGAGCAAGCTGCATACGGTAGACGGAAGAGACCAAACAGCAAGTCGCCGCACTTGCTGTTTTTCTTTCCTGTGTGGGCGTTGGGCCGTGGGGAAGGAGGGATTCCCGTGCACGGTTGCGTGCTCATCCACGGCTTTACGGGCAGTCCGTATGAGGTGGCGCCGCTAGCCGACCATCTGGCCGCCCGCGGCGTCCACGTCTATACCCCCGTGCTGGCCGGCCATGAAGGTTCGGGCCGCACGTTGCATCAGGTCACCTGGCAAGATTGGATCCGGTCGGCGGAGGACGGCGTGCGCGAAGCGCTGGCGGCGTGCCAACCCGTTGACTTGGTCGGCTTTTCCATGGGCGGGCTGATTGCCGCGCACCTGGCCACGCGCTACCCGGTACGCCGCCTGGTTCTCTTAAGCGCCTGCGTCTTCTATCTCAACCCGCGGCAGCTCTTTCGCGATGTGGCGGCGGCCATCAAATCCAACTTCGGGAGCGGATACAGCAAGGATCAGCTGCGTCGCTATGTGGACAAGGTGTCCAAGACGCCCTTGCGCGCCGTGGTTCACTTTCGCCGCTTGGTCCAGGTGTTGCGGGCCGATTTGGCTAAGGTGGAGGTGCCCACGCTGATCCTCCAGGGGGGATGCGACGACCTCGTCGAGCCGCGCAGCGCGCAATACCTGTATGAGACCATCCCGGCCCGGGTGAAGGAGATCCACGTGCTGCCACGTTCCAAGCACATCCTGTGCCACGACTGCGAGAAAGACGAGGTGCTGCGCCTGGTGGAGCGGTTTCTGCTTTCCCCCGCGTCTCCGAACACGGGGGATCCAGGCGCGAACGCCCAATGAAGACGAGTCCCCGTCGCCCCGCGCCGTTCACCTTTTCCGGCGGAAAGGCGGGGCTTTTGCTCCTGCACGGGTTCACGGGCACGACGGCGGAGCTCTTGCCCCTCGGCCGCGCCCTCAACCGCTGTGGCTATACCGTTCACGCACCGCTTCTCGCCGGCCACGGCAAGACGCCGGAGGAGCTGGCCCGTACGGGGTGGGAAGACTGGTGGGCCAGCGCACGCGAGGGGTACCAGACGCTTCGCACCATGGGCTGCGACCCGATCGGCGCTGTCGGTCTGTCGATGGGTGGACTGCTGGCGTTGTACCTGGCCGTGCACGAGACGGTCGCGGCGGTGGCCACGCTGTGTGCTCCGGTGTACGTCCGCGACAAGCGCCTGTGGGCCACCGGCGTGCTGAAATATTTTCTACCTTACGCCAGGCGGGGCAGGCCGAAACAGCCGCACATCGAACGGGAACTCTATGTATATGAGAAGGTTCCCCTGACGTGCGTCGACAGCTTGCGCCGGCTGATGCGCGTCGTGCGCCGGTGCCTGCCCGACGTGGGCGTTCCCGTGTTCATCGCCCAGAGCGGACAGGACGAGACGGTGGATCCGCGCAGTGCGGACGTGCTGTATGCCGAGATCGGCTCGGTACATAAGGAGCGGGTGCAGTACCCGCAATCGACGCACATCATCACCTTGGACGTGGAAAAGGAACAGCTCTTTGCCGACCTGGCGGCGTTCTTCGCGCGGTGGATGCCGCCGGCGGTCGGCGGTCACGAGACCAACGGCAGGAGTTGAGGAACGTGGGCAGACCGATCACCGAAGAAGCGGTTCTGCAGTTCATGCGCGAAGACGCATACAAACCCCTCACAGTGCAGGAGCTGGAGGCGGCCTTTGGCATCACCACGGCCAAAGAGTTCACCGCCTTTGTCAAGCTGTTAAATCGCCTCGAAGACGAAGGCAAAGTGGTGCGCACGCGCACGAACCGGTACGGTGTGCCGGAGCGGATGAACCTGGTGCGCGGGCGTCTGGAGGCCCATCCCAAGGGCTTCGCCTTCGTCATTCCCGACGAGCCGGGCGAGCCGGACGTCTACGTGCACCCCAACGACGTGGGCGGCGCCATGCACGGTGACCGGGTGCTCGTGCGCGTGGAGAAGCGCGCCGGTGCGCAGCGCGCCGAGGGGGTCGTTGTGCGCGTCTTGCAGCGGGCCAACACCGAGGTTGTGGGCACCTACGTGGACAAGGAGACCTACGGCCTAGTCATTCCCGACGATCGGCGCCTCGTGAGCCACATTTACATCCCTAAGGAAAAATCGCGCGGCGCCGTCGAAGGGCACAAAGTGGTCGTGCGCATCACCCGCTATCCGGACGCCACCAGCGACCCGGAAGGGGAAGTGCGCGAGATCCTCGGCCACAAGAACGACCCCGGCGTGGATATCCTCTCCATCATTCGCCGTTACGACCTGCCGGAGGCCTTCCCGGAAGAGGTGCTCGAAGAGGCGGAGGCCATTCCCGACACGATCGACCCCAAGGAGCTGGAAGGGCGCCGCGACCTGCGCGACAAGAAGATGGTCACCATCGACGGGGCCGATGCCAAGGACCTCGACGACGCCGTGTCGGTGGAACGCCTGCCCAACGGCAACTACCTCCTCGGTGTGCACATTGCCGACGTCAGCTATTACGTCAAGGAAGGGTCGGCCCTTGACCGGGAGGCGTACAAGCGGGGGACAAGCGTCTACCTCGTCGACCGCGTTATTCCCATGCTGCCGCACCGCCTGTCCAACGGCATCTGCAGCCTCAACCCGCGCGTCGACCGGCTGACCATTTCCTGTGAGATGGAGATCGACGCCGAAACGGTCGAAGTGGTGCGCTACGAGATCTTTCCCAGCGTCATTCGCACCAACGAGCGGATGACCTACGACGCGGTGCGCCGCATCCTGGTCGACAACGACCCGGAGCTCATCGAGCGGTACGAGGACCTCGTCGACGATTTCCGCCTGATGGAAGAGCTGGCCCGCAAGCTGCGCCGGAGGCGGATGGAACGCGGGGCCATCGACTTCGATTTCCAGGAGGCCAAGATCCTCGTCGACGAGCAGGGCAAGCCGATTGACGTCCAGGTACGGCCGCGGACCATCGCCGAACAGATCATCGAGGAGTTCATGCTCAAGGCCAACGAGACGGTGGCCGAGCACTTCTACTGGCTGCGCGTGCCGTTCATCTACCGCGTCCACGAGGACCCGGATCCCGAGAAGATGCAGGCCTTCCTCGAGTTCGTCTCCACTCTCGGGTATGTGGTGCGCGGGAAGCCGGACAGGATCCACCCCCGCGCATTGCAGCAGCTCCTCGAGGCGGTGAAGGACACGCCGGAGGAGCAGGTGATCAGCACCGTCATGCTCCGTTCGATGAAGCAGGCCCGCTACGAGGCGGAGTGCCGCGGCCACTTCGGCCTGTCGACGCCGTACTACACCCACTTCACCTCGCCCATCCGCCGCTACCCGGACCTGATCGTCCACCGCATGATCCGCCGCATGTGGGAGAAGGGCGGCGTGACGCCGGAGGAAGAAGAGACGCTGCACGAGCGCCTGCGCGAGATCGCCGAGCACTCCTCGGAGCGGGAGCGCATCGCCGTCGACGCCGAGCGGGAGACGGAAGACCTGAAGAAAGCCGAGTACATGCTGGAGCACATCGGCGAGGAATTCGACGCCGTCATCAGCTCGGTCACCTCCTTCGGCCTTTTCGTGCGCCTGCCGAACACCATCGAGGGGCTGGTGCACATCAGTTACCTGACCGACGACTACTACCACTTCCATGAAAAGCACCTGGCCCTTGTCGGCGAGCGCACCGGAAATGTTTTCCGCATCGGTGACGCCGTGCGCGTGCGCGTGCTCAACGTCAATGTCGACGAGCACACCATCGACTTCGAGCTGGTGGGCATGGAGCGCCCGGCCTGGATGAAGAAGAAGGCGCCGCGGGTGATCGATGCCACCGTCCATGACGTGGGTCGGCGCGGCAAGAAGAAGGGCAAGAACAACGGCCGGCGCGACTACGCTCCCGCGCCGCCGAAGAAGGCAAAGGCGAAAGGGAAGGGGAAGACCAAGAAGAAAGCTGTCGCGAAGAAGAAGGCGCGGAAGGCGAAGAAAAAGCGGTGAGGATGCGTGCGGGAAGGGTGGCGGCGCAGGCCGCCCGCCTGCCCGGAGAAGGGAAAGAAGCGGTTCCTGCCGAGCCCGCGAAGGCGCGGGCGTTTTTGTTTTTGAGGCGTTTACCTTTGAAATTTCCCGCCAGGTAAATCCGAATATCTTGTCGTATTTTGTCGAACTTTTCTATGATGTAATCGATTTACATGGTGTTGATCCCCTTGCTATGATGGAGGCAAAAAAAGAGGCTCAAGAACAATTGCGAGATATCGAAAACGCAAAACAGCGGGCGCAAGAATTGGTGACGCTCAGCGATTCGAGTAATAGTTCCTCTGCCTGGGCTGGCTTGGCGTGCATGGTACAATCGGGGCTGGAACTTGAATGACGGCGGGGCCGTGTGGCCGGTGGATCTTGTCGAAAGCCCCCATACGGTCGTGTTTTACTCGAAAGGCTGATCTGGGCGGCAACCGCCGCTTCCTTTTTGTAAGGGGGGACACACGCCGTGCATCGCTTGAAAGCGATTGCTTGTCTCTTTTTCTTGATGGCCATGCTTTATCTGCCTGGATGCGGCAACCGCCATTATACCATTTCGTGGAGTGATGAAATCGTATATGTCGTTGTGTATACAAATTCTCTTAAACGGGAAAGTGAGATCGTGTACCTAGACCAAAAGGGGAACGAAATCGAGTCCGTTCGTTTACCCGTGCAGGGGATCTTTGACATGGAGAGAACCGCAGTCGACGGCAGGGAAATTGTCATGCCGGGGCGATTTGACCGCCGAATCGTTCGGATGAAGGGCAACGAACTGATTCTTGAGGAATCGGACCATTACTACCCCTATCTTTATAAAAGTAACGGGAAAAATGAGGTTACTATTTATAACTCAAATGACATGGGAGATTTTAACTATATGACATATGAGTTTCGGGAAAATGGACGGGTGATCCGTTCCTATCCGTTTAGAGGATTTCCCTGGAGTCTGACGATGGACGAATCGAAGGTTTATGTGCATTACCTACGGGGAAGCCGCGAAAATGAGATCGCTCATATTGGGATCTTCGATTTCAAGGGGAATCACCTTAGATCCTTTCCTCTTGCGATTAGCGGAAAAGTCGGGGACATGAAAACAGTTGATGGAAAATTAATGATTGCTTCGTATTTCAATGGTAAGGAGAATATACTTGATAGACATCTTATAGTTATTGGATTGGATGACAACATGAAAATAAACTACCTTCCCCTCGATTTTCCCGGACCGAACATCCTTTTGATTACACCGGAAGAGATCATTGTCACGCATGACTTATCCGATAAGCAGAGTGCTGTAAGCGTTTTGGATCGCAAAACGCTGAAAGTAAAGCGAAAGCATACGTTTGATCATTGGATATACCGAGCGCATGTAATAGGGAATCGCTTGTATACGCTTCATCAAATTAATTATTCCCCCGAGGGGCAGATCAATGTTTACGATCTTACAACGTTTCAACGTCTTCAAACGATCCATCTTCCTCGAAAAGGGGAAATGATGATTCAGAATTTTATTGTGTACCGTAAATAGTTTCGCCCTCGTCGGAGGATCGGCGGTTTCGGCGTCAGGAGACGCACGATGGGGTTGGGACAATGTGGGAGGCAGTGCGGGAATGTGGAAAAAGGTGATGTTGTTCTCTCTTACAGCCTTTCTTGTGCTTCTGGGATACATTTTCTGGGAAACCAATCGCGTTGTGGTCGTGCACGATACGCTCGCCTTTACCGATCTCCCTGCCGGTTTTGACGGATTTCGCATTTTGCACATCACCGACGTCCACGCGAAAACGTTTGGGGAAAACCAATCGCGCTTGCTTGCCAAGCTAAAAGGGGAAAACGTCGATCTCATTGTGCTGACGGGCGATTACATGGATCGTCATTCCGGGAAGGATCAGGTCGCACCCACCCTGGATTTGATCAAAGGCTTGCGAGCGTTGTTTCCTCAGGCTCCCGTTTATTTTGTGACCGGCAATGAGGATGTGCACGACCAGAACGATCGTCTCGTCACAGCCATGCAGCAGGCGGGGGCGATCTTTTTAGAGGGCGGGCATCCTCGCCATCCCTATGCGTTGAAACGGGGGAACGATCGCATCTGGATCGGAACGGCAAGCTATACGGAAGAAGAATTTCAAACGTTTGGCATAGAAAAGGAAGACTTTTATATTGCGCTTACCCATTTTCCATGGGAAGCGAACATTGAGGAGAAGAATCGAGAAGCCGAGAAGCGGTATGAAGAAGCGATGGCCAGTGGGGCCGATCCTCGTCAGGTCAAGAAGATCGTGTACGTCGACGCCGATCTCATCTTTGCCGGGCATACCCATGGCGGGCAAATTCGTCTCCCCTTCATTGGCGCCCTGTACGTCCCGGCAGACGAACAGAAGGGTGTGGAGATTGAGTTGTACGAGAAGGAATCGAAAACGAAATCGTTTATTGATAAATTAAGAGAAGAAGGATTTTTCCCGAAATATTCAAAGGGCATTTACCGAGAAAACGGACGGGTCCTGTATATCAGCGGCGGTCTGGGTGTCAGCGGAGACTTTCCGCTCCTGCGCTTTCGATTTCTGAATCCTCCCGAGGTCAATCTTGTGGAATTGAAACGCGCTCGCGAACTCCCCGAACGAGAGGGCAAGAGTAATCGAATCGCCGACTCCTGAGAAAGCTGCATGGCACGCGCCAAATACGGGAAACCCATCCCCCGTAAGCCGTTTAGCAGATCGCAGCACCCCCGCGTTGGAGAATGCGGGGGTGTTGCCGTTCGGGAAAGCCGTCGTCAAGGCGGTGCTGCCGGAAATGACAAGGGGTCACCGCAGGTACAGGCCCATCCGACCGCCGTGCGCTTCCGGTGACACCTTGGTGAACACTCGTAAGCGGCTCTCGACAGTGAGAACGAGAAACTTTATCATTATTAATGAGAAGCGTTTTCATACACAGGGCACGGCAGAGAAGGAGTGCAGGACCATGCGGCTGTCCGAATGCATGCCCGGAGAAAAGGGCAAAGTGGTGGATCTGATGGTCAGTGCGACGTACGAAAAGCGCCTGCTCGACCTCGGCTTGCTTCCGGGAACGGAAGTCCAGGTTGTGCGGCGAGCGCCCTTGGGTGGGCCCATTGTCGTGCGCGTGCGCGGCTATCAGGTCTGCATCCGAAGGGCCGAAGCGCAACACATCGAGATCGACGCGGTTTCCTAGACCCCATGGGAAGAAGGATGCGAGATGAGTCAGATCCTGGCCTTAGCGGGCAACCCCAATGTCGGCAAAACGTCGCTGTTCAATCAGCTGACCGGAACGCGGCAGCATGTCGGAAACTGGCCGGGTGTGACGGTGGAGAAAAAGGAAGGATGGATCAAACACCTGCCTGACCACGTACTTGTTGACCTGCCCGGCATCTACAGCTTGTCCGCTCAGTCGCTGGAAGAGCAGTTGGCCGTTCGCTACCTGCTGAACGAGTCGCCGCATGTGCTGATCAACATCGTGGACGCCTCCAACCTGGAGCGCAATCTCTATCTCACCGTGCAGCTCCTGGAAATGGGGCTGCCGACGGTTGTCTGTCTGAACATGATGGACATCGCCGAAGAGCGCGGGTTGAAGATCGACGTCCCGGCCCTTTCCAGAAGGCTGGGAACCGCGGTTGTGCCAATGGTCGCGCGAAAGGGGAGCGGGCACGACCAGCTGATCGACCTGCTTCGTGAGGGGGTGCCGGACGTCACGTTAACCGTACCGTATCCCGCCGAGGTTGAGGCGGCGGTTCGCGAGCTGGATGCGTTGTTGGCCGCGTCTTCCTGTTCTCTCCGTCCGAGTCGCCGCTGGTTGGCCCTGATGTGGCTGGAAGGCAACAAGACGGTGGAGGCCATCCTGCGCCAGCAAGTGCCGGACGAGTTCCTTGTGCAAATGGAAAAGGTGCGCGCGGCGGCACCCGCCGACATCGAGCACTGCATCCGCAGCGCCCGTTATGCCTTCATCGAGCGGCTGGTCGGTGAGGTGACACAGCAGACCCGGAAGGCGGAGGGGCGCACCTGGAGCGACCGCATCGACGACCTCCTGCTGCATCCCGTGCTCGGAATTCCCCTGTTCCTCGGGTTCATGTACCTCATCTTCCAGATGACCTTCAGCTGGCTGGGCACTTCGCTGTCCGACGCCCTCGACGAATGGATCAGCGGTCCGATCGCCGACGGGTTGAAAGCGGGACTGGTCCGGATGGGCAGTCCGGACTGGTTTGTCCAGCTGATGACGGACGGCGTACTGGCCGGAGTCGGCGCCGTGCTCGTGTTTCTGCCGCAGATCAGTATTCTGTTCTTTTGCCTCTCCTTTTTGGAGGACTCCGGCTACATGGCCCGCGCCGCCCTGCTGATGGACCGCTTCATGTCCGCCATCGGGCTGAACGGCAAGGCGTTTATCCCGTTGGTCCTCGGTTTCGGCTGCAACGTCCCGGCGATCATGGCCACGCGCACGCTGGAAGATCCGAAAAGCCGTCTGATCACCGCCTTGATCGCGCCGTTCATGTCCTGCTCGGCTCGGCTGTCCGTCTACTCCCTCTTCGTCGCCGCCTTCTTCAAGCACGGCGGGGCGACCGTGGTGTTTGCTCTTTACGTCACGGGGATCGGGGTGGCCCTGCTGACCGCGTTGTTGCTGAAAACCGTTGTGCGTGTTCCCGAAGGGACCTTTTTGCTGGAGATCCCGCCCTATCGGGTACCGATGCTGAAAAGCCTGCTCCTGCACACATGGGACAAAGTTAAGGGTTTTGTCCATAAGGCGGGCACCATCATCTTCGGGATGTCAGTGTTGATCTGGTTCCTGGGCCACTTCTCCTGGCGCGGCTTTGTTCCCATCGAGCAAAGCTGGCTTGCCGCGCTGGGCGGCTGGATTGCGCCCCTCGTCGCGCCGCTGGGCTTTTCCAGCTGGGAGGCGGGCGTTTCGCTGGTGACGGGCTTCCTGGCGAAGGAGCTGGTCGTGTCGACGATGAGCATCTTGTATAGCGGGGGAGACGAGGGCAAGCTCGTCGACCTCTTGCAACAGGCCTTTACCCCGTCGGCGGCTCTCGCATTCCTGTTCTTTGTGCTTCTCTATACCCCCTGCGTATCGACTGTAGCGATGATGGGACGGGAAACCGGGTCCTGGAAATGGGCGCTCTTCTCCGTCCTCTACAGCGTAACGGTGGCATGGATTGTGGCGTTTGCCGTCTACCATGTCGGTCGGTTCATCCTTTGAGAGGGAAGGGATGCGCATGATCTACGCGGTGATTGCGGCCGTGCTCGGCTTTGCCGGCTGGCAGCTTTACAAATTTGTGCGCCGGATCAACCGAGGCGGTTGCGCGTCGGGTTGTTGCGAAGGCTGCGAGGTTTCGCAAACGTGTGCCTCGTCCAAGGCATCGCTGCGTTGAGCGGAAGGAGGCGGACGTGGACGTGGCCGAAGGGCATGCCCCGTGCCACCCGGTGGTACGAGGACGATTGGCGGACACGAAAAACCCCCGTGCGTAGGCACGGGGGTTTTGGCGATCGACGCGCTTACGCCGTTGTGAACTGCTCTTCTTCCGTCGAGCCGGTGAGGGCGGTCGTCGAGGCGGTGCCGCCGGAAATGACCATGGCCACCTCGTCGAAGTAGCCGGTGCCCACCTCGCGCTGGTGGCGCGTGGCCGTGTACCCGTAGGCCTCGGCGGCGAACTCGGCCTGCTGCAGCTCGGCGTAGGCGGACATGCCGCGGTCGCGGTATTGCCGCGCCAGCTCGAACATGCTGTAGTTGAGGGTGTGGAAGCCGGCCAGGGTGATGAACTGGAACTTGTAGCCCATCTCGCCCAGCTCGTGCTGGAAGCGGGCGATCGTCTCGTCGTCCAGCTTCTTCTTCCAGTTGAAGGACGGCGAGCAGTTGTAGGCGAGGAGCTTGCCGGGGAACTTCTCGTGGATCGCCTCGGCGAACCGGCGCGCTTCCTCCAGGTTCGGCTCCGACGTCTCCACCCACAACAGGTCGGCGTACGGCGCGAAGGCGAGACCGCGGGCGATGGCTGCGTCGAGGCCGCCGCGGAAGCGGTAGAACCCTTCCGGCGTGCGTTCGCCGGGTTCGATGAATTCGCGGTCGCGCGGGTCGATGTCGCTGGTGATCAGCTTGGCGCCGTTGGCGTCGGTGCGGGCGATCAGCACCGTCGGCACGCCCATCACGTCGGCGGCCAGGCGCGCGGCGATCAGGTTGCGCACCGCCCAGGAGGTGGGGATGAGCACCTTGCCGCCCATATGGCCGCATTTTTTCTCCGACGAGAGCTGGTCCTCGAAGTGCACCCCGGCCGCGCCGGCCTCGATCATCGCCTTCATCATCTCGAAGACGTTCAGGGGGCCGCCAAAGCCGGCTTCGGCGTCGGCGACAAGGGGCGCCAGCCAGTAGATGTCGTCTCTGCCCTCGGCGTGGTGGATCTGATCGGCGCGCAGGAGGGCGTTGTTGATACGCCGCACCAGGTTGGGTACGCTGTTGGCCGGGTACAGGCTCTGGTCGGGGTAGGTCTGCCCGGCCAGGTTGGCGTCGGCGGCCACCTGCCAGCCGCTGACGTAGATGGCCTTCAGGCCCGCTTTCACCATTTGCACGGCCTGGTTACCCGTCACGGCGCCGAGGGCTTTCACGTGGTGCTCAGTGTTCAGGAGATGCCACAGCCGCTCAGCCCCCAGGCGGGCCAGGGTGTACTCGATCTTCACCGAACCGCGCAGGCGCAGCACGTCCTCTGCCGTGTAGGGGCGTTCAATGCCTTTCCAGCGCGGATCCTTCTCCCAGCTTTCCCGCAGCTGTTTCGCTTCTTCTTGACGCGTCATTAGGGATCTCTCCTCTCCTGAATTTTCTGTGTTGAAGGTATGGAAATCCCTTGAGGGATTTGCCGTGTGCGAGCGAGCCGCATTCGGTACCGTGTTCGGTTCAGTCCAACAGGTCGTACCCGGGCAGGGTGAGGAACTCGGCGAACTCGTCGTTCGTGACGAGGTCGGCCAGCAGCTTCGCCGCTTCTTGATAGCGGCCTTGGGCAAAGAAGTCGGCACCCACCCGGTCGCGGATCTTGGCCATCTCCTCGTGCAGGAGGGTTTCGAACAGCTCAACGGTGACCTTGCGCCCGTCGTCGAGCACGCCCTTGGGATGGCGGATCCACTGCCAGATCTGGGCGCGGGAAATTTCCGCCGTGGCGGCGTCTTCCATGAGGTTGTTGATCGCCGCCGCGCCGACGCCGCGCAACCATGAGGCGATGTACTGGATGCCGACGCTGATGTTTTCGCGCAGGCCACCCTCGGTGATCGGCCCCTCGGGGATGCGCAGGAGGTCGCCGGCGGTGATGGTGAGATCCTCTCGCTTGCGGTGGATCTGGTTGGGGCCGGGCATCTCCGCGTCAAAGACTTCCATGGCCACAGGCACCAGCCCCGGATGGGCCACCCAAGTGCCGTCGTGGCCGTCGCGGGCTTCGCGCAGCTTGTCTTCGCGCACCTTCTCGAAGGCGCGGGCGTTGGCTTCGGGATTGTTTTTGACGGGGATGAAGGCGGCCATCCCGCCGATGGCGTGAGCCCCGCGCCGGTGGCAGGTTTTGACGCACAGCTGGGAGTAGGCGCGCATGAACGGCACGGTCATCGTGACCAGGGAGCGGTCCGGGAAGAGAACCTCCGGTTTGTTGCGGAATCTTTTGATGAAACTGAAGATATAATCCCAGCGGCCGCAGTTGAGACCGGCGGCGTGGTCGCGCAGCTCGTAGAGGATTTCGTCCATCTCGAAAGCTGCTGTCACCGTTTCAATGAGCACGGTGGCCTTGATGGTGCCGCGGGGGATGCCCAGCTCGTCTTGGGCAAAATTGAACACGTCGTTCCACAGTCGCGCTTCGAGATGGCTCTCCAGCTTGGGTAGGTAGAAGTACGGCCCGGTGCCGCGTTCCAACAGCTCGCGGGCGTTGTGGAAGAAGTACAGCCCAAAGTCGAACAGGCTGCCCGAAACAGGCCGGCCGTCGACGCGGACGTGCTTTTCCGGCAGGTGCCAGCCGCGGGGACGAACGATGAGGGTGGCCACCTGCTCGTTCAGCGTGTACACCCTGCCGTCGGGGCTTTCGTAGCGGATTGTGCGGCGAACGGCGTCACGCAGGTTGATCTGTCCCTGGATGATGTTTGTCCACGTGGGGGAAGTGGCGTCCTCGAAATCGGCCATGAAGACCTTGGCCCCGGAGTTGAGGGCGTTGATGATCATCTTACGGTCGACGGGACCGGTGATCTCCACGCGGCGGTCCTGCAGGTCGTGGGGGATCGGAGCCACGGTCCAGTCGCTTTCCCGGATGTGTTTCGTTTCGGGAAGGAAATCGGGCCACGCCCCGGCATCAAAGGCCTTCTGACGCTCGGCGCGCCGGGCGAGGAGCTGGCGGCGCCGTTCGTCGAACTCGCGGTGCAGCTTGGCCACGAAGGCGAGGGCCTCCGGCGTGAGGATTTCGGCGAATTCGGGCGGAACGGGCGCCGTGATCTCGATGCCGTCCAGCGAGGGAGCCGCTTTGGGATTCACGGAAACGGGCCTCCTTTCGCCACTGGTATATAACAGTTTTGTGTTGACGGTTGTATTGTATTACAGAGCGTGAGCGATTGTCAACGGATCATTCGGAACTTCGAGAAAAATCAGGGTGAATGTGTGATCATCTTTCCCGAACGTTCGGCGATCTCGATGTCGTTTCGGTGAGTGCCCTTAAAAACCATGAAAAAAGAGGGGCAAACGTCCTCTAGAGTCTGATTCCAACAATTTCTCCTTTAAAATAGTAAGATCGCCAACTATCAACAATATCTACATAGTACGTTCCTGGATTCATATTATAAAACCTAGCTTGACCAACATCCTTCTCTATTTCTATAAACTTTTTAAATGCTGTGCAATTTCCGGTCGACGCATTGCACAATCTTACATATAATGCGGATAAATCTGATGGGCGTTTTGCGTAGTTGTTGTTGTAGTTCACATACCAGACATCGGAGACCAAAACATCAATCGTACGTTCGCTTGAAGTTGCATTCACGGTCAATTCATATTTTCCATCTTCTGTCCGCCAATAAGCAGGGCCCCATCCATAAAAGGCAAGCGCCTGCGAGGCGGAGAAAACACCAAATGCCATCGCAAAGACTCCAAAGGACACTACTGACATACAACACCTTCCTCAAGAAGTTTTTCGTTCTTTTATGAAAAAGGATTCAGCCAGATGCCATTGGTCGAGCATATCGAGTTCCGGATCGACGGTGGAACGGATTTCGTATCCCTGAAATGCCCCGATCAGCAGGTTACCGATGACCTTGGCATCGATATCTGACCGAATTTGCCCCAGCTCCTGGCCTCGTTTGATGACGGTGGCCATAAACGCTTCCCACGCCCTATACTGCTCTTGAAGCCATTGACGGATAACCGGGTTTTTCCGATGCATCAGGAAGATCTGATAATAGGTGGAGGACCAGAAAACCGGATCCGATCCGATGGAACCACGATAAACCTGCTCGAGGATATGCCGAAGGATTTCCCGGACATCACACGATTCCTCTTTCAGCTTTGGGAGTGTCTTTTCGGCGATTTCGCTGAATTTCCGGTCCAATTTTGTACGCATCACTTCGTACAACAATTCTTCTTTGCTTTGAAAATGCGAATAAAACGCCCCCTTGGTCCTTCCTATTTCCGTCATGATTTCCTCAATCGACATGGCATCATAGCCTTTCTCCGCAATTAAGCGGAACGCCGTGTCAATAATTTGTTGCCTCGTCTGTTCACCGGTTTTGTGTTTCATGACATTCACCTCCCGGGATATCGAATATTCATTTACAGAATGCACTTCCGCCTAAGCCGCCGGAAAGGGGAAAGCGAAAGGGTCGGGAGAATCAATGTGCTGTATCGCCGCACGGATCCGCTCGCGCAGCTCGTTTTGCCCACGTATCTGGAGCCCGACATTCTGCGGACCCGCGGCGGGTGGTACGTACAAAAGCCGGCCTTTGGGTGAGAGGGGGATAGCCTTCGCGCCGGGCCGCCGATTACCGACGATCTGTCCGATTTCTTGCCGATCGGAATTTTGTCAAAAGGCGGGGATGAACAATGACAGACTATGTGTTCAAGTTTATGTTCGATTTTCTCTCGTTCTTTTTCCAGATCTTTCTCCCATTCGCCTCGTTTGGCTTTTTGCTCCTCTTGGTTGGCGCGCTGCTCTTTGTGTACGTGACGCGGTACCGGGAAATGGAGCTCATCGCCAAGGGGAACGTTTCCGTGGCCATCGTCTTCGGCGGCAAACTGATCGGCCTGTCCCTCGTGTTAGCTGGTGCCATCGCCAATTCCGTTGGCCTCCTCGACATGCTCATCTGGGGCGCCATCGGCATTTCGGCGCAAATTCTCTTTTTCTATGCCGCCGAGTGGGTAACCCCGCGTTTTTCCATCCAGGAAAGCCTGGAGAACGACAACAAGGCCGTGGCCCTCTTTCTCTTTTTCATTTCCATATCGATTGGCCTGCTTATCGCCGCATGCATAACCTACTAACCCGCATCGAAGAGAAAAGAGGACGAGTCAATGGTCAGAGAGCCGATGGTGAAGCGCCCGACATTTGCGCTGCATGGTCATCACCGTCTCCGATCCGCACACGCCGCCGGAGACGGGCACGAGCGGCCGGTTGTAATGGAGCTGCTCCAGGAACACGGCTACTGGTATGGAGCCTCCCAGGCTGCTCCCTGGAAATAAAAAACGGGGCGCAGGAAAACCGCCCCGATACATAGGCTATGGAGGGACGCGATTTCTCGCTGTTTTCGGTCGGAAATGGGTTTGTTTCCTGCATTATTCAACGACTTCCACTTTGCCGGTGTGAACGTCATAAATCGCTCCGTAGATCCGGATATGATCCGGAATCAGTGGGGATCGTTTCAATTTCTCGATATCTTCGCGGACACTTTCCGCAAGATTCTTGAACGGCAAAAAGTCGCACTTTCGCGCTTCCCGCCCCGCCTGTTCACCGAGCTTTTCTTCGATTCGAGCATACAGGTCCTCGTTTTGGAAGGTCTGCATTCCGCAATCGGTATGGTGGATGACGAGAATCTCTTCCGTGCCCAGCAACTGTTCGGAAATCACCAGGGATCGGATCACATCTTCCGTGACGCGGCCGCCGGCGTTCCGGATCACATGGATGTCCCCGAGCTGGGCATTTAAAAACGCTAATGGATCCAGCCGGGCATCCATGCAGGTCAGAACGGCAACTTTGCGGGCCGGGGCAACCGGCAAATTCCCCTGATTGAACCGCTCGACATATGCTTGATTGGACTCCAGTAGAGCCTTTGCGTTGCTTTGCGGCTGGGTCATGGGCGGATACCTCCTGATGAGCGAGCGAGATTGGCAGAATGGGCAACTCCTCCGACAATGCGCGGGTGAATCGGTTTGGTCTTATATCCGACTAGACAGATTGTTAAGATAAGTATTATTGTACTAGTGAACAATGTATGGGATTCAGCCGGGTTTGTCAATGGATGGCCTTGTTTCGGATGTTACCATGGATCCTGTCGGGCGGTTTGAATCGCTCATGTGCCAAATAGCAAAGGGCCCTTTTAACCCGTGCTCCAGCTGCTAGCAAGTTGATGTAGCGCATATCTGCTTACTTAACGCCCCAGAGTAAGGTAAGAAGTAAACGATCGTTCGGGAGCGTTGATTGCGATGGATTTATTGTGAAGAGTTTGTTAACCCGGCTCTAAGTCAATAACTGTGGATGGGAGGTCAACCAAGCCAAGGGTATAAAAGCGAGGAGCATCTTTCGCACATAGATCTCACGGTTACGGAAGCCGTAGCTGATTCGTTTGAGCAGCTTGATCTTGGTGTGCACGCCCTCCGTGTAGCCGTTTGAAACACGCCAGGTGTGGTAGGCCAGAATCGCCTCGCGCCAGCGGCGGAGCGTGCGTCCCCACTGCAGGAGCGCGGCATCGCTTGCCGACTGGGTCTCAAAGATCACGCGGTCCAGGATGGCTGCGGCTTCGTCTCGATTGGAAGCACGGTAAACGTCTCGCAGCTGCTCCTTGACCCAGTGAAAGTGGGCCACGTTCTTGTGATGCTTCCGAATGGCGGCAAGCTGGGCAGCTTGGCGTTCGGTGAGGTCGTCCTCGTTCTTCAAAAGCGGCCAGCGCCTCAGGCGTACCCCGGTCACCTGCTGTTCCACAAGCCGTGCTTCGTCAACCCGCCGATTCGCGTCCTGGATGACGTGGAACGGATCCGCCACGATGACAGCGCCGGGCAAAGCGCGCTTCACGGCATGGCGCCAAGCATCCTTCAGGTCGATGCACACGGCCCGAATCCGCCGACGAACCGTCTCCGGCAGCTGGCGCAAAAAGCGCTCCAGTGTTTTCATGCGGTCATCCGGCAAGATGGCCAAAAGGCACCGTTTTGGCCACACGCATGTGACCGTAACCATCATGTCACGGCCACGATAGCTGTGTTCATCAATGCTAAGCACGAAGGCATCGACATCCCGGAGGGCTTCCTCGAGATTTACCTGCTGACCTACGTACCGAAGGAGCAGACGGCGCAAGGTGCTGGCACTTGTCCCGCTTTCCTGGGCGGCACGACGGAAACTGCCCGCTTTCAGGCGCTGGAGCAAAAGGGCTTCGGCCCGTTCGGTCCTGCGTGCCCAGGGGCGAATACCAGGAAAGCGTTCGGTGAACACTTTTCGACAGGCCGTGCACTGGAAGCGCCGGGGACGTACCCAGAGGTAAACCGGTTTCTCGTTGCACCAGGTGTGCAGCTTCCGTTTCCATTCACGTGCACGATCGTAGACGCGGCGTGTCAGCTGTCCACAATCCGGACACCGCGCTTCCTTACGCGGCCGACCTGCGTAGACGTGGATGCTGTCGGATTGATGGACGGTACGGTAAACAATCCACGATTGTAAGCCGAACATTTCTGCGGTAAGCTTGTTCATAGGCGGTCGCGAGCCTCCTTCGGGATGTGGTGTGCTTAACTATCCCTTGGCTTGTCGACCGCCTTTTCCTCTTAGAACCCACACTTTTTAGCGTAGAGCCTGTTAACCCTTGACGAATACGTGAACCTGTGTTATTGTTATCGTTGCAGGTTTTGTAGGGGGTGAGCACAATGGGCGACGGAGTGAAGGTGGTCGCCACGAACAAGAAAGCGTGGCACGACTACCACATCGAAGACACCTACGAAGCCGGCATTGTGCTCACGGGAACGGAGATCAAGTCCGTCCGCGCGGGCCGGGTCAACCTGAAGGACAGCTTCGCCCGTGTGGAGGACGGGGAAGTGTTTCTCTACAACATGCACATCAGCCCTTACAGCCAGGGCAACCGCTTCAATCACGACCCCACCCGCACGCGCAAGCTGCTCCTTCACCGGTACGAGATCAACAAGCTCACCGGCAAGGTGAAGGAGCGCGGGTACGCGCTGGTGCCGCTCCGCATGTACCTGAAAAACGGGTATGCCAAGCTGGAGCTGGCGCTGGCGAAGGGGAAAAAGCTCCATGACAAGCGGGAAGCAATGGCCAAACGCGATGCTCAGCGCGAAATTGAGCGCGCGTTCCGCGAGCGGCAAAAGTACTGACGGGTGCCATACAGCTTGGACGCATTACAGGAACATGGGGGCGTGCTGGATTCGACGGGGGTTGTTCGTGCACAAGCTGCGAGCCGAGGGGCTGCGTCCTCGTAAAAACGCAGGGCTAAATGTAACTGGCAACCGTCAAGTTGCTCTCGCTGCCTAATCTAGCGCAGCGGCTCCGCCACGCCATCGCCCACGTGGCGTGACCGGGGCTCACCCGAGTGGGCTGGCCAAGGGGCTTGTCACCGGCCCCGCGGCGAGATCGACAGGTGACTAGCCCGCGGGAACGCCTGTCGCCGGGCAGTCCCAAGGGCGAAACCCCAATACGGCGACTACGCTCGTAGACGCTTGTGTGGCGATGCCTTCGGACGTGGGTTCGACTCCCACCGCCTCCACCAAATGAAGAATTATGCTGGCGTAGCTCAGCTGGTAGAGCGGCGCACTCGTAATGCGTAGGTCGGGGGTTCGAGTCCCTCCGCCAGCACCAGAACAGCGAGTCCAGGGGAAGCGAATCGCTTCCTCTTTTCTTTTTTCTTGTTTTCGGTGAGGGGAATCTGAACCCCCTCGAAACGGGTTCACGCGGGGTGTGTAGGCATTGCTGTTTCGTTGTGGTATGTTGATCTCAAATGAGTAAAAAAGGAGGATGGACATAGGTGCGCATGCGCGTTGCAGCGGTGCAGTATGCGTTGCGCTCGATCCAATCGGTCGACGAGTTTTGTGCCCAGGTAACCCACTACGTGAAAACGGCCCAAGAATTTGGCGCGGACGTCGTGCTCTTTCCTGAATTTTTCACCACCCAGCTCCTGTCCATCGGCGACGACCGCGGCAACGCGCTGCCGATCGAAGCGCTGCCCGACTTTACCGAGGTGTATCGCCGGCTGTTTGGCCGTCTCGCCGGGGAGACGGGAATGCTGCTCATCGGCGGGACACATGTGGTGCGGCGCGGCGATCGCCTGTACAACGTGGCGCACCTGTTTTTTCCCGATGGCCGGGTGGCCAAGCAGGCCAAGCTGCACCTGACGCCGACGGAGGTGCGCGAGTGGAACCTGGTGCCGGGCGATGCGCTCCACGTGTTCGAAACAGAAAAGGGAGCGATCGCCGTGCTCATCTGCTATGACGTGGAGTTCCCGGAGCTGGCGCGCATGGCGCGGGCGCGGGGGGCGAACGTGATCTTTTGCCCTTCGTGCACCGACAACGAACCCGGCTTTTGGCGCGTCCGCTACACTTGCCACGCGCGGGCGGTGGAGAACCAGGTGTACGTGGTGAACGCCGGCACGGTGGGGTCCCTGCCCACGGTGGACTTCATGCGCGCCAACTATGGGCAGGCGGCGGTGATCGCGCCGAACGACATTCCCTTTCCGCCGCGGGGGGTCGTGGCCGAGGGCGTAACGGGTGCCGACATGGTGGTGGTGGCCGACCTGGATCTGGACCTCCTTGAGGAGGTGCGGGTGCGGGGGGCGGTGACCACGTGGCGCGACCGGCGTACCGACTTGTACCCCGATTGGGCATGACGGGGCGCCGCTCAGACGCGTGTTGACGGGTTGGGGGAGGTGGCCTTGGTGTATCGCAAGGAACTGTATGTGTTTGACCGGAACCGTCCGGTGAAAGCGGTGATTCGGCACTACACGGAGCGTGATTTTGCCGAGCTGATTCGCATCCAGCAGGAGTGTTTCCCGCCGCCGTTCCCCTCGGAGCTGTGGTGGAACGAGGAGCAGCTGGCCAGCCATGTGACGCGCTTTCCCGAGGGCGCCCTGTGTGTGGAGGTGGACGGGGAACTGGCTGGATCGATGACGACGCTCATCGTCCGCTTTGACCCGGCTCATCCCCACCACACGTGGGCGGACATCACCGACAACGGGTACATCCGCAACCACGACCCGGACGGCAACACGCTGTACGTGGTGGACATCAGCGTGCGGCCGCGCTACCGGGGGCTGGGCCTGGGCAAGTGGCTGATGCAGTCGATGTACGAGCTCGTGGTACACAAGGGGCTCGACCGCCTGCTGGGCGGGGGGCGCATGCCCAGATATCACCGCGTGGCCGACCGGATGACGGCTGAGCAGTACCTGGACGCTGTGGTGCGCGGCGAGCTTACCGATCCGGTCATCACGTTTCTGCTGCGGTGCGGGCGCACGCCCCTCGCCGTGGTCCCGGACTACCTGGAGGACGAGGAGTCGCGCAACTATGCCGCGCTGATGGAATGGCGGAATCCGTTCAAGGCGACGGAACGCGTGGGCGCATGACCGCCATGGGGAATCGTCTGTTCCAATTTAATGAAGCGGGAGGAGGCGCGCGAGGATGAAGGCGTTGGTGTGGGAAGGCGTGGGATTGGAGGGACTTGCGCTGCGGGAGGTATCCACCCCGGAGGTGCCGCCCGGATGGGTGCGCATCCGGGTGACCGCGGCGGCCCTGAACCATCGCGATTTGTACTTTGTGGAAGGTCGCATGCCCGTGGAACCCGGTACCGTTCTCGGTTCCGATGGCGCGGGCGTTGTGGACGCGGTGGGCGACGGGGTGACGAACGTGCGCGTGGGCGACGCGGTGCTCGTCAACCCCAGCCTTGGCTGGCCGAAGCGCAGCGATGCCCCACCCAAGGGCTTTCGCATCCTCGGCGTGCCCGACAACGGCACCTTTGCCGAGTACGTGGTGGTGCCGGCGGAGAACGCGGTGCCCAAGCCGGCGTATCTGACGTGGGAAGAGGCCGGGGCACTCCCCTTGTCGGCGCTGACGGCGTACCGGGCGCTGTTTACGCGGGCTCACCTTCAGCCGGGGGAGACGGTGGTCATCCCGGGCATCGGCGGTGCGGTGGCGTTGTTCGCGTTGCAGATGGCCAAGGCGGCCGGAGCGCGGGTGTTCGTCACTTCCCGCCGCGCCGAAAAGCGGGAACGGGCGCTGGCCCTCGGCGTCGACGCCGCCTTCGACACGGAGGGTGATTGGCCGGAAGCGGTGAAGGAGGCCACCGGCGGTCGCGGCGCCGACGTGGTGGTGGAGACGGTGGGCGGCGTCACCTTCGACAAGTCGCTGGCCTCGCTGCGCCCAGGCGGCCGACTGGTGACCTTCGCCGCCGGCTACGGCAGCCACGCCACGCTGGATCTGCGCCGCTTCTTTTACGGCCAGTATTCGCTGCTCGGCACGACGATGGGCAGTGGCGAGGAGTTTGCCGAGATGGTGGCCTTTGTTGAAAGGCACGGCATCCGTCCGGTGATCGACAGCGTATACCCGCTGGAGCGGGCGCGCGAGGCGTTTGACAAGCTCCTGGCGTCGCGGCAGTTCGGGAAGCTGGTGCTGCGGATCGGGGAATGAGCAAAGAATCGGTAGGCGTTTCAAGGGGCGTACGGCGGCGGGGTTGCATCGTTGGCGCCGCTGCCGTTTGCTCCGTTTTTTGTCTGAATTGTGCAGCTATACCTGAAGAACTGTTGGCGTCCGAATTGTTTGGCTACGAAAGGGGTACGGTTCCCTGCGTAGCGGCACAAAGGAAGGCCCGGGCGCAGGGCGGCAACTTTTGAACGAGATTGGGGATTTCCCTGTGTTACAGGCCAAGATGCTGTGCGCGCTTGCTTGATTCAGCAGCAATGTGTTATGTTACAATTATCTTTAATCTTTCTTTTATCTTTCTCTTCAGTATTGAACAAATAGGAGGAGAGGGCTATGATCGACGGCGAACGATTGTGGAGCCGCTTGATGGAGTTGGGCACCATTGGGCAACAGGCCTCCGGTGGTCTCACGCGGTTTTCGTATACCGATGAAGAGCGAAAGGCCAAGGAACAAGTAGCCCAATACCTGCGAGACGCAGGGTTGGATGTATGGGAGGACTCGGTCGGCAACCTGTACGGACGTAGGGAAGGGCAGGACCCGAACGCGCCTGCCATCTTGATTGGTTCCCACCTCGACACGGTACCAAACGGGGGGCGATTTGACGGCGCCCTCGGTGTCCTGGCGGGTGTGGAGGTGTTGCAAACCTTGCAGGAACACGGCGTAGAAACCGATTGCCCCGTTGAAGTCGTGGCGTTTGTGGATGAGGAAGGGGCGAGATTTCGGTTTGGGATGATCGGCAGCCGAGCGGTGATCGGCGAACTGACAACGGACGATTTGGCCCGTTGCGATGCTCAGGGGGTTTCTCTTGCCCAAGCGATGCGCGAGGCAGGATATGCTCCCGAACGGATCGGCGATGCGCGGCGCCGGCCGGAGACGTTGCGGGCCTATTTGGAATTGCACATTGAACAGGGTGGGGTGCTCGAGCGACATGGTGTTCCTGTTGGCGTGGTCAGCGGTATTGCCGGCCCGCTGTGGCTGAGCGTGGTCATCGAGGGATGGGCAGGCCACGCCGGGACGACTCCGATGGCTGAACGGAGAGATGCCCTCGTGGCGGCTGCGGAGTTTGTGCTTGCCATAGAAGAAGAAGCGCGCCGATTTCCGTCGGCCGTTGCCACGGTGGGAACCGTTCGTGTACATCCCGGCGG
This sequence comes from Calditerricola yamamurae, assembly GCF_054654135.1. Lineage (NCBI taxonomy): Bacteria > Bacillati > Bacillota > Bacilli > Caryophanales > Bacillaceae > Calditerricola > Calditerricola yamamurae. The sequence continues at coordinate 140,767 of NZ_BAAIFH010000005.1, forward strand.
TGTGAATGTCATTCCCGGCCGGGTTGAGCTGACAGTGGATCTGCGTGACGCGAATGAAACGGTACGCAATGAGCTCGAACAGCGCATCCGGAAACGCGGAGAAGCCATTGCTCGGTACCGGGGCGTGACCATTACGGTGCACGAACTGCAGCGAATTGCCCCGGTTCCGTGTGACGCGAACGTTCGCGCAGCGGTGGAGGTAGCCTGTCACCGGGTTGGGGTACCTTATGTCACGCTACCCAGCGGTGCCGGCCATGATGCCATGCTGATGGCCCGTGTGTGTCCCATGGGGATGATTTTCGTTCGGTCCAAAGGGGGGATCAGCCACCATCCGGATGAATGGACCGACAAAGCCGATTGCGAATGGGGGGCCCGCGTGTTATATGAAACCGTCCTCCAGTTGGCAACGAACCGTGTGTAGACAAGCGGTTTCGTTCTGAAGGAGGTAGGCCCATGGCACAATCGACGTTGCCGACTTCCCATCAGACCCTTTCATCGCGATCGTTGTTTGCGCGTGTGTTGGACAAGGTTGAGCAGTACGGGAACCGCCTACCGGATCCGGTTACCCTTTTTGTGCTGATTGCTTTGTCCATTGTGGTCGCCTCGCACTTTGCAGCCTTGGCCGGGGTTTCAGCCGTAAACCCCGCAACCCAGGAAACGGTGCACGCCGTAAGCTTGCTGACGCGGGAAGGCCTGGTGCGCATCCTTACGGAAATGGTGCAGAATTTTGCGCAATTCCCGCCCCTGGGATTGGTCTTGGTGGCCATGTTGGGGGTGGGGTTGGCCGAAGAGTCAGGGCTGATTCCCGCTCTGATAAAGCGCCTGGTGTTGGCAGCACCACGCCGTCTGGTGATTCCAGCCATTCTCTTTGCGGGGATCATGGGCAATGCTGCTGGAGACGCCGCGTTTATCGTGTTGCCGCCGATTGCGGCCATGATCACCGCCTCACTGGGGTACAACCCGCTGGTGGGCCTGGTCGTGGCCTACGCCTCGGTGGCAGGCGGGTTTTGTGCCAACTTGCTCGTCAACATGTTGGATGCGTTGGTGGCGGGCTTTACGGAGAAGGGGGCCCAGCTCATCGAACCAAACTACATGGCCAATCCGGCCATGAATTACTACTTCCTGATTGCCTCGACCGTTGTTTTGTTGGGGGTTGGCTACTGGGTAACGCAGCGTTTTACCATTCCTCGGCTAGGAATGCGGGAGCCGGCGGTTGACCAGGTGGAGCCGCTTTCGGATCGTGAACGGCGGGGATTACGCTGGGCCGGCGTCGCGGCACTGGGGTATTTGCTGCTTTTGCTGTGGGGCACCGTACCGGAAAACGCCGTGCTCCGCAATCCGGAAACCGGCTCGCTATTAACCGATGCACCCTTGATGAAGGGCATTGTGCCCATCGCCATGTTGCTCTTTTTCCTCCCTGCGCTGTTTTACGGCATTGGAGCGGGGACAATTCGCTCAGACCGGGATGTGGCGCGGATGCTCGGGAAGGCAATGTCCACGATGGGGCCGTACATCGTTCTGGCCTTTGTGGCCGCGCAGATGATCGCCTATTTCCAATGGAGCAACCTGGGTCCCATCTTGGCCATTAAAGGGGCGGCGCTTCTGGAATCGATTGGTTTTACCGGATTGCCTCTTCTGCTCAGCTTTGTCGTTCTCTCGGCGCTCATCAATCTGATCTTGGCCAGTTCATCTGCCAAATGGGCCATCCTGGCACCTGTTTTTGTTCCGATGTTTCTCCTGCTGGGTTATGATCCGGCGCTAACGCAAATGGCTTATCGCATTGGCGACTCGATCACCAATCCGATCACACCCATGTTGCCATATTTCGCCATTTTGCTGTCGTTTGCCAAACAGTATGATTCGCGTGTCGGCATGGGCACGCTCATCGCCGCATTGCTGCCCTTTACTCTGTTCTTCGCGTTGGCGTGGATGGCGTTGTTTGCCCTCTGGTACGTTCTCGGTTGGCCGTTGGGTCCCGATGGGCCGCTGTTTCGCTCGTGAGGCACGGTTTACGTTTGCAATTAGGAGGGGAAAGCGGATGTTGAATGCGGTGTTTCACCACCTGGATCGCCTCTTTCCGGACATGGTCGGCTGGCGCCGGCACTTCCATATGCACCCCGAGCTGTCGTTTCAGGAGGTGGAAACGCCCAAACGCATTGCCGAACTGCAGCGCTCGTTTGGGCTCGCCGTGCGGGAGGGCGTCGGCGGGCGCGGGGTGGTGGCGGTGCTGGAAGGCGCGTCGCCCGGCCCCACGGTGGCCTTGCGTGCCGATTTCGACGCCTTGCCCATTCAAGATGAAAAGGAGGTGCCGTACCGTTCCCGGGTTCCCGGTGTGATGCACGCCTGCGGCCACGACGCCCACACGGCTATCCTTCTCGGCGTGGCCAAGGCCTTGTGCGCCGTGCGCGACCGGCTGCCGGGACGGGTGGTGTTCATCCACCAGTTTGCCGAGGAGGTGACCCCGGGCGGGGCCAAGGCGATGATCGAGGACGGGTGCCTGGAGGGCGTGGACGTCATCTATGGTACCCATGTGTGGAGCGGCCTGCCCCTCGGCACGATCGGCTACCGGGAAGGGCCGATGATGGCGGCGGCCGACGCCTTCCGCATTGTGGTCGAGGGGCGCGGCGGTCATGGGGCGGCGCCCCATGAGACGGTGGACGCCATCGCCATTGGGGCCCAATTGGTGAGCATGCTCCAGCAGGTGGTCGCGCGGCGGGTCGACCCGGTACAGCCGGCGGTGGTGACGGTGGGGTCGTTCCACGCCGGATCGGCGTTCAACGTCATCGCCGAGCAGGCGGAACTGGAAGGTACGGCGCGCGCCTTCGACGAGGGGGTGCGCACCCTGCTGGAACGGGAGATCGAGCGGGTGGTGCACGGCGTCTGTTCCGCTGCCGGCGCACGCTACACTTACACGTACACGCGCGGGTATCCGGCACTGGTCAACCATGAACGGGAAACGCGCCTGCTGGTCGACATCCTCTCGCGCATCTATGACGCCAACCGGCTCGTGAGCATGGAGCCGTTGATGGGCGGCGAAGATTTTGCCTACTATCTGCAGGAGGTCCCCGGCACCTTCTTCTTTACCGGGGCGGGCAACCCGCAGGTGGGGGCGGCTTACCCGCACCATCACCCGCGCTTTGACATCGACGAGCGGGCCATGGCCGTGGCGGCCAAGACCTTGGCCGCCCTGACGCTGCGCACGCTGGTTGGGGAGAGCGTCCTGGACGGGGTGCAGCTGACCCTGCCCGAAGCTAGCCAGCCGTCGGTGACCACGGCGTAAGGCGAACGGTCCCGGTGGGACGTGGCCGGATCCGCATGCCGTCCGGCGGAAGGCGCCGGGGCGCGGATACGCGAAACGAAAGAGCCCCGGACGCATCAACGCGTGCGTACCGGGACCCTGCGTGTGGCGGGCCGCTGCCGTTTAGCCGTCCTTGCGGGGACGGCCGTCGTTTGTCCCGTCGTGGGGCGCCGGTCCGGTCGGGTCGCCCCGCGCCCGTTCCGGCTCATCGTTGCCGGGGCCGACCGGCATGGGTTCCTCGCCCTTCTTTGGCCAGCGGCCGGCGCGCCGCGCGGCCTCGCGAAGCAGGTACTCGATGTGCCCGTTGACGGAGCGGAACTCGTCGGCGGCCCATCGCGCCAGGACATCGTAAAGCTGGGGATCGAGGCGGAGGAGGAACGATTTTTTCGGCGCCATGGCCGGTCTTCCCCGACACCTTCAGTAGATGGTGCCGGTGTGGATCACCGGCTGGGCCGGTCGCTCCGCCACGATGGCCACCATGAGGTTGTTGACCATGGTGGCCTTTTTCTCTTCGTCCAGGGCGATGATCCCTTCCTGCTCCAGCTTGTCGAGGGCCATCTGCACCATGCCCACGGCGCCCTCGACGATCTTTTCCCGCGCGGCGACGATGGCTTTTGCCTGCTGCCGCTGCAGCATGGCACCGGCGATCTCGGCGGCGTAAGCAAGGTGGGTCAACCGCGCCTCCAGCACCTCTACGCCGGCCACGGCCAACCGCTGTTGCAGATCGGCCTTCAGCTCGGCGGCCACCTCCTCGGTGTGGCTGCGCAGCGAAATCCCTTCCTGGTCGAACAGGTCGTAGGGATACCGGCTGGCGATGTTGCGGATGGCGGCCTCGCTCTGGATTTCGACGAACCGTTCGTATTCGTCCACGTCAAACAAGGCTTTGGCCGAGTCGACCACGCGGAAGGCGATGACGGCGGCGATCTCGATGGGGTTGCCCTCCACGTCGTTGACCTTCAGCTTGGCGCTCGTAAAGTTGCGAATGCGCAGTGAGACGCGCTTGCGGCTGGTGAGCGGGTAGGTGAGGTGGAGCCCGTTTTCGCGGAGGGTCCCGAGGTAGCGACCGAAGAACACGACGGCTTTGGCCTCGTTGGGCTGCACCATGACGATGCCGCTGGCCAGCAGCAGGCCGAGCACCAGCAGCGCGATGCCTGCCACATTCCCCGCGCTGAAGAGGAGCCAGGCGCCGAGGCCGAGCAGCGCGAGGATGACGGCGATTCCCACAAAACCGTTGATGGCGGATAAGGGTTTTTCCCGCATCCCATTGCCTCCTCTCAACTGGTGTCAAACGATTTCAACAACATGATATCATTGTGATAGCAAGCGTGGCAAGAAGAAAACCGATGGGAACCCCCATCGGTTCAGGAGACAGCAAAACCCGGAAAAGAGTTTCTTGTTGCGGCGCGCGGGTTAGGTGCGCGGGTAAATCGCCCCGCCCCGGGCACGAAATTCCGCTGCCTTTTCCTTCAGACCCTCGGCGATCGCCGCCTGTTCGTCGAGGCCCTTTTCCCGGGCGTAGGCGCGCAGGTCATGGGTGATGCGCATGCTGCAGAATTTCGGTCCGCACATCGAGCAGAAGTGGGCCGTTTTTGCCCCTTCGGCGGGCAGCGTCTCGTCGTGGAATTCCTGGGCCCGGATGGGGTCGAGGGAGAGGTTGAACTGGTCGCGCCAGCGGAACTCGAAGCGCGCCTTCGACAGGGCGTCGTCGCGCTGCTGGGCCCGCGGGTGGCCCTTGGCCACGTCGGCGGCGTGGGCGGCGATCTTATAGGCGATGACGCCTTCCTTCACGTCCTCCTTGTTCGGCAGGCCGAGGTGCTCCTTCGGTGTGACATAGCACAGCATGGCCGTGCCGTACCAGCCGATCATTGCCGCGCCGATGGCGGAGGTGATGTGGTCGTAGCCGGGGGCGATGTCGGTGACGATGGGTCCCAGGGTGTAGAAGGGGGCCTCGTGGCAAATCTTCATCTGCAAGTCGACGTTCTCCTTGATCTTGTGCATCGGCACGTGGCCCGGTCCTTCGATCATCACCTGTACGTCGTGTTCCCAGGCGATCTTCGTCAGCTCGCCGAGGGTCTTGAGCTCGGCGAACTGAGCCTCGTCGTTGGCGTCGGCGATGGAGCCGGGGCGCAGGCCGTCCCCAAGGGAGATGGCCACATCGTATGCGCGGCAGATTTCGCAAATTTCCTCAAAGTGCGTGTACAGGAAGTTTTCCTCGTGATGGGCCAGGCACCAGGCGGCGATGATCGATCCGCCGCGGGAGACGATGCCCGTGACGCGATGGGCCGTGAGCGGGATGTAGGCCAGGCGCACGCCGGCGTGAATGGTAAAGTAGTCGACGCCCTGCTCGGCTTGTTCGATGAGCGTGTCGCGGTAGATTTCCCACGTCAGCTCCTCCGGCTTGCCCCCCACCTTCTCCAGGGCCTCGTAGATGGGCACGGTGCCGATGGGGACGGGGGAATTGCGCAGGATCCATTCCCGCGTTTCATAGATGTGCTTGCCCGTCGACAGGTCCATCACCGTGTCGGCGCCCCACAGGATGGCCCAGGTCATCTTTTCGACCTCTTCTTCAATGGACGAGGCGACGGCGGAGTTGCCGATGTTGGCGTTGATCTTGACGTGGAAGTTCCGCCCGATGATCATCGGTTCCGTTTCCGGGTGGTTGATGTTCGCCGGAATGATCGCCCGGCCGCGGGCCACTTCCTGGCGCACGAATTCCGGATCCATCCCCTCGCGCAGGGCGACGAACTCCATTTCCGGCGTGACGATGCCGCGCTTGGCGTAGGCCATCTGCGTTACCGCGCATCCGGCCTTGGCGCGGAAGACGCGTCGCCCCTTGTGGCCAACGATCTCCTCCACGTCGCCGCGCTCGAGGATCCACGGCCGGCGCAGCTTGGGTAGGCCCTTTTCCAGGTCGACGGTGTAATGGGGGTCGGTGTAGGGGCCGCTCGTGTCGTAGACGCGCAGGGGCGGGTTTGTCTCCTCACCGCGAAGCCCTTTTGTGGGGCTGAGCGTGATTTCGCGCATCGGCACGCGGATGTCGGGGCGCGAGCCTTGCACGTACACCTTCCGGCTGTTGGGGAAGTAGTTCGTGTAGGAGCCGATGGAGAGGTTCAGCTTGCGAGCGGACATGGCGCCTCCTCCTCTGCCGCGGAGTGTTGACAGCGCCGCACGTCCACACGGTGGCAGGGGAGGGATCCGGGGCGGAAAGCGACGAAGAATTGCGGCGAATGTGAAAGGGGTGAAAAAAGGCCGCCAGGGAAGGCGGCCGTGCGTGGCGAATGGTGCGTCGGTGCACGTTCCCTGCGCAGGCATTACCCTGGTCAGGTTCAGACGGTCGGTGACGGATTCCTGGTCACCCTCTCAGCCCGGCTCCCCGAGCTCCCGTGTGCGGTATGCGGTTGGCTGTCATCTCTATCGTAGCGCAGCGGGGGACAACAGGCAACAAATTTGTTCCATGGGCCCCGAGCGACCCATGCCGAATCAGGGAAAAGTGCCGCATTCGGGAACCCGGGCGGGTGCGTCAACGCCGAGGACGTCATCGGGCACCGCAAGGCCAAGGGTCTTGACCAGGTGCCGCAGGTCTTCCGGTAGGGGCGACGAAAAGGCCATCGCCGCGCCGGTCAGCGGATGGGTGAAGGCCAGCCGGGCGGCGTGGAGGGCCTGCCGGGCGATATGCTCGGTGGCGGCGCCGTACAGTCGGTCCCCGAACAGCGGATGGCCGAGGTGGGCGAAGTGGACGCGGATCTGGTGCGTTCGGCCCGTCTCCAATTCCGCCTCGACAAACGACGCGTCGTCCGTTTGCGTAAGCACGCGGTAGCGCGTGACGGCCGGTTCCCCGCGTTCATCGACGCGCCGGCGCAGCGGATGGCCCGGATCCCGGGCGATGGGGGCGTCGATGACGCCCGTGCCTTCGGCCAGGCGGCCGTGCACCACGGCCAGGTAGACGCGGCGGATGCGTTTTTCGCGCAGGGCGCGGTCGAGAAGCTGGTGGGCGTAGGCGTGCTTGGCCACCAGCAGCAGGCCCGAAGTGTCGCGGTCGAGGCGGTGCACCGGACGCACGCGGGCCTCCACGCCCTGCTGCTGCCAGTGGTAGGCGATGCCGTGGGCGAGGGTGCCCCGCTCATGACGGCGCACCGGATGCACGTTGATCCCCGCCGGTTTGTCGACGACGAGCAGATCGTCATCCTCGTAGACGAGGCCAAAGGGCACCGGTTCCGGCACAAGGTCCGGCTCCTCCCACGGGCGGATGGCCACGGCCAATCGGTCGCCGGCCCGTACCGGGCGGTCGAGCCACGGCATGCGTCCGTTGAGCCGGATGCCGCGCATCCGGGTTAACCGGTTGATCATCCGATTCGACAGCAGCAGCGGCCCCTTGAGCACCTCGCGTACCGTGCGGCCCTCCCAGTCGACCGGCACGGTGAACGTGATCCACTTATTGTGCCGCTTGACGGGAGTGTTGTCCATGTGTGCAGCCTCCTTGGCGCTTCTCCCCCTCTATGATAACCGACACCCCTGTTGCGAACAGGGATGGAGATCATAAAACTAGCCAAGTCGGTATACATATGAAAGCGATGGATGTAAGCGCTCTTGCCGCGGGTGCGAGCCTGCATTAAAAAACCTTTCTGTTCAGAGAATTCCGGGTATATGGGGGAAGCATATGGAAATCGGGCCGGAGAAACTGCGCTGGATGTATGAACGCATGCGGTTGATCCGCGAATTTGAGTTGGCCGTCCGGGATTACTTCAGCAAAGGGCGGATTCCCGGATTCGTGCACCTGTATGCCGGTGAGGAAGCGGTTGCGGTGGGTACGTGCGCCCATCTCACCGATGGCGATTTTCTTAACCAGTACCCATAGAGGGCATGGCCACTGCATTGCAAAGGGTTGTGATGTAAAGGGGATGATGGCCGAGATTTTCGGCAAGGCCACAGGGCTTTGCAAGGGCAAAGGGGGCTCCATGCACATTGCCGATGTGCACAGAGGGATGCTCGGCGCAAACGGGATTGTCGGCGGCGGATTCCCGCTGGCGGTAGGGGCCGGCTTAACGGCAAAAACCTTGCGAACGGGGGCGGTAGCCGTCTGCTTCTTTGGCGATGGGGCCGCCAACCAGGGAACCTTCCATGAAAGCCTGAATCTGGCCGCGATTTGGAAATTACCGGTGGTCTTTGTATGTGAGAACAATCTGTATGCCGAGTCCACACCGGTCTGGTATGCTTGCGCGGCCCAGAACATTGCCGATCGGGCCGCCGGGTATAACATCCCCGGTGTTGTGGTAGACGGACAGGATGTGTTCGCGGTGTACGAGGCGATGGGAGAGGCAGTACGACGGGCACGGGAGGGCAAGGGGCCGTCCCTCATCGAGTGCAAAACCTACCGCATGTTCGGACATTTCGAGGGTGACACCCAGAAGTACAAGAAAGCGGAGGACCAGGAGACGATTATGGGGCCCCGCGATCCGATTCAACTCTTCCGCCGCTATGTGCTGGAACGGGGACTGCTGGAGGAAACCAGCCTGCGGGAGATCGACCGGCGGGTTCAGGATCTCATCGCCGAGGCGATACGGTTTGCTGAGGAAAGCCCGTTGCCCGTTGCCGAAGATCTGCTTGCCGATGTGTACGCCACGGCCTAGTGTGGCGCAGATCATCGAAAGGGCCAGGAGGTTCGTTATATGCGCACGGATGTGCAAACGCGAACCATTACCCTGCAACAGGCAATCAATGAGGCGTTGCGAGAGGAAATGCGGCGGGATCCAACGGTTGTGCTGATGGGCGAAGATGTGGCCGGCGGTGCGGGGGTTGACCATCTGGCGGGTGACGAAGCCTGGGGTGGCGTTTTGGGGGTAACGAGGGGGCTCGTTCAGGAGTTTGGCCGGGAGCGTGTACTGGATACACCGATTTCCGAGGCGGGGTTTATCGGTGCGGCTGTCGGTGCCGCCGCGACGGGGCTTCGGCCTGTGGTGGAGTTGATGTTCGTCGGATTCGTCGGGGTCTGCTACGACATCCCGCTGAACCAAGCAGCCAAGTTGCGGTACATGTTTGGCGGTAAGGCGAAGGTTCCGCTCGTGGTGCGTACCTTGATCGGGGCGGGGTACCGGGCGGCTGCCCAGCACAGCCAGATTCTTTATCCCGTATTCGTGCATGTTCCGGGCCTGAAAGTGGTGGTCCCCTCCACGCCGTACGACGCGAAGGGGTTGCTGTGTTCGGCGATTCGAGATGACGACCCCGTCATCTTTTGTGAACATATCGCCCTGTTAAATCAGAAAGGGCGGGTTCCGGAGGGGACCTACACGATTCCCTTGGGGAAAGCCGACATCAAGCGACCGGGGAAAGACGCGACGGTGGTGGCAATCGGCAAGATGGTCCATGTGGCCCTCGAAGCGGCCGAGATCCTTGCGGCGCAAGGGAAAGAGGTTGAGGTGATCGATCCGCGTACCTTGCAGCCGCTGGACGAAGAAACCATTCTCACCTCGGTGGAAAAGACCGGCCGATTGATTGTGGTGGATGAAGCCAACCCGCGTTGCTCGATGGCATCGGAGATCGCCTCGGTCGTCGCCACCAAGGGATTTGATTTTCTCGATGCCCCGATCCGTACGGTCACGCCTCCACACGCACCCGTGCCCTTCAGCCCGGTGCTGGAAGACGCGTATCTTCCGAACGCGGCCAAGGTGGTAGAGGCGGTCCGTGAAACCTTCCAGTAGCCCGATCCAAGCGGTCCGTTCCGGTGCCGGCGGTGGCAGAAGAGAAGCAACTGGAAGGGACCCGGTTGACGCCGGCTGCCCGCCGATTGGCCCGAGAACGGGGGGTGGACCTCGCGGAAATTGCGGTCGCGTTTCCGGGTCGGCGGGTCGGACGGGACGAACTTTTGGCCTGGATGGAATCGCGCAGGGGGAATTCGGCCACGGCTGCCGCAATGTCCGCAGAGACGGTGAAAGTAATCCACCCGGCGACTCGGGCAGGGGCCGTGCAGAGCCAGGCGGAAAAGCCTTCTGGGTCGGAATCTCCCATCCGAAAACCTGTAACCTCCATGCGGGCAACGATCGCCCGGCGGATGCTCGAGAGTCTGCGAGAGTCGGCGCAAGTCACCTTAACCACCCAGGTGAATGTTGATGCGCTGGTGCGCTTCCGCGCGGAGGTCGCCCCGGTGTTTGAAGCCGAATACGGGGTTCGGCTTACCTATACGGACTTTCTGGTCAAGGCCGTAGCGAAAGCGGTGCAGGCCGTACCGCAGGTGAATGCCCGCTGGGAAGGTGATGCAATCACGTTCTTTCCCTGGGTACATGTGGGGGTTGCCGTTGCCCTGGAAGAGGGGTTGGTGGTGCCGGTTGTGCGGCATGCAGAATCGGCGAGCCTGGTGGAAATCAGTCGCCGGTTGCGGGATCTGCGCGAACGTGCGCGAACCGGCAAGTTGGACCCGGATGACGTAACGGGGAGCACGATCAGCATCTCGAATCTTGGAATGGAGGGGATTGATGCCTTTACGCCGATCCTGAATCCTCTAGAGGTGGCGATCGTGGGGGTTGGCCGGATTCGCCAAGTTCCACAACAGGTGGCGGGTGAGTGGCGCCCCGTGCATGAAATGACGCTGAGTCTTACCATTGACCATCGGGTGGTGGATGGAGCCCCAGGGGCGAAGTTTCTGGGGCGAATCGCCGAACTGTTGGCTCGGCCTGTGCTTCTGGTCGGAAACACGTGAGATCGCCCCGGGAACGGGGCTTTTTTTCTTTCCCGGCGATGCAGGCCGGAAACGAAAAGGGAGCCGGCAGCCATGGGGCGAGGAGGCACCTGTTGCGGATGGAGCGGAAAAAAATTCCACTTGACATTTCCGTTGGTCTCGTGTAAATTGATAAGCGTGATCGGCGACGCAAATGTGCTGGCGTAGCTCAGTTGGTAGAGCGGCGCACTCGTAATGCGTAGGTCGTGGGTTCAAGTCCCTCCGCCAGCACCACTACATAGCCAAAAGCCCGCACCGGAATGTCCGGTGGCGGGTTTCTTTATTCTTTCTTGTCTTGCGCGTTTGCCGTGTCAAAGAGGATCGCTCCGATCGTACCGTCGCAGGCGAGCGGCGAATGGGTCGGCAAGCGGGGGAGGGGAATGGCGTGTCATTGGCAAAGACGCAGGAGCTCGGGCGTGCCGCCATGCCGTGGCGGGGGACGTACCTGCGGCTCAACGCGCTGTTTCTGGGGTTCTTTTTTGCGTTTGGAGCCTTCTATCCACTCCTGTCGCGCTTTCTGGAGGCCAAGGGGTTTTCGGGAACGGAAATTGGCGTGCTGACGGCCGTCGGACCGATTGTGGCGATCGTAACCCAACCGGTTTGGGGACTGCTCTGTGATGCCACGCAACGGCCGCTGCGTGTGTTGACGGTTGCCGCAGTGATGTCGGGAACGATCGCCCTTGGCTTTCTCGTGGCCGACGGTTTTGCCGTCATGCTCGTACTGCTTGTCGGGCTGCACCTGTTTCAGAGCGCCATCGTGCCCATTTCCGACAGCCTGGCCTTACGGTTTGCGCGCGAAAGTGGCGTTTCCTACGGGAACATCCGGTTGTGGGGCGCGGTTGGGTTCGCCACGGCGGCGTTTGTAGCCGGCAGGGCGGCCGACGCCTTCGGGCTTGGGGTGCTGTTTCCCTTGTATGCCGCGGCGCTGTTCGCCTCCCTGTGGGTTGTCCGTCGCCTGCCCGACCAGGGGGAGGAAACGGGCCACGTGCGGCTGTGGCGGGGTCTGCGCGACCTGCTCAGCCTCCCGTCCTACGCGCTGTTCGTGCTGAGCGCCTTCCTGGTGTTTGGGCCGATTAACGGGAACAATGTCTACTTTGGCTTGCTGTACCAGGCCCTCGGGGGATCGGTGGCGGGCATCGGGGTGGCGTTTCTCCTCTTTGCCGGAAGCGAAGTGATTTTCATGCGCACCGCCGGTTGGTTTGTGCGCCGCTGGGGGCTGGCGGGCACGCTCCTTTTGGCCAGTGCGGTGTCGGCGGGGCGGTGGCTGTGGTATGCCACGGCACCACCGCTGGCCGCGGTGTTGGGGCTCTTTTTGCTGCAAGGCTTTTCCGTCGGCTTGTACTTGGCCGCCGCGCCGCCGTTGGTTCGCGAACTGGCGCCCCGCCACCTGCAGGCAACGGCCCTGGGCATTTTCGCGGCGTTTGGACACGGGCTTGGCACGGTGGCGTGCAACGTGCTCGGTGGCCTGGTGATGGATCGTTACAGCATCTACGGCACGTATGTGCTGTTCGGCGGATTGACCCTGCTGGGCATCCTCCCCATCCTGTGGATCGCGCGGCGCAGCGGGGCCGTACGGCGTCCGGTGGACGGGATGGAGGCATGAGCGGGATGTGGGGGAGAACGGGAATCACGCCAAAAACGCCCTTGTTCCGCTTTCGGCAAGCGGTCAAGGGCGTTTCCCGTTTCACGGATCACATCCATGGTGTGGCCGTCTGGGCCGTTTCCCCACCTGCGCCATGGAGGGGGAATTGTGTACGGTACCCGGAAAACTGCTGGTAGGCGTTTTGCACCTCGTAGGCCGGTGCCGCCTCCAGCTTGTACCACCCTTTTTCAAACATGAGGTTGAACAGGCGCCGCTGGCACTGGTGGGTTTCGTTCAGGATGGCCAGCACGTCCTGGTGCAGGCGATCGTGGCTGGCTTCAATGGCCATGATGGTGTAATTGTGGCACAGGTATTTCTCGGTGGCCAGCACGTCGTTGACCCGGTCGCGGTCGTTCAGTTGCGGGCCTTTCACCTGTGGTTCGGCGGGCGGTTTGGGATTGGCGATTTTCTGGTTGTTCGGCGGTTGTTGCATGGTGGCCCCTCCTTACATCGGCTGTCCCGGCGCGGGAGGACGGGATCCGCCGGTGTTGAGATGTCCCAGTAGCATTTCGTAGTGGCGTTGGTGCATCCGGCAGGCCGCTTCCAGGGCCTCGCGGAGCTGCGGGTCGGTGCATGCCTGGGCGAAGTGGTGGCACTTTTTCATTGCCAGGAGCTCCCACGATAGGCTGTCCTTGAGGTAGGCCAGGTCTTTGGTTGTCACGACCTCGGGCGGTGTTGGCCAGCGCAAGGGTTGCGGCTGTGCCGCTGCCGCACCGAAAGCGGGCTGGTACGTGGGACCCGGATAGGGTTGCGGCGTGTCCATGGTCGGTTCCTCCTTTTGCGGTCCTTTGCAAGGGTGCAACACTAGTATGAAACCGGAAGCGCCTGCCTATGCGCGGGAGTGCTGTGCGACGATTTTCGCCATTCCCCCCTTTGAGACAAATGGTATACTATTCCTGACAACCGTGAATTCCCCGATACCACGGGAGGTGGGGCGGATGTCGCAGGCGGTGTTTCGGGCTCTGGTGTTGGAACAGGAAGATGGCGAGGTTCGCTGCGCGGTGCGGGAAGTGGAGCGGTCGGCCTTGCCGGAGGGCGAGGTCCTGATCAAGGTAGCGTATTCCAGCGTGAACTACAAGGATGGGCTGGCCCTTCACGTTCCCGGGAGGATTGTGCGGCGGTATCCGATGGTGCCGGGCATCGACCTCGCCGGCGTGGTGGAGGAGTCGTCCGTCCCGGACGTGCGGCCGGGCGACCCGGTGATCGTGACGGGATGGGGGATCGGCGAGCGCCATTGGGGCGGCTATGCGCAGTACGCACGGGTCAAGGCGGAGTGGTTGGTCCCGTTGCCGCAGGGCCTTGACCTGAAGCAGGCCATGGCTATCGGCACGGCTGGCTTCACGGCGATGCTGTGCGTCATGGCGCTGGAAGAGCACGACGTGAAGCCGGGTGAGCGGGAAGTGGTGGTGACGGGAGCGGCCGGCGGCGTGGGCAGCATCGCGGTGGCCTTGCTGGCCCGGCTTGGCTACCGCGTTGTAGCGTCGACGGGGCGGCCGGAACTCCAGGACTATTTGCGTTTCCTCGGCGCCTACCGCATCATTGACCGAAGGGTGCTGGCGACGCCGACGGGGAAGGCGCTGGACTCCGAGCAGTGGGCCGGGGCCGTGGACACGGTGGGCGGCGATACGCTGGCCGGCCTCCTGCGGTCGGTGGCCTACGGGGGCAGTGTTGCTGCGTGCGGGCTTGCCGGCGGCAGCGAGCTGGCGACCACCGTCTTTCCCTTTATCTTGCGTGGCGTGAACCTCCTGGGGATTGACTCGGTGTATTGCCCGCGCGAGCGGCGCCAGCAGGCGTGGCAGCGCCTGGCGCGAGATTTGCCGCTGGACAAGCTGGACGCGATGACACGAGTGGTGCCCCTGAAGGAAGTGCCGTCCGTCGGCCGCGACATCCTGCAGGGCAAGATTCGCGGGCGTGTGGTGGTGGACGTCAACGCCTAGGGATTTCCCGTTTCCTGCGCCCAGCTCGTTGGACATGCCGCATGCACAAAAAAAAACGGGGACGGCAGGCGCCGTCCCTTTTCCTTTGGCCCGTCAGCCCACCAACGCGGGCGCGCGTTCCTCAACCGGATGATCCAGACGCGCAAACCGCTCGTGGGAGACGACAATCTCGCCCTTGTTGTCCAGATCGATCATCATCCCGTCCAGGTACCAGGCATCGTCGTCGCGGACGACAAAGGCCACATCGCCTACGCGAAGGACATGATCGGCGGGCGTGATGCGATCCTTCTGGATGCCGAAGGAATAGCCCACATGGCCGATACCGCCAATGCGCACGAACAGGCGCAGCGCCTCGCCCGCTTCCACGTTGAGTTCCCGCCGGTAGAATTCCGCCGCCTTCTCGGTGATGGTCATCCGGAGCGCCATCCGTCCTCTCCCCTTGCACGCGTTTGTGTTCAGTGTATTCACTTGTATTATAACATGTTCCCCTGTTTTGCAACACATCTGTTTTACAACAAAAAAAAATTCCCGTTGCTGTTCAACGGGAATGGGCTTTTGTGTTGACGATCTGTCCCAATTCTCTTGCGCGTTCGGTCGCGCGCAGGACGGCGCGCTGTATCGCTTCTTGGAACCGGTGGGTGCGCAACACCTCAAGGCCGGCCATCGTCGTCCCGCCTGGTGACGTGACCTTTTCGCGCAGGACGGACGGCTCCTCGCGGGTTTCCAGGAGCATATGGGCCGCACCGAGCAGGGTTTGCACGGTCAGCCGACGGGCGATTTCCGGCGCCAGGCCTGCCTGCTGCCCGGCCTGTTCCATCGCTTCAACCAGGAAGTAAATGTACGCCGGACCGCTGCCCGACAACCCCGTAACGGCATCCAGCTGTTCCTCCTTTACCACGCAGGTCATGCCGATGGCGTCAAACAGCTTGCGCACCAGCGTCTCGTGGCAGGGCGCCGCGTACGGGCCCAGGGCGATGCCGGTGGCCGACAGCCCGACGTGGCAGGAGGTGTTAGGCATCGTCCGCACGATCGGAACGGGGTGGGGCACAAACGACTGGATGAACGCGATCGGGACGCCGGCGGCGACGGAGATGATCAGGTGGTTGGCCCGCACGCGGTCGGCCACCTCGTTCAGGGCGTCGCCCACGTCCTTGGGTTTCATGGCCAGCACGATCACGTCGGCTTCGCGAACCGCCTCGCGCTTGTCGTTGGCCGTTCGCACGCCGTACCGATTGGCCAGTTCGGCCAGCCGCGCGCGGTTCTGCCGGTTGGTGACGATGATTTCGTGGGGTGCCACCACGCCTTTGTTGAGCACCCCGGCGATGAGGGCCTCGGCCATCGAGCCGGCGCCGAGGAAGACAATCGTTTTTTCCAAGGCCATCGGACTTCCCCCTCCTTGTTCGGGCCAACAAAATCGTGCGTGCGCAAAACAAAAACGTCCCCTCTCGCCAAAAGGACGAAAGAGGACGTGCTCTTCCGCGGTACCACCTTTTTTGACGGCGGGTGCTTGATCGACCCACGCCGTCCGCTCTTGCCGCCGTATCGGGACGGCAACCGGTCGGGTTTTCCCCGACGCGCTTCCGGGCGGGTTCGGCGGCCGTGACGGCGAGGCCTTGCAGCCGGTGGGCCTCGCTCTCTGGACGTCCGTGCGACGCCTACTATTCCCGTTCATCGCGCTTCTTCCCCGGCTGGTGCGCGTCGGCGTTCAGCCGGAGACGCTATGCACATGTCAACCGCGACGGAACCGATCGGTGGACGGATGCATGTTGTTAGTGATGATTATGCCCCGCTTCGGAGCCGATGTCAAGGGGAGGAAAACCGGCGCACCGAATTTGATCTGAACATTCGAACTTCATGGTTGACGTCACGCGGGTTTTGGCGTAATGTTTAGATTAGAATAGAAAAGTTATTCGTGAATGAATAATCATTCAAAATTAAACCGCCCCGGCGCGCATACACATCAAACGGAGGGCAGCATGATCTGCCGGATTGTGGCACCCTGGTCGGGGCGATCGGCAAAACGGGGAGGGGCGTTGCCATGAGGCGCATCGAAAAAGCGGCGGTGATTGGGTCGGGGGTGATGGGTGCGGCCATCGCCGCACACCTGGCCAACGTGGGCATTTCCACCTACCTGCTGGACATCGTGCCGCGATCACTCACGCCGGAAGAGGAGGCAAAGGGCCTGACACTCGATCACCCGGCCGTGCGGAACCGGCTGGCGACGCAGGCCAAGGCGCGCCTCTTGAAAGCGAAACCGGCGCCTCTGTACGATCCGGCCGACGTGGAACGGATCACGCCGGGCAACCTGGAGGATCACCTTCACTGGCTGGGCGAGGCGGACTGGATCATTGAGGCGGTGGTGGAGAACCTCGACATCAAGCGCCAAGTGCTGGCCAAGGTGGATGAACACCGTCGCCCGGACAGCATTGTGTCGACGAACACGTCGGGCATTTCCATCCATGCCATGGCCGAGGGGCGTTCGGACAGCTTCCGCCAGCATTTCCTCGGCACCCATTTCTTTAACCCGCCGCGCTACCTGAAGCTCCTGGAAATCATCCCGCACCGTGACACGCGTCCGGAGATTGTGGCTTTCATGCGTGATTTCGGCGAGCGCGTGCTGGGCAAAGGGGTAGTGCTGTGCAAGGACACGGTCAACTTTGTCGCCAACCGTATCGGCGTCTATGGCCTGCAGGTGACGGTGCGAGAGATGCTGCGCGCCGGGCTGGGCCCGGATGAGGTGGACAGCGTTACCGGGCCGCTCATGGGCCGCCCGAAAAGTGCCACCTTCCGCACCCTCGACGTGGTGGGGTTGGATACCTACGTCAACGTGGCGCGCAATGTGGCCGCCAACGTCGACGACCTGGCAGAGCGAGAGGCCTTTGCCGTGCCTTCCTTCATCGAGGAAATGGTGAAGCGGGGCTGGCTCGGCGAAAAGGCCGGACAGGGGTTCTACAAGAAGGAAACGGGCGAGATTTTGGCCCTCGACATCCCCACGATGACCTACCGGCCGCGGCGCAGATTGCAAGCGCCTTCCATGGACGCGGCCAAGGCGGCCAAGGACCTGCCGACGCGCCTGCGCACCCTCGTCTACGCCGACGACGTGGCGGGGCGCTTCGCCTGGAACGTGCTGAAGAAGGTACTTCTCTACGCGGCGGCCAAGATCCCGGAGATTGCCGACGATCTCCACACTGTCGACAACGCCATGAAATGGGGCTTCGGTTGGGAGCTCGGGCCTTTTGAAACGTGGGACGCCATCGGTGTGGCGCGGTCGGTGGAGCGGATGAAGGCCGAGGGGGAAACCATTCCCGCGTGGGTGGAGGCGATGCTTGCGAACGGGCATGCATCGTTCTACGCCCGCGACGAGGGCCGGCGCGCCTTCTACGTACTGGAAGGCAAGTACCGCGGCATCGAGGAGAAGCCCGAGGTGATCAACCTCGCCGCGCTGAAGGAGCAGGGGCGGGTGATCCGCCAAAACAGCGGCGCCTCGCTCATCGACCTGGGGGACGGCGTGGCCTGCCTGGAGTTCCATTCGCCGAACAACGCCATCGGCGCCGACATCCTGCAGATGACGCACCTCGCCATTGACGAGGTAGAGCGCAACTTCGAGGGCCTTGTCATCGGCAACCAGGGCAAGAACTTCTCCGTGGGGGCCAACGTGGCGCTGATGCTGTTTGAAGCCCAGGAGGAGAACTGGGACGAGCTCGATTGGATGGTCCGCGAGTTCCAGCGCGCCACGCAGCGCATCAAGTTCGCCAAAAAGCCTGTGGTGGCGGCGCCCTTCGGCATGACCCTCGGCGGCGGGGCGGAGTTCTGCCTCCCGGCGGCGGGCATCGAGGCGGCGGCGGAGACGTACATGGGCCTCGTGGAGACGGGGGTCGGCGTCATCCCCGCCGGGGGCGGGTGCAAGGAGCTGCTCCTGCGCTATGTGGAGGCGGTGCCGGAGGGGGCGGCCGCCGATCTGCAGCCGCTGGTCAACGTGGTGTTTGAGACGATCGCCCTGGCCAAGGTCTCCTCGAGCGCCAAGGAGGCCAAAAAGCGCCGCTTCCTGCGCGAAGCCGACGGCATCACCGGCAACGGTGACCACCTGCTCGCTGCGGCCAAGCGGCGCGTGCTGGAGCTGGCCGCGCGCGGGTACGTGCCGCCGCAGCCGAAGCGGGTCCGCGTTGTCGGCGAAAGCGGCTACGCCGTGTTGAAGCTGGGTGCCCTGGCCATGCGCGAGAGCGGCCACATCTCCGACCACGACCTGAAAATCGCCGACAAGCTGGCGTACGTGTTAGCCGGCGGCCGCGTACCGGCGGGGACGGAAGTGCCCGAGTCGTACCTCCTCGATCTGGAACGGGAGGCCTTCCTCAGCCTACTTGGCGAGCCGAAAACCCAGCAACGGATGCAAGCCGTGCTGGCCACCGGCCGCCCGATTCGTAACTGACGGGCGCGGGGCGCGCATCGACGGTCGGGACGCGCGCCCATCGCGTGCACGAGAGCCGAAGGAGGGAACGGACCCATGCGTGAAGCCGTGATTGTTGCCGCGGTGCGCACGCCCATCGGCAAGGCCAAGAAGGGCGCGCTCCGCCACGTGCGCCCTGATGACCTGGGAGCGCTCGTTGTCCGCGAGGCCCTCGCCCGCGTGCCGGGCCTCAAGCCCGAGGCGATCGACGATGTCATCTTCGGCTGCGCCATTCCCGAGGCGGAGCAGGGCCTCAACATCGCCCGCATCATCGCCATGCGTGCCGGGTTGCCCACTACCGTTCCCGGGGTGACGGTCAACCGCTTCTGCTCTTCCGGCCTGCAGGCCATTGCCGACGCCGCCCTGCGCATTCGGTGCGGCCTGGCCGACGTCATCGTCGCCGGCGGCGTGGAGAGCATGAGCCTGGTGCCGATGACGGGGCACAAGGTGTCGCCCAACCCGTACCTCGTCGACCACTTCCCCGAGGTCTATATGAGCATGGGGCACACCGCCGAACGGGTGGCGCGCCGCTTCGGTATCCGCCGCGAGGACCAGGACGCCTTTGCCCTGCGCAGCCACCAGCGCGCGGCGGCGGCCATCGCCGCGGGGCGCTTCCGCGACGAGATCGTACCCGTCGAGGTGACGGAGCGCGGGGTGGATGAGAACGGGCGCGTGCAGGAGCGCACGCGGCTCTTTGACACCGACGAGGGCGTGCGTCCCGACACGTCGCTGGAAGCCCTGGCCCGGCTCAAGCCGGTCTTCCGCGTCGACGGCACGGTGACAGCGGGCAACGCCTCACAAACGAGCGATGGCGCCGCGGCGGTGGTTGTGATGGCGGCGGAGAAGGCGGAGGAGCTGGGGATCAAACCCCTTGGCGTGTTCCGCTCCTTCGCCGTGGCCGGCGTCGATCCCGACATCATGGGGGTGGGCCCGGTGGCGGCAATTCCCAGGGCCCTGAAACTGGCCGGTGTGCGCCAGCAGGACGTCGACCTGATCGAGCTGAACGAGGCCTTTGCCTCCCAGGCCGTCCACTGCATCCGCGCCCTGGAGCTGGATGAGGCGCGCGTCAACGTCAACGGCGGGGCCATTGCCCTGGGCCACCCCCTGGGATGCACGGGAGCGCGCCAGACGGTGACGCTGCTGTATGAGCTGGCCCGCCGCAAGGGACGCTATGGCGTCGTGTCCATGTGCGTTGGCGGCGGGATGGGCGCTGCGGGCGTCTTTGAGGCCCTGTCGTGACCGGCAGAGGCGTGTCGTTTTCCGAAGCGGCTTTCGGAGAGGGGAGTGCACATGACCACGAGACAGGAGGAACGGGCCATGACCGAACGGGTGAAAGGGGCGTCCTTCCTCATCGAGGACGTGGACCCGCAGGCGGTGTTCACGCCGGAGGACTTCACCGAGGAGCAGAGGATGATCGCCAGCACCACAGAGGAATTTGTGGAAAACGAGGTGCTGCCGGTCCTCGCGCGCATCGAGCAGGACCATGATTTTGACACGTCGGTCGCCCTGATGCGCAAGGCGGGGGAACTGGGCCTTCTCGGCGGCGACGTTCCCGAGGCCTATGGCGGGCTGGGGCTGAATAAGATCAGCACGACGGTGATCACGGAGAAGTTTGCCCGGGCGGGCTCCTTCTCCCTCACCTACGGGGCCCACGTGGGCATCGGCAGCCTGCCGATCGTCTTCTTCGGCACCGAGGCGCAGAAGAGGAAGTACCTGCCGGATCTGGCTGCGGGCAAGAAGATCGCCGCCTACGCCCTCACCGAGCCCGGTTCCGGTTCCGACGCCCTGGGGGCCAAGACGACGGCGACGTTGAGCGCGGACGGGAAGTACTACATCCTGAATGGCGAAAAGCAGTGGATCACCAACGCCGGAATTGCCGACGTCTTCATCGTTTACGCCAAGGTGGACGGCGACAAGTTCTCCGCCTTCATTGTGGAGCGTGCCTTCCCGGGCGTCTCCACCGGACCGGAGGAAAAGAAGATGGGAATTGAGGGCTCCTCGACGCGGACGCTCCTCCTCCAGGATGTCCGTGTGCCGGTGGAAAACCTCCTCGGGGAGGTAGGGCGCGGCCACGTCATCGCCTTCAACATCCTGAACATTGGGCGCTGGAAGCTGGCGGCGGGTTGTGTGGGGTCGGCCAAGCGCGCCGTCGAGCTGTCGGCCCAGTACGCCAAGCAGCGCAAGCAGTTCGGGCGGCCGATCGCCTCGTTCCCGCTCATCCAGCAGAAGCTGGCCGACATGGCCATCTGCACCTACGTGATGGAAAGCATGGTCTACCGCACGGCCGGGCTGTTCGACGGCGCGCTGGGGGTGTTGCCGGCCGACGCCGACGGGCAAACGGCGGCCAGGGCCATTGCCGACTACGCCGTAGAGTGCTCGGTGAACAAGGTGTTTGCCACCGAGGGACTGGACTTCATCGTCGATGAGGGCGTGCAGATCCACGGCGGGTACGGTTACATGCGCGAGTACGAGATCGAGAACCTCTACCGCGGCTCGCGCATCAACCGCATCTTTGAGGGCACCAACGAGATCAACCGCCTGCTCATTCCCGACATGTTGGTGAAGAAGGCCCTTCGGGGCGAACTAGCCCTCCTGCCGGCGGCCCAGGCCTTGCAGCAGGAGCTGCTTGCGCTCGTACCGACGGAGCCGGGCGACGCGCCGCTGGAGCGGGAGACGGACCTGGTACGGCGGGCCAAGAAGCTCTTTCTCTACCTGGCTGGCCTCGCGGTGCAAAAGCACCAGCAGGCCCTCGAGCGGGAGCAGGAGCTCCTCGCCGCGGTGGCCGACTGCGTCATCGAGGTCTTCGCCATGGAGAGCGCCCTGTTGCGGGCCCAGAAGGCCATCGCCCGGGACGGGCTTGAGAAGGCCGCGCGCAAGGTGGCGTACACCCAGGCCTACGTGCAGGACGCTTTCGACAAGCTGGAGCGTATCGGCCGCATTGCCCTGGCGGCCCTGGAGGAGGGGGATGCGCTGCGCACGCAGCTTGCGGTGCTGCGCAAGCTGGTGCGCCGCACGCCGCTCAACGCGGTGGCCCTCAAGCGGCAGATCGCCACACACGTGCTGGAGGCCGAGCGGTACGTGTCGTGATCCCAACGCCCCCCACAAAAAGAGAGAGGACGGCGCGCATCCGTCCTCTCTTTTTTGTTCCACCGTTTGTCACGAAGGGGGTTAGCGGGCTTCTTCCAATCCCTTGGACAGGTTGCTGTTTCGGTAGCTGTAGAGGAAGTAGACGACCAGGCCAATGACGAGCCAGATCAGGAAGGCCATCCAGGTGATGCCGGGGAGGTTGATCATCAGGAAGATGGCGACAAGCGCGCCAATGATCGGCATCACCGGCACACCCGGGGCGCGGAACGGCCGCGGCAGATCCGGCTGGGTGCGGCGCAGGATGATGACGCCGATCTGGATGAGCACGAAGGCGGTCAGCGTGCCCATGTTCACCAGCTCGGCCAGACGACCCAGCGGAATGAACCCGGCCAGACCGGCGGCCACCAGGCCCGTGATCCACGTGTTGATATACGGTGTCTTATAGCGCGGATGGACGCGGGAGAAGACGCGCGGCAGAAGGCCGTCGCGGGACATGGCGAAGAAGATGCGTGTTTGCCCGTAGGCCATCACCAGCATCACCGTGGTGATGGTGATGACCGCCGAAGCGGAGATGATGCCGGCCAGCCAGTTCTGGCCCACCTGCTCGAGGGCGAAGGCCACCGGTGCCGGCGTGTTCAGCTTCGTGTACGGCACCATGCCGTTGAGCACGGCGGCGACGATCACGTAGAGGAGGGTGCAGACGGCCAGGGAGCCGATGAGGCCGATGGGCAGGTCGCGCTTCGGGTTGCGCACTTCTTCGGCCGCTGTGGCCACGGCGTCAAAGCCCACGTAGGCGAAGAACACCACCGCTGCGGCCGTAAACACGCCAGACCAGCCGAAGGGCATGAAGGGCATCCAGTTTTCCGGCTTGACGTAGAAGGCGCCGACGAGGATGAACAGGAGCACGATGGCGATCTTCAGGAACACGATGATGTTGTTGAACCGGGCGCTTTCCTTCACGCCGCGGGCAAGCAACCACGTGAGAAACAGGATGATGAGCACCGCCGGCAGGTTTACGATGCCGCCCTGGGACGGATCCTTAACCAAGACGTCCGGCAGGCCCAGCCCAAACCCGCTTAGGAGGGACTGGAAGTAGCCGGACCACCCAACGGCTACGGCGCTGACGGCCAGCGTGTACTCGAGGATGAGGTCCCAGCCGATGATCCAGGCCAGGAATTCGCCCAGGGTGGCATAGGTGTAGGTGTAAACACTGCCCGAAACGGGGACGGTGGACGAAAACTCCGCATACGATAGCGCGGCGAAGGCGGCCGCCAAACCGGACAGGATAAACGACAGCACGAGTGCCGGACCGGCATGTTCGGCCGACGCCACCCCGGTCAGGACGAAGATCCCTGTCCCGATGATGGCCCCGATGCCCAGCAGGGTAAGGTCAAGGGCCGACAGCGCCCGTTTAAGGGACGACTTTTCGCTTTCCAGAATCATTTGGTCAATCGGCTTTTTGCGCCATAAGTTCATCCAACGATCCCTCCGCTTGGGATGATTGCACCAGCAACAGAGAAACCCTGTTAAGGATAAGCTGTTCGGTATCGGTAAGTTTAATGAAAGAGTCTCGTCAACGTCCCATCCCCCCTCGATAAGGAATAAAATTTTCAAAAAAATATTCAATATTTGCTAAACCATATCGAATCATAGCAAAGGATGTCGAATTGTGTCAACAATTCGTGAACGCTCAACCTTGATTTAATTTTTATAGACGGATGAAGGAGGAGCATGCCCAGCCATTTGCTGCTTATGGCTTTACTAGCATTTATTATATTACAATTCATAATTTAATAAAAAGGCATGACAACGGCACAAAGTCCCGAAATCCCCAGATCCTCAGTACCCGATTCGGGAAGTTTGCCGCGTTTGAGGGTCTATGCGCCGGGCTTCTTTTGCTTCTTGAACCTTTCGCCTCCCAACATTAAAATGGTGCTGTACGCGGGGAGAGGCGGTGACGTGATGCGCGAGTTGTGGGAATTGCGCGAGATTGTGTGGCGCAATCGGTGGCGGTATGCCGCCGGTTTGTTTTCTGTACTCCTGGTCGACCTTTTGCAACTGGCGATGCCGAAAGTGCTGGAGCATCTGACCGATGCCCTCAGGGCCGGCCGGGCGACACCGCGCCTGTTAATGGAGTATATCGGGGTGCTGTTGGCGCTGGCTGCCGGCATCTTCCTGTTTCGGTATCTTTGGCGGTGGTTGGTGTTTGGCGTGTCGCGCACCATCGAATACGAGCTGCGCAATCGCCTCATGGCCCATTACCTGCGCCTGGACGCGGCCTGGCACCAGCAGCGCAAGGTAGGCGACCTGATGGCCCATGCCACGAACGATATTCCGCTCGTTCGCTTTGCCTTTGGCGGCGGCATGGTGATGGCGGTGGATGCCGCCATTTTGATTTCCCTTACCGTCTTCATGATGGCCTTCACCATTGACGCGCGGCTGACCGCCGTGGCGTTGTTGCCTATGCCCCTGATGGCCGTTTTGGCCTTGTTCTTCGGGCGCTCCGTTCACCGCCGCACGCGCGAGGCGCAGGAGGCCTTCTCCCGTCTCACCGACGAGGTGCAGGAGGCGCTGTCCGGCTTGCGCGTGCTGAAGGCGTTTGCCTTGGAAGCGCACATGCAGCGCCGCTTCGCCACCGTGGCGGAAACCGCGCGGGCCCGAAACATGGCCGTCGCGCGCTTGCAGGCGCTGTTTCAGCCGCTGGTCCAGCTGCTCTTCGGGCTGAGCCTGCTCCTCACCCTGGCCTACGGCGGCACGCTGGTGATCCGCGGGACGATCACGCTGGGCGAGTTCGTCGCCTTTACCGCCTACCTGGGCTTGCTCACGTGGCCGATGCTGGCCATCGGGTGGATGATCAACATTTTCCAGCGCGGGGCGGCGGCGATGGCCCGCCTCAACGCCATCTTTGCCGAGCAGCCGACGGTGCGGGACGTTCGGCCCGTGACAGAACCGATCGAGGTCGCTGCGGCACGCGCGCCGGAGCCGGCCCGCGATCGGCTGCGTGGCGAAATCGTGATCCGCCACCTGACTTTTGCCTATCCGCAGGCCGAGGAACCGGCCCTGCGCGATGTGAGCCTGACCATTCCCGCCGGTGCCCGCGTTGGCCTTGTCGGGCGCACCGGAAGCGGCAAGACCACCCTGGTGCAGCTTCTCGCCCGGCTCTACGAGGTTCCGGAGGGGGCCATCTGGATCGACGGCCGCGAGATCCACACCATTCCGCTGGCGGTGCTGCGGCGCGACATTGCCGTGGTGCCGCAGGATCATTTTCTCTTTTCCGACACCATCCGCGCCAACGTCGTATACGGCGTGGACGCGTGGACGGAGGAGGCGGTGCAGGCGGCGGTGCAGGCGGCCCAGCTTCAGCGCGATTTGGCCGCGTTCCCTGATGGGCTGGAGACGGTGGTGGGCGAGCGCGGCGTGGCCCTTTCCGGGGGCCAGAAGCAGCGCGTGGCCATCGCCCGCGCGCTGCTCAAGGATGCCCCGATCCTGATCCTCGACGATGCCCTGTCGGCGGTGGATGCCGAAACGGAGACGGCCCTCCTCGAATCCCTGCGCCCGCTGATGCAGGGGCGCACCACGATCATCGTCGCGCACCGGCTGTCGGCGGTGCGCGATTGCGACAAGATTGTGGTGCTGGATGGAGGCCGCGTGGTGGAAGAGGGCACCCATGAGGAGCTTCTCGCCCGCGGCGGGCTGTACCGACAACTGTACGAAACGCAGCGGCTGGAGGCCTGGGTGGACGCGGAGGCGGCCGAGGCCTTGTCCGATGCGTCGGCGGGGCGAAGGGAGGTGGCGCGATGAGCCAATGGTCAAGCGGTGAGGAAACGTGGGGCAAGGCCTACGACGGCAGGCTGATGCGTCGATTGCTCCGCTACGCCCGGGCCCACGCGTGGGCGGTGGCCCTGGGCGTGCTCCTGGCCCTGCTGGCCACGGCGGCGGAGCTGGCCGGCCCCTACCTGGTCAAGGTGGCCATCGACGAGCATTTCACCCAGGCGACGCGCTTTGTTCGGCTGCCGGAGGGGGCCGTCGTCCCCGATGACCTGGCGGTGGTGCGCTGGGGCACGCTCGAGCTGGTGCGCCTCCGCGATGCCCGTGCCGCGGGGCTGCTGGAGCAGTGGCCCGACGCGATGCGCTACACGGTGGTGCGCGTCGACGGGGGTCTTGCCCTCGTGGAGGGCGACGTGCCGCCCGATGCGAGGGGCACGCTGGTCCTCGGGCCCGGCGGGCGCGGCGTGTTTCGCACGGCCGACGGAGCGGCGCTTCCGGCGCACCGGTTGGGCGGCGAGGAGGCCCTGGCCCTCTGGATGCCGACGATCCAGGCGGTTCTGCGCATCGCTGCCGGGTATCTGGGGGTGCTTATCGCTGCGTTCGTGCTGGGATACAGCCAGATGCTGCTGTTGGCCCGCGTCTCCCAGCGCATCATCCAGCGCCTGCGCCACGAGACGTTTGCCCATTTGCTTCGCTTGCCGCTGGCCTTTCTCGACCGCCATCCCACCGGCCGCCTGGTTACCCGTGTGACCAACGACACGGAAACGCTGAACGAGATGTACGCCAACGTGCTGGTGAACGCCCTGAGGGACGGCTTCATGCTGGTGGGCATCGTGGGTGTGATGGTGGCGCTCGACTGGCGGCTGGCCCTGCTGTCGCTGACCACCGTGCCGCTGGTGCTGGGGGCGACGGTGTGGTATCGGCGTGCGGCCCGGGAGGCGTTCCGGCGGGTGCGCCAGCTCCTTTCGACCATCAACGGGGCCTTGAGCGAAACCCTGTCGGGCATCCGCATCGTGCACCTCTTTCACCGGCAGCGCCAGCAGTACGCGCGACTGGAGGCGATCAACCGCGAGCATTACGCCGCTTCGCTGCGCGAGCTGCACCTGACCAGCCTGTTTCGCCCGGTGATGGATTTCGTCTATGCCCTGGGGTTGGCCGCCCTGCTGTGGTGGGGCGGTGGTGCCGTGGTGCGCGGTGCGGTGACCTTCGGCGTGCTGTACGCGTTTATCGAGTACCTCAACCGGTTTTTCAAGCCGATCAATGACTTGGCCGAGCGCTACACGATCCTCCAACAGGCCATGGCTTCGGCCGAACGCATCTTCCAGCTCCTTGATGAACCCAATTCCTTGCCCGACCCGCCCGAACCGGTCCCCCTTACCCGCGTGCGCGGGGAGGTGGCGTTCCGCAACGTTTGGTTTGCCTATCGCGACGAGGAGTGGGTGCTTAAGGACATCTCCTTCACGGCGCAGCCGGGCGAGTCGATCGCCCTGGTTGGCGCGACGGGAGCGGGAAAGAGCACCATTTTGCAGTTGCTTTGCCGCTTTTATGACGTGCAGCGGGGCGCGGTGCTGATCGACGGCGTTGACGTACGCCGCCTGCGCCAGGCCGACCTGCGGCGCCACATCGGGTTTGTGCTCCAGGACGCCTTTTTGTTCTCCGGCACGATCCGGGACAACATCCGCCTGTTCCAGGATGACGTGACCGACGAGGCCATCGAGCGGGTGTGCCGGGCCATCGGCGCCCACGACTTCATCGCGCGCCTTCCCGGCGGTTATGATGCGCCGGTACTGGAGCGCGGCAGCAACCTGTCGGCCGGCCAGCGCCAGCTGATCGCCTTTGCCCGCGCCCTGGTGCGCGACCCGGCCATCTTGGTGCTGGATGAGGCCACGGCCCACGTGGACACGGAGACGGAACGGCTGGTGCAGGAGGCCCTCCTGGCGGCCAGCCGCGGCCGCACGACCATCATCATCGCCCACCGCCTGGCCACCGTGCGCCACGCTGACCGCATCCTGGTGCTGCACAAGGGGCGCATCCGGGAAATGGGCACCCACGACGAGCTCATGCGCCGCGGCGGGCTGTACCGGACCCTGGTGGAACTGCAAGCGCGCCAAGCGCGATTGGGCGGGGCATGACAAACGACGGAGGAAGGGGCGAGATGGATGCGGCATGCGGCGCCGAAATGCCCGGTGTGCGGGTTTGTCCTCGTCTGGCGGTTCGGCAAATGGGTGTGCACGAACTGCGGCCAATGGACCGGGTGCTGAGGGGACAGCACATCGGATCCCACCGGGCTGTGGGAGGAACCGATCGACAGCACGACGGCACCGAAGGATGATGGGAATTGACAACGGTTCTCATCATCAGGGGGTGGTGACCATCGAACTGTTTGAAGCGATTCGCGGGCGCCGATCGGTGGGCGTGATGACGGAGGAGATGCCGCCCCGCGAGGCGATCGAGAAGATGCTGGAGGCGGCCACGTGGGCGCCCAGTCACTTTCAGACGGAACCGTGGAAGTTCTTTGTGCTGACCAGCCAGGCCCGCAACCGGCTGGGCGAGGCGATGGCCGAGGCGCTGGCGGCCAGGCTGGACGATCCCAACACGCCGGAGGCGCGGGCCCAATTGGAGCGGATGCGCAAGAACCCCTTGCGCGCCCCGGTGATCATCGCCGTGGCGGTGAGCCCGTCCGACGATCCGCGGGTCATCGAGCTGGAGGAAATCGAGGCGGTGGCCTGCGCCGTGCAGAACATGCTTCTGGCGGCCCACGCGCTCGGGCTCGGGGCCATCTGGCGCACCGGCGCGATCTGCTACGACCCGCGCTTGAAGCCGTTCTTCGGCCTGTCGGAGCGCGAGCAGCTCCTGGGGTTCGTGTACGTGGGCTATCCGGCGGGGCCGCAGCCGGCCGGCAAGCGCACGCCCTTTGCCCAGAAAACGGTGTGGATGGACCGCTAAGCCGGGATGATGCAAGACCTTTCGCCCCTTGCGTTGCTGGCGGCCTTCGCCTTTCTCGCCGCCGTGCCGGCCCTGGTTTCCCAGTGGCAGCGGCTGGGCCTGACGCGCGACATGGTGTGGGCCGCGCTCCGCGGCACCGCGCAGCTCATTGCGATCGGGTACGTGCTCACCGCGGTCTTCGCCGCCGAGTCGTGGTGGCTCCTGGCGCTGCTTCTCGTCCTGATGATCGCGGTGGCTTCCCGCAGCGCATCCCGGCGGGGTGCCCCCTTCGCCGGGGCTTTCTGGATGGCCTTTTTGGCCATCGCCGCGGCGGAGGCGGTGGCCCTGGCCCTGTGGGGCGCGTTCCACCTGGTGGTGTGGGAGGGGCAGTACGTGCTCCCGATGAGCGGCATGGTGATCGGCAACGCCATGACGGTGGCCGGCCTGTCCTTTGAACGGATGTGGCGGGAATTTGAGCAGTCCAAGCCGCTCATCCTGGCCAAGCTGGCCCTCGGCGCCACGCCGCGGCAGGCCTGCCAGGAGGTGATCGAGCAGACGGTGAAGGCTGCGATGATCCCCAACATCGACACGCTGCGCACCATCGGCCTCGTTCACCTGCCGGGGATGATGACCGGCGCCATTCTGGCCGGGGCGCCGCCCCTGGTGGCCGTGAAGTACCAGGTGGTGATCCTCCTCACGCTCCTGTCCGGCGCGGCCATCGTGGCGATGGTAATCAGCTTTCTCACCTACCGCCGTTTTTTTGCGCAGCGGCTGTTTTGACGGGCGGCATGGAAGGAGCCGCCCGTTTTTTTTGTTTGGGACGACGGGTATGGCCCGTGGCCCGTTTTCTGAGGTGGCAAGCCGCGCTGCGTCGGCGCATATCCCTGGTACCAAGGGGGGATGAGCCGTGACGAGGCTGTACGTGGTGCGCGGGCGAACGGTGCTCGCCGTGTTGACGGTGGCGGCCTTGGGGCTGCTCGTGTACGCGTGGGATGGTGCCCGGATGCCCCTGCTTCCCGTGGTGAGCAACCCGGATGCGGTGAGCGGCCCGGGCGGGGGGCGCGCGGTGACGTTTCACATTGTCACCGGCGAATTCAAAACGCGCCTTCCCGACGGCAAGGAGATCGAGGCGTACCGCTGGGATCCCGGAACCCTGGTGGTGCACAAGGGGGACCGCGTCACCCTGCACTTCCACGGCGTCAACGGGGCCAAGCATCCCTTTGAGATCCGCGGCTACAATGTGCGGGGCACGGTGGAAAAGGGGAAACAAACGACGGTGCAATTTGTGGCCGACCGTGCGGGGACGTTCGAGATCGTCTGCCTGACCCATCCTGACCGGGCGCACCACGGCCCGATGGTGGGATATCTGCATGTGCTGGAACGGTGAACGACAACCTGCCCAATTCCGCGAGCCGGATGACGGCTCGTTTTTGTTCATCTTGTCTCTGGGCGAACGTATCGGGACCGGGTATAATGCTTTCAAAAATTCGAAATGAAGGGACGGAATCTGTCGATGCGTATCCTCATCGCGCCCGATTCGTTCAAAGGTTCTCTTACGAGCCGCGAGGTGGCCGCAGCCATGGCCCGCGGCGTGAAGCGGGCCTGCCCGGAGGCGGAGGTGATGTGCCTGCCGCTGGCCGACGGCGGCGAGGGCACGATGGAGGTGCTCGTTGAGGCGACCGGAGGGTGGTATGTGCCGGTACAGGTGACGGGACCCCTCGGCGATCCGGTTACGGCGCGGTACGGCGTGCTGGGTGACGGGGAAACGGTGGTGGTGGAGC
Source organism: Calditerricola yamamurae (assembly GCF_054654135.1). Taxonomy (NCBI): domain Bacteria; kingdom Bacillati; phylum Bacillota; class Bacilli; order Caryophanales; family Bacillaceae; genus Calditerricola; species Calditerricola yamamurae. The sequence goes on from NZ_BAAIFH010000005.1 coordinate 171,357, forward strand.
TGGCCGCCGCGTCGGGGCTCGGCTTGGTTCCGCCCGAGCGGCGCGATCCGTTGCGGGCCTCGACGTACGGCACGGGCGAGCTGATCCGCCACGCGTGGGAGGCGGGCTATCGCAGGTTTCTCATCGGTTTGGGCGGCAGCGCCACGAACGACGGCGGGGCGGGGCTCCTGCAGGCCCTCGGGGTGCGCCTCTACGACGCCGAGGGCCAACTGCTCCCGCCAGGCGGGGCGGCCCTTAAGCGCCTCGCCCGCGTCGAGTGGCCGGAGCGGGACGCGTGGCGCGCGGCGTCGGTGACCGTGTTGTGCGATGTGGACAACCCGCTCCTCGGCCCCCGTGGTGCCTCGCGGGTGTTCGGTCCGCAAAAAGGGGCCACCCCGGAGATGGTCGACGCGCTCGAGCGGGCCCTCGCCCGTTGGGCCGACGTCACCGCCGCCTTCCTCGGGGAAGACCACCGCCATCGTCCAGGAGCCGGCGCCGCCGGGGGCACGGGCTTTGCCCTGATGGCGTATTTGCGTGCGGCTGTGCGCCCGGGCATTGAGGCGGTCATGGAGGCGGTGGGCTTTGCCGAGCGGGCATCGGAGGCCGATCTGGTCCTCACGGGGGAGGGAAAACTGGACCGCCAGACGCTCCATGGCAAAGCGGTTGCCGGCGTGTGTCGGGTGGCGAAGAGCTGGGGCATTCCGGTGATCGCGCTGGCGGGCACGGTGGAATTGGAAGGGAAGGATTGCGAGGGACTGGGGCTTGCCGGGGCGTTCTCCATCCTGAACCGCCCGATGACCTTAGCGGAAGCCGTGGCGGAAGGGGAGCGCTTGGTGGCGCACGCTGCGGAGCAGGTGGTTCGGCTGTGGCGTCATGCTTCCCGGCGAGCAAACCGGATGGAACGCGAAGGCGGGAGGGTTCCACCCGAAACACCCTAACGCGTCCGGGTGGATACAGAGACCATTCCGACAGCGGAGGAGGGACATGACGGCATGGAAGCGCATACCGCGGTGTTAGGCCCGTGGGTACTGGTCTTCCTCTTGATCTCCATCATCTGGATCATCGTGTCGACAAGCAAGTGGAAGATTCATCCTTTTCTTTCCTTGCTCGTGGCCGCCTATGGGATGGCGCTGGGCACGCAATGGGTGGCCATGGGGTATGGGATTCCTACTCCGTTCAAAGACAGCATCGGCAAAGTGATTGCCGACGGATTTGGTGGGATCCTCGGCTACATCGGCCTAGTGATCATTGCGGGGACCATCATCGGCGTCATCTTGGAAAAGTCGGGGGCGGCGCTGAAGATGGCCGAAGTCGTGCTGAAGGTTGTCGGGCCAAAACGCCCCATGCTGGCCATGTCCATCATTGGATATATCGTGTCCATCCCCGTTTTTTGCGACAGCGGCTACGTGATTCTCTCGTCCCTTAAGCGCGCGCTGGCCCGTAAAGCGGCGGTTCCGCTGGCCGGCATGGCGGTGGCCCTGTCCACGGGGTTGTACGCGACGCACACGCTCGTTCCGCCCACGCCGGGGCCCATAGCCGCTGCCGCCAATCTGGGATTGGAAGGTGCCCTGTTTCAGGTGATCGTCGTGGGGCTTGTGGTGGCGATTCCCGCGGCGGCAGCCGGGTACCTGTGGGCCAAGAGGGTGGCGGTAAAACTGCCCACGGCCTTTGATCGGGATTCGGGTGATGGAATCGATGCGGCCGAACTGGCGCCTGCTGCGCTGCCGTCCGCTTGGAAAGCCTTTTTGCCCATCGTGGGTCCGATTGTGCTGATCGCGTTGGGGTCCATCGCCCAGTTTCCCAGCCAACCTTTTGGCGAGGGCATCCTCAAGGATGTGCTGGTCTTCTTGGGCACACCGGTGAACGCGCTCTTCGTCGGGCTTGCCTGCGCGCTGCTGCTTCCCCGGTGGGACGGTGAGACTTTGACAGATTGGGTGGGAAAAGGACTGGTGGACGCGGCATCGATTCTGATGATTACGGGGGCGGGCGGCGCCTTCGGAGCGGTGCTCAAGGCGACTACTGTCGGTGATTACATTGGCGCGGTGCTGCGCGATGCGCATCTGGGCCTGTTTCTTCCCTTTCTCATGGCCGCTGCGCTGAAAACGGCCCAGGGGTCGTCGACGGTGGCGCTGGTGACGACATCGGCCATTGTAGCGCCGATGCTGGAATCCCTCGGCTTGGCTTCGGGGTGGGGACCCGTGTTGACGGTAATGGCCATCGGTGCCGGTGCCATGACCGTCTCCCACGTCAACGACAGCTATTTCTGGGTGGTGTCGCAATTCAGCGGCATGAGCGTGACGACCGCCTATCGTGCCCAGACCGCGGCGACCTTGGTTCAGGGCCTTGTGGCCATGGCGACCGTCTGGATGCTTTCCCTTGTGCTGTTGTAAACAAGAAGCGTCCTCGTCAAAGGGGGCGCTTCTGTGCTGTTGTGCCGGTGGGAGGGAAACGCGGTGCGCATCACCCATGAATGGGCGCAGAAAATTGTCAACCGCGTGATGGCGACCGTCGCATGCAACATCAACATCATGGACGCGGAAGGGCGCATTGTGGGAACCGGCGATCCGAAGCGCCTCAACACGATCCATGAGGCAGCGCGCGAGGTGCTGCGACGGCGGCGAACCGTCGAAATTTCCGAAGGCGAGGAACGGCGTTGGCCAGGCGTCAAGCCGGGCGTGAATATGCCCATTGAACTTGAGGGAAACGTGATCGGCGTGGTCGGAATCACGGGGCAACCGGACCGGGTCCGTCCCCTGGCGGCGTTGGTCAAAATGGCGGTGGAGCTGATGATCCAGGAGCGCGTTTGGCATGAACGCCATCGCGTCGAGGCCGAGATGCGCGAACGCCTGCTCCGGCGGTGGCTGATGCAGCCCGGTTTGACGACGCAGAAGGAGTGGGTGTCCCTCTATCAAACCTATGGCATCGACATTCGGCTTCCGCGGGCAGTCTATGTGTTGGACGCGGTGGATGAACCCGTTTCGGTGGAGGGTCGGTTGTCCTCCGTCCGGAACCTCCTGGAGCGGGAGGACCAGGTGACCATCGGGCACTCCGGCGAAGTGGTCGTGCTGCGCGTGATGCGCGGGGAGCGCAATGGGGAAGCTTTGCGTTCGTTTGCCGATCGTCTGTACCGCGCGTGTTGCGGGGATGGACGGGACGTGTACGTCGTGGTGACAGAGGCGCCGGCGGGCGAAGTGGCTCCGGCCTACCGCGAGGCGAGCCGCATTGCCGGGCTGCTCAAACGCGTCGGCGAACCCGGAGGGGTTTACAGGGCGGAAGAGGTGCAGCTGCTTCGCCTTGTCGATGACCTTCCCCTCGACAAAAAGCGGGAGCTGATCGCGCGTACCGTTGGGCCATTGGTGAGCCGTCCCGAGCGCGACGAGTGGATTCACACGTTGCGCGTTTTTTTCCGTTGCCACCTGAATGTTTCCGAAGCGGCCCGCCAATTGCATGTGCATCGGAACACCTTGTTGTACCGCTTGGCCCGCATTCGGGAGGTGACCGGACGGTGCCCTCAGCAGTTCCCGTCGGCGGTGGAGCTGTATGCGGGACTTCTGGCGCACTTGTTGGACGCTCCGCCGTCCTCGCCATCGGGATCGTGAACGGTCACCCCCGCTTGAGCGCCGCCATCACGAGAAGCGCCAGCCCTACATAGCCAAAGGCCGGGTACAGGTACGTCACCAGGGTGTCGAACCCGAACTGGCTGATGAGGAAGCTCACGGCCAGTAGGGCGAGGATCAGCGGTTTTTCCGGCCACCGGAGCAGCTGCTGAAACTGGCGGGCAAGGCCGTAGATGTTGGCGATGAGCGTGGTGAAGATCTCACCGTAGACGACGAGGAGGAACAGGAGTTGTGCGGCTTGGCCCAGCTCGCGCACAATGCGGGCCATGGGAATCTCAAACTGAAAGATGCCCGCGCCCTCTGCGGCCATGACCAGGTGGTTGACCAGGAGCATGATGCCCAAACCGATGCCGCCCCACCATCCGCCCCAGGTCAGCACGCGCGCCGTGTTCATTTCGCTGCCCAGGGGGACGAGCACGGACAAGGCCATGGCGAGATTAAAGGCGACATAGGTGAACGGGGCGATCGACCAGCGCCAGTCGTCGTGCGGCGGGGAAGGGGAGAGGGCCGGCTGCGGATCGCGCAGCAGGTCGAGGGCCAACAGCACCGTAAACAACAGCATGAGCGGCACGACGAGGGAGTTGACGGCCAGGATGCCGCTGATGCCGCGGGCGATCACGAAATAGGTGAGGGCCAAGGTGACGAGGATGCCCGCCTGGTAGGGCAGGCCCAGCTGTTCGCGGAAGATGGCGCCCGTTCCGGAAAGCATCACCGAGGTCACGCCGAGCAGGATGAGGGGCATGAACACGTTGACCAGCCGTCCCAGGGCGGGGCCGAACAGGTACGCGTTGAACTCCTGATAGGAATACGCGCCGATGCGGTGGGCCAGGCGCATGATGCGCGCACCGAGCCACACGAACAGCCCGGTGGACAGGATGATGCCGAGCGTGCCGGAGGAACCGTACCGGGTGAAGAAATGCAGGATCTCCTGTCCCGACGCAAAGCCCGCCCCGACAACGGTACCGATGTACGTAAAGGCGATCTGCCCGATGACCAGCCATGTTCGGTTCACGCACGACCCCTCCGCTTGTGTCGATCAAGCTTTTCCCTTCACCTTTATGCGGAGGGCTGTCTGCCTATGATGTGCATTCTCCGGGCGAATGGCGGGTGCGCCGATTGCGGAGAATCTGATACGATGGAAGCGAGAAACGATAACGGGGTGAATGTGATGGTGGGGCAAATTGACAAGCAAGCCCGCCTATGGGCCACGGTTTGCCACTTGGCGGCACTGGTGGGGTATATCATCCCGATGGGGCACGTGCTGGGCCCCCTCGTGGTGTGGCTCCTCAAGCGGAACGATTCCCCATTCGTCGACGACCAGGGGAAGGAGGCGCTGAACTTCCAGCTGTCCTTAACGATCTACGGGATGATTGCGGCGCTGCTGGTGTTCGTCTTAATCGGCCTTCCCCTGCTGCTGGCGCTGATGGTCATTCAAGTGGTGTTTGTCATCGTTGCCGCGGTCAAGGCCAATGAGGGCCAGGCCTACCGGTACCCGATGACCATCCGCTTTTTCAAATGAGGCGGAACGGTATTGTTTGAATTGTTTGCACTCTGCAAAATCCGAAGGGATGGGGTGCCCGTTATGGTGTCGAAAAACGTCGAAATAATTGGGGTACCGCCATATTGAATGGCCATTCAACCGCCGGTAAAATGAAAAGGGAAGCGGAGCATCGGGTTGGGACGGCAAATGCGCGGGCGAATGTGCGCGCGCGTTCCGGGGGACTGTGTGGTGCTCCCGCTCCCGAAGCGGTTTTCTTCTCTCGTCTCAAGCGGCGCGACGGCCGCTTTTTTCTTGAAACGGTCGTCCGTTCTTCCGCCGGAAGAACGGGAAGTATGGACAAACGGCGCGGCGCCTCGGTCGATGGAAACGAGGCGCCGCTTCTTTATTCGCCATCGAGCGATTCGGCCACCTGTACGGCGCGGCGGAAGAAGTGCTCGATTTCCTCTCGCGTTTTCGGGTCGCGGCTGACAAAGCGGATCACCTCGCGCCCGTTCCGGAACGCGATGAAGCTGGGGATGCCGAACACGTCGTAGCGCGCAAACAGCTCGGGCAGCGTTTCGCGGTCCACGCGGATGACGGTCAGCTTGTCGGAAAAGGCGTTGGCCACCTCCGGCATGAACGGCTTGATGCGTTGGCAGTCGGGGCACCAATCAGCGTAGAATTCGGCGATGACCAGGTCGGGTCCGGCAATCGCTTGGTCAAACGCCTCCACCGTTTCGATGTCGCGCATGAACCCGGCACCTCCTGTATGTATAAATGATTTGGACGGTCGTGGCGGAAACGCCCGTTGCTTTCAGGATGACACGTTGCGGCGCGCCTTGCAAGGGGAACGGAGAAGCCGAGGCTCCGATCCGAGGGAGCTGTTAGCGCGTTCCCACGTTCAGCCGCTTCTCCAGGTACTCCGACAGGCGGGTGAGGGCGAGTACCACAACCAGGTAGAAGAGCGCGACGACCGTCCAGATCTCAAAGGCCGAATAGGTGGTGGCGATGATTAGCTGCCCTTTGCGGGCCAGTTCCTCAAAGCCGATCACCGACACGAGGGACGTGTCCTTCAGCGTGATGATGAACTGGTTGAGGAGCGACGGGATGACGATGCGGAAGGCTTGCGGCAGGATGACATAGCGCATGGCTTGGCGGTGCGTCATGCCCAGCGAGCGCGCCGCCTCCATCTGGCCGCGTGGTACGGCCTGGATGCCGGAACGGAATACCTCGGCGATGTAGGCGCCGGCGTTCAGGCTCAGCGCGGAAATGGCCGCCGTCCACGCGTCGATGCGGGTGCCAAGGAGGGACGGTATCGCGAAGTAGATGTAGAAGACCTGCACGAGGAGGGGCGTCCCGCGCATCACGTTGATGTACGCGTTGGCGATGGCGTTGAGCGCCCGTTTTTTGGACAGCTTCATCAGCGCTGTGATGAGCCCGAGCACCAGCGCGATCAGCAAGGAGATGACCGTAAGCTGAAGGGTCATCCCCAGCCCGACGAGAAGCACGTCGAGGGATTGGACGATGATGTCAAAATTGATCATCGCACACATCCTTTCCGTGATCGGATTTGGTGACCGCGCAAGAAGAGGGGAGCGGATGCTCCCCCGTACGGGACGGCTTATTCGCCGAAGTATTTCTTGTACAGCTCGTCGTACTTGCCGCTTTCCTTCACTTTCTTCAGGCCGTCGTTGATTTTCTTCAGCAGCTCTTCCTTGCCCTTGGCCACGGCGATGCCGTAGTCGTCGCCCGTCATCGGCTCGCCGACCACCTTCAGCTTGCCGGGGTTTTGCACGATGTAGTGCTTGATCACCGGGAGGTCTTCGATCGCGGCGTCGGCGCCGCCGTTGATCACTTCAAGGTAGACGTCGTTGCCGTTGTCAAAGGTTTTCACCGTGGCCCCCTCGATCTGGCGGGCAAACTTTTCGCTTGTCGTCCCCAGCTTTACGGCGATGGTCTTGCCCTTCAGGTCATCCTTGCTCTTGATGGTGGTGTTGTCGGGGCGGACGGCGATGACCAGGCCGGCGCGGAAGTACGGTTCGGAGAAGTTGACCACTTTTTTCCGTTGCTCCGTGATGCTGATTCCGGCGACGGCCGCGTCAAGGGTGCCCGTTTGCAAGCCGGGGATGATGGCCTTGAACTCCATCGGCTTCAGCTCGATGTCGAGCCCTTCTGCCTCGGCGATCGCCTTGATCAACTCGATATCGAAGCCGGTGTATTCGTTGGTTTTCGGGTCGACGTACTCAAAGGGCGGGAACGAGGTGTCTGTTGCAACGATCACCTTTTCTCCTGCCGGGCTGTCACCTGAGGCGGACGAATTGGTTTTCGTGCCGCAACCGACGAGAATGGACAGGCTCAGCAGGCTCACGAGGAAGACGGCCAGTCCTTTTTTCATCTCGCGTGATCCCTCCATGCTGAAGCTTTGCATGAAAACCCTTTCAAATAATCGTAAACGATATTGTGAAAATAATCGTAAATGATATTGTGAAAAACGTCAACGATTTTTCGTATAGTTATGAATATGGTTCGAGATGGTAAGCGGTAATGATCTCTTGGGGGACAGGGGTGAGGAGGTTCATGGTAGAATGGAAGGGGAGGACAAGGGTTTTGCAAAGGGGGGAGCATCCGTGGAAGGAACGAAGGTGCTGATCGGGGACGACGACCCGAACGTGTGCGAGATTATCCGTCTGTACTTCCAGAAGCAAAACCTCCATGTCCTCGAAGCCCGTAATGGCGAGGAAGTGCTGGCCCTCATGGAGCGGGAGAAACCGGATGTCGTCCTCCTCGACGTGATGATGCCGGGAAAAGACGGGTTTGAAGTGTGTCGAGAAATCCGGCAGCGCTGGGACGTGCCGATTATCATGTTGACCGCCAAAGATGACGAGGTGGACCGTGTTCTGGGCCTGGAGCTGGGCGCTGATGATTATGTGACGAAGCCGTTCAGCCCACGGGAACTGGTGGCGCGGATCAAGGCCATTTTTCGGCGCATGGACCGTCAAACGAAGGCCGACGACGACGGGCGTCCGCACCTGGTCTTTCCGCGCCTGGAAATTGACGGGCGGCGCCGCTTGGTGCTGGTCGATGGCAAGCCGGTGCCGCTTCGGCCGAAGGAGTTTGACCTCCTCCTGTTCCTCGCCTCCTCGCCGGGGACGGTCTTTACGCGCGACGAGTTGCTCGAACAGGTGTGGGGGTACGACTACTTCGGCGACACGCGCACCGTTGATGCCCATGTGAAAAAAGTGCGCCAGGCCCTGAAGGCGATCCAGCCGCCGTGCATCCAGACGGTGTGGGGCGTGGGATACAAGTTTGAGGTGCCCGGCGATGGCGGTATGGAAACGTAGTATTGCGCGGCGTCTTTTGTTGGGGTTTCTGGGAACCGTGATCCTGGCCATGGGCGTGGTGGGCGTGGCCATGTCCTATCTTGTCCAGCACTACATCTATCAGACGGAACGGATGGAGTTGGTGCGGAAGGCCAAACGCATCAACCTGGCCATCCAGGACTCGAGCCGAGTGAACGACGACCTGGTTAATTTGCTCGTATTTCTTGACCAGACCTTTGATGCCCGCATCTGGCTCTTTGACATCCACGGACGCATCGTGGCCACCTCCACCCGCGACGAGGTGTTTATCGGGAAATCGGTTGCCAAAAGCGTGGTGGAGAAGGTGAGACAAGGGGAGCCGGTGATCAGTCCCCTCGGCATTGAGGGGCTGAATGAACCGATGCTCTCCGTGGCGGTTCCATGGGGAAAGGGCAACCAAATCTACGGGGGCATTGTTCTCCATGCCCCGGTGAAGGGTATCAACGACGCGGTGAGCCGTGTGCGCGAGACGATGGCCTGGGCCTTGGCCCTCGGCGTTGTGGCAGCCACGTTGCTCGCCTCGTACCTGTCGTGGTCGATCGCCCGCCCTCTGAAGGAGATGGAGCGGATGGCCGCCGAGCTGCGTCAAGGGCGGTACGACCGTCGCCTGGATGTGCATCGCGATGACGAGGTGGGCGACCTGGCGCGCACGTTCAACGAGCTGGCCGATCGGCTGGAGGCCAGCGAACGCGAGCGGAAACGCCTCGACCGGTTGCGCGACGAGCTGCTTGCCAACTTGTCTCACGAGTTGCGCACACCGCTGACGAGCATGCAGGGCTTTTTGGAGGCCTTGCAGGACGGACTGGTGGAAGACGAGGAGCTGCGGCAACATTATTACCGGCTGATGGCCCACGAGACGGCACACATGAGCCGGCTGATCGACGACATGCTCGACTTGGCCAAGCTGCAAACTCATGCCATTCGCCTCAATCGTGAGGCGGTGGATGTGAAGGAACTGTTGGCGTTCGTGGCCATGACGTTTGAACCGGAGGCGCGCGACAAGGGTACGGCCATCGTTTTGGATGTGCCGGACGAGCTGCCGCCTGTATGCGGGGACAGCGTGCGTGTGGAACAAATGCTGAACAACCTGGTGAGCAACGCCGTCAAGTTTACGGAAAACGGGCGCATCACGTTGCGCGCCTGGGCGGAAGACGGCGGCGTGTACATCGAGGTGGCCGACACCGGCGTGGGCATTGCCGCCGAGGATTTACCGAGGATTTTTGAACGCTTTTTCAAGGTTGATCGCCACCGGACAAAGAAGAACCGCGGGAGCGGATTGGGCCTGGCCATCGTCAAAGAGCTGGTGGAGCTCCACGGCGGCCGGATTGACGTGCAGAGCCAACTGGGACAGGGCACAACCTTCCGCCTGTGGTTGCCCGCGGTGACGTAGCCTGGCTTGTCCATCCTAATTTACAAATGTTTCACATCTTTGTCTCGATTCGTTCCCACTTTTCATGGTTCCTTGCCCTACAGTTAGTACAGGAGAAAGACGAGATCATCCTGATCCAACAAGGAGGAGTGCCGATGAACCGCAAGTGGTGGAAGTTGGCGTTACTCGTGGGGGTCTTGGCCGCTGCGTTGATGGGTTGCAGCTCCCAGGACACGTCGAACACCGACAATAGCGATACCCAGCAAGAGCAAAGCACCGACCAAGAGTCCACGGGGAGCTCGACCGATTCCAGCACCACCGATTCCAGCACCACTGATTCCAGCACCACCGATTCCAGCTCCTCGGACTCCAGCTCGACCGATTCCGGTTCGTCGGACACGGAGTCCACGGATTCCGGCTCGAGCACGGACAGCTCCAGCGATTCTTCCTCTTCCAGCAACTAACGGATGCGCAAAGTTTACGCGGACACCGCCTGCTGCCGGCAGGCGGTTTTCCTTTTTGTTTGCGGGAAAATCTAGGAGATTTTCGCGATTTGTTGTGTGCAGAAAATCCGGCATGGTAATGTTAGAGTGACGATACAGCGGGAGAGGCGGGTGAAAGGATGGACAAGCGGGCTCTGCGCGCGGCCCTTTCCGTCTATTTCGTGATCGGCAGCGCCCATTGCGGCGGACGGCCGCTTTTGGAGGTTGTCGAAGCGGCCCTGCGTGGGGGCGTCACAATGGTGCAGTTTCGCGAAAAGGACTCGTCGCTCCCCCTGCGCGAGACCGTGGCGCTGGGGCGGGCGGTGCGCCAGCGGTGCCGCCAGTGCGGTGTGCCTTTCATCGTCAACGACCGCGTCGATCTGGCCCTGTTGCTTGACGCGGACGGCGTCCACGTGGGCCAAGACGATTTGCCGCCGTCGGAAGCGCGAAAGTTGCTGGGCCCCGGGCGCATTGTCGGCATGTCCGTCGGCACGCCGGAGGAGCTGGACGTGGCCCTCCGCGAGGGACCCGACTACCTCGGCGTGGGACCGGTGTACAAAACGGTCTCCAAGGCCGACGCCGGAGAAGCGATGGGGACGGAGTTTGTCGCCTATGTACGCAGTCGTACGGATTTGCCGCTTGTCGGCATAGGCGGGATTACACCGGAAAACGCCGCGCCCGTCATCGCTGCCGGCGCCGATGGGGTGGCCGTGGTGTCCGCGATTGGAGGGGCTTCCGATCCGGAGGCGGCCGCGCAGGCGTTGGTGCGGGAAGTGAATGCGCAGAAGGCGGCTTGTGGAAGGGAGGATGCATCATGAGCGACATGATTCAGGTGATCGACTTGCACAAGCGGTTTGGGAATTTGGAAGTCCTCAAGGGCATTACCTGCACCGTGCGGGAACGGGAGGTGGTGTGTGTAATCGGGCCGTCCGGATCGGGGAAAAGCACGTTCCTCCGCTGTCTCAATGGGCTGGAAGAGGTGACGGCGGGGAAGGTCATCGTCGACGGCGTGGACATTACCGACCCGCAGACGGACATCAACAAGGTGCGGGCCGAGGTGGGGATGGTCTTTCAGCGCTTCAACCTGTTCCCGCACATGACCGTGCTTGAGAACATTACGCTGGCTCCGATCAGGGTGCGCAAGATGGACCCAAAGGAAGCCGAGGCGCGGGCCCTGGAGTTGCTCGATAAGGTCGGCTTGCGCGACAAGGCCCACGTCTACCCCGACAACCTGTCGGGCGGCCAGATGCAGCGGGTGGCCATCGCCCGGGCCCTGGCCATGAACCCCAAGGTGATGCTGTTCGACGAGCCCACATCGGCCCTGGATCCGGAACTGGTCGGCGAGGTGCTCAACGTCATGAAAGATTTGGCCCGGGAAGGGATGACCATGGTGGTCGTCACCCACGAGATGGGCTTTGCCCGGGAAGTGAGCGACCGGGTCATCTTTATGGATCAGGGTGTGATCGTGGAAGAAGGCAAGCCGGAGGAGATCTTCGCCCGGCCGCAACACGAGCGGACGCAGACCTTCTTGAAAAAGGTGCTGTAGACGGGTGGCCGCAATGGCTAATGGCAAAGGGGGGAGCGCGGTGGAGCTGGTTGGCCACCTGGCCCCACTTGAGCATGACGGCACGGACCCTGTTTGCTATCGCCTGCGCGTGGGAGTCGAGGCGATTCCCCTCAACCCGCTCTTGGGCAAGCATCTCTCGTTTGTCTTTTTGCGCGAGATCGCATGTCGCCATTGCGGGCGGAAGGTGACCAAAACCTACAACAATGGGTACTGCTACCCCTGTTTTACGCGGTTGGCCGAAAACGACCTGTGCATCGTCAAGCCCCATCTCTGTCACTATGAGCAGGGTACCTGCCGCGACGACGGCTTTGCCCGGTGCCACTGCTTTGTGCCCCACTACGTCTATCTCGCCGTTTCCAGTGGGGTGAAAGTCGGTATCACGCGCAAAGACAACGCGCGGCGGCGCTGGGTGGACCAAGGGGCCGTGCGGGCTATTCCCGTTGCCGAGGTACCGAACCGCCGCTTGGCCGGCGAGCTGGAGCACCACCTGAGCCGGTACCTCCCGGACAAGACGAACTGGCGGAAAATGCTGAAAGGCGAGGGGGAGGATGCCGACCTCCTGGCCGTGCGCGAGGAAATTCGCGCGCACGTGCCGGAACCGTTTCGTCCCTACTGGCTGGATGACGAGACGGTTACGGAGATTGCCTATCCCCTTGTGGAGCGGGTGGACAAGCTGACGGCCCTCTCCCTGGACAAACGGCCGGCGGTCACCGGGCGGTTGATCGGCGTCAAGGGGCAGTACCTCCTGTTTGCTCAGGGTGTTTTCCACGTGTGAAAAAGCACACCGGGTACAAGGTGCGCGTGGTGTGGGAAGCGTGAAGGGACAGCGGAGGGGACGCGCTTGCCGTTTCGCCTGCGGCCGCAGCGGTCCCCCGGGTTTGCCGCCCCCGTGCATAACCACGGGGCGAAGCGGGGATCCCTAAGGGGAGAAAGGAGGCGTCCCCGATGCCGGATGAGCCGCGCAAGCCGCAGCGGGAAATCCTCATTGACGGGCGTTTGACGGGTACCATCGACGAAGAGACCGGACAGGCCTTCGGCAAATTTGACCCCATTCAGCAGACATGGCGCGTCAACCCCGTCGACGAGGCCGATTCCCACGGTACCGTCGGCGACAAAAACGCGTAACGGGCGCTGTGGGCATGCGAAAACGGACGAAAACGGAAAGGGTCCGGCCTTTCCGTTTTTTTTCGTCTTTTTCAGACGTGCCAAAGAGGAATCCGCGTTTCGCGCGCAAAATTAAGAAAGGGGAGGTGGCGAGATGCCCATCACGCTCTACTGGTACCCGCAGTGCGGCACGTGCCGGAAAGCCAAGCAGTGGCTTGACGCTCACGGAATCGCCTATGAAGCGGTCAACCTGGTGACCCACCCGCCGGACAAGGAAACCCTTCGCACGTTGGTCGAAAAAAGCGGCCTTCCGATCCGCAAGTTCTTGAACACCACCGGCCAGCGGTACCGCGAATTGGGCCTCAAAACGAAATTGCCGTCCATGACAGAGGAGGAAATCTTGGTGCTGCTTGCGTCGGATGGAAAACTGATCAAGCGCCCGATTGTGACAGATGGCGTGCGGGTGACCGTTGGCTTCGACGAAACCACCTATGCCCGTGTGTGGGGAAAAAACGCCTGATGGCTCCCTTTCGTGTATAAGGTGCGGGGCGGGTGACCAAGCTAGATACGGCGCAACCACGCGGCGGGGAAGCATCACTTTAAAATCATTATAAAATGATATTGACTATAAACTAGGGATGTGCTACCATAGGTCTCGGGAAAACCCTTAGAACACCATCGAGGAGGTTGGAACCATGGCCGATCGCATTGTTGGCAAACCGGCGCCGGACTTCGAAATGGAAGCGGTCATGCCCAACGGGGAATTCGGCAAGGTGAAGCTGTCGGACTACAAAGGGAAGTGGCTGGTGCTCTTCTTCTACCCGCTTGATTTCACCTTTGTCTGCCCGACGGAAATTACGGCTCTGAGCGACCGCTACGAAGATTTCAAAGACCTCGATTGCGAGATCATCGGCGTCTCCACCGACTCCAAGTTCAGCCACAAGGCGTGGATCAACACCCCGCGTGATGCCAACGGCTTGGGCAAGCTGAACTACCCGCTGGCGTCCGACCAGCTGCACACCGTGTCTCGCGACTACGGTGTGTACCTGGAGGATCAGGGCGTGTCGCTGCGCGGCCTGTTCATCATCGATCCGGAGGGCATCGTGCGCTATCAAGTGGTGCACGATAATAACATTGGGCGCAACGTGGACGAAGTGCTCCGCGTGCTGCAGGCGCTGCAAACGGGCGGCCTGTGCCCGGCCAACTGGAAACCGGGTCAGGAAACCCTCAAGGTGTAACACCCGTTGCGCCGAGGACCTAACCCACGGGTTAGGTCCTTCTTTTACCTGTCCAGGATTACAATAAGGAGGGTTTCACATGAAACTGCGTGACGAAATGCCCGAGCTGCAGGGCGTTACGGAATGGGTAAACGGATCGGTGACCAAGGAGGAGCTTCGCGGGTCGCCGGTTCTCGTGCATTTCTGGGCCATCAGCTGCCACTTGTGCAAGGAATCGCTGCCGATGCTCAACGAGTGGCGTGAAAAGTACAAGGATTACGGGCTGAAACTGGTGGGCGTGCACATGCCCCGCTCGGAAAAGGATACGGAAATTGGCCCGGTGAAGGAGCTCATCGCCCAGTACAACCTCCAGCATCCCATTGCCATCGACAACCAGCACGCCGTGACCGATGCCTTCGAGAACCAGTACGTTCCAGCCTTCTACCTGTTTGATCAGGATTTAAAGCTTCGTCATTTCCAAGCCGGCGAAAAAGGGTTAAAATTGGTGCAGAAACGCCTGCATCGGATCCTGGGCATCGACGAGAACGAAGGATAATACTGCGGGACGAACAGGAGGATGGTCATGGAGTTTCCGAAGAACCTCAAGTACAGTGAGGAACATGAGTGGGTGCGCGTCGAAGGGAACCGCGCGATTATTGGCATCACCGACTACGCCCAGTCGGAGCTGGGGGATATCGTGTTTGTTGAGCTGCCCGAAGTGGGGGCCGAGGTTAAGCAAAACGAGCCCTTTGGCAGTGTCGAGTCGGTGAAAACGGTTTCAGAGCTGTACGCTCCGGTGAGCGGAAAGGTCGTGGAGGTGAACGGGGAACTGGACGGATCCCCCGAGCTGGTCAACCAGTCGCCGTATGACAAAGGTTGGATGATCGTCGTCGAGATGAGCGACCCGTCGGAACTGGACAACCTGATGGACGCCGAGGCCTACGAAAAGATGGTTTCGGAAGACTGACCGGCTGCAAAACCGCACGACGTGCCCGCGCATCCGGGCACGTCGTTTTCTTTCCCGTTGGAGGTCAGGGGGCGCGGTGCCAAAAAAGAGGCATGGCGGGGAGTGCAACGGGCCAGTAAAATAGAGATAACCGTTACCCATGGAGTATCAGGGGAAAGCAGGTGAATTCGATGGGTTTCTGCTGCGGGGCGAGCATGGTCGGGGCGATCGGGACGATGCGGCACCACCAGACGTACATCACCAACGTTCCGCTCCTCTACTGCCCGGTGTGCTACCAGGTTACGGTTCACCCCAAAGTGGTGGAAGAGTTCGACCTTTTGGCCGAATTTGCCCACGTTGATGGGGCCGTGAGCCTTGACTTTCGCGAATACGTGGATACGGAAAACCGCGAAGACTTGTTCGAGGATTGCTCTTCCGTTGATCACGGCGACCTGGTAGAGGTGTTGCGCGCGCAGATCGACATGGCGCTGGATCTGTTGTCTGTCGCCAAGCAGCTGGGTGACGAAGAGTGGGAACGGGCCCTTGTGCATCGGCTCAAGGTGCTCAGCGAACGCCTGCGCAAGTGGCGGCGCAAGAACGTCTCGACCCCGGGATGGTAAGCGTACCCGGTTTGTTGCGATCCGGGCGCATATCGCCCGGTTTTTTTGTTTGAAACCCCGGGCCCCCGTAAACCGGTGGGGTGACGCGAAGGGCTCTAGAGAGCGAGGTGAGCATTCGTGCTCAAGCGTTTGCTGGACAAGCGGACGGCCCCCGCGGACGGGTCGCTTGAAGCGCTCGTGGTTCGCGCGCAGGCGGGTGACGACGAGGTGCGGAACCGACTGCTCAGCGAGTACCAATCGTTTGTGGCGCGGGTGGCGTCGCGGGTGTGCCAGCGCTACATCCATCCCGGGTATGACGATGAGTTCAGCATTGCCTTGCTCGCCTTCGACGAGGCCATCCGACACTATTCCCCGGCGCAAGGGCGATCCTTCCTTTCCTTTGCCGATCTGGTCATTCGCCGCCGGGTGATCGATTACATTCGCCAGGAGTCGCGGCAGAAGAACGCCCTGTCCCTCGATGACCCGCACCTATCCGATGAGGAACGTGAGGTATCGGGATTGGCTGTCCAGGCGTCCCTCGATGTCTACGGCAAAGAACGGGCCATCCGGGACCTCCGCGAGGAAATCGCGTTGTTTCAGATGCGGTTGGCGGCGTTCGGCATCTCCTTGGACGACTTGCCGGAGGTGTCGCCGGTCCACCGTGACGCCCGGGAGCACGCCATCGCCGTGGCCAAGACGCTGGCCGACGATCCGGAATTGCGGCGTGCGTTTCTGGAAACCAAAAAGCTTCCCATGAAGCGTCTGCTCCAGAAAGTGACCTGTAGCCGCAAAACCCTTGAGCGCAACCGCAAGTACATCGTGGCCATCGCGTTGATTCTCATCGAAGATTTCGAACAGTTGCGCGGGTACGTACGCGAGGCCCTGGGCGAAAGGAGGGAAGACGGATGAAGCGCGGGGTTGTCCTGCAGGTCGGCGCGTCCGAGGTGGTGGTGCTGACCCCCGACGGGCAATTTTGCCGGGTGCGCCGGGAGCCGGGTCGCGCCTACATCGTGGGGGAGGAGATCTGTTTTTTTCCTGAGGAACCGCGTCGCCGCGCCAAACGGGTGGGTGCCCTGGGTGTGGTGGCAGTGGCTGCTTGTTTGGCGCTGGTGGTGGCCGGCGGGCTGTTTTGGATGACGGCCCAGCCGGTGATGGCTTACGTGGCCTTGGACATGAACCCCAGCGTGGAGATGGGGATTGACGAACGCTACCGCGTGATCGATCTGGCGGGACTCAATCCCGACGGCGAGCGTTTGGTGGCAAGGCTACCCCAGTGGAAAGGCCGCGGGTTGGCGGAGGTGACGGCGGATGTCCTTGCCCAGGCGCGCCGAGAAGGGTACTTGAACCAGAGGCATGATGTGATCGTCACCACGACCGTCTTCAAGGGGGAACACAATCCCCAACGGGTGCAGGAGATTGCCCGTTCCGTGGAACAGACGGTCAAGACGGTGGCCGTCCAGAAGGGCGTGGAGGTGCGCGCCCTGGTGGCCACGCCGGCGCTGCGGGCCGAGGCGCGGGCCAAGGGCCTGCCGACCGGCCGGTACCTGTTGGGCCAGGAGCAGGGGCGGAACCGCATTCTACCGGGGGCCCATGGGGGAAAGGAGTCGGATCGTTCACACGATGCCAAGCGCCGGTCAGAAGGGCAGGGGCATCCGTTTCAGGAGAAAAAGGGGAACGATCCGGGACTTGATTCGCTTGCGAACTTGCCCCAGCTGAACGGCCGTGACCACCGCAAGGCGGTGAAACCGGATCCGTTCCATGGCCGTGAGAAGGCGGGGAAGCGAGACGCGGAAAGGGAAGAGGCCAAGGAATCCTCAACGACGAAAAGGAAAACGGTGAAGGACAACCACCGGGAAACGGAGAGGGAAAAGAAAAAGCGAGGCGAGCGGGACGCAGACGACAAAAAGCAAAGGGACAGCCGCGAGGAGCGGTCGAAGCGTGCCGCGGAATCGAAGAATCGTTCCCCTTATAAGCCCGATCGTCGGCACGACGGACGTTGACGGAAAGACCACCACGCGTTCAGGAGGGGGAAAGGTTCTGGCGAAAAAGCCCGCGACACGCATGGATGTGGTCAACATGCTAGTCAGCGGGCTCAAGCTCCGCGTGCGCGTTGACGAGAAGCCCGGCTTTTCCTTTACGGATATTGCCAGCCTGTCGCCGGAGGAGCGGCAGAAGCTGGCGATTGCCGTGCTGTACAACCTGATCGCCGGTGCGGAAGGAAAATCGCGGGCATAGGGTGAAGGGTTCGGGAACAGGGCGGGGAACCCCTGCCCTTTTTGCATGCTTACACTTGTTTTCTATTTGAGGAATAGGAAGGTAACCCAACGGGCATGGTAAACAGTAAACGGCCTGTGGGGGGATGGCCATGCCCGACAATCCGGACCGCATCAACCGCACGGATCCGCTGGAGCGGGCCATGGGATCGACGCCCGCGGAGAAGCCCGCGTCCGCGTCCGTACACACCGCTTCGAAGGGCGTGCCGCCGTCCGAGAAACTACCTGGCCAATGGCGCAAGGTGTAAACGGTGTGGAGAGAGGATGCACCATGATGACCATCGGCACTTTGACCCTTGTCGGCTTGGTGCTGGCAGCAGGATGGGGGTACCGGCGCCGGTGCGCTGCCCGCCGGGCGTTGCCTGAAAACGTGATCGCATTACCGCGCGAGGCGCACGACCTGTGCCTCTGGAGCGGAACGGTGCGCGAGGTGGTAGCCGACGGGATGCGCTACCTTTCGCCCTTTCAGGTAAAGGTGTACACCTCTCGCCTGTTCATCGGGTACGCCGGTGAACCGTACCCGGTTTTTTCGGTTTCGGCCGAAACGATTAAGCGCGTGCATGTGTCCCCGGGTCGCGTAAACGTGCACTGCAGCAGCGGGAAGTACTTGACCCTTTATGGGGAACCGGCGGCCATGGCCCAGCTGGCCCGTCGACTTCTCTTCGTGGCCAAGCGGGCGCGGCGCAAGAAAGCATAGCGAGGCGGAGACGAATCGTGACAATTTGATGACAGCCCGGCGTGGGATGGCGTCTTGCGGTACAATGAAGGACAGAATGCGGAAACGGGAGCAGGTGATGGCCGATATGGAGCGTACGGTGCCGCTGGACGTCCTCGCCGCTCGGGCCGAGGAGCGGGTGGGGCGTCTTGTCCCCAACAACACGTTCGCGCAGTTTGCCGACCCCAACGTGCGTCTCATGGTCGGGGTGATGCTGCTGCGCGAAGGGTACGCCGATGATGCCTACGACGTTTTTGCTTCGGTGGCCGAGGAAGGACCCAAAACCGACACGAACGAGCACTTCGCCTATGTGCGGAGCCTGGCGGAGATGGCGGAAATCAGCGCCGCGCGCGGCGACTTTGCCCTCGCCGAACGGCAGATGCGCGAGGCGCTGGCCCAGTACCCGCCGCAGCTCGGGTACATGCTCAGCGTCGACCATTTGCGCGTGTACCTGGCCTACTACGTATTCCGGCAGGGACGGTTTGACGAGGCGGTTGCGCTGTGCCGGGCGGTGATCGAGGACAAACAGCGTGCCTTTGCCCAATACGCTGACGAGACCGACGCGCGCCTTGTCGTGGGGCCGGCCCTTTGCTACGCCATCCACCAGATGGCCCTCTTTTACGTGGAACGCGACGAGGCGGATCAGGCCCTGGAATGGATCCGCCAGCTGCGTCGCTATGCGCCGACGGTGGACGAGGCGGCGTGGCAGGCGGCGGAGGCGCGCGCGGCGTCCGGGGACTGGCGAGGGGCCGTAGAGGCTTTCGGTGCGGCCGTATCCTACCAAGCTTGATGGAGAGGAGGAAGGGGACATGGCCAAGGCCCCGTCGAAACCGGTAGCCCTGAAGGAATGGGCCGTCGCGGTAAACGCGCTCGGGGAAGGCAAGCAGATTCTGCTGATGCGAAAGGGCGGCATCCACGAGGAGACGCGGGAATTCCGCCTGGAAGAGCAGTCCTTTTACTTATATCCGACGTACTTTCATCAGAAAAAGGCGCTGGTGAAACCGGAGTTTCACGGCGACCTGGAGGCCACACTGGCCGCTGTCTCGCCGGAGCAGACGACGGTTCGCCTTGCGTACTTCGCCGAAGTGGTCGACGACATCGAAACCCTTGACGAGGCGGCCATCGGCCGCCTGATGCCCTACCACATCTGGACGGAGACCTTTGCCCAGGATCGGCTGCACTGGAAGAAAACGAAGCCGCTGCACGTGCTCCTCGTACGCACGTACCGCCTGCGCCAGCCGGTGGAGATTCCCGTTCGGCCCGAGTACGAGGGGTGCAAATCGTGGCTGTACATTCCCGATCCGCTGCCGGCCGGGGAAGGTGATCCTGTCCTGGACGACGCCGCCTTTGCCGCACAGTGCGAGGCCGTGCGCCGCGCCCTTGCCGGTGAGGGGTGAGGGCGTGAAAGACAAAACCCGGGTATGTTGCCCGGGTTTTCAGCGTGTAGACAAAGTACCGGGAGGTACAAGGTCTACACGCTTTTTTGTCGAATAGAGTTCTTATCCCATCATGCAGAGGTGGCCACATGCTGAGAAAACAGTCGGCCGAAGGCCGTTACCAGCTTACCGTTGTTTCGTTGGACGAATTGGTTCCTCAGGATCACCTGGTCCGCAAAATCGAAAACGCCATCGATTTCTCGTTTATCTATGACCTGGTGGAAGATCGTTATTGCCCAGACAACGGAAGACCCAGCATCGATCCCGTTGTCCTCATCAAAATGGTGCTCATCCAGTATCTGTTCGGCATCCGTTCCATGCGTCAAACCATCAAGGAAATCGAAACCAATCTCGCCTATCGGTGGTTTTTGGGATACGATCTCACCCAGCCCATTCCCCATTTCACGACGTTTGGAAAAAACTATGTCCGCCGATTCAAGGGTACCGACCTGTTTGAAAAGATCTTTACGCGCATTCTCGAAGAAGCCTGCCATCACGGGCTTGTGGACCCTTCCGTTCTGTATATTGATTCCACCCATGTCAAAGCCAACGCCAACAAGAGAAAATTCATCAAGCGGCTCGTTCAGGAAGAAGGAAAAAAATATCAAGAACTTCTGGAAGAGGAAATCAACCAGGACCGCGTAGCGCATGGGAAAAAGCCGTTGCCAAAAAAGTCTAAAGCCGTCTGGAAGGAGGTGAAGCAAAGCACCACTGATCCGGACAGCGGCTGGTTTGTCAAAAACGAAAAGGAACAGACGTTCGCTTACTCCTTCCATGCGGCCAGCGACCAAAACGGCTTTGTCGTCAGTGCCGTCGTCACGGCCGCCAACGTTCATGACAGTCAGGTCTTTTCGGATGTGTTCGAGCAAGCCGTCAAGCATGTCGGAAAACCCAGCGCTGTCGCGGTGGATGCAGGGTATAAAACACCCTATATCAGCAAGTACCTCTTGGACCAACAGGTCCGTCCGGTCATGCCGTATACCCGTCCCCACACAAAAGACGGAAGGTATCGAAAGCAAGATTACGTGTACGATGAGTACTACGATTGCTATCTTTGTCCTGCCGGACAAGTGCTTACCTACGAAACCACGACCCGTGAGGGTTACAGAATCTACCGTTCCGATGCCACGACCTGTCGATCTTGTTCATTCCGCTCCCAGTGCACAGAAAGCCACGACGCGGTTAAGCGTGTGAGCCGCCATATCTGGGCCCATTACATGGAAGAAGTGGAGCACTTGCGCCATACAGAAGTGAATAAACGCCTATATGCACGCCGAAAGGAAACGATTGAGCGTGTATTTGCGGATCTCAAGGAGAAGCATGGCTTGCGTTGGACCACTTTACGTGGGTTGGAAAAAGTGACAATGCAGGCGATGCTTGTTTTTGCTTGCATGAATTTAAAAAAGCTGGCGAATTGGTTATGGAGGTTAGGAAAAACAGGGCGCCATGCCCTTAATTTCTTCTCTTTATTGTTCACAGACGACAAGAAAACTCCCTCGGCTGCGTTGGCACCGAGGGAGTTTGTCTGCAGTCTGAAAACCCGGGTATGTTGCCCGGGTTTTTTCTCTTCTTTTTTTTGCGGCTTTTTGCGGCCTTTACGTCGCCGGCGGTTGATGCAGGTTTTACATGTCCTGTCCAAAACCGCATGAGCCTTCCTTTGGACACTTTCCAAACAAACAAATAAAATAATTATAGTAATGGTTGATACCCGTAGCGGCAAACAGTATACTAAAAAGGAGATCACTGGACCTCGCTTCCGGAATGGCGAGGTGCCATGAGGACGGCAACACGCGACGTTGCCCCGATTCACGAAACGACACGCGATTGGAGGACTGGTTTTTTATGGCTGCACCGCACCTGAAGATAGAGGATTTGCACGCTTCTGTAGACGGGAAACCGATTCTCCAGGGGGTGAACCTGGAGATCAAGGGTGGCGAAGTGCACGCCATTATGGGCCCCAACGGTACGGGGAAGTCGACGCTGGCCTCCGTGCTGATGGGCCATCCGAAATACGTTGTGGAAAAGGGCCGCGTGACGCTTGACGGCCAAGATTTGCTTGAGATGTCGGTCGACGAGCGCGCGCGCGCGGGCCTGTTTTTGGCCATGCAGTACCCGGCGGAGATTGCCGGCGTAACGAATGCCGATTTTCTTCGCAGCGCGATCAACGCCCGCCGCGGCGAGGGGAACGAAATTTCGCTCATCAAGTTTATTCGTGAGCTGGAAGAGAAAATGAAGCTCCTGGATATGGACCCCGCCTTCGCCCATCGCTATGTGAATGAAGGGTTTTCCGGCGGGGAGAAGAAGCGCAATGAGATCCTGCAGATGATGATGCTCGAGCCGCGTGTGGCCATATTGGACGAAATCGACTCCGGCCTTGACATTGATGCGCTGAAAATCGTGGCCAAAGGCGTCAACGCCATGCGCTCGCCGGATCGTGCGTTTCTCATCATCACCCACTACCAGCGCCTGCTGAACTACATCACGCCCGACTATGTTCATGTGATGATGCAAGGTCGCATCGTCAAATCGGGTGGCCCGGAGCTGGCCGAACGCCTCGAGGCGGAAGGCTACGATGCGCTGAAGGACGAGCTGGGAATCGAGGACGCCACCGTCGAGCAAAAGGCCTGATTGGGCGCCGGTAGAGGGGGCAAAGCGATGAGCGTGGAAATGGACGTGCAACTGGACCGCCAAGCCATCACCCGATTT
This sequence comes from Calditerricola yamamurae, assembly GCF_054654135.1. Lineage (NCBI taxonomy): Bacteria > Bacillati > Bacillota > Bacilli > Caryophanales > Bacillaceae > Calditerricola > Calditerricola yamamurae. Next base: position 194,206 of record NZ_BAAIFH010000005.1, read on the forward strand.
TCGCAGGACGGCGGCGAGCCCGACTGGATGCGCGCGCTGCGGCTTGAGAGCCTGGAGCGGGCGGAGGCGTTGCCGCTGCCGAAACTGGAGAAAATCAGCCTGAAAAACTGGAACTTTACCCGTTTCACGCCCTTTAAAGCCGAGGCGCGCCTGTTGTCGCCGGAGACGCTGCCGCAGGACTTGCGGAACCTGTTTGCCGCGGGCGAAAACCGCAACGTGCTCGTCCAGCAAAACTCCAGCGTTGTGTACCGTCAGGTGGCGGAAGACCTGGCGCGCAAAGGCGTTGTGTTTACCGATCTGGCCACCGCGCTGCGCGAACACGGCGATCTCGTTCGCCGTTACTTCGGGAAAGCCGTCAATCCGGATGAGAACAAGCTGACTGCTTTGCACGCGGCGCTGTGGAGCGGCGGGGCCTTCCTCTACGTGCCGAAGGGCGTCGAGGTGGATCTCCCCGTGCAGGCCGTCTACTGGGCGGCGGACGCCGGCGTTGGTCTCTTTCCCCACGTGCTGATCGTGGCCGAGGCGAACAGCTCGGTCACCTACGTGGAGAACGTCGTCAGCGACGAGCCGGAACGGGAAGCGGTGCACCTGGGCGTGATGGAGGTCTTCGTCGGACCGGGGGCGCGTGTGCGCGTGGCGTCGGTGCGACACCTGGCCGCCGGGATGACCGATGTCGTCTACCGCCGCGCCGTTGTGGCCCGCGACGGGCGCATCGAGTGGATTCTCGGCGAGATGGGGAGCGGCAACACGATTTCCGAAAACGCGACCGTCCTACAAGAGGACGGCGCCTGTGCCGACACCAAGCTCGTCGCCCTCGCCGGTGGCGAGCAGAAAGCGAGCTTCACGTCCCGGGTTGTGCACATCGGCCGGCATACCGAATCGACCATCCTGGCCAAGGGCGTCATAATGGATGCGGCCACGGCCGTTCTCAACGGCATCACGAAGATCGAAAAGGGCGCCACGAAGGCCAATGGGGAGCAGGCCGAGTCGGTGCTCATGCTCAGCGACAAGGCGCGGGGCGACGCCAATCCGATCCTGCTGATCGACGAGGACGACGTGAAGGCCGGTCACGCCGCCAGCGTTGGCAAGCTGGACGAACTGCAGCTTTACTACCTGATGTCGCGGGGCATTTCGCGGGAGGAAGCCGAGCGGCTCCTCATTCACGGCTTCCTGGCGCCGGTGGTGTCGGAGATCCCGATCGCCGGCGTGAAGGAGCGCCTCCAACTTGTGATCGAAAGGAAACTGGGACGATGAATGTCAAGGAGATTCGCAAGCTGTTTCCGATTCTCCACCAGGAGGTTAACGGCCACCCGCTGGTCTATCTTGACAGCGCGGCTACGTCGCAAAAGCCGCTTCCGGTGATCGAGGCCGTGGAACGCTACTACCGGGAATACAACTCCAACGTCCACCGCGGTGTGCATACCCTGGGCACCAAGGCCACCGAGGCTTACGAGGGGGCGCGGGAGAAGGTGGCCCGCTTTCTCAACGCGCCCGATTCGGCGCAGATCATCTTCACGCGGGGCACCACGTCGGCCCTCAACCTGGTGGCCTGGTCCTACGCCCGCCGCGTGCTGCGGGAAGGGGACGAAATCGTCATCACGCCGATGGAGCACCACAGCAACCTCATCCCGTGGCAGCAGGCGGCCAAGGCGACGGGGGCGACGCTAAAGTACGTGCCGTTGCGCCCCGACGGCACCATCGCCGTCGAGGACTTCGCCCAAACGGTGACCGAGCGGACGAAGATCGTAGCGGTTACCCACGTTTCCAATGTGCTGGGGACGATCAACCCGATTAAGACCTTCGCCGCCATCGCTCACGAGAAGGGCGCCGTCATTGTGGTCGACGGGGCGCAGAGCGCACCGCACATGAAGGTGGACGTGCAGGACCTCGACGTCGACTTCTATGCCTTCTCTGGCCACAAGATGTGCGCGCCGACGGGTATCGGCGTGCTGTACGGCAAGCGCCACCTGCTCGAGCAAATGGAGCCGGTCGAGTTCGGCGGCGAGATGATCGACACTGTCGAGCTGTACGATTCTACGTGGAAGGAAATCCCATGGAAATTTGAGGGTGGTACGCCGATCATCGCGGGGGCGATCGGTCTGGCGGCGGCCATCGACTTCCTTGAATCGGTCGGCCTGGACGCCATTCGCGCGCACGAGGAGCAGCTGGCCCGCTATGCCCTCGAACGCCTGCGGGCCATCGACGGCGTAACGGTATACGGTCCGGAGGAGCGCGCCGGGCTGGTCACCTTCAACGTCGAGGGGATTCACCCCCACGACGTGGCCACAGTGCTTGACTCCCGCGGCATTGCCGTGCGGGCCGGACACCACTGTGCCCAGCCCCTGATGCGCTGGCTGGGCGTGACGGCTACGGCGCGGGCCAGCTTCTACCTCTACAACACGGAAGAGGAGATTGACAAACTGGCCGACGCACTCCAGTATGCAAAGGAGTACTTCCACAATGTCCTTGGATGAGCTCTACCGCCAGGTGATCCTCGACCATTACCAGAAGCCTCGCAACTGGGGTCGGCTGGATGATGACGCGGTCACCGTGGATCTGAACAACCCTACGTGTGGCGACCGCATCTCCCTGCAGCTGCGCGTCGAGGGCGGGAAGGTGATCGACGTGCGCTTCACCGGCGAAGGCTGTTCGATCAGCCTGGCCTCGGCGTCGATGATGACCGAGGCGATCAAGGGCAAGTCGGTCGACGAGGCCCTAGCCCTGGCCGACGCTTTTTCCCGCCTCATGCAGCGCCAGGACGTGGGGGACATCGACTTGGGCGACCTCGAAGCCCTGCAAGGGGTGTCCAAGTTTCCGGCGCGCATCAAGTGCGCCCTGCTGGCGTGGAAGGCGATGCAGGAAGGCCTGCGCCACGCCGGTCAACCCGCAAAGGAGTGATCCGCCATGGCCAAACGTGCGCCTGAGCTGGAAGAATACAAATACGGGTTTCGTGACCCGGACATTGCCGTTTACCGCACGAAAAAGGGCCTGTCGCGGGAAGTTGTCGAGGAGATTTCCCGCGTGAAGAACGAGCCCGAGTGGATGCGCGAGTTCCGCCTCAAGGCGCTGGAGATCTTTCTTTCCAAGCCGATGCCGTCCTGGGGCGGCGACCTGTCGAAACTCAACTTCGACGAGATCACCTATTACGTGAAACCGTCGGAACGGCGAGGCCGCAGCTGGGATGAGGTGCCCGAGGAGATCAAGCGCACCTTCGATCGCCTCGGGATTCCCGAAGCAGAGCAGAAGTTCCTCGCCGGCGTCTCGGCCCAGTACGAATCGGAAGTGGTCTATCACAACATCCGCGAGGACCTGGAAAAACAGGGGGTCATCTTCTGCGACACCGACACGGCGGTGCGCGAGTATCCGGACCTGGTGCGGGAATACTTCGGCACGGTGGTTCCGCCGACGGACAACAAGTTCGCCGCGCTGAACAGCGCCGTGTGGTCGGGTGGCAGTTTCATCTACGTGCCGCCGGGCGTCAAGGTGGAGATCCCGTTGCAGGCCTACTTCCGCATCAACTCGGAGAACATGGGCCAGTTTGAGCGCACGCTGATCATCGTCGACGAAGGGGCCTTCGTCCACTACGTCGAGGGCTGCACGGCGCCAATCTACAGCACCGACTCGCTGCACAGCGCTGTCGTCGAGATCATCGTCAAGAAAGGCGCCCGCTGCCGCTACACGACGATCCAGAACTGGTCGACCAACGTGTACAACCTGGTGACGAAGCGCGCTGTGGCCTACGAGGACGCCACGATGGAGTGGATTGACGGCAACATCGGGTCCAAGCTGACGATGAAGTACCCGGCCGTCATCATGAAGGGGCGCGGCGCCAAGGCCTACGTGATGTCGATCGCCGTGGCCAGCAAGGGGCAGCACCAGGATGCCGGGGCGAAGGTGATCCACCTCGCGCCGGAGACCAGCTCCACCGTCGTCTCCAAGTCGATCAGCAAGAACGGCGGGAAGACCACCTACCGCGGGCTGGTCACCTTCGGCCGCAACGCCCACGGCGCGAAGGCCAACATCAAGTGTGACACGCTCATCCTCGACAAGGAGTCCACCTCCGACACCATTCCCTACAACGAGGTGTTGAACGACAACGTCACCCTCGAGCATGAGGCCACGGTGTCGAAGGTGAGCGAGGAGATGCTCTTCTACCTGATGAGCCGCGGCATTCCCGAAGACGAGGCCACGCAGATGATCGTGATGGGGTTTATCGAGCCCTTCACGAAGGAGCTGCCGATGGAGTACGCTGTGGAGATGAACCGGCTCATCAAGTTCGAAATGGAAGGGTCAATCGGGTAATCCAAACGCGGCAAACGCCTCTCGCATTTGCGGGAGGCGTTTTTTGTCCCGAATGTCGCGGCATAGGTGCCTTCCTGGGGGAACAGGGGCGTCCCGCGTTGCCGACGACTCGGCGCGCGCCGCCTTACAGCTGGTGATAGATGAAAGAAAAACGCGCGGCGTGTTCCATCTCGTCCGTCATCGCTTCATAAAAGATGTCGCGAATGGCTTTGTTTCGGGTGAGCAGTTGCGTGTCGCGGTACAGCTCTGCCGCCTCCAACTCGTCGTAGAACGCCTTTTTCAGCCCCTCTTCGTAGGTGGCAAAGGTGACGGTCATCGGCTTGACGTCGGGGCGACGGCCGGTCAGGCGGATGTACAGGTTCTCAAACATCCGGTAATGCTTTTTTTCGTCCTCGTACGCGTGTTCGATCTGCTTGCGGTGTTCATCGTTGGGGGCCATGTCCAGCAGGCGGCGGTAGAACGCAATGGCGGAACGTTCCCCGACAAGCGCCATTCGCAAATTTTTCATAAACTGATCGGCGTCCCTGAAGAGAGGGGGAGGCATTTTCCGATCCGGCATGCTGTGGGGTGGAACGTGGGGATACGCCGAAGCAGGTGGCCACGCGTGCGGGGGCCGCATCCGCCCGTATGGCGGGTGATAAGGGTGCATCGTTTCACTCCCTTTTACCGTGCTGAGTTATGTGTATGCCCCGGGGGGAGAAGGGGACTCCACGCGTGTCCCGGGCTACGGGGCAGGAGAAATGTCATTGACAGGGAATTGAATGGCGGGATATAATACCCCATGGGGGTAAAATACCCTGGTGGGGTATTTGTGGTGTGATCAACTCACCAAAGCTGAGGAGGCGAAAGGCATGACCACCAAAACCTTCAACGTGCAGGGGATGTCCTGCAACCATTGCGTACAAGCCATCGAGCGGGCCTTGAAGAGCCTTTCCGGCGTTTCCGCCGTTCAGGTCGATCTCGCACAGGGAACCGTAACGGTGACGTATGACGAGGCATCGGTTGGGGAAGCGAAATTGAAGGAAGCAATTGAAGACGCGGGTTACGATGTCGCATGACCGCGGAAAGCGGGGGAACGCCCATGACCACGGAAGCCGCATCCCGTTCAACACACGCGGAGCGGGGCGAGCACGTCACACTGGGCATCGTGGGCATGACGTGCGCCGCGTGCGCGCGGCGCATCGAAAAGGGTTTACTCAAGGTGGACGGCGTGAAGGCGGCAGCCGTCAACCTGGCGACGGAGAAGGCCACCGTTACCTACGACCCGGAGCGGACGTCGGTGGAAGACCTGATCGACGCCGTCCGGCGCATCGGGTACGACGTCCGCGGCGAGACGGTAACCCTCGCCGTGCACGGGATGACCTGCGCCGCCTGCGCCGCCCGCATCGAGCGGCAGCTCAAGAGGGTGGCGGGCGTGCTGGACGCCCGTGTTAACCTGGCCGCGGAAACGGCGACGGTCGACTACCTGCCCGGAAAGGCGGATGTTGACGCCCTCGTCGCCGCAGTCCGCAAGGCGGGGTACGACGCGGCCGTCTCTGCGGGGACGGACGCCGAGGAAGAGGCCCGACAGCGCGCCTACCGCGAGCAGAAGCGGGCGCTGCTCACCAGCGCCCTGTTGTCCCTCCCCTTTGTGGTGCAGATGCTATCCGACTTTGCGGCGCAGGCCGCGCCGCAGTGGCCCTGGCGCTTCCATCTCCCTCCCTTCCTGCAGCTTGTCCTCGCCACCGTCGTCCAATTTACGGTGGGGATGCGCTTTTACCGGGGCGCGGTCAAGGCGTTGCGCGCGGGGAGCGCCAACATGGACGTGCTGGTGGCCCTCGGCACGTCGGCGGCGTACGGCTACAGCCTGTATGCCGTGGTGGCCGGTGCCCCTCACCAGCTGTACTTTGAAGCGTCGGTGATCGTCCTCACCCTGATCTTGCTTGGGAAATTGCTCGAAGCGCGGGCTAAAGGGCAGACGTCGGCGGCGATCCAAAAGCTGATGCGCCTGCAGGCCAAGACGGCCCGCGTCATCCGCGACGGGCAAGAAGTAGACGTGCCGCTGGAGGATGTGCGGGTCGGCGACCTGGTTGTCGTCCGTCCGGGGGAGAAGATTCCCGTTGACGGCGTCATTGTCGAGGGGAGCACGACGGTCGACGAGTCGATGCTGACCGGCGAGAGCTTGCCCGTGCCCAAAGGCGTGGGCGACGAGGTGATCGGGGCCACCCTGAACAAGCACGGCGTGTTCACGTTCCGAGCGACCAAGGTGGGGAAGGATACAGCCCTGGCGCAAATCATCAAGCTCGTCGAGGAAGCGCAGGGTTCCAAGGCGCCGATCCAGCGGCTGGCCGACAAGATTTCCGGTGTCTTCGTGCCCATCGTCATCGGCATTGCCGGTCTCACCTTTGCCGTGACGGCCGCCACAAGCGGCGTCGCTCCCGCCCTCGTCAGCGCCGTGGCCGTCCTCGTCATCGCGTGCCCCTGCGCACTGGGACTCGCCACGCCGACGGCGGTGATGGTGGGGACGGGGAAAGGGGCCGAAACGGGCATCCTGATCAAAGGGGCCGAGCACCTGGAGAACGCCCACCGCATCACCACCGTGGTCCTCGACAAGACGGGCACCATCACCAAGGGCGAACCGGAGGTCACCGACGTGGTTGCCACCGGTGCGGTCGCCGAAGACGAGCTCCTGCGCCTGGCGGCCAGCGCGGAAAGGGGCTCCGAACACCCGCTGGGGGAAGCGATCGTCAAGGCCGCCAGGAAAAAGGGACTGGCCTTGGCCGAACCGTCCCGCTTTCGCGCCATTCCCGGCCACGGGATCGAAGCGGAGGTGGACGGGCGCGCGGTGCTCATCGGGAACGCCAAGCTGATGGGCGCGCGCAACGTTGACATCGCCGCGTTGCGCGCGGCACAGGAGGCGTTGGAGGCACAGGGCAAGACGGCCATGCTGGTGGCCGTCGACGGTGCGGCGGTCGGCCTTCTCGCCGTGGCCGACACGGTGAAGCCGACATCGGCGGAAGCGGTGCGCCACCTGCAGGCCATGGGCATTGACGTGATCATGATGACGGGCGACAACCGGCGCACGGCCGAGGCGATCGCTCGGCAGGTGGGGATTGACCGCGTCCTGGCCGAGGTGCTCCCCGAGGACAAGGCGGCCATGGTCTAGAAGTTGAAAGGCGAGGGCAAGGTGGTGGCCATGGTCGGCGACGGCATCAACGACGCGCCGGCGCTGGCGGCGGCCGACGTCGGCATCGCCATCGGGACGGGCGCCGACGTGGCCATCGAGGCGGCGGACATCACCCTCATGCGCGGCGACCTCATGGGCATCGTCAACGCCATCCGGCTGTCGAAGGCGACGATGCGCAAGATCCGCCAGAACCTCTTCTGGGCCTTCGCCTACAACGTTGTGCTCATCCCCATCGCGGCCGTTGGTTTCTTGACGCCGATCCTCGCCGGCGCGGCGATGGCGGCCAGCTCCGTGTCGGTGGTCACCAACGCCCTGCTGCTCCGCCGGTGGAAACCGGTGTGACCGCCATTTTGCCCTTCACCCGGGGATCTCTCCTCGGGGTGAAGGGCTTTTTGCTTGCGCTTTGCGTGGCGCGCGGGTGCACGTTCCCCTGCTTCCGACACGGTTTTGGTAGAACCTGGGTGGGGTATGACGCGGTGCGCGGGTGCTGTCCCTTCGCCCGGCGTGAGGTGCGTCTTTCCCCCGTCTACAGCGCGATGCGGACGGTTTTGCGGCTGCCGGGTTCGGCTTTGGGGAAGTGAAGGTCCAGAACGCCGTCGCGGTAGGTGCTGACGACACCTTCTGCTTTGACGGGCGCGGGCAGCCGGATTCGGCGGATAAACTTGCCGAAGGAACGCTCTTGCTGCACGACAAAGGCTTTGTTCTGTACAAACGCGTTTTCCCTCACCACGCCTTTGAGGGTGAGCACCCGCCCGTCGGTGAGGGTCGCGCGGAGGCTCGTGCGCTCCGCGCCGGGAATGGCGCAACTGACGATCACTTTGCTGTGGGTCTGGTAGACGTCCACCTGTGGGCCGGGATCCACGGCGAGGTCCCCGTCGTCCGATGCGGAGGCGGGCAACGTCGCGGCCAGCCGCTGGACCTCCTTCAGGTGCGTCCAGAAGTCGTTGTCGAACAGGCGCTGCAGGTGGATGAGCGGGTCCCAGGGCCCCTCGCCGGTACCGAGCTGGCTCAACCTTTGGGTGAGGGCTTGGAGGTGTTGCAGGGACGCTTGGAGATTCTTCATGCGCACCACTCTCCCTCCGCTTTAGGCTATGCGCCAACGTCTGCAACGGTTCTTGGCCGTGGAGGGGCCTTTCACGGCGATGCGCATACGATAAAGGGCGCGACAACTTTCTGCGGGGGGGGGGCGTGGGACATGGCGGCATTTGTCTTTCTCAGACGCTCATCGGCTTTGACAGCGAAAACACCCGAAAGGCGGGGGGCAGTGTGACCAACGGCGATTTTGACGCGGTGAACACGCCCGTGGTGATTCCATCCGTTGACAACGTCACGAACGACGTGCTCAGCCCCACCATCAGCAATGAAGTCATCTAGCTCTAACCCGCAAAAAAAAGGCTGCCTTCCACTGTGAGGAGGCAGCCTCATTTGCTTTGCGCGGTGATCTGGCATTGGAGGGCGGAAATGTTTCGTTCCAGCTTGGCGATACGCCGTTCCGCGTCGGCGAGGCGCTTTTCCAGATGCCGGATCAGGCGGAGGATGGCGTGAATGTCCGGCGGGGGTATCCCGGGCGGGTACGAAAAAGCGTAGGGATGGGGGGAAGCATGCGGGTTGTTCATGGCTGTTCTCTCCGATCTGCGTTTGGATGGGCCTGCGGCCGGGGCGATGATGGCGGTTCACGCGTGGGGATCGGAAGAAGCCGCACGATCCGCGTGTGCCCGATGTTCAGGGAGCCCGTTTCGCGGATCTGGTTGACAGCGATGGTGCCCACCGCGATGGTCGGCGCGCTCGCCCTTTCCCGCATCGGGTTCGATTTCGTGTTGGGCATCCGGTTTTCCTCCGTTCGGCGATGGGGCGGCAGGGGGAACCCCGTCCGGCGGGTGTCGATTGGCGCATGGGGAGACGGGGCGGTCCCCTCTTCCGGATTCACCAGGTCGGCAAGCGGCCGGTTGCCGACCAGGAGCTGGGGATCGACGGGGAGCGCGGCGTTGTGGGCGATGCCCACGTTGAGGATGCCGTTCAGCGTGTTTACGGTGAGGGTGTCCACCCGGTTCTCCAGCTTTTCGATCACGATTTGGCGCGGGGCCGCCTTGAGGGCCTCCAGCTCCGCTTTGAGCTCCGCGACTTGCTGCTGCAGCAGGGTGAGACGCATCGTCGTATCGAGCCGTGTTTCTAGCCGTTCGCAGTGGCGGAGCAGCGCGTCGATGCGGTGGTGGAGCGCGAGAAGCGAGTGCCAGACCGAGTGCACGCCCATGCCAACCCCTCGATTCCATGGAAATTCCCGTTGTGTGTACGGTGGTGGAAGGGAGCGGTCGTAGCATTGTATGCGCCGCCGGTTGGGCGGGTGTCTACCGAGCGGGAGGTGGATGCTTGTGGTAGGGGGTTTTGTTAGAATGAAAACAAGAGCTGATGGCTCGCGAGGGTACTGCTCGCGATTGCGGGACGCACATAGGAGAGGGGACAATGGCGCTACTGGTGCTCCTTTTCATCGGTTTGGTCGCCGGTGTGCTGGGGAGTTTGCTTGGCCTGGGCGGTGGCGTGATCCTCGTGCCGGCGCTGCTGTCGTTGTCGGCGTTGTGGGGCGAGGCGTTCACGCCGCAGGAGGCGGTTGGCACGTCGCTGGCGGTGGTGGCCGCCACGGGCCTTTCGTCTACCCTGGCCTACCTGCGCCACGGCAAGGTAGACGTTTCCAGCGCGCTGTTCTTTTTTCTGGCCAGCGGGCCGGGCGCGGCGGTAGGGGTGTGGGCCAACCGGTTTCTTGACGACCAGCGCTTTTTCCTGCTGTTTGGGCTCCTCCTGGTGGCGCTCTTTTTTCTGCTGGCTTGGCGCGACCGCATCCGGCCGCGTCCGGGGCGCTGGACGGTGGTGCGCAAGCTGAAGACACCGGAGGGTGAGGTAACCTACGGGTATCGCCGGCGGGTGGCCCTGCCGGTTGCCTTTGCCGTCGGGGTCATTTCCGGGCTGTTCGGTATCGGCGGCGGGGCGCTGATGGTCCCGGTCATGATCTTGGCCTTTGCCTTCCCGCCCCATGTGGCTACGGCCACCTCGCTGCTGGTGATTCTCCTGTCGTCGGCCGTTGGCACGGTGGTGCATACCGCCTACGGCCATGTCCACTGGCAGGATGTGCTGATCTTGGCCCCCGGCGCCTGGTTCGGGGCCAAGGCAGGTGCGCGCCTGGCGCTTCGGCTTTCGGGCGCGTCGCTGGTGTTCGTCTTTCGCTTCGCCTTGCTGGTGCTCGCGTGCCGCATGTTCTGGGCGGGACTCGCATAACCATGGGGGAGGTGTCGCGTTCCCGACGCGCGGCGTGATCCTTCGGAGGTGCGGGAATGGGCCGATTGGTGCGGATTCATGTGCTGCACACCAATGACGTGCACAGCCATTTCGATCAGATGCCGCGCATCGCCACCGTCCTGCGCCGCATGCGGCGGGAGCTGGAAGCGGCAGGGGACGCGGTGTTTGTGCTGGACGGCGGTGACCATGTTGACCGCATGCATCCGGTGACAGAGGGGACCCGGGGATGGGCCAACGTCGACGTGCTGAACGCGTCGGGCTATGACGTGGTGACCATCGGGAACAACGAAGGCATCACCCTCCCTCATGAGTGGTTGGAACGGTTGTACGCCGGTGCCCGCTTTGACGTGGCCCTGGCCAACCTGCGCGATGCGCGAACCGGAGAGCGCCCGCCGTGGGCCAAACCGGTAGTCGTCCGAGAAGCCGGCGGTGTGCGCGTGGCCTTCATCGGCGTGACGGCGCCGTACCCTACGTATTACAATCTGCTCGGTTGGCACGTCGAAGAACCCGAGGGTGTGCTGGCTGAGCAGGTTCGCGTGTGGCGGGAGCGGGCCGATCTGGTGGTGGTGCTGTCGCATCTGGGATTGGGACAGGACGAGGAACTGGCCCGGTCCCTTTCCGGCGTGGATCTGATCGTCGGCGCCCACACCCATCATGTGCTCGCCCGCGGGCATGCGGTAGGCGATACCCTGATTGTGCAGTGCGGCCGCGGCGGGGGGCTGGTCGGACACGTGAGGCTGGTTTATGACCGGGACGCGCGTCGCGTGGTGGCCCGCGAGGCGCGCTGCCTTCCCGTGGTTGACGAGGTGCCCGATGCGGCGGTGGCAGAAGTGATCGCCCGCCGCGAACGCGAGGCGGACGCGGTGCTCTCCGAACCGGTGGCCGCGCTCGCGCAGCCGCTTCCGGTTTCCTGGGAACGGGAGTCGCCGCTGGCCAACCTGCTGGCCGCCGGACTTCGCCGCTGGGTGCAAGCCGACGTGGCCCTGGTGAACGCCGGTACGCTGTTGGCTCCGCTGGTTGCCGGTCCCGTGACGCGCCGGCAGCTGCTCGCCGCCTGCCCACACCCCATCAACCCGTGCCGGCTTACCTTGACCGGCGAGGCCCTCCGGATCATCCTGGAAGACAGCCTGCGGGACGAGCGGATCCGCGCGCCGATCCGCGGCTTCGGTTTTCGCGGCCGGGTTCATGGTTGGATGTGTGTCGACGGGCTGACGGTGGAATATGACCCGACTGCGCCCGAAGGTTCCCGCATTGTGCGCATCATCGGGGACGAGGGGCCGCTCGACCCGCGTCGCGAATACCGTGTGGCCACGTTGGACATGTTTACCTTTGGACCACACTTCCCGCTCTTTCACTACGGGCGCGACGTACGCTACTGCTTGCCCGAGTTTCTGCGTGATGTGCTGCAGGAAACCCTGCAGTGGCCCGAAGCGGTGGCCGCGAGCCATCGTCGCCGCTGGGTGACGGTGTGCCGGGCAACGTAATGCCCCGGGGCGCAATGCATTCGGATCGGAGGGAGCGCCATGCGCTTTTTGGAGGATCTGTACGCGTTTTATCGCGAGCAGATGGCCGCGAGCGAAGAGGATACGATGATCCTGCTCGTCTCCATCTTGCAGGAGCACAACCGGGAGGACCTGCTGCGCATCATCGGCGAGATGAGCGAAGCGGAGATGCGCGACATGTTGGCGTTGTACCTGTTTGAACGGATCCAGCAGAAGATGGCCCGCGAGGCGGGGCAGGTCGGGCCGGCGCGGCAGGCGACGCGGATGCACTGAGGCGGCACGTTACGCCCGACGGTGGCATAAGGTGGTAGGGAACGGCGTGGCAGACCACTGCCGCAAAGGAGGACGGGATGTGGTTCACCTGTACCCGATACCGATGGCCAATGGCGTGGCCGTGGCCGTAGAGGTGCACCTGCCGAAGACAAAGCTCCTCGCCGTGACGGCCGGCGGCGGCTACATCATGTGTGGTGCACTGGATGTGCGGCTTCTTGACGAGCGGCTGGCCAGCCGTCAGATCGTGGCCGGCCGGGCCGTGGGCGTCCGGACCATCGACGATCTGCTTTCGGCGCCGCTGGAGTCGGTGACGCAGGCTGCGGCTGCGCGCGGGATCACCGCAGGCATGACCGGTCGGGAGGCAATTGAACGCCTGCTGGCGACGGAAACGGCAAGGGGGTAACCTTGCCGTTTTTGTGTTAACCTCGAATTTGATCCTTGGATGTGGGAATTTCTTCACGTGCCAGTTGGTAGAAGTTTGTCTATAATTGACGTGACGTGTTGTGTCGAATGCGGTGGAACGACGAAGGAGGGCCCGCGATGCGGCTGGTCTTCCTGGATGAGGTTCGGCCGGGCGCGGTGTTGGCGCGGCCTGTTTACAATGAGCGCGGGGCGGTGCTGCTTGCGGCCGGCGTGGAACTGACTGAGGCACTGATTTCGCGGCTCAAGGCGCGGGGCATTGGCCGCGTGTACGTGCGCGACCCGCGCACGGCCGACGTCGAGGTCAAGGGGCACCTCCGCGACGAAACGGTGCAGTATGCCCTTGGCGAATTGCGTCGAATCGCCGAGCTCCTCTTGGATGACTGCCAGGGGTTTCACCACGCGCTGCGCGCGGGGAAAATCGCCAAGCGGGTTGCCGATGTGGTGGATACCCTTTTGACGGAAGTGCGCCAGAGCAGCCGGGCTGTCTTTCTGCTGTCGGATCTGTACGCTTACGACACGCCGCTGTTTTTGCACTCGCTGCACGTTGCCGTGTACACCCTGGTGCTGGCGACGGCCCTGGGTTTCCCGGAGCGTGACGTGCGGGAGATCGCCTTGGGCGCGCTGCTCCACGACATCGGCAAGCTGCTCATTCCGCGGCAGATTCTGGACAAACCGGGGCGGCTGACCGACGAGGAGTTTGCCGTGGTCAAGCAGCATGCCGCCCTGGGCTTTGAGCTGTTGCGCAAAGGCGAGGGAATTTCCCTCCCCGTCGCCCACTGCGCCTTTCAGCACCACGAGCGGCTCGACGGATCGGGGTACCCGCGCGGGTTGAAGGAGGAGGAGATCCACCGCTACGCCAAGGTGCTGATGGTGGCCGACGTGTTTGAAGCGCTGACGGCCCACCGGGTGTATCGGCGGGCCATGCTCCCCCACGAGGCGCTGGAGCTGATGGAGCGAGAGGCGGGCACGAAGCTTCCGGCCAGCGTGGTGCGCTGCTTGCGCGACCACATTGTCTTGTACCCGATCGGGGTGACGGTGCGCTTGAACACGGGTGAGGAGGGCGTGGTCGTCGACACCAACACCCGTTCACCCGATCGTCCGGTGGTGCGCGTGCTGCGCGACCCGAGCGGCCGCGACCTGCCGGAGGCGGAGGTGTACGAGTTGGATTTGTCCAAGCATCCCGATCGGTATATCGTTGTGTGCCAGGCGTGGTCAAGATGATCCGGCCCACAAAAAGGAGGGACAGCCGTGGCGGCGTGGGATGAGGCACGTCTCTTGCGTTACGTCTCCAATCTCGACCGCAATGTGTACGTCATCTTCAACCTGCCGGAAGAAGTGATCGCCGTCATTTTTGCCTACGTCAGCCGCAGTCCCCTCTCGTTCCGCGAGAACCTGAAACGGTTGCTCGCCGACGAGGAGCTGGCCCTTGCCTCCGCCACCGAGACCGATGCGCCCATGGCGCGCCACGTGCTGGCCCAGGAGAAGGCCCGCCAATTCCACGAAAAGTGGGTGGTCGGCTACGGCCACAGCAGCGTGGCCGAGCACGCCGTGGCCCATGTCGGCGTGGAGAAGATCAGTCGGCTGGCCTCGGCCGAACTGGAGTTGGCCACCAGTTTCAACAGCTTCACGGAGTACAGCCAGCGCTACCAGCGGCCGAGGCGAGGCGACGTCTATATTCCGCCCGAGCTGGATGCCCACCCGGAGCTGAAGGCGCGGTACCTCGCCGTGCAAGAACAGACCTTTGACGCCTACGAGCGGTTGCTCGAGGGTCTCCTGGCTTATCTGCACGCTACCGAGCCGCGCCGGGAGGGCGAGGGGGACAAGGCCTACCGCACGCGCCTGGAAAAGATGGCCTTTGAGGACGCGCGGTATGTTCTGACCTTGGCCGTGCACACCAACCTCGGGCTTACGGGCAACGGGCGCAGCCTGCGCGACACGATCGTGCGCCTGTTGTCGCTGCCGTATCGCGAGTGCCGGGACCTGGCCCGCGCCCTGGAAGCGGAAGTGTCCCGTGTGCTGCCGACGCTGCTCCGCCACGTGCGCCCCAATGACTACCTCGTGGGCACGCGGGAGGTGCTGGACGCCTACGCGGCGCGCGTGCAGGCGGAACCCTACCGCACCGCAGAGCGGGAGCCCTATGCCCGCTTGCTCTCGGCTCCCGACGAGGAGACGGCCACGCAGCGCCTGGTGGCCCACTTGCTTCTTTCCACCGGCCGGCTGTCGCGCGAGCAGGCGGAAGAAGCCAGCCGGCGCATGTCCCTTGCCGAGCGGAACCGCCTCATCGAGGAGGCCCTCGTGCGGCTGCGGTTTTTCGACAACCCCGTTGATTCCTTTGCCCATGTGTACTACGAGGTGGCCTTCCAGGTGTCGGAGGCCAACTGGCACCAGCTCCTGCGCCACAACCGGAAGACGAACTTTACCTACCAGCCGCCGACGGTGCGCAATGGCTACACCGTGCCGCCGCGGGTGCGCGCTGCCGGCCTCGAGGCGCCGTTCACCGAGGCGATCGCCGCCGCCGAAGCGCTCTTTTTCGAGCTGGAGGCGGTGGAACCCACGCTGGCCCCCTATGCCGTCACCGGGGCCCATCATCGGCAAGTGTACGCCTCGATGAGCCTGTGGGAGCTCTACCACCTCATCAACTTGCGTACGTCGCCGGAGGCGCAGTGGGACATTCGCATGGCGATGGAGTCCCTCTACGAACAGGTGCGCGCCATCCATCCGTCGCTCATCCGGTACGCCAAGCGGCGCGCGTAGTGCCCCGGTGGGGCGGGAGCAGCCCGGCCCATCGGGGCGTCTTTCTTTCTCCGCTGCCGCATACCCATGGAAGCGGAGGGGATGGCGATGGGGGCTCGGTTCGGGCGGCGCCGGCGCTTTTCGATTCGGCTGTCACCGCGCATGAAAGTGTTCGTGCTGCTCGTGGTTCTGGGGCTTGTCTTGTTTCAGACCCTGTATCTGATCGAGCACAACCTGTCGCCAACGTTGCGCACCATTGCCGAGGCGCGGGTGCAGCAGATCGCCACCCAAGCAATCAACGACGCGCTGTCGAAGAAGATTGCCAACAGCACTCATTTCCGCAGGCTGGTGGAGATTGAAAAGGACCGGGACGGCCGGATCCAGGCCGTCCTGTTTAACTACACCGAGTACGTGCGCATCCAGGCGGAAGCGGCGCGCCGCGTGCTCGATTCGCTGCGACGGTTGGAGAAGGAACTGGAAAACGAGGAGCGCGTCGAGGCCATCCCCCTCGGTCGGGCCTTAAACAGCGAGATCCTCACCCACTTCGGCCCGGACATCCGCATCAAGCTGATCCCCATCGGGGCGGCCAAGGCCGACATGGGCGTGGAGATGCAGCAGGCCGGCATCAACATCGTGTTGGTGCGCGTCTACCTGGACGTGCAGGCCACGGTGCGCATTGTCATCCCCTTCGCCACGGCACCGACCACGGTGTCCACCCGGGTGCCGATTACCCAGGCCGTCCTCGTCGGCCAGGTGCCCGACGTGTACTACCAAGGCTTTACGGGAGAACAGGGGAACATGGTGCCGCCGCCCGCCATCATCACGCCG
Organism: Calditerricola yamamurae; assembly: GCF_054654135.1. NCBI lineage: Bacteria > Bacillati > Bacillota > Bacilli > Caryophanales > Bacillaceae > Calditerricola > Calditerricola yamamurae. The sequence continues at coordinate 210,721 of NZ_BAAIFH010000005.1, forward strand.
CAGCGGCGGGAGGAGTAGTGGGGGACCTTCGCCGGCATCAGGCGGCCGCACCGTCATTGTTCCGCTTACGGTCAGGTCCTTTCTCCAACAAAAAACGCCCTCGGCATATCGGCGACCGCGGGCGTGGCGTTACCGGTTGGCGCCGCCGGTTTATCGGCGGCCTTTTCCTTTGGCGTGGCTTTCCCGCTCCCAGCGCTTTAGGTAGGGGTACGGGTCAAAGGACCACTCCGTACGTCCGTTGTCCTTGTACAGGCCAAAGTGCAGGTGCGGAGGGAATTTCCCCGAGGTGCCGGGCCTGCCGTAGCCCGAGCTGCCCACGTAGCCGATGCGTTGCCCCGGTTTGACGATGTCGCCGACGCGCAGCCCTTTCTGGAAGGCGCTGAGGTGGGCAAAGTAGTGGTAGGTGTTGTTCAGGTCGCGGATGCCGATGCGCCACCCCCCGTAAGGGTTCCAGCCCATCACCTCGATGATGCCGTAGCACGTACTGACCACCGGGGTACCATAGGCGGCGAAGATGTCCGTTCCCTCGTGGATGCGAACGCCGCCCCATCCGCGGGTGCTGCCCCATGTCGAGGTGTAGGTATAGCGAAAGCCGTGCGGGATGGGAAACGCTTTCTGGTGCAAGTCGAGCGTGCCAAAGGCGCGGATCAGGCGGGCGAACTGCTCGATGCGCCGGACGGTCCGGTCGCTGCCGTAGTGCTCCCACAGCGCGATGCGGATGTCGTCGTCGCTCAAGCCGTAGCTGGCCAGATAGCGGGCAAAGGCGTAAGCCACGTCCTCAGGGTCGTTGGGGTCGGCGCGCCCGTCACCGTTGGCGTCCCGTCCCATGCCGCCAAAGAACGTCACCGTCCGCGGATCCGTGTCGGAGGGATTGGGGTTGAGCGGACCGGCCCACGCGTGCGGCGGGATGTGCAGGGCGACGAGCCCGTCCCGTTTTGGCAGGTCGCGCCGAACCGCCTGGATGCTCCGCTCCCATTGATCGGCGGCGGCGAGGTACTCCCACGGGACTCCCGTCACGGCTTCCATGCGCATAAACAGCGCCTGGCGTTCGCGCAGAACCTCCGCCTCCGCGCGGGCCGCTGCCGCGGGTGCGGCCGCAAAGGAACCGATGAGGACGGTAAGGGTAAGGATGAGCGCAATGACACGCATGGTAAATCCCCCGCATTGGGCGTTTCTCGTTGATAGTTTGCGTCCGGCGGGGGAGCCTATGACCGCAGCTTGCTGGAAAGGGCCGAATCCGCCTGCGGATCATCCGGCTCCACGTGGATGTGGACGTGCACGACCGGATGAACAGCCTGCAGGCGCCGTTCCACCTCCTCGGTGATGCGATGGCTGTCGACGACGTTAAGGTCAGGACGCACGCAGATGGTGAGGTCGACCAGGAGCCGGTTGCTGCCGTGGGTGCGCGCCTTGATCGACTTGACGCGCTCGACGCCGGGCGTTTGGCCCGCTTCGCTGGACAGGCGGTCGAGCAGCGCTGCATCGACACCGTCGGACAGGGCGTGGATCGCGTTGCGGCCGATGTCGGCTGCGATCTTGAGGATCACCGCGCCAATGGCGGCGGCCACGAGGGGGTCGAGCCAGGTCAGCCCCAGTTTTGCGCAGGCCACACCGATAGCCGTCCCGAGACTGACAAGGGCGTCAGATCGGTTGTCCAGCGCCGCGGCGCGCACCGCTTCGTTGGCGGTCTGGACGGCAAGGCGGCGGTTGAGGCGGTAGAGGAGGAAGGCTATGGCGGCCGAGGCCAGCGCTACCCATGCGGCGATCCCGTCGGGTGTGTGCACGCGGCCGGTGAGGAGCAAGGCCGCCGCCTGGGACAACACCTCAAGGCCCACTCCGAACATCAGGAAGGCAACAACCAACGTGGCAATCGTTTCTGCGCGCCAATGGCCGTATGGATGGTCGGCATCAGGGGGCTTGCGGGCGAAGATGACCCCCGCCAACACGGCGCCCAACGCCAGCAGATCGGTCGCGTTGTTCCAGCCGTCCGCCTGCAACGCGCGGGAGTGGGCGGCAAACCCAATCACCAGCTTGCCGATCGCCATCGCCGCGTAGACAGCCAGGCTGCGCCACAAGACGGTTTCGAAGCGGGTCGGGCCCATGCCGCGGCGGCCCATTTCCCCATCCCTCCTCTCGAACGCGGATACCTGTCAAAATCCTAACAAACAAAAATGTTTTAGGTCTAGGGAAACGTTTTTGCAAAGAGAAATCTTTGTTTGCTTAGATAAAAAAATTAAGATGAGGGCAAAGATGTTTCGCGAGGGCAAGCGTTGGGGGAATCCTGCGGGTCGGTGGTGTTTTGGAAGGCAGAAGTTTATAATAGAAAATGAACATTACGCGCACAGATTGGAGTGGAGCCCGTGGCCATGGAACGCAAACCGGAATGGCTCAAAATTAAGCTCATCACCGGGGAGAACTACCACGAGCTGAAGAAAATGATGCGGAGCAAGACGCTCCATACCGTTTGCGAAGAGGCACGGTGTCCCAACATTTATGAATGCTGGTCCCACCGTACGGCGACGTTCATGATCCTAGGTGATATCTGCACCCGAGCGTGCCGGTTCTGTGCCGTGAAAACGGGCATGCCTACGGAGCTCGACCTGGCTGAGCCCGAGCGCGTGGCGGAAGCGGTTGAGCAGATGGGGTTGCGCCATGCCGTCGTCACGTCCGTGGCCCGCGACGACCTCAAGGATGGCGGGGCATCCATCTTTGCCGAAACGATTCGCGCCATCCGCCGTCGCAACCCGTTCACAACCGTGGAGGTGCTCATTCCCGATTTCCAGGGCAACTGGGACGCGTTGAAGGTTGTCATGGACGCGCGTCCCGACATCCTGAACCACAACATCGAGACGGTCCGCCGCCTGACGCCGCGGGTGCGCGCCAAGGCCACCTATGAGCGTTCCCTGGAGCTCCTGTGGCGGGCCAAAGAGCTGCAGCCAGACATTCCCACCAAGTCGGGGATCATGCTCGGCGTCGGCGAGACGTGGGAGGAAATCTTGGAAACGATGGACGACCTGCGCGCGGCCGGCGTCGACATCCTGACCATCGGGCAGTACCTCCAGCCGACCAAGCAGCACCTGAAGATCGAGCGGTATTATCACCCCGACGAGTTTGCCCGGCTCAAAGAGGAAGGCCTCAAGCGCGGGTTTAAGCATGTCGAGTCGGGACCGCTGGTGCGGAGCTCTTATCACGCCCACGAGCAGGTGGAGTCCGCTAAAGCAGCCGAAATGCGCGCGTGAAAAAAGCCATCGCGGGGGCGATGGCTTTCGCTGTCGACGTCCAGTGCGTCGACAGCGTTTTTTTGTGCCGGGTCACTGCGGCAAGACGTCACCGGGTTACGGGCGGTCGACGTTGCGTCCCGGCATCAGATTGGCCGGGGTCCGACCCGCAGAAGTGGACCGGTCGGCATCGCGCTGCACGGCCGCCTCGTCGGTGGTTACCGAAACGCGGTAATAGCGTGGCGTGATGCTCTGCACGCCTTTCTTTACCTGATTGAGCGTTTCGGACGGGCGCGGGGTGTTCAGCGTGACGCCGACCATGACGTGCCGGTCCGTCACCGTCACCGTGGCGTGGCGAACGCCCGGAACCGAGAGGGCTACCTTGGCCGCTGCCTGGGCCAGCACATTGCGGTCCACGTAGACGCGCGTGCCGTCGCCGGTGCCAAAGGGGCGAAGGGCATTGGCCGAAAGCGAGGCGTAGCCGATGCTGGTGTCCGGGCTGGCCGAGGAACGGACAGGGTTTCCGGTTGCGCTGTTTTTGTACAGGGATGCGTAGAGGCCGGTACGATCGCCTTCGGGTCCAATGTTCCGCGTGCCGGTCATGCCTTGCTGCTGGTTGGTGGGGGCGCAGCCCACCGTGAACAGCAAGAGGGCCAGCGCCGAGGTGGCGAGGGATCGGGTGAAGGGCATGGTGTCACCTCCTTATGCTTAGCGTGTCCCGTCCGGTGCCCGAGTGCGGGCGGGAATCCCTTGATCCGATGGGGAAAACCGGCATGATGCCGGCAAGCACCTATGTTACAATGAAATCGCAAACGCCGCTCGGGAAGGAGGAGAAGCGGTGATCGTTGTGAATGGCAACCAGTACGAACTGGTCAAGGAGTTCCGCAACGGGTGGAATCCAGAGGCCTTCCAGAGCCGATACAGCGAGATCCTCGACAAGTATGACTACATCGTCGGCGATTGGGGCTTTGGGCAGCTGCGCTTACGCGGGTTTTACGACGATTCGCGCAAGAAGGTCCCCGCCGACAGCAAAATCAGCACCCTCGAGGAATACTTGCAGGAATACTGCAATTTTGGCTGCGCGTACTTCGTGCTGCGCAAGATGCGCTCGCGCACAAAACCCCCTCGCCCGCATGCCGCGTTGCCTTCGCGCGCAAACGGGGCGAGAGGGAAACACGCGGAACGACCGGGCGCCGGCCGTTAGTCGTCGGCGCTTTCATCGTGAGTGGGATGGGCGCCGGCGTACTGGCGGCCGAGCCCGGCGTGAAACTCGCGCGCCTCGTACGTAAACGCGGAGGTGCGGTGTTGGCCTTCTTCCCACGGCGTGCTTTTGCCCAGGGTCTGGTTTTGCATGGACGAGCCGTAGGGGCCTTCTGGAAATTCCTCGGGCACAAGGTTTTGGAATTGGGAAACGGCGACCTTCACGTCACGGTAGCGTTCGCTGTTGCGTCGCGCCATGGACATTCCTCCTTCCGCTCCTTGCATGGTAGTATGATGGCGTACGGTTCACTGGCATACAGGAATATAATGGAATATAAGGACATATGTGGAGGATACGGCCATGATGTACCTGATGCAAGCCCTTCTGTTGCTGTTGATTTTGGTGGCCACCTTTGGCATCGTGTGGGTGCAGGCCAAGCGGCGCGGACGCCGGGGTTAGGGAGGCGGTTGACGATGTATGAGCTGAACATGGACAAGCTGCAGGCGGTGCTGGAGCGCATGAACGAGGCGCTGGCGGTGCTGGAGCGGCTGCGGGAGCACGAGGAGGCGGACTTGCGCGATGAACCGCTGCTTGCGCTGGCGCTGGAGCGTGGCGTTCACATCTGCCTGGAATGCGTGGCCGATGCCGGCAACGTGCTGATCGACGGTTTCCTCATGCGCGACCCGGGGAGCTACACCGATATCATCGACATCTTAGAAGGCGAGGGTGTGGTTCCGGCGGAGGATGCGGTGGCATACCGTGAACTGGTCGGCTGGCGGAAAGCGCTGGTGACGGATATGGCTGCTCCTTCGCGGCGCGATCGGCTGCACGCCTTTGTTCGGGCCCACTTCGAGGCGTTGAGGCGGTTTCCCGTTCATGTTGCTGCCTATGTCGAGCGCGAACTCGGGATGTTTTAAAACATTTCCGTCGGGAAATTTCCTTTACGGCGAAAATGCGATACAATAAGAGCGAAAGTGGGTGAGACTATGCTCGGGCCCAAGCCGGGTTCCACGCGGGAGGAAATCTTATACCTGCTCAAGACGCACGGGCCGCTGTCGGCGGGGGACATCGCCGAAAAGCTGAGCATTTCCGAAATGGCCGTTCGCCGGCATTTGAGCACGCTCGAGCGTGATCGGCTGGTTCGCGCTATGCTGGTCCGCCAAACAATGGGGCGGCCGGCCAATTTGTTCCTGCTGACGGAAAAGGCTGAAGCCCTCTTCCCGAAGCATTACGCCGACTTTGCCCTCGACCTGCTGCAAGATCTCGTGGCCGAAGAAGGAACGGAGAAGATGGAAGCGTTGCTGGCGCGCCGCGAAGCGCGGCTGCGGGAGCACTACCAGCCGCAGATGGAGGGCAAGCCCTTGCGGGAGCGGGTGGCCACCCTGGCCGCGTTGCAGAACGAAAAGGGGTATATGGCCGACTGGAACGACGAGGGAGAGCGGTTCGTCCTCACCGAGCGCAATTGCCCCGTCGTGCGGGTCGCTCAGGAGTTTTTGCAGGTGTGCCAGAGCGAATTGCGGCTGTTTCGCTCGCTCTTGGCCGCCGACGTGAATCGGGTTCAGTGCATCGCCCAGGGCGGACAGCACTGCGTCTACGTTATCCAGGAACGCGCATGACCAGCGCCTCGCCTGCCGCAGGTGAGGCTTTTTCGTTTTTGTCGGCCATTCGTGTTTTGTGGCCGTTTGTGCTATCTTGGGAACAAGGGGGATGGCGAATGAAGACGTATCGTGCCTACTTGTTCGATCTGGACGGCACCGTGTACCGGGGAGATGTGCCGATCCCCGAGTCGGTGGTGGCGCTGCGCGAGCTGACGGAGAGCGGCGCGAACATTGTCTACCTCACGAACAACGCGTCGAGGACGCCGGAACAAATCGCCGCCAAGCTGTGCGCCATGGACGTGCTGGCGTCGCCTGAGCAGGTGGTGACGTCGAGCCTCGTCACCGCGGAGGCCATTCGTTCGGAGATGCCCGGTGCGTCAGTGTACGTCATCGGCGAGGAAGGGCTCATGGCGGCGCTGCGCGCGGCGGGGTGCCGGTTTGACGACGAGCGTCCCGACGTGGTGGTGGTGGGCATCGATCGCCAGCTGACTTATGACAAACTGACCAAAGCGGCCCTGGCGATCCAGCGAGGTGCGCGGTTTTATGCGACGAATCCGGACCGCGCGCTGCCCAGCGATCAAGGCCTCTTGCCCGGAAACGGGGCGATTCTCGCTGCCCTTGAGGCGACGACCGGTGTCCAGCCGCGCGTATTCGGCAAGCCGGAACCGGCCTTTGTCCACTACGCGCTGAAACGGCTGGGCGTGTCGCCGCAGGAGGCGCTGATGGTGGGCGATAACGGCCAGACGGACATTCTGGCCGGCGCGCGCGCCGGGACGGACACCCTGCTTGTGCTGACCGGGGTGACCCGCCCCGAGGAGGTGGCAACGCTTCCCGTGGCGCCCACCTACGTGGCCGCAAATCTAAAGGAGTGGATGGAACGTGTCGAGAAAACCGGAAGTGCAGGATCAACCGGTGGTGCAAAAACTGGGTGAGGGGCTGTGGTGCGTTCGCCTGCCCCTGCCCTTCCCGCTGCGCTGGGTTAACAGCTATGTGTGGGAAGGGCGGGACGGCCTGACGATTGTCGACCCGGGCCTGCATGACGAGCCGACAAAGGCGGCATGGCGCGAGGCGTTTCAGGTGCTGGGGCGGGACGTGGGCGATGTCCGGCGGATTGTGCTCACCCACTACCACCCCGACCACTACGGGATGGCCGGATGGTTGCAGCAGGCGTCGGGCGCGCCCGTTTACCTCACGGATGAGGGGCGCGACGCGGCCCGGCGGTTCTGGGACCCCTCCGGCAAGCAAGGGGCGGAGCTGGCCGACTTTTTTCGCGCCCACGGGATGACGGAGGCGTGGGCCGCGCAGATGGCGCCGCATCTCGAACAGCTGCGGGGATGGGTAGAGCCACATCCGGAGGTGACGCCGATGGCCGATGGGGACGAGATCCCGCTCGGCGACCGGCCCTTCCGCGTGCTCGTCACCCCGGGACATGCCGATGGGCACGTTTGCTTGTATGACCCACAGGAGGGCCGGCTCGTGGTGGGCGACCTGGTGCTCCCCCACATTACGCCGAACGTCAGCGTGTGGCCGGGTTGCGATCCGAACCCGCTGCAGTCGTTCCTTTCCTCACTGGAGCGTGTGGCCGCTCTCCAGGTGCGGGAGGCGTTGCCGGGGCACGGCGGGCCCTTCGCGAATCTGAAGGAGCGGGTGGCGGCCCTTCGCGCGCATCACGACAAGCGGCTCGAGGCGATGGAGGGCCTTATTGGACCGGACGGGGCGACGGCCTTCGACATATGTGTGCAGGTGTTCGGGGAAGCGCTCAGCGTGCACAACATGCGCTTTGCCATGGCCGAAACGCTGGCCCACCTGGTCTACCTCGAGGAACAGGGACGGCTCCGCCGCCGGCGTTGCGGCAGTACGTGGATCTTCGTGCGCTCCTGAACGGTGTTTACCGTGGCGCCTTTGGCGGCATCGTGTGGAGGGGATCCAGCAGGCGGTGGGCAAGACGGCTGGAGGCGGCAGCGGCTACGGCGGCCACCAGGTCGTCGAGGAAGGTGTGCACGCGGCCACCCTTGTGCCGATTGAGGACGCCGATGATGCCCGGTTTGGTCTTGTCCAGGTAGCCGAAGCTGGTCAGGCCGATGCTCCCGTACAGGTTCAGAATGGCCAGGGCCAGCGCCTCGTCAATGCCGTAGAAGCCGGCATCCTTGGCGATGAGGGTTTGCAGGGGTTCTTCGAGGGCACCTTGTTCGGCCAAGAGGTCCAGTTGGATGCCGGTCAAGATGGCGTTCTGCGCCTCCCGCTTTTCCAGGACGCGCTCGACGCTTTGTGCGCACGCTTCCCGCTTGAGGTCGGGAAAGTATGGATGCTGCAGGTGAACCACCAGGTCGACGATGTCATCGATCCGCACGCCTCGCTCGGCCAACCAGGCGCGCGTTTTGGCGTTGAGTTCGTGTTCCATTCCCACGGTCACTCCTTGCCTTACAGGTATTCCTTAATCTGTCCGGGCAGGAGAAGCCCTACTCAACGGGCGAAGAGGGGGAAAACCCGTGCACGTTTTTCCCGATGTCCATGGCCGTACGGTTCGCCTGACCTTCGATCCGTCCTGCTTTGACCCCGCGCCGGGCCACGTGCTCGTGGTGCCGTTTTACCGGGGACAGCTGGTCATGACCCGCCACCGGCGGCGCGGCTTGGAGCTTCCCGGCGGGAAGGTGGAACCGGGCGAGACGCCGCTGGAAGCGGCGGTGCGCGAGGTGCGCGAGGAGACGGGCGGCGTGGTGGAGGCGATTGCTCGGATTGCCCAATACCGCGTGGCGCCGACGGAGACGGAGCCGGAAATCGTCAAGACGGTCTACTGCGCTGAAATCGCGCGTTTTGAGCCGCTGTCGCCCGACTCGGAGACCGCCGGCTATGTGCTGTTTGCTGAACCGCCCGATCCGCACCAGGGCGGCTTTAGTGACCTGGTGCGCGACCAGGTGTTTCCGCTCGTGCTCGATTTTCTCCGCTGTCACACGGTCGGATGGGGCTTCGGTTGCCCCCGCCCACATATACATGCTGAAGCGGAAGATGGTGAAGCGGGGGGATGACGGTGAATGAGCGGGGAGCGTCCCGGTGGTCGGCCGCGTGGAGCAGGGAAGGCGGGCAGGTCGCGCGGTGGGCCGATCACGTGCGGCTTGTGGCGGGCGACGAGGTGTGGGCTGCATGGCCGGTCGCGGAGCGGTGGACGGTGCGGGTGCCGCTCTTCCGACGCGTGTGCAACCGGCTCACGGTACCCGAGGCGGTGCGTCTGCCGGTGGTGCGTCGAGCTGAGGGCGGGCGGTCGGTCATGCGCGTCGATGGGGTGTATGTCGTGACGGAATGGGACGCGGCGGCCGTTCCGGCCTACCCTGCCCAGGTGGGGTATACGCTCGGCGCACTCCACGCGGCGTCGTCGGCTCTGGGCGAACGCGTGGGGCCCGCCCTCCATGCGGTCGGATCCTGGCCGCGGCGTTGGATGCGACGTTTGGCGCTGGCCGAGCGCAGGCGGGATCTCTTGGCCGAGACCGGCATGGGGAGCGCCGCCGACGCGTGGTTTTTGGAAACCTACACCTATTTCACACAGCGGGCGCAGACGGCGGTGCGGTACTGGGAGGCGGGGGTGTTCGACTCCGTCCCGCCGTGTTTGACCGCCTACCCGCTCTGGCCGGTGTATGAAGGGACAGGCGGAACGTGCTGGATCGGTTTTCCCCGGAAGTGGTACTGGGACCTGCCGGCCCGGGACGTTGGGCGGTGGTGCCGCACGTGGGTGATGGGCGAAGCGGATCTCGACGCGTGGGCCGACGGGTACGACGCGCAGATGGCCTATGCCGACCCGGAGGTCCGCCGGTCGTTCTGGGAGGCGGTGTATGCCTGGTTGCTGTTTCCGGAGCGCTGGATGTCGGAATGGATGGAACATTCGGGGAAATCCGCAGATCCTGAGGTGGTCTGGGCGGCCATCGCTGAGGAGGAGCAGCGCGTTGAGGCGCTGCTGGACTGGCTGCCGGACTGGGTGGGCCGCCGGTACGGCGTTCGCATCCGGCGGGTCGGTTGGTTGGGATGAGGAAGGAAAGGGTTGACGTTGCGACAAAATGCCCGAAATCCGCTGCCATCACAGGGGGGATGGCGATGGCAAAACCGTACGTGTACCTGACGCGGAAGGTTGACGAGGACATCGTGCAACGCCTGGCCGAGGAGTGCGAAGTGGGCGTGTGGGAAGGCGACGAACCCGTCCCGCGTGACGTACTGGAGGCTGAATCCGCGCGGGCCGACGGGCTGTACGTGATGGTGACCGACCGCATCGACGCGGCGCTGATGGATCGCGCCCCGCGCCTCAAGGTGGTGAGCACCATGTCGGTGGGCACCGACCACATCGACGTGGCCGCGGCGACGGAGCGGGGCATTCTCGTCACGAACACGCCCGGCGTGCTGACGGAGACGACGGCCGATTTGGCATTTGCCCTCCTGCTGGCCACGGCGCGGCGCCTGACGGAGGCGGAACGCTTTCTGCGGGAGGGGAAGTGGCGCAGCTGGTCGCCCAACCTCCTGGTGGGGCGCGACGTCTACGGGGCGACGCTGGGCATCATCGGCATGGGGCGTATTGGCGAGGCGGTGGCGCGGCGGGCCAAGGGATTTGCCATGCGTATTCTGTACCACAACCGCCGGCGCCGCCCGGAGGCGGAAGCGGCCCTCGGCGCACAGTACGTGAACCTGGACACCCTGCTCCGGGAGTCGGACTTTGTCGTCCTGCTCACGCCGCTGACGCCGGAGACGGAGAACCTGATCGGATGGCGGGAGTTTTCCTTGATGAAGGAAACGGCCTGCTTCATCAACGTCTCCCGCGGGCAGACCGTGGACGAGGAGGCCCTGGTGCGTGCCCTTCGGGAGCGAAAGATCTGGGCCGCCGGGCTGGACGTGTACCGGGAGGAACCGCTGCGGCCCGATCATCCCCTGCTGGAGCTGGACAACGTCGTGCTCTTGCCCCACATCGGCAGCGCAAGCGTGGAGACGCGCCGCAACATGGCGCGGCTGGCCGCCGACGGCTGCGTGGCCGCCCTGCGCGGTGAGCGTCCCGCGCACCTGGTCAACCCGGAGGCGTGGGCGCGTCGCCGGCGGTGAGGAGAAGCCTCCGTCGCGCGGGAAGCAGGGAGTGGCGGACCCGCTTGGGGCAGTGCAAATCCGGAAAGGAGGCCGCACCATGAACGGCGAACCGGGACGGACGCGTACGCCGTGGCGACGGCGGCTTCTGTGGGGGGGCGCTGGTCGCCGTGCTGGCCGTGGCGGGCAGCGCGGTGGGCGTGTCCCTGTACGTGGGGTGGCAGCTGACCCATCCGGTGCGCAAGGCGCTCACGGGTGCACTGGCCGACGCGGGGCTGGCCTATGAAGCGATCACCTTTCCCAGTGTGGGCGACGAGGAACCCCTCACCCTGCGCGGCTGGTACCTGGCCGCCCGGGCCAACGGGGCGAAGCCCAAGCCGGGCGTCATCGTGTTTGCCCACGGGTACCGCCAGAACCGCCTGCAGGAAGACGTTCCGGCGCTGGCGTTGGCCCGGGATCTCGTGCGCGCGGGGTACGACGTGCTCCTGTTCGACTTCCGCAACAGCGGCCAGTCGCCGGGGCGGTTGACCACGGTGGGCATTTTGGAGCAGCGGGATTTGCTCGGGGCTGTGCGGTACGCGCGCGAGCGCCGGCCCGACGCCCGTGTCGGCCTCCTCGGCTTTTCCATGGGCGCGGCTACGGCCATCCAGGTCGCGGCGGCGTCGGCCGATGTGGCGGCGGTGGTCGCCGACAGCCCCTTTGCCGACCTGAAGGCGTACCTGAGGGAGAACCTGTCCGTGTGGTCGGGGCTGCCCCATTCCCCGTTCACGCCGCTGATCCTGAGCCTGATTCCGCCGCTGATCGGAGCCGATCCGGAAGCGATGAGCCCGGTGCGCGCCGTCGCGGCCTTTGACGGGCGGCCGCTGCTCCTCATTCACGGCACGGCCGACACGAAGATTCCGCTTGCCGACAGCCGAGCGATTGCCCGACAGGCCCAGGGGCATGCTGAGGTCGAGCTGTGGACGGTGGAGGGGGCCGACCATGTGAAGGCCTATGCGCGCGATCCGGCGGTGTACACAAAAAAGGTGCTGGCCTTTTTCGACCAGCACCTGGGATCGTCACGCTCGTATTGATGCCGTGCGTGGTACTCGGCGTGTTAGAACACCTGCTCCACGCCTTTGACGCCCGGCACCTCTTCCAGCAGGGCGCGCTCAATGCCCGCTTTCAGCGTGATCGTGGACGCCGGGCAACCGCCGCACGCCCCCATGAGGCGCAGCTTGACGATGCCGTCTTCGTCGACGTCGACCAGCTCCACGTCCCCGCCGTCGCGCTGCAGGAACGGGCGCAGCTTGTCGAGCACTTCTTGCACTTGCTCTTTCAGCGACATACCGGCTCAAGCCTCCTTTCGCTTCCGGTAACCTCGCCACCTGCTCCTTTATTTTACCACACGTTTGGTTTGCCGCAAATGGCCGTGGTATGATGGACATGCGGGCCGTGGCCGCACGGGCCGTCCGTTGCGGCGAGACAATCCAGATTCAGGGGACGGAGGAAGCAGCGGTGAACCGTGTGTACCCGAACGTTAAAGCCCTGATCGGCAATACGCCGATCGTGGAAATCACGCGATTTGATCTGCCCGAAGGCGTTCGCCTGTTCGCCAAGCTGGAATTTTTCAACCCAGGCGGCAGCGTGAAGGACCGCCTGGGGGTGGCCCTTATCGAAGACGCCGAGCGCCGCGGGCTCCTCAAGCCCGGTGGAACGATCATCGAGCCGACGGCGGGGAACACCGGGATCGGCCTGGCCCTCGCCGCCATCGGCACCGGCTATCGGGTCATCTTTGTCGTGCCGGAGAAATTTTCCGTGGAAAAGCAGGAACTGATGCGCGCCCTCGGGGCCGAGATCGTACACACGCCCACCGAGCTGGGCATGAAGGGGGCCATCGAGAAGGCCAAGGAGCTGGCGGCAACCATTCCCAATGCCTATGTGCCGCAGCAGTTTGAAAACCCGGCCAACCCCGAGGCCCACTACCGCACCACGGGTCCGGAGATCTGGGAGCAGATGGAGGGCCAGGTGCACATTTTTGTCGCGGGCGCCGGCAGCGGCGGCACGTTTATGGGCTGCGCCCGCTACCTGAAGGAGCAAAACCCGGCCATCAAGACGGTGGTGGTCGAACCGGAAGGCTCCATCCTGAACGGCGGCGAGCCGGGTCCGCACAAGACGGAGGGCATCGGCATGGAGTTTCTCCCACCCTTCGTCGATCCGGCGTATTTTGACGCCATCTATACGGTTGCCGACGAGGACGCGTTTCACATGGTGAAGGAACTGGCGCGCCGGGAAGGCCTGCTGGTGGGGAGCTCGTCCGGTGCGGCTTTCTATGCGGCCCTTCAGGAGGCGCAAAAGGCGCCGCCGGGGACGAACGTGGTGACGATCTTCCCCGACTCCAGTGAGCGGTACCTGAGCAAGAAGATCTACCAGGGGGGAATCTGACGATGCGGATGAAGACGCGGCTCATTCACGGCGGCATTACCGGTGACCCCCACACCGGTGCCGTCACCGTGCCGGTGTACCTCACCAGCACGTACAAACAGGAAGGTGTCGGGCACCATAAGGGTTACGAGTACTCCCGCACCGGCAACCCGACGCGGGCGGCCCTGGAAGCGCTCATCGCCGACCTGGAAGGGGGCGTGCGGGGGCTGGCCTTCGCCTCGGGCATGGCCGCCTTTTCCACGGTGATGATGCTCTTCAACCAGGGCGACCATGTCGTCGTCGGCGACGATGTCTACGGGGGGACGTACCGTGTGCTGACGAAGGTGTTCGCCCGCCTGGGCCTGGAGGCCACCTTTGTCGATACGCGCGACCTCGATGCCGTCCGCGCGGCCATCCGCCCCTCGACGAAGGCGGTCGTCATCGAGACGCCGTCCAATCCGCTGCTCAAGGTGACGGACATCGCCGCCGTGGCCCGGCTGTGCCGCGAGCATGGCCTCCTCACCATCGTCGACAACACCTTCATGACCCCCTACTGGCAAAACCCGCTGGCCCTCGGTGCCGACATCGTCGTGCACAGTGCGACGAAGTACCTTGGCGGCCACAGCGACGTTGTGGCCGGTCTGGTTGTGGTGAAGGATCCCGCGCTGGGCGAGCGCCTGCACTTCCTCCAGAATTCCGTCGGCGGCGTCCTGGGTCCCCACGACGCCTACCTGCTCATCCGCGGTATCCGCACGCTGGGCTTGCGCATGGAGGCCCATGAAGCCAACGCCGCCGCCGTGGCCCGGTTTTTGGCCGCGCGCAACGACATCCGCGCCGTGTACTACCCGGGACTCCCCAGTCATCCGGGGCACGACGTGGCCAAACGGCAGGCCCGCGGCTTCGGCGGCATGATTTCCTTCGACGTGGGCAGCGGCGAGCGGGCCGAGCGCGTGGTGCGCCGGGTGCGCTTCTTCACGCTGGCCGAAAGCCTCGGCGCCGTGGAGAGCCTCATCTCCATTCCCGCCCGCATGACCCACGCCTCCATCCCGCCGGAACGGCGCGCCGAACTGGGCATTACCGATGGGCTGATTCGCATCTCCGTCGGTGTGGAAGACGCCGCCGACCTGATCGAGGACCTGGAACAGGCGCTGGCCGGCGCGTAAGGGGAAGGACGACAGCGGGACGCCCGTGTGCCGGACGGTTGTGCCGGCGAAGAGAAGGCCAGTTACGGGGTGTCGAGGGAAAGGAGGAGGGGCGATGTCCGTCGAAGTGACCGTGTACGGTGCCGACGTGCGCTGCCCCAGCTGCGTCAACGCGCCGTCGTCAAAGGAGACGGTTGAATGGCTGCAGGCGGTGCTGGGGCGGAAATTTGGCGTGGAGCGCGTTGCCGTGCGCTACGTGGACATCTACGCGCCCCAAACGCCTGCGGATGCCGAGTGGGCGCGGCGTGTTCTGGACGACGAGTTTTTCTACCCCTTGGTGGTGATCGGCGGGGAAGCGGTTGCCGAGGGAGTTGTGGAGCTGAAGCCGGTGCTGGACAAACTGGCTGCCCTCGGCCTGTCCGAAAGCGATCCGTCCGGCGGCTAGTCGTCGGTGCCCGGTGACCGTGGCGGTGGAAGAGGAGGGATGGACATGGACGTCGTGATCGAGTTTTGCAGCACGAACTTGGCTCACGGTTCGCAGAAGGCGCTGGATGCCCTCATGGAAGATCCCGAGCTGGAAGCGGAGATTGTGGAATACGGCTGCCTTGGCAATTGTAGCCTGTGCGCCACGACGCTCTACGCCATGGTCAACGGGGAGATCGTCACCGGGGACAACCCCGAGGAGTTGGTCGCCAACATCAAGGCGTATTTGAAGAAGGAACGGGAAAAGCGGGTCGAGCTCGACAAGCTGATCAAGCAGCTCGATGACTGAAGGGTACAAAATACCGCGCCGCCCAAAAGGCAGGTGCGGTGTTTCGAACGGGGAGCCCCGCCCTAACTGCCGGGGTTGTCCTCTTTTTAGTCAAAAAGAGAAAGGGGCGGTATTCCGTCCCTTTCTGCGTTCTGATTGCCCTGATCATTTTCAACGGGTCAGATGTTGCCTGTGGCTCCGATCTGCCCCTCTTTGCGTTAATTTTTGGTAAGGAGTGATCAACGTTGTTAATTGATTTTGATTTGTCAACAGCATTATTAGGGATCGTACTTATTAGGGGTTTTGAAATACACCATTTTTCCAATACCAATCGGATCAGGAATGGCTGAGATCATGCAAAGAGAGTTAAAATTTTCATCGGGTATTAATTTGATTCCTTTCGATATCAATATTGTTAATGAGCAAGTTTTGTATAACATTCTTTTGACCGTACCGTTTGGTTTTGGTCTTCCTTTTCTTTTGAATGTAACGAAAAAATGTTAATGATTTACGGAGTTAGTTTTTGTGTGGTAATCGAATCCCTTCAATTAATGATTTCTTTGTTCTTAGGCTTTCCTTATCGAACAATTGATATAAACGATGTGATTCTTAACGTTTTTGGTGTCATTCTTGGGTTTATGGTTTTTAAAGTCTTTGGTTTTCTTTTTAAGAAGATGGTAAATAATTTAGATATAAAAAAATCGCCGTTCCTAAAATATATTGAAATAACGATAAACAAGCACTAAACATAGTCAGAATGTGAGAAATCCCAAAAAAGGCCCATGTCCTCGCCTCTTGCGAGAACAGGGCCTTTTTTCCGCACGCCTTTTTGCACGGCATGCGTGTCGCTTACGCGTACACGCGCACGACGTTGTAGAACGTGTCGCGCTCCACCGGGGTCTTGTGGGCCCCCTTGATCAGCCAGATCAGCTCGTCGCGCGTCAGCGCTGTCTGCGTGAGCGCCCCGGCGGCATGGCTGATCCGTTCCTCGACGAGGGTGCCGTGCACGTCGTCGGCGCCAAAGGTAAGGGCCAGCTGGGTCAGCTGCGTGCCGATGTTGATGAAATAGGCCTTGATGTGGTCCACGTTGTCCAGCATCAGGCGGCTGATGGCGATCGTCTTGATGTCGTCAAAGGCCGACGTGCGCCGCTTGATGGAGGCGGTGGGCTTCATCGGCTGGCAGGCCAGCGGAATGAAGACGAGGAAGCCTCCTGTCTCGTCCTGCAGCTCGCGGATGCGCAGCATGTGCTCGATCCGCTCTTCCAGCGTTTCGATCGACCCGTACAGCATCGTGGCGTGGGTCTTCATCCCCATCTGGTGGGCGATGCGGTGGACGTTCAGCCATTCTTCCACGCTGGCCTTCTCCGGGGCCATCTTTTGCCGGTAACGCTCGGTCAGGATCTCGGCCCCGCCGCCGGGGAGCGTCTCGACGCCGGCCTTGTGCAGCTCGGTGAGCACCTCTTCGATTGTCAAGCCGGCCAGCTTGGCGAAGAAGACCACTTCCGCCGCCGTGTAGGCCTTGATCGTCACCTGCGGATAGTGGCGTTTCAGCGCCTGAATCACGTCCAGGTAGTAGTCAAAGGGCACCGTGTGGTTGTGGCCGCCGACGATGTGAAACTCGCGGATGTTGGGATTGAAGCGCTGGGCGACGTACTCCAGCACCTCGTCGGGCGACATCGTGTAGGCCCCGTCTTCTCCCGGATCACGGCGAAACGCGCAGAACCGGCAATGGGCCTCGCACACGTTGGTGGGGTTGATGTACATGTTCTCGATGAAGTAGACGCGGTCACCGTTCTTGCGGCGGTTTACCATGTCGGCAAGCCGCCCGATGGTGAGCAAGTCCGGCGATTCGTAAAGGGCAAGGCCGTCTTCTTTGGTCAGCCGTTCGCCGCGCTCCACCTTTTCGGCGATGGGAACCAAGCGCGGATCGGTAATGGTGGCTGTGGTCGTGGTTGGCATGTGTCCCGTTCCCCCCTCTCCGACTCCCTTTACCATCATATCACACGGAAAGGGGAGAGAGGGGAAGGCCTCCGGTGGTCAGGACGTGGCCTCCGCCAGCCGCCCCTTTACCGTTTCCAGGTCCTCGTCGCTCAGGTCCACCTTGATCACGAATTGCCGCTCATTGAGCGCCACCTTGCGGCATTCCACACCCTCGAAGAGGGGAAGGGATTCCACCTGCTCAAACAGTTGCTGCATCTCGTGGGCGGTCATGAGGGTCAGGTGAAGGTACAGGTTGTAGCCGTCCGGATCGCGTTCCGGAAGCGGCACGACGCGAATGCGCGTGTCCATTTCTTCCTCCCTCCCGCGTTGTGGTGGCTGGCGCGTGCGTCCTCCATGTTACTCCTTTTCGTTTCGCCACGCAAGAGCGCGGCCACGGACGTCCGGACGCGTTCCCGCGGGGCGCAAACAAAATGCCCGCCCACAGCGGGCGGGAAGGGCTAGTACACGCGCAGCTCATTGTACAGCGTGTCCCGTTCGACGGGGATGCGGCCAGCTTCCTTGATCATGCGGATGAAGCTCTCCTTCGGCGTCATCTGTGCCGTTGTTGCCCCCGCGGCGTGCACAATTTGCTCTTCCATCACCGTGCCGTCGAGGTCATCGACGCCGAAGCTCAGGGAGACCTGAGCCATCTTGAGGCCGATCATCATCCAGAAGGCGCGGATGTGCGGGATGTTGTCGAGCATCAGCCGCGCCACGGCGAGGATTTTCAAGTCGTAATAACCGGTCGTCTCGCCGGTGAGGTCGAACTCTTGGGCCAGCTTGGTATTTTGCGGGTGAAAGGCAAAGGGGAAGAAGGCCTGGAAACCGCCCGTTTTGTCTTGCAGCTCTCGCAGGCGGATCAGGTGGTCGATCACATGTTCCGGCTTCTCGATGTGCCCGTACAGGATGGAAGCGTTTGATTTCATCCCCAAACGGTGGCAGATTTCGTGGATTTCAAACCACCGTTCGGCGTCGGTTTTGTGCCCGGCGATGATCTCGCGGATTTCCGGATGAAAGATTTCCGCCCCGCCGCCCAGGATCGAGCCCAGCCCCGCTTCCCGCAGGCGAAGGATGACCGTTTCGACGGACATTTTCGACACGCGGGCCAGGTAGTCGAGCTCGACGGCGGTGAAGGCCTGGATGTGCGCCTCCGGGAGGTACCGCTTGGCCAGGCGAATCATGTCCTCATAATAGGAGAAGGGGAGTTTGGGGTTGACCCCGCCGACGATATGCAGCTCGGTAAAGCCTTTTCCCGCCAGGCTTTTAAGCTTTTGCTCGATCTGCTCCAACGAAAGGGTATACGCCCGCGGATGGCCGGGCTTGACACCGAAGGCGCACAGCTTGCAGTCGAGGTAGCAGACATTGGTGTAGTTGAGGTGGGCGTTGACGATAAAGTAGACTTTGTCACCGTGCAGGCGCCTGCGCACCTGGTCGGCCAGTTGCCCGATGGTCAGCAGGTCGGGCGACCGAAGCAGGCGGACCCCGTCGTCAAAGGACAGGCGCTCGCCGCGCTCCACTTTGGCGCGGATGTCTTCGAGCGAATCGGTGGTGATCGCCGCGTGCATGGCGCTCCCCCTTTCGGGTATGGTGGACGGCCGTCGGGGTTGCCGATCGTCGCCTCATTCGCCCCCATTATACCATTTTTGCCGGATCCCGCGGGGGAACGGTTCGGAACCCACGTGTCAACTCACATAAAAACCTAACCGAAGTGAAACCGATCCCTCACGTAAAAACCTAACCGAATACTCTTGGCAAGAGGCTCCCTCAGGTAGGAAAATGGAGTTGAGGTCTACCCGACCTCAAGAGGTTCTTGGTTAGGTGGCTCGGGGGAGGGAGCCCAAGGACCCCGAGCCACGATTTTTTCGAGCTCATCATGAAGATCGAGCGGGTTGAGCGTTTCAAACTGAGCCTTGAGCACGTGTTCCATCTCCGGTTTTAAGGCGCCGCTTTCGATCAGGCGTTGGAAAGGCGTGCGGGCTTGGTCGAAGCGTTTGCGAATGCGCTTGCCTTCGTAGGATTTTTCGACGACCTTGCGGGTGGGCAAAAAGAGATTGGCGTAGGGGTCGAGGAGGGCATAGACGGCGTTGAGCCACTCCACAGCCTCTGGGGTGTCGTAGCGGGCATAGCCCACGATCTCGCGAACGAACTGGCGGTTTTTCTGTTCGACATGGGGGTTGTCGTTTTTGCGGTAGGGACGGCTGCGCATAAACGCAATTCCTTTTTGCCTGCAGAAACGGAGGAGATGATGGTTCAAGAACTCGGAACCGTTATCGCTGTGGAGGGTATGGACAGCTGTAGGCCACTGAGAGAGGATGGATTCCAAGGCAGCGAAGACGGCTTTTTGGCTTTTGCCGAGGATGGCCTGGCGGCGGCTGTAGCCGGTGACCATGTCGGTAACCGACAAGGTGCAGGCGAACTGGCCGGACGAGTCGCCGCCATTGTGTTCGACGAGATCGATTTCCAGGGCGCCGGGGCGGGATTCGTTCCAAGGGAGCCGGCCTGCAGGGATGTCCCTTTTCAAGCGATTGGTGGGTTTGGGGCGCATAAAGCGTCTGGGTTTGGGCGAATCGAATTCCTTCAGGCGCCGAGCGAGCGTAGATCGGCTGATTTGGGCGAGTTGCTGGCGGATGAGCGAGGTTAAGCGAAGTTTTCCATGGCGTTCTAAATGCTCGGCAGTCGGCAGGAGGACCGGATGGAGGCGTTCGGCACAAGGGTAGTCAAGGGCTTCCCAAACGGTTCGGATGACAGGGAGCGCTTCTTGATACCGCTTGGGCCGTTTGCGCCGGATCTGTTTGGGTTTCCACTCCGGGCCGTTGAGAACCTGGATAGCGTACTTGCGGTGATACCCCAGCACGCGCGTGACTTCATCGAGAATGCGCGACTTTTCTTTTCGGGACGAGGCTTTGGCATACCATTTCCGGATTTGTGTAAGGTATTCGCGACGGCTTTGAAGAGACATGGTCACGTCACATCCCCCTCGGTAAGATTTCGATGTGAGTGATCCAGTCTCCCTTCGGTTAGATTTTAGCTGAGCGATTG